>CAWEGN010000004.1:0-496845 GCA_963808805.1 uncultured Acidobacteriaceae bacterium | reverse complement strand
AAGGTCTCCCATCGGATGGATCCGGAACTTACCTTTTTCCGGCTGCCAACCAATATACGTCCAGTTGCCTCCGCTGGGGCCGTTTCTTGCATCCGTTCCCATCCCCAAGCCTCGTGCGCGCCCGCCAACCATTAAGGCTTCTCGGGCCGCTTGCTCCTCGGGGCGACAGGTCCACGTCGCCGGGGTGGTTTCCTCGGGGCGACGGCTGCGAGAGCAGTCGGGCGGCGAGCTCAATGTGGTGCCAGCGGTGTTCTTCGGTGTATTCTACTCGTAGGAAAGGGGGGCTTTCATGGCCAAGGCTGAGCTGTATATCGAAAGGCGTGAGCACGGAGATTATGCGGTAAGAAAACCGGGTTCGGAAAGGGCCAGTGCAATACTCCCAACCCAATCTAAAGCCATTGAGCGGGCTCGTGAGATGAACCCGGATGCTGCCGTTCACGTTGAGCGCGTCCGTGACACCAGTGTTGGCGGCAGGGACAGGTGGCGGAAACTCTAAAAGCCAAATGCGTCACCGCATCATTTTAAAGAACCGCCCTGCCACTCCGCATCATCTCGGTTTGAATTTCCGCTCTTGGCGTAGCTTTTAGCCGACGTCCGAACTACCTGGAGTAACTCTTCTTGATCCCTTCTGCAGCCTTGTCGATCTCAGGGAAAAGTGTGCTTTCGTTGATGCCAAGATTTGCGAGTGCCTTTCGAATAGGTTCCTTCGCTTTCTGAGGAACACGAAAGTGTGTTTCTTTAATCATGTACGGCCAAAATATTTTCTTGAATGGAACTATGCCGTAGAGGATGAAGGCGCCGGATTGCGCCAGGATTCGCCTGTTGCTCATTTTGGGATGAACATAATACGGCAGAAGCAAATCTATTGGGTTGATAATTGGCTGAAAATATGATTTTTCCGACCGAATAGATTGATGAAGTCGTTTTATCACGCCATTTTCATTGAACTTTGCGATCTGTTCGTCCTCAGGTAGTTCTATTAACGACTCTTCCAATTGATAAATCTCGCCCTTCTGATCAGAGGTCATATTGGCCAAATTGGAAATGCAACTTACTGAATCGCTGTCAAAGTATTTCTCGCATTCCTCCGGAATTGAGAAAGCTGTGACCATGCCGTCGCTCGGTTCTTCGTCACGAGGGCCTGGGTCGGTTGCAAAATATAGCGCGACCAGCGCATTCCGCGAAACATCCAGCAGTCGAGTCGGCAGCCCAAAATGCTGCATCCGGACGAGCTTATCGAACATGGTTTCGTCAGTTGCAAACTCGCTTGGATGAACTGAGATCAGATCCCGAACCGCCCTTTTCTCATTCTTAAGAAGCTCTTTGAACTCAGAACGGAATATACCCGCTACAATCGGCCAAGAGGCATCACGCTGGCCGCGATAGCAATTCAACAAATATTTAGGACTCGACGAGTATTGCTCAAACTTCTCTATGAAGCCAGTTAGAGTTCGAGGTGGGACAGATTTGGTCGTGCTTTTCGTGGCCATGCTACACCTAAGATGTTCCGATACAGAAAGGGCAGCGCGCAGCTTTCTGAACCAGCTATTCATAGTAAATGGCAAAAATCAACGTCTGCAATGGGGCAGGCGGGAGCCCGGAGAGCTGATCTAATCGCAAAAGATGGCTGCCCCAGATCCCTCGCCTTTCGGGACTTGGGGAACCTCGGACCCAAACCGGCGGGATTCGAATCGCGATTTTCAGGATCAGTTCCCTGAAACGCCCATCGCACATGTTTCCGGAGCGCGTGATTCACACCACACTTGCCGACCTTGAAGGATCTATTTGTCCTCGATGAGATATACGGTCATTTGCCCATGTACGGCCCGTCGGTGACGAGCTCTGTACCATCGGGCTGCGCCCGCAGCGTCTTCGCGCTGCCGTGCGGGTGGCCCGGTTTCCTGGGAAGCAAACTCACCGCGACAGGGGGTACCCCGGGTCTCGTTTTTTGAGACCCTGGAAACCATGAACGCCCAGCCAGCTTAAAAAGCCCGTGGCTTCTCAAGATCGGCCCCGCTATAGCGGGGTCTCCTGCAGGTGTAGATCAGGGCACTATCGCGAAGTGGCTTTTCCCTCAAGAAAAAGCCGCCTTGAATACTGTCAGAAATGGCTCATAGCTGCAGGAGAACCGCCGTAATTCCATCAAGCTCCGGTTCCGTCGTCGGCCTTCTCTGCGGCCGGTGTATCTGCTTTTTCAAGAACTCGAAGGACCCTTTGCCGGCAGCAAGCCGGAACGATCAGGACCCGCTCGGATCTGCCGTGCCGGGGATGACGCTTGTGAGGTCGTCGCTCAGGATCGATGGACACCAGTGGGTCTCGATGTGCTCGACGATCAGTTCGCTGCCGCGCGTGTGGCTCATGTATGGAGGCTTGTGCGGAAAGTAACCCGAGTCGCTCAGGTCCCGCACCAGCACCATGTTGAAGCCCAGCCGCGTCATCATGCGGATTCCGAAGGAGCGGTTGAGGACACATTCGTTGGTGTGGACGCCCGTGATGGCGAGATTGGTGATGCCTTCCTGCTTACAGTAGTTGTAGACTTCCTGGCCGTTTTCACTGACGCCGTCATAACCGGCTACATCGATGGCCGGGTGCTCGCGCTGCCAGGGAACGTTGTTTCTCGAAGTAGACGGCTCGGGACCTGTAAAAAATCCTTCGGAGATATTATCGCCGCAAACGCCGCGGAACAAAGGGTCGGGGTTCTGCGGGGTTGCACCGATCGGGATGGCTGAGGGAACCATCGGCGCACGCTGCATTCTCAGCCGCTGGGGGGTCCTCGCGTAATATCCCATCGTGTCGCTGGGACAGTGAAAGATCATCACGCCCAGGCTTCGGGCCGCGCTGACCGCCTCATTGATCCGCGGCGCCAGGATACGGTTACGCTGCACCTCGGTCACGCAGCGGTCAGTGTCCCACACATCGCAAATGATGATGGCCGTCTGAGCCACCTCCCATCGCAGTACCTCTTCGGAGGTTCGGAACTTGCCGCTGCCGGGCGGGTCCTCCACGCGGCGGCGCGCCCTGAGGCTAAGCGTCCCGGGAACCTTGAAGCGATTCTGCCGCCATTCCTCCTCCGACTGCGGTATCCACTTCTCTGGCGGCTGCCGTGCCCATTCATCTCTCGGCTGCGGCGTCTCCGCCGCGGCCATCCCTACCGCTCCCAGCAGCATGCCCAGCAAAGTTCTTCGGTACACGAATCCTCCCTTTGCCCCCGAGGGGGTCAACAGACATTCTCAAATTGCGCAATTCTCAGCGTTGGCGGGCAGCCTCTCCAGCAGCCACTTCCGAAAATCCTTGGTGAGTCCGATGCCTTTCAAATCGATCTGTTTGATGCCCATCTTCAGCGCCGGCGAATCCGGCTTCAAACGGAAATCGCCCCCCTTCAAATTGGCGAACAAGGGGTCCGCGTACGCATCTGTCCGGGCCACGCCCAGCGCCTGAAGGTCCTCTAAGAATTTGGGCGTGGATCTCTCTTCCACGCCGGCGGCGTAATACAGATTGTGTTCGACCTTCGAGGTAGCCAACTGCTGCGGCTGCCCGTTCAGGAATGTGTAGAAGACCGCGGGCCCATTAGGGCTGTAAAAGATGTTCCGCTCGATCACGCTTCCGTCGACCGCGCAGCAGGCGCCCCTGCTTGCCGCCATCCGGAAATAGCCTTCGGCAAGCAAGTCGATGCAGTAGTTATTGATCACGTTGTTGGCTCCCTTGTGCTCCCAGGCGCCGGCGTTGGAGCGATAGATGATGTTCTCTTCCCAGGTGGTCCCGCTCTGCCAATCGTCGGTGCGCAAAACACCGCTCACCCACTCGCTGGCGTAGATATCGTGCAGATAGTTGCGCCGGACGAGATTGCCGTCGCCGCAGCCGCTCACGTTGATCGCCGCGCCGTCTCCCAGCTTCTGCAACACGCGCTCCACTTCATTGTTCTCGACGACGTTTTTCCTGGTGTGAAGATAGGGCATGGCCTGGTCCCAGGTTTGCACCTGTCCGATCTCCCGCCAGCGCACGCTCTTGCAGATTTCCCGTCTCTCGCAGGGCCGCAGGAAGTATTCCAAGCGCGGCCCGCTCAAACAGATGGCGTGCCGCGGCATGTGGTGAATGTAGTTGTTGGCGATGCGGTTCTCCCCGCTCTGCCACAATACGATGCCCAGCGAGTGCCAATAAATCAGCCCGCAGTGATGGATGTGGTTGTTGACGATCTCGTTGCGCTTGTTGACATCCTTCACCCCGGCTCCGTAGCCCAGCAGTCCGATGCCGCCCTGGCCCATCCAGCGGATCTCGTTGCCCCTGATGCGGTTATTCTGGGCGTACAGATCCAGCCGGATGGCATTGCCGCCGCTGTCGCGGAACTTGCAGTTTTCTACGGTGCATCGTTCGGCGCCGCGCAGCCGGAGTAAAGCGTCGGGCTTGTCGATCATCTCCCAATCGTGCTGCATGCCGGTGTCGTTTTCGGTCCACACGTCACGATCGGCGTGCGCCAGGGTCAGCCCTCGAAAGATGAGGCCCCGCACCGGAACATCGGTGGGGCCATCGGCATCGATTTTGCCTTCCACGCGGATCAGCTCGCGCAGGCGCGGCGCCAGGATCTCTTCCGGCTTCTCCGTCCGCGGCCAAAGGTAGAGCTTCCGCGTATGCGTGTTGAGCACCCATGAGCCGGGGTGGTCCAGAACATCCAGAACGTTTTCCACCCATGCTGAGGGCGTCTCCAAAAGGTCCGCGTCTGTGGTCCTGCCTATGGGGTAGGTGGCCGGGAGCTTGGTGCGGGCCATCCGCGTCTTTTCGTCCACCGATTCCAGCGGCAGGATGTTCATGGTCGAAAGAGAGGAGGGCAACGAGCGAATCACGATCTCCACATCGTCGAGATTGCTCCAGTTGCGGATGGCCCCCGGCGGAAAGTAGAGGTTGCGGAACCGGGCGGCCCGGTCGCTTCGATCGGCGCCCGCCGGCGGGTCTTCCGGCATGAAGCCGTTCCCCTGCGCCCGCGGCAGGTGCCCCTGAGGGTCGTACAACGTGTAGAACCGGCGGAGCGATTCTGGTACGTCCGCCACCCACACCTTCCCACAGGCGGGAACCGGCAGTTCGGGCAACCTGGCGTCGAGTTGCTTCCAGCCTTCGATCTTCACGCCGGACGTGATCACCGGTTCCTCGCCCGGAACCGCTGCATAAGTGATCGGGTACTCATCAGTCCCCGAATCCTCGAGTCCGAAGATCAGGGTCTCTCGCAACGTGTATGTGCCGCCATGAATCCAGACGGTGACGTTTGTCTTCAGCCCCTTGGCAACCAGCTTGCGTACCTCGTCGCGCGCGCGCTGCAGGGTAGCAAAGGGCCTGCTCCTCGTGCCGGGATTCTCATCCCGGCCCCCGGGAGCGACATGGAACTCAGCGCCCTGCGCGCCGGCGGCCCGCAATCCGGGGACGGCAGCAGCGGCGGCCAAGCCGCTTACCAGAAACGATCGGCGGTTCATCGCGCCTCGGTCCGCTTTCAAGCGGAATGTATCGGGTTCACCACGTCAGCCGCAAAGCGAACGGAAGATCGCGCGGCGAGTTACTGAAGATCGCGCGGTGGGTTGCGGATGGATTCGGAATTTCCATTTTGCTTTCCCGGCGATGACAGTATACCGCCGGCTGCCGCTGCTGCGATCCTTTCCTGCATTCCTTCCCGAGCCAAAGCCCCGGGCGTGCCCGCCCGTGCCGCGTCGTGTCGGGGCGTGACTTCACACCTTGCGGAAAAACTCGGTGTTTTGAAAGGGCACGACTTCAGTCGTGCCGAAAAAGGCTTCATTTCCCTGAATGAGCTAAGAACGCGGCGAAGCCGCGATGAATTCTCACCGCGCCGCGCCCTACCCGGCGGGTGCCCCATCCTCGCGGCGTTCTTGTTCTTGCCGCTAGGGTGGGGGATCTCCTATCTCCGCAAACCCCGCAAGCACCGCTAACTCCGCAACCGCCGCAAAATCTACGAGGGCTTCAGTTTTGTAACAAGGGCACGGCTTTATTGAGAACTGCATAAGGAATGTCCTGGCAGCCGCGCCGTAGGCGCAGTGTTTGTTAGCCCCGCGCTTTAGCGTGGGGAAAGCGGTATCCACAAATGCACCCCGGAGTCCCGTAGGGACGGCGCAAGGATATTACTTATGCAGGATTCAATAGCCGGGCCGAAAAATACAGAAAAATACGAGGGCTTCAGACCCCTGAATGCAGCCACGCAACAGGAGCGGCATTACAGACCGCGGAAAAACTCGATGCTTTGAAAGGGCACGACTTCCCGGGGTCGCGCAGCGGGGGGCGACAGGTCTTCGTCGCTGGGGTGGCTTGAGTCGTGCCGCCAAAGGCTTCATTTCTCTGAATGAGCTAAGTACGCGGCGAAGCCGCGCTGAGCTAAGAGCTGGAAGCTGTTCTTCGTTCCCCCTCTCCCGGAGGGAGAGCAGAAAATAGCCCAGGGCGTCAGCCCTGGGAACCGCCCACCCGTTTCTTGAGAAACAAAGTACGCGGCGAAGCCGCGATAAAACCCTCGTTTTGAAGCCCGATCGACCATCCACCCAGCTTCTCCGCCAGCGTGGCCAAGGATAGCTTCCCACAAGCCGACTTTTCGTTCCCGATTTCATTTTCGGCTCCGTTCACTTTTCTCCGTTTCATGAGCTAACCCCTGTAACACGGGGCGAAAACGGCGGATTGTTCAACCGCCCTTGGCCCAGCACAATCACGCTGCAATGGCTCTGGGCGCGCGTGATGGCGTTATAGAGCAGCCTTCGCAAATGATCCGAACTGCCGGTGACAGTATGCGGCCAAAGCACGATGACATTCGGAAATTCCCTGTTCTTGGCGCGCTGGATCGTCATTGCAAGATGACCGCGCTGTTGCCTGAAGCCGAGTCGCGACTGGTTGCGGACAGCATCGCGCACGAACTCAGTTATTTGCGCATCGGAGAACTCATTTTGCCCTTTTACGCGTCGCAGGCGGTCTATGCGGCTCATAACTTGCGCAATGGCAGCATGGCTAGTCAAGGACGCGAGGACCGCTTTGAGATCGGTGTAGGAGGCGTTCTGGGGAAGGGAGACTTCGTTAAGCAAAGCATCGGCCTCTTCATTGTCCTGACTGTCCCACACATGCGGGAACGGCCCGAACGTCGCTCCGTTCCGGCGCGTCCACTGCTTTGTCTGGACCTGGCCGAGGGCAGCACGGATGATGGAGTTGCCCGCGTCCGGAGTGAGGATGGCGAATCGCCCTCGATCTCTATGTTGCGCGATCTCGTTGGAGATTGACCACGACAGGAGGGCAGGATTCTTAGCAGTTGCAGAAACTTCTAGAAGCCGAAATCCTTCACCGTGAAAAGACGTTCCGTTTTTGAACGTCTTGGCCGTCAGAACAGCCTTGATGTCTCCGCCTTTGCGTACGGCTACTGCTGCCGCAAGTAGCCCTCGCTGTCGGGTGCGCTGAGGCTCGGTAAGGCGGTGCGTCTGCCCCGCGTTCTCCAGCCAGTGGATCAGAGGCGCGGTATCGCGTCCGTCCAAGAGGCACTGGAAAGCGTCGGCCGCAACCGCGACTCGGCTGGACTGCGAAAGTCGCTGAAGGATGCGCAGCCGATGTTCATCGAGATCTTGCGCTTCGTCAACCAGTACAAGGGGAAATGTCAGGGCAACCCATTGCCGAACAGAAGGGTATTCCAAGAGCGAAGCTGATAAAAAGCATGGCCCGTCAAACTCATTCAGGGAGGCGGCCCGCTCAGTCATTGCGACGTTGCCACACAACAGGCTCCTGCGCCGGGTAGAAAGCGTACGGGCAAAAACATCAAATGTCTGACACTCAAAGCGTCTGCGAAACAAAGCATCGCAGCTGAGCTTGGCCTCAAGGCGGCGACGCGCGCCGTTCATGAAGGTAAGCGCAAGAAGCTTACGCTCCTCACCGAGTACACCATCCCGGATGAGTTGTGCAGCAAGACCTACAAGATTATAAGTCTTGCCTGTGCCGGCCGGTCCTTCGAAAAGGTCAAACGTCATGGCGGCGAAAACTGGAAAACGTGCATGGTGGCACTTGAATCGGATTGGAGTTTCTTAAAGAGCCGCGTGTCGGCACTCGGTAGCTCACGGAGAACATCGCACAACGCATCAAGCAAATGCGCGGCGCGTGTTTGGCAGGCTGCACTTGTCATGAGGGTGACAGCCACAGTCTCATGAGTCGGCGCATAGGACTTTTTAGCGAGCAGATACTCAGTCAACGCCTGCGCGTCGGCAAATGCCGTCCCCAGCGCCGCTTCGAGTTCAGTTAGCATCCCTCCTTCATCGGCACACGAAATCCAAGCCACCACGTGTTCCATCGCCCAGCCTTTAGGCCAAAACACAACGCCGCGCGGAGGAGGATTACTCGTCTTCAGCGAATCGAAATCGCCACGGCCAGCGTCGTCTCCATCGAGAAGTATGCAAGGCTGTGTATGGACTCTGTTTACGACTGCGAGCGTGTCCGCGACCTTGGCCTCGTCTGTCGGGACAACTCCCACGAAGGTCGAAAACCGTGACGAGTTGGTCGCATCAGCATTCCAAACCTGACGAAGTTCAAGTGATGTTTGCAGGGCCTCCAACCAGGCAACATCTGATACGCCTTCTGGGATCAGCACGGTCTCATGCATGAGCACTGCAATGAGCTTTTGACGCCACGCGTAAAGAAGATGCTGTTGGTGATTGCTGGGTTGCGCCGGAGTCGTTTCCGTGAGCGACCGTGCGTTCAAGTGTCCGTCGCGCGATTCGAGGAAGAGTGTATCAGGGGGCTGAAACATCGCTGCAACTATAGGTGAATGTGTAGTCACAATCGTCTGGTCGCACAGTGCATTGAGTCGGTTGACCAATCGTTTCTGCTGGGAGGGCTGGATATGCAGCTCCGGCTCCTCGACTGCGAGTATGAAGGACTTATCGGCCTCCGCACGCGCTTTGCCGAATTGCATGAGCAGCAGCAGACTCTGCAACGAAACCAGCCCCGTTCCCTGGCGACCAGAGGGCAGCGTCGGCCCACCCCTTTGGACGAAATGGGGAACGACGCTCTCCAGCACGGAATCACTATCGGTGCCTGTGAGACGCAACTGGAGTTCGGGAGCAGTCGGGAGAAGCTGACGAAGTTCCTCGTTGGCGTCTTTGACAATATCGGAAAGACCGGACTGGTTTTCGAGGCGTTGGGCTTCGGGCGGCATCCACACATGCTCACGTTCAACGCGAACAGCCTGCGCGGGCATTCCGCCCCGCGTGGCCACAACACGACGAAAGAGCTCAGAGGAGAAGGAAATCCAACGGTCCCATGTCCGGGAAGCTGGTACGAGAAAGAATCCTAGTTCCTGTAGCACTTTGGCCTTGACGGTGCGCAAATACGCGTCTCCTGAAAACGGATCGCCCAGCGTATTTTCGTCATCTACGAAGAAGCGGATTGTCTCGGCCTCCAACCCGTCTAAATCGAACCGTGCGGCAAATCCGATCTGTACGGCTAGATCCTTGTGCCGCGTATTTTGTTGTGCGCTGACGGTTTTGGTGGAAGGGTCAAGCCATTTCTCAACACCTCGATCCAATCCGAACCATGCATTATTATGTTGCGGATCGTTCTTGGGGAATCCCGTCACCGTAGCGATGAGGGTGATACGCGATGTCGCAATTGGCGCGCTTCCGTAGAAATCATGTTCTGTGAGGCGATGCACCAGTCGGTCACGCCCAAACAGAAAGCGCTAGCGCCTCGATGATAGTCGTCTTGCCGCTATTATTAGGGCCGACCAAGACCACGTGACGGCCCAAGGCAATTTCCGCGTCACGTATTCCTCGGAAGCCTGAAATTTTCAGGCGGGCAACGTGCATTCCGGTACCCCTTCGCTCATCCGCTCGGTTATACCGCCCTAGATTTTACTGCTCTTAAGAATAACCCCTTCCGCGCATCGGCCGCTCGTTGCGCTCACGGTAACGGACATCAGCAATTGTTGCCGTGCCCAAATTCGCTGGGCGACGTGCACCCCTTGACGGCTAAATAGGTACCGCAAAACGCCCATGCCGCCATAAAAGACCCCCGACAACCTCATCCTGGCCGCCTCCGCAAGCCCCCCCACTCAATCTCCCGCAAACACCTCCCGCGCGGGACCGAAAAACCCTTCGCAACAACACAAATGCGACGAAATCACCCATTTCCATCCACCTGCAGGTCACAATTTCCCGCGATTCCTCCACCTGTAGGTCATATTTCACGCGCGCTCGCGATGCGACGATTTCGCCCCTCAAAATTCCACCTGCGCGTCGTCACTTTCCGCCCCATCCCTCCACCTGCAAGCCGTCAAATCCCACCCCGCTGCTGACCTCCAGCTAGAGGCTAGAAGCTAGCAGCTAGAAGCTCGTCCTATTCCCTACTCCCTACTCCCTGTCTTCCTCACGGATACATCCTATGCAGCATCCGCGGAAACGGAATCGTCTCCCGCACGTGGTCCAGCGCGCACACCCACGCCACCACGCGCTCAATGCCCATGCCGAATCCCGCATGAGGCACGCTGCCGTAACGCCGCAAATCCAGATACCACTCGAAGGCCTCGCGCGGCAATTTATGTTGTTCGATCCGCGAGCTCAGCAGCTCGTAGCTCGACACGCGCTGCGACCCTCCGATGATCTCGCCGTATCCCTCCGGCGCCAGCACGTCCACGCACAGCGCATACTTGGGATCCTTCGCATCGGGCTCCATGTAGAACGCCTTCACATCCGCCGGGTAGCGATGCACCATCACCGGCCGGTCAAACTGCGAGCTAAGCCACGTCTCGTCCGGCGAGCCAAAGTCGTTTCCGTACTCGAACGGCGCTTCCAGCTTCCCGTCTTTGAACGCCTGGTTCAGCATCTCCGCGGCCTCGTCGTAGCGCAGCCGCACGAACGGCGGCTTCACCGATTCGAGCTTCGCCGTATCGCGCCCGATCGTCTGCAGCTCCGCCGCCCGGTTCTTCAGTACGCTTTGCACAATGTGCGAGATGTAGTTTTCCGCCAGCTCCATCAGCCCGTCGAGGTCCATGAACGCGACCTCCGGTTCCACCATCCAGAACTCCGTCAAATGCCGCCGCGTCTTCGACTTTTCCGCGCGGAACGTCGGCCCGAAGCTGTACACCTTGCCCAGCGCCAGCGCCGTCGCCTCCACGTAGAGCTGGCCGCTCTGCGTCAGGTACGCGGGCTCGCCGAAGTAGTCCACCGGAAAAAGCGTCGATGTGCCCTCGCACGCGGCCGGCGTCAGAATCGGCGGATCGGTCCTGATAAACCCGTTACTATCGAAGTACTCTGCCGCCGCCCGCATGATCTCCGCGCGGATGCGCAAAATCGCCGACTGCCGCGGCGAGCGCACCCACAAGTGCCGCCGCTCCTGCAGAAAGTCCACGCCGTGTTCCTTCAGCGTGATCGGATACGGGTCCGACTCCGGCACCCGCTGCACCACTTGCACGTTCTCCACGTCCAGCTCATACCCTCCCGGCGCGCGCTTGTCCGCCCGCACCTTCCCCGTTACGATGACGCTCGATTCCTGCGTAAGGCCCTTCAATTTCTCAAATACCTCCGGAGTCACGCTCTTTACGTGCGCAACCCCCTGAATTAGCCCTGTGCCGTCACGAAAGATCGGAAACAGCAGCTTTCCGCTCTCGCGCAGGTTATAAAGCCATCCGCGCAAGGTCACAAATTGCCCCTCATGCCGTCCGATATCGGCAATCGTGGCAACAGGAGGGCTGATTTTGGCTGTTTCGGGAGTGGCTGGATATGATTCCTCGGTCATACGTAGCAGGCTTTCTGCGCGGCGCGGATTCCCTTTGCCCGCCCGTTCAGAATAACGCGCCTTCGTGCAGGTCGCGCTGCGTGATCGGCCAGATGTAAAATTTCGTGGCACGGGAATTATTTTTGATCTAGACAACAAACGCCCCGGAAGAGCATCCTAGTTTAGTAAGGAGCGGCAATGACCGAACGGCTCGAGGCGAACGGCGAAGAGATGCACAAAACCCTGGCGGATGCCGACACCGCCGAGCGGTTCATTACCGAAAAGCATCTGGGCGAACGTATCCGGCGTCTACGCCTCAAAAAATCGATGGGGCTTGTCGATCTGGGCAAGCATACGGGGCTTTCCGCAAGTTTTCTCTCGCAGCTCGAAACCGGTCGCGTGGTGCCCACGCTTCGCAATCTGGCGCGGATCGCTATGGTCTTCTCTAAGGACCTTTCGTATTTTTTCGAGACCGAGCCGGCGCCGATCTTCCGCGTGCATCGAAAAAAAGACCGTGTGCGCATGCCGCAAACCGGCGTTGAGCCGCCCACTTACACGTTCGAGAGCCTGGGCTACATGGTTCCCGACCGGCACATGGATCCCTACCTCGCCGAGTTTGTCCCCCTACCAGAAGATGTGGAGCCTAAGGCACACATGCACGCAGGATTCGAATTTCTCTTTGTGACCCACGGTGAGCTTGCGCTTCAGCACGGCGACCAGGAGACCATGTTAAGCCCGGGCGACGCAGTCTACTTTGACGCGGGAACGCCGCACTCGTACCGCTGCGCGGGCAGCAAACCGGCCGAAGCCATCATCGTCACCATGCAGCAGGCGCCAACAGACCATCCGCAGTCGCTGCGGCCGCAAGCCAGTGCCGCTTCCGCACGTCCAGCGCAGCTTGTCACGCCGCCGAGAACCAACTTGGCTGAAGTTAAATAGCTGCCGCCTACTTCTTTGTTGGTGGCCGGTTCAACTCGCCGTACGTGGGGTAAGGAGCAGGTTCGGCGCTTGTGGGCATGGCCGCCAGGGTTTTCAGGTCGGCCTGCACCTGTGTCCACGCCTTGCGATTCCGCTTGGTCGTGATCGGCGCATTGGGATCGGAATAGTACGCCTGGACATCGCTCTTGATGCCGGGTGGAATCGGCTGATCCGGCTTGCGCGTCAGGCGGTGTAGAAGCTCTGCGTACGTCTGGTCCGTAAGCGAATAACCGCCGGGCTTCACCACCTGCCCCGTGTCCAGGTCGCGATTCGGCAGCGGATGCTTTGCATCCGGCGGACCCAGCGTAGCCGTGGAACTCGTAGCGCTCGCGGGGAGTGGCAGCCGAGCCTCGGTCGGCGTAAACAGCGCCAGCCGCTCCCGCATGATGGTCGTGGCCGAGACCAGGCTGTGCATGTAATCCGCCTCGGCTGCCGCGGTCGGGCCCTTTATATTCAGCAGGGCCAGCGGTCCCGCCTTTGGCAGCACCCAGATCAATCCGGCGATCAGGCGCGTTTCCACTCCGGGTTTCCCGCGATAGGCGGCCCAGTCGTAGAGCGTTGCCGCTTCGGCAGATTCGTTCTCGATCTCCTTCGCATCCGGTGTGTCCGGTTCCGGCGGCTCATCATTCCGGTGCAGCAGCGTCAGGGCGTAAGCAACGCGAGGAATCAGCTTCCGCGTTGCTGTGGAGTAGGACTGGACGTTGAAGTATTGGCGTTCTTTATTTTTGTCAATTTGCTGGGTCAGGCCGTAGGTCTCGTAATAAGCCAGCGCCAGCTGGTGTTGCGGAACCCGGAGCCCGATGTGGCGCAGATAACCCAGCGGCGCCAGCCGGTGCTTCGTAATCTGATCGATGTCGAACGCAAACTCCACCTGTACATGCTGGTGCTGGCCCTGCGCATAGTTCACGTTTTGCCCGTAGCGCTTCGCCAGCTTGGGAAACTCCAGCGCCACCGCGCGGTTGGTAGCCTGCGAGTGTCCAATGGAATCGCCGATGTAGTGCGACAGCGCGCCCACGGCAAAGGCCAGCTCATTGGCATTGTGCGCGTTGCGAAAGAGCGCCAGAACAAAGTCGCCGGTGCGCACGTAGTGAGTCAGGTCAGAGAAGAATCCGTCACCAAAGGGGTAATAGCCCATGTCCTGGATCACGCATCCGCCGTAAGCGTACGCGCGTGCCCGGTCCAGATCGGCTGGCGTCAGATTCGGATAGCGGCTCTTCAGCAGGGGAACAATCGAGTCCTGCCAGGTCAGGTCGATGAGCTGCTCGTGCGTGAGCAGAGAATACGCGCTCGCCTGCTTGGACAAACTGCCCGACAGGAGCAGGAAAAGCAAAGCAACAGCACGAAGGCAGCTTGAGCGCATCGTCATAGAGCCGAACGAAACACCGCCTGAGTGGAATGAATGGGAAAGGTCCGATTTCGCCTTTATTCTATGCGAATTTTGCCCCTCCGCTGCTGTTTTCTTAACCCCTCAGTTCCGTAGCCCACAGCCCGCCGGGCAAAGACGATTGCCTCTTCCACTGACTGCAGCTCCGGCTCGGTGATTTGATCGCGCGCAAAAGCCCGGACGGTCTCGATGGCGATTGCGAGTTCACCCTATTCGTCCGTGAGGTCGGACAACATCGGATATGCGGCCAAAATGCGACGTAGTATGCTCAGGCATCTGCGATTACACCATACGTGGATCAGCGACCGATGTACGGAGAAAAATAGGGAACTGTTCTCGATCATCCCTATTCCTTACTCCCTACGGCCTGCTCCCTGCTTCGATCATCCTGTCCAGCGCCACTCTCGCCCAGTGCTTCACCTCGGCCTTGACCTGCACTCGGTTCACCACGCGCCCCTCCACCAGGTTTTC
This sequence comes from uncultured Acidobacteriaceae bacterium, assembly GCA_963808805.1. Taxonomy (GTDB): domain Bacteria; phylum Acidobacteriota; class Terriglobia; order Terriglobales; family Acidobacteriaceae; genus Telmatobacter. Next base: position 482,291 of record CAWEGN010000004.1, on the reverse strand, counting down.
GAGCACCCACGCCAGGTGCTGCGGGCTGATGCGATACATCGTCGTGCACAGGCAACCCGTGTCATCCAGCGTGATGATCTTCTTTCCGTCTTTGGCAAACCGCCGCGCCAGCCGGTTCACCAGATGAATCTCCGTGCCGATGGCGAACATCGATCCCTCGGGCGCCTGCTCCACCAGCGCGATCAACTGCTCGGTCGACCCCAGCGCGTCCGCCTTCTGGCACACCTCGTAGCGGCATTCGGGGTGTACGATCACCTGAATGTCCGGATACTTCGCCCGTACCTGGTCCACATGGATGGGCAAAAAGCGCTGATGTACGGCGCAGTGGCCCTTCCACAGCAGCATCTTGCTAGCGGCCAGCCGCTCCGTGGTTTGCCCGCCCTGAATCGCCCAAGGATCCCAAACCGCCATCTCTTCCAGCGGAATCCCCATGGCATGGCCCGTGTTCCGCCCCAGGTGCTGGTCCGGCAAAAACAGAATCCGCTTTCCCCGCGCAAACCCCCACTGGAGCGCCGCCCTCGCGCTTGACGACGTGCACACCAACCCTCCCCGCTCGCCGCAGAACGCCTTGATCGCCGCCGTCGAGTTGATATAGGTGACCGGCACAAACTCGTCCGAAAGGTGAAGGTGCGTGAGCACATCCCAGCAATCCTCCACCTGCCCGATCTCCGCCATATCCGCCATCGAGCAGCCAGCGTTCAGGTCGGGAAGGATCACCTGCTGCCCCTCCCGCGCCAGAATATCCGCGCTCTCCGCCATAAAGTGCACGCCGCAGAAGACGATGTATTTGGCGCTCGTCGCCGCTGCGGTCTTCGCGAGTTTGTAGCTGTCTCCCGTAAAGTCGGCGAACCGAACCACCTCGTCGCGCTGGTAGTGGTGGCCTAGAATCACCGCAGTCGCGCCCAGCCGCGCACGCGCCTCTCTAATCCGGCCGTCCATCGAGTGGTCGGGAAGAGCCAGATAGTTTTCCAGAGTGCACGTTTCACCCGCCTGCGCCGCAGGCGCCTTCATTTCGTCAAGAACCAGGGTCACAATATTCCGCCTTCAGTCCGCCGCGGCGGACGGGGATGTTGAAAGCAACCGGCTGCAGTGGATGCGTGGCCTCTTCAGCTTTCGGTCAGTGCCGCCCCTCACCGGCAGGCACTCGTCCAGAACCTGAAGAACCCCCACCCACGGGGTTGTTGCAGCCCTTTCCAATGAGATGCACGGAAGAACCGGCAGATGCAGTCGCGCCCGCCCTTCCCCTGCCATCCCATCAATCTTCATTTTAACGCGAATGAAAAACAGATCAAGCGCACCGGAAATATGAGCCGGTTTCGCGAGGGTTTTTGGGGAAATGGGCCACTTTTGACAAATCAGATTTTCTGATTGCCCTATATCTGCAACAAACCTCCGCTCCAGCGCTGAAACCCTCGCCACAGCAGCGTGGAAACAGCCGTCCGCGTTTTAGTGCGCCATCTGGATTCTCGAAGCCCCTCAAATCGTTGCGTTCGGGTGAGCCGGTCGATCATACGTTTGAGATGCGCAGCCGTCCGCGCCGGTACTCGCGCCGGAGTGCTCGCATCGCACCCATCGCTCTGCGTTTGTTCGCGCCGCGCGGTGGCAGGTATCATGGTCCTTCATGGGATCTCCGCCGCCAATTCAGGTCGCCACGCTGGGCATGTGGGACACGATGCTCCTTATGGTGCTGGCGCTCGTAGTTTTCGGGCCGCGCCGCCTGCCCATGATCGGTCGCCAGCTCGGGAAGCTCATGTACGAGTTCCGCAAGGCCTCCAACGACTTCAAATTCCAGATGGAAGAAGAGTTGCGCAACGCCGAAGAGGCCGACCGTCGCCGGAAAGAAGAGGAAGAGCGGAAGCGCGCCCTCGCCGCTGCCCCGCCGCAACCGCAATTGGAGGAGACAGCCGCGCAAACAACGGAGCCCGCCACCGGCGCGCCGGAATCAACCGCATCCGCGCCCGCCGCCGATGTGAGTCCTTATCCCCGCGAATCCTCTTACCCCAATTTCGCCGCCGAAGCACCGCAGACCGAAGAAACGAATCGGCAAAACGCGGAAGCAACTCATTCAGAAGAAGCCGTCTCGCCTTCCAGTGAAATAACCTCTGAGCTGCCCGCCGAACCAGTCGCCCCGCCCGCCGCCGAAACGGCTACCGCTCAACCCGCCGAACCAACCGTCCCGCGCATCCAGCCGCCCTCGACCGGCGAGACCGTCGCCACCGAGCGCCCCGGCCAGCAACCCCAGCGGCCTGAACCTCTGGCTGGAGATCCCGGCCAAGCCCATGAACCCGAAACATCTGAAGCCGAACGATCGGAGCCGGCAGCCCACCATGGTTGATCCGCAGGATGCCATCGAAAAGGCGCGCAAAGCCGTCACCGAGCGCGCGGAGCTCCCCGGCATGAGCCTCATGGAGCACCTCGAGGAGCTGCGCAAGCGCATCGTTCACTCCGCCATCTATCTAGCCGTCGGATTCGTCGTCGCCTACGTCTTCCATGAACGTCTCTATGGCTTGGTCCAGGCTCCGCTCGACAAACTCGGCATCAAGCTCAACTACACCCACCCGATGGATCCACTCAACCTCTATCTGCAGGTTTCCCTTATCGGCGGAGCCATTCTCGCGTCGCCCTTCATCCTCTATCAGGTCTGGCTCTTCATCGCGCCCGGGCTTTACCACAAAGAGAAGCGTTTCGTCGTGCCCTTCATGTCCGCAACCGTCGGGCTGTTCCTTGCCGGCGCGGCCTTCGGCTACTTCTTTGTTCTTCCCGGCGCACTCAAGATTCTGATCCTCGGTTTTGGCAGCAAGTTCAACCCCATTGTCACGATCGAGGAGTACACCGGATTCTTCCTCTCAATAATCCTCGGCCTGGGCGTGAGCTTCGAGCTGCCCATCCTGATCTTCTTTCTTGCACTGTTCGGGATCGTGAGCCCCAAATTCCTCTGGAAGAATATCCGCTACGCCATCCTTGCCGTGTTTCTGGTGGCGGCCATCATCTGCCCTAGCCCCGATCCCGGCACCATGTGCATTTATGCGGTTCCCATGCTGGCCCTCTACCTCGTCGGCATCGGTGTCGCCTGGTGGGTTCACCCGGCGCGCAAAAAGAAAAAGGAGGCCGCAGGGTGATTTTTTTCTGGTCTTGGAAGAGATTCGTAGCGGCCCTGGCCGTCATAGCGCCGCTGGCGCTTCACGCTCAGCACCCTTCAGCAGGCTCAGGGCAGGCTTTCGACGGCGCCAAAGCTTATGAATACGCGCGCGAGTTCGCTGCCATCGGCCCGCGCTGGCCCACCGGCCCCGGCCACGTCAAGGCCGAGGATTTCCTCCGCTCCCACTTCCAGCGCAACCACGATCAGCTCGAACAGGACACCTTCGCCGCCGACACTCCCATCGGCTCCGTGCCCATGTGCAACTTCATCGTGCGCTTCCCCGGCACAAAGCCCGGCGCCATCGTCCTCGCCACGCACTATGAGACCAACTACCCGCTGCGCAACATCAACTTCGTCGGCGCCAACGACGGAGCCTCCACCACCGGGCTCCTGATGGCCATCGCCGACCGCCTGCGCGCCGAAGCTGCCATCTCACCCGGGAAAAAGCTCGCCGGCTACTCTGTTTGGCTGGTCTTCTTTGACGGCGAAGAAGCCATCCGGCAGTGGTCTGCTTCCGACTCCACATACGGCAGCCGCCATCTTGCCGCCAAGTGGGGTCGCGACGGAACCCTCGGCCAGATCAAGGCCTTTCTCCTCGCCGACATGATCGGCGACAAAGACCTCGACATTCAGCGCGACACGAACTCCACCGCATGGCTGGTTTCGCTGGTCGCCGAGGCGGCGAAGAAGTTCGGTTACCAGCGCTACTTTTTCCAGCAGGAGATGGGCGTCGAGGACGATCATCTGGCCTTTGTCGAGCGCGGCGTGCCATCGATTGACATCATCGACCTCGACTACGGACCCAACAACAGCTACCACCACACGGCGCAGGATACGATGGACAAGATCAGCGCCCACAGCTTGACGATCGACGGCGATGTGTTCCTGGAGACCATTCGCCTGATCGATCAAAGGAATTAGCTGCTAGCCTCTAGCTTCTAGCTGCTAGCCATTTTTGCCTGAGCTTGCAGTGTTGAGATTTCATCCGCGGTCTTTGCCGGCACGAAAGAGCTAGAAGCTAGGAGCTAACGCGAACGGAGTGAGCGAATGTCTCAAGCAGAAATCGGCATCATCGGCGGCAGCGGGCTCTACTCCATGCCCGGATTCACCAACGTCCACGAGGAGCACGTCGAAACTCCCTTCGGCTCACCCTCTGACGCTTTCGTTCTCGGCGAGCTCGAAGGCCGCAAGGTCGCTTTCCTCGCGCGGCACGGCCGCGGCCATCGCATCCTGCCCTCCGAGCTGAACTTCCGCGCCAACATCTACGCCTTCAAAAAGCTCGGCGTCGAGCGCATCGTCTCCGTCTCCGCCGTCGGCTCGCTCAAAGAAGAGCACAAGCCCACCGACTTCGTCATTCCCGACCAGTTCATCGACCGCACCTTCCATCGTGTCGCAACCTTCTTCGGCGACGGCATCGTGGGCCACGTCGCCTTCGGCGATCCGGTCTGCGCCACGGTGGCCAAAGCCGCAGCCGGTGCTTGTGCCACAGTAGGCGTCGTCGGCAAGCTCGGCGGCACGTATGTTTGCATGGAGGGCCCGCAATTCTCCACCAGAGCCGAGTCGAACCTTTATCGCAGTTGGGGCGCCGACGTCATCGGCATGACCAACCTGCAGGAGGCCAAGCTCGCCCGCGAGGCCGAGATCTGCTACGCCACCATCGCCATGGTCACCGACTACGATTGCTGGCGCGAGGGCCACGACGCCGTCACCGTCGAAGAGATCGTCGCCGTGCTGCACAAGAACGCCGACAACGCCGCCAAGGTGGTCAAAGCCGCCGTCGCCGCCTTGCCGCCCACATCAGAAGTCGCCCGCACCTGCGCCTGCGCCTCGGCCGCAAAGTACGCCGTGCTCACGCAGCCCGACGCGATTCCCGATGCGGCAAAAGAGAAACTGAAGCTGCTCTTCGGGAAGTATCTTGGGTGGTAGGCACGGGCCTTAGCAGCCTGCGCATTCACGTTTCTCGTTTTGCAATTTGTTTCCCGATTACAGCGTCATCACAGTCGGAGGAACTAAAGTGGCCAATTTCACTGCAGAAGTTCATACCGTTCTAGCATCGATAAATGCCTCTTGGCGTGAAGGGCACCCTGTGTCCATGCTGGATCACATTCATCCTGAAATCACGATGGCTTTCCCAGGCTTCAAGGGTTCCATTCAAGGCCGAGATGCTTTTGTCGCTAGCTTCGCCGAGTTTTGCAAAAACGCTCGAGTTATCGAGTACGAGGAAAGTGATGAAAACATCGATGTCATAGGAGACTGTGCGATCGCCACTTTCCGTTTCAAGATGCTCTACGAACGCGCCACTTATCGTGAGGATTCGGCTGGCCGTGATCTCTGGGTCTTTCGGAAGCAAGGCGACCGATGGATCGCCGTCAGGAGAACTATGATGGAGCTAGCAGAGGAACGCTCACCACGAAGCGGCTCTTCTTAAGAAATTCATGAAACGTGTGCTATGTCGAGGCTAAAGCCCAAGTAGCCTTTCCGGACGACGTTCAACGCGATATTTTGATGTTTTAAGAGGAAGATAAATGGCGATCACCGTCGTCGGCAGCGTCGCTTACGATTCCATCGAAACTCCCGCCGGCCGCCGCGAGCGATGCCTCGGCGGCGCCGCCACCTACTTTTCCCTCGCCGCCAGCTTCTTCACGGATGTGCGCGTCATCGCCGTCGTTGGCGAGGACTTCGGCCCCGAGCAGGAGGCAGTATTCGCAGCCCGCAACATCGACACGCGCGGCATCGAACACACCCCCGGCAAGAGCTTTTTCTGGGAAGGTTCCTACCTCGAAGATTTGAACGAAGCCAAAACTCATTCGACCGAGCTCAACGTCTTCGCCTCCTTCGAGCCCAAAATCCCCGACGCTTACCGCGACTCCGAATTCCTCTTCCTCGCCAACATCGATCCGATTCTGCAGCGCCGCGTGCGCGATGCAATGCCTGGCGTGAAGCTCGTGGCCGGCGACACCATGAATTACTGGATCCAGGACCATCGCCCGGCCCTCCTTGAAGTTCTCAAGGGCCTCGATATTCTGCTCATCAACGACACCGAGGCCCGCATGCTGGCCGGCAACAGCAACCTCGTGCAGGCCGCGCGCGGGGTCATCGCTCTCGGCCCGCGCACGCTGGTAGTCAAGCACGGCGAATACGGCGCCACATTGTTCCACACTTCGAATCCAAAGGGTCGAGGGACGGAGCTCCGCACCTTCAGGGCTCCTGCCCTCCCGCTCAAAGAAGTCATCGATCCCACCGGCGCAGGCGACAGCTTTGCCGGCGGTTTCTTTGGTTATCTGGCCTCGCAACCCGAGCTCACGTCCGCTGCATGGCGCCTCGCCATGTTTTACGGCGGCGTCATGGGCTCTTTTGCCTGCGAGCGCTTCGGCACGGAGCGCCTGCAGGACCTCGCGCGCCCCGAGATCGACGCGCGCTTCAACCTCCTTCGCGAGATCACGCACATTGACTGAGCGAAGCATCTCGAATGCGGAAGGCTGGGCCGTTCTGGCCTTTTGCATGGCGGCCTCAACGGCCGCCATTTTCTGGAGCTGGCGCCACGGCGCGATGCTCAACTATGGCGACGCCGTTGCCCATCTTCACATCGCGCGCCGCGTCTTCGATTCGCGTACGCCGCGCTTCTCGCAACTCGGCTCGGTGTGGCTGCCGCTACCGCACATTCTGCTCATCCCTTTCGTGCAGAACTACGCATGGTGGGCCACCGGCCTTGCCGGCGTCCTTCCATCGGCGCTGGCCTACATCGCCTCCTGCGCCGGCATCTATCGGCTGGCGCGGCGCTGGCTCAACCCCGCGGCGGCCGCGCTCGCGCTCGTCTTCTTCGCCCTCAATCCCAACCTCCTCTACCTGCAGACCACGGCCATGACCGAGCCGCTCTTCCTCTGTGAAGCGATCTGGATCGTGGTCTGGATGGTTGAGTGGCGCGCCGCCCTCGACCTGGAGACGGAAGCCGCCAGTTACACGCTGCCTCCCGGCCCATCCGTTCACCGCGGCCTCCGCCGTCCCATTGCCCCCGCCTCCCGCCGGCGTTTGCGGATTCCCCTGCGGATATTTGAAGCGCCCGGTCCTCGCCGCGGCGCCTGGCTCGGCAACCCACTGGCTCCGCCCGCTCCGCGCACAAACATCGTCATCGCACAAACCACGCGCCTGCAAGCCTGCATCGCCGTCGCGCTCGTCGCCGCCATCTTCACCCGCTACGACGGCTGGATCATCGCCCTGCTCGCCTGGTCCGGCATCGGCCTCACGCTGCTCCGGCGCGCCGCTGCGGGCGAGCGCGGCCGCCTCGCTTCGCCCGCCTTCTGGCTCGCGAGCCTCGCTGTAGTCGCCGCGCCCATCCTGTGGTTCGTCTACAACTCTGTGGGCTTCGGCGACTGGCTCTACTTCGCGCGCGGCCCTTACTCTGCCCATGCCATCGAGCTCCGCACCGCCGCACGGGGCGGGCTGCCGCATCCCGGCTGGCACAATCCCTGGGTTGCGCTTCTGTATTACCTGAAAGTCTCCGCGCTCGACTCCGCCGCCGAACACGCTTGGGGCAATGCCTGGGGCAACATCGTCCTCGCCCTGGCCGCGCTCGCAACGGCCGCCGCCCTCATCGCAAAAGGAACCGCCGATCGCCGCCGCGCCTCGGCCTGGATTCTGCTGCTTTGGCTGCCCGTTCCCTTCTATACGTGGTCCGTCGCCTACGGATCGGTCCCCATCTTCTTCCACGCGTGGTGGCCCTACACCTGGTACAACACGCGCTACGGCCTCGAGCTGCTCCCCGCTCTCGCGTTCGGTGTCGGCTTTGCGGCTCAGTTTGCCGAAAACGCTTTGCGCCAGCTCAAGCTCCCGCGCCTCAGGCCGCTTTTGCCTCGCTTCGCCCCGTTCCTGCCCCGCATCGCCTTTGCGCTGCTCTTTTCGCTCGCCGGCCTCAACGTCTACCTACTTCTGCGCGCCGATCCCATTGTCTACATCGAGAGCACCAAGAACGCTGACGCGCGCCAGCCCTACGACGACGCGATTCCGCCGGCCTTGCAGTCGCTGCTCACCGTCTTCCCGCGCGCCACCGTGCTCATCAACACATCCGCCTATCCCGAGATCGTCGCCTACACCGGCATTCCTCTCCGCCAGACCATCAACGAGAGCGACCTCGGGATATTTCACGCCGCATTGGCCGCGCCCGCTGCCCACGCCGCCATCGTCCTCGCTTTCGACGGCGACGAGGTCGACCGCGCCGTCAAGGCCCATCCCACTGGCCTCGTTGTCGCCGGCCGCTTTACTGCCCAGGATCAGCCGTCGGCCACCATCTACGTCTCGTCAAAGTGGCTCGAACACGGCCCGGCTCCGTTCTAACGGCCCTGGAGAAACTCGCGCGCAGAACCCCTTTCCCATCCCGCTCAACAATCCGGCGTCATCGGTGGTAGCATCGGGCAAGGAACCAGGGTGATTCCTGCATCGGCAAAGATCGCGTATCCGTTCTCTTTGAACGGCATGGAGCAGTTCGTGGCCGTCCGCCTGCCGGCAGCCCGTCGGCTCGCTTTGCCGGCCAACGGCGCGCTCTTCACCTTCCGCGATCCGGAGGAAGATTGATTCCATTCACCAAGGCCCACGCCTGCGGCAACGATTTCCTGATCGTTCCGGAAGATGCCGCGGCGGGCCACGATTTCGCCGCTCTCACGCGCCGTCTCTGCGACCGCCATACAGGCATCGGCGCCGACGGAGTCGAGTTCTTCGCCTGGAACAACAAATCCGGGACTGACCCGTGCTCCGGCCGTATCCGCCTCCACAACGCCGACGGTTCCATCGCCGAGATCAGCGGCAACGGCACGCGCTGCGTGGCCGCGTGGATGGCCGAGGCCCTCGGCTCGAAGCCCGGTGACGCGCTGGAGATCGCCACCGATGCCGGTCTCCGCGTCTGCCGCATTGTCAGCGTGCGCAACGACGAGGAATTCACCGTCGAAGTCGCGGCCGGCATGGGCGTACCCCGGTTTGTGCCACACACGCTTAAGCTCATCGATGGCGTTGAGGTAGTCGGCGTCGAAGTCACCACCGGCAACCCTCATTTCGTACTCCTCGTCGACAACCCGGAATTCACCGCATCCGGCCGCACCTGGACCTCGATCGGTCAGGAAATCTGCGCTCATCGCGATTTCCCCAACCAGACCAACGTCGAGTTTGTGCGCATCCTAGGCGACCGCGAGATCGAAATTCGTATCTTCGAGCGCGGCGTGGGTCCCACCACCTCCTCGGGCACCGGCAGTTCCGCCGCGGCTACCGCCGCGCTCGCCCTGCGCCGCTGCATCTCGCCGCTCACGGTGGTTGCGCCCGGCGGAGCGCAGACCGTTGCATGGGACGGCCCCGGCAAGGAACTGTTCCTTACCGGTCCGGCTACGCTCATCGCCCGCGGAGAGGCTTGGTAAGATGGCGCGACTGCTGAAACCGCCCCCTGTCGCTCCCGGCGCGGCCATCGGCATCGTCGCCCCGGCCTCCAGCGCGCAGCCTGAGCACTTCGATCTCGGCCTCGCGGCCCTGCGCGATCTCGGTTTCGCACCCAAACTCGCCCCCAACGCGCGCCAAAGCGCTCCGCTCTACTTCGCTGGAACCCCGGAGCAGCGCCTCGCCGATCTCCACTCGGCCTTCGCCGACCCAGGTACCACCGCCGTCATGACTCTGCGCGGCGGCTACGGATCCAACTACCTGCTCAAGAGCCTCGACCTCGAAACCATCACCGCCCATCCCAAGCCCTTCTTCGCCTACAGCGATCTCACGGGCCTCCAGCTCCGCCTCCTCGACGAGATCGGTCTGCCCGCTTTTCATGGCCCCATGCTCGCCGCGGATTTCCATCTCCCCAACGGAGTTCATCTCGATAGTTTCCGCGCCGCGCTGGCCGGCGAGCCCTACAGCGTGGGCGCTGACGAGGGCCTGCGCCCACTCAAGCCCGCCACAGCATCATCTACCGTGCGCGGCACGCTTTATGGCGGATGCCTCAGCATCCTCGTTTCCCTTTTGGGCACGCCTTGGGAACCCTGCACCGAAGGCACGCTGCTGTTTCTTGAGGACACTGGCGCAAAGCCCTACCAGATCGATCGCATGATCTGGCAGTTGCGTTCGGCCAGAAAGCTTGACGGCGTCATCGGCATCGTCTTCGGCGAAATGCTCCACTGCGCTTCCCCCGTCGCGCCGCCCGGCCTGCTCGAAGAGACGATCCTCTCCGCGTTGGACGGCTTTGACGGCCCCATCACCATCGGGCTGCGTTCGGGCCACGTCTCGCGCGAGAACGTAACGCTCACCTTCGGCGTGGAAGCCGAGTTGACCGTCGCCGCCGAAGCCCGCCTCAATCTCCTCGAACCGGCGGTGGCCAGGTGACCGGATCTTCCCGCCACATCCACTTGAGCGGCATCTGCGGCACGGCCATGGCCTCCCTGGCCGGACTACTCCAGCTCCAGGGCCATCGCATCACCGGCTCCGACAAGTCCGCCTACCCGCCCATGAGCGACCTGCTCCGCTCGCTCGGCATCCCGGTCATGGAGCCTTACTCCGAATCGAATCTCTCGCCCGCGCCCGATCTCGTCGTCATCGGCAACGCGCTCTCCCGAGGCAATCCTGAGGTCGAACGCGTGCTCGACGAGCGCATTCCCTTCACCTCCATGGCCGCGCTTCTGCGCGAAGAGTTCCTCAAAGGCCGCTCGCCGCTCGTCGTCGCCGGAACCCACGGCAAGACCACCACTACCAGCATGTTGGCCTGGATCTACCAGGTTGCTGCGCGCGAAAATCCCTCTCTCGAACCCTCCTTCCTCATTGGCGGCGTGGCGGAGAACTTCGGTACCAGCTTCCAGCTTCGCCCCACGCGCTCCTTCATCGTCGAGGGCGACGAGTACGACACCGCCTTCTTCGACAAAGGCCCCAAGTTCCTTCATTACTTCCCCGACGCGCTCATCCTCACCCACGTCGAGTTCGACCACGCCGACATTTACGCCGACCTCGGCCAAGTCAAGACTGCCTTCAAGCGCCTCGTCAATCTGGTTCCGCGCCGCGGCCTCATCGTCGCATACGACGGCAGCCCCGACGTCACCGAGTGCGTAAGCCGCGCCTTCTGCCCCGTCGAGCGCTACGGTTTCAACGAAGACGCCGACTGGCAAATCCGCAATCTCCGTCATGAAAGCGGCCGCGTGCGCTGGGAGGTTCTCCGCGCCGGCTCTCCCTGGGCTGAATTCGACATGCACCTTGCCGGCGAGCACAACGCCCTCAACGCTACGGCCGCCGCGGCTCTCGCCGCCGGCCAGGGCATTCCCGTCGAATCGATTACAGAAGCTCTCGCCACCTTCAAGAGCGTCAAGCGCCGCCTCGAAGTCCGAGAGGAGATCAACGGTATTACCCTCATCGAAGACTTCGCCCACCACCCAACAGCCATCCGCGAAACCCTCCGGGCACTCCGTGCCATTTATCCTTCGGGACGCATCTGGGCAGTGTTAGAGCCGCGCTCGAACACTCTCCGCCGCAAGGTGCTTGCCGGCGATCTCGTGCAGAGCCTCCACATCGCCGATCGCGCTGTTCTTGCTGCCGTCTATCAGCAGCAGCGTATCCCCGAGGCCGAGCGCCTCGACCCCGACGAAGTTGTCCGCGATCTCAACGCCGTGGGCACGCCCGCCGAACTCTACGCCGACGCCGACGCGATTGTCGCCGCCATCGCGCCCCGGCTCGCTCCCGGCGACGTCGTCGCCATTCTTTCGAACGGCGGCTTCGATGGCATCTATGAGAAGCTTCCCGCGCGCCTGCGCGAGCGCTTCCCAGCCGCAGGCGCGTAAGATCGAGAGGCACGCATGATCTGGTCTCTCATCTTCATCGCCAACATGGTTGTTCTGGGCATTCCCTCGGCGTGCCTTTTCATTCCATGGTGCTGGATGACGGGCAACGTGCTTCCCCTCTACAAAGCCACGCGCTTCATGCTCTCCTCAAGCTGCCGCCTGGCCGGCGTGCGCCTCCGCGTCCAGGGCCTCGACCGCATCCCCCGCGACCGGGCGTGCATCTTCATGTCGAACCACGTCTCCAACCTCGACCCGCCCGCGCTCATCTCGCTCATTCCCGGCCGCACCTCCGCATTCATGAAACGATCTCTCATGGAGTTGCCGATTCTCGGCACCGGCTTCCGCCAGGGCGAGTTCATCGCCGTCGACCGCACCGGCAATCCCGCCGACGCGCAGCGCAGCGTAGCCGAAGCCCGGCGCGTGCTCGCTAAGGGCGTCCATATCACCACGTTTGTCGAGGGCACCCGCTCGCCCGACGGCCGCATGTTGCCCTTCAAGAAAGGTCCGTTCTTCCTCGCCATGGCCTCCGGCGCTCCGTGCATCCCCGTCTCCATTCGCGGCACGGAGACGATCCTGCGAAAGGGCAGCCGGCGTATCCATCCCGGCGAGGCCCATGTCATCTTCCACCCGCCCATCGATCCTGCCAATTTTACCTCGCGCGACGAACTCATGCGCGCCGTCCGCGCCGCCATCGCCTCCGGCCTTCCCGATTGGATGCGCGCGTAGTTCGCAAACACATCGGTCGCACTCGAACCCCCGACCCAGCACGAAGGAAACTGACCACTGACCACTGTGAATGCGATACTCTCCCATGAACGCGTTTACCCGCTTCCCATGATCGTCTCGCTCCTCGTCTTCGTCGTGATTCTCGTGCTCGCCTTGCCCGCGGCGGTTGTACTGATTCCTTTCACGCTGATTTCGGGCAACGTCGGCCCGCTTTATGCAACGGGCTGCTGGGTTGTGCGCGTAGCCATTCGCGTTGCTGGCATCCGCCTGCGTATCGAAGGCCGCGAGCACATTCCCGCCGGTCGCGCCTGCATCTTCATGGCTAACCACGTCTCCAACCTCGACGCGCCCGCCCTCATTTCGCATCTCCCCGGACGCACTTCGGTCTTTTTGAAGCGGCCCCTGATGAAGCTTCCCATCCTCGGCTATGCCTTCAAGCTCGGCGGCTTCATTCCGGTCGATCGCACCGGCGACGCGGCTGAAGCGCAGCTCGCCGTCGCCGACGCGCAGCGCATCCTCGACGGCGGTTTGCACATCACCACATTTGTTGAGGGCATGCGCTCGACCGACGGCCGCATGTTGCCCTTCAAGAAAGGCCCGTTCTATCTGGCGAAAGATTCCGGCGCGCCCTGCATTCCCGTCTCAATTTATGGAAGCGAGAAGATCCTTCCCTGGGGAAGCCTAAGCATCCACCCGGGAGCTGTTCACATCGTCTTTCACCCACTGCTCGACCCCGCCAGCTATGCAACGCGCGACGAACTCTCCGACGCCGTCCGCGCCGTCATCGCATCCGCTCTGCCGGAATGGATGAGGAGCTGACTGCGCTACGGCTCCACAACCGCGTTATATCCGTCGTCCAGTAGCCTTCTGCACATGCGGTTGGCGTCGTCGCGTGTCGAGAACGGCCCGATCCGCACATGGATCAGGCCATCCGCAGGCTCGCGCCGCGCCGTCACCGCGTAGCCGCGCTTGCGCAGCGCACCAACCAGCACGTCGGCGTCCTCTTCGTGCGAGACCGCCGCGACCTGCACCATCAATGGGACCACCCCTCCGGGCAGCGCCGGATGCACATTCGGCGCGGCTGCCTGTCCAGCCTGCGGTGTGTTTGTCGCAACAGGAAACGCCGGCCGCACCTGCGACTGCGGCTGAGCTGGCGCACTGGCTGGTGAACTCGCAGGCATGCCAGCTTGCCCAGTCGCCGCCAGCCCTTGGTGCGTCGCCGCCGGCCCCTGCTGCGTCGCCGCCGGATTCGTGCCGTCCCCTGTGGCAGGCGTCGTGCCATCGCTCCCCGGCACTGGCTGCGGCGCCGGCGCCTGCGCATCCGCTGAAGGCTTGGGAATCGATCCGCTTGCCTGCAATGGCTCCTGGTCAGGAGCGGCCGTTTGCGCAGCAGGGTGCGCGGCGGTCGCCGCCGCAGTCCCGGAAACACGATGCCCCAACGAGTACCCCAGTCCAAAGCACAGCCCGCACAGGAGGACCAGACCAAAGAAGATCCCCAGCAGCGCGCCCGCTCCCAGCGTTACTTCGATATCGCGCCCCCGCGCCTTGCGCTCCGGTTCCTCGTCGTCGAAATATCCCCGCATGTGCCGCCCTTATGCGCTTCGCCTTTGTCTCTTTCTGAGTTAAGTTCCCGGCCCGGGCATAGTCTCCCCGCTGAACCGGAAGCAGCTTTCGTTGCTTGCAGCGGCGAGCCCTGAAAACCGAAAGCCGATGGCTGCAGCTTTGCTCTTACGGCTGCTCCGATGCCTGCTTCGCTGCGGCTAAGGACTTGTTCAGCAGCGACATCATTTCGAGGGGCAACGGGAAAACAATCGTTGTGTTCTTCTCCACACCGATGTCGGCCAATGTCTGCAGATAGCGCAATTGCAGGGTCATGGGCTGCGTAGCCATTAGCGTGGCGGCATCCACCAGCCTTTGCGCGGCGGCGAACTCGCCTTCTGCGTGGATGATCTTCGAGCGTTTCTCGCGCTCCGCCTCGGCCTGTTTCGCAATGGCCCGCAACATCTGCTCGGGCAGATCCACTTGCTTCACTTCCACCGAGACCACCTTGACCCCGAACGGCTCGGTGCGCTGGTCAATAATGCTTTGGATGCGCAGATTGAGCTTGTCGCGGTGGCTCAGAAGCTCGTCCAGCTCCACTTCGCCCAGCACCGAGCGCAATGTAGTCTGCGCGAACTGCGAGGTCTGGTACACGTAGTTGGCCACTTTGATGGCTGCGTCGTTGGGATTCACCACATATAGCGTCACCACCGCATTCACCTTCAGCGTAACGTTGTCGCGGGTGATGATGTCTTGCGGGGGAACCTCCAGCACGTCCTGCCGAAGCGAGAGGCGCACCATCTGGTCGATCGGCCGGAAGACGAGAATGATACCGGGCCCCTTGGGCGTTCCCAGAACGCGACCCAGCCGGAAGATCACTCCGCGCTCGTATTCCCGCAGAATTTTGATCGAGTTCAGCAGGTAGAGGACGACGATAGCGATAACAATCAGCGTTGGAATGGACATATCACCGACGGACATTGGATTTTCCTTTCCTCACTCAGCTAGGGATTGTACTCCAATGTTGCTATCCCTTGCGTTCGGTCCCGCCCGCTTCCTGAACCGGCTCGACCTGGAGCATCATCTGGTCGTGCCCCGTCACGCGCAACACCGCACCCGCTGCCGCCGGAGCGCCGGCAACGGCCCGCCAGACCTCGCCCTCTACGAGCACGTGGCCCGCCGCGGCGGGAGACAGCGCCTCCATGGCCGTCGCCGTGCAGCCAACCATTGCCTCCGCGCCAATTCGCGCCTTCCTTCGCCGCGCCCTCACCACAAGGCGCAACAGGAAAACCGTAATGGCGCCAAAGGCCGCGCTCACGCTGATCGCCACCAGCGGGCTGATGCCCATCTCCGGCACGGGCGCCGCCACCAGCGTCAGCATCCCAAACGTCAAGCATATGATTCCGGCGATCGCCAGCGCGCCATGCCCCCCAACTTTGGCCTCCAGGATCAGCAGCGCCATCGCCGCCACCAGCAGCAGCACGGCCGTAAAGCGAATCGGCAGCAGATTCAAGCCGAAGATGCCCAGCAGCACCATCAGAGTGCCCAGCGCGCCAGGGACGATTGTGCCGGGGGCATTGAATTCGAGATAGATCAACAGCGCGCCGCCTACCAGGAACAGCAGCGCGATGTTCGGATTCACCAGCCACCCCAGCAGTTCGTCGCGCAGCGAGGTCCGCAGCAGTTGAATGCGCGCTCCGGCCAGGTGCAGCGTCGTCTTCGATCCGTCCATGCGCGGTATCTCGCGCCCGTCGAGCGCATTCAGCAGTTCCGTGTCGTTGTTGGCGATCAGGTCAATGAGGTGCTGGTTCAGCGCCTCTTCCACCGTGTAGGAATGCGAACTTTGCACCGCCGCGATAGCCGCATCCGTGTTACGGCCGCGCTTCGTCACATACGAGCGCAGAAACGCCTCGGCATCATTCTCCACCTTTTGCATTTCCGTGGCGTCGGGCTGTGCGCCAAACTCAAACACGGGATGCGCTGCGCCGGCTTCGGTGCCCGGAGCCATGGCGGCCACGTCAGCCGACTCCAGAATAAAGAACCCCGCCGATCCCGCGCGCGCTCCCGGCGGAGCTACATACACGATGACCGGTACGCGCGAGCGCAGAATCGCGCCCACCATGTCGCGCATCGAGTCCAGCAGCCCACCCGGAGTATTCATCTCGACCAGTAGCGCGCTCGCTCCGTCGCTGTTCGCCCGATCGAGCGCCCGCGTCAGCTCGTCTGCGCTCACCGGCTGAATCGTATCGTCAAGAACCAGCTTGTCTACCACCGGCTGCGCGGCGAACGCCGGAACACTGAAGCCAAGCGCTAGGGCTATCCACAATCCCGCCGCAATCGACCCAACGCTCATCCAACGCTTCCCAATGGTCCGACCCATGGCTCGCCCCTTTCCAACCAGCCACCAGAACCCACCCTTAGGGTGCCCCATCCTCGCGGGTTTCTGCTTCTCAGCTAGGGGGTAGCTAACCACGTTAGCTTCGCCAACCCCGCTATCTCCTCTGCCCCGTCTTCGCTTCGATCTGCCGCATCAAATCCTGCGCCGCCCGGTTCGCCGGCTCCAGCTTCAGCGCATCGCCCGCCTCCGTTCCCGCCTCGTTCAACGAGCCCGCAGCCAGATCCAACTGCGCCAGCACCAGGTACGCATCTGCCGAAGGACCTAGTTCCAGCGCCGCGTGAGCCTCCTCCCGCGCGGCATTGCCATCGCCGCTGCGCTCGCGCACCTCCGCCAGGCCGGCATGCGCCTGCGCGCTTTTGCCGTCAGCCGCCACGGCATCCTGGTACAGCCGCTCCGCCTCCAGCAGCAGCCCGCGGTCGAGAAATCCTTTGGCCTGTGTGCAGAGCGCCCGTGCCCGGTCGCGTGGCGTCAGCGCGGCCAGCCGTCCCGCATTCATCTCGTCCAGCATTGCTGCCGCCTGCCGGAAGGCCGCTTCATCGAAGCTGCGCGCAATTCTCTCCAGCGGCTCGGCGCTTGCGTCCGGGTCGGCGGTCCCTTCGGCGCTCCGCGCCGACGGTTTCCCTCCCCAAGCCACCTCCATCGACTGGGCTTCACTGTCGTTCGGCCGCAGCTTCAGGCACTGCGCCAGCTCGTTCAATGCCCCCGGCAAATTCCCATGCCGCTTCAGGCTCAGCGCCAAATTAAAGTGGTAATCCGCAGCATTCGGATCGGCGGCCGCGGCTTGAATAAACAGCGACGTCCCGTCATGCCCCTGCCGGCTCACGGCCACTCCTTCGTTGTTCACTACCTCGGCCAGCGGCAACACACGCGCCACATCGGCAAACGCCTGCTCCGCGTTCGTGTAATCGCCCGAGAACATCAGCGACAGCCCGCGATAGAAGTCCGCTTCCAGGCCGTCGGACCCCTTGTTGTCCACCTTGGCGAAGGCCGCCGCCGCCTCCTGGTACTGTTGCCCGTTGTAGTCCTCGCGGCCCAGCGCCATCCACGCCGGCCCGAACCCCGGGCTCAGTTTCACCGCATTCTGCAAGTGCCGTAGCCGTTCCGCCTGATCCGGCTCCGTAATTCCCCTGATGTACTGCTCGAACGCTGCCACCGGAACCCCGTTCCCCGCTGCCGCGAACGTCGCCTCGGCCACGCTGAACTTGGGGTCAAGCTGCTTCGTCAGCTTCCACGCCAGATCACTGAACACGGCGATCACGTCCTTCATCTCGCCGCGCGCGCTTACCTCCGGCAGCATCCGGAGGTCGGGCACATCCACCAGCGTCGCCTCGGCCACGATCCCGCTTCCGTCGGTCGTGAAGCTGCCCACTACGATCGAGTCCGCGTCCAGCGTCTGCGCCAGCTTCAGCGAGCTCGCCCGCGAAGGCTGAAAGCCCTGCGGCAGCCCCAGATGATCGAGCGCGTACATGCGGTCGGCGCGGCTGGTCGGCTGGAACCCGGCTGAAGCAAAGCGACTGCTCAGGATCTCCGCCGCCGCTTCGCGTATCCACTCCAGGCTCGGCTGCCCCGTGCGGTTATCGAAGGGCAGCACCAGCAGAACTCGTGAACCGGCAAACGCAGAACCCGTTCCACCGCCTCCCGCCGACACGCCCTCCCGGCCCCCGCCCGGCTGTCCGTGCGCGTAAACCGCTGGAAACAAAGCACACAACATCGCAATCGCCGCACCGGCAGCAAGCCGCCGCACAGCGCGCCATGGCAATAGAAAAAGTGAAATCACAACAGGGAGATTATAGGCTGTATCGCCTTCCTCGGCGCGCGCGTGAGGCTTGCACGCGACCATCCATCCGAAAACGCTTGGCCTCAAGCAACGCCGCCGCTATCATCGCTACATGACGCCGCTCACTCCGCCTCCCAGACTCAAGCCGATGTGGCGAGTGCTGATCGAGGTCGCGTTCATCGTCTTCCTCTTCTATTCGAACCTGCTCATGGGCGAGTTCACGGGCATCAACGGCCAGGGCAAAACACTCGCCTTCGCCCTGCACGACATCATTACGCCCATGAACTTATTGATTGCGCTCGTGAGCGCTCTCATCGGCTACGTGATCTTCGAGTTCCTGCGCAAAAAACTTTAGAGCCTGTTCTGAACTCTTGCGCCGCCGCAAAAGCTCATCACAGGCTCTAAACAACTGACCACTGACCTCTGACCTCTGTCTTTCTCAATCCGCGTACGCCTCTTCTTCCACCTTGGCCGCCTCGGCCAGGCGCTCAGGGTAGTAGGCATTCCGTACGTACTGCTTCACCATGCGGTAGGTATTGAAGTAGGAGCCGTTAAAGGCTAGTGTCGTGCGCATCAGCCGCGCCCACTTTTCAGGGGCATCGCGATATAGCGGCACCACCGCCGTCTCCAGCTTGGCGTAAAGCGACTGCGCCTCCTCCTGGTCGTTGGCTCCATCCTCGATTTCCCACCCCGTCACGCCTTCGATGCACCCCTCGATCCACCACCCGTCCAGAATCGACAGGCTGGGCACGCCGTTCATCGCCGCCTTCATCCCGCTCGTGCCTGACGCCTCATACGGCCTCCGCGGCGTGTTCACCCACACGTCCACGCCGGCCGTCAGTTGCGCGCCCAGTTGCCAGGCGTAGTTCTCCAGGTAAACAATCCGCAAATCGTTGTTCGAGAGCTTGGCCGCCTCCGCAACCACCTGCTGGATCAGCGCCTTTCCCGGCTCGTCCTGCGGGTGCGCCTTGCCGGCGTACAGAATCTGTAGTCCGCCCGCCTTGGCCGCGATCTCCTTGAGCCGCTCGGGATCGGTAAACATCAATGTAGCGCGCTTATACGTAGCCGCCCGCCGCGCAAAGCCCAGCGTGAGCACCTTGGGATTCAACACCAATCCCGTGCGCGACCCCACCTCGGCCAGCAGCTCTTCTTTGGCGTGTGCGTGTGCCGCCAGCATCTCCGCCTCGGGCAGGTCGATGGCGTTGCGCAAATACAGGTTGTCCCGCCGCCACGCGGGAATGTGCTCGTCCAGCATCCGCTGCACCGGATCGCTGATCCACGTTGGTGCGTGCACGCCGTTGGTAATGGAGCCGATGGCAAATTCGGGAAACATCGCCCGCGACACTTTGCCGTGCTGCATCGCCACGCCGTTGGCATAGCGGGAAAAGCGCAGCGCCAGCAGCGTCATGTTCAGCAGGCCGTCGCGGAAGCATTCCAGCTTTTCCAGCCGCGCCGTTCTGTCCGCGCCCAGAATACGGATCGCCTGCTCGGTCGAGAACCGGTCGTGTCCCGCCTGCACCGGCGTGTGCGTCGTGAACACGCACTTCCGCCGCACAGCCGCAATGTCAGTTTCCGCCGCCGCGCCCTCCGGCCCGCCGCCCAGTTGACTCTCCAGCAGCGCCAGCGTCAACAGCGCCGCGTGTCCCTCGTTCATGTGGTATACGTTCACGTGCAGGCCCAGCGCATGCGCCATGCGCACGCCGCCCATCCCCAGCACGATTTCCTGTTGCAGGCGGTAGTTCGTATCCCCGCCATACAGGTGATCCGTCAATCCCCGGTCCCACCCCGAGTTGCCCTCCAAATCCGTGTCCAGCAGGTAGATCGGCACCACGTGCCCGAAGCTTCCCTTCAGGTCATATCGCCATGTTCGAAGGGTCACCACCCGGCCTTCGATTGAAACTGTCACACGCGCCGGCTCTTCCGTGCAAAAATCCGCAGGATTCCATGGCTGCACTTCCTCGGTCTGCTTGCCCGCCGGGTCAAGATGCTGCTGGAAGTACCCCTTGCGGTGCAGGAGCGTGAACGCCGCCATCGAAACGCCAAGGTCCGCTGCCGAACGCAGGGTGTCGCCGGCCAGCACGCCCAGACCGCCCGAGTACGTCGGCATCTGCGGCTGGATCGCGATCTCCATCGAAAAATAAGCCACCTGTCCCGTGCTGGGAAAGGTTTCGTGGAACGGCGATTGCGAGGTTGTAGGTTGCATATCCTTGTTTCTTCTCAACCCTGCCCGCGCTGGACGGTCACGCAGAAGCAAAACCATTCAGCCCGGTCGAGGCAAACTCCGCCCCTGTTCTTCATCGGGCAAACACCTCCCAAGTTTAACAAGGAACCCGCGCCGGACAATGTCGCTGCCCGGTCGTGAACATGGTTCTTTCGTGTCAGTCACTTGCACAGAAAGGCCCTACGAGATGAATCATTACAAATCTATTTCGAGCCGCGTCTGTTCCGAATCGCGTTCGTCGTTGTCCGTTGGCGCCAGTTTCGCTGGCCCTCGAACTCCGCTAACCGCGCTAACGCCGCCAGCTCCGCTGCCCTACTCCAGCCGGTGCGCCCCTCCCGAGGCGCGGCAAATATGAATCTGCGGCACGATCCCGGTCTTTTCCGCGTAGCGCGCGCTCAGCGCCTCGGCAAACGCCGCCGCCTCACTCTGCTCCACCAGGTTGATGGTGCAGCCGCCGAACCCCCCGCCCGTCAGCCGCGCTCCGATCAGCCCCGGCAGATCCTGCGCCAGCGCCACCATCGCGTCCGCCTCCACGCAACTGCCCTCGAAGTCCTGGCTGTAGCTGCGGTGCGCTTCGGCCATCAGCCGTCCCAGCTCTTTCATGTCGCCTTTCAGCAGCGCCTCGCACGCCGCCACCGTGCGCAGGTTTTCGCCGATCACGTGCCTCGCCCGCATCAGGCTCTTGGGCTCCATCTCGTGGCCCCACTTCTCCAGGTCTTCGAGCGTCGCGTCGCGCAGGAACGGCACGCCCGGCCGGTGGCTCGCGATCACCGCGCAAGCCGCCTCCGACTCGCGCCGCCGCGTGGGATAATCGCCTCCAGCCACCGAGTGCTTGACCATGGTGTTGGCAATCACCAGCGCAACGTGGTCCGGAATCGGCGCCAGCTTGAAACTCAAGTCGCGGCAGTCGAGCAGCAGCGCGTGGTTCTCTTTGCCGTTCAAGCTGATGAACTGGTCCATGATGCCGCAGTTTGCGCCGACGTACTCGTTTTCCGCCCGCTGGCACAGCCGCGCGAGGACAGATCCTGAATAGCTTGCGCCGACGAGCGACAGAACGGCCAGCGCCGTGGACACCTCGAGGGCCGCCGAGCTCGAGAGCCCCGACGCCAGCGGCACATCGCTCCACACGCTCAGGCTGAATCCTGGAATCCTGTGGCCCTCGTCCGCCAGAATCGACACCACCCCCATCGGGTAGTCGCTCCAGTGCTTGCTCCCCTTGACGGGCAGCGCAGCCGCGTCAAACGTCTTCTCTTCGCCGTAATTCTCTGAGTAGATGGCGATCTTGCCATCCGTGCGCGGCGAAACCCCGGCCAGCGTGGCAAAGTTGATCGCCGCAGGCATCACAAAGCCTTCGGCATAGTCGGTGTGCTCTCCGATCAGGTTCACGCGCCCCGGCCCTACAAAAATTGCCGGCTCCGCATGAAAGCGCTCACGATGTATGGAACGGAATACTTTCGGATCGTGCATCTTCCTCAACCTCTTTTTAAATTCAGACCCTCAAACTTTCAACCAACAACGAAAAACTATTCCCTGTCCTCTGACCACTATTCACTGCTCATTGACAACGTTTTCTTTTGGGTATGAACAACACCATCGCCGCGTTCTCACCCTCCCGCAACATCTTCGCACCCCGCGCTCAGCCGATCCCATATCTCGTCTATCCATGCCTCGTGCTCCGGCTTCATCAGCACCGAGCGCAGGCATGTCGCCCCGCCCCGCTCATGTTTCACTCGGCCCGGCGTCCCGAACCACGATCCCGGCAATTGTACTAGGGCCAGGTGCAGCCCCCGCCGGGCGCATGCATCGAACACCCTTCGCGCTTGCTCCGAAGCCTTTTGAAGGTCCGCCGCCTGCAATGCCCACACCACAATGTCCAGCTCCGGCGCGCCCGCCGCAAGCGCCCCAAACCGGCCGTCTCCGCGCAGCCTCCGGTCCAGCTCCAGCGCCGCGCGACGTCCTTTGGCCAGCCCCCGCGCAAACTCCCCGCCCGGCTTGAGCGGCAGCAGCCGTTGCGTCGCCCACAGCGCCACCGCCGCCGCTCCCGCACGCGAGCACTCCAGGCTGATCTCGCCAAGGTGCAGCTCCTTCGAGGTGAAGTACGTATACGGCGAATCGTGCTTGTAAAACCGCCCCACCGCCGGTTCGCGAAACAGCACGCACCCGCATCCATACGGCTGCAACCCGTGCTTGTGCGGATCAACGACGATCGAATCCGCCTGCCCGATTGCCGCAAACGCGCGCCGCGCCGGCTCGTCCAGCGTCTCCGCAATCAGCGCAAAGTACCCTCCATACGCCGCATCCACGTGCACCCGGAACCCGTACCGCTCTTTCAGCCTCAAAATCTCGTCAAGCGGATCCACTGCGCCCTATCGCCGTCGTGCCCAGCGTTGCCACCACTGTGCCCACGTCGCCCTTGCGCAGTTCCTCTTCCAGCGCGTCCAGCCTCACTCGACCGCACTCATCCGCCGCTACGCTCGCAAACTCCAGCTTCAGCACGCCGCTGATCCGCTGGTGCATGTAATGCGCCTGTTCCGAACCCACAATTCGCCGCCCGGGCGCCAGTTGCCCCGCCATCCACAGCGCCTCGAGATTCGCAAACGTCCCGCTCGATGTCAGATGGCCCAAAAACTCGGTCCACCCGAAGATCCCGGCGATCTCCCGTACCGCCTCCACCTCCATCGCCGAGCTCGCCCGCCCGCCGTCCAGCGCATGATTGTTGGGATTGATCTTCATCGCCAGCGCGTAGGCCGCCCGAGCCACCGGATGCGGCGGCTTCAGCATCTGCCCGGCGTAGAGAGGATGGAAATAGGGATAGTTGTCGCCCAACCGGCGCGCCGTCGCCTCCAGCACTGCGGCTATCGCTTCGGCGCTCGCGCCCGGCTCCGCCTCAAATCCCGGCAGCGCCCCAAACTCTTCCTCCAGCGCCTCGGTGGCGCGAGCCAGCAGTTCGGGTACGCAATCGTGCGGCATGGCGACTCCTCACCTTATCACAAGCGGGAATGCGCTGGTAAGAATCTAGTTTTCAAAGGGTTACGAGCAACGAAACAGCGAAGTGAGATCAGGCACACATTTCCTCCGCATGATTTTGACGGAAATGATAGAATATTGTCAGCGTTAGAACCGAACCGGGCGTGAGCAGTACTCGCCCAAAAGCAAGATTCTGCCAGTGTTCGCTCCGATTCATCCAGCGCAATTCAATCCAGGAAATACGAACAAGTATGGAACAAGGTACCGTGAAGTGGTTCAACGACGCGAAGGGTTTCGGCTTCATTTCGCGCCAGAACGGCGAAGATGTCTTCGTGCACTACTCTGCAATCAACTCGAGTGGTTTCAAGAGCTTGCAAGAAGGTCAAGCCGTGCAGTTCAACGTCGTAAAGGGGCCCAAAGGCTGGCAGGCCGCAGACGTGCAGCCTCTCTAACCTGATTGGCCGGATTCCGGCAGAATCTTGTACGAAACTGGAAAGGGCTGGGGAGCAATCCTGAACGCACTCAGGACTGCATCTCGGCCCTTTTACGTTTTTCACGGCAAATTTCGAGACCTTAGCCCTCGCCGCTTTGCGAGCCGTCACACTCGTCGATGGGCTAGCTTCGCTAACTCCGCTAACACCGCCAACTCCGCTCTCACTCGACTTCGCACCCTTCAAGCCTCTATCCTCAAAGGTTGGCCGCATTGTTTCGTTCCAGGGCCGCAGCGGAATCCACCAAACATATGAGCAAGAACACGATCGACGTACACCTGCCCGACGGAGCCATTCGCCAGGTGCCCTCTGGCACAACGCCTCTCGAAATCGCCAACTCCATCTCTCCGCGCCTCGCCGCAGCCTCCATCGCCGCCCGCCTCACGCCTGTGTCGGACGCAACGAGCGCCGTCCAAAACTCCGCCCCCGACGGCCAGTCGGAGGCCGCCATGTACGCCGCTGAAGACTCGGCCGCATCGCGCCTCGTCGATCTATCCACGCCGCTCACGTCCGACACGCGGCTGGAGCTCGTCACCGAAAGAGATCCCGACGCCCTCAAGGTGGTTCGCCATTCCGCCGCGCACGTTCTTGCCACGGCCGTCCTCGAGCTATTTCCTGAGGCCAGGCTCGGCCACGGCCCCGCAACCGACTCCGGATTCTTCTACGACTTCTACCGCGAGAAGCCCTTCACCCCCGAAGACCTCGCCGCCATCGAAGCCAAAATGGCTGAGGTCGTCGCCCGCGACGAAAAGTTCGTCCACGAATACGAACCCCGCGAGCAGGCTCTCGCCGAATTCACACGTGACGGCGACTTCATGAAGACCCACTTCGTGACGAAATTTACAGCGCCCGGCGACCAGGTCAGCTTCTACCGCAACGGCGCCTTCGTCGATTTCTGCCGCGGCCCGCACGTTCCCTCCACCGGCCGCGTCAAGGCCTTCAAGGTCACCAGCCTCGCCGGAGCCTACTGGCTCGGCGACGAGAAAAATCCGCAACTCCAGCGCATCTACGGCACCGCGTTCTTTTCGAAAAAAGAACTCGACGAGCACTTCGCCCGCCTGGAAGAAGCCGCCCGCCGCGACCATCGCGTCTTAGGCAAACAATTAGACCTCTTCAGCATTCAGGAGCTCGCCGGCGCCGGCCTCATCTTCTGGCATCCCAAAGGCGCCATCATCCGCAAGGTCATGGAAGACTGGATGCGCGACGAGTGTCTCCGCCGCGGCTACCAGCTCGTCTACACGCCTCACGTTGCGCGTGTGAATCTTTGGCAAACCTCCGGCCACGAAGGCTTCTACGCGGCCAACATGTATACGCCCATGGAGCTTGACGATGCGCTCTATCGCCTCAAGCCCATGAACTGCCCCTTCCACATCCTCATCTACAAGAACTCGCCCAAGAGCTATCGCGATCTGCCCGCGCGCTACGCCGAGCTGGGCAATGTTTATCGCTATGAGCGCTCCGGAACCATGCACGGCCTGCTGCGCGTGCGCGGCTTCACGCAGGACGACGCCCACATCTTCTGCATGCCCTCGCAGATCGAAAGCGAAGTCGCGGCCTGCATCGACTTCGCCGAGGCCGTCTTGAAAACCTTTGGCTTCTCTGAGTTCAAGGTCGAGCTCTCAACCTGGGATCCGAACGACCGCGCCCACTACGCAGGCTCGAACGAAAACTGGGACCTCGCCATCCGCTCGCTCGACAACGTGCTCAAATCCAAAGGCATCGCCTACAAAACCATCCCCGGCGAAGCCGCTTTCTACGGACCCAAGATCGACGTCAAGCTCGTCAACGTGCTGGGCCGTCTCTGGCAGTTATCAACGGTACAATTTGACTTCAACCTTCCAGCGCGCTTTGAGCTCGAGTACGTTGGTGAAGACGGCGAGCGCCATCAGCCCGTCATGGTCCACCGCGCTCTCTTCGGCTCCGTCGAGCGTTTCTTCGGTGTCCTCATCGAGCACTACGCCGGCGCCTTCCCGCTCTGGCTCGCGCCCGTGCAGTTCGGTCTTGTCCCCATCAGCGAGAAGCACCTTTCTTATGCCGAAAAGCTCAACCAAAACTTAAAAGAAGCGGGCTTCCGCGTCGAAACCGACGCCCGCAACGAAAAAATGAACGCCAAAATTCGCGACTTCGCCAACCAGAAGACACCCTACATCCTCGTCTTCGGCGACAAGGAAGAGGCTACCGGCTCGGTCAGCGTCCGCACCCGCGGCAAAGGCGACCAGGGATCCACGCCGCTCGACGCCTTCATCGCCAAAGCGAAGGAGCTCATCGCGACCCAATCCACGGAACTGTGATAGCACCGACAAGGTTTGCGGTTGCAGTTCGTGCGAAAGAAAGGCCAAAGCCATTGGAAAGTGCGGATAAATTCTTCTTGGATGTGCTTAAGGGGCTGCACGCGATTCTTAAGCAGAATGGCTTCCGACCGTCCAGCCAGAACTTCATCCTAGAATCATCGGAATGTTGGGGAATCATCAATCTACAAAAGAGTCGCTGGTCTCAACCCGACGAAAAGACTTTCTACGTGAATGTGGCTGTAACAGCAAAGCGGTTGCTGGCATTTGATGATGAACCAGCGGACAAACCCCCAGCTCATTGGAAGTGCATTTGGAATTTTCGTGCGGAACAACTAGGGCCCGAGCCAAGAATTCAACAATGGACTGTTCGAGACGAGCAATCTTCAACCGAGACACTTGAATATCTAAAGAGACTGATCTGCGAGTATGTAACCCCGTTTATCGGGCGCAATATGTCAGAGAATGCTCTTTTGGGCAAGTGGGCAACTAACGAAGCTCTCGGTTATCAGCAACTGAAAGCAAAGGCGGTCTTGCTCGCGGCATCCGGCGACACCGTGAACCTTCGCGAGACGATTCAATCTCTACGAAATCAATTTGGAACCAGCGTTGTTGCCGATGGAGTTAAAAGCCATATCGAAAAATTACGAAACAAATTTCCAAGCACTATGAAAGCAATCGGCAATTAATTTCCGGACAAGAGCACCCAACGTTTGCCTCGACTGCGAGCAAGGTTGAATTGCTGACTCGCTGCCTTATGCGTTAATCGCCATCCCCTCCACCGCGCCGTACCCATCCAGCATCGCCTCGCTCAGCGTGGGGTGCGCGTGGATCGTGAACATCAGGTGCTCCACCGTGCCTTCGAGCTCCATCATCGCAACCGCCTCGGCAATCAGCTCCGTAGCCTGCGGCCCAATGATGTGCACGCCCAGAATCTCGCCGTACTTCGCGTCGGCCACCACCTTCACAAATCCGTCGTGGCTACCCACAATCGTCGCCTTTGAATTCCCCGCGAACGGAAACTTGCCCACCTTCACCGCGTAGCCCTTTTCCTTCGCCTGCGCTTCGGTCAGCCCTGCGCTGCCGATCTGCGGCTCCGTATAGGTGCAGCTCGGAATCCGATCCCGCCGCACCGGCCTGTAATACCGCCCTGCGATCTTCGCCATCGCCACCATGCCGCTCATCGCGCCCACGTGCGCCAGTTGCGGCAGCCCGGCCACAATGTCGCCAATCGCATACACGCCCGGCTCCGCCGTCTCCTGCGCCTCGCCAACCTTCACGAACCCGCGGTCGAGTTCGATCTTCGTTTTCTCCAACCCGATCCCGTTCGTCAGCGGCCCGCGCCCCACGGCCACCAATACTTTCTCAGCCTCTTTCACCTGAGCCTTACCGTTCGCATCCGTGTAGCTCACGCGAACGCCGTCAGCCGTCTTCTCCACCTTCTCCACCTTCGCGCCGGTGCTGCGTCTCGATGCCTCGTTTTCTGAATACGCGTGCCAGCTCCTTCGAAATCTCCTCGTCCTCGACCGGAACCATGCGCGGCAGGAATTCCAGAATCGTCACCTCGGCGCCAAAGCTGCGGAAGATCGACGCGAACTCCACGCCCACCGCGCCCGCTCCAATCACAATCAGCGACTTCGGCGGCGCGCCCAGGCTCAGAATCTCGATGTTGGTCAGAATCGTGCCGTCCGCCTTCAATCCCGGCAGCAGCTTCGCCTCTGACCCGGTCGCCAGAATCACGTTCTTCGCCTTCACCTGGCTCTTTTGGCCGCCAGTGTCCACATCCACCGTGTGCACACCATCCTTCGCTCTGCCTGTCAGCCTTCCAAAACTAGAAAAAACGGCAATCTTATGCTTCTTCATCAGGAAATCGAGGCCCTTCACATGCTTGGTGATGATCGCGTTCTTACGCGCGAGCACCGCGGACCAATCGAGCGACCGCGCCTCGACCCCCTTGATGCCAAACTCCTCCGCTTCCTTCAGGTAGTCCCACAGCTCGGCGTTGAACAAAAGTGCTTTGGTCGGAATGCAACCCACGTGCAGGCACGTCCCACCCAGCTTCGGGCTCGCGTCGATCAGCGCGACCTTTAGCCCGTACTCCGCCCCGCGAATCGCTGCGGTATATCCTGCGGGCCCGCCGCCGATCACCGCCACGTCGTAAATCGTCTCTGGATTTGTCTCTGCCACTGGGAAGCTCCGTCCCGGCACTCGCCGCAGCGAGTACCGCATCTACACGCCTAGTCTAAATTGGATACCGCAAAGCGATGTGCGCCTTTATTCGGCCATCGCCAACGCTCTCTTCACGAGGTCCACCGCCTCGCTCGCCGTCTCCGCCTCGTCGCCGAACCCTTCGATCCATTGCACCTCCGGCTCGCGCCGGAACCACGTCATCTGCCGCTTCGCATAATTGCGATGCCCCTGCTGCGCGGCCTTCACCGCCTCGTCCACGCTCAACGATCCGTCCAGCACGCCGCGCGCCTGCCGATAGCCGAGCGAGTCCAGCGCCTTCACCGGCCCATAGCGCTCCAGCAGCCTTCGCGTCTCCTCCACCAGCCCCGCAGCAAACATCGCCGCGCAGCGCCGATTCAGCCTGTCATAAAGGCCTTCGCGGGGAGGGAGCGCGACCCGCGGCGGGTTCAGCCCGATCCTCAGCAGCCGGAACCCGGCAAGTGGATCGCGCCCCATCACTTCCGACATCGGCTTCCGCGCCGCCACGCAAACCTCAATCGCGCGAATCACCTTCGCCGTGTCATTCCCATGAATGCGCTCGGCCGTTGCCGCATCGAGCTTCTTCAGCACTCGGTGCAGCCATGCGCTTCCATGCCGCCCTGCGCTCCGCCGCAACCGCGCCCGCAGATCCTCGCGCCGCTCCGGCCCGGCAAACAGCCCCTCCGTCAGCGCTCGCAGATATAACCCCGTTCCACCGGTCACAATCGGCAGGCGCTCGCGCGCCGCAATCTCGCGCAACGTCGCCCGCGCCCGCCGGCTGTACTCGCCCGCGGTAAACGGCTCATCCGGCTCGGCCACATCGATCAGGTGATGCGGCACGCGCGCCCGCTCCTCGCGGGTGGGCTTGGCCGTACCCACCTCCATGCCGCGATACACAGCCACCGAGTCGCAGCTCACAATCTCGCCGCCAAACCGCTCGG
Organism: uncultured Acidobacteriaceae bacterium; assembly: GCA_963808805.1. Taxonomy (GTDB): domain Bacteria; phylum Acidobacteriota; class Terriglobia; order Terriglobales; family Acidobacteriaceae; genus Telmatobacter. The sequence goes on along the minus strand of CAWEGN010000004.1, from coordinate 452,813 downwards.
CCAGCGCCAGCGAAAGCGCAGTCTTGCCGCTCCCTGTCGGGCCCAGCAGAATCACGACCAGCGGATTGCGTGCATTCTCGGCTGGCTTTTCTGACCCCTGATCCCTGATCCCTGTTCCCTGCCTCACCACCGCCACCACCCCGGCGGAAAGATCCACTTCGGATTGGTATGCAGCAGCCACCACAGGCAAATCGCCGCCGCCACCATCAGCAGCCCGAACACCTGGTTGCGCCGGAAGACGCGCCGCTGTTCCTCGCGCCGCGCCTGCTCGGCCTCCTGCTCCGTGTACGGCTTGATGCGCGTCTCGACCATCCTGCTCTCTCGCAACAATCCCCATGCGCTGAACCGTCTGCGCGCATCCCGCATCAGTATAGGGGAACGCAATGCGCTCCGAATTCTGCGTTTCCCCGTTTGACTTCCCCTGCCTCCATTGCCGACCATGCTTCTTCCGGCTCACCGATAGGCCGGAGGAAGGTTCTCTCCCATGAAAGTTCTCATCCTTGGTTCCGGAGGCCGCGAGCACGCTCTCGCATGGGCCGTGAAACGCAGCCCGCGAGTCACCGAAATCGTTTGCGCGCCCGGCAATGGCGGCATGGCTCAAATCGCGCGCTGCGTCCCCGTCGATCTCAAAGACCTCGACGCCATGGCCGGCCTCGCCGAAGCCGAGCACCCCGGCCTGACCATCGTCGGCCCCGAGCTGCCGCTCTCGCTGGGCATCGTCGACGCGCTCCACGAGCGCGGCCTGCGCGTCTTCGGCCCCACGCGCGCCGCCGCCATGCTCGAATCCAGCAAGGGCTTCGCCAAGCGCTTCCTGCAGCGGCACAACATCCCCACGCCGAACTACGCCGTCTGCGTCTCCGCGGCCGAGGTAGAAAAGGCCATCGAGGTCTTCCATCCGCCCATCGTGGTCAAGGCCGACGGCCTGGCCGCGGGCAAGGGCGTCATCATGTGCGACTCGCGCCACACCGCCGCCGAGGCCGCCCAGGACCTGTTCTCGGGCGCGCTTCTCGGCGCGCCCGAGCGCCAGGTCGTCATCGAGGAGTTCCTCGAAGGCGACGAGATCAGCTTTCTTTGCTTGAGCGACGGCAAGCACGTCGCGCCACTCGTCCCCTCCCAGGATCACAAGCGCATCGGCGAGGGCGACACCGGACCCAACACAGGCGGCATGGGCGTCTACTCCACCGATACGCTGCTCGATCCCGCCATGTCCGACTGGATTCTGCGCCACGTCGCCGAGCCCACCATCCAAGGCATGGCGGAAGAGGAGACACCCTTCACTGGCGTGCTCTATTGCGGGCTCATGATGACCGCCCGCGGCCCCCAGGTGCTCGAGTTCAACGCCCGCTTCGGCGATCCCGAAACCCAGGCTATCCTGGTGCGCCTGGAAAGCGATCTGGTCGACGCAATCGAGGCCTGCATCGACGGCCGCCTCGCCGAAACCACGCTCCGCTGGACCCCGGGCGCTTCAGCCTGTGTCGTGGCCAGTTCCGGCGGTTATCCGGGAAGCTACAAAACCGGCTTTCCCATCACAGGTCTTGGCGCCGCGGCCCGGGTTCCGGGCGTCGAAGTGTTTCATGCCGGTACGGCGCTTATGGGCGGCCAACTGCTTACCGCCGGCGGGCGCGTGCTCGGCGTAACCGCTGCTGCCGACTCGCTTCAGGAAGCTCTTGACCGTGCGTATCGGGTCATGGCGGAAATCTTTTTTGAGGGAATGTACTACCGGCGCGACATCGGCCATCGCGCCCTGAAGGGAGGGGCGCGCGGATGAGCATTAGCATCACTCTGAAAGAACTGTTGAAGTGGAACGACGAGGCCGCCAATTTCTGGAAAACCCACCTGGATGCCAATCCTGGGCTGCTCGAACTGCCTTGCGGCATTGGCGGCGCCGCCAATGTGCGGGAGTTTGTCCGGCACATCTGGGGCGCGGAACTGCGCTGGGGCCAGCGTCTCGCCGCAACGCCGGAAACTCCTAGGGAAAAAATTCCAGCCGGCCCTCTCGACGCGCTGTTCGACCTCCATCGCCAAGCGGTCGCAATCTTCCGCAATCTGCTCGCCGCGCCGGAACAGACCTGGAGCGATCCCTACGTTCTCAATTTCGATTGGGTGCCGCCCGAAGAACGCACAGTCTCCCGCAGGAAGATTGCTGCGCACGCGCTATTCCACAGCCAGCGCCATTGGGCGCAACTGGCGACACTGGCGCGTAACGCGGGTTTCCCTTCGAAATTCCGGGGCGACCTGCTCTTCAGTCTTGCGCTGGACTAGGCGCAGGTTGAGGCTTTGCCGGCTGCTTTTGAAAGCACGTACGGCACAGCACAGGCCTGCCCTGGGTCGGCTTAAACGGGACGGTTGTCTCCGCGCCGCACTCCGAGCAGTTCGTACGCGTCTCGGGACGAGCACGCTGCGCTCCCCGGGTACGCCTTGCCTTGCATTGCTTGCAGTGCTTGGGATCGTTTATGAACTGTTTGTCGTGGAAGAAGACCTGCTCGCCCGCTGTGAAAACAAACTCGGCGCCGCAGTCAACGCACTTAAGCACTCGATCGGTGAATTCCATGGCCGGCTTCCCACAGGGTCCCGCCCCGAAATCGGCCATGGCTCGAAACGAACTTGCCGGTTCCGGTGCCCTGTTCTCGTTCGTGTTGCACCACAAGGGCCCGGTCCGCGCGAAAAATTGAGCGGTATCAAGATCCTTGCCCGGTCAAGCCAGGCAACCTGAAACGCCTCACGCCCATCGCGTGCGGCGTGATTTCGCGATTCTCAAGTTTCTTGGGGGCTGCGGCATCGATCCGATTGGTTTCAGCGCTGGGGACGAGCCAACCGGATGCCGCGAATGCGATCGGCAGAAACTGGAGAAGCGCTACAGTCACTTGCGCCGCCGCGCCTGCTGTTCCGAGCCTCTCTGGGGCGTTTCGCGGCCTTCGCTATCTTGCAACGAAGGCCGCCGGAACAGAGCTTTTCGCGGCGGGTTATCGAATCAATCCTGCTCTTTGCGAGCCTTCTTGCGGTTCCGCTTGCGCGCCAAAGCTGCCTTGACGCGTTTCTTCTCGCCGGGCTTCAGGTAGTAGGAGTGACGCTTCACTTCCTTGATGATGTCCTCCTGCTGCACCTTCCGCTTGAATCGGCGCAAAGCATTTTCCAGCGGTTCGCCTTCCTGAACGCGAACCTCCGCCAAAGGATTCCACCTCCAAACCTGCCTGTTAGGCTCCTTAGTATCATACCCGAGTTTTGAACCGGCAGCCAACTCGAAGTTTTCCATGAGGTTCCACAAGCCGGGCTTCGTCCCGGCGTCCATCTCCGCAGCGGCATTGAGCGCTGCCGATCCGCCCGAGGGCTCGCCAGGTCCGGTAAACTCTTATCGGAGGTTGCCCTCGCGGCCTATGATCCGAACCTATCAGGGCCATGCGCCCCAAATCCCGGCCAGTTGCTACGCCGATCCCTCCGCGCAAATCCTCGGCGACGTGGTGCTGGGCGAGCGCTCCTCCGTGTGGATGAACGCCGTTCTGCGCGGCGACGTCAACTCCATCCGCGTTGGATCCTGCTCCAATGTGCAGGACTGCGCCGTCCTCCACGGTCAGCGCAACCTCTATCCCGTCATCGTGGGCGACTGGGTGACCATCGGCCATAATGCCACGGTTCACGGCTGCGTGGTCGAAGACATGTGCGTCATCGGCATGGGAGCCACCGTTCTGAACAACGCCCGCATCGGCGAGGGCTGCATCATTGCCGCCGGCTCCGTCGTTCCCGAGCATACCGTGGTTCCTCCGCGCACGCTCTGGGCCGGCGTTCCCGCCAGGCTGCGCCGCGAACTCACCGATAAGGACCTCGACCTCATCCGCGAATACGCGCAGAACTACCTCGATTACGTTGACATCTACCTCGGTAACCCGCCGCGAGCGCTCTGATCCACGCGGTCACCGGTATTCGTGCGTATCGGCAAAATCGTTGACCGGCGCCCCGGCGCTGTGCTATCCAGTGCGTATTCCCCCGTCCCGGCACGGGACCAGCTCTCGAACCACGAAAACCCGCCACAGGAGAAGGCATCATGCCCAATCACCGCCGCTTTCCCTTGATCGTGCTCGCCGTCGGCGCGCTGTTTGCCGCGACATTCGCCAACGTCGCCTGCCGGTCCTCCGCAAAATCTTCTCTTGCCCAAGCCGCGGGCTCTGCGGCCGCAGCGCCCGCATGGACAACATTCCAGGACCCGTACGAAAAAGCCTTCACTGCCGAAGTTCCCCAAGGTTGGATCGTTAAAGGCGGCCTCTTCCGCATGGGATTCTCCGACGAGCGCCCCATGATTGATCTCACGTCGCCCGACGGCCAAACTGAGATCCGTCTGGGCGATGTGTCCATTCCCGTCTACACTCTTCCAACGCAGCTCCACCCCACCCAGGGCCAAATAGTCGACCTTGGCGCACAAGCTCAGCTCGTGATCGAGAAATATCGCACAGGCCCGGAGTTCGCGGTCCTCTACGCCCAGGCTCGCTTCAGTAAATCCTGCACCAATCCCTCAGCTGACACGACCGACGTCAACTTCACAGTTCCCGATTACATTCCGGCCACGGGTACCGTTACACAAACTTCCACCGGTCGCATCGCCTATCTTTGCGGCTCGGGATCGAGCCAGCGCGTAACCTATACCGCCGCGCGCACCACGCTGCAAGCGAGCATCTGGACCGTGCCAACACTGGGCAGCTTCATCACCACTCCCAGCCAGCTCGCCCTTGCCCAATCCATCCTGCTCCACTGCGCCCAGACCTTCCACCTCAGCCCCGATTGGATCAACTACCAGAAGCAGATGGATGCTTATGCGCTGCAATACCAGCAGGCCCGCCAGCAAAGCCGCTTGCAACAGCTTGCGCAACAGGTGCAGCAGTTTGAAGCGCAGATGCAGGCCATGCGTGACCAAGTGAATGCTTTTGAAAACCGGATGAGCGCGCAGGCCTCTCAAGTGCAAAGCTTCGATAATGCGCTCGTCGGCGTCACGCCCACGGTTGACCCGCTTACCGGTGAGTCGAGTAACGTCTGGACCGGCTCGCAAAGCGGCTATTGGGCCGACGGGACGGGCAACGTGGTCAATTCGGCCACGGCCCCCCCGGGAGGCGGCTGGCATCAGCTCCAGGTGACCTCGCGGTGATCGTTATTTCGTTGACATTCACAATCGTGAAATAGTCGTATAGGAAGCAGCCCGGTCCATCCGGTCCCCTATTCGACGGCTCATGCAAGAAAAATTTCCAGTTTTCCGCCCCAAGCGTTTCTGCCGCTGCGCCGTGCTCTTTCTAGCCGCCGCTACCCTGGCCTCCGGTTTCCGCATTGTTGCTGCGGCGCAGGCGCCCGGGAGTGCCGCAGCATTGCCGGCCGGCAGCGCTTCGCTTCCCGATGCGCCGGCAGCGCATCTGTCCTCCAGCGGCGACGTGACCATTCGCAACACGCCGTGCAACTTTCTTCGCGATCAGGCCGCCATCTGGACCAGTCCTGTCCGGCTTCGCCCGCGCGATATCGAGTGGCTCGCTCCCCTCGCACTGGCAACCGGAGCCGCAATCGCCACCGATCACAGGGCCATGACGCAGGTGGTTTCGCAAAACGCCGGCTTCAACAACGCCAGCATCAGCGCCTCCAATGCGCTCATTGGCGCGTGGATCGCAGCTCCCGTCGCCGTCTACGGCTACGGCCATTTCGGTAACAATGAGTACGCGCGCGAAGCCGGCATTCTCAGCGCGGAGTCCATGATGGACGGCGTGATCGTGGAGCAGGGAATGAAGCTGATTTTCTGGCGCGAGCGGCCCGGCGTGGACAGCTCGCGCGGGCGATTCTTCCAGTCGAGTGCCGGAGTCGACTCTTCCTTCCCTTCGTCGCACAGCCTCATCGCCTGGTCTGCCGCGTCCGCGCTGGCAGGCGAAACCTCTTCACACTGGATCCAATTTGCACTGTATTCGGGAGCCGCTGGTGTCAGCCTCACGCGCGTGATAGGCCAGGAGCACTTCCCCTCCGACGTGCTGGTGGGCAGCGCTACGGGATGGCTCATCGGCCACTACGTAGTCCGCCGCCATCACCACCAGTCGCGCAACGAACCCAGATCGCGCCAGTAACCCTGCTCTTTCTAATTCCCTTGGGATCCCGTCTTTACTCGGGTCTCAGATTCAGTCCGAAATCCGCAGGATCGCCCAGCACATTCAGATAGTAGTCCTCGTTGGGATAAGGAACATAAATTCGATCCGAGGGCTTTACGCTGGAGTATTTCTGCCAGCGCGGATTGCTGTGGTCCTCTCCTGCCAGATCGGTGAAGGTGAAGGTCATCCACGGCCACACGCGAATGTAGCCCACCGCTACCTGCGGCACACGAGCCGTTTCGCCGGTCACCTTGCCGTAGATGCGCACCAGCGAGAGCGCGGGAATCTGCGCCGGATCGACCTTGAGTTTCGCCACAAAGTCTCCATCGCCGCTCTTGGCCACCAGCATAATGTGGCAGTCGGTCATGCCGTCGAAGAAGTGGTGCTGCACCAGCAGAGTCACGTCTCCGCCTGGTTGTGAGGGCGGCGTAACGCCGCGCACAATGCCGAACCATGCCACGTACGTGCCGGTCTTTCCGTGCATCGTGTAGGTGCCGCCGAAGGCCGTATCGTTCGTCTTTTCCTCATTGCTCAGGCGGGAAAAGAAAGGCGCTTCGGCTGGAACCGGGCTGTACGAGCACGTAGCCAGAGTTCCATTCGGCTTCAGCACTTTCACTGGCTGCACATCGATAGGAGTTTGCGCCGACGCGCTCAGAACCAATGCCGCCAGCGCCGCCAGCGCAAGGGAAGGCCAGCGCCCGAAAATCATCTTCCCTGAAGTCCGTTGAAAACCTGGCTGCTTCATACCGCTCGAAGTTTAACACCAAGAATGAAAGAGCCGCTCATCACTGAGCGGCTCTCCATCGCGCATCTCCAGTCGCCGGACCCTCTCCGGCCACCGGCCACTGTTTTAGCAGTTCAGCACATCCTGCAGCTTGCCCAGCATGCGGTGTAGGTCCTTGTCGGTGCGGCGCTGTTCGTCGATCTTGCCGATCGAGTGCATCACCGTGGTGTGATGCTTATTGCCGAACTGGCGGCCGATCTCCGGCAGGCTCGCCTCGGTCATCTGCTTGGCCAGGTACATGGCGATCTGCCGCGGCACCACCACATTGCGCGAGTTGTTCTTCTGCTTCAAGTCCGCGACCCGCATGCCAAACTGCTCGGCAACCGCGCGCTGAATGGCCTCGATGGTGATCTTGCGCACCTGCATGTCGATGAACTGCTTCAGGCACTGCTGCGCGGCCGCCAGCGTGATCTCTATGCGATTCACCTGGCACCAGGCGATCAAACGCACCAGCGCGCCTTCCAGCTCGCGTACGTTGGTGCGCACGTTCGAAGCAATAAACAGAGCCACATCGGTGGGCAACTGTGACTGCTCGGTTTCGGCCTTCTTCAGCAGGATGGCCACCTTGGTCTCAAGGTCGGGCGGCTGAATGTCCGCGATCAATCCCCACTCGAAACGCGAGCGCAGCCGTTCCTCGATCTCCGTCAGCTCCTTGGGCGGCCGGTCCGAGGCAATCACCACCTGCTTCATCGCTTCGTGCAGCGCGTTGAAGGTGTGGAAGAACTCTTCCTGCGTGCGCTCCTTCTGCGAGATGAACTGAATGTCGTCGATCAGCAGCACGTCCACCGTGCGGAAACGGTCGCGGAAGCTGGTCATGCGATCGTTGCGGATCGAGTTGATCATCTCGTTGGTGAACTTCTCGGCGCTCACGTAGCAGATGTTCGCAACCGGCTGCCTCCGCTTCACCTCGTGGCCGATGGCGTGCATCAGGTGTGTCTTGCCCATGCCCACCCCGCCATAGAGGAAGAGCGGATTGTAGGCGCGCGACGGGCGCTCCGCCACGGCCAGCGCCGCGGCGCGCGCAAACTGGTTGCCGTTGCCGATCACAAAGGCATCGAAGGTGTAGCGGGAATTGAGTTGCGCCGCTGTTGACCAGTCGAAGCGGCTCTGCTCGGGCGTGCGCGTCGCACTGGCAGGCGGCGCCGTGGGCGCGTGCGCGGCTACCGGCCCAAAGCCACCATCCCTCCGCTGCGGCGGAATCGAGGGATCCTCCTCGACGGTCACGAAGCAGACGTCGTCGAGCTCAAGCGACTGCAGATCGATGGCTTCCTGGATCAGGTCGCCGTACTTGTCGCCGATGTGCTGGAACTCCGGCGAGGGCACGCGCACGTAGAGCTTGCGGCCCGCAATATGACTGAAACGGGTGGGCTTGAGCCAGGTCTCGAAGGATTGCCGGATTACCTTCTTTTCTAATGCCGCGAGAATCTGGAGCCATGGGTTGAGTGCCGTAGCCGGCGAAGTTGCAAATGCCATCGTACAATCCTTGCTTTTTCCGCAGGCTGGGAGCCTCGCGGTTCAATGGCGGTTTTCAGGCAACGATACCCTCCCGGCGCAAAGCATTTCGCTTCCCGCCCGCCTTCGGTGACCGGTACCTGTTTCCCGCTGGCCTGCCCCTGAAGATTCGACCCCGGGGCACTTGAACATAAAACCTGTCTTGCAGATCGTTTGAAATTTCACATGAAATTTCAGGAACGGTCCCGATAGTAGCACATATCGAGGCCGTTGCAATCCTCTATTCACATAAGTTTTCTACGGTCTCGAAAAGTTGCACCAAGGATGGTGAAACTCCGCAATTTCCATCCGCGCAAGCGTGCGCTGCAACACCTGACTTGCGGCATCCGCTGCTGCGCCACTACATCCTTCTTAGAATACGCGATGGCGATCGCGCGCAATGCCATATGGTGAGGAGCTCTCCACTGCTGGATTCCCGGCTTGCCCTACGGTATACTCAAAGTTGTTGCTAAAACGCAGATTTTCTTTAGGAAACAGGAGCGGGTAACGATGCCCAAGCGCACTTTTCAACCCAACCGCCGCCACCGCGTGAAGACACACGGCTTCCGGGCGCGCATGAAGACCAAGGGCGGCGCAGCCGTGCTCAACCGCCGCCGCGCCGCCGGCCGCAAGCGCGTGTCCGTCAGCGCCGCACACCGCGACTGATCCCTCCCGGTGGTCCTGTTGGAATCGGAATGTGCCACGCAGCGGCGCCATTCCGGATCGAGCCTTCCCGATGATCTCACCTTCCAAGCCTGCCCAGCGCCAAACTCTGGCCGCCTCGCGTCTGCGCAAGCACACTGACTTTCTGCGCGCTTACGCCGCAGGCCGCAAACGGCAATCCGCTACCATGAGCTGGTTTTTGGCGCCGCAAACGCAGGATGGCGCGGCTGGAAGTTCTCCGGCCGCGACGCGCATCGGCTTCACTGTAGGCAAGGTGTTGGGCAAAGCCCACGAACGCAACCGCATCAAGCGCCGCATGCGCGAAGCCCTGCGCCGCCACGTCGATCTCCTGCCCCAAGGCTTCGATCTCATCTTCCATCCTCGCCGCAACGTGCTCACCATGGAATTCGCGCAACTTGAGCGGGAGATTGTGCGTATTCTGGAACAGGCTAGGACCGAGGTGGCGCGCTCCACAAAGCACTCCTGGGCCGCGCCAAAAACGCCGGTGACGCCCCGACCATGACGCGCATCCTGCTTGCACTGCTCGCTTTTTACAAACGCTGGCTGTCGCCTGCGTTGCACTCGCTGCAGCCCGGCGGCTGCAAATTCCTGCCCACTTGCTCTGAGTACGCGGCGGTCGCCATCGCTACACATGGCCCGCTGCGCGGCTGTGCGCTTGCGGCCTGGCGCCTTCTGCGTTGCCACCCCTTCACGCGCGGAGGGTTCGATCCGGTCCCGCCGCGCGCTTTTCGCTCTGCCGCTGCTGCCCGGGTTGACACCGCGGTCCATCGTGACGGAACCGCACTTCCGCGCGAACCATTACCATAAGAACAGCGGTGGCCCGCCAGGCTGCCCTTTGTAACCGATAGGAAGTTTCCTTTGCCCGAAGTTCATAATCCCAATCTGCAATCGCAGGGCTCCGGCGGCGGCGGCGATATGCGCTCCACCATGTCACTCATGCTCCTGGTGCTCGCCGCCTTCCTCGGCTACCAGTACTTCTTCGCCAAGCCCAAACCCGAACAGCAGGCGCCTGCGCCGCCGCAAGCGCAGACCGCCGCGCCGCCCGCCCTGGCCGCCCAAAGCCAGGCGCCGCCTGCCGCCGTCCCCGCGCGGCCGTCTAAGGCTGCGCCGCAGATATCCGCCTCCATCGAGACCGTCACTGCAGTCGAGAACGAGCTCTACAAGATCGAGTTCGGCAATCGCGGCGCGCAGGTCGAGCATTGGATCCTGAAGAAATACTTCGACTCGGCAGGCAAGCCCCTTGACCTCGTCCAGCCTCAGGCTGCCGCGCGCTTCGGGCTCCCGCTCTCGCTGTTTACCTACGATCCGGCGCTCACTTCGCAGCTCAATCAGGCTCTCTACCAGGTCTCGGTTTCGGGCGCGCAGCCCACGGCCACCGGGCTGGTCGTGGCGCCCGCCTCCATCACCTTCCACTACGCGTCGAACGGTCTCGACGTCGTAAAAACCTTCCGCTTCGATACGAGCTACGTCGTCACCGTCGAGGCCCAGGTGAAGCAGAATGGAGAGCCCGTCCGCGCGTTGGTCGCCTGGCCTGCCGGACTTGGCGACATGGAAGATCTCCAGCAGACGGGGATGATGCCGTCGCAGACGCGCACCCCCTCCTTCTTCGCCTGGTCGATTGATGGAAAGCAGGACACGCAGGCCGCGGCCAAGGTCAGCGGCAACAATACGCTCGACGAGCCTTATCAGTACGCCGCCGACATGGACCTTTACTTCGCTTCGGCCTTTCTGCCCGACGTGCCCGATCGCACCACTGTGGTCACTCTGCACAATGCCGTCGAGCTGCCCGGAGATACCAGTGATCCCAACAGCAAAAAGACTCACATCGACGTGTTGGGCCTGGCGGTCGGCGACACCAGCGGCGACACTCGCCTGCGCCTGTTTGCCGGACCCAAGGCAACCGATGTATTGGAGTCCATCCACGCCACGGGCGTTGACGGCAAACCCGACGGCCCGTCGCTTGAGCCGCTGATTCAGTTTGGTTTATGGGCCTTTATAGCCAAGCCGCTCTACCTCCTGCTTCGCTTCATGGTCCAACACGGCGTTGGAAACTGGGGCTGGGCCATCATCCTGTCCACGGTCATCTTCAACCTGACGCTCCTGCCCACACGCTTGATGATGACCAAGTCGTCGCTGAAGATGATGCGCATCCAGCCCAAGGTTGACGCGATCAAAAAGCGTTACTCGAATCTTAAGGCGACCGACCCCAAGCGCGCCGATATGAATGCGGAGATGATGGCCCTTTACAAAACCGAGGGCGTCAACATGTACGGAAACTGCCTGCCCATGCTCGTGCCGATGCTGCTCCTGTGGCCGTACTTCCGCGTTTTGGAGTATACGGTGGAGCTGCGCCAGGCCCACTGGCTCTGGCTGCCCGACCTGTCGCATCCGGACCCAACGCACATTCTGCCCATCTTCATCATCGTGTCCATGTTCCTGACCCAGTACATTACGCCCTCGCCGGGCATGGACCCCTCCCAACGCCGCATGATGGCCTTCATGATGCCGATTTTCTTCGGCTTCATGCTCTGGCACTACGCCTCGGGACTGGCGCTTTACTGGGGCACCGGCAACATCATCATGCTGGCCATGCAGATCGGCATCAACCGCTCGCACTGGGGCAAGGAGATGCATGCCATCGCCGCCCGCCGCGCCGTGAAAAAGAAGTGAGCCCAATAACCGGCCAGGGCCGCCGGTAAAGCTGTTCTAGATTCACAGTTCGTAGTTCACAGCCCGCCCTCGCCGGCATCCAGCCGTTCGTTACTTCGTTCGCCTGATCACGGCCTGGAATTGATGGTGAGTACTGACTGAACCCAAATTCGGCCAGAAACGCAAACGGCTAAGAGCTAAAAGCTAGAAGCTGCTTTCTACTCCCTATTCCCTATTCCCTGCTCCCTGTTCTATCGTCGAAGGCGTATGGCCAGCCCTGAAAATCACGTTCCCCATCCCGCCGCCGAAGCCGAAGAGATCTACCGCCGCTGGATTCGCTTTCTCGACGAGGAGTTCGCCCGCCACCATTCACAGGAGCGCCGCGGCGAGATTGTCCGCGACCAGCTCTACCAGCTTTACATGGGCCGTCCCCACGGCGGAAAACTCAATCTCACCCTCACTTCCGAGCTGCCCGGCAACGTGGTCGGCCTCTCGCTCGATCCGCAAAACGTGACCTTGGAAGCGGAATACTTTGCGGAGGTCGATCGCGAACGCTTTGCGCCGCGTAAACCGCTGCTCTGGTTCTGGCAGATGTTCGACCGCTCGCCACTGGGGCTGAACCACTGGCTCGGCCTGCGTTTTCGCTGCATGTTGGGCCGGCACATCTTTGCCCACATGGGTACAGGCGTCAAAATCCATCACGGTGTCGACCTCACCTACGGCTACAACCTCTCCATCGGCGACGGAGTCGTCATCCGCCAGCGCGCGTTGCTCAACGATCGCGGCGGCATCGCCATCGGCGACAACGCCATCATCGGCTCCTACTCCCGCATCTACTCCTTCTCTCACGGCGCCGGAGACTACGAGAAAGTCCGCCTTCAGCCGACTGTCATCGGCGCGGCTGCGCACATCGCCAGCCACGCCATCGTCCTCGCCGGCCAGAACGTCGCGCCCGGCGAATCCATAGGCAGCTTCCCCGCCGACCGCGTCTGAATCTCCCGCAGCACTTAAAGATCGCCGATCCCTGGCTCCGGTGGCAGCCTGCCCGAGGGTTCGCCTTCGCCGGCATAAAAGGCAGGGATCAGGTTTCAGGGGATCAGGGATCAGAAAGGGCCGCTCCTCCGAGCAGCCCTTTTTGTTTACTTAGACAGAGATTCTTCCTGCAAATTGAACCGGCCACGCTTCTGCTGCGGCATATAGAACGAAAGCACATGGAAAGCGAGAGTCGAACGCAGATCGAGTGGATGGCGCTGCAATGTCAATCGGACGAACAGGGTTCATTCGAGGACCTGATCGCTGCGCCTGCACGGCTCTCAGAAGATCTTGTAGCTCAAGCCCACGCTGCCGCCGTAGGGGTAGAGCGTCGGCGTTGTGCGCCACTGCTGCCATTCGAAATCGAAGGCGCGCAGCGTGAACCGGCGTGTCAGCCTGTAATCCACGCCGCCGCCGTAGGCGAGCACGAGGGCGTTCCCGTCTTCAAGAAAGCTGCCGTTGCCCAAGCCAACGAGAAACTTGCCATAAGGCGTCATCTTGTGGAAGGTTGCGATGGGAATGCGCGGACCGATCAGGTAGGTGTTCTCGTCGATTCCCGTCGTGGAATATGGAGGATAGTACTGGTTGAAGCGCAACCAGCGGCCTTCCGCCTCAATCTGCACCCAGCGCGTGAAGTGCACGTCCACATAGGCGCCGGCGCCGTAAAGGCGCTTGGGGCTGGTTTCCGCAAATCCATTACCCGCGTAATCAGGTTGAAACATGGAACCCAGTCCGCCGGCGTCGAGCGAGAACGTTCTCCCCGTGGCCGCAGGCGCCACTTGAGCATGGGCGGAAACAATTGCCAGCGAAGATACGATGCAAAAGAAGGCCAGAATCAATCGTCTCATGAACACAACGCACATTCACTTCCTGTGAATCTTCGTTTCTGCAGGGAACAGCTATCGGATTCACGCTACGAGCCGGATGAAGGGTGCTGATTTGTTGCGGCGCGCCCTGTCCGATCCCGGCGGCACTCAGTTTATCTTACGGCTGCGGGTTCTGTGCTGCCGTTGGCTGTTGAGCCGGCGTGCCGCCTGTCGTCTGTTGGTCCGGCACGGCGCCGGCGCCGGTTGACGAAGCGGGCTGCGGAGCCGGTTGAGCATTATCCGGAGCAGCGGCCGGCTGGTCGTTAGCCGGCTGCGCAGCGGGTGCGGCTGCGGCCGGAGGCGTTACATTGGCTGCTTCATACCGCTGCAGCTTGTAGAAGATCGGCGTGACCTCGAACGGCATCTTGTCGCGGGCGTTCATGGGCGCATACCGTTTGGCGTTGAGCATGTGCACCGTGTCGTCCCACGGATCGGTCTTCAGCCAGCTTCCCAGCGGCAGCGCGGGCGTCTGCGCCAGGTCGTCCCAGTTCAGCTTGGGAGCCATGTGCTCCAGCTCGGCCATCCACGGCGTGCCATCGGCCTTGAGGAGCGAATCGCCCAGCTTGGGCGTGTTCAGCGCCTTCAGTTCCTTGCCGCGATCAGCCAGTTGCTCGTAGTAAAGGCCTGCGTTCGCCAGCCGGTCCTTGTACATGGAGTTCCCGAGATACTCCATGGCCTTCTTGGCGGCGGTGCTGTTGTCTACGTCGGAGTGGTTCATGTTGATACGCTGGAAGGTCGCCTCGTCGGGAAACAACAGGCGATCGTTGAACGCGTAGCGCGTGTCGATGTGGTGGCCCAGGGCGATGTGAGCCAGCTCCATCGCGATCACCGAGGCAATCGCTTCCTCGCTGGGCAGGCTGTCGATCAATCCCTTGCTGAGCAGGATCGTGTTGCCTACGGTCGTCGTCTCGACGGTGTCCGTAAGCAGAACCCGGCAGTGCACCTGGTCCGTGAAGGCCAGGTTGTTGGGCACCACCAGGTTGACCACGATCTGGTCCAGCACCTTGCTCTCATAACCGCCGGGATCGAGTGGCGCCACCAGGCCCGCTTCCACCAGGCGGTCGATCACGTTGTTCTCGGCCTGGGTAATCCACATGCGGGATGCCTGCAGCGGGCTGACGTCCTGCGAGTCGTCGCTCTTGTCCACTGCTTCGTCCACCTTCACGCTCACGTTCTCGCTCTCGCGCGTGGGCAGCTTGAGCGAGTACCCCCAGAAGTGCGTCTGCGCCTTCAGGCCGACCGATTTGTTGGCCTCGGTGCGCTGCGTCTCCTCGACGTACACGGCTACCGGCAGCCAAATCCCCGGCTGCACGTTCATGCGCCAACTGTCGAAGTGGAAGTAGTACTTCGACGCATCCTCTTCCGTGGGGCCGGTATACGTGCCGTTGAAGCGCACGACGTTGCCGCCCTCATCTTCGATCCAGATGCGTCCATAGAACCGGCCCATGCCTTTGACGTCCGCCTTGGGGTGGACGTCGAAGACCCAGGTGCGCACTGAGCCCAGAAACTCGCGGCGCACAAAGCTGAAGACGTAGTGCTGCTGGTCGAAGCCCGACGGATCGATGAACATCATCTCCATAAATCCGTTCGGATTGTAGGTAAACTTCTCCAGGCCCAACACCTTGCTGAGCCCGCTCATGGCTGCGAAGGAGCCCTTGAAGAAACCGTGCTTGGCCTCTTCTTTGGGTTCATAGGTCTTGTCGAAGAACCCCTTGCCGAAGTCCACGCGGCTGAGCATGTACTGGTCGTCCACCGGCACTTCGTAGAGCTTCACATCCGGCCGGGTGTCCTGTATGTAGCTCTCCACCAGCGGCGTGCGCAGTTGGATGTTCTTGATCAGCACCTTCTCTTGTGCGATGGCCCTTTGCACCAGTGCTGCCTGGTCGGCGGTAAGCTGGCGCGCCTGCTCGTACTTGGGTTGCTTCTTCGCGTAGGCGCAAGCAACACCCATGGTCAGAATAAGGAAGGTTAGGGGGATCTTCCGAAACGTCATTTGCGACTCCTGATTGGTTCTTTGCGGCTTTGCTCTCGTCCTACGCGCCTTGCTGATCGCGGCGGCTGAGTCTTCGCTGAATTCATCCTTACCACCGTGATGCTACGTCAAGGGGCGGCCTATACTACGCCAATTGGAACGTGATGGTAATCTTGGTCGTTACGTCCACTGGCCGGCCATTGCTGGTCGCGGGACGGAATCGAATCTGTTGCGCCACGCGCTCGGCCTCTTCGTCGAGCCCGTGGCCTAATCCCTGGATCACGCGGCGCACAACCACCTGGCCCGTGGCAAGAAATGTGACGCTGAGGACTACATCGCCCTGGACGTGCAATTGCCTTGCCTCGCTCGTGTACTGCACGGGAGGCTTGGAGAGCACTTCGACCTCGGTGGAACGAACTGGCTCCGTAGTCACCTTCGGCGCTGCGGCCACAGTCGTCATGGCGGGGATCCCCGCCGAGGCCACCTTGCCGTAATTTACTGTCGTCCCTGTGCCGCTCGCGCCGGGAATGCCGGCCGAGCCGACCTTGCCCACCACGCCGGCGCTGGAACCGAACTTTGTGCCATTTCCAATGCCGGTCGAGCCCACGATTCCGTGCGGCGCAACAGCCGGGCCTTGCATGCCGCCGTATGGATTGCCGATGGCTGCGACCGTGGCCGGACGCGTGGCGTTGGGGTTGGGTGTAACACCGAAGGTCTGGCCCAGATGCACCGGGGCCGTTAACGGCTTCACCGTGTTGTTCTGCGCGGGCATCGCGGCAGCCAGGGCGGCCTTCGGTTGCGGCGCCAGAATCACGGTTTGCGGCTTGGGCCGCACCGGCGGCAGCGTCACCTTGGCTTCCATTTGAATGGGCTTCGGCTCCGGCTTGGGCTTGGGCATTTCGATCTGGCGGGGCCGCAACTCCACCTTGGGGGGCTCAGGCGGTGGGGGCAGCTCTTGTGGCGGCGGTTGCTTGATCTTCACGGCGGGTGGCGGATTATTGGGAACGATCAGCTCCGTCATCTCGTAATGCTGTTCAAGCACGTGCTTGGCCGTCATGCCCACGATCAGAGCAGTGGCCATAACAGCCAGGTTGATACCCCAGCTCATGGCAAACGCAAGAGGCCGGGCTTCGGGCTCGGGCAACAAACCGAATGTCATCTGTCCGGGGGAATATGTCATCGGCATGTTCTCAATCCTCGCTTGCGGCCGCCGCGGCGGCGGAGGGCCTCCGCATCCCAATAAGCCAAAGTGGGAAAGGCGATTGGCCATGCAAACCGCTTGCTGACCGCTTCCGCCTCTGCCACGACGTTTTAATCGGTTGAAAGTGAGTTTGCCATCCGTTCTACGCCAGGAAGTAGATTGATCCTGCCGGTTGCGGGAATGCACAATCGGACCCGTTTGGCGTTTTCAACTTTTCCTGGTTCGATGGCCGCGCTTAACCCTCCCATCGCTTTCAAGTCCAGATTCTGCGCTGGTGAATGGGGAAAAAGCCATTACCATTATACGCAGCTGCTGGTTACGTGCGGATCACCCGAAGTATGTATGGACAACCATGATCGGCTAAGACTGCCGTGCGCAACGCTGTGGCCTCAGCCGGCATAGCTGGTTCCGCTATCCTCGGACATTCGGTACTCCCACTTTCAATCCAAGGCACGCGGTAAGAAATCATGCAATTCAGTGTGGCAGAGTTCGCGCCGCCGGGATGCAGAATCAGGACATCCAAAACGTCCCGTGCCGGTCAGCGTCGCAGCGCCATGCATCCACTCCCCGTACGGTCAATCGTCCATAGGAAAGTGTGTGGCGCGTCAGCTCGGATGGCTGCCCAGCCAGGCACTACAGCTATTAGACTTAAGTTAACTTAAAAATGGGTCAGAGAGGAGCATCTTTTTGTGAAGATCCTGGTTACCGGCGGCGCCGGGTACATAGGTGGTACTGTAGCTGGCCTGTTGATCGAAAAGGGACATAAGGCAGTCGTTTTCGACAATTTGGGCCATGGCAGGCGTGATTTGCTGCCGGCGGGGGTGGAGTTCATCGAGGGAGAATTGGCCGACAGGTGGGCCCTCGAAACCATCTTTGTCAGCGCCCGAAACGAAAATCAGCCCTTCGACGGCGTGCTCCACTTTGCCGCGCTCATTGAGGCTGGCGAGTCGATGGTGCGGCCCGAAGTCTTCTTCCGCAACAACACGGCATCGACCCTCAGCCTGCTTGAGGCGATGCTGGCCTGTGGCCCGAAACGGTTGGTGTTTTCTTCCACTGCCGCGGTATACGGTGAACCGGAATCCATTCCGATTCATGAAGATGCGCGCCTTGTTCCGGCCAACCCATACGGCCAGTCCAAGCTCCTGGTGGAACAGATGCTGGCTTGGTTGAACCGCATTCATGGTTTGCGGTATGCCTCGCTGCGCTACTTCAACGTCGCCGGAGCGCCCGAAGGCCCTGAAGGCGTAACGCGTGGTGAAGCGCACGAGCCCGAGACGCACCTGATCCCGCTGGTTCTCGACGTTGCATTGGGCCGGCGACCATCCATCCGCATCTACGGCGACGATTACCCCACGCCGGATGGCACCTGCATCCGCGACTATATCCACGTCTCCGATCTGGCGGATGCGCACCTGCTGGCGCTTTCCGCGCTTGGCGCCGGCGGGGAAAATCGGGGTCCGCTCATCTACAACCTTGGTAACGGGCAGGGTTTCAGTGTGCGAGACGTCATTGAGTCCGCGCGCCGCGTTACCGGCCATCCCATACCGGCAGAGATCGTTTCCCGGCGGCCGGGCGACCCTGCCGTACTCGTGGCCAGCTCCGCGAAGGCCATCCGCGAACTGGGCTGGAAGCCGCGCTACACCGAGCTCGACGAAATCATCCGCACCGCCTGGGTCTGGCACCAGAAGCGCCATGCGAGGTAGGGGGAGGTTCTCCCCAATGGCCATCGAGAGCGAAAAGAGCTTCTTTCGGAAAATTTCTTGATTTCGAAGATTCTTTTTCAGCTTTATAATTTCTTGGTTTCTTTCGCGAGAAGGTTCTTTTAACCAAGTACGCATGCCGAATGTCGTTGCCGGTACTGACGTCGCAGGCTTCTTTTCAATGTGTCGATGCTTTTAATTGTCACTACGAGAAAACAGGAGCGAAGGAGACTTGGTCATGACTTCCGAGACAACAGACAATATCAGTCGTGAAATGGCTCTGCGCATGGTGCGCGAAGCGGAACGCGCTTTTGGGGCCGCGGACATAACGGCCATTCTCGACATCTTTACCGACGATGTCGTCATCCGGTTTGCCGATATTCCCGAGATTCGCGGCAAGGTCGACGCGGAACGCTTTCTGCGTGCGCGGTTCGCGCGCCAGAGAAACTACAAGCTCTCGAAGTCGCTTCGGATGGTGGAGAGCGACAGGATTGGCAACCTGTGGGACGGTGAGTGGGACGACGCGCAAACTGGACAGAAGATGCGAGGCCGGGGCATTGAATTCTGGACTGTGCGTGACGGCAAGATCGCTCTCTGGGAGGCCGTTTTCAATGTTTGGCGAGACGGGGAAGCACCCGTCTCGTCGATTTTGTAATGAAGTCGAAGCATTTCACCCGGCATTTCCATTTTGAGTTGGAATCCTGGATCCCGTGATCGTCGCAATCGTCAATGTCTATGAGGGTACGGAAAGATGGAGACGCTGCGGTTGCCGGCGTGACGTTCAACACGAAAAGCGGAACCGGTCAATTTCACTGCAACTGGTTCGTGTACCTCTAAAACTACGCGCCGCCCGCCAGTGACTATAGCAACCCTTCGACACTTGGCGCTTTGCGGTCTCAGCACAGACCGCCGGCGGCAACCGGAAGAAGCTGAGCCCGCATTCCTTATTGCATCAAAGCGCTGTAGACCAGGGTGCGCAATTGGGCAGGCAGGGCATCAGCTTCGGGTGTCGCCATATGCTGCGTCAACGCAACCACCACCATGTCCTCCTTGGGATCGATCCAGAAATATGTAGCGGCGGCGCCGGCCCAATAAAATGTTCCTTCAGAACTCATAAAGCCTGCGCCGGCTTGGTTCTTCATCACTGCGAAACCGAGGCCAAAACCCAAGCCATTCCCTTCATCGGGGATCCCACAGGGTTCAAGGTGGTCAGTTGCCATGAATTGAACCACATGGGGACTGAGGATGCGGACGCCGTTGAATGTTCCCCCCTCCAGCATCACCTGCGCAAAGCGCCAATAATCGGCCGCAGTAGAAACCAGGCCGTAGCTGCCTCCTTTATGTTTGTGGTCTACGGTATAGCTGTTCACCGACCAGGGCTCCGTGACAAATATGCCCCCCGGCGGGTGCCCGTGAACTTCATCGAGCGGTGTAAGCTTGCCGTCGTTCATCCAATAAACAGCGGCTAGACGGTCCGCCTTTTCCGGTGGAACCCAGTAGCCCGTATCCTTCATGCCTAATGGCTCAAATAGATGCTTCGATAAGTACTCATCGAAGGGCATGCCCGATAAGACCTCTACGAGCCGCGCCTGAACATCCGGTCCAACGCTGTAAGCAAATTTCGTGCCTGGCTGATATCGCAGCGGCAATTTTGAAAGTTTGTCCGTCATTTCTTTCAGGGTGACATCCAGGCCAAACAGATTGTCGTTCATATACTCAACGTCGAGCGCACCGCGCGTCAGACCGTGGCTAAATCCCGCCGTGTGCCGGAGTATATCTTGCACGGTTGGCGGATGCTCGGCAGGCACGGTGTCGTCAAGAGGACCGTCGGGATTGCGCAGTACTCGTAGATTGGAAAATTCCGGCAGATACTTCGAGATCGGGTCATCCATCTGAAAACGGCCCTCCTCATAAAGCGTCATCAGCGCTACCGAAGTCACCGGCTTTGTCATTGAGTACATGCGGAATATGGTGTCTTTCTTCATGGGTTGATGCTTTTCGATGTCGGCGTAACCCATTGCGCTGAAGTGGGCAATTTTGCCATGCCGGGCAATCAGCATCACGATGCCTGCCATTTGACCCTGTTTTACTTGATCCGCATAAAAGTTATCGATCTTGGCGAGCCGCGCGGCTGAAAAGCCCACATCTTCAGGACGTGCGGTAGGTAACCCCTGCGAAATGGCCTGCCATGTCCCGAACCATAGAAGAGCCAGCGCAAGCAATGTCCTTCGAACCTTCAACATAGGCGATCCTCCAGGCTTGAATTCATGCAGATAGTTCAACCTGTTCCGCTGCTTAAACATCGCAACCGTTAACTCCTGGGCCATGTAGGGAACCCAACCTTCATCTTCTCGGAATGGTCCGATTCGACCGCGAAACTGACTTTATTCAGAATGTTCGAAGAAGTACGATGCCGTCAGGAAACAGCTCCGCGAGACTGTCGCAACTCAGTTTTGTTCTTCGTCTAAGCCGTCCAACTTTTCGCTGGGGTTGAGGTCTACTTCAATGGTCGTGGCTAGCGCGCTTTGTTCGACCTGACGCGTCTCAAGGCGAATCACCAGCCGGTTGCCGGCCAGGTCGGCTTCCCAGCCAATCGGCATCGAGCCAAACCCGGTCGTTGTCACCTTCGGCAGAACCTCGCCATTCACTCGTACCGCGGAAGCATTAGTTGCGCCATAGACCAGCAAATAGCCCGTTTCAGGAAGGTTCTCGAGCGTCCAACCAAAACCGCCAGTCTTGGATTGCACAGTCACTTTTGCGGTTTCTCCCGGTGTAACGACCAATTTCACGGTCTTATCCCCATTGGGGGGAGTTACAATCAGCGCGCCGACACGGCCGTCGGTCATGCTTTGACCGAATTGCAATTCCTGATTGAGTTGCACCGGCACGACGGCCCCTGGCTTCAGATAGACGGGAATGGTATCCAGAGGCGCGCTCACCTTGAGCTTCACCGGCCCGGAGACCGTTTTGCCGTCCCACAAACTCGTCCATATGCCGGATGGAAACGAAATTGTCCTGAACGTGTCTTCGTTGACCACTGGCGCAACCAGCAAATCCGGCCCGAACATGTATTGATCCCCTACGGCGGCCACCTGCTCTTCATTGGGAAAGGCCACCGGCATGGAACGCATGATGGGAATACCCGTTTCATGCGCAATGACGGCGGAATTGTAGGTGTAGTTCAAAATGTTCTCCCGCGTCCAGGCAAGGAACTTATAGTTAGTCACCGCTGCTTCGTTGAAATACCATGGATCGCGCGGCGCGGTGCCATGAGGGCGCATCAAAGGGCTGAAACATCCGAATTGGAACCAGCGCATATACACCGCCGGCTGCGGATAACCGAAATAGCCGCATATGTCGCTGCCCCACAGGGAATAACCGCAGGCGCACAAGTTCAGCGCTCCGGTCAAGACATGCTGAAGTCCATCAAAGTTAGCCGGGTGATCGCCGGCAAATTGGCCGACCCACCTTTGCGTGCCGGGGGCGGCCCCTCTGGCATACAAAATGAAGTCGTTCCCGCGCTTTTCCCGATAGACTTCGCTGACCGTGCGTTGATAGTCGTAATAATAGAAGTTGTGCATCTCGGCGCCGCGCCGGCCGTCGTAAAAGACCGCGTCGTCCGGCGTCAAATCGCCAAAATCCACCATGCTTCCGGCTTGGCCAAGGTCCAAAGCTTCCCTCAACGCCCGCCGGCAGAGTTCCAGCGCGTTGGGGTTGGTGAAATCTATGTAATTGTCATCGGGGTCGGGGACGATTGCCCCGCTTGCGTTGCGTAAAATAGGGAGTTCAGACTGCTTCAGCTCCGGCATGAGCCGTTGCTGCTCAACGAGCGGAATCACGGGATAAAAATAGCCTAAAACCCTGACCCCGCGCGCCGCCATGAATTGGTTCAATTCCGGCGAAAGGGCTGTGGGGCCTTCGGCATAAATCGCGGAATGAGGAACGTCTAGTTCCGCGTACCGCTTGGTGACGCTTTCTTCCAGCGCCACCGCCCGCTTGACGTCTTCCCAATGACCCTCGGCCCAAGCCCCGCCGCCGCGGCCCATCCACGGCTCGAAAACCCATTTGGGCGGCAGCGGAACCCTGCCCGTCAGAGCCGTATAGGATGGCAATGTCTTCTCGGGCGCGCCCATTAAGAAGTAATAGTCGAATATCGGACCTTGTTGTGTAATTCGATATTGGTTTGGATCCGTCTTTCCGATGTCCGCCCGTAAACGATAGGATGAATTGTCAAAAACCATGTAACCCCTGGAGCTGTGAAAGATGGGCAGAGCCTTGTAGGTCGTATTCGCCAGACCCTCTCCATTCCCAAGCCAGTCATCCGATCCCCAAAGAGTTAGCACACTGCCATTTTGATTAAAGTGCTCATACTTCTCTCCAAAACCATAAATCACCTCGTCTGGAGCAAGACTATTCTTGAAATCTATCGCCAATATCTTGCCATCCGGATCAAACCGGAAAGCCAGACTGCCGGCGCCGATTTGCGTTACTGCATTTCCCGCAGCGTTATAGAAAGTAACTGAAAATGGTTTTTGGCTGATCACAACCCTGCCGTCGGCGGTTTCGATGGAACAGGAGCCTGAGGTCTGGGTCACTTTTAACGGCAACAAACTGTCCGGCCTCCAGTACCCTTCCTCTTTGCCGTAAATTCTTATGCCGCCCGTTTTGGGCAGGACAAGGCGCAAGTCAACTTGATGGCCGCCAGCGACGCACCGCATCAGCAGCGTACTGCCTTGCACTTCCATGCTCTCCGCGCTTGTGACCGGCGTCCATGCATCCGTCAGAATGTCGCCCGGCGATCCATCGGCATACCACCAGCGCGACATCGTATCCAGCTGGCTCAGGTAAGTGTCCAGTAACTTACACGCATGCTCCGGATCATTCTTCTGCAAAGCGGCGTTCACTTTTTGCCGGAGGAGCGGCAGCATCAGGTTGGGCCTTTGCAGACTGCCCCAAGCGCCAGGGAGGGGAGTGAACCCTTCCAGCATCATCAGGTCCATCCAGCGCCCGGCGAGAAAGAGCCGTTGCCCCAGATTGTTCTTATACGTCGGTGTGGTTAAGGACGATTCCATCTGCCAAATCTGTTGGCATGTATCGACATTGGGATAGGTCAGCACTGCCGGCCTTTGCCAGCGCAGGACGCCGGAAGGCAACCGGCACAGGCTGCTTTGAGAATTCTGGACCTGGGCAGCGCCCGAAAAGTAAGTTTCGATCAACAGGTCAACCGGCATCGCTTCATTGATGTCAAACGCCACCGGGCTGCTGAACTCGCCATCGCGCCAGCGAGTCCGCATGGGCAGAAAACCAAAATAGGACTTCGGCTTTCCGCCCAGTGCCTGCCACGGTATCACAAAGAAAACCAGCCATTCGCCGGTTCTCCTGGTAACAATCGCTTCAAACCCTTCGACGTTGTTGACGACTACGGAAGAATCGCCGGCATCTGCAGCGGCATCGGCAGTCACGTCCGTACTGGAACTCAACTGCCGTTCGCAGCCAAATTTCAATCCCTGCGGCGTCACTGCAAACTGGTAATAGGAGGGAACGCCTGCATCGGGTTGAATCAAAAAGTCCACTTCATCGGGATAGGGAGGCCAGTTATTTGCCGCGGAGGGCAAACCATGCAGCGAATGCCAATTCGCCTCTCGCCACAAATCGGCATCCAGATTGGCGTAAGGGAAAGACATGTCGGGTTCCCCGCAACGGAAAACCACAAAGAGCGCGTCGTTGTTATAGGCAATGCGGCACTCCGTCGGCGTCACCGGACGATTAAAACCGCCAACGCGATAAAACCGGTCTAAGACCATCGTGTGCTCATGGTCCGACAAAAGATCATCCAGGGAGGGCGTGCCGTTCCAGGGCGCCTTGAGAACCACTGCGTTGGTTCCCCACGCGAGCGGCCCCTTTCCTTCCGTCATCACATCGCCATAGCGGGAATGCGACGGACTTTCTCCGCCTGCTTTCAAAATTCCGCTATGCATCCCAGCCAAAGTCCCGATCCCGATTGCCGAGTTCTTCAAGAATGTGCGTCTCTGCATTTCATCTCCCGCCTTGGAAATTTGCCGCCTCCCCTGGCGCGCGAATTTCTGAATTTAGACAGCATGAACACACTGTTGTGGTTCACTCCAGAAAATGTATCACGGCTGGATTAGCCGGAATCTCCTTTTCGCCGCCGGTTCCCTAAAACCCTATCGCCCATAAGGCATTTGCAAGGCCAAAAGAATATTTGCCCCGAAAGAGCCGGCGCTGATTGCGAACAGAGGTGGTTTGCCCAATTTACGCGTACAGGCAAGCGGAAAGCACGGCATCGCGTGCAGTTCCCCAGCCGAACCGCAAAAACAAGGGCAACGCGAGCGTGGGGCAGAAGAACGGCTCTTAGCTTTTAGCTTCCAGTTGGCAGCTTCTTACAGGGCGACGCGGCCATGGCGTGCGATGCGCATGTCCGGCTAATTTTCCGGGCGATCGCGCCAGTCGCGCTTGCGCACAAAAAAGACGAACTCTCCGGGCTTGGCCGCGAAGTCGGTTTTGCCGCACTCATTGGACGCTACGGCGCCGGTCTTCAGAATCACCGGGATGGGGTACCAGATATTTCTTTCCTTATTGGTTTCTTTTGCGGCATCGCAATTGATGTAAGTCGTCATCCCCATGTCGTAGGTGGCCTTCACGGAGATTTCGCCGGCGCCGGCGGGGAGGGTGACGATCACGCTGCCATCGTCGTCGATCTTCACCCATTCGTTATGCACGGTGTCGTGGCGATCGATGCGCACCAGAAAGTTGGATGCCTTGACGGGCAGTCCGGTCTTGCCGTCGAGCAGGCGAATGGAGATGGTGTTTGCGGTTTGGGCGGGGAGGCACGTGCAGAACGCGGCGACGCAGGCGAGCCGGGTCAGAGTGCGAATCGAGAGCATAGGCCAAGTCCTCACTCTTGAATTTACCAAGAGGAGTAGGGCTGGCCGTCGGATCCTGTCTCCTCCGAGCCGGAGTGGACGTCGCTGATTCCGGACTCGGATTCGTCCAGCGAGTACATGGCGTCGCTGGTGTCCGTCACCCAGGTGTCTGCGGCGTGGGTCATGGGATCTTCTGGAATTGACTTCAGATAGCCGTCCTGGACGAGATCGTCGAGCGACTGCGGCGCCTTTTGCTTGTCCATGGTGTAGGAATCGATGGCCATGCGCATGGTCTGCAGATCTTCCTTCAGCACCGCCTCCCGCGCGTGCTTCAAAGCGGCCGCGAAGTAGGGAACGGCGAGGGTAGCCAGGATGCTGATGATCGCCATCACCACCATCAACTCAAGCAGCGTGAAGCCGGATTGTGTGCCGCGGTTGCGCAAATCTTAGCTCCTAGCCTCTAGCTCCTAGCTTCTAGCCTCTTCTGCTTCGCATCATTCATGCCATTTCCCCCGCAGCGTCGGTGTCACTTCACGCTTAAAGCGCCCCTACCACAATCGAGCTAGAGGCTATCAGCTAGAAGCTGAATGCCTGCATTTCTCACCACGTTGCATACTTTGTTCCATCCAGTGCCGTATCCAGCGACTTGGAATACACGTCGAAGACGCTCTGCCCCCCCCAGGAGTCGGAGTCGGGGTCGTCCTGCATGGAGCGCAGCCCCCAGTCGGTATTTCCGGTCATGGGATCGACCGGAATTTTTCTTAGAAACTTCAGCTTCTTGTCTTGCACGTTGACGCCCTTCACCAGCGTCTCCAGATCCGGCGGATAGTTCTGGCTTTCCACCTTGGTCTGGAAGGCGCCGCGGTCGGCAGCGTCCTTGTACTTGTCGATGGCGTCGCGCATCATCCACAGATCGTAGCGCAGCTCGCGTTCCTTCTGCCGCTTCACCTGAAAGCGCATCAGCGGCAGCGCGGCCGAGGCCAGAATGGTGAGGATCGCCACGGTCACGATCAGCTCAACCAGAGTCAGGCCACGTTCCCCGCGGCGGATCGAGATGGATCGCTGAGACAGCATCGGCGAGGCTCCCTACTTGATAACAATGCTGGCGTGCGCGCCTGCCGCCGGCAACTGCTGCTGCGCGCTGTTGACCACCGAAGCGCGAGCGATGGTTAAATCGCTGGGGCCAGAAGCCTTGGCTTGAAACGTGAGAACGCAGACCGTGCCGCTTCCGCTCACGCCATGCGCCCCCGGGGGGCGCGACATGCCGACGATCAGGTTTCCAGGCGGTTCGTCGCTGTGGATGGGGGGCGCGGCCTGGCCGTCCCGGCTCAGGAAGTCCCCCGCGGACACGTTCACGAGCATGAGCTTTGCCGGGTCGTAATGGATCTGCAATGCGATCGAGCCAACATCCGTGCCGCCGCTCAACGCCACCGGGACCTGGAAGCTGGCGCCCACGGGCGGCGGAAGGGGCGGCGCATTGAACGTAAAGCCTGCGGCCGCGGCTTGAGGCGCGACAGGCGCGGCAGCAGGAGCCGGCGGGGGCGCGGTTGAAGCCGCAGGCGCAACGGGCGGATTGGGCGGTGCAACGGGCGCCTGCGAAGTAGGCGCGGAAGTCACAGCCGGCGGCGAAGCCGCGGCCGGCGCGGCGGGCGACGGCGGGTTTGTGCCGGCCGCGATATCCGAGCGCAATTGCGCGAGCATCGCGGGAGCTGCCTCGATGGCGCTCTGTGCGGGAATTGTGCCCACGGCCGGCTGCGCCGGAGCGACAGGCTGCACGGCGGGCGCCGCCGGAGCGGCAGCTCCCGTGCTCACGCGCCGCAGGTCGATGGCCTGGCCTTCGCCGGTGTCGATGACGCGCAAGTTCGCTTGGTCCAACTCCTGCGAGCGGACGATGTGCGGCACCACGACAAAGACGATGTCGTCATCCTGGATAACGCGGTCCCTGGAGCCGAACATGTATTTGAGAACGGGAATCGCGCTGAGACCAGGGACGCCGCTCCAGTTGTTCTCCTCCTGGTTGTTCTGGATGCCGCCCAGGATGCTGGCCTCGCCTTCGCGCAGACGAATGACTTGGTCCACCACGCGCTGGCTGATGATGGGCTCCGTAACGCCTTCGATGGTTGTAGTTCCGCTCTCCGCGGAGACCTCGATCTTGATTTTGAGTGTGACGTCGTGGTCGTAGTGGATGCTGGGCGTCATCTCGATGTTCACTCCGACGTCGATGTACTGGAACTGGGTCTGCGCGTAGCCGATGGCCGCGCCCCCGCCAAGGCCCGGCGCCGAGTAAGACCCTGTGGCCTCGGGAATCTTCGAACCGATTTTCATGGTGGCTTTCTGGTCGTCGGTGGCGCGGATACGCGGGCTCTGCAGAACCTTGGTGTTGTTGTCGGATAGGAGAAGATTGAGCGTAGCCGATCCCACGGTCATGGCGAAATCGGTGGAGTTGAGGTGGGCAAGACTGTAAAGAGTGGGGCTGACGGCAGACGAGCCGGTAGAGGAGCCGGATGAGCTTGAGGAGCCGCAACTGTTGGTTGCCGCGCAGTTGGGCTGCAGGGCGACCCCGACGCTGCTGGGCCATGACATGCCCAGATTCCGCTCCCAATTCTTGCTCACCTCGAGCACGGCAACGTTGACCACCACTTCGCCGCGCGGCTTGTCCAGGTCGTCGATGAGCTGTTGCGCCAGCAGCAGCTCGTCGGGCGTGCCGCGCATGACGATGGCGTTCTGGCTTTGCACGCCGTAGACCTTGGTGTCGGGCATCACGTTGCGCAGAGCGGTCTGAACGTCGTTCATGTCATTCTGCTGCCATGCATTGGTCAAATAGAAGGTCTGTACTGCCTGCTCTTCGAGTTCCTGACGCTTGGTGCGGGAGTTCTGCGCCACAAAGATGGTGTTGCTGGCGACGGGGCGCCAAAAGGTATTCGATACGACGCCCACGACGCGAAGCGCACTGAGCAGGGACACGCTGTTCAAATCCACCTGGATGCGCTTGGGGTTATAGTCGGGGTCGAAAAGTACATTAATTCCGGCGGCCTTGCCAATGGCCTGGTAGACAACTTTGGCGTCCTCGTTCATGTGCAGGGAGAGCGGCTCGTTGCTGAGCGGCTTCAGTTGGGCCGGGGCCTCGACCGACTCAAGCTCCTGCTCCTCGGCAGCGGATTCAGGCAAGCCAATCTCGGGTACCGGCGCGATCTCGCCCTGCCCCTGGCGCACGTGGGCAATCTCCTGTTCCGCCGCGTCGTTGCTGGGGTCGATCTCGGCGGCGTGCAGAAACTCCGCCAACGCTCCCTGCACGTTGCCTGCCTGCAGCAGTTTGCGGCCCTTGGTAATGTGTGCCGACGAGGCGGTGAGGCGAATTCGCGCGAGGGCGATCTGGAAGCGCGCGTCTTTAGGATCCCTTTTGTAGGCCTTTTGGAAGTCGTCAAAGGCGGTGTCGTAGTCCCCGCGCACCTCGGCGGCCTGACCATGCTTGAAGTCGGAGTTGGGCGATTGGGCATGAAGCCTGGCCGAAGGCAAGGCAAGGCTGACCACGGCGGCAAACAGCGCGATGGCGAACGCCATGGCCGATGTCACGGTTCGGGCTGCGGCCCGTGCGGGCGTGCGATTCATACGGCTCCCCGGCACTGCCACGGGTCCGCATGCCCGCGCCACGGCTCGCCCTTGCAGGCCGCGGCGGGCTTCTCCGGCGGGCATCCCGATGCGATTCATCGTGCCGATCTTCTCAGAAAAACGCTGCCTCATTTTAGCAAAGCCCCGTTGTCTCCACTCGCGAGCCGCGCCTGTGCGCCCCAATGCTAGGATGAGAATTCAAGAACGCCTCCCGATGGCCCGCCAAACCAGCCATACCGTCGCTCGAAAAGACGCCGCCGCCCAAAAACCGGCTCGGCCCCGCAACCCCGTGGCCAGCGGCGAGCGCGACGCGGCCCACAATCGAGCCGCCAGTCATAACTACTTTCTGCTGGAGAAGTTCGAGGCGGGCGTGGCGCTGCGCGGAACCGAGGTCAAGTCGATCCGCGAGGGTAAGGCCAACCTGAAGGACGCCTATGGGCTGATCAAGGATGGCGAGGCTTTCCTGCTCAATCTGCATATCGGGCCGTACTCCCACGGGAACATCGCCAACCACGACGAGACGCGCACCCGCAAACTGCTGCTGCACCGCGAAGAAGTTCGCAAACTACTCTCCAAGACGCAGATCAAGGGGCATACGCTCATCCCCACGAGGCTCTATTTCCGGAAGGGGCGGGTGAAATGCGAGCTGGCGGTAGCCAAGGGCAAGCAGGACTGGGACAAGAGGGAGACGGAGCGGCGGCGGGAGGCCGACCGGGAGGCGCGGGCAGCGATTAAGGCGAACAAGCACAAGATGGGGCGGTGAAGCAGCGTCTAGCTGCTAGCTTCTAGCTCGGCGTGCGAGGTGCGGGAGTGGGTTCCCGAGAGTGGGAGCGGGCTTGGAGAAGGATTCTTCCTGAAAAGCGCGTGGGTAGCTAGGGTCAGGCGGAAACCGTGTCGGGCTTGCCGTGGAGGTCGTCGAGGAGCCTGTCGAAGGCCAGCCGGTAGGCGTCGTGGTCCTTCCAGTTGCTGAAATCGGGGATATGAAACTCGCGAATCTCGCGGGCCGAGTCTTTGCCGATATCGGAATCGAAATACTCCCATTTCCGTATCGTCTCAAAGGGGCAAAGGCCAATGGGAAACAAGACCTCTCTCTTCTGCTCGACCTCGCGCTTGCGCGCTATGGCGATTTCTGTTCTCACCCATTCGCTTTCCATACTTGCCGGGGAGAGGATCAACAACAGCTTGTCATACACGCGGATGGCATCGTCAATCTGACGATAAACCTTCTTGCCGCCTTGCAATTTGTGAGGGGCAAACCAGCAGCGGACGCCTTTGTCCTGTAAGTCGGCATGGAGGCGCTCGGCGAACGCCTGATCCTGGGTTGAGTAGCTGATGAATAGAGAATAAAACTCGATCCCAGTGCCGACCAGCGAAGCCATGTACTCGATGAAGTTCTCGGGAATGCCTGCACCGCGCAAAAAGACGTGCGGAATCTTGCCTTTGGATTTGTAGATCGTTTCGATGCCGATGCTGGAAGGGCCAATATGTACCGCCTTATCGAGTCCGATAACCTCGCTGAGATCCAAATCGTTGAGCGAAGTTCCCTCGAACCTTGCTTCCGTAAGATTTGCTGCTTTGAGAATTGAGGCTCGCAGATTTGATTGATTGAGTGTTGCAAGCCTCAGATCGGCGTTGGTGAGGTCTGTGTAGATTAGGTTGCTCTCGTCGAGTGCAGCTCCCCGAAGATTTGCTCTCACTAGTGAGCAGCCGCGGAATTCGGCGCCAGCAAGAATTGCAGCGCGCAAATTCGCTGCGGTGAGGTCAACACTTGACGAAATGAGATCGAAGTGAATGTTCCGAGATTCGAGATTTCCCACCACATCTGGGTCTATATCGAGCCGAATTGAGAAGTCTGCACCGGTGAGGTCAAGTCCGGCGAGGTTTGCTTCGGACAGGTCTACATCAACGAGGGGCTTCTCCTTCCGCCACCGATTCCAAACCTCAACTCCCTTTTTCAGGATGGCAAGTTGTGCTGGGTTGGCCATGACTCCAGTATGCTAGCGCCAAGCCAGCCCACCGGAGCCTTCTTTCGCGGATCATGCGGAGAAATCCGCGCCAATCCCGACCCGCCAAGCCGCATCCGGTTCGTAGACCCGCACCTCGGCTTCAATGGTTTTGGCCAGAGCGAGTTTGGCCTTGGTGAGATCGTGCATCTGTTGAAGATTGAGCCAGAACTCCAGGCTGTTGAGGATGGGGCGTCAGCGGATCACATTGACCTCGATGCCGAGGCTGAGATTCTTCCAGGCGGCGTCGGTGGTGTAGACGGCGGCTTTGCGCTGGATGGCAAGGGCCAGGCAGGCGCGGTCGCCGAGAGAGAGGCCGTAGGGGCGGGTGATTCTTACCAGACCGCCGGTGATGCGCGCCTGATCTTCGTCAAAAGGGACCGAAGCGCACCGGACTTCTGAGATGTGCCACCAGGCGAGCGGTTCATCGACCCCGGCGGATACCAGCTTGGTTTGCACTTCGGCTTGATTGACCGTGCTGATGACGGCCCGCGGCAGGCAGGCGGCTACAATGTCCGCACCTCGTTCGCCGCGGATCAGCGCCATCAGGGCGGAAGCGTCGAGGACGGCGACATTATTCAAGCCACTCCTCCATCTCGCGGCGAGCCTCCTCGCGGCGTTCGGCGATCAACTCATCGGAGAGCAGGCGACCGGCGGGAATCAGGTGGCGCAGGCTCTCCTGAACGCGGCGGATGCGGGCGAGATGCGGCTCAACCTTCAGAACATCACCTTCCAGGGTCAAGAAGAGCGTGTCTCCAGGCTTGATTCCCATACGCTGCCGTATTCCGGCAGGGATCACGATGCGCCCGTTATCGTTGATGCGGGTCTTGACATTTTCTAGCCATGTGACATTTTCTGAGTTTTCTGTGACTTCTGACATGATTCTATAATATGTCACAAAGATAAGTTTTGTCAATTTATAAAAGCGCTGACATCTTGCGAAGGGCTTCCTGTCGAGTGCTTGCGTGGCGGCTGAAGTGAAACGGTTCTCGTACCGATGCGCTCAGATTTGCCACAAGCCAAGCGCTCCGTGAAGAATAGACACTATGCGGACTGAACTTTCCTTTGCCCCGGTCGCGGGGATCGCAACTGAACTCCTGGCTGTTCTGGCTGCCGACACCCAAACCGAAAAAGGGCCTGTCGCCAGGCCCCAGCCCACGCTGTTGACTACCGACCCCGCGGTTCAGGCCGACGCGGCCGCTGTGCTCGCCTCCGGCGAATACAAGGCCGGCGCCAATGAGACGGTGCTCCTTCACGCCCCGGCCGGTCTGGCCGCCAAACGGCTGCTGATTGTAGGGCTGGGCAAGCTGGCCAAGGCCACTGTTCACTCAGTCCGCGAGGCTGCCGGAACGGCGGTTCGATTCGCCAAGCCGCGCGGGATTCGGGAGATGGCATTCGCGCTGCCCTCGCCCGGGAGCCTGCCGGCCGCGGGCCCGGCCGGCGCGCGAGCCGCTGTCGAGGGCGCGTATGTAGGCGACTTCGATGCCGACACCTACCGCAGCGACCGCAAGGACCAGAGCATCCAGTCGTTGACCGTTGCGGCTGCGGCGGATGCGGACCGCGCCGCCGTGGAAGCGGCCTTCGCCGAGGGCGTAATCGTGGGCGAGAGCCAGAACTTCGCGCGCTCGCTGGTGAACGAGCCGGGCAATAAACTGACGCCAACCATCCTGGGCCGGCGCGCCGCGCTGATGGCGCAGGAAGTGGGCCTCCAATGGGAGGTTCACTCGACGGAAAAGCTGCATGAGCTGAAGATGGGCGCGTTCTGGAGCGTGGCGCAGGGCTCCGCGGAGCCACCCGCGCTCATCGTTCTGCGCTACGAGCCTGAGAGCGTGAAGGATGGGCCGGTGCTCGGCCTGGTGGGCAAGGGCGTCACCTTCGATTCAGGCGGCATCTCCATTAAACCTTCGGAGAATATGGAAAAGATGAAGTACGACATGGCGGGCGGCGCGGCCATGATCGGCGTCATGCGCGCCATTGCCCTGCTCAAGCCCAAGGTGCGGGTGATGGCGATTGTGTGCGCCACGGAGAATATGCCCGACGGCAAGGCGCAAAAGCCCGGCGACGTGCAGACCGCGATGTCGGGCAAGACCATCGAGATCATCAACACCGACGCCGAGGGGCGGCTGGTGCTGGCCGACGGGCTGACCTATGCGCGGCGGCTGGGCGCGACACACCTGATCGACGCCGCGACGCTCACCAGCGCGTGCGTGGTCGCGCTGGGCCACGCGAACGCCGGCGCCTTCTCGAACGACGACGCGGCCTGGGTCAGGTTCGACGCGGCTCTGGCTGTTTCCGGGGAAAAGTTCTGGCGGCTGCCGCTGGGCGAGGAGTACGCGGAGACGATCAAGAGCGAAATCGGCGACATCAAGAACACGGGCGGGCGCTGGGGCGGAGCGAGTACCGCCGCGGAGTTCCTGCACGTTTTCGCGGAAGAGACGCCGTGGATTCATCTGGACATTGCCGGCATGGCCTGGGTGGAAGACGCGCGGCCATACATCGCCAAGGGGCCCAGCGGCATCGCCGTCCGGTCGATTGTGGAGTGGGTAAGGAGCTTCTAAAGCTCGTTTGGCTCTGTTGACATCCTCTGGGCAGTGGGTCAACAGGCGGGCAATCGTAAGCGATAGAGATTGCAGGCCAAGCAACAGAGCCCGACGGGATTGGGTAGGGATGGTTCTTCCGGCCGCATCCAGCAGGAACTCGTCCGCATCTAGCGACGGCGGGGGCCCATGCCCCGGCACTCAGAGATAGGGCCTTAGACGCGCCACTGTTGACTTTTTGATTATCCCCGCCCCCTCCCCCGGGGATGCCATACCTCCATATTTGAAAACAAATGACTTATGAGACCATCCATACCTCCGCCATACCCGAAATATACCTTTGCATACCTCCATACCTGCGTGACAAGCCGGTAGCCGGTGACCGGTAGCATGCGGCCTCTCCTGATGAACGCTCATGGTCTGAGTATGCGCTGAAGGGCGGAAATAATCGGCAAAGTTGATGCACGATTTTTGCGAATTGTTTTCAGCGGATTACGGTGAATTCGCGGCGGCAGGAACTTGACTTTTCTCTCACATCCGCAGGGATGGTTGAGTTCGGCGTCCACGGCGAAATCAACATGATTACCGCCCCGGCAAAGCCTGGGTGACCGGATGCATCCAGTGGGAGCTTGCCGCCCAAGCTTTACCAGACATTTACCCCGATAGGCTCGACCCGGTATGTCCATTTTCCGCGCGGGGCCGACTCCATCATCTCGAATGCGTAATCTGTGTGCGGTGGAATGTTGGTTGTGCTTGCCGGCCAGAAATCCGAAGAGAATGCAACGGTGCCATCGGCATTAAACGCGGTCCATTTGAGTTGCACGCCAGCGGCGGTCGCACAATGACTCGTCACAATGCCGGTAAGCGTCGCGGTATCGTATTCGGCGTTCGCTTTGGTTTTTGTCACCGAGAAATCTGCCACAGTGCAGGATGATGAGGTGAAATCTCTGTTGGTTTGTGTTGCCTGCCGCCCCGATGAGCCGCTGACCATTATGCCGATCAACACCAAAGCAAGAATAAGAACAAAAACAACTCCGAAGCCTTTAAGAACGCATCCCATACTTTCACCTTGCGATTGCGCCCGCAGTATAGCACCGCTGTCAAGCTCAGGACGTGATGCGCGACCCACGCACCATGATCTTGCGCTAGCCCCCGCTAGCTCGGCTCGTCCCCTCGTCCCCTCGTTCCCTTGTTCCCTTGTTCCCTGCCTCTGTATAGTCAATAAGGAATGTCCACCGCCCCAAATAAGCCCGCCGCGGGCAAGCAATCGCAGCAAGGATTCGTTTACCTTCCCCTCATCGCCGGATGGCTGGTCCCCGGCGCCGGCCATTTCCTGCTCGGCAAGTGGATTCGAGGCGCGTTGCTCGCAGTCTCCATCATTGCGATGTTCGTGCTCGGCCTGGCCATGCAAGGTAAGCTCTACACCAGCGCGCAGGACATTCTCGATCTGCTCGGCGTGGCCGGCGATCTGGGCGGCGGCCTGCTCTACTTCATCTGCCGCGCGCTCGGCCTTGGCGGCCAGCCCGTGCAGACCACGGTTGCCGATTACGGCACCAAGTTCATCGTCGTCGCCGGCCTGCTGAACATCATCGCCGCCGTGGACGCGCACAACCTGCGCACGGGGAGGAAGTCCTCGTGATCCATCCCTCCCACTTCACCGCGGTGCTGCTCTTTGCGCTCTTCGCCTCCACGGTCTTCGGCATCACCATGCGCGATACTCCGCGGCGCATGTTCCGCTACGGCGCCTACTGCTTCGTGTTGTTCGCAGGCTCGGTGATCGTGCTCAGTTGGGTGATGTTCCTCATCGCCCGCTAAGCCTTCGCCGCGAACGCCGGACCTGTGGGGAGAAAAATCGATGACAGAACGGAATTCTCGCAATCCCGCCTGCAGGAGCAAGAAGAATCGAGTTGAATCCGCGGGCAGACGCATCGCCGCGCTCAGTTGCCTGCCGTGTTTGGCGCTGCTGCTCGCCGCGCTGCCCGCAGGGGCGCAGAGCATCGACCTTTTTCCAGCAAACCACGCAAATGCCTGGACGCGCGTCGCCATTCCGCCCAGCCATCCCGTCAGCCAGATCGCGCAGTGGCACATCGGCTTCGCCAAACGCCAGATCGTCTGCGATGGCAACGGCGGCCACGAGTGGCTGCGCTTCAATCACGAACTCCGCAACTTTACCTTCCACGTCAAGTGGCGGTTCACTCCGGTCACGACCCCGAACCCCGAGTACAACAGCGGCGTCTTCTTCCGCAACAGCGAAGACGGCTCCATCTGGAATCAGGCGCAGACCTCGCTCGCCGGCGGGTACATCTTTGGCGTCACCCCTATCGACAGCAAGCCCACGAGCTACAACCTGCAAAAGGACATGAAGGAAGACCGCGTCAAACCGGCAGGGCAATGGAACGTGTATGACATCCGGTGCGTGGGCTCGACCTGTACCCTCGCGGTCAACGGCGAAGTGGTGAACACGGTCAGGATCGGAGTGGACAAAGGCTACATCGGATTGGAATCCGAAGGCTATCAGATCACGTTTAAGGATCTAAAGCTTCAGGAACTGCCGTAATACGCGCCTCATGCGAAAGTTGCGCTTCCATCAAAGGTTCTTGCGTAAAGAAAAACCAAGACCCGCTTACCGGCCAAACAGATGCAACTTAGCGGTTTCCCCCATGCGGCCGAGGGCATCTGGCTCGCTCCGCCGGCATCCCCACGCCCCAACAAAGCTGGGCGCGCCTGGGTTCCCCATCGTTTCCCGGCTGTCTCTCGCTCTCGTAATCGCACTATAATCGCCCCATGCGTTTTCTGGCCGATTCGCGGCGCCGGAAGATCGCCCTGCTCACTGGCGGGGCGTTGCTGGTCTTTGCCTTACTGGGAACGCTGCAGTGGTTCAACACTTCCAGGGTTGACTTTCTCAATCCCGAAACCTACGGGCAGACCATGGCGCTCACGGCGCTGGAGGTCTTGCTCTTCCTTCTGTTGCTTCTGCTGCTTGTGCTGCTCTTTCGCACCGTCCTGAGGGTATACGTGGGGCAGGGCAGCGACGGCGTCGCCGCGCGGTTGCGCTCGCGCATGGTGCTGGGCGCCGTCATTATCACGCTCATGCCCGCCGCGCTCATGTTCCTGTTCAGTTATCTGCTCATGAACCGGTCCCTGGAGAGGTGGTTTTCTCCGGACGCGTCGCTGTTGCGCGACGACTCGAGCCGCGTGGTGCAGCAACTGGTGGAATACGTGGCGGGCAATGCGCGCAGCGAGGCGGAGTCGGTGGCGGAAGGCGGCGCGCTGGACAGCGACCCGCAGACGCTGCAGCAGGTTCTCAATTCGCACCGCCTGACGCTGGAAGGCGGTTTTCTGCTGGTCTACGGTAAGGACAGGCGGTTGATGGCGAGCTTTCAGGCCCCTCCCGAATCGACTCCGGCCGCTCTTCGCACTGTGATGGACGAAACGGAACACAAAGATGTACCGCTCCGCGGGCCGCTCTCCGCGGCTCTGCTCACCGCCGCGCAGAGAAGCGACCTTTCGGTAGTCAACGTGGCGGGCCAGGAATACGCGCCGGCTATGGCAGTCACCGGGTCGGGCAAGATCGTAGTAGCGGCGCTGCCCATGCCGCACGGACTGAACGAAACAACAGCGCGCATCCGCTCCGGCGTGGACGAGTATTGGCAGCTTTTCCGCTCCCGCAGAATCGTTCGCTCCACTTTGTCCCTGACACTTTTGCTGGTTACCGTGCTTGTCTTTTTTGCCAGCGTATGGCTGGCGGTGTTCCTTTCCAAGCAGGTCACGCGTCCGGTTGAAGCGCTGGCCGACGCCATGGATGAGATCGCCGCAGGCAAGTACGAGCAACGCGTGCCGTCCGCCGCCACCGGAGAAATGGGGGACCTGGTGCGCTCGTTCAACCACATGGCCGCGGACCTGGAAACGAGCCGGCAAATGGCCGAAAGCGCGCAAGCGCAGCTTAGTGCGGCCAATCTCGCAGTCGAAGAGCGCAGGCGCGAGCTGGAGACCATCGTTGAGACCATTCCCTCGGGTGTTGTCACGCTCGACGCGGACCGTGCCGTGTTGCAGTCCAATCGCGCTTTTGCCGCGCTGATGGGGCTGAATGAAAACGATTCGCTAGCCGGGAAAAACATCGCGTCGCTGCTGCCTGACGAATGCGCGGAGGAATTGGCGGAAGTGATTCGGCGCGGGAATCGTATGGGCGCCGCGTTCGACGGAAATGGAGTTTCACGCGCGCGGGCGCACTCTCCACCTGGCCATCACCAGTGCACGCCTCGAGCTCGGTCACGGACAGGCTGGAACCGTGCTGGTGGTGGAAGACACCACCGAATTGCTGCGCGCGCAGCGGCAACTGGCGTGGAAGGAAGTGGCGCAGCAGGTGGCCCACGAGATCAAGAACCCGCTCACGCCCATCGCCCTGAGCGCCGAACGAATCGGTAAACACCTCGATCGCGGCCAGCCCGATTCGCCCAACATCATCCGCAAGTGCACCGAAGTGATACTGGGCTGCGTGGGCACGCTGCGCACCCTCGTGGACCAGTTCTCGGCCCTGGCGCAATTCCCCGCGCCTCAGCCCCGCCCTTGCGACACGAATCAGATCGTTGAAGAAGCTCTGGCGTTGTTCGGAGGCAGGCTCGAAGGCATCACCGTGCAGCGCGACCTGGAGCCCGGCTTGCCGCCGGTACTGGCCGACCCCGAGGCCATCCGCCGGGCGCTAGCCAACCTGATCGACAACGCCGCCGAAGCCATGCAGGGCAGCTTGTTGCGCGTGCTGGGACTGCAAACGGCGCTCAGTGAAGACGGCGCGGCAGTCGAAGTCACGGTCTCCGACACCGGAAGCGGTTTGAGCGACGAAATACGCGAGCGGCTGTTCCTGCCTTTCTACTCCACCAAGCATCGCGGCACAGGGCTGGGCCTGTCCATCGCCGCCAAGATCGTGCAGGAGCATGGCGGCTCCATCAGCGCCGAGACCAACAGCCCCAAAGGCGCGCGCTTTCTGCTGCGCCTGCCGTTGATCGAGCCCGTGGCCCCCGCACAGCCCGCTTCTGCCGTGGCCGGCGCGGAGCCGGTGAAAGGCCTCGCCTCATGAATCACATCCTGGTGGTTGACGACGAAGCAGAGATTCGCGGCTCGCTGGAAGAGATTTTGCGCGAAGAGGGCTACGGTGTCGGCGCCGCGGCCGACGCCGGCGAAGCCATGGTGCTGTTGCGCGACGCGCCCTACGACGTGGTTCTGCTCGACATCTGGCTCCCCGGCCGCGACGGCCTCGACCTGCTGGCGGAGATCCGCGAATGGACGCCGGAGACGCGTCCCGAGGTCGTCATGATCAGCGGCCACGGCACCATCGAGACGGCGGTGAGGGCCACCAAGCTCGGGGCGTTCGACTTTCTCGAGAAACCGCTCTCTCTCGATCGCACCCTGATCGTGATCAAAAACGCGGTGGAGGCGCGCCGCCTTCGCAGCGAAAACGAGGAATTCAAGCGCCAGTTCAGCGCCGCCGCCGTGCTCACCGGCGAAAGCGTGCCGGTGAAGGCCCTGCGCCAGCAGATCAGGCTCATGGCGCCCACCAACGGCCGTGTGCTCATCTATGGCGAGTCGGGCACCGGCAAGGAGCTCATCGCGCGCTCCATTCATGCCGAGAGCCTGCGCCGCGACGGCGTCTTTATCGAGCTCAACTGCGCCGCCATTCCCGAAGCTCATATCGAGGCCGAACTCTTCGGCTATCGCCACGGCGCGCAGCCCGGCGGGCCGCCCGAGCAGCGGGGCACCCTGGAGCGCGCCGACGGCGGCACCCTCTACCTCGACGAGGTGGGCGACATGAGTCTCAAGACGCAGGCCAAGGTCCTCAGCGCCCTCGACGATCAGATGTTTACTCCCGTCGGCGGAACGCAACCCCTTCGCGTCGACGTGCGCCTCATCGCTTCCACCAACAAGGATCTCGAAGAGGAGATCGCCAAAGGCAACTTCCGCGAGGACCTCTTCTATCGCCTCAACGTGGTGCCGTTCTTCGTGCCGCCGCTGCGCGAGCGCAAGCAGGATCTCCCGCTTCTAGTGCGCGAGTTTCTCCTCGAGTTCGGCCGCCAGTACGGCCGCCCGCGCATGGAGATCGGCGAAGATGCGCTCGAGGCGCTCGCTCGCTACCACTGGCCCGGCAATGTACGCGAACTCAAAAATGTCGTCGAGCGCGTGCTCATCCTCAATCCCCGCGTCCTGCGCATCGATCGCAAGCACTTGCCGCCCCTCACGCACAAGTCCGGCGCGCGCTCCACCGGAGAGTTCGCAAGCCTACAGCAGGCCCGTGACGCCTACGAGCGCGAGTACATTTTGAAAAAGGTCGAGGAAGCCCACAACAACATCAGCCACGCCGCCGAGCTGTTGGGCCTTGAGCGCAGCCATCTTTATCGCAAGATGAAGGCGTTAGGCATCGCTGCTCGCGAGTAACGGTCAGTTGGTTAATTGATTACATGCCGGCTTGCCGGATTTGTGCGCTGCTCGCGTACGCCCGTGCGCCGTTCCACTCTAATCACGCGCCGATCTGGCATTCCGACGCGACGATCCTGCTTGCCCGCGCGGGGTCCCTGGGTGCAGACCGCCGGCTGAGTGAGAACGATCGGCGTGTAATCGGGAGCCGATATTCCAGTTTCTGCCGCCGCGTTGGTCCTTGAAGCGGTTGCTTCCGCCGTCTGCATCTGCATGGTTTCTGCCACTGACGATCCCGAGCCGCTGGTGAGTAATTTGTTCAGTGTTGGGATGCTGGTGCGTTGCGTCTCCACAAAATCCACGCCGTCGGCTGTCAGCGCATACTGGGCATTGTCCGCCTTGTTGACGTATCCCTTCTTCTGCAGGTACCACAGCGTAAAGTCAAGGTAGTCGCGCGGAAATCCCATGCGCTCTTCGATCTCGGCCAGAGCAACTTCAGGGAAGTTCGGATTGGAGCGGCGCCGGTAGTAGAGGACCGCCAGCACCGCCAGTCGCCGATTCAATTCCCCATCCAGAGCATCCATGAAGTCGATGGAAGTAGCGAGCGGCTTCGCCGGCGCCGGGGTCCGCATGGAGTCGTACTCGGCGCGGCGCTTAGGGTCCGACAGCACATCGTACGCGGCCTTCAGCAGGCGAAAGTTCTCTTCGTGGCCGGATGCGGTGTTGTCCGGGTGCAGGCGCGCCGCCATGAATCGATAGACACGGTGGATCGTGTCGGCGTCGGCATGGGGGCTGATTTGCAGAAACTCATAGTAATCAATCGCCGCTGTCGCCATGGTCCTCGTCTCTCTCTCACTTTCGTCGAGAGTCTAACCCACCCGTCAGCGCGATTGGAATCCCGCATTGGTGGGAGCCGGATGTATCCTTTCAGGCTCCTCTGCCCGAATTGGCGACAGCCGCTCGTCCGCGGCTACCGGGCACAAGTTCCCCGCCGGGGCTTCGACCTAAGTTAACGTATTTTGGATGAACAACTTGAAGAGGAGGCGGGACAAAAAAGTTCGCCGCCCGGCTTGAACCGTTTTGGGCAGAAAATCTGGGAATGCACGCCGCGAATTGCCCGCGCGAGCCTCTGGAACGAATCCTCCCAGCACCGCGTATGCTACGCTAACCCTCATGCCATCAGCGGGGATCGCCCCTGTCCAAGGCCAATCCCGGTCCATGCCGCATGAGCGCCCCTGGCTCTTCGCCTTTCTCATCGCGCCCGACGGCGGTGCTCAGCCTCGGACCTGACCCGCGCTTGCCCTTCTACCGGGCCCTCATTGGTTGCGCGGCTGCTTCAAAATCGGCCCGATCCCCCCGGGATTGTCTCCCAGCCTCGGGTCCACGCGAAAATCCCACACCGATTCGCCGATGTCCGACGGGGAAAGGATCTCCACCAGCGCATACTCGCCGATGGCCAGCTTCTCTTGCGGCTCGATGCGCAGCCAGTGTTTGCCGGGCAGCACTTCCACCTTCGCCGGCACCGTATTCTCGTCCTGCGTCACCGTCCCGTTCGGGCTCACGCGGACAGCTGCGACGATGCGCACCGCCTGGCGCTCGTCCACGCGCACAACCGCAAACTCCGACTGCGCCGAGTACGCGCCACGGTTGCCGTTCACCGCCTTCGCGCCGTTGGTGTTCACCGTGAAGGGGTGGGACAGCACCGGCTCCGTTTGATCTTCCATGCCGAGCGAGAGATAAAAGGCCGGATCGTTCACGTGCAGGTGCACCTTGGCATGAGCGCCCTCCAGTTCCAGGCTGGCTCTTTGCGTGGCCGAAGGATTGAGAACGCCGATCCCATGCCGCGTCCTGGCATTCATGGAAAGATCGGACGGAGTCAGTTCCACAAGCTCAGGCGTTCCCTGAAACGTATCCAGCACAAACACGCCATCTTCATCGGGCAGTTCGAGCCCCGTAGCCACCTCGGGCATGCGCGCCTTTTGGTCGTTGCGCGCGTCGGATTCTTCCTTGTCGACTTCCTCGGCCTCTTTCATGGCCGGCGACGAATCCTCCTCCGCCAGGTCGTGGTGTTCTTTCGCCCACTTGTTTGTCGCGTCCCAGTCCACCAGGTCCGCCGGCAACTCTTCCCAATCGCCGCGCTCCTGTGAGAGGTAGCGCACCCGGTCGCCCACAATCCGGTAATCGCGCACCATCTGGTAGGAGCCGTCTTTCAGGATCAGCCGCAGATTCCTGCCCACGCCGGGAACAGCGGGCTTCAGCGGCAACGGCTTGGAATTCGGGTTCTCTGAGGTTTGATCTGCCACGCTCTGGATGGGCTGCGCGCTTTCATTGCTTTGTCCCGGAGCGACGCCCGCCGCGATCAGGACAATAGCCAGCGAAAACGCCGGAACGCGCCAGCCCCTCAAGATTTGTCTGCAAGCAACCATGGCAACACAGTTTAGACGCTCCCGTCCACTTGGCGTTGGCTCCCGCACCGGATCGAAATCCAACTGAAATGCAACCCCACCAATCCAAATGCGTCCAATTCTATACGTTCTTTTGTAGAATAGAAGCAGAAGGGATCATCGATTGGCAGGACTGAAGACAAATCCCCACGGGAAACGTGGCGCCTGGCCGGGTTTTTTACCGGCTGTGGCAGGGCTATGTCTGGTCCTTTTGGCCATGCTGGCTGTGGCTCAGGCCACGCACCTGCACTCCAGCCAGACCGACGCCGACCAGTGCCAATTGTGCATCGTCATGCACACGGTGGCGCCCGCCGTTCCCGCGGCAGCCGCCATCCTCATCGTTCAATTGGGAGCTTCCACTCCCCAGGCCGATCCCATCGTAATTGCCCGTCCGAGCCAGATTCGCCTGTTTATTCGCCCGCCTCCGGTCTCCTGCTAGAGCATCTTTCCGCTTTCATTCAGGCCCTCGCATCGACCCATTTCTTTCCCGACCGGGCGATGCCTGGCCGCATCTGCACATCCTGATCTTGAAGCGGGCCGATGCTCCTCCAACGCACTGAGGACGCCGCGGCGGCACGTCCCGCGGCTGGCATTTCCCCATTTTTCAGCCATTGTTCAGGAGACCTTCGATGCCATTACATCGTGGCGCAATGCTACGTATCCTTCCCCTCCTCGCCCTTGTATTCGCGGCGCTCTCCGCGCCGGCGCAGAGCGGCAACGCCGGAGCCGTGCGCGGCACCGTGACCGACCCCTCCGGCGCCGTTGTTCCCAACGCAACGGTCCATCTTACCAACAGCGTCAGTGGATTCGACCAAACCACGTCCACCGACGCCACAGGCCAGTTCAGCTTCCCCAACGTGCCTTTCAACCCTTACCGGATCGACGTCTCGGCCAAAGGCTTCGCCCGTTTAAGCCAGGGTGTGGAGATCCGTTCTTCAGTGGGAGTGAATGTCAAGCTCGTACTTCAGATCGCCGGCGCAAGCCAGACAGTCACGGTTGAGTCATCCGGCGACCTGATTGAGGACGACCCCACGTTTCACGTGGACGTGGACCGCGACCTGTTCAACAAGGTGCCGCTGGAGAGCGCGTCTTCAACCCTAAGCTCTCTGGTCACGCTCACCACACCCGGCGTGGCGGCCGACTCCAACGGACTCTTCCACGGCCTCGGCGACCATGCCTCCAACTCGTTCTCGGTCGACGGCCAGGCCATCACCGACCAACAGAGCAAGGTCTTCTCCAACCAGCTCCCTTCGAACTCGATCCAATCCATAGAGGTCATCAGTGGCGCGCCTCCGGCCGAGTACGGTGGCAAAACCAGCCTCGTTATCGTGGCCACCACGCGTTCCGGCCAGGGTGTCACCAAACCTACGGGAGCCGCCTATGCTTCCTACGGAGCCTTCGGGTCGGCGACGGGGGGCTTCGATCTCTCGTATGGCGGAAAAAGTTGGGGCAACTTCATCGAAGGCGACGGCCTCAATACCGGCCGCTTCCTCGATCCGCCGGAGTTCACCGTCTTCCACGACAAGGGCAATGAGGAGAATGTCTTCGACCGTATCGACTACACCTTTTCGTCGGCCGATTCGATCCATTGGGACCTGAACTATAGCCGCTCGTGGTTTCAGACGCCCAATTCCTTCGACAACCTCAACGTGCAGAACGTGGTCAGTGGCGGAACCAGCGCCAACCCCACATTCGCCAACGTGGGCAACACCGATCAGGCCTCCAAGATCAATACCTTTAATATCGCGCCCACCTTCACGCGCGTGATCAGCAACGACTCGGTCTTCAATCTTGGCGCCTTCGCCCGTAAGGATCTTTACGGCTACTACCCCAGCTTCAATCCTCTAGCCGACCTGGGGCCTTCGAACCTGCAAACTTCATCCATCTCCCAGTACCGCACGCTCACCAACACCGGCGCCCACGCGGACTACTCCTATGTTAAAGGAGTCAACAACCTCAAAATCGGCGTGCAATACGAGCAAACCTTCCTGCGGGAGCACGATAGCCTCGGCGTCATCGATTCCACCTATAACTCGCCTTGCACGGATGAGGATGGCAATTCATTGCCGGGATACGCCAGTTCATCCGACTGTGACGGCGAAACGTCGTTCCCGAATGAAAACTATCTCCCCGTTCTTGCGCCCTACGACCTTACCCGTGGCGGAAGTCTTTACAACTACTTCGGCCACACCGACGTAAAGGAGTTGGCGGTCTACATTGAAGACGAGATCAAGGCCGGCAATTGGGACTTTAATCTTGGCCTGCGCGAGGACGTTTATAGCGGCCTTACCGATGCCAACCAGGCCGAGCCGCGCCTCGGCATTGCCTACACAA
This sequence comes from uncultured Acidobacteriaceae bacterium, assembly GCA_963808805.1. GTDB lineage: Bacteria > Acidobacteriota > Terriglobia > Terriglobales > Acidobacteriaceae > Telmatobacter. Next base: position 408,114 of record CAWEGN010000004.1, on the reverse strand, counting down.
TCAGGCCATCCAGCACCGTGATGGCGGTTTCTTACGCGCGCACGCTGGAAACTCCCTTCAACGAAAACCTGGTCCTATCGAGCAGCGGCTGCTCGGATGCGGTCCTCAACCCATTGCTCGCGTGCAATCCGGGCGTATCCGGAACTCTCGACCCCGGTTTCCGCAACGAATTCCATGCCAGTTTGCAGCAGGCCCTGGGGAAATACGCAGTCTTCGGCGGCGAGTATATCTGGAAGTACACTCACAACGCTTTCGACTTCAGCGTTCTGGGCAACACGCCGATCTTTTTCCCCATCGACTGGCATAACTCCAAAATTCCCGGTTATGCACTGCACGTTGAGGTTCCGAGTTACCACAACTTCAGCGTCTACACGGTCATGTCGTCGGTGGCCGCCCGTTTCTTCCCGCCGCAATCGGCTGGCGCAGGAGCCACTGTCGGCCAGAGCGGTACTCCCTTCCGCATCGATCACGACGAAAAGTACAACCAGACCACCCACCTTCAGTACACGGTGTCTCACGATGGCCATTGGGTCAATGGCCTGTGGAGCGGCTTCAACTGGCGCTACGATTCCGGCCTCGTCGCAGGCTCTGTGCCTTTCGCAACCGACACCACAACCCCTGTCGACCTGAGCGGCCTCACCGCAGACCAGCAGTTCGAAGCGGGCCTTACTTGCGACGGCGTTGCGGCCACCCTTGCAAATGGAGGATTTACTTCGTGCGACCCGGCCGGATACACCTCCAAGTTGGTGCAGATTCCGGCCCCCGGCACGGAGAACGACGATCACAATCCGCCGCGTATTGCTCCGCGCAACCTGTTCGACGTCACGCTCGGCAAGAACAACATCTTCAACAAAGAGCACTTCAAGACCGACCTCGACCTGACCGCCATCAACGTCACCAACAAGTACGCGCTTTACAACTTCCTCTCCACCTTCAGCGGCACGCACTACGTGACGCCGCGCGCCATGACCGCGAAGATCACGTTTAACTTCTGAACCTCCCGTTGGAGCTGCCATTGAATTGCATGGTTTCGATGGCAGCTCTTGCACGCTTCCGCCCCCTCAAACACAACCGTCGCCGCCGCAAGCCGGGACGCTAACCCAAAGCCCGGGCGCGCAGACCATCTCGCCTGTGAAACCAAAGTTCGTTAGAATGCGATCCCCAGTTCGGCCCTGAGCGCTCTGGGCGGCAGGAAATGCGTTCCACTACAGGTGAACAGAAAGTTATACATCGCAACTTTGTCGGTAAGGTTCAAAACACTGAAACGGGCCGTCCAGCGCACCTTGTCGGTATGGAACAGGTTATCGCTGCCGATGCTCAGATCCAGAACGTTACGCGGCTTGATGCGGGCCGGATTGCGATCGTCGTTTTCAGTCCCCGCTGCGGGGATGTTCACAAACTCCGTTCCGTAGTTGCTGGAGTTGCAAACTGTGATTGGGTCAGCGATGGTTGCCTTCTGATCCCCGCAATAAAACCCAACGGTTTGTTGCTGGTTTGGAGTGAGCGCAAGCAGACTGGCCAGGTCGGGAGTGGCAGAGGCGACAATGCCGCTGTCGTATCTCCAGGTAAATGCAGCCCAGGGCAAACGCTTGGGCAACTGATATTGGATGTGTGTCGTGCTCTGCAACGCCTGATCGTGATCGATTCGCGTGACGGCATCGGACGGAATGTTGGTGGAATTGAAGATCAGACCGCCGGTTTCGGGGCCAAACACCCTGGCCCGCGTGTGCCCCAGCGTTACGAACGACGTTATCCCCTTTGTCTCTTTCATGCCGAGCTTGATCGAGAATCCGTCCATCTTTGACTTCCGCCATTCGATGGGGAAGATGATGGCTGTGTTGAAAAGCGTGTCCAGATCATACGCGTGGCGCGTGAATTTCCACGAGTAATCGCCATTCAGGAGAAAGAGCCGCCCCATCCCCTGCTCGAAGCCCGCAATGAACTGGTTGCGTCTGCCTGCTTGAATGGGAACGCTCCCCGCAGCTCCGAAAACATTCTTGGCCAAACCGCCCTGGCCGGTATTGCTGGAAAGGACGAGATTCTCGTTGAGGGGAGTCTCCAGGGACTTCGAGTATCCCAGCCGCAATACGGTGTTGGACGGCGCAATGTGATATGAAATTCCAACGCGAGGCTCCCACAGCACTGCGTAGCTCATGCCGTCATAACGATCGAAGCGCCCGCCCAGGTTCAGGATGAATCGCTTTATCGTAATCGCGTCCTCCACGTAGGCAGCCTGTTCCTTGATATTGGCCCCCTGGTGGAAGTGAAACATGGTGCCGCCGCGCGTGAGGTCGAATGCAATGAGACCCACCGCAAGGTTGGGATTCGGCTGGTAGCCGTCGGCAACACATGCCGCCGGGTCTGTGATCGTGGGATCGAGCACGGGATCGCCGGTACTGGTCAGGCAAACAGGGTTGAACGTCGGGTCCGTTACCCCCAGGTGGAAATCTTCCATCAGATTTGTCTGGCTGATCTGGATGCCCGCTTTTGCGTTATGCCTTCCCTTGACGTATGCCAGGTCAGGCTTTACGCCGAAGTTGGTCAGCGCGCGGCTCTGCTGGACCGTGGCCGGCTGGTCGGAAAACTGCGAAGCACTGGGATAGTACCCGACCATATCCCGGCGAACGTAGGGGTTCACGGTCAAAACCATCGTGTTGTTGATGATTCGAACCCAGCCGGGGGCGATGTTGAAGGATTCCACCTTCTGGCGCTGGTCCTGCCCGGACGTTTCCTGGTCAATCGAGTTTGGAATTTGAAACCAGTTACGCGCATAGAAAAGATTCAAGTGGATGGTGTCGACCTCGGAGGGCCGGTAATCCGAACGGTTGAACGCGTTCTCGCTGTTTCCGATCGCGTGCAGGATGGCATATTCAGGCGTGTCGAGGAATCGTCCAGATCGGATCAGGTTCAGTGCGGTAAAGTTTCCCACCTTTCGATTCCCAAAGCCCAACGTGGCGTCCCCGCCGCCAGTGCCAAAGGAACCATACTGAGTCGAGAGGCTGCCGTGCGTGGGGCTGCCCAGGCCGGAGCGAGTGATGGTATTGGCCACGAGGCTGGTTTTGTCGCCATACTCCGCGGGGGTGATGCCGTAGATCACTTCAACCGACTGCACTGCGTTCGGCGGCAGTTGGGTGGAGTAGATGTTGCCTTGTTGATCTGTTATGGGTTGATTGTCCACTGAGAGCGACATCTGGGCATGATCTCCCAGCGAGTGAAAGAAACCGTTCGAGTCTGCGACAACGCCTGGCGTGCCGAGCGTGATGATGTCGCTCAGCCCCGATGCGACAGAAATGGTCGGCAACTTCGAGAAGACACCGGAATCGATTTCGACGTGCGAAACCACCGTGTCGTCAACGGTCGCAGCTTCCGCTTTCACGTTCACCGTCTCCGAGTTCCCTTTGAGCTGAAGTTTGACCTGGACGTTCAACGGTACCTTGGAACGGATCGTAAGGTCCTGATGAGAGAGTGCGAACGAAGCGGTGGTCACAACCAAGTGATAAGTGCTGGGAGGAATATTGGAGAAATAGAATTGGCCTTTTTCGTCCGTGACGGACGTAACGCTGTAGTTCATGAAGTCGTTGCTTAAAGTTACAGTCGCCGATTGCACCACAGCGCCGCTGGGGTCAATAACCGAACCTTCAATCGTCCCCGCCGTTCCCACGGACTGCGCAAACAAACTCATTGTTCCGAAGATTGCCAAAAGAAGTGTAATAACCCGAGACATTGATTCTTCCTCTTTCCCGATGTGCACTAACCCGTTGGTGCACGCGCCAACGCCGCGCCTGAATTAAGGGCGCGAGCCGTACCTGAGGTGTCCGCTGGAACTGGAACTTTTCCAGACAAACCCGCGGAGGCTTGTTCTTTGAGAAAAACAAAATCCTGGATTGCAGTGTCGGGTTAGCCGGTGGGAGGTCCGCGGGCGGAGAGGCGAAAACGTGTGCCTCCCGGAACACCGGAGTCCGGGCACGCAACGACCGTCGACGAGGAGCCGCACGGCTTCGGGATCGGAAACTCAAGCGTCGGGACAACGCTGCCCGCGATGCGACAGAGATCGCAATCATGGAACGGTGAATGATCCCCTGCGATTGCTGCCGGTACCGCATCGAAACCGGATGCAATGGCGCACAACGGCGCCTCATGCAGAAGTGGGTGCACCACTACGTGCAGAAGCAGCAAAAGCGCGAGCAACGCTTTCGTCCTTTTCACCGCGGCTTCCTTACGATTGATCTTGCCCTTAAGTATGCCAGAGATTACCGGGCTCCGATTGACAGACTTCAGTCCCGGTACGGCCTGGGAAGAAACTTATGACTGCAAGTAATTGCTGCGCAACACCTTGCGATCATCTGCAGCATTCCGCGATTGACATACAAGGGGGCCGGCCAATAGCTCATGACGCCGGGCGAACCTGCTTAACCTGGGGAGTGCGAGGCTGGTCAGGTGTACCTCTCGGTGGCACTCAAATAAGCGTCATATATCTCATCTCCAAAACATGCAAACATCACCCTCTGAATCGCGTCGCTGCTTATTAACTCCGCCACCGTTTCGCCCACGGCAATCTTCACCGCACGCTCCACCGGAAACCGGTACACTCCGCAACTGATCGCCGGAAACGCCAGCGACCGGATCCCCTTCTCGCGCGCAATCTTGAAGACCGATTGATAGCAGCTCTTCAGCAGCTCCGGTTCGCCGCGCTCACCCCCGGTCCACACTGGCCCAACGGTATGAATCACAAACTTCGCCGGCAGCCGGTAGCCCTTGGTCAGCCTGGCCTCGCCCGTCGGACAGCCGCCCAGTTGGTAGCACTCGTCAAACAGTTCCGGTCCCGCCGCGCGATGAATCGCCCCATCCACGCCTCCGCCGCCCAGCAGCGACGTGTTCGCCGCGTTCACGATCGCATCCACCGCCAGCGCCGTAATGTCGGTCTTCAGCACTTCAATCTTGCTCGTCATCGCAGTCCATCCACGAGAGCATCGTAAACCCGTTGGCGCCTCGCCCCACAACCAACCGCAAGAACCTCATTCCAGTATCGTTACCCTGGACGTTACCCCGTTTATCATCAACCCCGCCAAATTTCCCCTTTCGCCGCACCCTCAATCTCTGCCATACTTATATGTGCCCACCAGGTACGGCCAATCGCAAAAAGTAAACAACGAGGTTGCATCGATGTCGGCAAAGTATGTCTTTGTGACGGGTGGAGTTGTGTCCAGTTTAGGCAAGGGTCTGTCGGCCGCGTCCCTCGGCTGCCTGCTTGAGAGCCGCGGCCTCCGCGTCAACCTGATGAAGTTCGACCCCTACCTCAACGTCGATCCCGGCACCATGTCGCCCTTCCAGCACGGCGAGGTCTTCGTGACCGACGACGGCGCCGAAACCGACCTCGACCTCGGCCACTACGAGCGCTTCACCCACGCCCCGCTCTCGCGCGACAACAACTACACCACAGGGCGCATCTACGAGCAGATCATTTTGAAGGAACGCCGCGGCGACTACCTGGGCAAAACCGTCCAGGTCATTCCCCACGTTACCAACGAAATCAAGAACGCCATGCGCAAAGTGGCCGCGAACGGCGCCGACGTCACCATCGTCGAAATCGGCGGCACGGTTGGCGACATCGAATCGCTACCGTTCCTCGAAGCCATCCGCCAGATGCGCCAGGAACTGGGCCGCGAGAATACCGTCTTCGTCCACGTCACGCTCGTCCCCTGGATCGCCGCCGCGCAGGAGCTCAAGACCAAGCCCACGCAGCACTCCGTCAAGGAGCTGCTCTCCATCGGCATCCAAGCCGACATTCTCCTCTGCCGCTCCGACCGCGCTCTCAGCCGCGACATCAAGCAGAAGATCGCAGCCTTTTGCAACGTGGAAGAAAAGGCGGTCATCGGCGCCAAAACCGTGCCCTTCATTTACGAAGTTCCGCTCGGCTTTGCCGAAGAAGGCGTCGACTCGCTCATCCTCAAGTACCTCCATAAGGAAACCCCAGAGGCCGACATCACCCGCTGGCGCGAGCTCGTCGACCGTTGCTACCACCCCAAAGACGAAGTCTCCATCGCCATCGTGGGCAAGTATGTAGAGTACGAGGATAGTTACAAGTCGCTCAAGGAAGCGCTGACTCACGGCGCAATCTCGCAGAATTTGAAACTGAAGGTTCACTGGATCGAAGCCGAAGGGCTCGAGTCGTCGGGCCCCGACGACCGCGGCTACGAAGCGCAACTTGAAGGCTACGACGGCATCCTCGTTCCGGGCGGCTTCGGCAAGCGCGGCATCGAGGGAATGCTGAACGCCATCCGCTACGCCCGCGAGAAAAACGTGCCCTACTTCGGCATCTGCCTCGGCATGCAAACCGCGTGCATCGAGTTCGCGCGCAACGTCTGCGGTCTCAAGGACGCCAACTCCAGTGAGTTCGATCCCGCCACCGAGCACCGCATCATCTACAAGCTGCGCGAGCTGCTCGGCGTCGAAGAGATGGGCGGCACCATGCGCCTCGGCGCGTGGACCTGCATTTTGCAGGAAGACTCGCTTGCCAGCCGCGCCTATGGCGGCCAAAAGGAGATCAGCGAGCGCCACCGCCATCGCTACGAATTCAATCGCGAGTACGAAGCGCTGCTCACCGGTGCCGGCCTGCGCATCTCGGGCGCCACCCCCGACCAGACCTACGTCGAGATCGTCGAGATTCCCGGCCACCCGTATTTTCTCGGCTGCCAGTTCCATCCCGAATTCAAGTCGAAGCCGCTGGAGCCGCACCCGCTGTTCCGCGAGTTCGTCACCGCGAGCTATAAAAACCGCCAAGCTAGGTGCGGAAAAGAGCCAGCAAACGTGCCGGTTGAGATTCAAGCTCGCTGAAGCAAACTCGGGTCTTTGGTCCCCGAAGAATTCAGTGGCGCCATTACCGAGCAGCGCTAAGCGAGGACGGGTAAGAGTTCCGATTGGGACGCGTCGTATCTTTGTCGAATTTCCCGCGCCCAGCCCAACGCGATTGCGATTGGAGTGACTGGATTGCTCGACCTCGCGGGGAAACCATCGTAGGTCCGCCCTTCGAGCGCCCGTCCGGCCCGCTTCTTATGGACCCCTCCCCATTGCTTGAAGAAGAACGGTATTCCAGCGTCAACACACTGGTCGCGAATCGAAGTGACCCACTCTTTTTTCAGTGGTCTAGCACCGTAACCGCTCTCCCCGCCAACAATGACCCAATGAATACCTCTGAGGCGCAACCATCCGAGTTCCTCAAGCAGCGGCTCAATCGATAAGAACCTGACAGAGGCAGGCGATTCCTGCAGGTCACGAAGACGAGGAAGACCGTGCTGCTTGTTTTCAACACTCACTCCCCACCAGATGTGCGTCGAGTTCGCAGCAAATTGCAATTTTCCTTTCAAGAGACTCGCCATACGGGCCGAGCGCTTTGTCAGCACCTGGTAGGTGTGCCACCTGGCCCTTACCATCACGGTAGCGACTGCCTCGATATACTCGTCCGGCACTCCGTCGTGAAACAAATCGCTCATCGAGTTCACGAAGATCATCTTGGGTGTCTGCCAGCGCAGCGGTTCTGCCAACTTTTCGGGGACCAACCTTAAGTCGAAGCCCTGCTCGTATGGATGTCCTGGAACGCCGCGAAACCGCTCCGCAAATACCTCTGCATAGCAGTGCTTGCAACCAGGGCTGATCTTCGTGCAGCCCCGTACCGGGTTCCAGGTTGCATCGGTCCACTCGATTGTCGAATGCTCAGCCATTTGGGGCCTCCCCACGATGAGCGTACTTTGCGAAAATATCTTTCACGATCTTGTCGGCGGTTGGTTGTTGGGCGGCAAAGAACAGGAAATAGACAACGGCTCCTTTGGTGTTGCGCATCGGTATTGGTTTCGGGACATATTTGAAACCGGCGGCCTTCTTTAACCGCTCTTGGAACTCTTTAACCACACGATCAATCGAGCTCTTTTCCTGCATCTCACCGAAAAGACCCTGCATCGATTCATACGCCACCTGCCGCCATGATTCGTCGCCCCAAAACCTCGTCATGCGATTCAAGCTGTCCGTCGGCACACGGTCTGGATTCGCCCAGAACACGTTCCTATTCATGTCCATCACAGGAAAGTTCAGGAAAATTTCGATTGCTTTTGAATCTCCCGCGCTCTTGATCACCTGCCAATCGAGATCAAGGCCATACGGATCCAGAATGCAAAGAGATCTTTCATAGTTCGAGTATTTTATCTTCGGGAAAATCTCACCCAAGAGAACCTGGTTACAGTCCCCATGATGTACATTCACATTCGCCTTGCCGTCCGCCAGTTTTTTCAAAGCATGCACGCGATCAATGTCAATATCGACGAAGTGGAGGTAATCAAAGGGCGGCTGTACGTTCAATGCGCGCTGAGGGCTGCCTTCGATGACCCGGTCGCTCCCTTTGGCCCGATGATGGCCAGCCCCCGCGAATCCGTCGATGTAAACCGTCTTAAAGCCATTCTTGTGGAGTATTTGGTTGTAGGGTTTGGCATATTCATCAAGAATCGCGAGCTTGATCTCGGACCAGTAGCCTATCTCGTCGATTTTGAGCTTCGTGCTCATGCTTATACTTTCGCTTTTCATTCGCTTTAAGTCAAGCGGAGACTTGACACAAACGACTCACTGAAGCCAGCGGAGAATCAACTAAGCATACTCGATCAGGAACAGAGCCTTACCCCAGCAGCGCCGCCCCCTTCACCTTCGCCGCCAGCGCCTTGTCAAACGTCACCAGCGTAAGCTGCGCCGCTTCTGCGAACGCCGCCAGATAACCGTCTGCCCATTCCTTTGGTGAGGCCTGCTGCGTGCCGCTCAGTGAGCGAAAGATCGGCTCCAGTCCATCAGGTTCCTCGGCAAACTCTGCGCCGGCCGCCTCAATCCAGCGATCGTATGCCTGCCATGCTTCGGCTTGCGTCAGTGTACCTTGTCCCATCACACTTCGCGTCGTCAACAGCCGCAGCAAACCAAGCTGAGTAAACCGGCAAAATGCGAGAACACTTTCGTCCGACAGCGCCATATACCAATTCCAAGCGACTGCAAAATGCTGGTGGTCCGGCGTGCTGAGCGCCAGCCACACATTCACATCAGGGAAAACCGATGAGGTCGTAGATCTGTTCATTGTCGATCCGAATCGAGCCAGGTGCGTAGGATTTCAGGATGGGCTCTGTAAGCCGCCGGGCCGGCTTAGCAACCGACTGCTCGATCTCCCGCAGAATCCCTCGCAAGACGATCTGACGGACAGCTTCACCCTCGAGTGCAGCCTTCACCTTCAGCTTCCGGTACGTCTCATCCGGAATGTCCACCGTCGTTCGCATAAATCCATGATAGCATATTTATAGATTTATGTTACAGTCTCGCTAATTCCTTTCAATCCATCGCATTCCCATGCGCGCGTGCCTATCGCAAGCCCTCCGCCTGCCCCATTCAACAAGTTTTCTCGCATGATTCTTCTCCCATCCAAACCGCCTTCAAGCGAACTCTCATACAATCTCGTCTACTGCAAACGGAGCGTCCTATTCGAGACAAAATTCGATGAACAAAGGCGTCTTCCACGGCGCTGCGCGGGCCAATTTCCTGGCTGGCGCCGTCTCATGGACCAGTCCGGTACGAACCCGTGAAAACCGCTCTCCGGGTTATTGACAAAGATTTCGTGCCGGGCCTATTGTTTCTAAGTTTTGGGGTAAGAAAGGAAGGAAGTTCAGATGGTTGCCTATTTTCAGCTCCAGCCCGCGGAAGCGGAGCTGCAGCAGTTGGCAGAGCAGTACTGGCAGGATTCCGGCGAAAAGGACCGCGAGTTGGAACGGATCGCATTCGAAGCCGGCGAGGCAATCCGTAACGGCGATTACACGCTGACAAATCTCGAAGCCATCGTGCGCTGGAAATCGGAGCGCGCGGTGCATTATCTCATTGGCAACAGCAACGAAAAGATCAGGCGCACGCTGGCCATCGCCGCCTCGCCTGACTCCACAACCGAGGCGGCCGTTAGGGCCCTGCTCGACTTGCACGGCGTGGATCTTCTCGTGGCGTCGGCGATTCTGGCCGCAATCTTCCCCGAGCGCTACACGGCACTGGACTACCGCGCCCTGGAAGCCCTCGGCCATGCCCGTCACGACGTCAGGTTCTATGAAGAGTATCTGGACTTTTGCAAGCGCCTGGCAGAAAGCAACATCGTGAAGCCGCAGGGCAATCTGCCCGGCCCCACGGCGCTCCGCGCGCTCGGCCGCGCGCTTTGGGAGTGGTCGCGCAGCCACGGCGGGTAACCTCCGCTCTGCTCCTATCCTTGCCGTTCGCCGCATGAGTCCGCGGTGAACGGCGGTACAGGAACTCCATATCTCCGATCCCTCCACGAACGCACCGGGGGCTGGAAGTTCCCCGGCCTCTCGCTGCCTCTGGCGTAGAAGCTCCTCCGCAGTTGGAATCTGGAGGGGACGCATCAGGCTGCCCTGCTGCCCACTGACCACTGTACAATCGCCTTCGTGAGTCCTTCGTTCGAAATCGGCCCGGTGCAAGTGGGCTCGGGCCGGCTCTTCTTAGTCGCCGGTCCCTGCGTCATTGAGTCCGAAGCCCACGCGCGCTCCATCGCCGAAGCTGTCCAGCGCATCGCCGCCGACCTCGGCATCCCCTACATCTTCAAAGCCAGCTACGACAAGGCCAACCGCACCAGCGTCAAGAGCTTCCGCGGCCCCGGCCTCATTGAAGGCACGCGCATCCTCGGCCGCATCGCCAAAGACACCGGCCTGCCCGTCCTCACGGACGTACACGAGCCCGGTCACTGCGAGGTCGCCGCCGAAGCCGCCGATGTTCTCCAGATTCCCGCCTTCCTTTGCCGCCAGACCGATCTGCTGGTGGCCGCGGGCAAAACCGGCCGCGCCGTCAACATCAAGAAGGGTCAATTCGTCGCCCCTTGGGACATGACTCACGGCGTCGAGAAGGTCCGCTCCACGGGCAACGAGCGTGTCTTCCTCACCGAGCGCGGCAGCACCTTCGGCTACAACAACCTCGTCGTCGATTTCCGCTCGCTCGCCATTATGCGCAGTCTTGCGCCCGTGGTCTTCGACGCTACCCACTCCGTGCAGCAGCCATCGGCTGCGAACGGCGTCAGCGGCGGCCAACCGGAGTTCATTCCGTTGCTGGCGCGCGCGGCCGTGGCTGCCGGCATTGACGGCCTCTTCCTCGAAGTCCACGACGATCCGCCCAACGCCAAGTCCGACGCGGCGAACGCCCTTGACCTCAAGCTCCTCAAGCCGCTGCTCGAATCAATGCTCGCCATCCACGCCGCGGCGCGTTCAGCACACTAAAGCTTTTATGCGACCTCTGTCCGTGCGGCTGCGTGACGCAATTCGAAGGTTTTGGAAGTGGAGTCGTTCGTTCGCCAAAACCGGCTGGGAACTGCAAGACTATCCCATCTCCATAAAAAGGCAGGAGCTGGACCTAAATCTGCCCGCAAGATTCACACAGCATCAGTATTGGGCGAGAGTCCTTGGGTGGCACATCGACGCGGGCGGCGCATCAAAGGCAGACGCTCTGAATGCACTCGGCGAGCGGTTCGCAAAGCGCAAAGCGAATTGGTTGACGGAGGGCAAACCGCTTCCACGTCCGGGCGTCCAGGTTCCGATCGAATTTGCCTCCCAAGAGCGAGTCAATGCGCATACCGAACTTGCCCCAGACTTCATTCATCGCGTTCTCGGTCTTTCATTGGCTTGGATCTCCGACGAATCTTCCCTTTGGGATTTTCACTCCGAGGAGACGAATGAGGCGTTGTTGGCCAAAATTCAGGAAGTTTACGGAGTGGACGTCTCAGATATCGAGTCCGCTAGGCTTTGGGAGATTTTTGAGCGAATCGAACGAGTAAAGCCGGACGATTGGTCCTGAGGGAATCCTTCTGCGCCTAGTGCGGCAATCCGACGTTGTCACACCCCACATCTCCCGTCGCCGTCTTTCCATCCAATACAAAGCACGAAATTCCATTCACGTCCGTCCGGAAGGTCCGCACGTGCGCCTCCTGCAGTTCTTCGAGGACCTCCTCGCGCGGATGGCCGTAGCGATTGTGCAAGCCACACGAAATCACCGCCCATTGCGGCGCCACGCGGGCAAAAAACTCCGGCCGCGTCGAGGTGATGCTGCCGTGATGGCCCACTTTCAAGAGCGTGCTCTTGAGATCCGGCTCAGACAGCATCGCCTGCTCAATCTGCGCCTCCGCGTCCCCCTCCAGCATCACGGACGTCGCGCCATAGGCCACGTGCAGCACCAGTGAATCGTTGTTCGCGGGCTCCGCGCCCGGCTGGTAATCGCGGAACGGCGCCAGAACCTCCACCTGCGTGCTGCCGAAAGCGAACGCATCGCCCGCGCGAAAGCTCCGTACCCGCACGTGCAGCGCCGCGGCTTCGTCCAGCAGCGCGTTATACGCTCCAAACCGCGGATTGTTGCCCACCCACAACTCATCGGGATGAAAGTTCCTAAGCACCGCGGGCAGTCCGCCCATGTGGTCGGAGTGCGCATGGCTCAGCGCCACCGCGTCAAGGTGCCGGATGCCGCGCGCCCACAGCGTGGGCGACACCACCTCCTCCCCGATGTCAAAATCCTGCGGGGCCTGGCGCGGGCCGCCGCCAAATCCACCTCCATCCACCAGCAGCGTCTTGCCGTCAGGAGTAATCACCAGCAGCGAGTCGCCCTGCCCCACGTCGATCGCCTCCATCAGCATCGCGCCCTTCGGCCGCTCCACCGGCCGCGGCGCGACAGCCACCAGCGCCGCCAGCACTAGAGCGGCCCATGCGCACCGGCGCGGCCAGCGTCCCGCCCGCCGCAGGCTCTCGTGCGCCAGCACAATCGCAGCTCCCAGCAACGCGCAAAACGCCGCCGATTGCCACAGCAGCGGGCCGGGAATCCGGAAATCGCCCAGCGCCATCGAGCCGAACAGATGCACCAGCCCCACCCCAAGGTGCAACACCAGCGCCACCGCCATCGCCGGAACCACCGCCGCCGCCGGCCACACAACCAGCAAGAGCAGAGTGAGCAGCGCCGCCGGCATCAGCACCACCAGCATTGGCAAAATCAGGAGGTTTACCGGCAGAGCGAAGATCGTGATGCGGTGAAAGTAGACGGCCATGGGCAGCGTCATCGCCAGCTCCACTACGCACGAAACCACAAGCAGCTCCACCACGCGAATCGCAAAGCGTACGACCCATGGAAAAATGCGCCAAGCGATGGACTCGGCGAGTCGGCCGTTTAAGGCGGCTTTTGTCTCCGCGACGAACATCCTCAGAGCGTTCCTCGGCAGCGCCATGGGCGGTTCCATTTTGGCGTCGTTGACGCGCGGGTCGAGATCCTGGGGAGCGGGGAATCCGGGGTGAATCACCGCTTGCAGCCGCTCGGCAATCATCCGTAAGCTCACGCGGAACTCCGCGAGTTTCGGCGCAAGCTTGATGTCCATCGCGGCCAGCCGCAGGTCGCGCGTCGCGGTTGCGTAGGGATGAATCGTTCCCTGGAGCAGCGGAGCGGCCACGCCGGCAATCGCGATTACGGCCAGCAGCGTCATCTGCAGGCTCGAGTCGAACAGGCTGCGCGGGTTCAACACCAGCAGGCACAGCGCGGCAAAGCCAATGGTGTTCAGAGCGTTTCGCTCGCGATACACAAGCCGTCCCAGCAGATACAGCGTCACCATCCACAGCGAGCGCTGTACCGGCGTGGCGAAACCGGTGAACAGCGCGTAGGCAAACGACGCGGCGATGGTCAGGAATGTGGCCGGCACGCGCGGCAGACGCAGCCGCCGCGCGATCCAGAAGATGCACGCAGCCACAATCGCCAGATGAAACCCTGAAACCACCAGCATGTGAAAAGAGCCTGTGCGCTCGAAGCCCACGCGCAGTGCATGAGTCAGGTAGGTGCGGTCGCCGGCCACCATCGCGGCCAGCATGATGGCGTCGTCCTCGCTCAGGCGCAGCGGCGCGGGCAAATTTCGCATGGCCGCGGGCAAGGCCAGCAGCTTTGTCGTCGTCAGGTGCTGCCAGCCGCTCACCCGGCACGAAAAAAACGCGCCCGGAGCCTGTTCAAGCCGCTCCACGCGATCCATCGCAACCGTCGCCGTGGAGGTGATTCCCTGGTCCAACAGATAATCCGTACGGCTCCAGACGCCGGGATCGCGATAGGTTTCGGGCGGGAGCAGTCGAACGATGGCTCGTACCCGTTCGCCGCACCGAAAGGCCTGCACGCCGCCCTGCGCGGCCGCGTCGGCTGGCCAGCGCACCGTCAGCCGCACGCCGCCGCTCACCGGAGCCTGCGCATCGCTCTGGTCGGTGGCCACTTCCACGGCCGCCACGCGCACGTCGATCCGCTGCGAAGGCGCAGTGGCGGAGACCTCATCCACATTCTGCTCCAGCTCGGTGCGCACGGGCCCCGCGTCCACCACGGTCCCTTCCACAGCGCGCAACAAGCCATCGGAGAGTGCGGCCAGAGCGGGTGCGGGCGCGGGTTGCGGCTCCATCTCCCCGCACCACGCGCCCAGCATCAGCCACAACACGGCCAACGGCAGCCATGCAATCCGCTGCGCGCATCCGCTGCGGCGGGCCGCCACGCAGCACAGCGCCGCAACCGGCGCCAGCAGAATCAGCACCTGAGGAGGATGTAGCCAGATCCTGCTCGCGACAACAATCCCCGCCGCAAACAGCCACGCCGCATGAAAGAGCGGCACGCTGGTCAGGTTCGCGTTCAGCCCGACCGACACGACCGGGCCTTTGCCGAATGGTTCGAAGTTAGGCGGATCCGATTGCATGGGGCCAGAAGATGAAATGTGTCTTTTGGCATCAAGCCTATCAGGAATCGGGATTCCCGGCACGCAGCTTCCCGCTTTGGCCCGTCACCGCCGTAACTCGACCACCGTTTCCAAATGAAACGTTTGCGGGAAAAGATCCGCGAGAGTCACGCGCTCGATCGCATAGCCCGTCGCGACTAGCGCGCGTAGGTCCCGCGCCAGCGTCGCTGGGTCGCATGAAACATAGGTCAGCGACGGCGCCGCAATTTCCCCCAGAAGCGCCGTCGTCTCCGCGCCCAATCCGGTGCGCGGCGGATCCACAACGACCACATCCGGACGCTCATTGTTCCGCGCGCCGCGCAAAAAATCAAGCGTCGCCGCCTCCACCGCCGATGCCCGCGTGCCGCGAAGGTTGTGCAGGAGCGGAGCCGCCGCTGCCGGCGCGGATTCTACTGCAACCACACGGTTAAACTGCTCCGCAAGCCGCCGCGCAAACAGCCCCACGCCGGCAAACAGATCCCACGCCAGCCCGCTGTGGCGTCCACCCGTCACGCAGTCCACCAGTTCGTCCACCAGCCAGCGGTTCACCTGGAAAAACGCGCCTTGATCCACGCGATACTCGAAGCCCGCGGCGCGATAGAGTAGAGAACTCGTGCCCCACAGCGCTACATTGCGTGGCTCTCGCCCCTTCCCGCCCGCCGCCACGAACTCCACGCCTCCGGTCTCGGGAATTCTCTCCGCAAGCGCCCGCGCGAAATCATCAAACCGGCCTTTCCCGCCGCCCGCAACCGTCACACTCGCCAGCAGCGCCGTCTCAGCCGCATCGCAAAACAGCGCCATCTCGCGCGGACGCAAACGCGATGGCATTTCGTGCGCAATCTCACCAGCGGCAAGCGCAGCCCGCACCAACAGCGGCGCGGCGATCGGGCACCCAGCAATCGGAACCACTGCGTGGGACCTTCGTCCCCGGTAGCCCACGCGTCCCTCCGCATCGAACGCAACCCGAATCCGATTCCGGTACGCCCACGGCTCGCCCGCCAGCACGGCCATCTCCTCCGGCGCGCGAACCCCGCCGCGCTCCAGCGTCTCGCGCAGGATGGCCTGCTTGTAGGCAAGCTGTGATGCGTACTCCGCGTGTTGATACTGGCAGCCGCCGCACGCGCCAAAGTGCCTGCACGCAGGCACGACCCGCCCTGCTGCTGCGGCAACAATCTCCTCCACCTCGGCCGTCGCGTAGCCGCGCTTCTCCTCCACTACGCGCACGCGCGCCCGCTCGCCTTTGAGCGCCAGCGGCACAAACACCGCCTTGCCTTCCACGCGCGCCAGGAACGCCCCGCCATAAATTGGCTTCTCAATTTGAACAAGGTGTAGTGGCAGGGCACGGTCTTTCTGCTGCGCGGATTTTGTATCGGCGCGCGTCGTGGCGCCCCTTGGGCCTCGTGCCGTACCGCCAGCAGAAAGAGTGGGCTTTAGCCCCTGGCGGTCGCGTTTCTCGTTTCGCCGCGCCGGCTTCTTCATTGCTGGCTCATGTAGAACAGGCTCAATCGCGGCAGATTGTAGTGAACCAGCAGTTGCTTGCGCACAAACTGCTCCTTCACTTGACGCAACTGCACTGCGCCCATGCGGCTGCGGTAGGGCGCCAGTTCGAGGTCAGCGTGCTCGCTCAACCCCAGCAGCAACTGCTCTGGCGCAGCAATGTTGAGCGCGGCATACACCTTGTTCTTCAAGCACCAAGAGCGATCGTTCCAATCCCTCGATATCCACTGCCGCCGGCTTTTCTCCAGCCGGAGCCATCACTTCCGCGGCCAGTTCGCGCAGCCGTGCAGCCGTCGCCCGGCAAGCCTCGGGAGCCACCGCCGCTCCATCCAGAGCCTCCGCGGCCGCTGCCAGATGCGCGGCCACGCGCTCATGCTCGAACCCCGACTCGCGCGCAGAATCCGTCCCAGCAGCCGTTCCCGTCGAAGCCTCGTTCAATTCCACAGCCGCCTGCATCACGGCCTGCGCGCACCACGCCAATCCGTTGATCCGCTGCATGCGGGCGCGCTTCTGCCGCGCCTCGTACTTGTCGAATGCCGCGTCAATGCCGCGCAACACCGCCTCCAGCGGAATCCCCGCCTCGCGCCAGGTCTCGATCAGCGCCCAATCCAGCGTCGAAAGCAGCAACAGCGATCCCCGCCGCTGCTGAAAGCGCTCCTCGATCTCGGTAAAATAGTTAAAATAGTTGCGCACAGTCTCATCTTAAATTCAGCGAACGGAGAAGAACGATGGCAACGGTTGGATTTGTCGGCCTAGGTATTATGGGCCGCCCCATGCTAAGGAATCTCTTGAAGGCCGGCCACACGGTCATCGCTTACGGCCGCACCCCGGCAAAGCTCGACGCCTGCGTGGCCTTGGGCGCCCAGCGCGGCGCATCGAACGCCGACGTCGGCGCGCGTGCCTCCATCGTCATCACCATGCTGCCCGACGGGCCCGAAGTCGAAGAAGTCGTGCTGGGACCGAACGGAGTTCTCTCCGGCGCCAAGCCCGGCTCGCTGATTATCGACATGAGCTCCATCAGCCCGCTGGTTTCGCAGAAAATCGCCGCGGCCTGCGCGCAAAAGGGCGTGGATTTTATTGACGCGCCGGTGAGCGGCGGCGAGCCCAAAGCCATCGACGGCACTCTCGCCATCATGGCCGGCGGCAAAGAGGAGGTCTTCCGCAAGGCCGAGCCCATCCTCAAGTGCATGGGCTCGAGCGTCACGCTCACCGGCGCGGTAGGCGCGGGCAACACCACCAAGCTCGCCAATCAGATCATGGTGGCGTGCAACATCGCCGCCATGGGCGAGGCGCTCGCGCTGGCTACGCGCTGCGGCCTCAATCCCGAAGTGGTGGTGAACGCCGTCAAAGGCGGACTCGCCGGCAGCGCCGTGCTCAACGCCAAGGGGCCCATGCTCATTGCGCGCAACTTCCAGCCCGGCTTCAGGATCAACCTGCACCAGAAGGACCTGCGCAACGCCCTGCAAACCGCGGAGGCGAACCACGTCTTCCTGCCGCTCACGGCGCTGGTGCAGCAGATGCTCTCGTCGCTCATCGCCGACGGAAAAGGCGGTCTCGATCATTCAGCGATCGCAACGTTTGTTGAAGCGGCTTCGCACGTGGAAGTGAAGGCGCCGGCGGTCTAGACGAAGAGCCGGCCTCTTCAGCTCAAAAACTCCGCAATCGCGCCGGCCACCGTCTCCTGCTCGTCCTCGCGCAGTTCGGGAAAGATAGGCAGCGCCAGCACTTCGCGCGCGGCGCGCTCCGCCTCGGGAAAATCTCCCTCGGTGTAACCCAACCCCTTCAGCGCCTCCTGCCGGTGCAGCGGGATGGGGTAGTAGATCTCCGAGCCAATGCCCCGCGCGCTCAAAAACTCGCGCAGCGCGTCGCGCCGCGTCACGCGAATCACATACTGGTGCCACACGTGCTTCGCTCCCGGCGCCTCGCGCGGCAAAACCACCCCATGCGCGGGATACGGCCCTGCCTCAGCCAGCCCCGCCTTGGCAAACAACGCGTGGTACCGCGCCGCCAAGGCTCGCCGCGCCTCGTTCCATCCGGCAATGTACTTCAGCTTCACGCGCAGGACCGCCCCTTGAAAGCCGTCCATGCGCGCGTTCCAGCCCAACTCGTCGTGGTAGTAGCGCCGCCGCATCCCCTGGTTGCGCAGCATCTTCACGCGCTCGGCCACGTCGTCCCGGTTGGTCGTCACCATCCCCGCGTCGCCCGCCGCGCTCAGATTCTTGGTGGGATAAAAGCTGAACGCAGCCGCATCGCCCAACCCGCCTGCCTTCTTTCCCTTCCACTCCGCGCCCCAGGCCTGGGCCGCGTCTTCGATCAGCGTTAACCCGCGCTCCTGCGCCAACCGCGAGAACCCGGTCCAATCTGCACACTGCCCGTAGAGATGCACCGGCAAAATCGCCCGTACATCGGCCCTGCGTTTCCCATTCAGCACGTTCTCTACGGCCGCGGGCGACAGGTTAAAGCTCACCGGATCGATGTCTGCCAGCACCGGCGTCGCTCCGGCGCGCAGAATCGAGCCCACGGAAGCAAAAAAGCTGAATGGGGTGGTTACCACGCCGTCACCGGGGTCCCCAGCGACGGGTGGCTCGAAGAGCCGGGGTCGCTGGGGTGACTCACCGCGGCCGATGCCCGCCGCGGCCAGCGCCAGCCACAAGGCATCCGTGCCCGACGAGCAGCCCAGCGCGTGCGCCACTCCCAACTGCTCTGCCGCGGCCCGCTCGAATGCCGCTACATGCTCGCCGAGAATAAACTGCTGCGTCTCCAGCACCTGCCCCAGGGCTTCCAGCAACTCCCCATGAATCGGCTGGTACTGGCGTTTCAGGTCCAGCATCGGCACAGGCGTGTGCGCGGCCTTACCGCTCTTTGCTAAAGCGCGGTCCGCAATGGCAGTCTTTTCCACACCAGCCTCTTTCACACATCGATGCTATCAGCCGCGGAATCTGCACGGTCCCACGCCGGATGAAGCGCATCTCCAGGCCCGGAATGCCGCCCTGTCCGGCCTTTTCCGCCCACTCGCCTATTTCATGGCAAACACACGGTTTCGCCGCCGAGCCTCCCCTCAGGCCGCCGGCAAAGCCATTTCCGCACCGGACGTAACCCCCCGTGGAGTTGAAATAGGCTGAGAATCTCTATAATGTTGTCACATTGCGGGGTTTGCCGGCGCCGGGGATTCCGGAGCCGTCCCCGCGGATCTGAAGTCTGACGAAAGAACAGTTGCACTCAAAAAAACCTTCACGAAGAATGCAGGAGATCGGCACATGGAGAACAAGCCGGCACAAAATATTCAGGACACCTTTCTGAACACGGTTCGAAAGGACAAATCCCCGATTACGATCTATCTGGTCAGCGGTGTCAAGCTGACAGGGAAGATCCGGTCCTTCGACAAATATTCCGTGCTCCTGGAAAACAATAGCCAGGAACAGTTGATTTTCAAACACGCGATCTCAACCGTGGTGAGCAACCGGAGCGTGACCCATAGCGAACACCGTCCGGCTGCTGTGTCGTCGGGCATCGGACCGTCGGCGGTTCCGGCGCCGGTGCAATCGATATCCCAGGCGACTGCGGAGCAACGTTAGCGCGGGAGCGTCCTCGATTTGGAAGGCGAGGCGTACAGGAACGGCAACGACGCTGGCCAGCCTGGCTCCCAAGCGGCAAATTCTCGCCGCTGGGGTGGTCGGTTGCTTTCTTCAAAAGAGGGTCCTGGCCGTTGGACTGGACGGTCAGAGCGTGCCGTTCTGGTCGGAGTGGACCTTGCGTACCGTTCGCGTGTTCACCTCGCGGCTGGGAAAAGCGCGAGAACGTCTCCAGTGTGTCCTGACGCCGCCTTTCCCGTCGAACCCGCTCCGCAAGCTGCTCGTTCCCAGGGTTCCGCGATTCCGGGGCGCAAGTTCGTGGGCCTCGACGCCGAGGAATCTCTCGCCGAGTTTCGCGAGCTGCTCCTGAGCGCCGGCGGCCAGGTGGCTGCCGAGCTCTTGCAGCGCCACGTCCGTCCCGATCCGGCCACTCTCATCGGCTCCGGCAAAGTGGAAGAGATCGCCGCCGTCGCCGCTTCAACCAACGCCGATCTCGTCCTCTTCGATCACGACCTTTCGCCCACGCAACTGCGCAACCTCGAGGCCGCTCTGCCCTGCCGCGTGCTCGACCGCACGCAGCTCATCCTCGACATCTTCGCCCGCCACGCCCGCACGCGCGAGGGCCAATTGCAGGTTGAGCTCGCGCAGCTCGAATATATGCTTCCGCGCCTCACCGGCCGCGGCAAAGCCATGTCGCAACTGGGCGGCGGCATCGGCACCCGCGGCCCCGGCGAAACCCAGCTCGAAACCGATCGCCGCCGCATCCAGCGCCGCATCGATCAGCTCAAGCTCGATCTCGACTCCGTCCGCCGCGTGCGCCGCCAGCAGCGCCAGCGCCGCGAAGCCGTCCCCGTGCCCACCGTCGCCATTGTCGGTTACACCAACGCCGGCAAGAGCACGCTCTTCAACGCAGTCACCGGCGCCCAGGTGCTCTCTTCCGCGCGCATGTTCGCCACGCTCGATCCCAAATTGCGCGCTATCGAGCTGCCCAGCCGCCGCCGCGTTCTCCTCTCCGATACCGTCGGCTTCATCCGCAACTTGCCCCACACGCTGGTCACCAGCTTCCGCGCCACGCTCGAAGAGGTCGCTCAGGCCGAGGTGCTCATCCACGTCCGCGACGCGGCCTCTACTTACGGCGAAGAACAAAAAACGCAGGTCGAAAAAGTCCTCGGCGAGCTCGAAAGTCTCTCCAAGCCCCGCATTGAAGTCCTCAACAAGATCGATCTGTTGCCCGAAAATGAGCGCGCTGCGCTGCTCTCTCGCACGAAAGCCGGTCCAAAAGGTGAAAGCGCGGTAGCGCCCCTTTCCGCGCTTACCGGCGAGGGCATTCCCGCTCTGCTCGCCGCCATTGACGCTGCGCTCCACTCCGACCCCATCGTGGAAGCCGAGCTTCGCATTCCGCAGCACGAAGGCGCCGCGCTCGCCGCCATCGAGGCCGGCATGATCGTCCACTCGCGCGAATACGAGGGCAACCTCGTCCGCCTCACCGTCAGCGGCCCCGCCTCGCTCGTCGGTCGCATGAGGCGCTTCCGGCAACGCGACAGTTGAACGTCCGCCTCCGCAAGAGGCTACGCCGTACTGTTGATCAGACCGGTACCATAAGGCATTTCTCCCAATCCTCAAGAGTGCTCAATGGTTCGAAGGTTGCCGCTCACTGGGGTTCGCGTCAACTATGCGGTCTTGAACCCCCTATACACCATTGGGAGAAATGCGTTAGCGCCCATCGGGCCGTCTGCGGCCAATCCGCGAACCACCGCTCGACGATCGTCGAGCGCTGCATCCCAGAACCAAAAACCCTCCCAAGAATGTAAAGGATGTCCAGAGACGTTTTGGAAACCATTTCCCGGAACTTGACACGCAAAGAGCGCGTTTAGGATGGGGCACCCATTGCCTCTATGAAGAGCTGCGCGGGTCAGATGCGCATGGGCATGAGGACGTAGCGGTACTTGTACTCTGCGTCGGGGTCTTCGGGGCGCATCTGGCCTGCGGATTGCGAATCCTTGAATTCGAGGCGGACCTCGCCGGAGTTGTCGAGGGCCTTGAGGAAGTCGAGGATGTAGGTGGAGTTGAAGCCGACTACGATGGGCTCGGAGGAGTAGGGGGTGTCGATGGTGTCTTCGCTCTCGCCGGATTCGGTGGAGTTGGCGCTGACCTTGAGCTCGTTGTCTTCGAGGCGCATACGGATGGCGCCGGAGCGCTCGTCGGCAAACTGGGCGACGCGCTGAATGGCCGCGGAGAGCTCCGCCGCGCGGACGACGGCGAACTTGGTGTTGTCGCGCGGCATCACCGCTTCAAAGTTGGGGAACTGGCCGGTGAGCTTGCGGCTGGAGAGCGTGCGGTGGCCGATGCGGAAGAAGAGCGTGTGTTCGTCGTCGGCAAACTCGACCTTCTCCGCGTCGGAGTTCGCGAGCAGCAGTTGCAGCTCCTGGAGCGCCTTGCGAGGAATGAGGACACGCTTTTCGCCGCTGATGCCTTCGAGTGTCTCGGCCGGCTTTTCAACGAAGGAGAGACGATGGCCATCCGTGGCGACCATGGCAATGGATTCGGCCTTGAGGATGAGCAGAGCCCCGTTGAGGGTGTAGCGCGACTCTTCGTTGGAGATGGCGAAGATGGTGCGGGCTATCAGAGTTCGCAGCGAAGCAAGTGGAATGCTGGTGGCGGCGATCGTGGGAAACTCAGGAACCTGGGGGTAGTTGGCGCGGGCCATACCGACCATCTTGGTGTTCGACCGGCCGCTGCGGATCTGCACCCAGTGATTTTCAAGAAGCTTGATGGAGATTTCGCCGTCGGGCAGGAGCTTGATGTAGTCGTAGAGTTTGCGCGCTGGAATCGTGCACGCGCCGGGCTTCTTGACTTTGACCGCTGTGCTGGTGTGGATAGCCTGGTCCAAGTCAGTGGCCGTGATGCTTAGACGCTCTTCGTCGGCTTCGATCAGGAAGTTGGACAGAATGGGAATTGTGGTCTTGCGCTCAACCACGCTTTGCGTGGCTGTGAGTTCCTTCACCAGCTCCTGGCGGCTTACGGTAATCTCCATCGCTGCCCCCTGCGCGGCCGGCTTTTCGACTTCGGCTTCCACACTTGGCATACACCCACCCCTGCTCTTGAAGCCGCGCCCTATGTCCCCACTGTATAACACCTTGCAGGTCGCTGGAAGCGGCTGCTTTTCTTCCTCCCGATTGTAGTCACCTCTGGACCGATACGCGCGTGGAAAACAGGGCAGATTCTCTGAATTCCAGGGGAGAATCTCCGCAAGGTCCGTGGAGCTACAGCGGCGCTCCGGTCTTATTCCGCACAAACGGTTCTTAGGCTAACTTTCTGCTCTCACTCTGCGGGTAGTGGAAAAGGAATATAAGAAAGAAATAAAGCTAGAAGTACCCGTAGTTCGCATAGGAAAAGTGGGAATCGGAGCGAAGTGGCTTGCTGGGAGCGGGTTGAATGATGGGCTAGTTTTCTAAATCGGGGCTGTGTAATTCAGGAGAAAAGGAAAACGGGTGCGGAGGGCGGGAGTTGCGAGGGTCTTTCCCACGGCTCCCACAGACGATACGAAAATAGCTGTGGAATGTGCCGCTCTTGTGTGCAAGCAGCGCGGAAGAGTAAGGAGAAGAGTGAGTTGCAGCAGGCGCGTCTTGCACAAAAGCCGGCGTTCTAACGGCCAATGAAGTAGTGGGCGCCAGTGTACTTTTGGGGCGGCTCTTATACTGAACTATCCATGTCTTACGCGGCGGCAATCGATCAACTTAACGCCCTGGCGCCAGAGTTGTATGTGCGCGGAGGCCAGCAGCGCCGGAAGTTCTCTCTGGAGGAGGTGCGCACGCTGCTTTACGCAGTGGGCGACCCGCAGCAGGGGTACCCCGCCGTACTGATCGCCGGGACGAATGGAAAAGGATCGACTGCGGCAACACTGGCGTCGATCCTGACAGAAGCGGGGCTGCATACGGGGCTTTATACCTCGCCGCATCTGGAGCGGCCCAACGAACGGATCCAAATCGATCACCGGGAGATCGCCGACGCCGATTTTGCCTGCCTTTACTTCCGGGTACACGACACCGCCCAGGAATTGTTGCTCAGCGGCCAATTACCACAACTGCCAAGCTACTTCGAGTTTTTGACTGCAGTAGCATTCCTGTACTTTGCCGAGAGCAAGGTGGACGTTGCCGTGCTCGAAGTGGGTATGGGCGGCCGGCTGGACGCGACTAACGTTGTGGAGCCGCTGCTTTCGATCGTCACCGACATCTCACTCGACCACATGGAGTGGCTCGGGTCAAGTATCTCAGCGATTGCGCGCGAGAAGGCGGGAACATTGCGGCGCGGCGGGACGATGGTCACGCTGCCGCAACATCCCGAGGCGAGCCAGGTTCTGGGTGAGGTTACCGCGGAGTTGGGCATACGCGCAGTCAGCGGGGTTCCGTACGTGCCGAGAGACGGGACGACAGGCGCCTACGAGGTTGAAGCGCTTGGCGCAAGGATCAAGGTCGATTCGCCGCTCGCCGGCGCGCACCAGCAGCGCAATGTGGCGCTGGCCATTGCGGCAGCGGTCGAGCTCGGCGCGCAGCACGTTTTTCCCGTGACTGCGGCGGCGATCGAGGAAGGTATCCGCCGGACGTACTGGCCGGGACGAATGGAACAGATCGGCGGGCGCGGGGTGGAGTGGATTCTGGATGTTGCGCATAACCCCGCCGGCGCGTGGGCGCTGCGCTCAGCGCTGCGCGCAACCTGGCGCAAGGAGAAGCCGCACACGCTGATCTTCAGTTGCCTGCGCGATAAGCCAGTAGCCGAGATGGCGCAGATTCTTTTTCCCCTCTTCGACCAGGTGATCGTTGCGCCCATCCATACTGCGCGCGCCACGCCTCTCGACGATCTGCTGGCCGCTGCTATAGCTACAGGAACGCCGGCGGTTGCGGCAGAATCGGTACGCGAAGCCCTCCGCATGGCGCGGGAGTACGCGGCCGGCGGCGTGGCGGTGGTTTCAGGATCGGTGTACCTTGTAGGCGAGGCACGCAGCCTGCTGCAAGAGGAGCAGCCGTCATGAGCCCAAGGCCCAACCCGCTGCCGCGGTTTTATGTCTGGCTGACCAATGGGCTGCAGGCGCCGCTGCTTTTGGCGGTTACGGCAATCTGCGCCAGCACCGCGTTTGCGGTCTCATGGGTAGACAAGAAGGGCCGCGTGCAGCATCGCATTGCGCGGATCTGGGCGCGCTGCGCGGTGCGCATTACGCTGTCGAAGCTGAGGATCGAAGGCGCGGAGAACTTCCACAAGCAATCCGCCGCTGTCTACGCTTCCAACCACACTTCCTACATGGACACGCCGGTGATTTTTGCGGGGATTCCCTTTCAGTTCCGCATCCTGGCGAAAAAGGAATTGTGGCGATGGCCGCTGATCGGCTGGTACCTGGGGCGGTCCGGGCAGATGCCGATCGATACCGCGGATCCGCACGCCACGCTGTCGAGCCTGGGCGGGGCGGTGAAGGCGCTGCGCGCGGGGATGCCGCTGTTTGTGTTTCCCGAAGGCGGGCGGACGGCGGACGGCGAGCTGAAGCCGTTTCTTGCGGGCGCGGCGTACCTGGCGATTCGCGCGCAGGCGCCGCTGGTGCCTATGGCGTTGACCGGGGTGTTCGATCTGCTGCCGATTCACACGCGGCACTTTTATCCAAGCAAGCTCACGCTGCATGTTGGCGAACCGATCGAGACGAAGGGAATGACCGTTCGCCAGAACGGCGAGTTGACGGAAAAGCTGCGCGCGGCGATTGAAGAGATGGTGGGGCAGAGCGCGCAAAGCCGCACGGAAGAGGCCGCGCCTGTTGCTTGAGACTACGGCCGATTCCTGCTGCGGTGCCGCTGCGACTACCCACAGGCAAGGCGAACCGAAGCAGTCGCGCGGAACCGGCACGCGCTTTACACTGGGTTCATGCCCGTCCGCATCGCCATTCCCGAGCCCACGAGCGGCGATCCCGAATACAATCAGCGCGCGTTGCCGCAGTACGTGAAGGCGCTTGAGGCCGCGGGCGCGGAGCCGGTTGTGGTGCGGCTGAACGACGCGCAGGAACGCGTGGCCAACCTGCTGGCCGGCGTGCAGGGCGTTCTGCTTCCGGGCAGCCGCTTCGACATTGATCCGCAACGCTACGGTGAAGCGCGGGCTCCGGAGTGCGCGGACGACGATCCGGCGCGGACGGCGGCCGACGAACTCTTCCTGCAGGACGCCTTCAACCTGCGCAAGCCGATCCTCGCCATCTGCCAGGGCGCACAGAGTTTGAATGTGTGGCGCGGCGGCACGCTGATTCAGGACTTGAAGACTACGGTCAACCACCGGCCCGGCCGGGATGTGGTGGAGGCGCACCCTGCACACATTGCCCAAGAGTCTCGCTTGAGCGGACTGCTGACTCCGTCCGATCGTGCGGAGGTACAGGTCAACTCCAGCCATCACCAGGCGATTGGCACGCCGGGGGACAACCTGCGGGTTACAGCAGTCTCTCCCACGGATGGAGTCATCGAGGCCGTGGAGCTGGATTCGCCGAAGCACTTTGTGGTTGCGGTGCAGTGGCATCCGGAACGCACCTACACGCAAAGTGAATTTTCTCGCGCGATCTTTTCTGCGTTTGTGCGGGAGGCCACCGCGTGGCAGGCGCCGCAAGTGGATGGGCCCGAGAACGGGAAGTGAGCGATGAGCGCGACCAGCACAGGCCTGCGGCTCAATACGCTGTTGGCAGAGGCCGGCCTTGAGCCGTTGGACGGCGAGACAGCAAGCCAGTTTGAGGTTTATCTTTCGCTATTTATTCGCTGGAATGCGCGCATCAACTTGAGCTCGATTCGAAACGAGGAGGGGATTCTATCTCATACATCTTGTTGAATCCATTGCAGTTGCTCGTGCGCTGCCACGAGGGATTACGACCTTGCTCGATTTCGGCTCCGGCGCCGGTCTGCCTGGCATTCCGATTGCGATCTGCCGGCCGGAGATCGCCGTGACGCTGGCCGAGTCGCAGGGCAAGAAGGCCGCTTTCCTGCAGGAAGCGATTCGCGCACTGGGGATCTCGGCGAAGGTTCACGCGGGCCGGGCCGAGGCGCTTGATGCACGTCTTTGATTGTGTGGTTTTGAGGGCAGTGGACAAGATGCCGAAGGCCGTTGCGGCCGCAGTGAGACTGGTCGCGCCGGGAGGCTGGCTGGCGTTGATGACCACCGGCGCGGAACTCGAAAAACTCAAAGCCGCAGCCGGCCCGGAGTTCTCCTGGCCCCAACTCCTTCCGCTTCCTGGCAGCAGCGACCGCCTGCTTGCCCTCGCAGCGCGCGGCAGCAGATTCACTTCGAAGTAGGCTTTGTGCTGCCTTTCTGCAGCATTTCGATCGCCCGCTCCAGGGCTGCGTCTCTGCCTTGACGGATATCGGAAACCGTCGGCGAGACCTTCACCTGCGGAGGAATGCCCACTCCTTCAAAGACTCGCCCATCGGGATATTGATATCGGCCGCCGTGCGTATCCGCGCGCCGCCGCCGCCCGGCAATTTGAACTTCAATGGCTGTCCCGTGCCTCCCGCGGTCGTCTCTCCCACCAGAGTGCCGCGGTGCATGGCATCGAAGACGACGACAAAATCCTCGGCGGCGGAGAATGTTATCGCGCTTGTCAGAACGATGACCGGCTTCGAATAATAATGTGCGGAATCTGGACTCTCTTCGCTTGGAGGATTCTTTCCACCAACCCGGCACCGCCGCCATTGAGCACGGTAGCAGGGCTTGTAGTCCAGTGATCCGCGCACGTACATTAGGGAAGGGCCTGTCTGTCAGCATGCTAAGATGGCGTAGCCGTTCCGTTGGTTGCCGCCTCCATTCTTTCTCACATCCACGATCAGCGCCTTTGCCTGGACAATGGCCGCAAAGTTGTCTCGCATGGTCTTTGCGCCAAGATCGTCCACAAACTCGTTCACGGCAAGATACGCGATATTTCCTGGCAGTATTTTGAATTGCACATGCTCGTCCCACGGCCAAGTGCATTTTGAGGTGGGTTCGCAATAGCGATGAACGGATATGGATTTTGTCTCTCCGCTGGAATCCTGGAGAGTGAGCCGTACCGGGATCTCTTTAGGACCTTGCAAGAGCATGTAGCCATAGACCCGGCTGTTACGATCCTGCGCTGTAGAGCTGGATGCATAAGGGGCGACAGCGCTTTCCGCATACTCGCGCACGGGCTGGCCATCAATAGAGACGATCTCCTCGCCCACATGAATCCCCTGAGCTTCAAGCGCGGGGTCATAGACGCCCGTGATTAGCACCTTGTCCTCAACCAGCTGTGTGCCGAATGCGATATTGCCGTAGAATGTGTCGCTTAGCTCATTAGGCGGGTATACATTGGTGTGTCCGTCGCGTAGCGTAGCCGCGAAGCGCATCATTACGCGGTAGTAATCGGCTGTCGTCTGCGCGGCGCGCACCTGCGGCAGATACTCCATATACTCCCGATCCCAATCCAGATCCGGCACGCGCGAGAAGAAGGGAAAATTGAATCGCGCCTCCGACCAGAACTTCGACAGGCCAGCGACCTTTTCGTCTTCCGTCAGCACGGGCTTGTAAGGCGTTGCAATCGCCGGGTCGTCCTGCCACAAGGCCGCGCGCTTCTTCCACAAGGCGTCATCTTTGGTCAAGCGAGCGAGCAGTTGCTGATAGCGTGGGTCGTTGTGCAGCGAGGCCAGATCGTCATCTTTGCTAAGGTCGTCTGCTGAAATATGGTCCCCCCTATCCTCCGCTAGCTCGATGGCCTGTTGAAGCGCAGCAAACGCCTGATCGATCCGTCCCGCATGCGCTTCGATGTCCGGCATCATTCCGATCGCATTTCTCCAATCGGGCAACGTCGTGATCTGCGGATCGGTGGAGAGCTTCTCCAGGATCGCGGCGGCTTCCGCATAGGCATGTTTTTCAGAAAGCGATCTCGCTTGAGCTATTTGTTGTTGAAGTGTCTGTTCGGGGGTGGCGGCTGTAGATTGCGCCAGGGAGGCTGTTGAAACAAAGCAAATAGTTATGAGTGCCAGGAGCCATTTCATGCGTACGTTCTCCAAGTCGGTTGATACGAGCCCCTGAGCCTGTCCGGTTCCGACACCCAGAGGGCCCGTGAAGCGAATCCATCGAACCACGCCGTGTATTTAGCCGATTGTACCCTTCTGCCTGTTCCACGTGGAACAGTTTGGGATCCGTAGTCGGGGTGGGAACCAAAACGGCAAGGGTTCCACGTGGAACATCCATCTCCTGCGGCCTAATTTGGGCTTGGGTTCAAAATAGGACACACTCCGCAACCTCAGCAAAATCGCGCCAAATCGCCATGAGGTTTTCCACCACAGGGCGGGTTTTGTCCGTCCCCTGCCCCCTTGCGGGAGCTGGCTGAGAAACCCTTCCTGCTCAAGCGATTGCTACACAAAACAGCCCGTCGAGCCCCACGCGCTTTCCACAACCTTGCCCGGTTTCCCACAACGCAAGGTAATTCGCGTTTCAGCTCTTTCCGTTACTCTGAAATGCCATGGGCAAGATCATCGGGGTCGTGAACCAAAAGGGCGGAGTGGGCAAAACCACCACAGCCATCAATCTGGCCGCATGTCTGGCTTTAGAAGGCCTCAAAGTCCTCCTGGTTGACTGCGATCCCCAGGCCAACGCCTCATCGGGTCTCGGGCTCCAGCGTGACGACAGCCGTCACTCCGCGTACGACGTGCTCATGGGCGACAGTATGGCGGAACAGGTCGTCCTCTCCACAGAAGTGGATGGTCTTTGGCTGTTGCCCGGCTCCAAGAATCTGACTGGGGCAAATATTGAGCTGGCCTCGACAGAGGACCGCGCTCTCCGCCTACGCCACGGACTGGAACCGATCAAAGACCACTTCGATCTCATCTTCCTGGATGGTCCGCCGGCCCTCGACCTTTTGACTCTCAATGTGCTCTCCGCGGCGGAGAGCCTCATTGTGCCCATGCAGGCCGAATACTTTGCTCTGGAGGGGATCTCGGAGCTGATTTCGACTCTCGAACGGGTGCGCGCGGCCTACAATCCCAGCCTCACTATCGAAGGCGTTCTGCTGACCATGTACGACGATCGCACCAATCTCGCTCAACAGGTGACCGATACCCTTCGCGAGTATTTTCGGGAAATTCTTTATCGGACCGTGATCCCGCGCAACGTCCGCCTGGCGGAAGCGCCGAGCCACGGTAAACCGGTCTTCTTGTACGACCCTCGCTCACGTGGGGCCGAGGCATACTTTGAGATGACGGGGGAGTTTTTGGCTCGAAATCAGATCGAAAGCCCACGCGCCGCCGAACGCAAAGCCATGGCCGGCGATCATTCCCGGCCGAGAGGTGCGTTTTGGCCCTATTCATGACCTGTTAGCGTGCCTCTGGTCTAAACCTTCGCTGCCAGAGTTCAAAGAGCTTAACGTAACTCGCTGGAATTGAGGAATTTGCACCATGAATACCACTGCTCCTGACACCAAACGCCGCGCCCTGGGCAAAGGGCTCGACTCCCTGCTTCCGCGCGTTCAGACCACACCCGCAGCCGAAAGCGAGGGCGGAAAGCCCCGGGAGATTCCACTCGACCAGATCGATCAGAACCCTTTCCAGACACGCTCGCAGGTGAATCAGGAGCAGTTGGCGGAACTGGCCGCCTCGATCGCCGCCAACGGCGTGGTGCAACCGGTGCTAGTTCGCCCGCTGGCCGGCGGCCGTTTCCAGCTCATCGCCGGCGAGCGGCGCTGGCGCGCCTCGCAGATGGCTGGCAAGAAGACCGTTCCGGCTATCCTGCGCCAGGTTTCCGATGAACAAGCTTTGGAAATCACAATCGTCGAGAACCTGCAACGAGCCGACCTGAACCCGATGGAGCAGGCGCGCGCCTTCGAGCGGCTCTCGCGCGAGTTCCACATGACCCAGGAGCAGATAGCACAGCGCACCGGAAAGGATCGAGCAACGGTAGCTAATTTTTTTCGTTTGTTGAAGTTACCGTCATCGATCCAGGATCGGGTCGAGTCCGGCGAGCTCACATTCGGGCATGCACGCGCACTGCTGGCGATTGAAGACGCTGAGGGAATTGAGAAGGCGGCGCAGAGGATCGCCGCGCTTTCGCTATCTGTTCGCCAGACAGAGAGCTATGTGCAAGGGCTTATCGACCCCAGCCGCAAAGCGAAAAAAGGGCCCAAGCCGGCACCGCCCGTTGATCCCAACGTGCGCGATGCGCAGGAGCGGCTGCAACGAGCCCTAGGACTTAAAGTTACGATTGAAGACCACGAGGGCCGCGGGAAAGTGATCATCGAGTACGCCCGGCTGGAGGACTTCGACGCTCTCATGGAGCGGTTTGCAGGCGAGTAAACAAACTGGATGCAGGACCGAGAGACTCAACAGCGCGAGCGACGGTAGAAAAATCTGATAATCTGACTTCATGGACCCCGTCAGCATCAGTGTCACGGAGGCATCGCGGAACTTTGCGGAGTGCGTGAATCGCGCGCGCTATCAGGGCGCAAGCTTCATCCTGCTCAAGGGTGGAGCGCCCGTGGCCCGCATCGAGCCGGCCGGGCAAAAACCAAGAAAAGGAAGCGAGTTAGCCGCAGCACTGCAAAAAGCCGTGGAAGGCGTTCACGTTGGAGAGGTAGAAGCCACCTCCTGGCTTCACGATTTGGAACAGGCGCGCGGATCGCTGCAGCCCCAGGTGCGGCCGTGGCGTTTCTGATCGATGCCGATGTGATCATACAGGCCGAACGGAAGGCTCTCGACCTCGATGCGTGGCTACGCTCGCATCCCAACGAGGAGATCAAGCTCGCAGCCATCACGGTGGCAGAGTTGTGGCGCAGCGTGGAGCGCGCCGCCGGCGTTCACCGCGCCAGACGACAGAAGTTCGTTCTCCGCGCGCTGAGCGTGTTTGAGGTCGTTCCATACACCGAGAAGGCAGCCGCCGAACATGCGCGCCTGTGGGCGGAAGTTGAGGCCACCGGACAGAGAATGAGCCCGCATGACCTGATGCTTGCGGCGACGGCCCGTGAATCCGGCGCTGCGATCGTGACCTTCAACACGCGGCGTTTCGCGGCCGTTCCGGGATTGACTGTGCTGAAGCCGTAAGCTGCGCCGGCCGGCGATGTGAAGTGAGCGCTCCGCGCGGCACGCGGAGACGGTAGAATTCTTCTTCCTGACGAGAAGGAGTTCCGCATGAAATCTTCCCTGCAAACGACGCGCCCATGTCTGGCGGCCATCGTGCTGCTGGTTACCGCGCTTCCCTGCCTGCACGCACAGGAGCGATGGACCGAGGCGCAGGCGAATGCATGGTACGCGGCGCAGCCCTGGCCAGTGGGCGCGAATTTTCTGCCTTCGACAGCCATCAATGAGCTGGAGATGTGGCAGTCCGACACCTTTGACCCCAAGACTATCGATCGCGAACTGGGTTGGGCCGAAGGGATCGGGATGAACACCATGCGCGTCTTTCTGCACAACCTGCTGTGGGAGCAGGATCCGGAGGGATTCAAACAGCGCATCGATACATTTCTGACGATTGCCGCGCGGCATCACATCCGGCCAGTGTTTGTGCTGTTCGACTCGTGCTGGGATCCGTTTCCCAAGCTGGGCCCGCAACACCCGCCTATCCCGGGCGTGCACAACTCGGGATGGGTGCAGGCGCCGGGCGCGGCGGTGCTTGCCGATCCCACGCAATATCCGCGCCTGGAGCAGTATGTGAAGGGCGTGGTGGGAGCGTTTGCGAACGACCCGCGGATTCTGGCCTGGGACGTGTGGAACGAGCCGGACAACGGCAACGAGAGCGCCTACGCAAGAGGCGAGCCGCGCAACAAGAACGAGATCGTGCTCGGCCTTGTGCCGCAGGTCTTTGCGTGGGCGCGCAGCGAACACCCCATCCAGCCGCTCACAAGCGGGCTGTGGCACGGCGATTGGGACTCGCTCGACAAGATGCCGCCGATGGCGCGCGTGCAGATCGAGGAATCGGACGTGATCAGCTTTCACAACTACGGCTGGCCCGAAGATTTCGAGAAGCGCGTGAAGGACCTGGAGCAGTTTCGCAGGCCGATCCTTTGCACGGAGTACATGGCGCGCGGGAATGGGAGCACATTCGACACCATTCTGCCGATTGCACACCAGTACCGCGTGGGAGCGATCAACTGGGGATTGGTGGCCGGCAAAAGCCAGACGTATCTGCCCTGGGACTCGTGGCAGCACCCGTATGTGCTTGAGCAACCGGCGATCTGGTTCCACGATGTCTTTCATGCCGACGGGACGCCGTACCGTGAACGCGAGGTGGAGATCATCCGCGACCTGACCAGCGGCAAGCCGCCGCCGCTATGATCGAAGGCGGTTGCCAAACCACGCAGCCCATGCGAAAACGCAGCTCTCAATGCCGCGGTTGATTTGCGCCACAGTTGATTTGCACCAGCAGGAGATTTATCCTTCGTTCTCTGACCGCGGCTTCTCTACGAAAATGGAGGTAGCCGATCTTTTCGTTGCAGCGGCTTCTCAGTTCTCCTGCGGAGACAGCAGCATGGCACTCCAACCCATCACGTCAACGAACAATGCGGCACATACCGTTCGATCTATCCCCGTGGTTCTGAACGGGCGCACGCTCGATGCTAACCGGCGCATTCCGCTGAATCTTGATTGGGTAGAAGGCGTGCGCGTGAACACCAGCGCCGTGGAGCGACGGGCGGCGACGCATTGCGCGCGGCGCACCGTGAAAAAGGAGACGCAGGCGGCGTGGCTGCTACGCGCCATCGCGTGCATGGACCTGACTACACTGAGCGGGGACGACTCGGCCGACCGCGTGCGGAGGCTGTGCGCGAAGGCGCGTAACCCGCTGCAGCGGCACATCGTGGAGGGCCTTGGTATTGAGGATCTGCATCTGACCGTGGGCGCCGTCTGCGTGTATCACGCGTTTGTCGAAACGGCGGTGAAGGCGCTGGAGGAATCGGGGATTCCAGTCGCTGCGGTCTCGGCAGGATTTCCAGCAGGACTTTCGCCACTGGCCGAGCGCGTGGAGGAGATTCACCGTAGCGTGGAAGCCGGCGCGCAGGAGATCGATATTGTCATCACGCGCGCGCATGTTTTCAACGGCGAGTGGCAGGCGCTTTACGACGAGGTTGCGGCCTTCAGGGAGGCCGCGGGGCCGGCGCATCTGAAGGCCATTCTGGGCACCGGCGATCTGATGACCCTGCGCAACGTGGCGCGCGCGAGCTGGGTGGCGATGATGGCGGGCGCGGACTTCATCAAGACGTTGACGGGCAAGGAAACGGTGAACGCCACGCTGCCGGTTTCGCTGGTGATGGTGCGGTGCATCCGCGAATATGCCGAGCGGACCGGGATGGCGGTGGGGTTCAAGCCGGCAGGCGGAATTCGCACGGCGAAGCAGGCGCTGGATTGGCTGGCGCTGATGAAGGACGAGCTGGGGCGGCCGTGGCTGGAGCCGTCGCTGTTCCGCTTCGGCGCCAGCGGAATGTTAGGCGATATCGAGCGGCAACTGGAGCATCATCTGACCGGGCGGTACTCGGCTACGTACAGGCATCCCATCGCGTAGAGGTCCAACAGAGGATCGGAAGGAGACGCTGTGAGCATCGCGGAAAAGTTCTACACCATGGAGTACGGCGCAGCGCCGGAAGATCCCAAAGAAGCAGTGCAGTGGCTCGAGCGGCACCACCGCCGGTTTGAAGAGTTCATCGGCGGGGCGTGGGTAAAGCCCGCAAGCGGCGAGTACGCGACCACAAGCGATCCTTCCACTGGCGAGGCGATCGCCGAAGTGGCCAAAGGCAACGCCGACGACGTGGAAGCGGCGGTTACTGCGGCGCGAAAGGCTTTGCCAGTGTGGCAGGCGCTGAGCGGCCACGAGCGGGCTCGATATCTCTACGCACTGGCGCGGCAGGTGCAAAAGCACTCGCGGCGGCTGGCGGTGCTGGAGACGATGGACAACGGCAAGCCGATTCGCGAGAGCCGCGACATCGATATTCCCCTTGTCGCGCGTCACTTCTATCATCACGCGGGCTGGGCGCAACTGCTGGAGCAGGAGTTCCCCAACTACACGGCCTGCGGCGTCGTGGGCCAGGTGATTCCGTGGAACTTTCCGCTGCTGATGTTCGCGTGGAAGGTGGCCCCGGCGCTGGCCGCGGGCAATACGGTGGTCATCAAGCCGGCGAAATATACGCCGCTGACCGCGCTGGCGTTCGCTGAGTTGGCCATGGAAGTGGGCTTGCCTCCGGGCGTGCTGAACGTGTTGACGTGCGACGCAAAGACCGGCCAGGCGCTCATCGAGCATCCCGGCATTGACAAGGTGGCGTTTACGGGATCGACGGAGGTGGGCCGCACGATTCGCAAGGCCACGGCCAACTCGACGAAGAAGCTTTCGCTCGAGCTGGGCGGTAAATCGCCGTTCGTGGTGTTTGACGATGCGGATCTCGACTCGGCGGTGGAAGGACTGGTGGACGCGATCTGGTTCAACCAGGGAGAGGTGTGCTGCGCGGGCTCGCGCTTGCTGGTGCAGGAACGCGTGGCCGAGACGCTCTACTCCAAGCTGCGCGCTCGGATGGAAACGCTGCGCGTGGGAGCGCCGCTCGACAAGGCTGTCGATATTGGAGCGATTGTTTCGCCGGTGCAGCTTGAGACGATCCGCAAGATGGTGGATGCCGGCGTGGCCGAGGGCGCGCGCTGCTGGCAGCCGAGCAATCCGCTGCCGGAGAAGGGCTGCTTCTTCCCGCCTACGCTGCTTACCGATGTGCATCCGACGGCGACGGTGGTCCAGGAGGAGATCTTTGGACCGGTCCTCGTGGCCATGACATTCCGTACACCCGCCGAGGCGGCTGAGCTGGCCAATAACACCGTCTACGGCCTGGCCGCGAGTATCTGGAGCGAGAACATCAATGTGGCGCTCGACCTGGCTTCAAAGGTGAAGGCCGGAGTGGTGTGGGTGAATTGCACCAACCAGTTCGACGCCGCGTGCGGATTCGGCGGCTATCGCGAATCGGGGTATGGACGCGAGGGCGGACGCGAGGGAATGCTCGAGTACTTGACGCCGAAGTGGCTGCATGCGCTGCCCGCTGCAGCGGCGAAGATTGAGGCTCCCGATGAAGAGGAAGGTTTCACGAGGGCCGGTTCGCCGCCGGGATC
Source organism: uncultured Acidobacteriaceae bacterium (assembly GCA_963808805.1). Classification (GTDB taxonomy): domain Bacteria; phylum Acidobacteriota; class Terriglobia; order Terriglobales; family Acidobacteriaceae; genus Telmatobacter. Next base: position 372,187 of record CAWEGN010000004.1, on the reverse strand, counting down.
GAATATTGATCGCACGGTGAAGCAGTACATCGGCGGCAAGCAGGCGCGGCCCGACTCCGGCTACTCGTTCCCGGTTTATGGGCGCGGGGGCGAACTGCTTGGCGAAGCGCCGCTGGGCAATCGCAAGGACATTCGCAATGCAGTGGAGGCTGCGCGAAACGCCGTGGGCTGGGTACAAACAACGGCGCACAATCGCGCGCAGGTGATCTACTACCTCGCGGAAAACACGATCCAGCGCCGCGACGAGATCGCGCACCGGCTGGCGCGCGCCGCCGGAGACGAACAGGCGACAATCGAAGTGGATCTCTCGATCGAGCGCATCTTCAGCTATGCTGCGTGGGCCGACAAATACGAGGGCGTAGTGCATCATCCGCCGGGCCGCAATATCACCATCGCCATGCCGGAACCGGTGGGCGTCGTCGGCATTCTGGCGCCGAGCGGGGCGCCGCTGCTCGGCCTGCTTTCGCTGGTGCTGCCGGCCGTGGCTATGGGTAATACCGTAGTGGCCGTGCCTTCGGAGAAGTATCCGCTGATCATCGGCGACCTGTATCAACTACTCGATACGAGCGACGTGCCGGGCGGAGTGGTGAATCTGGTTGCCGGCCGTCCCGCGGAGTTGGCCAAAACGCTGGCCGAGCACGACGGCATCGAGGCAATCTGGTGCTTCCGCAGCAACGAGGAAGCGAACATGGTGCGCGCCGCCTCCATCGGCAACATGAAACAGGTGTGGACCAACGACGGGCACGAGTACGACTGGTTCAACCCCTCGCAGGCTGAGGGCCGCTGGTTCCTGCAACACGCCACACAGGTGAAGAATATCTGGGCGCCGTACGGAGAATAATCGCCGGAACCGTTAAGACCGCCTGGTGATTCTCAGGTGCAGGAAGTGGAAACCGCGCCAATCGCCGATATCTATACAATTCTCTGAAAATGCGCCCTTTCTGGAGAAACGCTGGAGACACAAAGTGGCTTTGCGCCCCCCAAAAGGCGCCGGTAGGCTCTGTGCGATACATTACCTAAGTGCTGAAAAACGTCAGATTGTTGATTGCTAAAGTAACCACATTAAGATTACCGTAGGTACGTCATATTTGATGTACTGTTCGGATTGGTTGCTCTTGGTTGTTCAAGTGTCTGCTGACTTAGAGGTGCACGCATGACCTGCCCCAGGTGCCAGTCCAACTCGGTTTCAGTCATTCCTGCGGAGATTCGTCTCTATCGGAACAGCCCTCGCACGTTGAGCCATCCTCCCGTGACTCCTTCCCCGGATGTCCAGATTTGCCTGGATTGCGGCTTGTCGGAATTCTCAGTCCCTCGTTCCTGGCTTTCCGCCGGATGGCTGCGAACGGCGCGCCCAACGGTTACCCCAAATGGGACTGCAATTGCCTCCTCGCCCGTGCCTGCCGCTTCAACATAGACAGAGCTGCCACAATGCCGTGCGGACCTCGCGCGACCGGGAATGAACAGGCCATGCAAAAAGGCCCCCATCCGAAAACGGGAGACGCGCGTTCATTCGCCAAATGGCGTATCAGGCCGCGCGCGCCGCCATTTGCCTATCAGCGGCTCAATGCATGGAGTAGCAGCACCCAGTCGCTGTCGCCAGCGCGGTTCTTTGCCGGCGGGGTGAATTGCCGGGTTCCCTTGTTGGGAAGTTGCCCACCCTGGACAGCGCGATAGGTCCCATTCGATGGGTCAAACCACTTGGCAGTTGCGGGGCCTTTCAGGCTACTCATATCGACAGTGACCGTGCGCGCGGTTGGCATATAAACGACCACGTACGATCCGTCCGCAGTCCTGGCCGCCGCCGCATAATCGCTCTGGCTAACGCTCACTGGGATTGAAGACGCGAGCGTGCCGGAATCGAACAGTACCTGGTCGCTGCCAAAGCTACCGAAGCCTGCCGTTACGGTTTTGTGCTGCTGGTCGGGAATCAGGTCCTGCCACGGCAGAGATAAGAAGAAATCTCTCCAGATGGTAAGCTGCGATGCGCCAAGAGTGTCGATATACGAGCTCCACCCCGGCGTAAGGGTCCAAGTGTAGCGATTGCCATAAAATTGGCCCACCCCACCGCTCAGCATGGTCCAGTATTCCTGACGCCGCAGCACCTCGGGCGTTCCATAGTCTGCCGGCGTGCCGACATCTTCCAGATCGTAGTGCGCTTCCTCCAGATAGGCGGGCATCACCGGAGTTTGATTGTAGCTGTGCAACATCTGGATGTAGGTCGCCGAGTAAGTATAGGTGCCGTTGAGCGAAATGATCGGCGTCCAGCTTGGATCGTCCAGAGACGAGCTTGTCTGGTAGTTGATCTCAACAGTCTGAAACTGCTCCGGGGCAACCGACTGGATCCCTTTCGCTACGGCCAGTACCAATGCATCATCGGTAGGAACTCTCCACTTGTTGAAGTCATTCCCGCTGATCCACGCGACGTTGGAGTATTTTTTATAGCGGCGGCCAAGATATTGTCCGTAAGCGTAGGCCGCAGTAAGGCCATTGGTGCGCAATGTTTGCAGCCAACCATTGGTCTCCGCCGGATCGATGAAAACCAAAATGCCATGTCTTGCCGCAATCCGAACCATGTGATCGAGACGCGTAAAGTAGGCCTCGTTGGGCTTCGACAGATCGTAATGCGCGTAATCCATCCCGCCCGCCAGGAATCCCGTGAACGGAAAAATGCCGTCCGGGGTGGCGCCGCTCTTGAGCTCAGGAAAGCCACTGCCCGCGCAGGCTGCATCCATCCACCCGGCCGTGTTGAACCCATGCGCCTGCCGGTCGGCAAAGTACTTTTCAGCGTCTGCCTCGCTCAGCCTGCACATTAGTTTTTGAGGAGTATCTCCCACGATCAGAAACGGTCTATTCTTCCGGTCTACAAGATAGCGGTGGTTGGCGCTCAGCTTGAGCGGGTAAGCGGGCAAGGGTGCGACGGAAGATTGAGCGTGCGCCGCGCCTTCCCCTCCCTTTGCCGCAACCAGGCCGGGGTAAATGAGCGAACTGAGCGCTGCAAGTCCGATCGACAATGAACAATAGCGGAAGATTCCGATTCTCACTTTGACACCTCTTGATGCGATGATTGCTGTTTGGTCCGGTCCGTGGTCATGCCGGTTCCGATCGATTCGCGACAGAGATGAGCGAACTCAAAATGATCCTCGTCCTTGTAAATGCTGCTTGAGGAGTTGAGACGTCTCTGCGCCACAAACAAATGTAACAGGTTGAAGAACTCGATTTTTGTTTCACTGCCGATACTCGTTGTTTCTCAGAATTCGCGCACCTGGGCATATGCATGGGCAGCCCACGCATCGACTCTCATCGGATCATTGCGGCTGCGCTCTGGACCGAAGTCTATTTCCCGGCGGCGAGGTTTTCCAGCCAAAGGAAGTTCCGGGGCCGGAAACAGAGAAGAAAACCCATAACGCCACCATCGAGCAGAAGGAGAGTTACGCTGACTGAAAAACATTCGCGACGCCGTTGCGCGGCTGGGCGAGACGGACTCAACGCGGACTGTCTACAACCAGCCAAATCGCCGCGGCACACGGGCTATAATGACGCGAGACCTACCCGCCTCAGCGGCTTCCGCCGGTCGTCTTTTGCCGGTCGCGTGTGGCCTGGGGGCAGAGGCCGCATTCGAAATGAACAGCGAAGAACACATTCTGGTCACTGGCGCCACCGGCTTCCTCGGAATGCAATTGGTACGCGAACTGCTGGAGCAGCGGCCAAATGCAACACTGGCGCTCCTCATCCGCGATCGAGGGGGACAATCGGGCCGACAGCGCGCCGATTCCTTTATCCCGTCCGCGGGCCGCTCGCGCGTTCACGTTTTGTCTGGAGACGTGAGCCAGCCTGGCTGCGGGCTAGAGCCAGAGCGCTACCGTCGCCTCCAGGCGGAAACCACCCGCGTAGTCCACTCCGCCGCCACGGTGCGGTTCGATCACTCGCTCGACGAGGCACGCAGCATCAACGTGGAGGGTACCCGGCATATTCTCGATTTTGCGGGCGGCTCGCGCCAACTTCGAAGCTTCGCCTATGTGGGTACTGCCTACGTTGCCGGCGAGCGTTCGGACCTGGTGCGCGAGGACGAGCTGAACGTCGGCCAAACCTATCGCAATACCTATGAACAAACCAAAGCCGAGGCGGAAGCCCTGGTGCGTTCGCGCCTTGGCTCTATCCCCGGCGTGATTCTGCGCCCCAGTATCATCGTGGGAGATTCGCGCACCGGCGTCACCTCCAGCTTCAAGATGATGTATTGGCCGCTCAAGATCTACGCGCGGCGGCTTTGGCGAACCGTGCCCGGCTATCCGGATGCGGTTTTGGACATCGTGCCGGTCGATTTTGTCGCCAAAACTGTCGCCGTGCTGCTCTTTGACGAGGACGCACTGAGTTCGACCGTGCACCTCTGCGCCGGACCCCGCGGCAGCGCAACCATCGACAAGGTTGCTCATCGAGCCATGCAGTACTTCAATGGACTTGAGCCGCGTTATGTCGATCCGAAATTCTTCTTCGCCGTGCTGCGGCCCTTTCTGTTTGCCACTTTATGGGGGCGTAAGCGCCGTGTGCTGCGCGATGGCCGGGCCTACCGGGACTACTTCACCATGCGCATGCAGTTTGACACCAGCAATGCCGAACGTCTTTTGAAACCCGCCGGAGTAAGCCCTCCGCCTGTACTCGATTATCTCGACCGGCTTTTCCATTACTGTGTGGCCAGCGACTGGGGCCGCAAGCCCGTTTCTGCGTTATGAGCATTCTCCTCCGCTATCAACTCGCGCGCGACCGCGGCGTCACGGTGGCTAACCTTGTGGATGAACTGGTTCGGCGGAAGGGAAATTGCGAAGTTCATGTCGATGACGCCGGGCCGTTTCACCTTGCCGATCTCCACGCAAAAATCTGCTCGATCGATGCGTTTCTGCGGCGGACCGTCGCGCTGCGCCCGGGCCAGCCGGTAGCGATTTATCGCACCAATGACCGGAGATGTTTTCATTGGTTTCTGGCCATTATCCGCGCCGGAGGCATTGCGGTGCCGCTCAATCCGATGCTCTCCCTTGTCGAGGTGCGCCGGATTCTGGCCGATAGCGGAACGGAGATTCTGGTTACAGACAAAGCGGTATTCGAGCGCCGCATCGGAAGCCGCGAGGCCCTGAATGTGCGCACCTGGATACAAGCCGACAATGAGGGGGAGACGCTCGAGCTCTTCCAGCGCGTTTCCGAGGTTCATGCGCAGTTCCCGCCGGCAACGATCGATCCGGCCGCGACGGTTGCCATCTTTCACACCTCCGGCACCAGCGGATTCCCCAAGGGCGCAGCCTTATCGAGCAACGCACTGCTGGGGGCGCGCGCGTCAACGGTGCTCTCGGGAGCATTTCTGGGACCGCGGGACCTGGCGCTGGTGGCGCTGCCCTGGTCGCACATTATGGCCGTGAGTATTGCTCTCTATGGTCTGATGGCCGGCATCCGCGGCTGCTTTCTGGACCGCTTTGATGTAGAAGCTGCGCTGGATCTGGTCGAGCGCTTTCGCATTACCGCCGTTGTCGGCGTGCCCGCGATGTTTGCGCGGCTGGTGAATGCCAATCCCGCACCTGCCCGTCTGGCAAGCGTGCGGGTGTGGCTCTCGGCCAGCGACCATCTTCCCTCGGAGGTGTGGCAGCGGCTGCGGTGTTTCGGAGCCCTGTTCCGGCTGCCGGGTGGTTTGCGTGTTCCCCCTGTTCTTCTGAATGGCTATGGCATGGTGGAACTGGGCGGCCTGGCTATGATAGGCGTTGAGTTGCCGCTGCTGCCCGGGAGCGGGAACCTTTGCGTTCCCGTTCCGCCATATCGCATTCGTGTTGTCGATGAGAACGGGCGCAGCGTGCCTGCGGGCGTAGCTGGCGAGTGCCAGATTCGTCGCCGCGGGCTGACCCCGCATTATTGGAAAGACGAAGGAGATGCCCAGAGGATTTTGACTGGCGACGGCTGGTTGCGTACGGGCGACCTGGCCGTGCGCAATCGCCTGGGGTTTATCCGGCTGGTGGGGCGCGCGAAAGATGTAATCAAGTCGGGGGGCTACTCAGTCTACGTGCGCGAGCTGGAAGAGGCGATTCTGGCCCATCCTGCCGTGGCCCGTGCCGTCGCGTTCGGCCTGCCGCATCGCGAAAAGGGAGAGGTTCCCGTGGCCGCGGTTGAGTTGCATGAGGGTTCCTCAGCAACCGAAGGCGAACTGCTGAATTGGTGCCGCGGCAATCTCGCTGCGTACAAGGCGCCACGGCGCATCTGGATTCTCGACTCGGGCGGTCTGCCGCAGAATTACAGCGGCAAGTTCCTACGGCGCGTGCTCCAGGAGCGATTCGCGCCGCTGATGGAGTGAAGCCACAGGTGCGCGCTGCGCCGGACGATGGGCTAGTTCGCAGGCGGCCGGAGTCAGGCCATCGCCGGGAACGCTGCAGGCGCTGCGGCGGTCACCATCTCACGAATGGAGTCGATCACCAGTTCCGGCTCATCGAGATGGATCCAGTGCGCGCTTTCCACCGCAATCACCTGCCGCACGTTGTTCCCAATTTTTTTGAGGCACTGGCTGGACAGGGGCGTCGACTTACCGGGGGTCAGCACCACGACCGGAATATCGAGAATGGGATCGGCGTGCTGCATTTCGCGCACGGTGTCGGGGACTGCCGCGACATGGCGTTGCATTCCGGCGTAGTAGCCTGGTCGCGACCAGTGTGCGGCGACCACAGGCCACACCTCCCTGGGCATCTTGCCTACTTCTTCTGTAACCCGCCTGAGAACATGGCGCCCGCCCACTCCCCCCGCGTCCGCGAGATGTCCCGAGAGCCTTCCCGAACGGCAGAGCAGAGATGTCACGGCGAGCCGGGCCAAACCAAAATGGGCAATCGGAATCGCGTAACCGGAAAGCCTCTTACAGCGCTCGATCATGGATTGTTTTTCAGGCTTGAGCGGGGGCCATTCCTCGCACCGCATCGGATCCACGAGTACAACGCCGGCGACATCTTCGGGATATATGGCCGCGTAGCGGCGCATGACTAACCCGCCAAAGGAATGTCCCACAAGGATGTACGGCGGCTTAATGCCCGCCATTTCCAGCATGGTGTGCAGTTCGGTTGAGATGTTTCCAGGCGTGCGCTGACTCCGGCATGGACTGCTCCAGCCAAGGCCACTGCGATCGTACGACGCGGTTGCGGTAAAACAAGAAACCTTCTCCTGGATGTGATGCCAATTCAGGTTGGTGGCCGCAATACCGGCCTCGAAGAGCACGGCCGGCCCGCCCGATCCCTTTTCCACCACGTAGAGCTTTTGCCCGCGCCCAATTTCTACCCAGTGGCCCGGGCTGGTGTATCGCAGCCTGTCGCGCCGGGTACCAAGGCACTGATAGAGAAAACCCGCGGCAAGGATCGCTGCGATGCAAGACAAAATCACGAGTGAAAGGCTCATGGACGATCCTCGAAATGGGTGATCTGCTCAGATCCGAAATCCCCGGCGCTGCCCCGGACGCGGACACACTCGTCGTGCCGCGCTGACGCTGCAGCGCCCCTGGGAGGGACGATGTCCACCAGTATGTGCAAAGCGCCTGCAAACCAGAGCCCCTTCACGCTGAGTGCATAGCCGATGCGGTTCCCGTTGGCGTCTATCCGGACAAGTTGCCCGTTGGCGCGATCGTCCGAAGCCTCAATGTGATTCCGCACCGGCTTGTGGACTGCCTGCACATCCGTCGCGTGCGCCGTGGCGGCGATCAACAGTGCCGCCAGGGGCAAAACGCAGGCCAGCCTCATGACGCGATCCTTCCATCGTGGATGCGGATGTGGCGCGGCGCCGCGCGCGCAATTTCATCCTCATGCGTGACCACGATCAGCGTCATGCCGTGCTTCTTCTGAATTCCGGTCAATATCTCCAGAATGCGCGCGGAGTTTGCACTGTCGAGATTCCCCGTGGGTTCATCGGCCAACAGGATCTCCGGTCGATTGGCCAACGCCCTGGCAATCGCTACGCGCTGCCGCTCTCCCGCGGAGAGTTTGTTGGGATGCTGGTCCATGCGATGCTCCAGGCCCATTTCCCGCAGCAGCGCCTCGGCGCGTTGCCCCCGGCTGCCGCGGTGGTTCCGCGAAGCAAGCATTGGAGCTTGAACGTTTTCAATCGCACGCAAGGTGGGGAGCAGGTGGAAAGCCTGAAAAATGAATCCGACGTAATCGCAGCGATAGGTGTCGAAATCGATAGAAGAGCCCAACGGCGCGCCCCGGAACAGGACGCTCCCGCTGCTCGGGGTATCGAGCCCCCCGAGCAAATGAAGAAGGGTTGACTTGCCGCTGCCGCTATGCCCGCTGACGGCCACAAACTCGCCAGCCTGGATCGAGAGATCGACACCACGCAGCGCCCCGATGCGTCCTTCATCATAGCTCTTGTGCAGGTTCCGTGCTTCGAGAATCGGGCCAGTCATCCCGCGGCCCCTCCACCGGGTAAAGCCGCGACACGCCGGCCCGGGAGCGTACCGGCGCAACCTCCCGCAGTCACGCCAACGCGTTCAAATGCTGGGGAAATGCCGAGCCGGACCGCGAATGGGCCGGCAGCAACCCTCGCCCCGCAGAGCCTCGTCAGAGTCCTGAGGCGCATACGGCCGACCTGATTCGAGACCAATACTGTGAACGACCGTTGAGACGCCATGCGATGGAAGTTCGCCCTGACAGGATCGCTTGCTTGGGAGTCGAATGTGAGTGTATCCGGCAGAATGGGCCGTGTCCATCGAAAAGTTTGTTCTCGAGATTACCTTAAACCAGGACGGCTCGCTGCGTCACGCGCCCGCTCCTCGGGCAGGTAATCCGTCTGTCTAACGCCATCGGCTCGAAAAGGGCCTTCAGCAGAGTCATTTAGACAGCCGCCCGGACGGAGCGCAACAGCAGATTCAGGACGAAGCCGGACGGAGCTTCAGGACCTGTTCGATGAGTTCCGCCGCGCGGCCGGGTCCGTCCATCTGACGGATGACTCGTTGCAAGTCCCGAGCCGCCTCTCGATATCGGCGTTCTTGAAGGACGAGCGTGACGGCTTTGCGAAGCCGGGCCGGGTTGAGCCGATGCCGTGAAACCACCACTCCTGCCCCCCGTGCCTTGAGCCGGGCCGCCACACCGGGTTGATCGTTGCCGAGAGGCACGGCCACGAGCGGAACGCCCTCGGACAGAGATTCCAGCACCGTGTTGATGCCGGCATGCGTGATCACCAGCGCGGCCCGCTGCAGAATTTCCAATTGGGGCGCATACCTCACGACCAGGGGGGAGCCGGCCAGTTCGCCCAGCTTTGCCGGGTCGAGTCCGCCGCCCAGCGAAATCAACAGTTGCGCATCGAGCCCCGCGCAGGCTTCCGCGATGGTTCTGAAGATGGCTTCCGAGCCGTTCTGAAAGGTCCCCAGCGATGCGTAAATGAGCGGGCGTCCATCGAGACGCTCCCAGGGAAACTCGACCGCCGGACGCTGTTGCGCGTGGACGAACGGCCCCGTGTAGTAAAGCCCGGCCAGTCTTTCGCCGCTGATTTGGAACTCCAATGCATCAGGCAACTGAGTAATCTGCGCCACAGGCGATAGCGAGTCCTCGGGCCTCAGGTGGGGCTTCAATCCCCACGCCCGGCGCTGCCGGCTTATCTCCCTGGAGATGGGGGACGCCATCCTTAAAAGCAATCGAATGGCAAGACGGTTCCGCAGACGGCGGAGCGGATCCTTACCCGCCGCCCACCCGAACCAGAAGGGCGGAAACCGGTCGTCATGAATGAAGGGAGGCAGCAAGGCAATGGAGATCCATGGCAGGCCCAGGTAATCTGCCACATTGCCCGCAAAGTCCGCTTCATCCACCAGCAGCGCTTCAATGCCGGCCTCCCGCACCGCCCGTGGCCCGTCGCGCAGGACCATGCGCGCCGTATGCGTCACCCGCTCAAGCGTAAATCGAAGAGCCGCAAGTCCTTTTAATCGGGCCATCCGCTCGTCCAACTTCCCCAGGGAACCGAGCGGATATTCGTCGGCGCCGATGCGATGAAACTTGATGCCTGCGGCTTGCACACGCGCCTCGGTGTCGGCAATGCCGAAGAGGATCACTTCATGGCCTCTCAATTCCAGGGAACGCGCCAGGGCGGTCATCGGATTCAGATGACCGGTTGCGGGAAAACAAAATGCCCCGAATCTTGCCATAGCTAATCGTGCCGCAGCGCATCCACAGGCGAGAGTTGCCCGGCGCGCCAAGCCGGAAGCGCTCCGGCAATCAGCCCGGACAGAATTGCGATTCCCACCGCCTCGGCGAGAAGCGGCCAGTGAAGGGTCGCTGCAAAGAAACTTGCAGTTTGCGGCAACGAGGCCAGCACGCGCAGAGCACACCATCCTAACACGATGCCGAGAAGTCCCCCGCCCAGGCCCAGCAAGACAGCTTCAACTTCAATGTGGGCCAGCACCTGCCACCGCTTCCAACCCAGCGCGCGCAGGATGCCGATCTCCCGCGTGCGCTCGAATACGGACATGGCCATGGTGTTGGCGATTCCCAGTATGCCGATGAGCAGGGCGAGCAAAGAAGTGCCCCAGGCGGAAGCCTGGGCCAGCTTGACGAACTGATTGTCGCTGGCGCGCTCGGCCGCGGGAACCGCACGAACACCAGGCACTGCGGCCTGAATCTCTGCCTGCGCGCGCTTCAGATACTTTACCGGCGCTTCGCCGGCCGGCGCTGGGCGCAGCCGCACATCGATCGTCGATACCTTGCCTCCCATGCCGCTTAGCTGCTGCAGTTGGTCGAGCGGCATGATGACCGCGGCCGCCTCGAGCGTAGAAGCGCCATGATAGATCGCAGTCACCTTGAACTGCGTGCCTTGAAGGTCTATAGTGTCGCCGGGCTTCTTGTTCAAATCCTGCGCCAGCAGATCGCCGAGCATGACTTCGCGCTGGCCATCGCTAAATCGCTGCCCCGTCAAAATTTGCAGAGAATCGAGCTGAAACGCATCGGCGTTCCAGCCGTAGACCAGCGCATTCACTTCAGGTGTCACGTCCATCAAGTTATAGATTGCGGGGGATGCCTGCGCTACAACAGGCAGTTCCCTGAGCTTTGCGGTCGCTGACTCGTCCAGAGTTGTGTTCAGGAACGTGCCCTGAATCACGGAGATGTCCGTGCCGCTGCTGGAGTATATTCGCATCCACTGCTGTTGGAATGCGCTCGAAAAGCCCACCAGACCCACAAACGCGCCAACTGCCATTCCGATCCCAGTCAGCGTGAGCAGGGTCCTCAACCGCCGGCGCCGGAGGTTCTTCAGCACAAACCCGGTGAATGACAATGAATTTGCCATGAGTTCGGAAACGTCCTACTCTCTTCGCATTGAAAACTGAGCCGCAAGTTTACCGCAGCGGCGTTCGACGCGCTCATTCAGAATAAGAGGTCGGGGGAACCATCTCCAAATCTCACCTGCTCGTGTTTGGGAATCATTGCACTCCAGCGGCTTGACTGAGAACCGCTGCGGGCTCGCTCTCCAGAAACAAGACGGTTCACGCCTCTCGAAATCGATCGCCGATTCGCCGTCTGTGGCTCTCGACTCACCGCAGTCCCTGCTAGCGATTTCAAGCCCGAAGCGCTTATTGAGCATGGGTTGAGCCTTGTTCAGAGGCTAGGCTCTGGGAAACCGGGTAGGATTTTGCGATCCGCATTCCAGCCATCGAAACGAGCGCCAGGAGTCGATCTCAACAGGGCAATGCGGCAAAGAGTGACGATCGTCGAGAAATCGATCATCGGAGTCGATCACATTCTGAACAGTTCAAAGGCCTAAATTACAACTCGTATATTATTGCAAATAAATATTTTATAATCACTTCCCGATACAGAAAGTGGAAAAGATCAAGTTGAGGATATCGTCGGGTGTGGTTTGGCCGGTGAGCGAGTCGAGGGCCCAGAGCGCACGGTAGAGATCGAGCAGGATCATTTCGTGGGGAATGCCGCCGGCGTTAGCTTTGTCTGCGTCGGAGAGCGCCGTGAGCGCGGCGGTGACGGCCCGATGCTGACGAAGGTTGGTCAACATGCCCGGCTCGGCCGCGGCTCCCCCGGTGGCGAGCGACAAAATGCGATCGCGGAGCGCCCCAATGCCTTGGCCGGTAAGCGCGGAGGTGGAGAGCGACGGGAAACCACGGAGCGAAGACTCAGCCGCTTGAGCGGCCTCGGTCCCGCTTTTCACGAGGTCGCTTTTGTTGATGGCGACAATCGCCGGGCGGCCTTCGACGGCGGCGAGCAATCGGCGCTCGTCTTCCTCGACCGGCTGCGTGGCGTCGAGCACAATGAGCACGAGCGCCGCGTCGGCCAGCGCTTCGTGGCTGCGGCGGATGCCGAGTTGTTCGGCCTCCTCCAATGCTTCGCGAGCGCCCTCGCGGAGACCCGCAGTATCGACCAGCTCAATGGGAATGCCGCCGAGCGAGATGCGTTCGGTGACCAGATCGCGTGTGGTGCCGGGCGACGCGGTCACGATGGCGCGGTCGCGCTCGACGAGCCGGTTGAAGAGCGAGCTTTTGCCCACATTGGGGCGGCCTACGATGGCCAGCGTCAATCCATCGTGAACGATCCGGCCGCGTGCGAAGGAGGCTTCGAGCGCGGCGAGCGGCGGGGTTAACTCGCCGATGCGCTGCTCGATCTCGGCCTGCGGCGCCACGTCGATGTCGTCTTCCGCAAAATCGATGCCGGCTTCGAGCAGAGCAATCAGTTCTACGAGCGACTGCTTCACGGGCGCTACGCGATGGCTGAGCGCTCCGCCCAATTGGCTGGCAGCCTGCCGCGCCTGGGTGAGCGTCTGCGCGTCAATCAGGTCGCGAACCGCTTCAGCCTGGGTCAGATCGAGCCGGCCGGCCAGAAAAGCGCGCTGGGTGAACTCTCCGGGCTCAGCCAGGCGCGCGCCGCAATCCAGCGCGCGGCGCAGCAGAAGCTCCAAAACCAGCGGCGAGCCGTGTGCGGCAATCTCCACCAGGTCTTCCGCTGTGTAGGAGTTCGGCGCGGCAAAGAAGGTCACGAGCGCCTCGTCGATGCGCGCGGAATGAGCGCGCGCGGCTGGGGTGTCTTCGGCATCGAGCACATCGGCCAACCGCGCGCGGGCATGTTCGAGGGGCTGGTGCGGCCGCACGAGTTGCAAAGCGATGGACGCAGCCTGCGGCCCGCTGAGACGCACAATCCCGATGCCGCCCCGCCCTGGCGGCGTGGAGATGGCGGCGATGGTGTCGGTTGCAGTGTCGGACATAGCTTTTGGTTGCACTCAGTGTAGTGTCTGGAACCCGGAAGTCCCAATCGCAGGGCCCGCATCGGATTCCTGAGGCCGCAGCCCCGCTGCCCTGGTGGCCGGGAAGGGGAATTATGCGGCAGCGTGCCGATTTGGTGGTGGAATATGCCGCGGAATTTGCTCTACACTTTGAACGGCAGCGTCTTTTAGAGTGCCCCCGCCGGTTTCCTCCGGGAGCCTTGCCAGGCTTGAGGTCGAAGCGATGAAAGCCGCGAGATTAGTCACGCTCAAGTTTTTCGCGCTCTTGTTTCTTTTGCCCGGTCTGGCAGGCCTGATTATCTCCGCCATGATCTCCATGCATTACCTTGACACGATGCCCAGATGGCCGGTACCGGAGGAGAATCGCGTGGTGCCGCGCGGCATTCATGGCATCACGATCTATCAAACCCCGGCCGAGGACCGCGAGCTCAACCTGATTGAGTACTCTTCGGTGGGAGTATTCCTCGTAGGTCTGGGGCTCGGAGTGGTGTATCTGGAGAAGTGGGGGAGCATGCAATCTCGCGCCGCCGAAGAAGAGTCCAGGCTCGCGGAAAATCCCAGATAACTGCGTGGTGGAAGCGCGTGACGCTCCCATCGATTACGATCCTCTACAATAAGCCGATGCCGGAACTGCCCGAGGTAGAAACCATCGCCCGCGGCGTAGACAGGCGCGTGCGCGGCGACCGCATCGTCCAGGCGTGGTTTGCCAGCCATCCTCAACCGTTCAAGACGCCGCCCGCGCTCCAATCAAGGGGCCTGACGGGACGCGTCATCCTGGCAGTCCATCGCACGGGGAAACATATCGTCTTTGAGCTGGGTGCGGCTGGCGGTGCAGGTGACGCCCGTGGGCGGAAAGCCCCAAAACGGGCCGAGACAACGACATCGGCCGAGGCGCAGTGGATTGTGCACCTCGGCATGACGGGCCGGTTGCTGGTGACAACGCCGGAAAGCCCGGTCGCTCGGCACACGCATGCCCGGCTGGCTTTGGAGAGTGGCCTAGAGCTGCGCTTTGTCGATCCGCGCCGCTTCGGCCGGCTCGAATTCCGCGATCTCCGGCGAGGCGCGGCATTCGGCGCTCCAGGCGCCGAGCCGCTCACCATTGGCGCGCGGGAATTCGCCGCGCTCTTCCGTGGCCGGCGCTTAGCTATCAAGGCAGCTCTGCTCAACCAAACACTCCTGGCAGGCGTGGGCAACATCTATGCCGACGAGAGCCTGTTTCAAGCCGGTATCCGGCCCCGCCGCAGGGCCAACCGGGTCAGCCGCGCCGAGCTGGAGCGGTTACGTCTCGCGTTACGCGAGATCCTGACGCATGCCATACGGCTGGGCGGGTCGTCGGTTTCCGATTATGTGGATGCCGATGGCGCTCGTGGTTTCTTTCAGCTTGAGCACTGCGTGTACCAGCGGACCGGCGAGCCATGCCGCCGCTGCCAAACGCCGATCCGGCGCGTAGTGCTGGCTGGCCGGGGAACCCACTACTGTCCCGAGTGCCAGCATTGAGTGGGGGCGTTGGCTGGTCTGACTAAGTTACGCCTACATTTTTTTGAAGAATTTTTGCATTCCGGCTTCCAGAATACAGACAATTCCAGATATTGTTTTGCATAATCGATTGAAAATAAACAATATTCCAAACGGAACCCCAATTGCTACGTTATCAGCGCCAGTGATGAATGGGCCTGAGGAGGAATGTCCTGTGGGCCTGAGCAGCGCCGGGCACCCAGCAAGAGCAACCGCCAACAAGCGGCCCTCAAAAGGGAGAAGCCGGCTGGGGAGCCTGCAATCGGAGCGGAGGGGCAGCTGCCCCGCTATCCATATCGCTGGGAGGCCAGTGACCAGCGCAGGACGGGGAGACGCCACCTACTAAAAGGTGGCGTTTCTTGCGTTAGGGGTCACTTTCCGCGAGCGCCGTTCCGAAATCGGTGGGCAGGCGCTAGACTTCCCATGATGGTTACCAAAAGTGTGTCCTCCCCAAACGCGCACTTGCCACAGACGGACCTTCCCTGTAGTATCGGAGTTGCCTATCGAGCGGCTGACGCGGGCCACCCAGGCATGGGGTAGAGCAAGCTCGCCGCCGAGCAAGCAAATTTCGTCCGGCAGATCCATAGGTTGCAAGCTGTGCGCGGCGAAAGCTCACATAGGGCGGGGCATCATCAGAGAAAAGCGGAGACCGCGCCGAATCGATTCCGGCGAGCGGACGGAGTTGAGTAACGACTCCTGTGTAAGAAACGGCAATCGCATTCTCACAGACGCTCAAGGGGTGGAATCGCAGGGGCAGATGCGCGGTGACCGGTTCAAGAACGGTGCGCGCAGCCATTCCTCGCACGGGGTCAGAGAGCCGCGCCGCTTTTGAAAGGGGCCACTGCACTGAGTGGGGCCGGCGGCGTTTTCCGTGAAGGCCGGAGAGGCCGCTTGTAGGGGTCACGCGGCAGCTCAACCAAGAGCAAGCCGCACAATTTCGTTGCAATAGAGAGCGAAGTACCAGGAAGTACAAGCATCATGACAACAGAACCGACGCAGCCCCAGCCTGAACAGGGGCCTCCTCCTGACAACGGTCAGGTGCAGTCGCAAGGACATCGCCGCCGCCGCCGCCGCCGCAAGAACAAGTCCAGCCAGCAGGCAGGGATGCAAGCTCAACAGCCGCACGGGCAGGTGCAGGAGCAGCCGCCAATGCAGGCGCCGCATTTACCGCAACCTGCGGCGCCCAAGCCCGTCCACCACCACCAGAGCCGCAAGAAGAAGAAGTTCTTCCAGAAGCCCTCTGCTCCTCCCGCGCATCCCGGCAACAGCGTCTCAGCGCCGCCGCAGGGCAAGCGCCGGGGGCGGCAGAAGGGTCCGCGGACCTTTGTCGGTCCCATGGACCATAGCTATCGCGTGGTAAACGGCAACGTCGCCGACGGACCGCCCTCCACGATTCCCACGGCAGGCAACGGACATAGCAGCGGGTACTATCCCGACGTTTATTCGGCACAGCCTCCGGCGTCCATCCGCGAAGACGCTCCTACGCGCATCTTGTGTTTCATTGAGGATCTCTTCTTCCTGGCCAAGATTCAGGAGACGGCGCGCAAACTGGGGGTGAAGGTTGAGTTTATAAAGGGCGATAAAGAGGCGGTGGCGCGCATCTACGACGCACCGGAGGCCGAACGGCCCGCGCTGCTTGTCTTCGACCTGAACAACCTGAACGCCAAGCCACTGGCGCTGATTCCCAAGTTCAAGGGCAAATTCAAGAAGGCGGTTTCGATCATCGGCTTTCTCAACCACCTGCAGGGCGATCTGAAGATGAAGGCCCTCGAGGCGGGGTGCGACGTAGTGATGCCGCGCTCGGCGTTTTCGCAGAGCCTGCCCATTCTTCTGCGCCGCTATGGCATGGAAGAGGAAGAAGAATACTCGCGGCAGCCGGTGTAATTAAGACAGGAACCAAGGCGCCAAGGGAACGAGGGACCAAGTTAGCGAGGGCGCGCCCATCTGGCGTGCCCTCTTTCGTTTGCGTGGCGAACGCTTTACGCTCCGCCTCAGCCCGGCGGCCAGGTCATCTGCCGTCCGCCCATCAAGTGCAAGTGGAGGTGGTCCACAGTCTGGCCGCCTTCTTCGCCGGTGTTCACGACGATACGGTAGCCGTTCGCCAGGCCCTTCTTGCGGGCAATCTCCGCCGCAGCCCACAGCAAGTGGCCGAGCAACGCGCGTTTATCCGCTACGGCCTCATCGAGCGAGCCAATATGCTCGCGCGGGACAACGAGGATATGTACCGGCGCCCTGGGGTTGATGTCGGCAAAGGCGTAGCAGAAGTCGTCCTGATAAACGGGCGTTGAGGGAATCTTCCCTTCAATAATTCTGCAAAAGGTGCAACTCATGGTTTGACCAGTGTACACGCGAAAGACTCATTCTATTTTTCCCGAGCTTGAAAAATGCCACCGTGACTCGGGCCACTCGTTTCTCTCCAGGCCAGGCGTTCCAGGACGGGCCCGGCGGCGGAGCGACGTTCTACTCCGTGCTTGTGGAAGTGGCAAAAGCGTAACGGCGCGAGAGCGACAAAAACCCAAAAATGAATACAAAAAGGGCCTATTTGGCGACGTTTCGCGACGTTTGGCGACGAAAATCGCCGCGGTTTTGGGCGTTTTTTGACGGACAGTTGTTGATTCTGAACGACTTATGCTGAAAAATGAGCTGTTTTGATACCCCTCCCGGGTATAGGGGGGTGGGGGGTAAGAGGCAGCTCTTAGCTTTAGCTCCCAGCTTCCAGCTCATCTTACTGAATGGAGAGGGGATAGTGGACAGCCAGTAGCGAAAGGCTGCGAAAGTGGTCCCCCGGTCTCGCTCAGGACGGGGTCCGGAACGCAGGACGGACATCTTTTACGAAACATATAGACATTGTGCGCACAACCGGCGAAATAATCTGCAAGGTTCGTGAAATTTATTTTCGAGCCCCGTATTAGGTTCGCGCCGCCCCTACGGGGCTGGCTGGCAGCTTCTGGACTCTTACCCCCACTGAAGCGCGGGGCTAATTCGCCACGGCGAATGCCTACGGCGCGGGAGATGGGCAGCCAGCGATTTCGGGGATTCATCGCGAAGGCCGTTTGGCGCCTCAGCACAAGACAAGCAGCCAGTTTCATCAAAGAATCCGTTCCTTCCATCGCCCTAGGGTTTACTTGTGGGCGGCACGCTGGCGCTGGAGTTCGCGGTAGAGGTCGCTTTTTGAGCGGCCCAGCTCGCGGGCGACGCGCTTGAGCGCTTCTTTCTCGTCGATGTTGTTCTCAGACCGGATGCGCGCGACGCGATCGGCGAGCTTCTCCTGCGTAGTTGCTGCGTCCCGCGCGGCGCCGGGTGATACGGCTTGCGCCGGAGGTTCGATGAGCAATACGATCTCGCCGCGAATGCGGTCGCGGCTCAAGAGGCTCGCGGCGCACGTCGGCGACGGTTCCGCGGAGAAACTCCTCGTGAATCTTGGTCAGCTCGCGGGCCACGACGACGCGCAGGGCGGGACCCCAGACGCTTTCGAGATCGGCCAGGGTCGCGAGCAGGCGGTGCGGCGCTTCGTAGAAGATGAGCGTGCGCGGGGTTTTACGCGGGTCAGCTTGCGAGGGGGCGGTGAGCGCGGCGAGTTTGGCAAGATTTTCAAGACGCGTGCGGCGTGCGCCGGATTTTTCGGGCAGGAATCCGAGGAACTCGAACTCTTCGGCTGGCAGGCCGGAGGCGATGAGCGCGCTGATGGCCGCGTTGGCGCCGGGAATGGGAAAGACGGGCACGCCGGCGGCGATGGCCTCGCGGACCAGCCAGGAGCCGGGATCGCTCACGCCGGGCGTGCCTGCGTCGGAGACGAGAGCGATGGCGGTCCCCGCTTTTATGTTTTGGATTAATTCTTTGGCTCGCGACCGCTCGTTGTGCTCGTGGCAACTGACGGTGGGTTTGGCGATCTGGAAATGGTTGAGCAGCTTTTGCGTCTGGCGGGTATCTTCGCAGGCGATGCGGTCTACGGCACGGAGAACGTCGAGGGCGCGCAGGGTGATGTCGCCGAGATTGCCGATGGGAGTGGCGACGAGGTAGAGGCCGGAAGCGAGAGGTGGATTTGCGTTGCTCATTGGAAGGCTTTCGAGCGAAACATTCGGCGTTACCCATCCTAGCGCGAATAAGCGCGCCGGGATGGGTAGCTACGTTGTTTAAGTTTAGTTTTCGAGGTCGCGCTCGGTCGCTTTAGGCTTGGTTGCCTGGCCATCCTGTTCTGGTACGGCAGAATTGTTCCGCAGTTCCAAGACGAACCCTTGAACCTGCTTGCCTGTGGTTTCCAACAACTGCTCAATGACTTCAGGTACAGTAGTTTGCTTTTCAGCCATTGTATGGTTCCTCGTGGGCTTGTTGCCCGCAATCCAATACTTCGTTTCTGCGGAAGGCACGGCTGCTTTTTCAGGTTTTTCTTGAGCGGCGGTAGGCGGCATCTGGCGGAATATAGGGCAGACAGTAGAGAAAATCCCTCAGGGCCTAAAGGCCACACTCGGGTTTGCCGGCTTGCGGCACGACTGAAGTCGTGCCCTGATACAAGGCTAGTCGATTTGGGTTTGTGCTCTCCCACCCTAGGCGCAAGAACAAAAGCGCGCCGAGGGTGGGGCAACCTCTTGATCATCTACAGGCACCCAATGTTTGTGGTGAATTAGGGTCGCGGAGAACAACCGCAGATCCTTCGACTCATTTTGGCGCAAAACGCGCCAAAATTCGCTCAGGATGACAGCTTATTTGTAATGCGAACTTCGAGCTCAGGACACTAGCCGGTGATTATTCGCTGGCTTCCTGGCGCTCGATGCGGCGGTGCTCGGAGAGCAGAGACATGGAGCTCATGAGATTCTGCACGCTGACAATGCCCACCACGCGATCACCGTCGGTGACGGGAATGAGCGGCAAGCCGTGGCCGGCAGTGAGACGGCGAATGGTGGCGCCCAGCGTGTCGTCGGGCCGCGCCACCTGGAAGGCGCGCGACATGACG
Source organism: uncultured Acidobacteriaceae bacterium (assembly GCA_963808805.1). GTDB lineage: Bacteria > Acidobacteriota > Terriglobia > Terriglobales > Acidobacteriaceae > Telmatobacter. Next base: position 352,506 of record CAWEGN010000004.1, on the reverse strand, counting down.
GACTGCACGTAGGCGTTGCCGTCGTTGCGCAGGGCGTCCATGATGCGCTGGCGGGAGACGATGCCCACCAGTTGCGGGCCGCGCACCACGGGGAAATCCTCCTGCAGGGAGTGTACGCAGCGGTAGAGGGCGTCGGCGAGCGTGTCAGAGGGCGAGAGCGTGGCAAAGTCCGTGAGCATGACCTCGCTCATGCGTACGGTGTCAACGACGGACTGGAAGAAGACGCCCTGATCCTCGACCTGCGCGCCGATCATGATGAAAAATCCGGCGAAGAAAATCCAGGGCTCGCGAAGCAACATGCCGGCGAGCATGGCGGCAAGCGCCAGCCCCTGACCGAGACCGGCGGCGGCGCGGGCCGCGTAGGCGAAGCCGCGCGTGCGGGCAAAGCCGCCGCGGATGAGACGGCCGCAATCGAGTGGATATGCCGGCAACAGATGCAACAGGCCCATGAAAACCTGGAGCCACACCAAGCTGCGCAGAAGAGAAGCAGGCGAGATGAAGGGATAGGTGAACAGATTCAGGCTGGGGCTGGCGCCTAAGACGATGCCCGCAGCAGCGAACGCCGCGCCGAGGTTTGCCAGGGGGCCGGCGAGGGCAAGAACATACTGCCCGCTACCGCTGCCGGCGATCTCCTGACTCTCGGGGTTGGCGTAGGCAAACAGGCCGCCGATGGGCAGCAGCAGAATGGCGCGGAGGCGCAATCTCAGCCAGGCCGCCACGAGCAGGCGCGCGGTGTCGCGCATGGCTACGGCCGACACGAGGAGGAGAAAGAGAGCCAACCCGCGCGGCCAGCCGTCGGGGCCGCCGAGGGCAAAGAGCACGAAGACGAGCAGCGGGAAAAAGACGTGGACGCGAATCTCCACACCCATCCAGCGGCCCAGCGGGATTGACCAGCCACGCATAGTTCGATTGTAGAGGGTGGCGGCCGAAAACAGCTTTCAGCTATCAGCTTTCAGCTTTTCGTGCGGGGCGTGGACAGGCGGTTCACGCAATCAAAAACCGAGCGGATGGAAGCCAGCGGCATGCTTTTGCAGAGGTCCTCGGGAGCGGCTCCGTTATGCTGGTTGGCGATGCGCATCATCGCCGGATTGTACCGCTCTCGCAGGCTTGCCGCTCCGCCGGGGTTGAGTACCCGGCCCACCAGCGACCGCCTGCGGGAGACGCTGTTTGACGTGCTTGCGCCGCGCATGGAGGGTGCGGCGTTTCTGGATTTGTATGCCGGGTCGGGCGCGGTGGGACTGGAGGCGCTCAGCCGCGGGGCCGCGCGCGTGACTTTTGTGGAGCGGGCTCCGGCGGCCCTGAAGGTTCTGCGCGGCAACCTTGCGCATCTCGGGATCGGCAGCGGGGTACGCGTACATGCGGGGGGCGTGAGAGGGTTTCTGCGGTCTGCCGCAGCAGCCGGCGAGAGACCGGAACGCTACGACGTGGTTTTTCTGGATCCGCCCTACGACGCGGCCGAGGAATACGCGGCCACATTTGCGCTGCTGGGCGGGGAGGTTCAAGGGATATTGGCGCCCGGCGCGATGGCCGTGGCCGAGCACCGGCGCAAGCAGGCTCTGGACGAGCAATACGGAAGCCTGAAACGGACGCGGCGGCTCGAACAAGGCGACGCTGCGCTGAGCTTTTTTGCAGTCCTTTCCACGGCTCAGGAGCGAGCGCCGAACGGCCTTCGCTGATCGCGGGAACTCATGCGCATTTTTTCTCTCACTTACGCCTGTGAGCGGTGTCACTTTCAACTGCATTGACAGGAGTGGAAAGCAGGTGAAAAATGGCGAGCATAGGAACTCGAGCCGTTTCATGCGGTCTACGGAGGGAACGTGAAAAACGCGGTGAAGATGCGGATTGTGGGAGCTTTGGTTTTGTTAGGCGCGGCATGGTGGATGGCGGGCTGCAAGCCGGCGCCCGAGCTGACACAGGCCCAGGCTTTGACGATGATTCAGGCCAAGTACGACCAGACTCCCGCTGCACCGGTCGACATCACGGTGGGCGATAGGGGTATGCAACAGGGCGTTTTAGCCAAGTATTGGTTTGAAACCAAGAGGTATCCCAACGGGTACTGGGGCGACTTTACCGTGACGCCCGATGGCAAGAAGGTGCTGAAGCTGGTAAGCGGCGGCGATGTGATTCAGTGGCGCCCCGAAAGCCCGACCGATCGGAACTTCACCGTGGTTGTGGAGACGCTGGTTACCAATCATCTGAAGGCCCGCGACGTGGGCCAGATTGAGAGCGTAGGAGACAGCAGGATCGCTCCGTTCACCGAGGACGTGAATCTGAACGGAGTGCCGGATGCTCTGCAGAACATGGCGCACAATCCCGGCAACAAGCTGAGTTCCGTGCGTCAGGCAACCTTTGTTCTGGCCAACGGGGCCTGGAGCCTGCAGTCGATCAATTAAAACCCGCCTATTGCGGCGGCGAGTTGCGCGGAACGGTGGGCGGCGCGCCGCCCATCATTCCGCCCACGTTCACGGTAGCCGCGGTAAAGATCCCATCCTTTACGGCGCCATCGACGCGGATGGTGTCGCCTACCTGAATATCGGCCAGAGTCGCGGGCTCACGGCGCTTGCGAAACTCCGTATTCTCATCGGCGACGAAGGTGTGCGGGGCGTTGTCGAGCGCGCCGGTGAGCGCGATCTTCGCGCCCTCGATGGAGGTGACCTTGCCCATCAGCCAGGTCTTGCCGAAGTTGGCCTCCATGGCGCGCATCTGCTGGGCAACTTCGGGATCGAGCTGCACCACAAATGTGGCAGCGACGGATTTCGCGGCTGTATCCACGTCGCCCATCACGCGGATCGTGTCGCCCGTTTTGATGGCGGAGGGTTGGATTTCCTGGGGCGGATTCCCTCTGCCGCTGCGCATACCGTCGCCGGCGCCTTGACCGCCGCCGCTCGTGCCCATGCCTTGACCACCGCCTGGTCCGCGCATTCCGGCCACCTGCTTGATGAAGCGCGTGTCAGCAGTGAAGTGGACGGTGTAGACGTCGCCTGAATCGGTCTTGATGGTGTAGCGATCCGCCGCTACTTGCGTGACGGAGCCCATGAGGCCGCGGCCCATCATGCCCATTCCGCTGCCAGAGCCGCGGTGGCCGTAGCTGCCGCCGGGTTGCTGAGAGGAATTCCGGCCAGACGGAGGGGCCGAAGCGGAATCCTGAGCGACGGCTGCGGCAGTGAAAGCAAAGGCGGCGAGCATTGCGAGCAAGAAGCGGGGTTTCATAGGAACTCCTGAGTGGCCGAGCGGCCAACCTAACAGATAGATAGACGAATGAAACGCGGCGGGAGACGAAACGCCGTTTCCAGGCGAGGCTGCGGGCGCCTATGGCTTACTCTGTTCGGCGAGTAACTGCTGGAAGGCGGGGTTGGAGCGCAGGCTGGCGAACTGACTATCGGTCTGGACTTTCTTGCGCGTGGTAAACCCTTCATCGAGCGCCATGCGGAGATACTGGAGGGCGCAGTCGGCGTAGCCGACGCGGGCGCATCCTGCCGCCATGTAGTAGTTCATTGCGCCGCGCTGCTCGACGTTCGACGGGTTTTCGACGGTTGGACTCGAGTGAGCGGTGAAGATCTGCGGATCGATGGCCAGGGCCTTCTGGTAGGCCTGCCAACCTTTGTTGTACTTATGCTCCGCCAGCAGGTTGGTGCCAAGGTTTTTGAGAGCGATCGCGGAGCGCGGGTCAAGCTTGAGGGCTTTGCGGTACATGCGGTCTGCTTGTCCGTACTCCTTCAGCGAGGCGTAGATGGTGCCCAGATTGTTCAGGACGTCGGCGTTGCCGGGATCGAGCTTGAGCGATTCCTTGTAGCATCGCGCGGCGTCTCTGGAATTGAACATCATCTGGTAGGCAATGCCCATCTTATTCCAGATGTGGGCCGTCATTTGCGGTGCTTTGGAGTAGGCCGCAATGGCAGCCTGGTAGCGCTGACGAGCGGAGAGCGAGTCGCCAATTTGCTCGGGCGTAGGCTGAACCGGCAAGGGGGTGGCGGGGGTGGCCGGAGCTGGAGCCTGGCCCTCTTCCTGGGCCGACAGCAGCCGAGGCGCCGCAAAAGAGAGAGAGGCCAGCGCGGCAGCCAGGATCCATCGGTTTGGTTGGAACGCAAACACAGTCCCTCCTGTCGGCGAGGCCAGGGGGCGACAATTCTGTCAGATCGTCCGGTGAAATTAGAGCACCATTCCACAACAAATTCCAGCCCGGTGCGCACCCATGCTTCCATGCCTTGCAAAGGCTCGACAACGGCCTGAACGGTTCTGGTGAATATTGCACGATCTTCCATGAAAGGATGTGACGGACGGAGTTGAAGTTGGCGGCAAGAAAAAGCCAAGCCCCGGGTTTGCCCAGCGGCCCCGAAAAGACAGTCAAATTCATGAAAATGGGCTACACTCACCGCAGACGGGAGGACATACCGTGAGCACAGCCGGCGTTTCCGGGCCGCAACCGGAGATTGGCCATCGTTTCAACGAGGTGCGGCGGGGCACGCTTGCTTTGTGCGAGCCGCTGACGCCGGAGGACATGATGGTGCAGTCGTGCCCCGAGGCCTCGCCGGCCAAGTGGCACCTGGCCCACACGACGTGGTTCTTCGAGTCGTTTGTGCTTGGGGAGTTTCTGCCGGGTTACCGGCTCTTCCACGAGGACTTTCCGTGGCTCTTCAACAGCTATTACGAGAGTTTTTCGGCGTTTCCCGAGAAGCGGCTGCGGTCGTCGTTTTCGCGGCCGGGACTCGATGAGGTTCTGCGCTACCGCGCGCACGTAGACGCGGCCATGGAGCGGCTGTTTGAGCGAGAGCCGGAGCCGGAGGCGCTGCGGCGGATCGAGCTGGGAGTGAACCACGAGGAGCAGCACCAGGAGCTGCTGCTGACCGACATTCTGAACGCGTTTTTCACCAATCCGCTGCGGCAGAAGTACAGGGAACAGGGACTAGGGACTAGGGACCAGAAAACGGGGAGCGGGGAACAGCGGATCGCGCTCAAATTTCTGGAGTTTGAGGGTGGGCTGCGAGAGGCGGGACACGCGGGCGAGGGGTTCTGCTACGACAACGAGCTGCCGCGGCATCGCGTGTGGCTGGAGCCGTATAAGCTGGCCAACCGGCTGGTGACGTGCGGGGAGTTTGCGGAATTCATGGCCGACGGAGGCTACCAGCAGGCGGAGCTGTGGCTTTCAGCGGGGTGGGACGCGGTGAAGACAAACGGCTGGCGCGCGCCGCTCTACTGGACGGAGAAAGACGGCGCGTGGAGCGTGTTTACGCTGCGCGGCGAGCAGCCGCTGGAGCAAGTCGCATCGGCGCCGGTGAGCCAGGTAAGTTTTTATGAGGCAGACGCTTACGCGCGCTGGGCGGGCCACCGGCTGCCCACCGAGTTTGAGTGGGAGGCGGCAGTGGAAGGCCAACCCGTGGAGGGGAACCTGCTGGATTCCGGGCGGCTCATGACGGCTTCCACGGAACTCATCCAAAACGAGAACGGTGCGAAGCACTGGTACGGGGACTGCTGGGTGTGGACGAGCAGCGCCTACCTGGGCTATCCGGGGTTCCAGCCGCTTGCGGGCGCGCTGGGCGAGTACAACGGCAAGTTCATGAGCGGGCAGATGGTTCTGCGGGGCGGATCGTGCGCGACGCCGGCACGGCACATCCGCGCGAGCTACCGGAATTTCTTTGCGCCGGAGACGCGATGGCAGTTTTCCGGCATAAGGCTGGCGTCGCTAAGCGCTCCGGGCGCATCCAACGGAGGAGCAGATGAGCATAGCTTCCCCTGTCCCAATCCTTGAAATCGATCAACGCGTCGCCGCGGCGGTTCGCGCAGGACTCGCTTCGCGGCCCAAGCGTCTGCCTGCCTGGCTGTTCTACGATCACGCCGGTTCGCGGCTGTTCGAAGCCATCACGGAACTGCCTGAGTACTACCTGACGCGGACGGAGCGGGGGATTCTGGCGGCGAACGCGGGAGAGATGGTGGCGCGAGCGGCGGACGGAGCACGGCTGCGCATCACGGAGCTGGGCGCGGGATCGGCGGACAAGACGCGGTTGCTGCTGAGGGCCGCGGTGGAGCGGCAGGGAACCGTGCTCTATGAGCCGGTGGACGTGTCGGCGAGCGCGCTGGATGGAGCGAAGCAGCGGATCGAGCGCGAGATCGCGGGCGTGACGGTGGCGCCGCGCGCGATGGACTACACGGACGGCGACGGGCAGCAGGTTCGATTTGGGCGCGGCGGATGGCGGCGAGCGGCGGCTGGTGCTCTACATCGGATCGAGCATCGGGAACTTTGAGCCGCATCAGGCAGCGCGGCTGCTGGGCCGCGTGCGCGCCGGACTCGAGACGGGCGATGGGCTGCTGCTGGGCGTGGATCTGGTGAAGGACGAAGCAACGCTCGCTGGCCGCGTACGACGATGCGGCAGGCGTGACGGCGGCCTTCAATCGGAATATTCTAGTGCGCCTCAACCGCGAGCTGGATGCGGACTTCGATGCGGAGGCCTTCGCGCACCGCGCGGTGTGGAATGCGCGCGAGTCGCGGATGGAGATGCACCTGGTGAGCCGAATCGCCCAGCAGGTGAGCGCCGGCGCGCTGGATTTGACGGTCGAGTTCGCATCCCGGCGAGACGATTCATACCGAGAACAGCTACAAGTACGTGCCCGGCCAGGCGGAGGCGCTGCTGGCCGAGGCGGGGTTTCGCGCCGAGGCGACGTGGACGGATGCGCGGGGGTGGTTCGCGGTGTGTTTGGGGCGGGCGACCTGACTATTTCGGTGATGGAATCCGCACGAGCAGAATGTCGTGGCTGGGGATTTCGAGCGGCATGTTGCCGGTGAGCGTGATTTCTTTGCCGGTCCAGAGGTCTTTGGCCTTTAGCGGGCCGTGCAGGCCGAGTTTGGCCAGGCTCAAATGAAACGGATGCGTGGAGTAGCGGTCGGAGCCGGCGTTGACGACCGCAATGGCCATGGCTCCGCCGGAGAGATGGCGCGCCCAAACGTCCACTTCGCCTTCAGAGTAAGCGCGCGTGGCTTCGCGGCCCAGGCGATCCTGATCGATGGCGATGACATCGCGGTTGGTGAGAATGGCGCGAACCTGGGGCGTCATGTTGGGCAGGTCGTTGCCGGCCAGGAGAGGCGCGGCGAGCATGGCCCACATGGAAAAGTGGGTGCGGTTCTCGGCCAGCGTGAGGTTGCCATTGCCGACTTCGAGCATGTCGGGATCGTTCCAGTGGCCGGGGCCCGCGTACCGGGCGAGGCCCGCCTGCTCGTTGAGGAGGGTGTACATGCTGTTCCAATTGGGCTGGATGTCGTCGGTGGTGCGCCAGAGATTAGCGCCGGCCTGCGGACCCCACTCCCACACCGCGTCCCACCCGTACTGGCAGAACGAGTAGACGATGGGCCGGCCGGTAGCTTTGAGCGCTTTGTCCATCTTGCTGTAGGCCGCGATCATCAGGCGCATCTGCGCGGCCATGTCGTTGGGCGCCTGCACGGACATGACCGCCTCGCGATAGCTGCACAGGTCGTACTTCAGGTAGTCGATGCCCCAGGAAGCGTAAAGCTGCGCGTCCTGCGCTTCGTGACCGAGCGAGCCCGCATAGCCGGCGCAGGTCTGCGGTCCCGGCGAGGAGTAAATGCCGAGCTTGAGCCCCTTCGAGTGGACGTAATCGGCCAGAGCCTTCATGCCGGGGAACTTCGAGTTGGAGTGCAGAACGCCGTTCGAGTCGCGCTCACCCTCCCAGGTGTCGTCGATATTGATGTAGACGTAGCCCGCGTCTTTCATGCCGGTAGCGACGAGCTGATCGGCGGCGTTGCGAATGTCCCGATCGGTGACGCGGCCGGCGAAAAAGTTCCAACTGTTCCAGCCCATGGGCGGGGTTTGCGCCACCGGCGGCGGGGCAGCCTTTTGGACTGGTTTCTGGGGAACCTTCGGCGGTGCGGGCGCTTGCGAGGCAGCGGTAAGGGAGCAAAGCGCGAGAAGTGCAGCAGGCAGAGCGGCAGCAAGACGCATGGCAGAAATCTCCTGAAAATGAAAACATTTACAATAAAATCCTACTCTGCGGTTCCGGAGTTGGGCAATAGGCCCGGAACACGATTTACGCCCATTCGCCCCGGCGCATGATGGGCTCCGCAGTTCCGGAAGCGGTGACGCCATCGATATCGAGCCGGTCAGAGCCGATCATCCAGTCGACATGGATCAGGCTTTGGTTTGCGCCCTTGGCGGCGAGCTCGTCGGGGGTAAGCTTCTCGCCGCCGCGCAGGCAGGATGCGTAGGCCTGACCCAAGGCGATGTGCGACGCGGCGTTCTCGTCGAAGAGGGTATTGGAGAAGACGATGCCGCTGCGCGCGATGGGCGACGAGTGCGGGACCAGAGCCACTTCGCCCAGGCGGCGCGCGCCATCGTCGGTTTCGATGAGCTTTTGCAGCACTTCCTGGCCGCGGGTTGCGCGCGCCTCGACGATGCGCCCGCGCTCAAAGCGAACCTGTATACCTTCGATCATGGTTCCTTGATGCGAGAGGGGCTTGGTTGCAGTCACCGTGCCATCGGCGCGGTCTTTGTGGGGCATGGAGAACACTTCTTCCGTGGGCAGATTGGGGATGCAGTAAAAGCCGTTTTGCGCATGCGATCCGCCGCCGAGCCAGAGATGGTCTTCGGGAAGGCCGAGACGAAAATCGGTGCCGGGACCGCGATATTGCAGCGCCGCATAGCGCTTTTCATTCAGGCGTGCGGCGCGGCGGCGCAGATCGGCGTCGTGCGCTTTCCACGCGCTGACAGGATCGGCGGTATGAATGCGCGAGGCCTCGAAGATTGCATCCCAGAGTTTGGCGAGAGCCGCATCGGGGGCATCGCCGGGGAATACGGCTGCCGCCCACGCGGGCGTGGCGCTGGCAACGATGGTCCAGTTAATCTGGTGGCGCGTGATGAGCTCGAGGGCCGGACGATAGGCCTGCGAGAGCGCGCGATTGGCGCGGCTCACCTTGTCAGGGTCTTGCTGCGACAGCAGCATGGGATTGCCGCCGGCGATGGCCAACCGCGCCGTGCCGCTCTTGAACGCCGCAGCCATTCCGTCGTAGAGCCACGTGGCGGCGCGATCGAAACTCACGCCGGGGGCGAAGCGATAGCGCATGAGCGCGGATTCTTCGTCGGTGAAGAGCGTGGTGACCAGCGCGGCGCCGGCGCGGTAGGCGTGCTCCGTAATGCGGCGCGCGAGCGGCAGCGCGTCGATCGACGCGGTCATCAGGAGTTCCTGGCCGGGCTGAAGGCCGAGGCCGACCTTGACGGCGACCTCGGCTAATTGGTCGAGCTTCTGCTGATGCGTACGCTGTTGGGTAATGGCGGCCTTCTCAGGCATGGGATCGGTGCGCGGCATAGGTCTATTCTGCCACGCGCTGCGCTACGGCTCAGATACCCGAGGTAAGCCGGCGCGATGGCGCGTGAGCAGGAAGTAAACCAGCGGCGTGACAACGAGCGAGAGCACCATGGAGATGGTGAGGCCGCCGATGACGGCGATGGCCAGCGGTTGCAGCATCTCGGAGCCGGCGCCAAGGGCGAAGGCCAATGGCAACATGCCGCAGACCGCGGCAAGAGCGGTCATGACGATGGGACGCAGGCGGCGTTGCGCAGCGTGGAGCATGGCTTCGCGGGCCGATGCGCCCTCAGCGCGGAATCGCTCGTCGGCGTCGAGCAGCAGGATTCCGTTCTTGGCCACAATGCCGATGACCATAATGAGGCCCATGAACGACGCGACGTTGAACGTGCATCCGGTGACCAGGAGGGCCAGAATGACGCCGGAGATGGAAAGCACTGAAGAGCTGAGAATCGCAACGGGCGCGGGGAAGTTGCGGAACTCAGCCAGAAGCACGCCGAAGACCAGCGCCAGCGCCAGGACGAGCACGCGGAGCAAGTCACTGAAGGATTGCTGCTGCTGCTGGTACGTGCCTCCGTACTCGACACGCACCGATGCGGGAAGATGCAGGGCTGCGACCGCCTGCTGCACCTTCTGCATGACTCCACCGAGGTTCGAGCCCTCGAGGTCGGCGGTAACTTCGACAAGCTGTTGCAGGTCTTCGCGCTGGATTTCATTTTGCGGCGGCAACTGCTGGACGTTGGCGAGCGAGGCAAGGGTAGCCGTGTGGCCAGAGGCGCTGTTGAATACGGTGTTTTCGATGGCGTCGAGCGAGCCGCGATGCTCCTCCGAAAGGCGCACGCGGATGTTATAAGCGCGCCCGTTGGTGATGAGCGGGTTGGTGGTGATTCCGTCGAGGATGGAGGTTGCATCGTCAGAGACTTCGGCGGGAGTAAAGCCCATGCGCGAGGCGACGATGGGATCGACCTGAAAGTTGGTGGCGGGCCCGCTGATGGTGTTGTTGACGCCATTCTCGACATCGACGACGCCGGGGATGTTGCCGATGGCATCGGCCACGCGCGGGCCGAGCTGGTTGAGGAGCGCGGCATCGCCGGAAAAGATCTTTACCTGGATCGGCTCCGGCGCGTTGGACAGGTCGTTGATGTTGTCCTGGAGGACCTGCGTGAGCTCGATGTCCAGCTCCGGATGGCTCGCCTTGATGCGAGCGCGCGCCTCATCCATCACGTCCCAGACGGAGCGGCTGCGTTTTTCTTTGAGCTTGACCGTGAAGTCGCCGGTGTTGGCCTCAGTGACCGCGGCCAGGCCCAACTGCAGGCCGGTGCGCCGCGAGGTGTTCTCGACTTCGGGAATGGAGTGGAGGATGCGCGTGACATCCTCGAGCACGCGGTTGGTCTCTGCGAGCGAGCTGCCGGCGGGCATGATGTAGTCGAGGATGAAGCCGCCCTCGTCCATATCCGGCAGCAGGTTGGTGCCGAGCAACTGGTAGCCGCCCCAGGTGGCGAAGACGAGCAGAAGGCAGATTCCTCCGGCCCAAAGAGGCTTGGCGAGGGCGCGCTCCAGAACTCGCCGATGGACATCGAGAACCCGCGTGAGGATCGAGCCAGCGCCGGCGTGGCGCTCGGCACGGTTGGGGTTTTCACGCAGCAGCACGTAACTCAGGCCGGGCGTCCAGGTGAGCGCCAGCGCCAGCGAGGTGAGCAGGGCAGCGGTCATGGTGATGGCGAGGGCGCGGAAGAAGACGCCGGTGACGCCGCTGACCGAGACCAGGGGCAGAAAGACGACGACGGGAGTGATGGTGGAAAAGACCAGCGGCGTGACGATCTCTTTGAGCGCATTGCGCACCGCTTGGCCGCGATGCTCTCCGGAGTCACGATGCAGCACGATGTTTTCGACCACCACAATGGCGTCGTCAATCACCAGGCCGATGGCCGCGGCCATGCCGCCGAGCGTCATCAGGTTGAAGCTCTCGCCGATCAGCCATAGCGCCACGATGGTGACGGCGACGGTAACGGGAATCACGAGACCGGCGATGAGCGACGAGGTCCAGTCGCGCAGAAAGAGGAAGAGAATGACGCAGGCCAGCACAAGACCGATAAAGATGGCGTCGCGCACGCTGGAGATGGCGTCGCGCACCAGTTGCGACTGATCGTAATAGAGCTCGAGCTTGACGCCCGATGGCAGCTTTTGCTGGAGCCCGGCAACTTCGCCGGCTACGGCGTCGGCCACGGCGACGGTGTTCGATGCGGGCTGCCGCGTGATGCTGAGAAGCACGGCATTTTTCCCGTTCGCTGTGACAGCCGTGTAGACGGGCATGGTGGACGGCTCGACGGCGGCCACGTCACTGAGGTGAACGGGAGCGCCGGCGGGAGTGGTTTTTACGACAAGCTGGCGCAGACCGTCGAGCGATTGCACCTGCGCACCCACGAGGCCCAGGATCAACTGGTGATTGGCCGTGTAAAGACCGGGCGACTGCACGATGTTGGACGCGTTGATGGCGTTCACGATATCTGTGATGGTGACGCCGGTGGCCTGGAGCAGGGCGGGGTTGGGCGCGACGGCAAATTCCGGCACCTGGCCGCCCTGGACGACGACGGTGCTTACGCCTTCGACGCGGTTGAGCGGCGGCTTCAAATCGTAGGTGGCGAGCTCCCAGAGCTGGGTCTCGGGAACCGTGTCGGAGGTGAGGCTGTAGCCGAGGATGGGAAAGGTGGCGAAGGTGAGGCGGTTGGTGGAGATGTGGGCCGTAGGAGGCAAAGTCTGCTGTACTTCGGCGATCGCAGAATCGACCAATTGCTGCGAGAGGACCATGTCCACGTTCCAGTTGAAGAACAGGTCGATCTCGGCCGAGCCGCGGCTGGTGGTGGAGCGCACGGAGGTAAGCCCGGGAACGGAGTTGACCGCATTTTCGATGGGTTGCGTGATGGTGACTTCCATCTGCTCGACCGGCATTACGCCGTTGTCGATGCCGATGATGACGCGGGGAAAGTTGGTGTCAGGGAAGACGGAGATGGGCACCTGAAAGGCGAGATAGATGCCCGCGACGGTGAGGATGGCGGCGAAGAAGAAGATGGTGCGCGTGGACCGGACCAGCCAGAAGGGCTTTTCGCCACCTGACAGCGAACCGGCGGGCATCAGTTGTTGCCTCCGCCATCGGCTGCCGGACCTATTTGTACTTTTGTACCTTCGTCCAGCGCGTAGGCGCCGCCGGTGATGACGAGATCCGTGGGCGCAAGGCCGCCTAAGACCTGCACGTTCGCGCCGTCGTCGATGCCCAGAGTGACCGGCTTGCGATGCGCCTCGCCGTCGCTGCCCACCACCATCACCGACTTCGAGCCATCGTCCGCTGTCACGATGGCGGAGTCAGGAACCTTCCACGCCTGGGCAACGGTCTTGCCGGCGATCGACACTTTCACCGGCGCTCCCACCTTGAGCTTGCCGGACTTGTTGCCGATCTTCAACCAGACCTCGACGGTGGTGGAGCCGGGGTCGAGGGCGGGGCTGACCATGGAGACCGTGGCCGGCACCGGATCGGCTAGTCCCGGCACGCGCACCTGGGCGGCGTCACCGATCTTCAATTGCACCGCGAGGCTATGCGCGATGTGCGTCTTAGCCAGCAGCGCGGTGGTATTCATCACGGTGATCAACGGCGTGCCGGCGGGAGCGGTTTCGCCGGCGAATAAAGGCCGATCGGTGACCACTCCGTCGATGGGGCTGCGAATCTCGGAATAGCCGGCCTGCGCCTCGGCGCCCTGGTACTTGCCTTCGGCGGAGGTGAGCTGCCCCTGCGCCGCCTTGAGCGCGGCTTCACGGCTGACGCTGCGCACCGATTGCAGGTGCTTCGAAGCTGCGTCATAAGCCGCTTGCGCCTGCACCAGCGCGACCTTCGCGGTGTCCAGGTCGCGGCCCGGGATGGCGCCCTCGGTGAACAACTGCTCGCGGCTTTTTACGATGCTCTTGTTCAAATCGAGATTGGCCTTGGCCTGCGCGAAGTCCGACTCCGCCTTTTGCTCGTCTTCCGGCACCTGGGCCTTGGTTGCGGTGGCGTACGCCGCTTGCGCGGCCTCGAGCGATCCTTTATTGTCCATCGCCGCGGCCGTCAGGTCGGCGTTATCCAGCGTGACTAGCAGCTCGCCGGCACGCACCCGCTGTCCGCGCTCGACATAGAACTTGCGCACGGGAGCGCTGATTCTGGGCGCGATTGCGGCCTGGGCAATGGGGGCCAGAATGGCGTCAGCGGCAATCTGCTCGGAGATGGGCCCCTGCACCGGATGCTGGGCCTGCACGGTGACCAGCACCGGCGGCGCGGCAGCATTCTTGCAGCCGGGCAAAAACACAACTGGCAGCGCCATGGCGGCCGCAAGCACCCAGCTCGGGCGCACAAGGCATGTGCTTCGGGTTGTACTCTGCTTCGTCGTTCTGCTCATGGCCGGTTCACATTGTTCCTGTGATCGTCTGCAATACAGCCCGCGCGGTCTCATAGCGCACGCGCCCATCCTCGCGCGCGTTTTCCGCGCTCACGTTAGTATTTTCCGCGTCCACAACTTCGAGCACCGTGGCCTCGCCGCTGGTGTAGCGCAGTTTGGTGAGGCGCAGGCTCTCGGCCGCGTCGACGACGCTCTGGTCGAGCGACGCAAGTTGATCGTGCGCCGCCTGAGCCTCGGAATAGGCTTCTTCCAATTGTGCGATGAGCCGCCTCTGCGTGTTGGTGAGGGCCACCCGCGCGGCATCGCGACGAATCTGGCTCTGCTTGACTTTGTTCTCGCTCGCCAACCAGTCCCAGACGGGGAGGTTCACCGTAACGCTCGTAGAGTAGCCGAGGTTACGTGCCTTCAAGCCGCCGGGGGTAAGGGGGCCATTGACGGCAAATTGATTGGCGTCGATGCCGTAGGTGACGTTGAGACCGACATTGGGAAGCAGGGCGCCCCATGCGGCCTGCACATCGGCGTTGTTGGCGGCAAGCGCGGCGAGCGCGCTCTTCAGTTCGGGATTGTTTTTCGCGGCGGCCTGCTCGGCATCCGTTTGCGAGGGCAGGGGCGGTGCGGCCTGGGGCGCGCTCAGCGTGTATTGCGTTCGGGGATCGGAGAACAACAACACGCCCAAATCAAGACGGGCCTTTTCCGCGGCCACGCGCGCGTCTTCGAGGTCGCGGCCGCGCTGCTGCTCGAGGAGCTGCGCCTTGACGACGTCAGCATGAGCGGCTTCGCGCGCCTGCTCGCGCTCGGTGGTCAGCCGGGTGAAATCGGCGGCCTCCTGGCTTGCCTGCCCGGCCACAGTGAGCTTGTGGTCCGCCGCCAGAGACGTAAAGAAGAGGCCGGTGACGGCAGCCACCAGCCCACGGCGCGCAATCTCCTGCTCGGCGCGGGCCATGGCCGCCAGGGCGTTGGCACGGTGCAAGGCCGCCGTCCCCGCCAGGCTGAGCGTTTCGTCAACAATCCCCTGGGCCATGTACTCGTGGGGACGCGAGTCGTTGGCGACGAATCTTGGCAAAGGCGCCGAAGGCTCGCCTGCATCGCCCTCGGTGTAGATCCCATTGGGCTGCGTGTAGATGTCCTGGCTCAAAAGGCGCGCATTGGGCAGCAGGCCTGCGCGGGCGACGGATCGGTCGAGGTCAGCGGACTGGCTGGCGGCAGCGGCGGCGGCATAGGCAGGCTCGCTGGCCTCCGCCAGGCGGATCGCGTCGTCGAGCGTGACGACCACCGGCTTGCCGGCAGTGGAGGCGTCCGCCGAGGCGGCGCCGGTTTGCGCCTGAACGCAGGCGGCAAGGGAGGGAAGCAGAAGGAAAAGAAAGACCACAGCCGAGGCCAGGAGTGCGTGACCGCACTGTCTTATGACGCGACGAGTTCCGCCTTTCCCGGTCACACTAGAAGCATACAAGGCAAAACTGAATTTTATCTGAAATGAAATCCCTGAGAGCGCCGCCGCAGAAGCGGACGAGCGTGTGCGAATGAGTTCTGAGAAGAAACGGGAGCGGTGCGGCAGCGTTTGCCGAAGAGGGGTGGATTTCAGGAAATCGGTCCCCATCCTTGCCCTACTCTGCGATACTTGTTTGTTATGCCAATTGACGACCTGCAGCAGGCTGCCCAGAAAATTGCCGGATTTCTGAATACCCTGAACAAGCTGGGCGGGCTGCGCCTGAAGTACCGCATTACGGCGGGAGATGGAGCGCACGATCCGCAGGGCATCGAAGCGCGCCAGATCTACGTGGAGCTGGGCGGGCCGGATGTGCCACTCGTGGTCCAGCACAACGGCGAGATGTTGCGAGCGCTGGAAACGCTGGCCGTGCAAATGCTGCGGCTGGAGCACAACGAGCACGACCTGGTGAGCTTCGACGCCGCCAACTTCAAGGCGCTCCGCGCGCAGGAGCTACGCCTGGCCGCCGAAACCGCCGCGGAAAAGGTGCGCCAGACGGGAATGCCCTACAGTTTTCCGCCGATGAACAGCCGCGAGCGGCGCCTGCTGCACCTGGCCTGCCGGTCGCTCCAGGGAGTGGAGACAGCCAGCGTGGGCGAGGGGCAGGAACGCTTTCTGGTGGTCTACCCCGAGGGCAAGACGAACCTGCCCGTGGCGCCGCAGTTCAAGCCAAGAGGGTTTGGACGGCGATAAAACAGTGGTCAGTGATCAGTGATAAGTGATCAGGGGTCAGGACGGCGGGCGGCAAGCCTGGCCGGAAAAGCTGAAGCCACGACCTGCGTGCGGCTGGTCCAGGCGCAGATGGAACTGGATTTGCCGCGCTTCCAGAAAATATTTGTGGAGTTGAGGACGCGGACGCCGTAGCGGCTCGGGAGAGCTGGCGCTAGTCGGAAGTTCCTTCGTCGCTCTGATCGCGGTGCTCGTACTTTCCGACGGCATCATTCAGCCTCTGGGGATTGACGGAGACCTGCACCACGTCCATCTCCGTACCATCGAGATCGAGAATAAAAAGCCCCATGCGATTGCCCTCGGGATACGAAAAGATGAGCGTTTGCTCACCGCCGTGGCGGCTGGTTTCGCGAATCATCCGCTCCCATCCCTGGCCCAGTTTCTGCTCGACCATGCGGTTCAGCTCTTCACCGTCCATGGGCGCGGAAAAGTGTTCGAACTCGGCAACTTGCACGCCGGAGACGCCGCCGTGCGTAGCCGTGCCCGCAACCAGGCTGGCCAGCCCCATGAACGGAATGCGCGTGGCCTGCACATGATACTGGTGCTCGATCGAACTCACCACGCCGTCAAAGCCGCCTTCGCCGCCGGCCGCCAACGCCAGCCCCGGAACCACAACGATGAGGCACAGCGCCGCGCAGCCAAGAGGAACGAAAAAATGCCGGTTCATTGGCTGCCGCCTTTTCTGGTCTTGTTGTCAGCCTTGTCTTTGCCGTGCGTATTCTTGTCCATGCCGCCCTCCTCAAGCGCGCCAAGAGATGCAGCGTCCAATACCTTGTTCAAGTCTTGCATGAGCACAGGCCCAAGAATCAGAACGATGTTGATCTCATCCGGCTCAACATTAAGGATGAACAAGCCACGTGATTGGCCATTCACCAATTTGACCATTACGTCGCTGGACTCGGCGTCCTCGCTGTCCCGATGTCGCACCAGCGGCGTCCACTCGCTGGTCTCGAAGTACTTGCGCAATTGCTCGATCTGCCCGGCGGAGAATTGTCCTTCCTTGTCGAATTCATAATGGCGAACGTAGATACCGTCGAGGCCCTCGATAAGCTTGCGGGTTGCGTCGTCGCCCCCGTTCTTGCCGGTCATGAAGTTGGAGGCAAAGGCCAACCTACTCTTGTCCAGTGTGATCTCAGCAACATCGGAAGCACGCGCGGCCAGCTCCTTTTCGATGGGACACGGCGCGGGTAACTGTGCGGTTTGCGCAAGCGCGGGCAGAACCTGTACGGCTGCACAAAAAACTAAAACTGCGATTCGGTTCTTCATAAAGGCATCTCCTTAATCGTGATTGGCACGGCCATGAGCCGCTAATTGTCTGTTCATCTCCTCAAGCGCGCGATTGGTGATGCGCAGCGCAGTGAAAACCTGCTGCTTGGCTTCTTCGCCTTTGCGGCGCTCGATGGCGTAGTGCCCGATGACGGCTCCGCCCGCCACACCCGCCAGGACCAACGAAGCTGCGAGCCGCTCGAACCAAACCATGCGCATGCGTTGCCGGCTGCGTTGCTGCCAGCGGCGCTCCAAAATCCCGCGCTTCAGGCTTGGCGGGGCGGGCCGGCGCTCCATCGCTTCGTGCAGCTCGCGCTCAAAGTTGTCCATCGGTTCAAGCTCCACGGATGTACTCCTTCAACCGGCACTCGGCCTTGGCCCGTAACAGCTTCAATCCCCGCTGCAGGTGACTCTTCACTGTAGCCAGCGGCGCGCCGAGCGTGGCCGCAATCTCCTCCGGCGTCAGGTCCTCCTGGTAACGGAGGACGAGCGCCGCGCGCTGCGCATCGGGCAAGGTGGCGAGCAACTGTTCTACCCGTGACGCCAACGGCGAACTGCGCTCTTCCCGTTGCGCGCCGTGGTTCTCATCCATCTCGACCCACAAGTCGATGCCACGCACGCGCCGGCGGCGCAAGGCATCGGTGGAACGGCTCATGGCGACGCGCCGCAGCCAGAAGCACGCATGATCGGGCGAGGCGATCTTCGCGAGATGGCGGTCGAGCTCCATAAAAACGTCCTGCGCAATCTCTTCGGCCAGGCCGCGGTCGCCGGTCATGCGCAGCGCGAGCGAAAAGACCATGGACTGGTGCTCGTCGTCGAGTCGTTCGAAGTCAGGCTGCCAGCTTGAGGCCATAAAACCTGCTGCTACCTTCTAATCCGCAGAAATGCGCGGGATGGGATGCAGAGAGTTACGTGAGCAGCGGCGAAAAAGTTCAGCACTCAGGATGCAACGCAAAGAGAGAGGACGGAACCAAGAGGCTCCGACCTGCGGGGGAACCATGCGTGGTTCGTCCGCGCCTACATGCTTTGCGGCAGGAGACCGGCGATCCGTCAGAACAAATCGGGAATGCTGGTGAAGGCGATGCGCGTGGGGGCGGCCTTGTAGGCGGCGAGCATGGCGGCGGGGGCAAGCGTGCTCATGCCGTATCTATCGTTGATCTGGTCCATGGCGGCGTTGAGGCGGGTGCGGCTCTGTTCGTCTTCGAGGCCGTCGAAGAGGGCGAGCGTGTGCAGGCTGCCGGGGACGAGGTTGTGGAGCCGCACGCCGATGAAGTAGGGGTGCTGGTACGGCGCGCCGGAGGGGCGCGAATTCCAGAGACGGCGCAGCGCGGCGATGAGCGTTTGATTGTCCTGGCACTCGCTCAGCTTGAGTTCGCTGTGCCAGCCGCGCGCGGGCACGCCGAAGCGGGA
This sequence comes from uncultured Acidobacteriaceae bacterium, assembly GCA_963808805.1. Lineage (GTDB taxonomy): Bacteria > Acidobacteriota > Terriglobia > Terriglobales > Acidobacteriaceae > Telmatobacter. The sequence continues at coordinate 333,885 of CAWEGN010000004.1, read as the reverse complement.
GATCGGGGCCCCCGGCGACGGGTCCTTGTCGCTGGGGTGAAAGACGGGAGTGTTCTGAGAGCGCGGCACGGCGAAACCAATCGCCAAGCCAATGTGGCTGGCCCACAGATCCGCCGCGCGCAGCCGCATCGCCGCCTTGTGCAGCAGCTTGTGCGCCACGGCCCAGGCTTTTTCCGTCGTTCGCATCTCAGGCGCCAGCACGTGCGAGTGGCCGATGGATTTTTGATGCCCGGTTTCGGACGTGTCGAAGTCTTCGCCGCGCAGCCAGTAAAAGAACCGCTCGCCCCACACCGATCCCCAAATCTCGCCGGCCTGCTCGCGGTTGAGGGCCATCAGATCGTCCATGGTGCGGATGCCTTTGCCGTTCAGCCGCTTCTCGGTGCGCGCGCCGATGCCGGGCAGATCGCGGAGGGTGAGCTGCCGGAGCGCCTCGGGCAAAATGTCCAGCGGCAATGCCACCAGGCCATCGGGCTTTTCCATGTCGCTGGCGACCTTGGCCAGGAAGCGGTTGGTGGCGAGGCCGACGGAACTGCGCAGCATCTCGCCCACGCGCCGGCGGATTGTTGCCTTGACTCGGAGGCCGAGGTCCAGGGCAGCCCGCAAGGGCCGTTCGCGGCCGATCAGGCGGCAAGCCATCTCGTCGATGGAGCAGACGGCGGTGACGGGGACACAGCTCTCCACAGCTTCAACAATGCGGTGATGATATTCGGTATAGAGCTCGTGACGGCCTTCGACCAAAACGATTTCCGGGCACATGCGCTTGGCATCGGCGACGATGGTTCCGGTGCGGACGCCGAAGGCCTTGGCCTCATAACTGGCGGCAATGCAGCAGGTTGTGTCGACCATGGACGGCACCACGCCCACCGGACGACCGCGCAGTTCGGGCCGGACCTGCTGCTCGACGGAGGCAAAGTAGGAATTCAGATCGACGAAGAGCCAGTTGAGCTGGGGTTCCCGCGGCGAATCGTGTCCCGGGACGCCTTCCGGCTCCTGCCGAAAACCCTCCAGCGGGAAATCAAGGCCCGCGAACACCCCTGGGCACTGTTCGGGAACGGGCGACACCGCCGAATTGGAGCCAGGAGCCACTTTCCCACAATTTTCGCTTTTTATTCTCCATTTTGCAATAGGATTGTGGCGCAATCAGGCAAAAATCCCTCAAAAGCTGTACGGACTCACCCAAAAGAGTGGGCATTTGTCTCATAATTAGAGCCGGTACGATGCTCGCACATCGCAACCCGTTGTGAAGGGACGGAGCTTCTCCGGGACGGTGGTTGAAGGTGCAGACCTTGATGCATTGGATTGGAATTAACGGCAACGTTCTTGCCGTGCTGGTGACGGTGGGGGTGGCGATTTTCCTCGTCTGCTGCCTGGAGTGCACCAAGTGCTCTAGCCGCGATAAGGACGACATCTTCCATCACCACGAAGTCTAAGGTTTGGCCAGATCGGGCTCCGTGTCAGGCGGCTCCGGCTTCAGATACTGCTCAAAGTGCGCAAGGATTCGGTTGTACAGGTGTGTGCGCACGCCGGATCCCGAGAGGGAGTGCGTCTTGCGGGGGTAAATCTGCAGGTCGTAGGGGATGCCGGCTTCGATGAGCTTCTGCACGAACTGCACGGTGTTTTCGATGTGCACGTTGTCGTCGCCGGTTCCATGCACGAGGAGCAGCCGTCCCTTCAAATTCGCCGCCGAGTTCACCACGGAGAAATTGCGGTAGCCGTCTGGGTCCTCCGCGGGAAGGCCGAGATAACGTTCGGTGTAGATGGAGTCGTAGTCGCGCCAGTCGGTGACCGGCGCCACGGCCACGCCGGCGCGGAAGCGGTCAGAGTGGGTGAGCGCATAGAGCGTGAATGTGCCGCCCCAGCTCCAGCCCCACCAGCCCAATCGCCTGGGATCGAGTTGCGGATACCTGGCCAGGGCCGCATCGACGACGGTCAACTGGTCTTCAAGCTGCACGGGGCCGAAGCCGCGGTAGGCAGCCTGCGCAAAGGCGCGCCCGCGATTGCCCATGCCGCGATTGTCGGCGTGGAGCACGGCAAAGCCGTGTTGCGCCAGCAACTGGTCGAAGAGCAGATCGCGCACCCATTTGCCGGCCACCCTCTGTTCGTGGGGCCCTCCGTAGGGGTTCACGATGAGCGGTACGGTAGCCGGATTTTCCATGCCCGCGGGCAGCAACAACGTGGCATAGAGCGTGGTTCCGTCGTGGGCCTTGACTTGGAGCTGTTCCGGCACACGCAGATGGTAGGAATCGAGCGCGTGCGTTTGCCAAAAGACGCGGCACGCGCCGGTGGAGGAAGGCGGATCGGGCGCCTGGCAGATGCGCATCGCCGGCGGCGTGACGAGCGTGGAAAATTTGTCGGCGAACGCGCCGCCGTCGGGTGAAAAGGCGGCCTCGTGAAATCCCGCGCCGCCGCTCAACAGCCTGCGATCGCCGGCAAAGCTTACCTGCCAAATCTGTTGTTCCAGAGGGTTGCTTTCGTTGGAGGCGTAGTCCACGATCTTCCGCGCAGTGTCGACGTTGTACACATCGCCCACTTCGAAATCGCCCCTGGTCAACTGCCGCTCGAGCTTCGCGCCGGCCGCGAGCGGCTTTTCCTTGTCGTAGCTGTAGAGATAGAGGTGGTTATGCCCATCGCTCCAACTGGTCAGCACGATCGCTCCATCCCCCACGGCAACGTCGTAGTCCTCGTCGAGAAACTTGTCGTCGGCGATCTCCAGCATGTGGCGCGCGTCTCCGCCATCGGCGCCGGCAAAATACAGTGCGCGGCGCCGGTGATCGCGGCTCAGCGTCTCGATCCAGAGGGTCTTGCGGTCGACCCAGCCAAAGCGCGGCACGTAATCGTCGCCGCCTTGTAAGGGGATCTTTATCCACATGGTTTTGCCGCCGCGCGCCGCCACAACGCCCAGATGCACATCGGGGTTCGGATCTCCCGGTTGCGGGTAGCGCTGCCAGTCCACCTGCGCATGGTTGGGAATCCAGTCGGTGATGGGGTATTGCGGCACCTGGGTCTCGTTCATCCGCAGATAGGCAATGTTTTTTGAGTCCGGCGACCAGAAGTAGTTGCTGCGCACGTCGAGCTCTTCCTCGTACACCCAATCCACTTCGCCGTTGAGAAGCGACTGCCCGTTGGCGGCCGAAGGAGCAGGCGCAGGAGCGAGAGTCTGGGTGGGCATGCCCGTATCGCGCAGCCGGATCACCGTCAAGCCATGATCGCGGATGAACGAGACGGATGAGCCGTCAGGGGAGAACTTTGGGTCGTCTCCGGAAGAGAGACCGGTAAAGCCGATCTGCACTCCAGTGCCGGTGCGCAGATCGTAAAGCCACAGGCGGCCATTGGAGTCGAAGAGCAGGTGGGCAGAGTCCGGCGCCCAGAGGTAGCTGGCCATGTTGTAGCGCTCGCGACGATCGCGGTCCAGCTCCGACATGCCGCTTTCGCCAAGGGGAGCCATCTTGGCGGCGCTCACCAGCACGTGCGCCTTGCCTGTCGCGGGATCCACGTCCATCAGTTGTCCGCCGTCGAGATAGGTCAGGTGTTTGCCGTCCGGCGACCAGGCAATCTGGTCGGGCAAATTTCCGATGAGCGGTCCGTGAGCGTAGATGGCCTCGACAGTGAGGGGTTTTCCGGGCGGCTGCGCGGCGGCAGACAACGCGGCGAAGGGCAAGGCCACGACGACGGGCAATAGAAGAGCTCCGGCTCGCATCGAAAGGAGATTCCTCCCAAGCGGAAATTCCGGAGGGGAGCCCTCATTGGTTCATTCAGGCAGCGATGGAGAGAGGCGCGGGCTTCCAGAGAAAGTGTAAATTACGCGCGGCTCCGTGTTGTCCCGCAAGTTAAATGGCGCAGGTTACCGCAGCGCGGTTCTACAATTGGCTTACTCAGAGCCTGTTATTCACTTTCCCAGCGTAGGCCACACGAAAGTTTAGAACAGGCTCTGGAAACCGCCGCCGGAGACCACGGGGCCGGATGCGAGCGGCACGGAGAAGCGCGAACATGCAATGGGCAACTCCCGAAGAACGGCGCGCGTTGGGCCAGGCGCGGCGCAAGCAGGTCGGGGCGCCATCAGCACGATGCGCTGCACGCCAAAGCGCGGCCGGCCACGGCTCTGGAACTGGTGGCGCGATCGATGCGCGGCCGCGTGCCCGCGCTGATCCAGCTTAAGTACGAGCTCATGGGAGAATCGCCCTTCGCGTTCTTTCGCGGCGCGGCGCCGGTGATGGCCGCGGACCTGGCGCAGCTTCCGTCGACCGGCATCGTGAGCCAACTGTGCGGCGACGCGCATGTGCGCAACCTGGGCGCCTACGCCGCGCCCGACGGCCGGCTGGTCTTCGACATCAACGACTTCGACGAGACCATCCGCGGCCCCTTCGAATGGGACCTGAAGCGCATGGCGGCCTCGCTGGTGCTGGCAGGGCGCGCAGCGGGACACAAGGACAGCTCCGCGCGCGCAGCCGCCCAGGCCTGCATCGAGCGCTACGCCGCGCAGATGCGAGCGTTTTCCCGGATGCCGCAACTGGAGGTGAACCGGTTTCAGGTGCACCGCATCGACCTGGCCATGCCGGTGCACGCGGCGCTGGCCAAGGCCGAGCGGGCCACGCCGCAGCACACGCTGGAGCGGCTGACCGCGTTGGCGTCCTCGCGGCCAGGAGCGCGACGGCGCTTCAAGGAATCGAAGCCCATGCTGACGCGCGTCGCGGGCGCACGAGCGGCGGCGGTGCTGGCTTCGCTGGGGCCTTATCGAGAGATGCTGGAGCCGCAGCGGCAACATCTGCTCGATTTCTACCGGCCCGTGGATGTGGCGTTCAAGGTGGTGGGCAACGGCTCCGTGGGCCTGCGCGACTACTGCGTGTATATGGAAGGCAACGGCCCCGGCGATCCGCTGTTTTTGCAGATCAAGGAAGAGGTTGCGTCGGCCTACGCGCCGTATCTGCCCGACGCGCGGCCCGCCGCGCACGACGGCCGGCGCGCCGCCGAGGGGCAGAAGTACATGCAGATCCAGACCGATCCGTTTCTGGGCTGGACGCACATCGGCAACCGCCAGTATCTGGTGCGGCAGCTCAACAACCACAAGGGATCGATCGAGATCGAAGACCTGGCCGGGGCCAATCTGCGAGCCTACGCCGAGGTCTGCGGCGAGCTGCTGGCACGCGGCCATGCGCGCTCCGGCGATCCGCAGGCAATCGCAGGTTACATCGGCTCGGGCACCGCCTTCGCCGAGGCGATTGCAGATTTTGGCGTGGCCTACGCCGACCAGACGGTGAAGGATTGGGAGCAGTTGAAGAAGTCGGGCAGGGCGCGAAAGAAGGCGTAGGACGGGGCGCGGCGATCAGCGGCGGTAGACGTCGTAGCCGCGCAGGCGCGCGACGAGCGTGAATTCTGGCATCAGTAAATTCATGGTTGCCGCGCGATCGGGCGTGGGATCTTCTTTGGTCTGCAAATCGCGCTTCACGATGAGCCAGCGGATATTGCGCGAGCGCACCAGCGAGGCGATCTCGGCGGGCGAATAGGGGTCGATGGTGGGATCGAAGAACGGCACCGGAAAGCGCGGCGCGCGGCCGGTGGCAAAGTAGAACGGCTCCTCGCCGGGAATCAGGACGATTCCATCATCGAAGGGAATGTTGGCCTGGGCGTAGCGCAGGAGATCGTCGATTTCCGGCAGATACGGACCCGGCGTAGCCAGGCCGGCAAGCTGAGGAAAGGCGGAGCGCGCAGGCGGTCCGTCGGGCAAGTTCGCGTAGGAGAGCCGCTCCTCGCCGGCGGTGTAGAAGCCGCCGCAGACGAGCAGCGTGACGGAGATGAGCGCGGCGAGCGCGGGAACGAACCAGCGCGGAGCGGTTCGCCGCGGCGAAAAGCAATCGAGGAAGGCGAGCAATTCCACGACGAGCAGCGCGAGCAACGGCCAGATGCCGTACGTCGAACCCCAAAGCTGCTGCGACAGGAAGGCGCCGTGGATGGCGGCGAGCAGAATCAGCGGGAAACATGCGCGCAGGGATGGATTTCGCCGCAGGCGGAGCAGATTGGCGATGGCCAGGGCGGCGGCGAGAACGAGCAGCAGCGGCCAAAGCGCCAGCAGACTGTCGCCGCGCTCGTCGGCGTCATCGTAGAGAAACAAGGAAGCGAGCGTATAGAGGAATGGCGCGGCGAGAAGGGCGAAAGCGGCGATCTGCGGCCAGCGGAGTTTCGATCCCACCCTTTGCGCGGTGAAGCTGAGCGAAGGATGGGGCACCCGCCTGCGCGAAGGATGGGGCACCCCGGTCCATGGTTTCCACCAGAGCAGCAACAGGGCGACGGCGACGCAGGGCAGTGTCCACAAGAGCGAGGGATCGCGATAGACGCCGAGCATGAGGCGAAACCCCGGCAGGCGGCGCTGCGCGGCATAGCCGATGGTCCAGTGAAAGTAGTTGCCGAGGCCGACGGTGAGTGGAGCGCAAGCACGGCCGCCGCGAGCGTGGCACAGGCGCCGGCAAGAACTGCAAACAGTGCGTGAGCGCCGGGCGGCTCAGCGAGAGCTTGCACGCGCCGGGTGAGCGTGAACGCGAGGACGAGCGAGACCGCGGCGACGGCCGCCAACAAAAACGGCAGGCCCATGTTCTGTTTGAAGAAGAGCGGAACGCACAGTCCGGCTCCGGCAGCGAGACCGCAGGCCACGCTTCTTTTTGCATCGGCGCGCTGTAGAAGCCAGAGAGCGACGAGAATCCAGAACGCGCAGTCGCAGTCGTACTCGGGGGTGGGCAGGATGCAGTAGATGCCCAGGACGGTGAGCGGGGCGGCGATGAACAGAGCGATGGCCCACGCGGCTGCCACGCGTCCACGCAGCGAAGCAAGCGCGATCCTCCACGCCAGCACCGTGCCCAGGCCGCCGACCACAGCGGCGTAGAGCACGTGATGAAAGAAGACGCGGCCCGTAAGGCGGATGATTGCGGCCTGGGTGAGAAACGTGAGCGGCGCGTGCGCCAGGGGAAAGTCGCGGTAGGGCATCTGGCCAAGGGCGATGCGCGTAGCCGTGTTCAGGATGTAGCTGAGATCGAACAGGACTGCGACGTGCGCGTTCTGCCATAGCACCACGGCCGCAGTGGCCGCGAAGAGGACGATCGCCGCGATCCAGTCGCGCAACGCCCAGCGCGTGCCCGACGGCTCGCGCTCTTGCAAGTTGAACTCGGGCAGCGCCGATTGCGGAGGTCCGGCCGTTCTGCTTACCATCCGCGACGATAGGAATAGGGATAGGCGCAGTAGGGCATGGAGAACAGCGCCATCAGCAGTGCAATGAACCAGCCGACCACGGTCCAGCCCAGGAAGACGTTCAGCAGCAGGATTCCCGTGACGTTGTGCGTGTGCCGTATCGCCGCAATGATGGCTGGGAGGAAATAGAGCGCACCGGCAAAGATGAGGAAGTGCATAGAAGCCCCCGCAATTGTTCCCTAGAGTGCTACGCAGAGTGTACCGCCGAAGTTCCGGGCTACCATAGTGTTTTTGCGACGGACGGCGAGCGCGAGCGGAAGTAAATGGAATAGCGCCCCGGAAACCCATGAAAATGCGGTGCATATTTTGATTGCGCACCTGTTTTGCCCACGCGTATACTCCCGTGGTCGTGCAAAATCCCCTAAGGAGCGCATCATGGGAAAGATCAATGTTGGCCGCCTGATCCTGGGCGGAGTTGTCGCCGGAATCGCCATCGATCTGTTAGGTTATTTCGTGGATGGCATTTGGCTGGCGCCGAGCTGGGCCAGTGGGATGGCCCTGCTTGGCCGAACAGCGTTCTCGCCGGCCCAGATTACCTGGTTCAACGTGATTGGATTTCTGACCGGGATCGTGGCCATCTGGATTTACGTGGCGATCCGGCCGCGGTTCGGCCCGGGCGTGAAGACGGCAATCTGTGCCGGGCTGGCCGTATGGGTTCTGGCAGTTCTGTTTCCGAACGTGGAGTTCATGTGCGTTGCAAAACTTTTCTCGCATCACCTGACGATGTACACGACGCTCGGCGGGTTGGTTGAGGTCGTTTTTGGGACCGTTGCCGGAGCATCGGTTTACCGGGAAACCTAGACCGGAATCAAGGTCAACTTAAAGCTCCCACAGGCCGCGCAGGCCTTTCAAGTGCCTGAGCCCGCTTGGCTTGCGTGCAACTGTCCGCATGGCCTGGGCGGGTGACACAGCGAGCGTGCGCCGGCCACCGGGCGGACAAGAATCCCGTTGCGTGTTGATTCGGGAGGCGCGTATACTCCCGCCGTCCCCCAAAGTCCCCCAAACACGGTCCCCAAGGAGGCATTATGGGAAAGATCAATGTCGGGCGATTGATCCTGGGCGGCATCGTTGCCGGCATCGTGGGAGATCTGCTGGATTACCCGGTAGATGGCGTCTGGCTTGCCAAATCCTGGAACGATGGGATGCAAGCCCTCGGGCATAACCCGCTTGCGGCAAGCCAGGCTCTCTGGTTCGACCTGCTTGGAATCGTCATTGGGCTTGTCGCGATCTGGATTTACGCCGGGATCCGTCCGCGATTCGGCGCAGGCGTGAAGACGGCAGTCTACGCCGGAGTGGCGACGTGGATTCTTGGCTTCCTGGTGCCGAACGTCGCTTTCATGTGCATAGAGGGCCTTTTCTCGGAGCACCTCACACTCTATACGACGGCCGGAGCACTTGTGGAGTGTGTCGTGGGGGCGATCGCGGGAGCCGCGCTGTACAAGGAAGACTAGGAGCCTCCAGCAGCCGAGCCGGCAGTTGCCTGGGAGACTCGCCGGGGCGTTGCCGGCCCAGAGAGATTCGCCTGCAAAGCCAGTAAGTGGCCATCCGCGTTGGATCAGCGGATGGGAAGGTGTTTGTGTATCACTGGACGTAAGCGCCGCGCGATGATTGCGATTGCCGGCTTCCGCCTTCTCGCCACACTACAATGAATCGGTATGCCGACTGCGGTACGCTCGCACGCGAAGATTAACCTGGGGCTGTTTCTCGGTCCGCTGAGGCCGGACGGCTTTCATTCGCTCGCCACTGTGTATCAAACATTGGAAATCCATGATGTGGTTACGGTTACGGCGCGGACCGCGCCGGTGACCTCGCTGCGGATTACCTGCGACGATAGCCGTGTGCCCACCGACGAGCGCAATACGGCTTGGAAGATGGTTTCACTGGCGTTGGAGGGTCTCAAGTTAGATGCTGAGGTTTCGATTCATATCGAAAAGCGTCTCCCGGTGCAGGGAGGCTTGGGCGCGGGGTCGGGGAATGCTGTTGCCGCGCTGATGGGGTTGGAGAAGGAGCTGGAAAAACAGGGATCAGGGATCAGGGATCAGGGATCAGAGTTCCAGCCGGATTCGGCAAGCCAGCGAGTTGACGAGTTAACGGGGCAGGCGGGCGGGAGTTTTGGGAGTTTGCTGACACGGCAACTGGCCATCGCCGCCAAAGTTGGCTCCGACGTGCCGTTGTTTCTTATTGGCGGGACGGTGCTGGGCTTGGATCGCGGGCAGGAGGTTTCTCCCCTGCCCGACATGGAGCCAACGTGGTGCGTGGTTGTTGTTCCCGAGACGGGAGTCTCCACGCCGCAGGCCTTTCGCGACTGGGATGCGCTGTGCGCGGCGGAGGGTTTGACCGCAGAGGCTGGCGCCGCTAGACTAGAGAAGTTGAGCCGCGCCTACGCCAGCGCCTTCCGGGGAGAGATTCCCGTGGGCGGGCCTGTAGCAGGCTCCTCCGGTGTTTTCTCCCGAGGAGAAGACCTGGCCGGGCTTCAAGAGTCCGCGCTTGTCCGCACCGGGATCATGAGCTGGATCGAAAACGACTTCGAACGCGTTGTTTTTCCCCAGCATCCCTCCCTTGCCGAGATCAAGCGTCTTCTTGCGGCTCCGGGCACACCGGAGGCAGCCCTCTATGCCGCGCTGTCGGGGTCCGGTTCGGCGCTCTTCGGGTTGTACAGGACCCGCGGAGATGCGGAAGCGGCCGAGGGCCGGGTCCGCGAAAGGGCCGGGGAGTTGGGCGTGCGCAGCACCACCATCACACGGTCCCTGCCGCGAGCCGCGTATTGGGAACAAATGTTCGTTGAAAGCTAGCTATCAGCTTTCAGCCTTCAGCTTCCTCTTTGGGGAGCTATAAGCAAAGGTTCCTTTTGAGAGGAGCTGAGAGCCGACGGCTGAAGGCTGTCGATTCGTTATTGACAGTCGACCGTTGGGCAAGCGAGACTCACCCACGGCTGACCGGCGTGCTGGGCGATCGTTCAATGGCAGGACAATGCCCTTTGGAGGCATTTATCCAGGTTCGAATCCTGGTCGCCCAGCCAGAGAAACAGCTTTTAGCTTTCAGCTATCAGCTTTCAGTTTTTTTGTTGCGTGAATTGGATTGCTCGCTTGCGCACGAATGACCTGATGGCTGAAAGCTGATGGCTGATAGCTCGTATTTGGAACGCAGCCATAGCCAACCAGCATGGAGGTGCTCTCAAGATGGAAGCGGGAACGTCGACGGTGACACAGGAAAGCAAGCCGGGAGAACCAAACCTGGAAAAGCAACCAGGCCCGGAGAAGCCGGACAACAAGAATGCACCCAAGAGCGGAGGCGGGGACGGCGCCAAGGCCAGGGACGCCAAGCCGACGCCCGCGCCGGAGCGTAAGAAGCCCGCGAAGCTCAGCGAGGACAAGCGCTTCAAGCTGTTCAGCGGCACGGCGAATCCGAAGCTGGCGGAGGCCATCGGCGAGCACATCGGCGTGAAGGTGGGCGAGGCCAAGATGCAGCGCTTTGCCGACGGCGAGGTGTACTTCCAACTGCTCGAGAACGTGCGCGGAGTGGATGTATTTGTGGTGCAGCCTACCTGCTATCCGGTGGACCAGCACCTGATGGAGCTATTGGTGATGATCGATGCGCTCAAGCGGGCCTCGGCGGCGCGGATCACGGTGGTGGTGCCCTACTACGGGTACGCCCGCCAGGATCGCAAGGACCGCCCGCGCGTGGCCATCAGCGCCAAGCTCATCGCCGATTTGCTGACGACGGCGGGCGCCAATCGCGCGCTGTTCGTTGACCTGCACGCCGCCCAGATTCAGGGCTTCTTCAATATTCCCGTCGATCACCTTTTTGCCAGCCCGGTTCTGGTGAGCTACTTCCGCGAACTGAACCTGCCCAACCTGACGGTGGTATCGCCGGATGCCGGCGGCGTGGAGCGGGCGCGGTTCTTCGCGCAGAAGGTGGGCGCGCCGCTGGCCATTGTGGACAAGCGCCGCACGGATCTGAATGTGGCCGAGGTGATGCACGTGGTGGGCGACGTGGAAGGCCAGACCTGCCTCATCATCGACGACATTATCGATACCGCCGGAACGCTGGTGAAGACCGTGGACGCACTCTACGACAATGGCGCTGCGGCGGTGTATGCCTGCGCGAGCCACGCCGTGCTTTCGGGCCCGGCCATCGACCGCATTGCCAACTCGCGGCTGGAGCAGCTTGTGGTGACCGACACGATCCCGCTGCGCGAGGCGGCGCAGAAGTTAACCCTGCCGAGAAGCGATGCGGCGCAGAAATTGCCCAAGATCAAGGTGCTCACGATCGCCGGCCTGCTGGGCGCGGCCATCGAGAGCATTCACATGGAGACCAGCGTAAGCACGCTGTTCTCTTAGCTGCTAGCTACTAGCTTCTAGCTGCTAGCTAGAGTAGTTCGGAGATTGGCCTTCGCGACTTTGCGAATGGCTGAAAGATAAGGTGGCGATTCAAATGATTCGCTGCGTAACATCAACATGCAGCTAGAGGCTAGAAGCTAGTAGCTGGAAGCTGCTTATTACAAAGGGAGCGGAGCAATTCAGCTCGCGGCGGAAAGAGCTAGCTAAAAGCTAGTGGCTAGAAGCTAGAAGCTGCTTTCCCGTGCCCGATTCTTGAAGAAACGAGAAGACAAGAAATGCCAGAAATCGTCGTAGCCAAGGCCCGCGAGGGCAAATTCAACAAGAACGCCGCGCGCCGCGTGCGCGCCGCAGGCAAGATTCCGGCCGTGTTGTACGGCCCCGGACACGATCCCGTGGCGGTTGAGGTGGATCCCAAGCAGATTTCGCGGATTCTCTACTCCGAGACCGGCCACAACACCATCATCGATGTCGAAGTGGCAGGCCAGCCGGCGGCCAAGGCCATGATCGTCGACTGGCAGCGCGAGCCGCTCAAGGACCGGCTGATTCACATCGACCTGAAACGCATCGCGCTGGACAAGGTGCTGCGCGTGAGGGTGCGCGTGAAGCTGCTGGGCATACCGGTGGGCGTAAGGACAGAAGGCGGGGTTCTGGACCAGGTGCTGCGCGAGGTTGAGGTCGAATGCCTGCCCGCGGACATTCCCAGCCACATCGATGTGGATGTGAGCGAGTTGGGAATGCACCAGGTTGTGCGCGTGAACGGCCTGCCCCGCTCCGGCAAGATCAAGTATCTGACTCCGGAAGATGCGACCGTAGCTCACGTCGTCTCCATCCGCGAGGAAGTGGTTGCTGCGCCGGAGACGGCGGAGGCAGCTGTGGCAGCGCCAGGAGAGGCTGCTGCGCCGGGCGAAGGGGCTGCTCCGGCCGAGCCCGAGGTGATCAAGAAGGGCAAGGGCGAGACTGAGGCGCCAGCGGCAAAGAAGTCCGAGGCGAAGAAGTAAGCCTTGCCTGAAGCAAGCGAGACCGGTTCTCCGCGCAGCCCTTTCCTGATTGTGGGGCTCGGCAATCCCGGTCTCGAATATCTGTGGACCCCGCACAACGCGGGATTCATGGCCATCGACCGCATCGCTCAACAAGGGGGCGTTGTGGTCCAGAACCGGCGTTGCCGGGCCACGACAGCGACCTGCAGAATCGCGGGGCGCCAGGTGGTTCTGGCCAAGCCGGAGACGTTTATGAACCTGAGCGGCGTAGCGGTGGCCGCTCTGGTGGAAGAGTTTGAGGCGGACCCGGCACAGGATCTGCTGGTGGTTTACGACGATCTGGATCTGGTGCTGGGGACGTTCAAGATCAGGGAACGCGGTTCGGCGGCGGGGCACAACGGAGCCCGCAGCGTAACCGGCGCTCTGGGCACGGAAGAGTGGTTGCGCATCCGCATTGGCGTGGGGCCCGATTTGCCTCCGGAGGCGATTGCAGCCGGAGGCGGAGGGCGGCCGGGCAGGGATTATCTGCTTTCGCCCATGCGCAAGGCGGAGTTGGCGGTGCTGGACGAGGTGCTGGACAAAGTGGCGACGGCCACGCGGCGCATCCTCGAACTGGGGCCGGCGGCCGCGATGAACGAGTTCAACCGGAAAGACAGGGAACAGGGAACAGGGGACAGGGAACAGGACGAGAGCTGATCGCTGGGAACTGCGATGTGTTAGCTGGAGCGATGGCTCCGGCGGAAAAGGAATACAGATGTCGCGTGTGTATGAAGTGATGTTCATTATCCGTCCCGATGTGGACGACGACGAAGCCGACAAGTTGATTGCCAGCTTTTCCTCCACGGTTACCTCGGGAGGCGGGGTGGTGAAGTCGGTAGAGAAGCTGGGCCGCCGCAAGCTGGCCTACCTGGTGCGCAAGTTCAACGACGGCAACTACGTGCTGCTGACGATTGAGGCCAATGGCGCGGTGGTTCTGGAGCTGGAGCGGCGGTTGCGCGTGACGGAGCCGGTGATCAAGTTCATCACCGTGCGCGTGGACGAGGAGGAGAAGCGCCTGGCCAAAGTGAAGGCTGCTCGCGGCGTGCGCCGCAAGCCGGCTGAGAGCACACCCGCGGCTCCGGCCGTGAGCGCAGGGGCGCCGGCGGAGCCGGCCGAGCCTGTCCAGGCCAGCGCGTAAAAAACAGGGAATAGGGAGTAGGGATCAGGGAATAGAGAGACGGTCGCACGGCACACTTTCTCACCCCTGATCGCTGATCGCGAGCCCGTTGAGAAATCCTCCGGCTGTGCCGGAACGAAGAAATGGAATGAGGAAACGATATGCCTGAAGAAACCCAAGCAAAAGCGCCCGCTAAAGCGGACGCAACTCCACAAAGTGCGCACGGACCAGGCGGCCCATCCGGACCGGGCTCCGGCCCGCGTGGTCCGAGCCGAGGCTCCGGCGGGCCGGGCGGGCGGGGAAAGTTCTTCCGCCGCAAAAAGGTATGCAAGTTCTGCACCGAGAAGATCGACGCGATTCCTTACCGAGACGTACGGCTGCTGCAGCAGTTCGTGGCCGAGCGCGGCAAGATCGTTCCGCGGCGGCTCTCCGGTGTTTGCACCACGCACCAGCGCCGCCTGAGCCGAGCCATCAAGCAGGCCCGGAACATCGCCCTGTTGCCGTTTGCCACCAGGCACTGATCGGCTCGTGGGCCGGTTGAGAATTTTGCGCGGCGCTGCCGGCTATCCGGCCCTCTTGTCCGAAGCACATAGAGTGCATCCGGCGCCGCGACCTTGAGATTTGGAGAGTATGTCATGGAAGTGATTCTGAAAGAAGATGTAGCCAACCTGGGCTTTCGCGGAGAAGTGGTGAAAGTCGCCGATGGCTACGCCCGCAACTATCTGCTGCCGCGCAAGCTGGCGATGCAGGCCACCGCGGCCAACAAGGCCGTGATTGAACAGATGAAGGCCGCCGCCGCGCGCCGCTCCGCCACGGAAAAGGCAAAGGCCGAGGAGCTGGCCACCAAGCTCGAACCGCTGGTGCTCCGCTTTACCCGCAAGGCCGGCGAGGCGGGCCATCTGTTTGGCTCGGTCACCTCGGCCGACGTCGCCGCGGAGCTGGCTGCGCAGGGCCACGAGATCGACCGCCGCAAGATTCAGTTGGGCGATCCGCTGAAGAGCGTGGGCGACTTCAAGGTGGCCATCCGGCTGCACCGCGAAGTGACAGCGCACGTAACGGTGAAGGTAGAGGCCGAAGCGACCGAGGAAGAGAAGGCAAAAGCCGCGGAAACGGGCGCCGCCGAGCCTGCGGCGACGGAAGAAGTTGCCGAGCCGGCCGCGGAAGAAGCGGCCGCAGAGGAAGCAAAGGGCGAATAACGGCGACCCCATCCGCGCCGCTTGTTACGGCTGCGGCGCAGGGATGGGGTGAAACGCAGACCCAGAGCCAGGCGGATGGGACCGTCGAACGGCTACGACGGAAACAGCGAGCCGGAGTCGGTGCGAATGGGGGCGAGGCGGTTGCGGCGGCGCACCGGCTGCATCGCCGGAGAGCCCAGCAGATTGGCAAGCTCGCGCAGCTCGGCGCGGGCGTGGCCGATGACCGCGGCAACCTGATCGAGCCGCTTGCTCTGGTCGCCCGCGAGCGGCAAGCTAGCCTGCGAACTATTGCGCTTGCCGGGCTGGCGCTGCGCCTTGCCCAGAACCGCGCGAGCACCAGACAGCGTGTACCCCTCGGCATGGACCAGGCGCTTGATCTCGAGCGCAGTCTCCACATCGCGGCGGCGGTAGAGCCGCTGGCCGGTCCCGCTCTTGTTCGGCTTCAGTTGCGGAAACTGCGACTCCCAGAAGCGCAGAACGTACGTCTCCACTCCGCACAATTCGGCTACGTCTCCAATCTTGAAGTAAAGGCGGTCCGGGATGTGCGGTGGCGAATAAGCGCGCTTCCGGCTGAGTTGCGTGGGCATAGAAGTCGGCGAGGAAACCATCTCGACCGGGGAAATTCCTCGCACTACTGGCAGTATAGGGCAGGTTTTTCGTTCTTTGGAAAGCAAAATCGCGCGAGGGTCGTCATTTTGTGGAGGAAAATCGGGGAGATTGTGGAAGCGATCGGATCAACACCGCGTTCCCCGCGCTGCTACTGCTTCTTGAACACCGCTGTGCCCTTCTCGTCGGAGAGGATTGCGGACTCTAGTTTGCGAAAGTCTGCCGCCCTGGCGGCGGGAATCTCCACCTGGCGCACGACATATTCACGTTCGTAGTGCAGCGCGTTTCCATTCGCAGTAGTAGACGCGTGATAGCTGGCGAAGTCCATGTCGATATTCACCGGGTCAGGCAACTCGTCCACCACGTAGCCGGGCGGCAGGGCGATGTCGAATCTATCGCGCCATCGGCCTGTGGCATCCAGGTCGAAGGGGACAGCACGGGGTTTGTTGTCGAAGCGTATGGCCATGGAGCCCTCCACCCGCGGGCGCACGAGTAAGAGGGGGCCGGCGAGGTGAGCGTACTGATATTCGGTCACCGAATAGTGGAATTCCAGCGGCTTGTCGAGGGCGCTTGGCTCAACAAACTTGAACGAATCCAGCACCACGCCGGGCAGATCGCGCGCCACCATGGTCTCCCATGCGTCGTGCCTCTCCTTTTCGTCGGTGTACTTCAAAAACAGGCGCAGATCGGCGCCTTTGGGACCGATGTGCAAGGAATCGATGGTACCGCTGAGCGTGCCGTTAATCGCCAGGGTGAATTTGCCTATTGCATCGGTTCCATTCGCGTTTGGATCGAGCACCGGCAGCGCAATCACCTGGCTCGATGGCCCGGCTGCCAGCAACCCGTATCCTCCCTGCAACTCGGAGGGCAGATTGCCGACGGGAGTGCGCTCGTCGGTGGGGTCAAAGATCAGATAGCGCTTGCCGTCAGATCCTTTCACCACTGCCATCAGGCGCGGGTCGTTCATGCCCGCGGGAATTTCGATGGCCGTAATCATGTGGTTGCCGGCAAGCGACGGCGAGTCAGGATCGACGACGCCCCGGCGGTCGTCCACCGGGACATAAAAGGCCTGAATGCCTACAACCCGAAGCATTGAAATGAGCAGAGTGGTCTTGTCCTTGCAATCCCCGTAACGGTTGCGGAAGATGTCTGCGGCAAAGTGCGCCTGCATACCGCCGATTCCGCGCTCGACAACAAAGTAACGTATGTTTTTCTGGATGTATTCGGTGATGATTGCGAGCTTGGTAAAGAAATCCGGAGCGCCAGCCGCCAATTCCTGGGCTTCGGCGGTAATCTCCGGCGAGGGGTCCGGGCGCTGCGCCTCAAGATTTGTAAACCAAATACCCAGCGCGCGCCACTCGTTGTCTTTTCCGGCCGCGGCGGCATCGCCCCAGGTCACCGACATGCGCGCGGCCAGGGCCGTCAAACCAGGACTCGCACTGACATCGCGGAGGTCGAGTTTCGGCATGTCTTTGATCTCCCAACGCCAATGGTTGGGCGTAATTTCGGCAGGGGTTACCGGCGCGTAACGATGCCACGACACTGCGTACGGCCGGCCGGCCGGCAGATCGACCTCCAGGGCCTCAAACGCCACGGGTGTGCCGCTCTGAATACCCCATACCTTTTCCTGATCCCAGGGCGCCATCAATTCCTCTGATTCGCAGATGATGGTCGCGCCTACATCGGCAGCAGGTGGATGCACAATGCGCTCTCTCTCTGTCGAGAGCATTTTGGAATCGCTGGTGTCGCCTACATCGGCAAAGTCTGTGTCCTTGGCCTGGTAGGTCTTCGCGTTGGCGCCGATCGTCCACTCGCGAAAATAGTTGATCTTTTCGTCCACGTCGTAGCTGACGACGCAGGCCTCGCGCCGACCCTGCGGCTCCAGGATGCGAATCGCCTCCCGCTCGCGTTCGATGGCTCGGCCCTGGCCGTCGATGGTTTCCACGTACTCGTCGAAGAGAACCACCGAATCGGCGTCGCCGGCGTAGGAGGGCGTAGAAGTTTTCGCGGCATCCAATCCCCACTGCGGTACGGGGCTGTCTTTGCCGAACAAGCCGGCATGCGCGGGCACGGCGGTGCAGGCCAATAGTGCGGCTGCCAGTGCAGATGCAAGATAAAAACGCGAATAGAACCCGCTACTCATGGTCAATTCCCTTTTGCTGCGGCATTCGCGCCACAAGCACCACTTGCTGCTGATCGGCTGAAGCGAGGTTCAAATAAAAGCCGTGCAAGTCCTTATATTCCTTCGCACCGAGCAGGGTGAATGTTGCGCCCGAGGGTGCGCACCACATTTGGCCGGTATCGCTCTGCGCAGTGGAGTTAATGCGCAAGATTGCGAAGCCGGGCCAGGTGACGTCAGTAGCCTTCGGCGTGCTCTCCACCGTATAGCCCGGCGGCAGATGGTAAGTCACCTCGTCCTGCTCCATGCTCGCGATAGTGAATGTCGATAGGGGTGACGCGCTTGTCCTGGGCTACGAACGGGTGCTTGGCGCGCGACTCAAAGAAAAGGCCGGGCAGGAAGAAGTGCTTGCCGGTGGTCATTCCGATTTTGCCGCTGACGTTGACGATGGCCATCAGATTCGATTCGTAGGTTGTCCAGTTCCAGGAAATGGTCGAACTCGCGCGTCCACCCCATCGGGCAGATCTGCCACAGAGTTCCCGATCGAACTGCTTTTTTAGCTCTTCTTCGTCGTTCCGAAGGGCCACTTGCCGCCAGTAGAGTGCGTCGGCCCGCTGAGGAGAATACGATGCGATTCCCGTCACGTTTCCCTCGGCGTCCACGGTCAGATCGGCGATGCGCTTCACCGCATTGTCTTTATAACCGGAAGCGGGTGTCACAGCGAATATCGGGCCGGTGTCGGACTCACGGAAGCCGCCGGCCAGCGTGTGTGCCCAGTGCAGGTCTGCCGAACGGGCACATCTTCTCGCAGGGTTCGACGAAAACATCTCTTTCCGCCAAGCTTGACCACCGCGATGTAGTTGTCCAACTGCCGCACGTTGAAGTAGCTGGAGTCGAAGATAGCCAGGTTGCGATCCACCACCTCCATAGGCCTACGCCTTCAGCCCCGCGGCTCGGGCCATGGCCACATAGAGCAGCGCAATGTCTTCGCTCGCTCCGCTCTTCTGCTTCCACATGTCATCGACATTGCTGGATTTCCTTGAGCTTCACTTTCTTGCGCTCCGCCTCCGACTTCACGCGGGAGTAATCGGTGTTGTCGAGCTTCATCACCGCGGCGTAGATCTTGCGCGCCTTGTCGTCGTTGTCACCGGGAGAGACCAGGCCGTCGACCGCCTTTTTGATGGTTCTCGACGTCGGCGAAATTCCTCGCGTCCTTCACCAGAACTTGCGCTTCGTGTCCAGAACTCCTGCGGGTTGTGGGCGTAGGTGTAGTAGAACCCACCGTTTCTTGATGGCTTTGATGGGCGGCATCCAGTCCTCGTCAGGAACGGGCGGAACGTCGGTAAGGTCCAAGCTGACTGGTCCTTTGCTGGTCTGAACGGTGACGCCGGGGGCAGGCGGTACACCAATCAGGCTATTGACCGCCCGCACGCGGCTGTCGATCGATTTTGCCATGTGTGTCGCCCCAAAGCGTGCCTTGGGCATGAACAGCCGATTGAAGGCGTGAACTAGTGCTCCTTTCGGATGAAATAGGGCGGCTGAATCTCCCACTGCGGCGCTCGGACTTGCCATAGTTGTACCGATTTGCAGCCGTACTCAAGAATGCTGCCCACCTCCACGCTGGGCAGCGTGAACACCTTCTTGTCCGATCTGAAGTTTCGCCTGCTCTTGGTCACCATCAGGTCTTCCGGCTTTACGCTCAGAGGAATCACCGTGCCATCGGGGTGGATGGTCCGCCCCTCTATGTCCGTATCTTGGTGGGTCCCCGGGCACGTAGGGAAGTCTTGACGGTCGCCAGTTCCTTGCCTTTCTCGGCGAGCACCTTGATGCGCGCGTAGATGCTCTGCAGACGAAGCATTCGATCGTTGGTAGTTTCTTCGCGATAGAGATAAACGGCTGCCGCGCCGGGAGCCTTGGGATCAGACGTCATTTTCAGTTCTTCATCAGTGGGCTGCTGGAACTGCGCGCAAACGAAGACCGGCGACAATGCGGCGAAAAAGAATGCTGCGCCGCGCAGCAAGAAAGATTTCGGCATAAAGATTTGGTCTGGTTTTGAAGTGCGACCATTCTAGCGCGGAATTGAGCGGCCGGACGTGAAAATATTTCGCGCGGCGCGAGCCGATCTTGTTCTAAGAAATGCCCGAAGAAGGCATGAAGCGCCTCCCGAACCGGTCAAAGAAAGGCGTCGCACGACTCCAGCAGAGACGAAACCAGCGCCAGCGGCAGGCCCATTACGTTGAAGTAGCAGCCTTCGATGCGAGGAATCCAGCGAGCGGCGCGGCCCTGGATGGCGTAAGCGCCGGCCTTGTCCATGGGCTCGCCTGTGGATATATACTCGGCGATCTCCCGATCGGAAAGCGTGAGAAAGCGGACTGCCGTGGCCTCGGCGGCCACTTCGGCGCCTTTGGCGGTGACCAAGGCCACGCCGGTGACAACGCGATGGGTGCGGCCCGAAAGCAGGCGCAACATGCGGGCGGCGTCGGCCGCATCCTCCGGCTTGCCCAGGATGGTGTTGTCGAGCGTGACGGTGGTGTCGGCGCCCAGCACCGCCAGGGAGGAATGGCCCTCCATGCGGTTTGCTCCAGCCCCGCCGTCAGCCCCGGCCAGCTCGCGAAAGACGGCCTCGGCCTTTTGGCGCGCCAGGCGCGTGACGTAGACGATGGGGTCTTCACCATCCAGAGGATCTTCTGGAATGTGCGCGGGGTGCACGGCGAAGCGGAAGCCCGCCTGCGTGAGCAGTTCACTGCGGCGCGGCGAGGCGGAAGCAAGAACCAGCATGAAGAGATTATGGCAGGGCGCGGCTTCTCCCGGCCGTCCCGTTTAGACTGGAACAGGGCTTGCGCGCCCGCCGCGGCGGGAAAGCAATTCCCGGATAAGGTTCCGATGCACTTCAATTTCGATTTTTCGGCGGGCCAGATTCTGTGGACGCTTACGTTTGCGGCGCTGCTGGTGCTGCTGGTGGTGTTGCTGGGGCGCGACAGGGTGCGGCGTTTTCCGTGGTTTACGGCCAGCATCGCCATGATGGCGCTTCTGCTGCTCACGGTCGAACTCCTGTTGAACAAGATTCCACGAATTACGGGAAGCCTGGTTTTTCTGGCGATGTCGGATTTGAACACGATCATCGCCCTGATGGTCGTGGTGGAGCTGGCGCGGCGCGCCTTTCGGGGCGCGGCGCGAGCGAGCTGGATCGTCGGCACGCTGGCGCTCTTGGCCGTGGGCGCGGCGGCGCCGGTGCTGTGGGGGCCATGGCCGGCGTGGAAGACGCTCACCGGCATGTCCACGCTGGCGACGATCCGGCTGATGGATATGGCGGCGGACAAGGGGAATCTGCTCACCAGCGTGCTGGCGATCGAACTGGGACTGCTGGTGCCCCTGCTCGGGCGCCGCTTTGGAGCCGGATGGCGCAGCCATGCGCAGCAAATCGCGATCGGACTCTCAACCGCATCTCTCGCGCAACTGGGACTGCGCGGGAGCTTGCAGTATATCGGGACGCATACTCATATCCATACGCAGGCGGAGTACGTACGCATCATCGGTCTGCGCGACAAGCTGATCCATGCCAACAACGTGGTGTATCTGGCTGTGCTGGTGTGGTGGATTGCCTGCCTGTGGATCGACGAGCCCGGCGCCGCCGCTGCCAACGCCGCTCCCGCCGGCGTGGAGAATGCGGAGCCGCAGCCAGAGAGCAGCGACCTTAACGCTCAGAACTGAGAACCGATCACTGATAACTAGATGTGGCAGCTTGCCTGGCCGCGCTTTTCGAGATACCGCTGGTGGTAGTCCTCGGCGCGCCAGAAGGTCTGCGCCTGTTCCACCCTGGTGACGATGGGTCTGGGTTTGAAGCGGCCTTGGGCGGTCAACTGCTCGATTTTGGCGCGCGCCTGCGCTTCCTGCCCCGGCGAGTGGAAGAAGATGACGGAGCGGTACTGCGCGCCCCAGTCCGGTCCCTGGCGGTTGAGCGTGGTGGGATCGTGGAGCGAGAAGAAGGCGTCGAGCAACTTTTCGTAGGTGACTTTTTGGGGGTCGAAGTCGAGCTCGACCACCTCGGCGTGGCCGGTCTTATCGGTACACACGTCCTTGTAGGTGGGCCGGTCGAGCGCTCCGCCCTCGTAGCCCACGGCCGTTGCCGTTACGCCGGGGATGGCGGCGAACGCGGCCTCCACGCCCCAGAAACAACCCGCTCCGAATGTGGCTTTTTCTGTGCTCATAACGTAGTGAGATGCGCGAACGCAGCCTTTTGCTTCCAATTGATTTCTTGAGAATGGACATAAGAAGTCTGAAAGCTGACGGCTGGAAGTTAAAAGCAGCCTTTCTCAGTTCAGCGACACCAGATGCTTGGCGTGATGGAAGCCCGCCCGGCACAGCTGCACGATCATGGCGGAAAACCGATGAGTGGATGGTATGTTACTGCCGAGCCGATTCGCTGAAGAGGCGATCCAGCCAATCCAGGAAGGACCGACAGGCCGGGATATTGCGTTCGATAAGGCGGCTTATGCCGATAAGCTCACACTGGAATTAGCCTGACCGCCGCTGCTCGCTTCGTCGCTGAGCGCCGTGAATGCAGATGTCAACTCGCTCGACGTGATTCTGAATCCCTCGTAGGTGCCATCGCCTAAAGGATTCTCGATAGCACTCTGTATCGATTGAAGGTAACCACTGGTGATGTTCCCAGTCAGATCGCCAAGTCCGATAGTATTGTTGGCACTATCGATAGCAGCGTTTGCGCGATTAAAGCCTATTGCCGCCGCCAGAGGATCGTTTTGAAAGGTTCCATTTGCCTGCTCGGAATCAACTGTCGTCGCGTCGAAGGATCGCCCGGTTGTCTGTTGCAAGAATGAGATGTCATTGGGTGTCAGTATGTCATAGCAGTTGAAGTAAATGTCCCCATTTTCAAGGACTCCTTCAGGGGCAGCATCGGCGGGCAGATCCCTCATCTCATTTGTGTTGTAATGGGGCAAGTTCGGGAAGTTT
The DNA here is from genome assembly GCA_963808805.1 of uncultured Acidobacteriaceae bacterium. Lineage (GTDB taxonomy): Bacteria > Acidobacteriota > Terriglobia > Terriglobales > Acidobacteriaceae > Telmatobacter. The sequence goes on along the minus strand of CAWEGN010000004.1, from coordinate 311,287 downwards.
TGTGAGACGGCAGGTGAGGGCGATAGCGAAACGCTCGACATGAACGGCCTCCTTAGATCGGCACTAGCATCAAGTCGTGCAGTCTGCCTGCCAACACGTGGGTACATGTCTTGTATTTTCCAAATGTTGACCTTAACTTGGAGAGGCACACCGTTCTGCGTTGGCGCACCTCTCCGCTTTTCGTTAGTCGTTGTAGTACTCGGTTAGCCACGAATTCGCCGCTATTCCCGTGTACGGTGGGTTGTAGGTGGTTGTCTTAGCCGTAGGAATCTTGAACTCAAATGTAAATGTTTGAGTTGCAGATTCACCGGCGAAATAGCCAGTGTTGCCATTCGTCGTGAGACTCGTGATCGTTGTGCAATGAGAGTCTGCATCGCAAATCACCATCTCTAGCCCCGATGGAACTCCATCGTTCGGTGTCCACTCGAGCTGCCAATAAATCGTGGTGATTGTTGCGCCCGCTGGACCGCTGAATGAGGCATTCTTATCGTAAAAAGTGTTTGATTGATAAATCGTTGGCGGCTGCCAGGCACCAAGATATGAATCACCGCCTTGCGCTTGCATTGATGGAACGGCGAACGTCGCCAGGGCGAGAAGAATTGCCGGAATAAATTTCTTCATATGGTAGGACTGTCCTTTCGATTGAGTTCACTGCGCATCGGCATCCCTCCAGTATTGCGGGAGAACAACTTCGCAGATCGTGAAGGAGCGGACCTGGGAAGCATGTTTGAAACAGAGCGCCCCCTGTTTCGCATACCGACATGAGCATAAACTTAAACTTAGATTATCTAGCTAACAAGTTACGAAAGGACAAGTTACGAAAGGACAGGTTACGAAAGGAGTGGGTCATCTGCGGATTGCAGCACCAAACTTGGGGTCAAGACAACATCGCCGCTTTCGAGCAAATCAGACACAGCGTCCTGAATCTGCGTGTAGGAATAGTCCGGTCCGAGATCAACGAGAAGCTGTGTGGGTCTCAAAGGGGATTGCTGAACGCGATGAAGAACCGCATTCCGGGTTGCCGGAAGAGCAAAGGACGCCATACTCATTCTCCAATCGGACCCTAATCCTACCACGGGGAGTCGCCCCCGTGAAGATTACTGAGGAACAGAGCCCTTCGACAGTTCCAAAGTTGTGCACTGCCCGCTTAACCCAGCGTCGGCAGGTGCTTGGTGTTCTGGTAGGTGTACACGACGCGGTGAACGACGGTGAGTGTGGAGAGCACGGCCAGCACCCACAGCACCGGGGCCATCAAGCCCCAATGATTGAAGAGCGCGCCCAGCAGGATGAGCACAATGCGCTCCGGCCGCTCCATGAAGCCTACCTTGCACCGGTCGATGAGCGACTCGGCGCGGGCGCGCGTGTAGCTGACCATGAGCGAGGTGACCATGACGAACGCCACCAGCACCACATAGCGGAAGCGGTTGATGCGGCCGTAGTAGACCAGCAGGCCGAAGAAGAGCACCACGTCGGAGTAGCGGTCGATGACCGAGTCAAAGAACGAGCCGAAGACGGTCACCTTGTTGATGCGCCGCGCCACGCGGCCGTCGACCATGTCGAAGATGCCGGCGCCGAAGATGACCAGCCCGGCGAAGAAGAACATGCGGTCGGCGTTGGCGGCATTGGCGTGGCCGAAGAAAAATGCGGCGACGATGTTGATGACCAGGCCGAGGAAGGTGAGAACGTTGGGAGAGATACGCGTGAGCGCCAACCCATACACGATGCGGTCGAGGAGCCATCCGCAGCCACGGCCAAAGGCGCTTGTCCAGGTCATTTGAGCTTCCAGCTCCTAGCTACCGGCTCCCAGCCACTTCTCTGCCGGAACCAGATTCATTGTTTCACTGCGGAAGAGCTAGAAGCTAGAGGCTAGCAGTTAGTTCTTCCTTGCTACTGCGCTTGGCCGGAGGCGGCATCGCCTGCTTCCTCGCCGGCGCCGTCGTGGATGGTGGTCAGTTTCAAAATCTCCAACTGACGCTTGCCGTTGGGCGTTACGATGGTGGCCACGTCACCCACCTTCTTGCCCACGATCCCGTGGCCAATGGGTGAAGTGGTAGAGATCAGGCCCTTGGAGACGTCGGCCTCCTCGCTGGTCACGAGGCGGTAGACGATTTCCTCGTCCTTGGTTGAGTCGTAGACCACCACCGTCGATCCGAATCCGGCCTTGTCGCGGGGAATGTTCGCGAGATTGACCAGCGAAAGCTCCCCCATACGCTTCTTCAACTGGCCGAGCCGGGCATCGACGAACTGCTGCCGCTGCTTGGCCATGTGATACTCGGCGTTCTCCGACAGATCTCCCAGGGCTCTGGCCTTCTTGATCTCGGCCGGCAGCTCGTGAGCCAGTTCGTACTCGAGCTGCTCGATCTCCTCCAGAATCTGTTTTTTGATGTGTTCGGGCATCCGTGGTCCGGTAGCGGGGAGAGGACTGCTCCAGCCGCGCGAAATCAACATTCCTGACTCTTCATTATAAGGCAGGGAAAACCAGTGGTCCGTTGTCAGGGTAGGGGGCCGGTTTGGATTGCCATCATTTATAGCTTGCGAAATGCAAGTGAGTTTCGTAGGATGCTTTCGTGGCCGGAATTCCGAAGACGAAGCACCGCTCAGGATGCCCCGTGAGCACGGCTCTCGACCTGCTGGGCGATCGCTGGTCGTTGCTGCTGGTTCGCGACATGATGGTGCGCGGCTATCGCACTTTCCGCGAGTTCCAGCGCTCCGGCGAGGGAATTGCCACCAACATCCTGTCGGACCGCCTGCAAAAGCTGGAGGCGGGAGGCATTCTCGTCCGCGAGCCGGCGGCCGAAGACGGCCGCAGCACGCACTACCGGCTGACCGCGAAAGGCATTGCGCTGGCGCCCGTTCTTCTCGAAATCTTAATCTGGGGCGCGCATCATGAAGAGACGGACGCTCCCTGCGCTGCGATTGAACAGATGGAGCAAAACCGCGCAGAGGTGCTCGCGGAAACCGTTCGCCGCTGGGAGCAGCGCGATCCCACGCCGTTCATCCCGCCCTTTTCAAAGCTCAAGTCGAAATCCGATTCCAAATCCAATTCCCCGAAAGGAAAATCAAAGCGATGAAAATGACGACGTATGTGAACTTCCCCGGCAAGTGCAAAGAAGCGTTCCAGTTTTACGAAAAGCACCTGGGCGCAAAGATCCTCACGATGATGACGTTCGATCAGATGCCCGACCCGAAGATGGCTCCGCCGGGAATGGAAAAGAACATTCTTCATGCCCGCATCATGATTGGCGACACGACGCTGATGGCGAGCGATGGCCCGAAAGCGGAGCCAATGCGGAGCGCCTATCTGACGCTTTCGGTTGACAGCGATGCCGAGGCCGAGCGCATCTACGCGGTGCTCACCGAAGGCGGCGAGGTCTTTATGAAAATGGGTGAGACCTTCTTTGCGCACCGCTTTGGACAGATCCGCGACAAGTTCGGCGTGAACTGGATGATCCTCCACGAAAAGCCGATGCAGCGCCCAGCTTGAGACGCCGTTTCGAACCGCGTTGAAAAGGAGGCCAAGGGCTGCTACTCTCATCTGTCCCGGTGAACGGCCGGAACGGAAGGCGCGGCCATGGCCTTCAAATTCCAGGGCTTCGACTTACTCCATCTCGATGCGAGCTTGACGGAAGAGGAACGGCTGGTCCGCCGCACGGCCCGCGAGTTCATTGACTCGAGCGTGATTCCCATCATCGAAGGCTGCCTTCAAACCACCACGACCAGATCGGAATAAGGAGCTAAGTGTGCGTCGTTCGTGACCAGACGCAAGAGTTCCACTTTCGACTGTGCGACGAGCAAGCGGTCAAAGGGATCGCTGTGATAAAGCGGCAGCTTTGCTACTTCATTTGCATGTCGCGCGTAAACCGGCAGCTCCTCGAATCCGTTCTTCCGCATCTCTTCAATAAGTCCATCGGGATCGGCCCTTAGCTTGCCCAGACGAATCTTGATAGACACCTCCCATATGGTTGCAGAAGAAACCAGAACATTCTCGGAATTAGCGATCATAGCCCTGGCCTGAGAGGTAAGCCGAGGGCTGTCGTCAACCAGCCACAGAAAGATATGCGTGTCGAGCAGAATCCGCACCGTCAAGCCTCGGGCGTAATCAGAAAATCTTCGGGGAGCGGTGCGTCAAAATCGTCCGCGATCCAGATCTTCCCTTTTAGACCGCCGAAACGGATCGGTTTCTTCGCGCGCTCCAGCCGCGTCAGCCGCACCACCGGCTTGCCGGCCCGGGCGATGATCACATCCTCGCCTTTCTCGGCCTTCGCGATGAGCTTCGAGAGGTTGGTCTTGGCCTCGAAGACATTGACTGTCTTTGCCATGCATCTTCCTTAGCTAAGTCTAGCTTAGCACTAAATCGCCTCACACTGCTACCGTAAAGCTCGCCTCGGTGCGGGTCACCGGGCGGTAGAGCGTGTCGCGCTCCAAGGGGATGCGGCCGGCTTCGGTAATCAGGCGGCAGAGTTCCTTGCGCGTGAGGCCCTGCGGAGTGGTGGCCCCGGCGTCGTGGTAGATCTTCTCCTCGATCACGGTTCCGTCCAGGTCGTCGGCGCCGAAGCGCAGCGCGATCTGCGCGATCTTGGGCGTCATCATCTGCCAGTACGCCTTGACGTGGGGGAAGTTATCGAGTAGCAGCCGGCCGACGGCAATCTGCCGGATGTCGGTCAGCCCCGTGGTCACGGGCAGGTGGTCCAGAGCCGTGTTCTCAGGATGAAAAGCCAGCGGGATGAAGGTCTGGAAGCCCCCTGTCTCGTCCTGTAAGGCGCGTAGCTTGAGCAGATGATCCACGCGGTCCTCGTCGTTCTCAATGTGCCCATACAGCATCGTCGCGTTCGACTTGAAGCCCAGCTTGTGCGCCGTCCGAGCCGTTTCGAGCCACTCCTCGCCGTCAATCTTGTGATCGCAGATGATCGACCGCACGCGCGCCGCGAAAATCTCCGCGCCGCCGCCGGGCATCGAATCCACGCCCGCCGCGCGCAGCTTCAGCAAAGTCTCTTCGACGCTGAGCTTGGCGCGCCGCGCCAGAAACGCGATCTCCACCATGGTGAAGGCCTTGATGTGAACTTTGGGGAAGCGTTCTTTCAGGCCGCGCACCAGGTCGAGGAAAAATTCAAGCGGCAGATCGGGGTGCAGCCCGCCGACAATGTGAAACTCCGTCACCGCCTCCGAATAACCCGAGGCCGCCGCAGTCCAGGCTTCTTCGAGGGCCATCGTATAGCCGGCCGGGTCGCCTTTTTTGCGGCCGAAGGCGCACAGTTTGCAGGCCGCCACGCACACGTTGGTTGGGTTGATGTGGCGATTCACATTGAAGTAGGTTACGTCGCCATGCAGCCGCTCGCGCACATGGTTAGCCAGCCAGCCTACTGCCAGCACATCCGGCGATTTGTAAAGCGCCAACCCGTCTTCCGCGCTCAGGCGTTCCTGTGCCAGCACCTTGGCGGCGATAGGCTCTAGCCGCGGATCGTAGGTTCTAAACGCGTGCGCCGGATTGGCGGCTCGATCGCGGGTTTCCAGCGATTCAGCGGACATGGATTGATGATACCGGACTCCGGGCGCGCTTCCCTGCCGATCGATGCGCCGCCAGCATCTCGCGGCGCAGAATCGCGTTGATGCGCGATTGATAGCCCTTACCGTGCGACTTCAGCCACTCCAGCACATCGGCATCGACGCGCGCCGTAATCTGGCGCTTCACCGGGCGGTAGAAACGACCGCGCTCGGCATTCTTCCACTGCTCATCGGTCAACTCCGGAGCATCGCTGAAATCGATCTCGCTGTCGGGCCGAGCCGCGAGCTTCCTCAGGTTGGCAATCTGTGCCTCGGTCAGGGGCGGCAGCGTCTCCGGCGTGTAGCTAACGATTTTCGTCTTCATAACGTTGTCTCTCCTTTCGCGACGCACGCCGGGCCGACACGATGCGCATCACCTCGATCATCTCTCCGTGCTCGTCTGCCTCTCTTGCGGTGTGCGCCACCATGAGAAGGAGACAGCCCCCGACCTCTCCAAACGTCTGCCAGCGCTGCTCGCCATTCACGACGCGATCCTTCACGGAAACAAACAGCGGGTCGAAGAACACCTGACTGGCTTCCTCAAAACTGACGCCGTGCTTACGCTGGTTTGAGAGGTTTTTCGTCTCATCCCATTCAAACCGGATGCCGGACACAACAGTATTGTAACTACATTTTTGCCATTATGCAAGCAGGGCTGCCAGCGAAACGGACGAAAGGGTTCTATCTTTCCTGGAGTGCGCCGCCACAGGCCGCGGCCAAGACGGCGACGGCGTAAGGCTGAATGCAGCCGCGCCCGGCGCGCGAATTGGCGCCGGGCGCGAGTCCACTCCAGTTTGAATTGACGTAGCAGCAGCGCTGCCGACCCATTATTGCGGAGGCGCGGCAGGAGCAGGCGCCGGTGCAGGAGCCGCGTCAGTGGCCCTCTTGGCCACGAACTCCTGCGGAGGCCGGTCGCCGCCCCCGCTGAATGTGCGCGTGAACTTGATGGTGTCTCCGTCGGCCGTTCCCTTGTAGCTGATGGTGAACGAGTTTCCGTTGAAGTTCATCACCTGGTCGAAGGAGATGTTGTCGCCATCGACTTTGCCGTTGGAGATGTCGATAGAGCCGCGTGGCGTGGTGACCGTGCCCGTCAGGGTTGTGCCATCGACGTGAAAGTCGAAGGTGAGGGTTTGCGTGTTGCCGTTGCGCCCCGGCACGTCCGCAGTCCATTTGCCGTTAAAATCGGCGGCCCGCGCGGTCACGGAACCGAGCGCGAAAAATAAAAGTGTGATACCCAGCTTCTTCATCATGTGAGTGTCTCCCCGCATTCCATTCGATCAAGACGCCGGATTTGCAGCCCGCGCCTGTAGATAAGAGACGTTGAAGTGAGACGGGGGGACTCAAGGGAGCTGCGGCCAGGGGAGCGAGGGGACATGCGGCCGAAAGCAGGAACGGCTCCAAACCAGGCCCGCTTGAGAGGGCGCAACAGGGAACGGAACCGGGCCTCGGAAATCTTCGAAAAACGAAAATACCGATTTACTCTCGCCATTTCAGTAGCTTAATCAGATCCCTGAAGGCCGTTTCTTCTTCAGCCGCGACGAGGAGTTTGGAGACGAGCTTCCAGCCGCTAGCTCCTAGCTGCTAGCTTGCGTTCCCACCCTTTCCGCGATAAAGCTGCGGAAAGGATGGGGCAGACAACGATCTTTCGTTCGGCCGGCCCTACGGGACGGCTGATTCGTCCGCGATGTTGACCCAGGGTTTCACCCTGGGCTATTTTCGGCCCTCCCTACGGGAGGATGCAGCAGCGGTCCGAACTGTCCCAAGTCCAAAAAACCGGACCTCCGCCCCACGGACGAGGACCTGTCCGCGGTGCCCCCGGGCCTGGGCACCCGGCAGCAATGGAACCATCTAGGTTCTTCGTTTCTCAAGTCCGAGAATCCGGAACCGAGCCCCCGATTCAGTGCGCGTGGGGACCTGCGCCATCCGCCAAAAGCTCTTTCCTTACAGCAGGGTCATCAGTGACATAAAATATTGGCTCCATCTTTCTATGTTCGATAATTTCAGCCATGCCGTTCACAGTGATTACTTCATAGGCTGGATAGCCAGGATCGAACCCCTTTGGGGGACTCTTCAGTTGCAAAGGCTCTAAACCTTTCACTTTGCCCTTCACCTTTGCGAGCTTTTGCTCTTTCTTATCTCGTAATATGAATGTCGCGTCTCTTCCCCACGGATTAACGTAGTAGCTCATCGTTAGAGAAACGTCGGCGCGTGTAAGTCCAGGAGGGAGTGTCACCCATCTTGGCAGTCTCGACTCACTTGCTAAAGTGAAGGTTGACTCAGGGCATCCAGCTATCGCACAGGAAGAAATACATAATGCAACGATGGCCAAGTATTTTTCTGTGCGTAGTAAGATTTTCAACATTGTTGTTGCCTCCGCTTCAGCTGAGTTTCAATGCACGCTCCTAAAGGTCGCGGGTAGGCGTCAGCGAATCAGGACGGCTTCGCCGCCTGGAAGCCGGCGAGGATCTGCGTCATCAGGTCGTTGACGGTGCCGGGCGAGCTGGGCAGGAAGATGGTGCTCGACTTGCCCGTAACGCCCACTTCGCGCATGGTGTCGAAGTACTGGGTCATCAGGACCATCGCCATAATGTCCTTTGCTGTCGAGCCTTCGACCGCGCTTTTGAACTCCTCCACCGATGCCTGCAATCCCTTGATGATGGCCTGACGCTGGCGAGCCGTGCCTTCTCCCTGCAAAGCTTTCGATTCCGCTTCGGCCTCAGCCTGCTTCACCTTGAGGATCTTTTCGGCCTCGCCGCGGGCCTGCGCCGCGATCTGCTCGCGCTGCGCGGCGTTGATGTCGTTCATGGCGGCCTTCACCTTGGCGTCGGGAACGATGTCGGTGACCAGCGCGCGCAGAATGTTGTAGCCGAAGGTGTCCATCACCTCGTCGAGGTCCTTCTTGACGGCGGCGGAGATCTGCTGCATCTGCTCGAAGGCCTCGTCGAGGGTGAGGGTGGGCACGTGGCCGAGGATGGAGTTGAAGACGTAGCTCTCGATCTGCCGCTGCGGATCGCTCAGCTTGTAGTAGGCGTCAAAGACCTTGGCCTCGACCACCTGGTACTGCACCGAAACGGGGATGGTGACGAAGACGTTGTCCTTGGTCTTGGTTTCGACGTTGACCACCGCCTGGCGCACCTGCAAATCGATAAGGCGCACGGTTTCACAATAGGGCAGCAGGAATTGCAGGCCGGGGCGCGCGACGCGGTTGAATTTGCCGAAGCGTTCGACCACGCCGGCAGAGTAGGTGCGCACGGTGTACATGGTTTTGAGGACCGTGACCAGCACGAAGATGGCGATGACGGCAGCGACAATGAGGACCAATACGAGAGGGGCAGAGCTATCCATGACGAGCCTTTCTTCGGCATTTTCGGAAATTGCGTGGCCTGTTCACGTTGTTCAAGGTCGCCGCTCCCTGTTGGCCGCGGTGACTCTGGCATCGAGGCTCCAGGACACAACCTTTCCGAAAATGCATTTGCTCCGGCGCGGGAGCGGCAAACTGGGCTTGATCTTCGCCCGCGTTTTCGAGATGCAGGAATGATACCGCAGCCGGGTTACAGGCGCTGCTTTGCGCGGCAAGAACACCACGCACCGCGTCTCGCTTCAGGAGGAGCGATGAGGCCGTCGCCGCGAATCAACGATGACGGTGGAACAGGTGCTCGTTGATGTCGGGCCAGAATTCACGAAACACGTTGGTGAGCGCATCGCGCCCGACGGCGTATGCATATTTCTCTCCGAAGGCCGAGGGGGTTTGGGCTTGGCTGGGATAGTAAGTGAGCGAGATGGCCTGCGAGATGCCTCGGCCCAGGATTTCTGAGGCATTGAAGCTGCTTTTACCGTGGTAGTCGGGCGTGATAAGGATGCGTGAAGCCGCGTAGACAGTGCGATTGATCGCTCCGCCCTGGCCCTTGGCGTAGTAGCGCTCGTCCTGATGGAAAACGGTGGGCATGATCCAGTCAACCCAGTAATTGCCGTCGGTTTTGTCGAGATAGCCGCGCCAGTAGTAGGCCCAGAAGCCGCCGACACCTTTGCCGAGCTGAGAGTGCGCGTTCGATCCCTCCGCCAGCAAGGAAGTTACGCCGACGAAGACGAAAGAGGAGTAGTCGAAGCTGTTCCTGGTGGCAACCATGAAGGCTTCGCGAGGCGTGGGCGGCGGAGGAATGACGCCTGCGCTCACCGCGCGGTAGTTGGGCATGATGCCAAGGATGCGCTTCGGCTGCGGAGGCGGTTTGTGCTTGGCGGTGGTGTCTGCGCCGGCCTTTTGCGTGGCAGCGCCTTGGCTGGGTTGCGTCTGGCTGGAGGATTCCGATTGGCTTGGGGATTGCGCCTTGCTGGAAGACTGCGAGCTGGCAGCGGCCGTTTGAGGTTCAGGCGCATCGGGCAGGGCCGCGGAGGCAACAACCTCGTTTGAGGCCGGTTCCTGCGAACGAAGGTGCAGGGGCAGGCCCAGCAGGGCGATACAGGATACGACCGGTCCAGCAATCATCCAACGATTGAATCGCATGCATTCACCTTTTTTGGGAAGTCGGCGTTAGCCGGCACAACCTGCCGCAACGGACAAATCGGTTCGGTGGGACGCCGCTCAGATCTACCTGGTCTGCCGAAGCTTTGATTCGAAAGCGGTAATCCGCTTCTTAGGTTATCGACAGTTTCTCTTGTTAGACGCATTTGCATGCCTGCCGGGCACAGAAATGTCCCATCCCAGGCACCCAGGACACACAGAAGAACACGAAAAAACGTGAATCGGCCGATTGTTTTCGCAAATCCATGAATATGAGCGTTTTATGCTTCGAAATCGATGAATCCACGCTGGGGATCGGTGGAGACCAGCTTCACCGTGACTTTGTCGCCCACGTCGAGGCCCTTGCCGCCCTGGACTACCTTCCCTTCGACGTGCGGGTCGAGCGTGCGCACGAAGGTTCCGTAGTTGTTTACGCCGGTCACGATGGCCTGGTAGCTCTGGCCGATGTGCGGATGCAGAACGACCGCGGCGATACGCTTCTGCATTTCGCGCTCCACCTTGCGCGCGGCGTCCTCCATCTCTGTGCACCGCTGGGCGATGGCGTTGAGTGCGTCCTCGGAGTAGGGCGGCGCCGTGTGGGTGAGCTGTGCCTTGAGCAGCCGCTGCGTCACCATGTCAGGGAAGCGGCGGTTGGGCGCCGTGGAGTGCGTATAGTCCTGGACGGCGAGGCCAAAGTGGCCCGGAGATGTCTCATTCGGTTTCACCAGCACATATTCGCCTGGCCCCATGAGCTTGACCACGATGAGTGAGAGATCGGGAAAGTGATCGGGATCCTTTTGCTTCTGATCGAGCAGGAAGTCATTGAGAGCCTTGGAGTCAGGCTCAGCGGGGAGGATAACTCCTTTTCTTTCCCTGGCTAATTCAACGATGCGGTCCCATCGCTTGGGAGTACGCACAATGCGTCGGATAGAGGCCACGCCTGCATCCTCGAAGGTGCGCGCGATCACGCCGTTGGCCGCCACCATGAACTCTTCGATGAGCGACGTGGCGCGATTTTTCTCCAGGCGCGCGATGTCGACGACCTGATCGGCGAGCGTGACGGGGCGCGTCTCAATGGTTTCAAGGTCCAGCGCGCCGTGCTGGAAGCGGCCACCCTCCATGCGCTGCGCGGCCGTGTCCTGCAATTTGAGTTGCGCTGCAAGGTCGGCGGAGGCGGCCACCTTGGCCGGAGCCTCGGCTTTGCCTTCCAGCCATGCGCCGATGCTCGGGTACGCCAATTGCGCACGGTTGTGCACCAGCGCGCGGTAGGCCCTGCTGTCTGAAGCGGAGCCATCGGAGTCGACAGCGAACTCGATGACCACGGCCACGCGGTCTTGATTCTCATTCAGCGAGGTGATGCCTTCGGAGAGTTCCGTGGGCAGCATGGGGAAGACGGTGACGCCGGTGTAGACCGAAGTGGTTTCGAACTGCGCGTGCTTGTCGATAACGCAGCCCTGCTGGACTCGCGCGTCGACGTCGGCCACGCCAACGAGGACGCGAATGCGACTGTCGGGCAACTGTTCGGCCCACTCGATTTGGTCGAGATCCTTGGAAGTGTCGTTGTCGATGGAGGACCAGAGCAAGCCGCGCAGGTCGGCAAAGCCATCGCCTGCGGGAGCGGCGGGTTGTGCCTGGATCGCGGCCAGTTCGGTCTCGGTTCCGGCAGGAAAATCGGGTTGAAAGCCGTGCTCGATCATGGCGGCGTGGGCCGCGGCCACAAGATTGAAGTGATAGGGATGACTGGAATGCATGAAGGCTCGTGCTCCTGAACGCGAAATGCCAGCGTAACACGCCAAGCCGCGGGAATCTGCCGGGTCCGCGGCGCCCGACGTTGCCCGAGGGACTTTGGACTCAGGGCAACTGGATGCCAAGGTCGGAGAGCACTTTTGGTTTGGCTTCTTCCACGGCCAGCAGGTTGTGGCACACGGAGCAGTCCTGGGGTATGGTGCTGCCGTCTTTGGCTACGTGGTTGCCGTCGTGGCAGCGGAAGCAGCCCGGATATTCCATGTGGCCGATGTGATTCGGATGTGTTCCCCAGGTGACGTTCATAAACGGGAACACGTTCTGATCGTAGAGGGTCACCAACTCCTTGCCTGCGTGCTCGATCATAGCTGCATTTTGGGAGACCACGCCGGGATTCCGCGCGCGATAGAAGGCTTCAAGCTGCTGGGGAATCTGGACGCCGGCTTGTTCCTGGGTCGAGTACGTGCCATTCAGCAACGCCAATCCCTCCTTGTGAATCCAGGGCAGATTCGGGCTGATCGCGCCGACGGCCATGGCCTGGTCAATGGCCTCCTCGGCGGTAACGAAGGTGTGCGCGGCGCGGTTGTGGCAGTCGATGCAGTCCATCACGCGGCGTTCGCCCTTTGGAGGCGCGCTGCCCGCTGGCAGCGTGCTATATACCGTCTCAGAACCGTCGGGATTCTGTCGTTCAACCCAGGGAATCGTGGTGCGCGTGGGATCCGTAGCGACGTACTCGATATGACCGAGGTGGACACCGTGGATGCCCGTGTAGTGCGAAAGCGAGTCAACGCCGCCCAGGTGCAGAATGAGCACAGTCTGCGTCTCGGTGTTCTGCTCGTCGTCGGCGAAGTTCGACTTGACCAGCATCTTGTCGCCGTCGAAGCGCGTAGGCGTGTGGCAGCCCTCGCAGGTGTAGCGCGCGGGGCGCAGGCTGGTAACCGGCGAAGGAATCGGCGTGGGATAGTTGGGAACGATCTTGGGCGCGAGCGGCGCAAGCGGATGAAAGGTGACTTCGAGAATCTGCCTGGTGCCGTTCACCTTGGCGCTGAAGTAGGCTTCGGCGCCGGTTCCGATGTGGCACTCGACGCAGGCCACATGCGAATGAGGGCCGATCTGGTAGGCCGTGTACTCGGGCTGCATCACGTGGCAGGAGCGGCCGCAGAACTGCGGCGAATCCATATACGTGGCGCCGTGATAGCTGGCCGTGGCCACCACAAGAAAGTTGACGATGGTGGCCACCAGCACGATGTCGAGGCCATGGCGGAAGATGCGGTCGTTGAGATCGACCCTGGGAAATTCAAGGGGAACCTCGCCGGCTTTCTGCAGCTTCCTGCGCCGCACCAGCACGCCGACGGGGATGAGCGCCAGGCCCAGCAGGAATAAGACCGGGAGAATGAGGAAGAAGATGATGCCCAGATAGGGGTTGTCACTGAGATGGCCGGAAAGTTGAGCCAGCCAGTAGCTGATCATGGTGACGCCCGAGGCGGTGGTGATCGCGCCGCCAGCCAAGCTGATGGGATTGTTGCCGAAAAACAGCGCAGGACGAACCCAGTTTTCGCGGAATTTCTCAAATGCCGACACGTTCCCTGGGCCTCCATCACCGGGCGGCCCGCCGCAGAACGGCGGGCCGGCCCTCAAGCTGCTCGGCTGATTCCAGTTCCTACTTCAAGGTCTTGAAATACGCGGCCACGGCCTGAATCTGCGCATCGGTCAGGCCGGCCACCGGCTTCATCTTGCCGTGGCCGCTCTTCACCGTGGCCTCGACCTGCGCCACGGTCACAGCCTTCATGGCCGGATCGGAGACGGGCTTGATGCCCAGCATCTTGGCCATTCCCGCGCTGGGAGTGCCGGCCGGCCCATGGCACATGGCGCACTTGGACTTGAAGATTGCCGCGCCGTCTTCGGCAAAGCACATGGAGCCGGCCAGCAATGCCGCAGCGACTAGCACGATTCCGGAACGAAAGCTCATTTTCATTGCGAAACTCCTTCAGTGTGTTTTGGGGCCGTACGCGCTCTTGAGCGCTTGCCGCGTGGTGATGGTTGACGCCGCCGGCCGGGCTTCCGGCCATTCCTTCTGCAATGGAAATGGTATCAGGAACCACCCAGCGCAAAACCGGCGCGACCGAGGCTTCAAGAGCGACGATCGCGCCGCTTTGTCCGGGCATTCACATCTGCTCCTGCTTCATGAGCGTCCGCTCTTACTACTTCGCGAAGGTGCGGAAGTAGTCCACCGAGGCCTTGATCTCGGCGTCGGTAAGCTTGCCCTTGAATGCAGGCATATGGGGAGGTTTGCCGTTCGTCGTATCAGCGATCATCTGCGCTTCGCTCAGCGATTTGACCGCCGGATCGCTTGCGGGCTTAACGCCCATCATCTTCGCGATGCCAGGGTTCGGCGTTCCCTCGGCTCCGTGACAGCTTTGGCACTTTGCCTTGTAGATCGCTTCCCCGGAAGACTGGGCAAAGCCCACCGCGCCAGCCATCAGAACAACCGCTGCCAGCGCAACTGCAAATTGAATCGACTTGCTCATGTTGCGACTCCTGTGTTTCTGTCCCGGCCAGTCTGCGCGTGGCAATCGCTGCCGCGTGCGGCTTTTTCCAGGAGGTTACTTACCGCGGTTGAGCCCGAAAGACTTTTTCTTATCCTTCAGCAGCTCCACCCCTTCGTTGACAGAAGCTGTAGTCAAACAAAGCTCTTCTTGCCGGCTCGCCCCGGTACCGGGGAGGCGGCGGTTAGAACTGATAATGCACTCCCAAAACCACGTTGTTGGCGTGGAAGTTGCGCGGCGCGGTGAACCCGTAAACTGGCGAGCCAGCGGACATCGCGGTATTCGGCACAGAACTGCAAGCCACAACCGGCGCGGTGGTGCTGCCTATTGCAAGGGCGGGGTTGTCGTTGCAATACTGCGCGCCGGAAGGGCCACCACCCTCGCCGTAACCGAAGAAGTTGTAATCGGCCTTCCAGATCAGCCCCGGACGCGACTCCCAGGAGAAGTTCAGGTAAGGAGACTGATAGGCGGACACCAGCGAACCATTGACGTCGCCGGCATCGGTGAAGAACCGGCTGCCGTTGACGGAGCTGATGCGGTAGCCAAGGCTGGACTTGACCGTCTTGGTAGGCGCATACATGAAGGCAACCGATGCGAACTGCGAGGGAGCGTCTTCGAAATCCCTGGCTGGCCCAAAGAGGACGGTATTCGATCCATGGCCGCTTGCGACGGCGCCGCAAAGGGTTCCGCTCTGGATTGCGGCGGCAGGCGCGACGGTGTGGCCCGGCATGACGCCGGCCGCACCCTGGAAGCAGACGTTGTCAGCCATGTACACATCGCTATAGGAGTAGTTGAAATCGAGCCCGTAGCGATCGTTCGGGAACAGCTCAGTGCCGAAGCTCACCGACCGGGAGCGATCGACATGATTGAGCGGGCCGTAGTAGGCCGTGGTGTTGCCCGCGAAGTCCTGGTTGTTATTGGTGTTGTTATGCCGCTCCAGGCCATTGAAGACGCCGGAGACGGTGGCCCAGGACTTCGGCCGGTAGATGGTGTGCACCCTGTAGTGCCGGAGCTTCCGGAATCCCATCGGAGTGAAGACGTTGTCGTTGTACATGGCCTCGAAGCTCGCGTTGAGGTCCCAGTTACTGGTGGGACGCAGGGCGGCGTTGAAGATTACGCCGTTTTCGTGAATCGTGACCTCGCCTGAATTCGTATTGTTGGCCGGAATCTGAACATTGTGCGGTGAGGCTCCCTGGCCCTCGGCAATCAGGTGGTCCTGATAGCGCCAGGTGAGCGAAAAAGTGCTGCGCGGCGCCGCGTCCCAGCTCACCGTGAA
Source organism: uncultured Acidobacteriaceae bacterium (assembly GCA_963808805.1). Lineage (GTDB taxonomy): Bacteria > Acidobacteriota > Terriglobia > Terriglobales > Acidobacteriaceae > Telmatobacter. The sequence goes on along the minus strand of CAWEGN010000004.1, from coordinate 295,683 downwards.
GTTGTTGGTGGTGAACCGCTGGCCGAAGTAGGCGGGCAGAGGCGATCCGATCCCGGGGCTGCCCGAAAAGGGCGCCGAGCCGGTGGTCACGGTCGTCGAGGTCGTTCCCGTGTAGTTGATGGTTTCCTCGCCCGCCGTCGTGGGCACCGACACGGTGGTCCCGCTCGTAAACACGGCCGTTCCCGGCTGGCGAACATTGGAGTAATTCACCTGGTCCTCGAGGCTGACCGTCTTCGACACTTGCCAGACGATGCCGAAATCGAAGGCCATCACTTCCCGTTTCGCGCTGGCTTTGGCCGCATAGTCGAGCTCGCGGCTGGATTTATCCAGGCCCTGGAAGCTCTCGTAATAGTTGGGCAGATTCATGTTCGCGTTGGTGTAGCGGGCATCGCCGTTCATCGAGACATTCTTGATGCTCGAGCTCTGCAGCCGGAAGATCTCGCTAGGGAAAATGACGCGCGTCGGCTGGTACCGGACATAGCTGCTGATGACGTTGCACGCCGCATCGATGATTGGCAAGCCGCTGGAATTGGCATAAAGTATCTTGGTCGAACTGATCATGCTGCTGCTGTTGCAGTTGCTGCTGGCGGCAAATGCGCCCGTGGTGCTGCTGTAGCCATACGGCACGAAGGCCTGGTAACTGTCCAGCAGGGCGACCTTGGTTCCGTCCAACTCCTGCACCGTAAAGTACTGGGGAGCCATGGTGAAGTAGGAGTCGCCCTTGTAGTGGTCGATCTGCTCCTCATAAGTCAGCTTGGTGCCCTGCACCGGCTTCCAGTCGATCGCGCCCGTAAAATCGTCGGTGCTGTTGCGCTGGTACTCCTGAAGCAGGACTTCGGATCCTGCCACCGAATTGCCGCTTGGGGTCAGGCTGGGCCCCTGGAAGATGTTCTGCGAATAGGCGAAGCGGAACGTCACCTTCGACAGCGGAAGCACGGTGAAGTTGGTGCCCGTCATGTGGCGCACGGTGTTATACAGGAACGGAGATTGCGTCACCTGCGGCCAGGCATACGGAGTTGTCGACCCGCTGATGGGAGTCGAATACCCGGTGGGGATACCCGGGTTGCCCAGCAGATCGTAGTCGAAGTACTGCCGGTCGCGGCGGAACATCCCAGAAAACTCATAGTATTTACTTTTTGAGAAGTCCAGCGTGGCGAGGTTGTTGGGATCGCCGCCGAAGCCGCTGGCAAAAACCCGCAAATCGTCGAGCGGAGCGTTCTTCTTGCCCGGCAGGGCATGCAACTCGAAGGTTTCGCCAAGAACGCGCGGCCCCGATTGCAGGTTCACCATGGTGTCGTACATGGCGCCGCTGCCCGAGATGCCAGATATGCGCCCGCCGACATCGACAGACTCGTGGACCGAATATCCGTTGGGCACGCTCATCTGCGCTTCGGGCGCCGATGCCGGGACGGCCGGAGTTTGGGCCACGGCGATGCACGCCGCCGCCAGGAACATGGCCACCAGCATCCCCAGGAACATTGCCAACGATGGCTGTGGATTGAGAAGCCGAGAAAGCCAGCTTAGGTTCTTCATATGAAGCCTCACGCGAATAAAACTCTTGCCGACATCGAGCCTTTGAAACCCCGTGCAAAACTGTTGTGGGAGCCGCGCCGCGCCGATGCGAAGATCGCGCGAAGCGCGGCTCCATCACTCCTATCTGAGAAACGCCGAATTGATGTTCGAGCCATGAATGTAGGTATGGCAGCTCGTGCACGGCACGCTATCCGACGATCCCTGTCCTTGACCATGAACCGTGCCGGCAGCTACCGCGCTATGGCACTGGTTGCACAGCACGTTGACGTTCGGCATGTTCAGCATCCGGGCGTTCACGGAACCGTGGGGCGAATGGCATGCCAGGCAGCCTTCCGCCTTGACCGGGGCGTGCTCGTAGACAAAAGGCCCACGCACGTCCGTGTGGCACTTGGTGCAGATCATGTTCTGATCGACCGTCGCTCTGAGGTTGTTGGGCTGGAAGGTGCCGTGAACGTCGTGACAGTCAGTGCACTTAACCACACCCTCGTTGACCGGGTGGTGGAACGGCATATCGAAGTTGGGCTTCACATCGCCATGGCACTGGAAGCAGAGCGCCGGCTGCGGAGCCTTGAGCAACGTCTCTGCCTTGCTGCCGTGGATGCTGTGGCAACCGATGCAGCTCAGGCCTGCCTTCGCGTGCGGCGAACGCTCGAAGTCAGGATGCGCGCCGACGTGGCACGTGAGGCACTTGGCGTCACATCCTTGGCCGAGGCCTTGGCGGGATCGAAAATCTTGGTCACGTCGCCGCCGCCGGCTACGTGCTCGCTGCCCGGCCCGTGGCAGTTTTCGCAGGTCACGCCATTGGTGTTCCCGGGCATCAACGCCATCTTCGTATGAGGATTGGCGGCGAAACTCTTTGACGCCTCTTCGTGGCAGGTGGCGCAGGTTTCGGCGCCCACGAACTCGGCATGTCCGGCTGGCGTGGCCGGAGCGTCCTGAGCCTTTGCTCCCGCCGACGGAGCAGCCAGCACCGTTGTGCACATCATGCCGGCGCCCAGCAGTAACATTCCAAATACTCGCAGCCCCGGCCGCTTCCCGGGAACCGCACCGATCGGCAATCGCGTTACCGGCCTACCTTCTGTATGCATGAAAATACCGCCTTGAAAAGAACTTGCTGGCACTACCTGAAACCTACCTTAGCAGCCATTTCGCGCCGAATGCGGTCGATCCTCCATATATGTGAGCGTGAGCACTGTTACAACCGGTTTCAGACACAACTCCGTGTGGAGCATCACTACATCCACGAGAGATTACAGTTTTGTTGTGTGTAAGAGCGGTGACATTCATCACACGCCCTTCGGCGTTGGATCACCAATCCCAACACTATGGCCTCGAAGGGCTTGTGGGTTTCGTGCCTCAAAGGACACACCCCACTCCTCACACACCCCAAAAATCAAGCCATAGACGTGAGGCCCATCACATCCAAAGCCCCTAGCCCTCAAGCAAACTTTGAATGAGTTTCTCTGTTCGCGGAAGACGGACGGGCATTTCGGCCTCAGCCACGGGTCGCGAAAGCAGGAATACGGCTCAGGAAGAGGCTGGGGCGACGGACCGCATCGATACCGAGCGGGGCAAGACGATGGCGGACACACAGATTTCGATGGAGGAACAGACGCGACCGAGGCACGTGAGCCGTACCCCGCCCTTGGGCTGCGCGGCCTGTGCCAATCGTCGTCCCGGTTGGTTTTGCTCGCTCGGCAGCGCCGTCTTAGCCGATCTCGAGCTCGCCACCAGCACCATCTCGTTGCCCTCCCAGGCATCGCTCTTCGCTGAGGGCGAAGACGCCCGCTGCCTCTACCTCATCTGCAGCGGTTACCTCAAGCTGACCGCGGGCCGGTCAGAGGACCGGCACATGATTGTTCGAGTTGCCGGTCCCGGTTCCATGCTCGGCCTGTACGCGGTGCTCTCGCACGGCGTGTACGAGGTGTCTGCTGAATCGTTAACCCCCGCCCAACTGCGCCCCGTTGAGCGCGAGCGGTTCCTCAACTTCCTGCGCAGCCACAAGGAAGCGCAACTGCGCGCGGTGCAATGCATTTGCCAGGAGTACCGTTTTGCATTGCAGGATGCATGCCGTATCGCGCTGGCGGAAACCGTGGCCGCGCGCCTGGCGCGCCTGCTCCTGGAACTCGCGCACCAAATCGGCGAGCACACGGAAGGCGGCGAATACCGTTTCCCCCTGCTGCTTACCCATGAGGAGATGGCCTCGATGACCTGCACCACCCGCGAGACCGTCACCCGTACTCTCGGCCAGTTCCGCAAAGAAGGCTGGATCTTGATCGAAGACTCCAACGTCACCATTTATCACCCTGGCCGGCTACAAGGCCTTCTTTAGATCCCTCCAAAGGCCCGAAGAGGCCCAACGGTTTTTCGCCCCATACGGCCCGATGGCGGAGTTCAACGGGCTATGATGCTTGTTAGGGGCTTCTGGCCCGAGCGCTCGCTTTCCCGGTTGGAGTTCGAACCGCGTATGAATCGTTTTCTTTTCTCCTTTCTTTGTGTAGTTCTCTTGTGCTGCGCCGCAGCCGCCCAGAATCTCTCCTCCGGTCCTGCAACGGGCGCTGCTTCGGCTGACGTCCAGACGGGCGTGACCGAAACCGTCAGCCCCGAAATCGTGCAATTCCAGAAGATTGAGGACAGTTGGTCCGACGCTGTGAACCGGCGCGACCAATACGGCCTGGAGCTGGTGCTTTCGCCCTTGTTCGTCGACGTCTCCGCCAGCGGCGACGTGACCACCCGTAACCAGCAGGTGGCGCAGGTGCTGAGCGGCGAGGACAAGATGCTGTATCTCACGCAGAAGGTCGTCACCGTGCGCATGCTGGGCGATATCGCCGTGGCCAACGGCACCTACACGTTGCATCACAAGGTCGGTTCCAGCCAGGTAGACGAAAAAGGCGTCTTCACGCAAGTCTTCGAGCGGGTGCACGGCGGCTGGCTGTGCATCAACTCACAGCGTACCGTTTTGCGGCAGGATGCAAGCACAAAGAAGCGGGAGTCCTCGCCTGAAACGCCCTTCCACCTTCCCAACCCGTTCTCCAGGGGCGACAAAGGGCCGCAGTAGAAGAGGGGCGGCTCCTGACCGCACCCTCTGCAACTCAGTTCATTGGATTTGAGTGCTTTTACATCGCCGCCAGCGCCTCGGCCTGGTTGGGGAACAGGCGCGCGTATTTGGTGATGCCCACCATGGTGAAGACCTTGGTAAAGTGCGCCGAGAGGCCGAAGGCACACACCGTCTGTCCCGCATTCGAGGCTTGGATGAGCAGTTGGATCACCAGCGCGATGCCGCTTGAATTGATGTAGTCCACGCGCGTGAAGTCCAGCAGGATGAGCTTCGTCATCTCTTTGGGCAGCGTCTCATATGTGCCCAGCACCGCGTCCTTCGAGGTGCTGGCGATATCGCCCTCAAAGCGCAGGACGGCTACCGGATAACCGGACGGGGACTTGAGCTGTTCAATACGCGACTTGGTTTCGCTCTGCACTTGTCGATTGCCTCCACTTTCCCTCTGGGCTGCAAGTTTCCGCTATCCCTCGTCCTTGTCCAGCCGGATCACCAGCCGGACATAGCTGCTATTCCCGTCCGAACCGGCCACCCACTCCGCCTCGTCCACCAGCGCCTGGATGAGAAACATCCCCATGCCGCGCGGGCCTTCCTCACCGTGCATCTTACGGTCGATGTCGGGCTTGGCGGGCTGCGTTTTGATGCCCGTGCCGTCGTCGATCACTTTCACTTCCAGCGCGTCGGTGCCGGCGCGCAGCACCACGCCCACCGACAGCTTTTCGTTCAACCGGTTGCCGTGCTCGATGGCGTTGATGCAGGCTTCGGCCACCGCCGTCTTCAAATCCTCGATGCGTTCCTCGGGAAAGCCCATCAGCTTGGCCACCGCCGACGCCGTGCTCATGGCCACCTTTTCATAGCCCATCCTGGTGGGCAGACGGACCTCGACGGTGGTGGTTTTCGGCTCGCTCATTCCGGCATCTCCGGCAAATCCGCGGCGCGGCACAGCGCCAATGCGGTCATGTCGTCTGCTTGCGGGCCGCCCTCGGCGAAAGCATCGATGGCTGCCCACAGTGCATCGAGAATACCATCGGCCTTCCGCGCCGGACACGCAGAAAATTCATTCAAAAGCCTTTCCGGACCAAACTCCTCATCTCCCCTGAAGACCTCGGTCAGCCCGTCCGTGTAGAAGAGCAGGCGCGCGCCAGGCCCGAAGCGCCTGCGCTCGCTCGCATAGGTCATCCCCGGCAGCAGGCCCAGCGGCGTACCCGCAGCGGCGAACTGGTGCGCCGCCACGGTTCCGTTCGGGCCCGGCTCGACGAGGAATCCGGGGTTGTGCCCAGCGTTGACCACCTCGATCTCGCTGGATTCCGGATGCAGCCGGAGAAAGATCGCCGTGACGTAGCGCCGGCGCGCCTCTTCGCCTTCCTTCCAGTGGTGCTGGTTCATGCGCAAGGCGAGTTCGCCCAGCGGAATCCCGGTGGCTGCAATCCCGCGAAACGCCGCACGAAAGCCGGTGGACATGATGGCCGAGGCCAGCCCTTTGCCGGCCACGTCGGCCACCGCCATCAGCAGGCTGCCGTCGGGTTGCTCCACGATATCGAGATAATCCCCGCCCACTTCGTAGCATGTATCGGAGCGGAAGGCCACCGAGTAGCCCAGAATCGAGGGCAGCGCCTGCGGCAGCAGCGAGCGCTGAATCCTCCGCGCCGCGTCCAGGTCCTGCTGTACGCGCACGTACTCCACGTTGCGCTTGTGGTTGCGCGCGTTCTCGAGCGCTACGGCGGCCTGCAGGGCAAGGCCCTCGAGAAAATCGGCTTCGGAGAGCGTCAACTCGCGCCCGCCCGGAGACGCGACGGCCAAATCGGTCATCTTCCGGCCGTCGCGGTCGGCCAGCGGGTAGATGAGCAATGGCTCGTCCGCGCCCGCCCCGCTGGCGCCGTCATCCGGCATCTCGCCATACGCCAGGCCGGCGCTGGGAAACGCCGCACCGGCCATCTCCAACTCGCGCACCACGATGCGCAGCACCTGCTCCAGCACTTCTTCTTCGCGGATGGTGGAGTGCACCTGGCGCGAGGCCTCAAGCAGCGCCTGCAGCCGCGCCACCTGCTGCTGCAATTCGATCGTCTCGCCGCCCGCCGCAAGCTGAGCGTCCAGCGCCATTGCGACCCCCGTGGAATCTCACTGTAGCATGGCGGGGAGGGCGGCTGCGCGAAGACGCGGCGGCCCTCTCTTACTTTCGCTTCACGAGCAATAATTGGCTAAACCGGGTGGCCTGTCCCGCGCTGGATCGCATCGATCTGATTTCTTGTATTGGCAAAGATTGCTAATGATGGTACGATGGCTTTGCGTTCTTTCCTGAACTGGAGGAACGAAAATGCCATGCCCACACGCAACGTCAATTTGACCCCGGAACTCGACAGCTTTGTTCTGAAGCGGGTAGAAAGCGGGCGTTTTGAGAACGCCAGCGAGGTAGTGCGCACCGCGCTGCGCACGCTGGAGCGCGAAGAGCGGCTCTACGAGGCAAAACTGGCGGCGCTGCGCGCGGCCATCGACGAGGGGGATGCGAGCGGCGTGGTGAAGGGCAATGTCTTCACGCAAGTGCGCACGGCGCTCAAGCTGGGCAAGAATCCCGGCCGGTGATGGCCAAAGTACGTTTTTCGGGCAGGGCGAAGGCCGATTTGTTGAACATTGGCGCGTACACGTTGCGCACCTGGGGTGAAGCACAGACAGGACGGCATCTCGACGGCCTGGAGCGATGCTTAAAGGTGCTTGCACGCAATTCGGGCATTGGCCGGGCCTGCGATTGGATCCACCCCGGCTTGCATCGTTTTGAGCACGGTCGGCACGTCGTGTTCTACCGGCGGATGAAGGGAGGTATTACGGTCGTCCGTGTCCTTCACCAGCGCATGCTGCCGGACAGTCAGGCGTTTGAAGACGAAATGCCTGAAGCGTGAAAGAATCCGCGCCAATGCCCGACGCCCTTTAGAAGATCCTCATGGCTCTCAGCTTGCCAGTTCCATTGCTTTGAGCGACTCAGCATACGGTGCACGCAGCGCTCCGCGCTCGGTGATGATCGCGGTGATGTACTTCGCCGGGGTGACGTCGAAGGCGGGGTTGCAGATGCCGACACCGTTTGGCGTGAGCTGCTTTCCCGCGTGGTGCGTCACTTCCCGTGCCGGGCGCTCCTCAATAGGAATCGAATCGCCGGTCGCGGTCGCCAGATCGATGGTGGACCACGGCGCGGCCACATAAAACGGGATGCCGTGCTCGCGCGCCAGGATGGCGACATTGTAGGTTCCGATCTTGTTTGCGGTATCGCCGTTGGCGGCGATGCGGTCCGCTCCCACAATTACAGCCTGAATCTTTCCCTGCCGCATCAGGCTGGCAGCCATGTTGTCGCAGATCACCGTGGTGGGAATGTGGTCGGCCATCAACTCCCACGCCGTAAGCCGCGCGCCCTGCAAAAACGGCCGCGTCTCGTCGGCGTACACATGGATGCGCTTGCCCCGCTCCACCGCCGAACGGATCACGCCCAGCGCCATCCCGTAGCCACAGGAGGCTAGCGCTCCGGCGTTGCAGTGGGTCAGAACGCCGCCCTCATCGGGCATCATCTCCGCGCCAAACGCGCCCATCGCCTTGCACGCGGCGATGTCTTCCTTGTACATCGCGTGCGCCTCGGCCAGAATCTTCTCCTGGATTTGGACAAGGGTTGCGCCGGAGGCCAGCAACCGGGCAAAAAGCGCCTTCATACGGTCGATGGCCCAGAAAAGGTTGACCGCCGTGGGCCGCGTCGCGGCCAGCCGCGCGCAGATCTTTTCGAACTCCGGCGCAAACTCCTTGGACGTGGCCGCTTTGGTTTTTAATACGCCGAGCGCGACGCCGTAGGCCGCCGAAACGCCGATCGCCGGTGCGCCGCGCACCACCATGGTGACGATGACGTCAGCCACCTCTTCGTAGGTTGTGGCAAGCACATAGCTCTCTTCGAGCGGGAGCCTGGTCTGGTCGATGAAGCGGACGCCTTCCGTGGTCCATGTGAGGGTGGGAATCATGCACTTCCAGTGTAAATGGGCACTGCGTGCAGCCGCCTTTTGGACTGGCTTTTCCGGCAGGAGTAGCTGAAAACCTTTTCATTTTCCGCTGGACGCAAGCTGCCACGCAACGTAAAGTGATTGCGAACCATTCCATCCGATTTTTTGCATCCGGCGGAGGAAGAACTTTTTATGGCTACACGCTCCAATCCCGCGGCCGCGCCCGGCGCGCCCAATTACACGGGGCCGTTCATTACGGTCGCTATTCTCTTTGGCATCTTCGGGTTCCTGACCAGCATGAATAACGTGCTGGTGGCCAAACTGGAGGCGGTCTTCCGGCTGGAGCACGGGCCGGCCATGCTGGCCACGGCGGCATGGTTCTTTGCCTATCTCGTCTTTTCAGTGCCCTCCGCCAAAGTGATTGAAGCCGTGGGTTACAAGCGCACCATGGTGATCTCGCTTTTCGTCATGGTGGCGGGCGCTCTGCTTTTCGTTCAGGCGGCCAACCGGGTCAGCTTCCCTTTGACGCTTTTCGCCATCTTCGTGCTCGCGTCGGGCGTCTGCGGGCTGCAGACCGCGGCCAATCCATACGTCTCGATCCTCGGCCCCGAGCACAGCGCCCCCGCTCGGCTCACGTTGGCGCAGGCTGTCAACTCTATCGGCTCGCTAGCGGGTCCTTTGGTGGCGGGCCGCTTCATCCTTTCCGATCTCAGCAAGACCAGCAACTCAGCTGCCACCGCGCATATGCTGCAAGGGCCCTACATCGCGATTGCCGTAGCATTGCTGCTGCTGGGCTTCGCAGTGATGCCGATGCACCTGCCGGCTATCGCCATGACGCGTGAGTTCCGTCCCGCTGCCGGCGTCGGCCCGGTGCTCGAGCGCAACATCTGGACCTTCCCTCACACGGTGCTCGGCATGGTGGGTATCTTCTTCTATGTTGGGGTGGAGATTTCGCTGGTCTCGATCACGATTCAGTTCTGTCTCGGGCAGGGCATGTCGAAAGTGGAGACGGCCAGCCTGATGGTCAGCCTGTTTTACCTGGGCATGATGGCCGGCCGTTTGCTCGGCAGCGCCATCATGGTCTGGATCAAGGCGGGCAAACTGCTCGTCTTTCTGGGTCTCTGCGGCGTGGCCTTGCTGTGCGCCGCGATGACCACGCACGGAACGGTCGCCATCGCATGCCTTGTGCTTACCGGGCTTGCCTGCTCCATCATGTATCCAACCATCTTCGCGCTGGGCGTGGCGGAACTGGGGCCGCTCACCAGCAAAGGCTCGGGCGTGCTCACCATCGGCAATGTCGGCGGAGCTGTTATTCCGCCTTTGTTTGGCCTGCTGGCCGACAGGACAAGCATTCAGCACGCCTTCATCATTCCCATCATCGGATATCTCTTCGTGGCCTACTACGGCCTGTGGGGGCACAAGCCCACGCGCAAGGCAGCGGCGTAGGCGGCGTTCAGCGCGATTCGGCCAGGCCCTCCGGCATACTCCGGAGAGCCTGTTTTTTGGGACGCCACCGGCGCGGAGAACCCCGAGAACCCCCAGCAAACATCGCTGGTTCTGCGCGCAGGACCGCGTTCACCGTGTTTCAAAGCGGCACAAACTCGTGCATCGCATCGGAACAACCATTGCCGCGCATTGCGACAGCCTTTGCCGGAAAGCGCAACACTCTGAATCGCGCTGCAACATCGGCGGCGGCAATCCAGCTTAAAAAATATGACTAAAGTTATTTCGGCCTGGACCGATGAATGGGGTGGATGCAAACAGGCCCACCCGGACGGGACGGCGGCTTCGGCAGACGAGCGAAGCGCCGGCGGATTGGAGGGCAGCAAGGCATCCGAGAAGGAGTTGGTTCCCATGGCCCTCGGTGTTTTGAACAATCTGTCGGCAATCTATGCTGAGAATAATCTCAACAACACGAACGCCAGCCTGCAAACGGTGCTGCAGCAGATGTCGTCGGGGTCGCGGATCAACTCCGGAGCGGACGACGCGGCCGGTCTCTCACTGGTGAACGGGTTGGAGGCGAACTCGGTTGCGCTCACGCAGTCCGGAACCAACGCCACGGAGGGCGTGGGGCTGCTGCAGGTGGCCGACGGCGCGCTGTCGCAGGTGACGAGCCTGCTCGACCGCGCCGTGACGCTGGCTACCGAAGCCTCGAACGGCACCCTCAATTCGACCCAGGATAGCGCGGCGAACCAGGAGTACCAATCCATTCTGGCAGAGATTACCAACATCGGATCGACCACCACCTACAACCAGGAGCAGGTGTTCGACGGCACGGTCGTCTCCATTTACACCGGCGACTCTTCGACATCGGGCTCGTCGGTCGACGACCTGAATATTCACTCCCTGTCGTCTTCCGGCGTGGGCGACACAGATGGCACGATGTCCTATAGCAATGGACAGAGCAACGTGTTTATCGACCTGTCAAAGGCCGGTGTCGATGCCACCCTCGGCGACGCCTTCGTCAATGCCACCACGACGCTCGATGTCAGTTACCTGGCCACTGGAGCGGGCGGCGCCGTCACCACCGAACAAGCACTGATCAGCGTGGGCGGCGCTACCGGTTACGCGGATACGGTTGCGGGCATGATCAGCGCCATCAACAACGCCAACCTGGGCTTGACCGCTACCTTCTCCACCGCGGCGCAGGCTGGTAAACAGGCTGTCGCGGCGGGCGTCGGCACCGATACAGGCATTCAACTCTCCGGCTCGGGCTCGGGCGTGGGCAGCGGCAACACTCCAGGCTCGCTCGGCTCTCTGGCGTTGCCCTTGACAGGCGCAGGGGCTGACGGCGATGTCCTCTCCGGCACGATCGCAGTCACGGATTCTTCGGGCGTGACGCACACTCTGAATCTGGGCACGTTGGGCCAAACCGACACCATTGCCGATCTGACCAACACCATCAACGCGGCCGGTTACGGCATCACGGCTACTTACACCCCCGGCGGCGTGGGCGTGGCTGCCAGCGTTTCATTTACCTCGGCTAGCTCCAAGACGGCCATTGCGCCCAGCAATGTTGAGGATACGACCGACGCCAATACACCGGCGATCTGGACTCCGGCGGCCGCGTTTTACTCGATCGGCGTGACAAACCCCGCCGGCGGAACCACCATTGAGGATTCGGCAACAGGGCAGGCAGTGAGTTCTCTGCTTACCGCCGACCCCAACGGCCAGGGCGGGATCGCGACCATGAGCTACTCCGACAGCGCAGGCGAGGATCTGAGCAACACCAACCTCACCGACCAGGCAAACGCTCAATCCGCGCTGAACCTGCTCAATCTGGCCATCAGCGACGTGGCCGCGCAGGACGGCTACATCGGCGCCCAGATCAATACCCTCAACTCCCTCAGCCAGGTGATGAGCACGCAACAGGAGAACGTGGTTTCGGCGCAAAACGCGATCCAGGCTACCGACTATGCGGCGGCCACCTCGAACATGTCGAAGTACGAGATTCTGAGCCAGACCGGCATTGCGGCACTGGCGCAAGCCAACAGCGTGCAGCAGGAAGTGCTGAAGCTGTTGCAGTAAGAGATTGAGGTTTAGCAAGACTGCAGTTCCTTCAAGAAAACCCAGGGACAGGGCGGCGGCAAGGCGAGAGCTTTGCCGCCCTTTTTTTGAAGCATAGACGTCACGGTTCGTGAAGAACTACGCGTCGAAATCGAGCCTTCAGAGAAACGGATTCCGAACCTGGATGCCTCCGAACCGCCGGCCGTGCTGGAGATCCTCGGAAAAAAGGATCTCGCACCGAGCCTGGATGGCCGCGGAGACGATCAGGGAGTTGTACCAGGAGAGCCCGCTTTGGGCGTGCAAAACCAATGCCTCCGCATAGAGAGCCTGCGACGAATGCACGGCAAGCAGCGGGCGAAACACCGCGATCAGGTATTGTCCGGCGTCCGCCGCCTGCATGGGTTGGGAGAACCGTTTCAGTGCGACGTTGAAGAACTCCTGTACGACCTGATAGCTGATGACTCCCTTTTGCGTCGTCAGCGCATCGCGGATGAGTTGCGCGGCTTTCCGGGCCTTCGCGGGCGCGCTTCGATCGAACGAGTAGACGAAAATATTCGTATCGAGGAAGAATCTATCGCTCATTCAATTCTTCCCTGCTGAAGCGCCGGCCGGCATTGACGTTTTGCAATCGCTGCATCAGCGCATCGAATCCCTGGGCGTCTCCCGCGCTTTGGGTAAACTGCGCAAGCCACTCCCGGAATGCCTCGTTCAGAGTTCTGCGCTGCTCCCGCGCGAGCAAGCGTGCCCGCTCGATCAAGTCCTCGTCGGCGCTCAGGGTGATGTTCTTCATACGGGAATAGTGTACACTACTTTCGTGTACTTGACAAGGCCATCAGCAGAGGCTCTCCCGGCGAGCGCCCGGTCCTTGCGGCTTCTTTCTGACGCAAAGATGGGAGACGAGATTTTAATCGACACTGGGCAGATTCGGATTCAGCACCACTATATCTTGTAACCTAGAAAACGCAGACCTGCGTTGATGTTTTCATTACGCAAGGGAAACCGTTTTGGGTCGTAATAACCAAGTGTCTCCTGGATCGCTGACTTTCCAAAGCCGTACAACGTCTCACGGCACCTGTTCATTCTGAGCTTCAGATCTGCTGAGCTGTGGATCAATTCAAACCACGCCTTCCGAATCGTGTCCGGCTTATTCCCTTTTAGAAACCTTGCCTTAGCCAACTCAAGGGCTCCAAAGCAATTCAAACTCCCGGCGACAACCTCAATCTCGGTCGCAGTGAGATTCGGGATTTTCGACTTCGCAAGGAGCCGCCTGATCTCTCGTGAGTGCTTTAGGTGAACCGTGGCTTGTGAACCTGCCTTGCGGTAACGCGTACGATACTTCTTGATTTCTCGAATACGCTCGCTTTCAGAAAGAGAGCGCGCCGACTTCTCCTTGTATGCTAAGGACGGCTTCGCGGGATCATCATGGAATAGGTAGTTCAGGAATTTGTCGGTTTCAAAAAACAGCGGAAGTTTCGGATAATCGCGTCCGCCAGCTTGCAGGTAAGCAGCAACAAAATCGCTGTAAACTTCAAGAAAATGGGGATAGTCGGCGAACTCCCGCGTTCCCTTCGTAGACACCGAGGGAGCGACTGGAAGCGCATACAATTTGGTCAGCCCGGTTCCGTGGATACTCTCGTCGATATTTCTGTTCCACGAATTTGCGAATTCGATCGATTCCAGGTCGAACACTTTCGGCGGAATTCCAAAGGGATTCATAAAACGCCACGAGGTACTGCGCGTGTTTCCCGGTCAGCACACGGCCCGCTTCATATCTCCTTGTGAAAGCCGTCTCCGTCAGGTTGGCCGACGTGAGCAGCACGCTATCATCCGCGATATAAAGTTTGGCGTGGACGCCTTTCAAAGAACGGATGGAATGATGGGCCTCGAAGCGCTCAAGCGTATCGCGCGCGAGAATCCCGCTGTCCTTATCCGTCAGCAGCCTTACATCGACCTTTTGCCAAGCGTCGCCTAGAATCCGCCGCACAGCTCTCCACGATCCGATGTACGGCGACACGATCCATAAACGCTTTTTGGCGGAATCCGCCAGCGCGCGGAGGTCTTTGGCTAACGGCGAGACTTTGAACGTGGTCATGGGTAGCTCTCCGAAATTTTAAGAGGCGGTTATTGCTTTCACCACTCCCCCGCCGCTAGGTACTCGTCGATCGCCTTCGCTGCTTTTCGCCCCGCGCCCATGGCCAGGATCACCGTCGCACCGCCGGTCACAATGTCGCCGCCGGCAAAGACGCCCCGCTTGCTCGTCCGCATGGTTTCGGGATCGGCCACGATGTAGTTCTTCGCATTCGTCTTCAGATCGGGCGCCGAGCTCTGGACGGTAGGATTGGCGTTCGTGCCCACGCCGATGATGGCCACGTTGACCGGCAGAACGAACTCCGACCCTGCGATCGGCGCCGGGCGGCGGCGGCCGTCGGCGTCGGGTTCGCCCAGTTCCATGCGCAAGCAGCGCGCCCCGGTCAGCCAGCCGTTTTCATCGCCCAGGAACTCGACCGGATTGGTCAACATGCGGAATTCGATGCCCTCTTCGCGTGCGTGACCGACCTCTTCGGCGCGGGCGGGCATCTCGGCCTCGGAGCGCCGGTAGACCAGCGTGGCCGTCTTCGCGCCCAGCCGCCGCGCCGTGCGCACCGCGTCCATGGCCGTGTTGCCGCCGCCCACCACGATCACGTCGCGGCCGCGGCAGTCGTAGATTGGCTCGTCGAATTCCGGAAATTTATAGGCGCGCATCAGGTTGGTGCGGGTGAGGAACTCGTTGGCCGAGTACACGCCGTTCAGGTGCTCGCCCGGCACGCCAAGAAAGACCGGCAGCCCCGCGCCGGTGGCCACAAAGATCGCGTCGTAGCCCTCCACGCGCATCAGCTCGTCGAGCGTCACGCTCTTGCCCACGACGACGTTGGTCTCGAACTCGACGCCCATACGGCGCAGGTTGTCCACTTCTTCCTTCACGATCGCTTTTGGCAGCCGGAACTCCGGGATGCCGTAGACCAGCACGCCGCCCAGCTCGTGCAGCGCCTCAAAGACGCGCACGCTATGGCCCTTCTGGACCAGGTCGCCCGCCGCCGACAGCCCCGCCGGGCCGCTGCCCACGATGGCCACGCTCTTGCCCGTGGGCGGAGCGACGGCCGGCAATCCAAGCTGCCCGTTCTCGCGCTCGTAGTCGGCGATGAACCGCTCCAGGTTGCCGATCGCCACCGGCTGGCCCTTCTTGCCAATGACGCAGCCGCCTTCGCACTGGCTCTCCTGCGGACACACGCGGCCAGTGATGGCGGGCAGGGCGTTATCCTCGCGCATCTTCCTGGCCGCGGCCAGAAAATCGCCCGCGTAAATCAGCGCCACAACTTCCTTGATCTTGACGCCTACCGGACAATCGGTCTGGCAGCCGGGCTTGGCGCAGGCGATGCAGCGTGTGGCTTCGGTCACGGCGCCGGACGCGGCCAGCCCCTGGTTTACTTCCTCAAAGTTGCGCGCGCGGTCCTCGGGGTCCAGCTCCGGCATGTGCACGCGCGGAATCTGCATCCGCTCCTTAAGAGGAAGAGCATTGACGGCAAGCGGCGGCGTGTCAGGCATGACGCTTCTCCTCTTCGGCAACGTGGGCGGCCTCAAGCCTTCCATGCGTCTCGTTCTTCTCGCGCATCTGGAGCGGTGCGTGCAACTGCGCCGTTTCTTTTTCCTTTGCGGCCAGGCCGGCGCGCAGCGCGGCGAGCTCCTCCCGCTTATGCTGCTCGAACGCTTTCAGCGACCGGCACTCCTGGCTGTGGTACATGGCATTGCGCTGCATCAGCACTTCAAAGTTCACCAGGGTGGCATCGAACTCCGGCCCGTCAACGCATGCAAACTTGCTCTGGTTGCCGAGCAGCACGCGGCAGCCGCCGCACATGCCCGTGCCGTCCACCATGATGGAGTTCAGGCTGACCATGGTCTTGATGCCAAGCGGCGCCGTGATCTGCGCCACGGCGCGCATCATCGGCACCGGTCCCACCGCGAGCACAAAGTCGAGCTTGCGCCCGGCGGTGAGCAACTCGTCGAGCTTCTTCGTCACCAGGCCCGGTTCGCCGTAACTGCCGTCGTCGGTCAGGATGTAGGCCTCGTGGCTTGCCGCGCGCACCTCGTCTTCAAAGACCACCATCTCTTTGCTGCGCGCGCCTTCGATAAAGATGACGTGATTGCCGGCGTCCTTCAGCGCTTTGGCCGTGGGCAGCGCCATGGCCGTGCCTACGCTTCCGGCCACAATCGCGGCCGTGCCGTATCTCTTGATCTCGGAAGGATGGCCGAGCGGCCCGACGACGTCGAGAATCGAGTCCCCCGCCTCAAGGCAGTTGAGCAGCGACGTAGTCTTGCCCACGGCCTGCACCGCGATAGTGATGGTGCCTGCCGCCGGATCGGCGCTCTTGATGGTGAGCGGAATGCGCTCGCCCTGCTGGTGAAGCCGCAGGATGACGAACTGCCCCGGCCGCTGCTTGCGCGCGATGCGCGGCGCCTTGACGGTAAACTGCCGGATGTTGAGGCCGACAGTGCGGGCTTCCAAAATCCTGAACATGACGGAACTCGTCCTCCGTTTCGACCCTTCCGCGCAGGAACGGGAGCGCACGTCCCTGGCAAGAGCCGCCTCGCACAGGGTCCATGGGACACCGGCGTTCCGGCGCGCAGATCGCCACGCGTTCTTCGTTCAGCCTTGATTATTCAGGAATTGCGGCCGTTGGCTTGTGACGCAAGTCACGCGCCGGGCGAGAGCCAGCCAGCTGGCCGAATGACCAAGCAGCTTACCCCTGCCGCGCCTTCCAAAGCAGATACAGCCCCCAGGCTGCAAGCGTGCAGTCGTCGCGGATCGTTCCGTCCAGCATCATGCGTTCGAATTCCGCGATGGGCACGGAACGGACCACGAGATCGTGCTCTTCGGCGTCGGGATTCTTCTCGGTGGGCGTAAGGCCCGTGGCCAGGAACACGTGTTCGCGCTGCCGTGTGAAGCCGTAGGCGATCCACAGCGTTCCCAGCTTGGTCATCTGCGCGGCGTCTAGCCCCAGTTATTCCCTGAGCTCGCCGCGCGCCAGCTCTTCGGCATTCTCGATTTTCTTCTCCCAACCACCCTGGGGCAGTTCCAGAGCCCGCTCCTGAATCGTGTAGCGGAACTGCTCCACCAGCCAGATGCGCCCGTTGTCGATGGGCAGGATGATGGCGCAATCTTCCTTCTCCACGACACCGTAAATGCCCTTTTCGCCGTTCGAGCGCAGGATCTCGTCCTCGCGCACGCGCATCCAGTGGTTACGGTAGACCTCGCGGCTCGAGAGCGTGGTAATGGTGCGGCCGGCGCTTGGGCCACCGCTGCGATCGACCGGGTGCATCGAGCCTCCTTGCGAGTTTCGTGCGTGACCGCGCTGCGCGAATACGCCCTAGCAATTCACCACCACAGCCGAGCAGCCGGGATGCGCCGGTCTCCATTGCACCAGGAACGCAGTCACAGCAGAGGATTCCATGCGGCGCATGGCTTCAAACTCGCCATTCTTCTGGCTGTAGAGCAGCTCGCCGCGCTCGCTCAGGACGGCCAGCGCGGGCACGCCTCTTTTGAGCGGAATTCCGTACTTCCCTGCGAGGTCAAGGTTGGCGTCCATGTACCCGACATTGACGTGCACGAGCACAAAGTTCGCATCGAGCAGCGGCTTGTTTTGGGCATCGTGCATGTAAATGTCCAGCACCTGGCAGTCTCCGCACCAGTTGCCGCCAAAATCCAGAAGAATGCGCCGATGGGTGGCCGCGGCTGTCTTCAGTGCGGCGGCAAGATCGGCCCTGGCCTGTGCCGGAGGGGGATAAATGTCGCGCCCGGCCGAGTTCGCCGTGCCGCAGGCGAGCGCCAGCATCCCCGCCAGGGCAAATAGCTTGAGTGTTTTCATCGGGAAGGCCCCCTGTTCCCAGTCTGCCACAATCGCCCATTGCCGAGCATTTGGCTGAGCTTTTGTGCGACAATAGCGGTTAGAGGAAGCGCGCGGTGCATGTTGGAGCGCGCGGAGGAATATCCATGGGCGATCTACTTCAGCCTTGGCACATCATCGTGCTGGCCGTGGTTGCGTTTTTGCTGTTCGGGGCCAAGCGGCTGCCGGAGCTGGGTAAAGGATTGGGCGAGGGGTTGAAGGGCTTCCGCGAAGGCATTCGCGGCATCACCGATCCGCCACCGCCGGCGCCGCCGGTCCAGCAACAGAACACCGCTCCCCCGCCTGCTGCATCGAACGCGCCGGTCGAGCCCAAGCAGGGCTGACCGCACAGCAGCGCGCGGCGATTTCAGCCTCAGGTGCGCTGTGCTCCGTTTGTGTAGTGGGGCGCCACAATTTCCAGCGAAAGTGAAAAGCCTGTGCCACAGCACAGGCTTTCGTGTTTTTGCGGCGGTTCTCCTGCAACGATGAGCCATTTCGGACACAATTCGAGGTGGCTTTTTCTTGATGAAAAAGCCACTTAGCGATTGTGCCTTGGTTACAACCTGCAGGAGACCCGCTATAGCGGCAGGAGAAAAACGGCGGGGCTTACTTGTAATCCTGCGCTGAGGGATAGTAGCCCGGCTTGGCGATTACCGTAAGGTTGGGGCGGTCGACGAGAACCGTAATTTTGCGGTACTTGCCGTCGTAGATCGATTCGTGGCTGAGGTAGCCCAGCGTGTACTGGTCGCGTGCCTCTTCGGCAATCTTGGCGTAGCTCCTCTCGATGCCGTTCACGCCACCCTCGGCGTAATAATCGCCTCCCGTATTGACGGTGTACTTGTAAAGAATGTTGTCGTACATGGTGAAGGGCAGATGAAAGCGGTCGATCCACTCTTCGCCCCAGCGCGCCGAGTCGCCCACCAGCGTGGCGTAGACGGCGATCTTGTTGGTTTGCAGGTAGCGCACCACCTCTTTCCAGGTGGCCCTGCTGCCATATTCCTTGCCGTCTGAGACTACGAAGATGATGCGCCGCCGCTCCTTCGGCCGCGTGGAAAGCTCTTTGGCCGCCTGCAGGATCGCGTCGTTGAGGGTGTGAATCTCTTTGGGGATCGTGATAAAGCTGCTGTTCCCCGTGGAGCGCCCGGGCTGCAGGTTGGGGTCCACGCAATTGCCGTTCTGATAAATGCTGCAGCCGGCTAGCGGGCCGCTGTTGATGGGCACCATGGGGTCGCTTCCAGTGGCCTGCGCCAGCGCAAGCACCGCGGGCAGGCGGGCGCCCTGCGCGCCGGTAAAGCCAGTCCACTCCTTGGCTCCGTTGGTGTAGGTAAAGACCGCGGCCTCGTCATAGGGCGCCAGCGCGCCCTGGATGGAGCCCATGGATCGGTTCACCTCGTCCATGACGTTCGAGGGCAGGGTCTGGTCGATGACGAAGGCGATCGAGAGCGGTTCGGGATCCACGCTGAAGAGATTCAGGTGCACGCGCGTGTTGTTCTCGTAGACCGTAAAGTCCCGCCAGGTGAGCCCGGCCACCAGATTTCCTTTGGCGCCCTTCACCGTGACCGGAACCTGGACGAAGTTCACCTGCACGACGTATCTGGCCAGCGCTCCGTTGCCTTCTTCGGGAGGAACGGCCTGGACGTCCTGTGGGGGAGCGGCTGGCTCGCTTGGAGTGGACGGTTGAGCGGGTCCGGCCTGCGGTTGGCCTGGGGTGGAGGATGAGTTGGGATTGGTTGGCGCTTCCGCCGAGCCGATTCCGGGCGCGATCCCCCCGCTGACATCCGGGAGCGGTGCAGGCGCCTGCGGAGTGGGCGCGTTGGGAATAGAGGTTTGCTGCTGTTGGGCCAGAACCCCAGAAACCAAAACCAGGCCCACGCTGAGAAGCCCCGCCGCCGCAATGGCCTGCCACCCTTTCACCGTGAATTCATCCCCCCTTCGGCCCTTCCGGCACACCGCCGGACCGGGCGACAGACACCCAAAAGGCCGTAGCCAACAGACTATCAGACGCCGCGGAGGCGCGCAGGTTGTCTGCCGGCGCGGAAACAATCGCGATATGCTTTCTTAGATGTTCTGTTTTCGTCTAACGGGGCAGAATGCGCTATGGGGTTGGAATTGCCGTCCTTTTGCTTGGCCTGCCGGTGTTGCCGGCGGCATGGGCCCAGCTTGCGCCTTCCCCCGATGCGCCTCCGGTGAGCACGGCGCCGGCCCCTCCACCCGATGAAACGCCGGTAGCGACCTTCAAGCAGACCGTGAACCTGGTCGACCTGTTCTTCACCGTCAAAGACAAGAGCGGCAACCTGGTTCCGCATCTCACCCGCAATCAGTGCACCGTGATGGAAGACAAGGCGCCGCAGACGCTGAAAAGCTTTGTGGCCGAGACCAACCAGCCCCTCACGCTGGGCATTCTGCTGGACACTTCGGGCAGCCAGCAGCGCGTGCTGCCCCTGGAGCAGGAAGCTGGCAGCCAGTTTCTGGAGCAGGTGTTGCGCTCCAAGGACGAGGCCTTTCTGCTGTCGTTCGACGTGAATGTGGACCTGTTGCAGGACTTCACCAACAGTCCGCACATGTTGGCGCGCGCCATGGACAAAGCGCAGATCAACACCGCCGGCGGCAACGGTTCAGGCATTCCCGGCCTCGGCGGCGGGCCGGTCCCTACCGTTGGCGATCCCAAAGGTACGCTGCTCTACGATGCCATTTACCTGGCTGCCACCGAGAAGCTCAACCAGGAGACCGGCCGCAAGGCCATGATCGTTCTGACCGACGGCGAGGATGAGGGCAGCCGCACCAAAATCGGCGAGGCCATCGCTGCCGCGCAAAGGAGCAATGTCATCGTCTACGTCATCCTGATCGCCGACCGCGTCATGTACTGGAGCCAGGGCGAAGGCTATTTCGGCT
Source organism: uncultured Acidobacteriaceae bacterium (assembly GCA_963808805.1). GTDB lineage: Bacteria > Acidobacteriota > Terriglobia > Terriglobales > Acidobacteriaceae > Telmatobacter. The sequence goes on along the minus strand of CAWEGN010000004.1, from coordinate 274,810 downwards.
ACGGGTATGCCAAGAGGATCTCGGACGAGACCGGCGGTCGGCTGATCGACGTGGGCAACAACGGCGCCAAGCTCCAGGCGGCCTTTCAACAGATCCAAGACGAGCTGCGAACCCAGTACCAGGCCAGTTACACCCCCAGTAACGAGAAACAGGATGGCGCCTTCCGCCGCATTGCGGTTGACTGCCGCGGCGACAATGGAGACAATCTGAAGGTGCAGGTTCGCAAGGGCTACTACGCCCCGTCGCCGGGAAGATAGGTTGTATCGACATATAGGGATATGTGGCGTTGCGTAGCGAAAACCCGCTCAGACGAGGCGGAGGACGACGGCTGTGGCGGGTCCACCGCCTAGGACGACAACGAAGTATGAGCGGGTTTTCGCCGCAACCCGAAGGGCTGGGGCCGATTTTCCCGGTTTCGTTGTCGTTCGTCGCTAGCAGACGCCCGGTATGCGTCGCTCCTCTCTCCTAGAACCCGAAAAAATCGGCTCCCAGCGCCGCACACCCCTATACGCCGATACAACCTAAGGCCTTCCGCCACGCTCGCCCTCCGCGTTTGGCCGCCTGCTGCGAGGCCGCAACACGGATGAAGTGCGGGTCTGGAAGCTGGGAGCCGTGAGCTTGGCTCCGTAGTGCTCACGCTTCTGTCTCGTTTTCAGACAGTCCGTTACCTAAGTTCAGCCAATCTGTAATCTGGCGCAAATGACGGCTGGTCGGTAGTATCGGCGCAAGAGGGAAAAACTTGAGGCCGGAGACGACGAATTCTTCGGCCTCAGGCATTCCCGCTCCGAGGTGCTTGCCATGGCCCTTTCTTGCACCACCCAGGAAGGCTTCGAGATCAGCCCCCGCTTTCGGCAAACGGTGGAGGAGCGTATTGCGCGCCTGGAACGAGACGCCGATTCCGACGAAGCACAACTGGACCGCCTGGACGATATCGACCATATTCGCCGGCAGATGCGCCTCGTGGCCGTTCAACGCGCCGAGGCCTTGCGCATGCGCCTCTTCCTCGATCGCGCGAAAACTCGCCTGCCTCGCCCGCTCATCGAGATCTAAAGACAGTTGCCGGTGGCCGGTGCGGTTCTTGCTCCGGAGCGACTCGCGTGTGTACGTCCGCGCCAGGGCGTGGAGACCGGCCGGCCCGGCGATCTTTTCCTACCGGCGCAAAAGGAATCCGCAAGCATCCGGGATGTGCGCGTGGCGGGCAGCACCGTTCTTGTAGCAACGGGACAGCTTTTCCTGCCGCGATGCACATGCTTTCAACAGAAATTCAACTTCGCAAGTGACAGCGGGTGTTCACGCTAACCGTTTTCCACTTGTTACACGCGGATTTTCATCCCGGTATTCGCTTCGTGTTCCCTCTTTTCACCAGCGGCCGGGACTCGTACTCTTTCGATTCGTTGCAGACAATTTCCAGGCGCGTCATCGAGGAAGTTGTGTGACACGCCAAAACGCAGTGCGCTTGACTGCGAAGCAAGGCCGGGCCGCTGAGGGTTTCGTGCCGGGTGCTGAGTTGTGCGAACCGCCGAATGCGCCAGGGTTGCGGGCGTTCGCGTCGGGCAAGCCGGAGATGAAGATCCAAAGACTGGTGCCTTCCTTGCGGCTGTCGGCCGAGTATCTGGACACAGAAGCTCGCCTCGGCGGAGGGGGATGATGTTCGCAATGGGTTTATGAATTTGAAGCGAGGAGTTGTTCCCATATCATGCGTCCAAAGAAAGTAATCCTTTGTGTTGACGATAACGAGCAGGAGCTCGCGGTGATGCGGTTCATGCTGGCCACCAACGGTTATCGTGTGCTCGCCGCCCTGAGTGGCCAGGAGGCCATTGCTGTTTTTGCCACTGCGCCGCAAATTGACTTGGTTCTAGCCGACGCCCATATGCCTCAGATGAGCGGAGTGCAGCTTGCGGAACGGCTGAAACGCATGAGGTCCTACGTGCCCCTGGTCCTGCTCGGCGATGCGCAAGCCGGGGCGCCCTCTGGGTCCGGAGATCTCCACGTGGCCGATGCGGTGTTGGCCAGGAAGAGCTGCTCTTCGCAGGAGCTGTTGGAGCGCATCAAAGTGATGAGCGCGCGCAAGCGCGGTCCGCGCAAGGGCGCGCAGCGCATGCCGCAGGTTGAGGAGTTAGCTGCGGCCTCGTGATAGAAGCGGGGATCGGAGGTCGCAGTTCGGGGATTGGCAAGAGGCGGCCTCGGTTTTGCGATCTGCGTCTTGCTCCTGCCCCTGGCGGCAGGCAGCGCTCAAATTCCCTGGCCGGGGCCTTGTTCCTGCCCTCTGAATCCTCGTCTCTGAACCATGGTCCCCGATCCCCACTTGACGGTAGTGCGCGGCTATGCGCATACTCGCCATCGGTGCCCTAGGTTTGCGGCGGCGTTGTGCCGCCGGTGAGGGTTAGCCGTATGGACCTGGTTGTTTTGCGTCTTCTTTTTGTCATTTTGCTTGCGGCAGTCTGTTACTTCCTTCGTCCCTTCGGGTTGCAGTTGGGGTGGGAGGGCGCGATTGCCGGTGCGGCCGCGGCGGGTGCGGTCATTGTCTTTGAACTGCGCGTCAGGGCCCTGACGCTACGGCGGTTGATCGGCGCCGTCGTGGGCAGCGTGCTCGGCATCGTTGGCGCGGCGCTATTCTGCCTGGTGCTGCGCTCCGCTCCGCTCTCCAGCGCCAACTCCGCCGCGCTGCAGATCTTCGTGCTGCTGCTCATGACCTACATCGGCCTGCTGGTAGGCGCCAGCAAGGGCGACCTGCTGAACCCGGCCGCGCTAGGCACCGTGTTCTCGGGCGACAAGCCTCTCCGCCGCAGCGCTAAGGTGCTGGATACAAGCGTAATCATCGATGGCCGCATTGCCGACATCGCCGAGGCGGGCTTTATCGACGGCGCCATGGTGGTGCCGGAGTTCGTGCTGCGCGAGTTGCAGATTGTCGCCGACTCCACCGACAGCTCGAAGCGGCAGCGCGGGCGCCGCGGCCTCGACATGCTGCAGCGCATGCAGTCCAGCGACAAAGTCCAGGTGCAGATCGTCCCCGATGACTTCCCTTCCATTCGCGAGGTGGACCTGAAGCTGCTGGAGCTGGCCAAGAAGTGGGAGGCCAAGGTCGTCACCAACGACTTCAACTTGAACAAACTGGCCCACCTGCATCACGTCGAAGTGCTGAACATCAACGACCTGGCCAACGCCCTCAAGCCCGTGGTTTTGCCTGGCGAGCGCATGACCGTGTTGATCCTGAAGGAAGGCAAGGAGTTCAACCAGGGGGTGGGCTATCTGGACGATGGCACCATGGTGGTGGTGGACCACGCGCGTAAGCTCATCGGCCGTTCTGTCGCCATCTCCGTCACCAGCGTGCTGCAGACCGCCAGCGGCAAAATGATCTTCGGCAAAATCGACGAAAACGGCAAGATGGGTGAGAGCGGCGGGGCGGCCTGAGCGGTTGCGCGGCTCGCCGGTATGGCGCACTACGGAGCAGGCGCGGGGACACCCATTTTGGCGTACTGGCTGTCGATGTTCGATTGGATGGCTTTCGCCGCAGCGATGTCCGCATTGGAGTCGGCCGCATCGCCCTTGATCCGCTCTGCCAATCCCCGGCTATAGAGCGACGGGGCCATCTTGGGGTTGATCGCCAGAGCGGCATTGCAATCGGCGATGGCTGCATCGGGATTGTTCATCTTGAGATAAACAAAGCAGCGGCTATCCAGCGTGTGCACGTCGTTCGGGCGCACGGCCAGCGACTGGTTGCAATCCGCAAGAGCCGGTTGAAGCTGCCCCAGGATGGCGCCGTTAAAGCAGCGGCCGTTAAGGGCGTCGGCGTTATTGAGCTGGAGCGCAATCACCTGGCTAAAATCGGCGACAGCCTGGCTGTATTCACCGATGTTGCCGTACGTGTTGCCCCGGGAGGTATACAAGTCCGCTACGTTTGAAGCGTTTGGGTTGAGCTGCAGCGCCTGGCTGTAATCGGCGATCGCCTGGCTGTATTCACCATTCCTGTCGTACGCATTGGCCCGGAACGAATACAAGTCCGCGACGTTTGAAGCGTTTGGATCGAGCAGCAGCACCTGGCTAACGTCCTGGATCGACTGGCTGTATTGGCCCATTTGGAGGTACACGGTGGCTCGGTTCTCGTACGCCAACTCAAGCCTTGGATCGAGCTGCAGCGCTTGGTTATAGTCCTGGAGCGCCTGGCCGTATTCGGCCTTTTGGAAGTACCCAAAGCCCCGATTGCTAAACGCCAAAGCCAGCTCTGAGCCCTTCAACTGGCCCGACTGGATGAGGGCCGTGCATCCAGCGATGTTCGTATCAGCATCATTGCTTGTGCACTGCGTCCAAAGGTCGTCTAGTGTTTGGCTGTAGAGGGCTGCGGAAGCGCCCAGCAGAGATACCAGAACAATCGTCGAAAGCACACGCATACTTGCTCCCTTACAGTTCGGTTTTGCGATGAGATTTGCGAAGGATTATGCGCCAGGCTGAACCGAACGGTCAAGCAGGAACGAGGTCAAAAGCACGAAGATCCCTTCCCGATAAGGAAAAGACCCCTGGTTTTGTCTTGAAGCGGGATTGAGGAAACCCCTTCTACGGCGGTTCTCCTGCAACGATGAGCCATTTCGGACAGAATTCAAGGTGGCTTTTTCTCGATGAAAAAGCCACTTCACGATTGTGCCTTGGTCTACACTCGCAGGAGAACCGCCGTAACGCGGGCGCGTTGGGGGGAGAATTGCGACGCGTGGCACAGGTGTGCGAGATTGGAGTTACGAAGGAACGCCGGCCGCATCGGCCATTTCTCCTTCAGCGGAATGCCTCCATGAAACGAACATCCTCCCATCCCAGCTTCGACCAGGCACTGGCGCTTCTCGGCGCCCACTCTTTCCATGTGACGCCGTATGCAGGCATCGCCGGGAGCGTTCTGGCGGGCAAGGCAGGAGCCGGAGCTGTGCTGGTGGCAGCGCCTCATGCGAAGAATGCGGAGGCTCCGGCGGCTGCGTTCGCCATCCCTCCGGGGATTGTAGTCAAGGGCGAGGTGGGGCGGTTGCTTGACCGTGGCTACCAGAAATTCATTAAGACTTCCCAATATGAGCTGCCGGCGACGGCCAGCCAATTGCAGGCGATTCACGCGTTCAGCGAAGAACTGAAGCTGCTCATCGGCGACGTCAGCCTGTACAACGAGTCGCTCGGCACCACCAGCGACGTCTATCGCTACGATCGCCTGATGGGCCGCGAAGCCGCGGAGGCCGAGCCCGCCCAGCCCTGGGAGTTGGGCGCTGGGGTTGATCTCCGCTGAATGTCTCAGCGGAGTGGGTGATGGACAGAGAAGATAGGAAGGGGTTCACGCCCCGGCAGCCGGAACGCCGCTCCGATCCACGCTACTCCGTTGACGAAGATTCCGTTCTTCTCTTCCTGGGCTTCGGAAAGCCGGTGGTAGCCCGCATGGTCGATCTGAGCCAGGATGGCTGCCGGGTGCACACCATGGAGTGGGTTGCCGCGCACCCCCAGGTTCCTGTCGAAATCTTCCTCCGGGTGAATGGGGCCGCGTTCCGGCTCAACGGCGTTCTGCAATGGAGCCGCGGCGGACATCTTTTCGGCATCCGCTTCGCGAATATGATCCCGCGCAGCGTAGTCGAGCTGGCGAACGTGATCTGTGAGATGCAGGCGTCCTTGGCGGCACGCGCCGAAACCGTGAATCAGCTCGTTGCGGAGCAAGAAACCCGGGAGACGGACAGGCGCGGCGCAAAGGAACGGACCCAAGAACCGGATCGTGCCCCGGTTGCGGCAGCGGCCAGACGGAAATCGGCGCCGGACGAGTCCGGGTCACAGGCCACTCAGGCCCCTGCGCGCCGCGATCGCCGCGCACAGACCCGTCACGAGGTAGATACCTCCGCGGCCATCTTCCTGGTCAAGATCGGCTCCTCGCTGCGGGGACGAATCCTGGATCTGAGCCTGAGCGGCTGCCGCATCCGCACCGATGAGCGCTTTCCCGTGGGCATCTACACGCGCGTGGAGGCGGAGTTTTGCCTCGAGGGTTTGCCGTTCCGGCTGGGCGGCGTCATCCAGGCCATCCACGACCGCAATACGGTCGGCATTCGTTTTATCGATCTCAGCGACCGCAAGCGGCAACAGGTCGTGGAACTGATCGGCGAGATCGGGCAGTTGCGCGCGGCGCAGAACTCGTCCGAGCCCGCGGCGGCGGAAGGCCGCGCCTGACGGCGGACGACGGGCGAGCCGCGCCGGAGTCAATCAGACGCTGCGCGAGCTTGACCTATCGTGTTCACGCCGGATCAGCGATTCTCCCAGCCAATTTCCATTCGCCGTAGGCCTCGCACCGCATTCGCCAGATAAATCGCATCGGCGCGGCGCAGATCGTCAAGAAACAGCACCCGCTCCGCAACCTCCGGCCGCGTTTCCAGAAGATGCCGGCGGTACACCCCCGCCAGCAAGCCGCACTCCACCGGCGGGGTGAACCAGCGGCCGTCCTTCTCGACAAACACATTGCTGATGGCGCCTTCCGTCACTTCGCCGCGCAGGTTGAGGAAGAGCATGTCGTCGAATCCCTCGCGCGCGGCCTTCTCGAACGCCTGCGTGTAGAGCGGGCGATGCGTGGTCTTGTGGTAGAGCATCCGGTCCGCGGGATCGGTGCGTTCCGACGCGATGCGCACGCGGCCTGCGCGCTGCTCGCCGCCGGCCTGCGCCAAAACTTCGTCCGTAATCTCGAAACCGCCTTCGCTATCGAGCAGCAGCCGCACCTTCCGCGCCGCTCGATCCAGAAATCGTTGCGCGTATTGCTCAAGCGCGGCTTTCACCGCGGCCCGTTCGCACCGAAAGTCAAAATACTCCGCAGAGTCCGCAAGCCGGCCCAGATGCAACTCGAGCAGCGGATAGCCGCCGTCCCAGAGCATCGTCTCGATGAGCGAGAACCGCTCCGGCAACTCAGCCGCGCTGCGCGTAAGAAACTCTGTCTTCAACAGGCACTCCCGGTACTCCGCAGCTGCATCGGAGTCAATCACGATGCCGCTTCCGGCGCCCATCGTGCCGCGCTCGCCGTCCAGCTCCAGCGTGCGAATGGCCACGTTGAAGACCGTTTGCCGCGGCGAGAAGAAGCCGATGGCGCCCGTATACACGCCGCGTGGCGCGTCCTCGAGTTGAGCAATAAGCTGCATGGCCCGCACCTTGGGCGCGCCCGTGACCGACCCGCAGGGAAACAGCGCGCGGAAGATGTCGTAGAAGCCGGCCTCCGGCCGCAAATCGGCGCTCACCGTCGAGGTCATCTGCCAGAGCGTGGGGTAGCGCTCGACGGCGAAGAGTTCTTCCACGCGCACGCTCCCCGTACGCGCCACGCGGCCCAGGTCGTTGCGCACCAGGTCGACGATCATCACGTTTTCGCTGCGGTTTTTCGCATCGGCTTGCAGCCACTCGGCAATCTCGCGGTCTTCGCGCGTGGTGCGCCCGCGCCGCGCAGTGCCCTTCATGGGGCGCGTGACGATGCGCCGCCCGCCGCGACGGGCGTCATTGCAGTCCACGCGGAAGAACAGCTCCGGTGAAAACGAGAGGATGCGACGGCCCGGCTGCCAGTGCAAAAACGCTCCGTAGCCGGCCGGCTGCCGCGCGCGCAGCCGTGCGTATAGCGCCGCGGCGGTACCCAGCGCCTCAATCCTCATCGGCGCGGTGAAATTGAGTTGATACACGTCCCCGGCGCGAATCCACTCGTGAATCCTGGCGATGCGCTCGGCGTATTCGGCTTCGCTGAGCGCAAACTCTGCGGCGATCCGCGGATCGGGACTCGGCTCCCGCCTTGCCCCTTCGGCGGCCGGCCGCCCTCGCCGGAAACGCTCCAGCTCCGGCGGCTCGCCGTTCGCGAACGTTCCGGTCTTGCGATCGAAAACGTAGCTCTGCGCGTAGATCCCGGCCCACGCCAGCGGCCGGCCCGGCCTGGCTGCGCGCGCTCCAGCCTTCGGCTCAAAGCAATTTCCGCACTCGTAGCTGAAGAATCCCGCGGCACACTGCCCTGCGGCGACCGCGCTCTCGATCTCCGCAAAGAGCGTGGGAATCTCTTCCGGCGCATACGCCGCGCACACACGCAGCGGAGCCGTGAACAGGCGTGTCCACGGCTCCTCATTGGTTTCGATCTGTCCCGGTTTTCCGCCTTCCAGCAAAACGGTTGCCGGCGTCTGCTCCACCAGCGCGTAGATCTCCGCGGGAAGGGAATACTGGCGCGTCATGCAGGCAGTTTACGGCTCTTACTGGACCGTCAGCACAAAGGTGGTGGAATTGGTGATGGCAGTAACGCCGTTGCTCGACTGTCCGGTGACGGTGATGGTGTACGTGCCCGCAGGGGTTGCGTTGGGATGCGAGGGACCGTGATGGTAGTAGTTGTAGAGCGGATTGCACGCTGTCATCCCCAACGTAGATACCAGTCCTACTAGCGCCACCAGCGCCATGCGCTGCAACCAGCGCCGCCGCCGTGCGCCCCACGCCAGCCCGCCAAGCCCTGCCATGCCGGGCAGCAGAAACGCCCAGGCGACGGGGCTGTTCCCGCGCAGCGGCCGGCCGTTCGGCACAACCTGGCGAGCTACCTGCTCCTGTGTCTGCATCAGCATGGAGCTGACAGGCGGGCAACTCGATGCGGGCGAACCGGAGGCGCAACTCGTGGGTGTGGTTGGCAGGATCTCTACCGTCTGCGGCGTAAAGGTGCACGAGGCCTGGATGGGAAGGCCCGAGCAGGAGAGTTCGACGAACATCGGAGACGTCAGGGCCGTATTGTCCTCAGGAACCACTGTCACCGCGATAGTACCCGACTCGCCAGCCGTAAGGGTTAGCGGCAGCGAGGAGGGTGACACGGCCGCCAGCGAGAGCGTAAAGTTCGGCGTCGTACTGGTTCCCGTGGCCGTCACATTGCTGGTAAGGGAGGCCGATCCCAGGCGCTCGGCATCGCCCGCATAAACAGCGCGCAGGGCATGATCGCCGCCCGCCAACGACAGGACCGAAGTGGCCTGGCCTTCGCCATTCAAAGCCACCTCTGCCAGTTGCCGGTTTCCGTCGTCGATGACGACAACGCCCGTTGCGGGCTGGCCGTCCGCTCCGGTCACGGTCACTGAAGCGGTCGCCTGCGTGCGCCCGTCCTGGTTGCTGGTTTCCACGGTCAGCGTGGTTTCTGTTGCAATGTCTTGCGCCGCCACGGCTGCCGGCAGCACCGCGAGCGCCAAAACGGCAGCCAGTCCCATAGCCCATTCAAGCCGCAAACCGCGGCAGTTCTTGACTCTCACCTGCACCTGTTCCAACTCTCCAGAAAGATTGCTCACTCGCCCCGCGGCGCTTCTCCCTTTACCTCTGCGCAGACTTTTATTGTATCCGGCGAGGGCACGGTCAAGCGAACCTGCGCGCGACGATCCGGCTTGAAATCGAGGGTTCGTCCCGGTAAGCATTAGATGTGGAGGCTCAAGAGGTTGTTCCGATTCAGGCCGGAGCGGGAAGCGGGTGAGTTCAGTTTAAGGCTGACGTGAGGTCTGTGGAAGTTGTAATCGTGCATCCACAGTTCGAGCTGCTCGGTTCGTTGTTCTGAGTTCTGGTAGGAGCGTGCGTAGGCCCACTCGCGCAAGGCAGTCTGGATGAAGCGTTCGGCTTTGCCGTTGGTGCGTGGCGTGTAGGGTCTTGTGAGGCGATGCTTGATGTGTTGGCGGTGGAGCAGTTTGCGAAACAGCCAGTGTTTATAGCAGGAGCCGTTGTCGGTGAGCACGCGGCGGATAGCGATGCCGAAGCGCGCGTAATGGGCCCTGGCCATGAGGAAGAAGCGCATGGCAGAGTGGTGCGTCTGATCGGGCAGGATGGCGGAGAAGGCGATGCGGCTGTGATCGTCGATGGCAATGTGCAGGTACTCGTAGCCGGCGCCCCGTGACTCTCCGCGACGCTGACCGGTGACACGATGCCCGGGCCTGCGGATGCGCGCCAGGCGCTTGATATCGAAGTGGATCAGGTCGCCAGGATGCTTGTGTTCGTAGCGAATTATGGGCGGGGGCGGGTCAAGCGAGCGGAGCCGATTCATTCCGGCGCGACGCAGGACTCGGCTTACGGTGGCTCGACTGAGTTTGAGTTCGTGGGCGATGCGCCAGCCGTTCCAACGCTGCCGGCGAAGAACCAAAACCCTTTCTAATAATGAAGCCGAAGTTTGCCGGGGCGAGCGATGCGGCTTTGAGCTGCGGTCCTTCATTTCGGCCCGCCCACGCTCTCGATACCGGCGCACCCATTTGGCCGCAGTCTTATCGCTCACGTTGAAGGCCGCTGCAGCGGCCTTCAACGTACTGCCCTGCTCAAGCACATATCTGGCTAACCGCTCTCGACTATGAACGGTCAGTCGGGCATTCTGGTGATAGTCCATTCGATCCCTCCGGGAAATCTGATTCGTCGCAGAACCAGCTTCTCGCAGTCAGATCGAATGGACAACCTGTTGAAACTTCACAATTAGACGTCAATCTGCGGAATTGGAAAGTTGTGCCGGAGCCCCATGCACTGCGTCCGTCTCCGGCGCCCTTACAGCGGGTCTCCTGCAGGTGTAGACCAAGGCACAATCGCTAAGTGGCTTTTTCATCAAGAAAAAGCCACCTTGAATACTGTCAGAAATGGCTCATAGCTGTAGGAGAACCGCCGTAAATAGCCGAACAGTGCTATGCTTTGCCCATTGCAATCCATCTCAGTCCATGACCTGGAAGTAAGTCCGGCAAAAGCGGCGCGGAAGGCCCTTCTGGCTTTCCGATCCGCTCTCTCCGGACCGGCGCCATCCCTCCCCATGCGGGGTTGGGACGATCGGAGCCGGCGAAAACGGAAGGAGAAACCATATGCGCATCGGAAAAGTGGCTGGTTCGATCCTGGCAATCGCATGCACGGCAGTTACGCATGCGGCGATCGCCCAGATGGCAATCCTGAAACGGGTTCCCGTGCCCGCAAGCGCGGCGCAGTGCGTGGCCGTCAACCCGGTCCTGAACAGGATCTACCTGAGCGGCGGCGCTTCCGCCAATCAGCAGGTAGCTGAGATGAGCGGCGCCACCTACGCAATCGCCATCCTGGGCCCGGGCAGCGGCGCCAGCGTGGATCTGGCGACCAACCGTGTCTGGGCCGCCGGAGTGTATGACGGTTCCGCGCTGGTCTACGACGGAGTAAGCCGCCAGCTCATCCAGACGGTGCCCCTCCTGGCCTGCCCCGTCGGCACGGGATATGACTCGAAACACGGGCGCGCATGGGTGGGCGCACAGTGCGGCGCCGGCAACGATCCCACCTTTGCGGTGAACGGAAGCACCTACCAGGTGGAAGCCAAACCCATCGGCAGCGGCGGCGTGTACTGGGGCAACCCGATCGCCAACCCGGCGACGGGAAAGGCCTACTTCGGAGCCTCCAGCGCCTCCAGCAACGGCCCGCCCACGTCGCTCGGCATCGATCCCGCAAACAACTTTGCGCAAACTGTCCAATCCTTTGGCAGCGTGGGCGCGGTGGACGAGGTACACAACCTGCTATTTGCCGTTCCCTCCGCCGGCGGCGCCCAGTTGCAAATCGTCACCGACGGGCCGGGCCCGGGGCCTGTGGTACGCACGGTCAACCTCCCGTTCACGGCGAATCCCGGCGCTCTTGCCGTCAATCCCGTTCTCGGCCATCTCTACGCGGGCAACGGCCAAGCCAACAGCATTGAAGTGCTGAACGAAAAGACCGGCGCCCCGCTCAAGAGCATCGCCCTGGGCGCGGGCAACAATGTCATCCGAATGGCCGCTGATTCCAAGCACAATCGGCTCTACGCCCTGGTGCAAACAGCCAACGGCACGCAACTCTTTGTGATTCGCGACTAGATCGGGCGCCGCTGCCCGCCGCGCTTTGCTTTTTTGCGTAGGGTTCTCGCTATGGCAGAGGTTGCCTCCCGCCCACAGCTTGACAGTGCGCTGGAAACGATGGAGCGCGTAGCGCGGCAAATGGGGGTTCTACAATAGGCGCTAATGATCGCTCACCTGCGCGGCAAGCTCATCTTCAAACAACCCGGCCAGGCCATCGTCGAGGCTGGCGGCGTCGGCTACGACGTTGTCATCTCCGTGCCCACCTTTACGGCGCTGCCCTCGCTGGGCGCTGAGGCCTCTCTGCACATCCACACCCAGGTGAGCGACGACCAGATCGCGCTCTTCGGCTTTCTCGACCGCGAAGAAAAACGCCTCTTCGAGCGCCTCATCACCGTCGGCGGCGTCGGCCCCAAGCTGGCCATCAAAATCCTCAGCGGCCTCTCGGTGGAGCGCACCGTCCAGGCCATCCGCGGCCAGGATCACGCGCAGCTCACGCGCATTCCCGGTGTGGGTAAAAAGCTGGCTGAGCGCCTCGTGGTCGAGCTCAAAGACAAGCTCGACGACTTTGCCGTCCCGCCCGCGCCGCAAGCCGTCGCGGGCCCGGCGGTGGACGACGTGCTCTCCGCGCTGACCAATCTCGGCTACCAGCGCGCCGCCTCGGAGAAGGCCATCGAGCAGGCCATCGCCAAAGACAAGGCGCTCGCCGCCGATTTCGACGGGCTCTTCCGCGGCGCGTTGAAGGTGATTCGATAGACTGGTTCCGTCATGCCTCGCTCCGTGGTTCCTGATCCCATTCGTGTGTACTTTCCATCCGATCCTCAGTGCCAATCAGAAATTGAAACTGCGCAGTACTACGAGGTGAACTGCAACTTGCGATCGGCCGTCTCGATGTCCGAGGCCTCCTGGTGAAACCGTGCGCGCGGAGCGTGATGAGGGTGTTTTCCGGAACCCCTGGAACAACAAACCGTCCATGTGCGGAACGCTGCGTGCGCGCGATTCTGGATTGAATTCATGTTTGGGAATTGGCTCGTTCCCAAAATCGAAACAAGCTTGGACCTGCTCCCGCCCCGTATTCTGGCTTTGGCAACCGAGGATCTCGGCACGGGATTCGTCAAGTTGCCACTTTGTATAAAGCTCCACGCGCTACACTCTTTTTGCCAGGTTTCAAATCCCGCACCCCGCCCCCGCCCTTCCCTTCTTCCGTCCAGAAGCTCTCACCTTCCTGCGCAATCTGGCCCGCCACAACGACCGCGCGTGGTTTCAGCCGCGCAAGGCGCAGTTTGAGGCCGAGTTGAAGGAGCCGATGTTGGCCATCATCCGCAGGATTACCGACGCTATGGTGGACTTCGCGCCCGACCACGTACGCCCCGCGGAGAAATCGCTGTTCAGGATTTATCGCGACACGCGCTTCAGCTCCGACAAGCGCCCCTACAAAACGCACGTGGCCGCGTGGTGGTCGCATCAGGGATTGCAGAAGACCTCCGGCGCGGGCTACTACTTCCACGTGAGCGCGAAGGAAGTGATCGTCGCCGCCGGCTCCTACATGCCGGACAAGGATCAACTGGCCGCAATCCGCCACTGGCTACTTGATCACCATCGGGAGTTCAGAAAACTGCTCCGAAACCCGAAAGTGCGCAAGCTCTATGACGAGTTCGAAGGCAACGCGCTCACGCGCCCGCCGAAAGGCTTTCCATGTGACCATCCGGGCATGGATCTGATCCGCTGCCGCCAGTGGGGACTGGCCGCCGAGCTGCCCGCCAAAGCCGCTCTCAAAAAGGACATTGCCGACGTGGTGATCCGCTACTTCAAGGTCGCCGCGCCCATCGTGGATGCGCTCAATGCGCCCATCGCCGCGGCTTTCGCGCCCAAAGAACGGTGCTTTTTGGCCTGCATTGAGTGGCCGCAGCAGTTGTGTTTTTCCCGGCGTGTCTCACCGTGTAGAACCGGCAGAGGCCGGAGATATTTGAGGCGATCGCTTGCGGTCACTCTGACACAAGCAATTGACACGTGACGCCGGTGAGCCTATTGTTTGGGGCATTCCGATTCGCCTGCAAGGAGTATCCATGAAAGCCAGGTTCAAGTGTCTGCTCTTGGCCGGAGCCATCCTTCTGGTTCCGGCAGTATCCGGAGCACAAACTCCCACCCCTTATTCGACGCCGCAGTTCTCCGCGACTTTCAATGGACCGGTCACGGCGCAACCGCCAGCTCGCACTTCAACGACCAACGACAGCGTCAACCTGTTCTATTCCTCCACGTTCAACGGCGTTCAACAGATCGTCGCAATTCGCACCATGCAACCCAGCTTATACCACGGCGGGTTTTCGTCATCGGACTTCTATGCCCAGCAGATCGCTGCGACAGGAACCCTCGAGGACAGTTCGCAGGATCGCTATCAGGGTTATCCGTTCTCATACACCAAAGCACTCATGACTCAGCAGAATGGTTCGAAGATGGTGCAACGTGACCGATTCATCATCCTCAGCGACCAAAAGATGGTCTTCGTTCGCATGATCGCGCCGCCTGACCGGGACAGCGATGCAGTGTGGCTGGCCTTTGCCAACAGCTTTGTCGTCAAGTAAGCGATTTGCGCTGCTTTAATGAGCATCCGAGAGGGAGAAAATAGGCCAAAAACCGGCAAATATAGGCAAAAATGGCACAAATACCAAAGAATCTTGTGGAAAACACGCATTTTCCCATTGACTTTGCTCACGCTCAGGCCGCATGGTAACCATCGGCAGGGTTCTTCGTAGCCGCATGAATACAGGGGTTCCGCGCACTTCAAGTTCCGGTCGATCTCCCTCCATGCGGTAAGCAGACAGCAGCGGAAGCCCGACCATATCGGCAGCCCGCAGGGGTTCGCCCACAAGGAGAAAAAATCCATGGCAACTGGAATGACCAAGACGGCACTGATTCGGCACATCGCCGAGAAGCTCGAACTGACCAACAAGCAATCCGCGGCCTTCCTGGACCTGCTGGCGGAGACCGCCATCAAGGAGACCAAGAAGAACGGCGTCTTCGTAATCCCCGGCATCGGCCGTTTGGTGAAGGCCGAGCGCAAGGCCCGCATGGGCCGCAACCCCCAGACCGGCCAGGCCATCAAGATCAAGGCCAAGACCGTGGTGAAGTTCCGCGTAGCCAAGGCCGCCAAGGACGTCATCGCGCCGCCGAAGAAGTAGTCCCTCCCTCAGAAAGCGCTGGAAAGCCAAAGGGAGAGCCTTGTGCTCTCCCTTTCGCGTTTCCTCGCTTCCGGTCGCGCTCGTCTGGGCCAACCACATCGGCGTGGACCGCCTGCTCGGCTTCGGGCTCAAGTACGGCAGCGGCCTCGGATACACGCATCTCGGCCGCGTCGGCAAGCTGAAATCCTGATCATGCAGCGTCGGCTTTGGGTTCTTTGCGCGGCACGAGCGCGCGCACGATCAGCCAGGCGCCAAAGCCGATGAGGATGGCCCGGGGCCAGCGCAGATGGAAGGCACCCCACGCGCCGGCGAAAGCCGCCGCGCCCGCCAGCGTGGCGATCGGCTGTTTGATCAGGCCGCGCGCCACGAGCGAAGCCAGAAAGCTCACCAGCAGCGCCTCCAGCATGAGTTGCTGGTCGTAGCGCCAGGAGAGAACGGCCAGCGTGAAGAACGTGCCGATGGGAAACACCTCGGTGAAGAGCGCGGTGACCCAGTGCGGCTTGTTCCCCGCGGGCGGCAAGCCGCCGCGCAGGCGCGGAATCAACCGCGGCACGGCGCGCAGATAATCGCGGTACGGCTCGCCAAGCTGCGCGGCGAGGAATGCCTCTTCGCCCAGAATGAGACGCAGATAGAAAATCCCAATCAGGACCACGGTAAACAGCGCGCCCGAGGGCGGCATGAGCAGCGAGACAGCAATCATCATGCACCAGCCGCCCAGGTAGAGGGGATTGCGCATGTAGCGGTAAGGCCCGTCGGCCATCACCGCGCCGGCCTGCATCTCGCCGTGGTGGACCGTCGCGTATCCGAGGTAGGCCGCGCCCCACACGCGCAGCGCTGCGCCCGCGAGCGCCGCCAGAGCGCCCAGAACGATGACCACCGGCGCGGCCGCGGTGAAGCTGGCAACGCCCATCCTGCCGATCTCGAGCGGAATCCACTCCAGCGTCGAGATTCGCCCGGCCATATCCCACGCCCCGATCCACGGCGTCCAAAAACCAAAAAAGACAATGACGATCTGAATCACCATCCGCAGCCGAAACTCGATCGCACTTGCACGCATCTGTTCTTCTCCGTGGCCGGAGGGTACCGGCCTATTTAGAGTACGCAATCGCGCGGCCGTGTGTTTTAGCGAATCCATTGCATCGCGCATGTCCAGGCATTGGGAGTAAAATTCTCTTCAATTCAAGGTTTCAGTTACGGCTCCGCATGCGGCGCAGTGCTGAGCCGCGTTTCGGCGCATTTCGGGGCGGCTCCGGCGAAGCCTGCGGCAAGGCCGCGCGGTTTTCCCGCGGTTCAGAAGAGGAGATTGCTATGAAGAAACTTCTGATCGCCATCATCCTTCCGGCAATTCTGGTGTTGAGCCGCATGGCCGCGGGCCAGGCAGCCGCCGGCAGCCTGGACGATCAATTGGGCACCGCCGCCTCCATCGGCGACACGGTGGCCGTCGAACGGCTTCTTCAAAGCGGCGCCCACATCGGGGCCAAGGACGAAAACGGGGACACTCCGCTGATCCTGGCGGCCCAGAGCGGCCAAACCGCAGTGGTGACACTGCTGCTGGCCAAGGGCGCCAACATCGAGGATGCGGACGAACAAGGCTACACGCCGCTCTTCTCGGCCGTCTCGGCCGGTTTCATAGAAACTGTGAAGCTGTTGCTCGAAAAGGGCGCCAATCTTGAGGCCCGAGAGAGCCAAATGGGCGACACGCCGCTGTTCTGGGCGACCATGAGCGGCAAGAGCGACATCGTGGAGTTATTGCTTGAAAACAAGGCGAACTTCGAGGCCACTAACCTGGTCGGCCAGACTGCGCTGATCGGGGCGGCGCAGGCCGGCAAAACCGGCGTAGTAACGCTGTTGCTGGCCAAAGGAGCCAACATCGAGGCCAAGGACAAAGATGGCATGACCGCGCTCATCGTTGCCAGCGACAAGGGCAAGACCGATGTGGCGAAACTGCTGCTGGAAAACGGCGCCAACGTCGAGGCAAGGGATAGTTCCGGCGCAACGGCCTTAATATGGTCAGCTTTGGAAGATGAGGTTTGGGCAGGGTTTCCGGATCTGACCGAGTTATTGCTGGAAAAGGGCGCGCGAGTCGACGATAAGGACAACAAGGGCGACACTGCACTGATGGTGGCGCAGCGCACCCAAAAAACCGAGGTCGTGAAGGTACTCCAGGCTCACGGCGCACATTAACCGTCAAGTGAGATACTTCGCGAGGAGAACGCGCGGCGCGCCCTGGAGCGGCAATTCATCGCTGGAGGACCTGCTCATTGCTGCAGGGGGTGAGTGTGTATAAAATCCCGCCGGCCATCGTACTTTCAGCCATGGTTTTATTCGCCTGCGCCATGGCCGCGGGCCAAGCCGCGCCAACTGCCAGCCTGCCAAGTCTTAGCCTGGACGATCAACTGATTTCGGCGGCCACCTACGGCGACGCCTCAACCGTGGAACAGCTCCTGCAGAAAGGCGCCCATATTGAGGCCAAAGACAACCTAGGCTGGACTCCTTTGATCTGGGCGGCCTACCAGGGCCGCACGGACGTTGTGAATCTGCTGCTCGAAGAAAGGCGCCAACCTTGAGGCCAAGGGAAAAAGCGGTCAAACCCCGCTGCACGAAGCGGGCTACATGGGGCACACCGATCTGGTGATGCTGTTCCTCGAAAGAGGCGCGAAGATCGGCGAAAAAGACAAGCGGGATTGGCCGGCGCTGCCTGAGGCGGCAAGCCAGGGCAATCTGGGAGCTGTCGAGTTGCTGCTCGCCAAGGGCGAGAGTATCGAAGCAAAAGATGAAAACGGCGATACGGCGCTCATTCTCGCTGCCCGTGCCGGCCAGGTGGATGTGTTGAAGCTGCTGCTCGAAAAGAAGGCCGACATTGAGGCAAAAGACAAAGATGGCGATACCGCGCTGATTGAGGCGGCTTACGAGGGCAAAGCCGATGCAGTGCAGGCGCTGCTCGACGCAGGCGCCAACATCGAGGCCAAGGCCGGAGCTTACCCATATGAGGGCGATACCGCGCTGATTGAAGCAGCCGGCCGCGGCAAAACGGATGTTGTCACGCTCTTGTTGGCGAAGGGCGCAAATATCGAGGCCAAAGACAAAAATGGCTGGACGCCGTTGATCCAGGCGGCCGATATGGGCCAGCCCGATGTCCTGCAATTGTTGCTGGCCAAAGGCGCCAACATCAATGCCAAGGGTAAGGACGGCAACACGGCGCTCCATTGGGCGATCAACGAGCAGCACCCCGACGCGGCAAAGGTGCTTGAGGATCACGGCGCTCAATAACCTTCACGCGGAAGCAGCAAAGACGTCTCAGGAGAAAAGTATGAAAAGAATCCTGCTGGCATTCGTTCTTCCAATTATGGCTCTCTCGCTGGGTCTCAAGTGCGCCGGCCAGGCGGGATCTGGAGCTCCCTCTAGCCAGTCGAGTCCTGACCAGCCGAGTCCCGCGGACCAACTGATGGATGCCGCCCAAAAGGGCGATGCCGCAACCATCGAGCAACTGCTGGCAAAGGGCGTGAGCGTTGACTCGATAGGCAAGGACGGCCTGACTGCGCTGATGGTCGCCGCCGCTTCGGGCAAGCCAGAAATCATTGCGCTGCTGCTCAAGAAAGGCGCGGCCATCGATCTCCAGGACAGCCGCGGCAATACGGCGCTGCATTATGCAGTCATGGCCGCCGACTTCGAGTCGGCAACGCTGCTGATCGACAAAGGCGCCAACGTCAACACACAGAACGAGGATGGGCTTACGCCGCTCATGCTCAGCATTGTCTCCGGCTCAGCGGACATGGTGAAGTTGCTGCTCGACCACGGCGCAAAGACAGACTTCACCGACAAACAAGGCTTTACGGCGCTGATGGCAGCCTCCGGCGGAGGCCAAATTGACATGGTGAAGTTGCTGCTCGACCGGGGCGCCAACATCAACGCCAAAAGCAGCGACGGAACCACCGCGCTCAAGCTGGCAACGAACAACGCAAAAACCAAGGTGGCCGCGCTGCTGCGCGAACGGGGCGCGCAGTAGACCGGCGCCTGCGCCTACGCAACACCTGCCTGGGATGAGGACAGATGCGCCGCCCGCGCCCGCGGGCCGCAAGGCTATTTCAGGTTCTTGACTGTGGCGCCTTGGGGAATGCTCACCTCGAACTGGCTGGCGGGAAGTTCGACATTCTCTTCAACCCTTTCAACACTCAGCACCAGCTGAATTCCCTCCTGCGGGCGTTTGATGGTCACGCTGGAAGGGTATTTGCCCGCACTGAATTCGGTGTAGTTTCGATACATGATCTGCGTTTCCAGCGTTCCGCTGCTGTCATACACATCCTGGTCGTAGGGCAGCATGTCGTCGCGATGAAACGTCACCACGCGCATGGGCAGATTCTCGACCGCCGTTTTCCGCCGCATGATGCTCAGGACGTATTCCGGCATCGAGGATAGATGTTTCTTCGCCGTGTCCTCGATCGTTTCCGTATCTCGCGCCACCATGTACTCCTCGTCCGGTTCCAGCCCTCGCAGCACGAGCGCGTCGAGGAAAAAGTTCGGGCGCAGATTTTCGAGCGGGTTCGATGATTTCTCGGTCACCGCGTTCGCGCCCTCCACGGCTAAGTTCTTCGTTGGCATCACAAGCGTGAAGCGGCTGCCATCGCTGGCCATGTCGAAGATCTTCACGCCGAAATATGTGCCCACGACGCGCAGCATCTCAGGTTTGCGCACCAGGATGTATCCGCGGCAAGAGGGGAAGTCCTTTTCGAGGCCCTGCGCGGACTTGAGTTCGGTAGCGTAAATCTCGACCGTAGCCGTAAGCGTATGGAGCGCATCCCAACGCTGACCGAGTTGCTTCACCAGTTGGTCGGGCGTGACCGTTTGCACAATGGCCGGCGCCTTGGGAACGGGCAGATGGCGCTTGGTAGGAATGATGTAAGAGCACCCGGAAAGCAGAAGCGGAAGAACCAGAGATACGGCGCCAACGCAGCTAGAGCGAACCCTCATCGTTCACCCGCCTTCTTCCGCGCATGCCGGTAGCCGGCCACGTTGCGGTTGTGCTCTTCCAGGGTCGCGGCGAAGAGCGAGTGCCCCTGGGCGTCGGTTCCCGCGGCCACAAAGTAAAGATAGTTTGTCTTGGGCGGATCCATGGCCGCGCGCAGCGACGGGATGCTTGGGTTGCACACGGGTCCCGGCGGCAGCCCCGTGTGCAGATACGTGTTGTACGGGGTGTTGCGCGTCAAATCGCTCGCGTAAATCGTACCCCGCCAGTGGCCAGTAAGTTCAAGCCCGTAAATGACTGCGGGATCGGTACGCAGCGGCATCTTTTTGGCGAGCCGGTTCGCAAAGACGCTGGCCACCAGTGGCCGCTCCGCTTCCACTGCCGTCTCGCGCTCCACCAGCGACGCGATAGTCACTACCTCATGCACGTTTTCCTTCAATCCCAGTTCCGCGGCCACCGTGCGGAAGCGCCGCACCATGGCTGCCGCAATCTGCGCCGGCGTGACCGTCGGCGAAAAACGGTAGGTGTCCGGAAACAGGTAACCCTCCAGGCTCTTTGCTTCGGGGTCCAAATCGGCCACCAGACTCGTTTCGCTCACCGCTGCCGCCAGAAAATCCTGGCGTGTGCCCAGCCCCGCCTGTTCCACGCGCGCCGCGATATCGAAGATGTTCGCGCCCTCGGGCACGGTCAACGTCTTGGTAAACACGTCGCCGCGCGCAATCCGCGCATAAACCTCAGTCACCGGCGCCGCATGATCGAAGCGATACGTCCCGGCCTGGAGCGTGCCGTGCCGGAACCAGCGCATCAGATCGAAGGCGTAACGGCTGCGCACCAGGCCTGCCGTTTCCAGTTGGCGTCCAATGCGCATGGCGGAGGAGCCGGGCGCCACATTCACGAACGTCTCCGTCTCGGGTCCGTAGGGCGTAAGTACCAGCCACGCCGCTCCCGCCCCAAGCGCTGCAACCAGCATAGCCCCCAGCAAGATACCTGCCGCGCCGGAACTCGTCTTCTTCCCGCCTCTCCGTCTGCGCCGAGCCATCCTGCCGTTGTGGACCCTTCCCTGAAGAATCAAGACACGAAGATTCCTGCCCGTATTCCCCTCTCCTTCGATTGTACCGGGAGCGAACCGCCGTCGCGCACGGCGAATGCCGCCGCAGCGGCAAACCGCTTCAAGCAGTCGATTGTCCGCCACAGCTTAAGCTAGTAGCTAGGAGCTAGAAGCTGGAAGCTGTTCCTCATCCGCGCTATCTCGGCCTCGATGTCGGCAGCCGCCGCATCGGCGTGGCCGTGTCCGATGAGCTGGGCCTCACGGCGCAGCCCGTGCTCACGCTCGAGCGGCGCGGCAAGCTCCGGGACGATCTGCGCTCGCTGGCGCGGCTCTGCCGGCGATTCGGCGTGGCGGGAATTGTGGTGGGCAATCCGCTGCATCTTTCCGGTGAGGCCAGCCCGCGTGCGGCCAAAACACAAGCCTTTGCCGCCAAATTGGGCGAACAGGCCGGCCTGCCCATTCACTTGTGGGACGAACGGCTGACCACCCGCGAGGCGCACACGATCCTCTACGAGGCCGGCCACGCACGGCAGAAGCACAGCAAGGTAGTGGATCAAGTGGCTGCGGCGTTGATTCTGCAATCGTTCCTCGATCGGAAGCAGGGATCAGTGAACAGTGGCCAGTGATCGGCTTTTTGCCCGTGGCCTTCAGCGGTCGCGGTCCCACGGCACAGGCATTTGACGGCTAACCGCTGATCCCTGACCCTCCTTTTCACGCAATCTCTGTTATCCTGATGGGTTTAACTGCGCGAGGAGGAGCCATGCCGGAGCACAGGGCGCGAAAGCATCATCAGGACCGGGTGGCGGAGGCGCTGCGGGTGGAGATCGGCGCCATGATCGAAGGCGAGCTCACGGACCCGCGCATCGATTTGTGCCACGTGAGCGAAGTGACACTGAATCCGGGCGGCAAGTCGGCGCGTGTGTATGTGGCTGTAGACAGCGCGACAAAGGACATTGCCAGGTCCGAAGCCGAGACCATCGCCGGCCTTGAGGCGGCCAAGGGCTACATTCGCCATGAGCTGAAGGAACGGATGGGCGTGCGCCACGTGCCCGATCTGAGTTTTCTCGCCGACCGTTCGGGCCGCTTTCAGACGCGCATTGAGGAATTGATGAGCCGGGGGCGCAAATCCACCGGTGCGGGCCGGCCGGCCGCGGCTCATTCGAATTCTCCACAACCGGGCCTCGCGGACGGAAAGCTGTCGCAAGAGCAGAAAGCTTCGATCCATTGACTGCATGATTCACCATTTCCCAAATTTCGGGGCTGATGCCGCGGCGATTGCGCCAAGGGTGCGTTCTAACGGCATCCCGGACTCGGCAAATGCCGGGCCCCTCGCAGCCATCCTTCAAATTCTGCGCCGTGGCGAACGATTTCTTGTCTGCTCCCACGCGCGGCTCGATGGCGATGCGGCGGGTTCCATGCTGGCGCTGGGCATGATGCTCCAGCAGATGGGTAAACGCGCCGACCTGGTGTCAGCGGACCCGATTCCCAAGGTCTACCGGAAGCTTCCAGGCGCCGAAACCATCCGCACGGCGCCGCATGTGCACGGCCCCTACGACGCCGCGGTTCTTCTGGAGTGCGATAGCGTGGAACGCACCGGCCTGCGCGGACTGGAAGAGATGTTCCTGATCAATATCGACCACCACATCAGCGGCCGGCCCTTTGCCAACGTCAACTGGATCGATCACAACGTGGTGAGTGCGGGCGAAATGGTGCACCGGCTGGCGCGAACTGCCGGCGCCGTGGTTACGCCGGAGATGGCCCACTGCCTCTACGCCACAGTGCTCACCGATACGGGCGGTTTTTGCTACGGGCCGGTGCGCGAGTCAACCTTTGCGCTGGCGCGGGATCTGGTGCTGGCCGGAGCCGATCCCGTTGCCATTGCTCGGGGAATCTATTTTTCAGTGCAGCCTGCAAAGCTTCTGCTGCTGGGCGCGGCGCTGAACACGTTGACGCGAGAAGGACGGCTGGCCTGGCTATGGGTGACGCATCGGGATATGGTGCTCAGTTGCGCCACGGAAGAAGATTGCGAGGGGATTGTGAACGTCGCGCTGTGCATCGATGACGTGATGGCTGCGGTTTTTCTGCGCGAGCTGCCGGAAGGACGCGTGCGGCTGAACCTGCGCAGCAAGGGCGCGGTGAATGTGGCCGCCATTGCCGCGCGGCTGGGCGGAGGCGGCCACGAAAACGCCGCAGGCTGCGCGCTCGATGGACCTCTGCCGCGCGCCCTCGAGGAAATATTGGCCGAGTTGCGCGGCGCGCTGGCCGGTTTTGCTGCCGCCTCCGCCTGAATGCCCTTGAGATTCCGCGTGAATCTGTTAGCCTTGACCCTGTCGCAACGCTCGAGGGTTTCCGCATCTCTTCGCGGCGCGGAAAACGAGCAGGTCCGGCCTGATCCCCCCATCCGTCCTGCATGAAGCTGGGATTTTTTGTCCTGCGCGAAGCAGGCCGCCGTGCGCTTTGTGGAGAAATGCCGGAGATGGAAAAATCCGTGGAACCATCGGGTCCAGATTTGCCCCAGCCCCGGCGGCGGCGTTTGCCTTGCTGGGCCACCCTTTACGAGGCGGCGGTCTTTTTAGCCTTCAGCGTCTTTTTCCTGGTTTACGGGGTAACTCCAGTGCTGGGCGGCGACGGCCTGGGGTTGGTGGGGGCCGACGAGCCGCGCTATGCCCAGATTGCACACGAGATGCTGGTGCGCTTCGGCGCCGCGCACTCGTTCACAGAGCGGCTGAGCGCCTGCGTAACTCCGTACCTCTACGGACGCCCGTGGCTGGAAAAACCCGCTCTCTATTACTGGCGCGCGATGTTCATCTTCCAGGATTTCGGGGTGCACGACTGGGCCGCGCGGCTGCCTTCGGCCACCTTCGCTTTTATTATGGTGGCGCTCATCTACCTGCACATGCGGCGATTCCGTCCCGGCGGGCATCTTGACGCGGCACTCATCACCGTAGCCTGCGCCGGGATCATGGGCTTTGCACGCGGCGCCTCCACCGACATGCAGATGGCAGCGCCGCTGGCCATCGGGTTGCTGGGCTGGTATGCGTGGTACGAAACCGGCTCGAAGTTCTGGCTCTACGACATTTATTTTTTTACGGGGTTGGCCACACTGGCCAAAGGCCCGGTTGCGCCGCTTCTGGCCTTCCTCATCATCGCCGCCTTTGCCTTCTTGCGCCGCGAGTGGCACATCGTGCGCCGCTCGTTTTGGTGGCCGGGGGTGGTTCTCTATTTTGCCATGGTGCTGCCCTGGTTCATTGCCGTGCAGCATCAGAATCCCACCTTCTTCCGTGAATTCTTCCTCGAGCACAACCTGGAACGCTTCGCCACCGACCTGTATCAGCACGATCGGCCTTTCTGGTACTACCTGGTGGTCGTGGTGCTGGCCCTCATGCCGTGGACCGTGGTCGCAGGGCGCGCGTTGGTTGACGGCATACTCACGTCGGTGGCCGAGTGGCGGCTGCGCCACTCCCGCGCCGGAAAGCCCTTGCCCACGCGCCCCGGCGACGCATTCCCCGAGTTTCTGGTGCTGTGGTCGCTCATTCCCGTTATCTTCTTCTCCTTCTCGCGATCCAAGCTGCCCGGATACATTCTTCCCGCCCTCCCGCCGATCACCATTCTCACCGGAGATTACCTGTTTCGCCGCCGCCGGCCGGGTCTGAACCGATGGATTCTTCTCGGTCATGCGGCGGTGTGCGGCACCACGACCATGTCCGTCCTGCTCTTGCCGTGGTTTGTAGCCCACGGCGCGGCCATGCCGCCCGCTCACGCGCTGGCCGCTGCCGCGCTGGCCGCGGTGGGAGCAGGGCTGCTGATTCTGGTTGTGACCAAAGGTTTTGGCGTGGCCCGGCTGCGTACGGCCACCTGCGGGATCCTGGTGGTGTTGGTTCTGTTCCTCTACGGCGTCGGCCCGGTCTTCGGTGTCCCTGGAGTTGCCTCCACCAAGCATGTCATCCACCTGCTCGACCGCTCCTACTCCGCGCGGCCTCTGGCCCAGCGCATTGCTGAGTTCGTTCCCGCGGACGAGACCGTAGCGGTGTTCCGCGTTCGCCGCGACGTGGAGTACGGGCTCTCGTTTTATCGTAGCCGCGAGGTGGTGAATTACGACGAGAGCGGCGTGCCCGATGGGCAGCACATCCTGGTGGCGCGCATCCAGGGCCGCCATGGCGCGGATCTGGGTACACAACTCGCGCTCAGTGAGCTCCTCGAAGGCCGTCAATACGAGCAGATCTTCGGATGGCCGGAACAGGGGTTGGAGGTGTACCTGGTCGGCAGCCGTAATCTAGTGTCCTGAGTCTGAGGTTCGCATCACAAATAAGCTGTCATCCTGAGCGAATTTTGGCGCGTTTTGCGCCAAAATGAGTCAAAAGCCTGCCCTGAGCGAGTTCGCCGCTGCCAACGAGTCGAATGGGGATCTGCGGTTGTTCTTCAATGAACTTCTGACTCACTACACTAGGGCCTCTCATCCTCCTTCCCGCGGGCGGGAGGCTTTATCCGCGGGCGCTTTCTAACTTGCGAGAGCGCGCTGTCTCGTGGCAAAGTGGCGGGAAGGGTTTTTCCAGACACTGTGCCGGCGTGAGTCCGTTCGCGCGCCGTCTCCTGCATTCGTGCCGCATCCAATGCGCCGGAGCGCCCCGCCGATTTGCTTCTTGGCGGCGAACAGCGGGGCGGCGATGCGCCGGCTCACTCAGGCATCGATCGCGATTCGCCGCAACCGGGCTCCAGACAGGGGAGAAATGCAAACATCGGGCGGTTCCGTCGAGATTCTCGACCTGCGGCACTTTGCGGCCCCGGTGCTCCGCCCCGTACTGGAGGCCGAGGGTGAGTTGTGGGAGCAGCGGCTGCACTGGGACTACCACGCCTCGGCGCGCCTGCTCATGCAATATATCGATAATCACATGCTGCCCGGCTACGCGGCGCTCATGTCGGGACGCGTGACAGGCTACGTGTTCTGTGTCTACGAGGAGACCAAGGCCGTCATTGGCGATGTATTCGCTCTGCCGTGCACGCCGGATGGCGCAGGTGGCGCGTCCGGCAGTGCCCACTCCACGGAAGAAACGCTGCTCCGGCATCTCTTCGAGCTGCTGCTCAACTCGCCGCACGTAGAACGTATCGAGTCGCAGTTGCTCCTGCATCCTTCCGGCGCCTACGCCGGGATCTTCCGCGAAGCCGGGTTCCAGATCTTTCGCAGGCTTTTTCTGGTGCAGGCATTGCAAGGGCAATGGAGCCCGCCCCAGCCGGATCTGCCCGCCAACCTGGAATTTCGCCCCTGGCGCGAGGCCGACCTGGCGCCGGCGGCGCGGCTCATCTGCGAGGCCTACCGCGACCATCCCGACAGCCTGATCAACGACCAATACCGCTCCGTGCACGGCTCCATGCGCTTTTTGAACAACATCGTGCACTATGCCGGCTGCGGCAGTTTTTCCGCGCAGGCGTCGTATGTGATCGTGGAGCGCGCCAGCCGCGAGCTTGCCGCCCTTGTGCTGGGCTCGCGCGTAAGCAGGCAGAGCGGGCATCTGACCCAGGTTTGCGTTCATCCCGCTTTCCGGCGCCGCGGGCTGGCCCGCCTGCTGCTCGCGCAGGCCGCTTTCAGCTTCATGCGCCTGGGCGCGGCCGAAGTCTCTCTCACCGTCACGGAGGCCAACTCCGAGGCCATCGGACTCTACAAGGACGAAGGCTACCAGTGCGCGCACAGCTTCGATGCGGCCGTCTGGCAACGCGGAGCGACGGCGTGAAGGGGGCCGGCTGAGACAGGCTGGGGCTTATAGATCTCCATCCTTGGGCTGGAAGCAAACCGCAAGGATGGAGGTGCATCTTGGTGGTGCGCAGGGACTACTGGAGCGGCGTGGCAGTAACCAGGACTTGAGTGCTGCCTTTGCTGTCGAGGTTGTCGGATTTGAAAACGACGGTGGGTTTGCCAACGGGAATGAGGACCGAAGCCTGCCAGGCGTTCTGGCGAATGATGGGCTCGTGCACGGCCGCCAGGTCGGCATATGAAGCAACACTACTCAGATCCGCCGTCAGAACAAAAGCGAGCTGCTGGTTGACCTCATGAGCGTTATGCACGTCAAAATTCACGCCTATGTCTATGTATTGGAATTGGGTGGATGCCTTTGAGCTTGCCTCGAACGACCCCGTGGCAATAGGAATTTTGGAGCCTGTGCGGAGGGACACCGTGCTGTGAGTTTCAGTGCAGATGGTCGTTGAGTACGTGCGGCTATTCGTCGGCTTGCCGTCCGAACCGAGCTCCTCAACCAAGAAATCGATGTGGTAGTAATGAACGGGCTGCGCCGGGGGCTTCGCGGTGTCCTGAGCCTTGGGGACTGGCTGGGTGTTACCTGTGTCCTGGGCAAAAGTTCTGTTCTCAAACGACAGAGTGAAGAAGAGAAGACAGAAAACGAGGGTGATCTTGCGCATGGGTTCTCCTTAGTTAGCGCCCTGGCCGGGCGGCTCGAGTTGTGGAATCTGGATGGCGGCAATGGCGAGCGGTGCTTCAACCCGCTTTTGCGCCTCGATGAGGGATTGGCGCTCCGTCTCTGGAGATCGGGCGACGTAGTCGGCGAACGCCTGTTCCTCTGGCGTGAGAGGCCGGGGAGTTGGGAAGACATCGAGTTTGGGCAGGTGCGTGGTTCCAGCCGCGGCTACGTCGTCGCGGGAGTTCTGCCGCGGCCGCGACGCTTTGGTGTGTTGATCTGAAGCTAAAAGCGAAATCGAAGACGGCCTGCCTCCGCTGACATTTGTGGACGGTGACTGCAAGACGCGGGCCTGGCTCGTGCCATCTGCCACCCTGTGCATTGGTTTTGAACCGGAAAGCATGATGAGAATGAGCAAGCCTGCCGCGACCGGCACTGCGATTGCCCACGGCAGCCAGCGCCGCGTTTGTCTACCTGCGGATTCGGCCGCGACGCGGGCGAGGATTTGTTGAGCAAGGTCCAAATCTGAGCCGGGGTCGGCATAGGTATTGAGCGCCGAGCGGAGCAGGAGGTCAAACTCGGCATCGGGTTTTAGAGCAAGATCTTTGTGCTCAGGCATACGGAGCCTCCTGTGAGCGCGGCGCTCGGAGATGCGAGTGCCCGGACGCGCTTAGCTTCTGGCGGAGAAGCTGGCGGGCGCGCTGCAAGCGGGTGCGGACGGTGCCCTCTGGGATGCCAAGCACCCGGCCGATCTCGCGCGAGTTGAGTTCGTCATTGGTGGAAAGTACCAACGGCACGCGGAGTTCTTCAGGAAGCGCATCGATCAGAGAATGGATGCGGGCATGTTGGCCAGCGAGGATCAGCGTTTGCTCGGGACTGAGACCGGGAGACGGCGTCTCCGAGGCAGGCGCGCCGGATTCGGAGTCGAGGCTCAGCGATTCGGGCTGCCGCGGACGGCGATCGATGGCAACACGCCACGCCACGCGCGCGAGAAATGCGCGTTCGTTTTCGACGTTGCGCCAGCCGCGATTGCGATAGAGCTTCAAGAACGTCTCCTGAACGGCGTCTTCGGCGTCGTGGGAGTTGAGCAGAACGGCGTAAGCGACGCGGAACACGAAGCGCGCTTGGCGCTGGACCAGTGCCGTGAACTCCGCGTCTTCGCCGGTGGTCAAGGCTCGCGTGCTCCCTTGGGCTGCCGGCGCAGGTTGCGTGCCGGGTGCGAAGCAACTTTACTCCCTGTACACACGCTAAGACGGTGACCGGTGACGGAGTGTTCGGATATTTTGTTGTGGGAATCAAAAAGAAACAGCCCGCAACTCATATGAGCAGCGGGCCGGTTTTCTATTGGTCTTGGATGAGAGCTACGCCTTCGCGCTCGTCAGCGCACCCAGATCCGAGGCCTGCTTTTCCATGCTGAAGGCTTCCAGAATATCGCCTTCCTTCACGTCGCTGAAGTTGGCGATGCCGATGCCGCACTCCATGCCGTTGGTGACTTCGCGCGCGTCGTCCTTGAAGCGCTTGAGCGAGCCGATCTTGCCTTTGAAGACCTGCGCTCCGTCGCGCATCACCTTCACCTCGGCATCGCGGCGGATGACGCCGTCCTGCACGCGGCAGCCGGCGATGGCGCCTACCTTGGGAATGCGGAAGACATTGACGACTTCGGCGCGGCCCAGGTAATTCTCCTTGAATGTGGGTTCGAGCAGGCCCAGCATGGCCAGGCGAATCTCGTCCTGCAGCTCGTAGATGATGGAGTGCAGGCGGATCTCCACGTTCTCCTGCTGCGCCAGCTCGGCGGCCTTGCGCTCCGGGCGGACGTTGAAGCCGATGATGATGGCGTTCGATGCCGTCGCCAGAAGCACGTCGCTCTCGGTGATGGAACCGACGCCGGAGTGCAGCACCTTGACGCGCACCTTTTCCGTGGACATGCGCACCAGCGAGTCGGCCAGCACTTCTACCGAGCCCGTCACGTCGCCCTTGATGATCAGCGGCAGGTCCTTCACGCCCGACTGGCGCACCTGCTCAGCCAATCCCTCCAGAGACACGCGCGAGCTCTTGGCCAGTTGCGCGTCGCGCTCCTTCATCTTGCGATACGAGGCGATCGACTTGGCCTTGTCGCGGTCGGCGACCACGAGGAAGGTGTCGCCCGAGTCGGGCATACTTTCAAGACCAAGCACTTCAACCGGAGTGGAAGGGCCGGCTTCTTCGAGCGCGCGTCCGCGATCGTCGAACATGGCGCGCACCTTGCCGAACGTGTTGCCCACAATGTAGCTGTCGTTCAGGTGAAGGGTTCCGTCCTGCACCAGGACGGTGGCCACGGCGCCGCGGCCACGGTCAAGCTTGGCCTCGAGAACGCTGCCCAGTGCCTTGCGTCCGGGCGTGGCCTTGGGCGCCTTCAGGTCGCTCACCAGGCAGATCATTTCGAGCAACAGATCGAGATTGAGCCGCTTCTTTGCGGAGACCTCGACAAACACCGTGCCTTCCTGGCCCGCGCCAGCCCATTCCTCCGGAATGAGACCGCGGTCGGCCAACTGCTTTTTCACGCGTTCGGGATTGGCCTCGGGCTTGTCGATCTTGTTCACGGCCACGATGATGGGAACTTCGGCGGCCCTGGCGTGATCGATGGCCTCCAGAGTCTGCGGCATCACGCCGTCGTCGGCGGCGACAACCACCACCACGATGTCGGTTACTTTGGCGCCGCGGGCCCTCATGCGCGTGAAGGCTTCGTGGCCCGGCGTATCGAGGAAGACGATCTCGCGGCCCGAGGCCGGCGAGCCTTCCTTGGTGAATTTCACTTTGTAGGCGCCGATGTGCTGCGTGATACCGCCGGCTTCGCCCGCGGCCACATGCGTCTCGCGAATGGCGTCGAGCAGCGAGGTCTTGCCGTGGTCCACGTGGCCCATCACCGTCACCACCGGCGGGCGCGGCACTTCCACCACGTCGGTTTTCTCGGTATCGAGCACCTCCTCGATGGCCTGATTCTCCAACTCCTCTTCGTAGCTGATGACGTTGGCTGCGGCGCCGAACTTTGTCGCCACATCTTTCACCATCTCGGCGTCGAGCGATTGATTGACCGTGACAAACACGCCGCCCATGAGCAGCGTCGCGATCAGGTCCTTGGCGCGGACATCGAGCTTTTCGGCCAGATCCTTCACGCTGATGCCCTCCGTGACGGTGATGTCGCGGGTGATGGGCACGGGCCCGGTGCTGTATTGCGCGCCGCCATAGCGCGGCGGCGGCACAAAGCCCTTCATCGGGCCTTCTTTGGTCTTCGGGTACTGTTGCTTGCCTCGTCCGCGGCCACGGGAACTGGCGCGCTGCGGGCGCGGGGCCTCACCTGTCGGCGGTGCGCCGCCGGCGCCGGGGCGCGCGCCGCCAAACCCTGGGCGTGCTCCGAATCCAGGACGCGCGCCAAATCCGGGCCGTGCGCCGGGAGCTGTGGGGCCTCCAGGCCCCGCGAATCCGCCCGCCCCGGCGCGCGTGGGATGCCTGGGGCGCGGTCCCCCTGCGACTTGACCGGGCGCCGCAGCGCCGCCGGGCATCCGTTGCGCCATGCCGGCCTGCCCTCCCGCGGGCCTGCGATCGAAGATCGGTTTGCCGCGCTGAATTCCGGCGCCAGCCGCGGGCGCGGTGGTTGGAACGATGGACGCCGTGTACACAGGCCGTGGGCCGGTTTGCGGCATAACCATGCGGCGCGGAGCACGGGCGGGGTGCGCGCTCGCAGGGCCCGGTTGCGCGGGGGCGGTTGTGGACGCGGCGGCGATCGCCGGAATCGCACCGGACGCTTTGCCTGCGGCAACAGCGGCTTCAGTTGCGTGCGGCGCGCTCGCAGCAAGATCGGGAATGGTGGAAGGCGCCTGTTGCTCGACGCCAGCGGAAGGCGCGGCGGCCGGCGTCTTGGCAGCCGGAAGCTTTTCGCCGGCGCGGAGCTGTTCCTCGCGCTCAGGCGGGACTGCGGGCGGCTTGACCACGACGGCAACCGGAGGCGGCGCAACCACGACAACCGGGCGCGTGACGCCTGCGGCGCCTGCAGGCGCCTTGGCGACGACAGCACCCGCAGGAGGATGAGAGGCTATAGCCGGAAGAGGTGTGGGCGGCGGGGCAACGATGGGCGGCGCAGAGCGCGGCTGCGGAACAATTTTGCGCGGCTCCGGGCGAACGGATGCGGCGGCCGCGGGTTTCGCCGCAAACGGCGCTTTGGCCGGACGCGGAGCGGGCGCAGCAGGCTCGGCTGGCGGAGCAGCCGCCGGCTTGATGGGCAAGCGAGCGTGGCGCGCCTCTTCTTCCTCTTCCTTTTTCTTGGCCAGAACGGCCTTCAGCACATCTCCCGGCTTGGAGATGTGCGAGAGATCGATCTTGGGGGCGACGGCTTCAGCGGCGTGGCGCGCGTGCGCGGCGCCTGAATGCGGGGCTTGCCGCGCCTCCTGCGCAAAGTGTGCGCGAACCTTATCCGCCTCGTCCGATTCCAGCGAACTGGAGTGCGTCTTGCCTCCCGAAACGCCGAGTTCAGGAAGAAGATCGAGAATCGCGCGAGACTTGACTTCCAGCTCTTTCGCGAGATCGTTAATACGAACCTTGCTCATCCGCCTCTTTTCAATTCGTGCCGCCAAAAAGCCCTTTAGTCGCTCATAGCTGCCTCATGGCACTGGCCGTTCTTAACCGCTGCGTTATCGTGCGTTTGGCTTGGGAGGACGCGGCGCATTTCACGCGCCGTCCTCTTTGGCCGCTTCGTCGTGCTCATCGTTACTTGCGCCGTTTTCTTCCGAGTCCGCTGCCGGGGCATTCTCTACTGCCAGCTCGGCGGAGGTGCGGCTGTCTGCTTCAGCTTGATCTTCGGCGAGAGATTCCGTGGCTGCATCGGAGGCGGCAAGTTCGTCTGTCTCCGCCCTGGCTGAGCGCACGCTCTCCGCTTCCTCCAAAACCTCGGCGGAATTTTCCTGCTCCGCTTCTGTCGTATCCACGGCAGATTCGGGCGTCGCAACTTCCGCGGCGGCCAGAGTTTCTTCGGCCGCCTGCGCCTCAGCCTCTTCAAAGCGGCTGAAATAGTTGCGCACGGCTACGCTGATCTTCTCCAGGGTCTTTTCGCCGATGCCCGGAATTTCCTCGAGCTGTTCCGGCGTCATATCGGCGAGCGCTTCAACGGTGGTGACGCCCGCTGTAATCAGCTTCTGAATGATTCCATCGCCCAGCTCGCTCACCTGCTCGATGGGCGTGGTGGGAGCGCCGGCCAGGGCCTGCATCTGCTGCTCGACCTCCTGGCGCTTCTCCTCTTCGCTCTTGATGTCGATCTTCCAGCCCAGAAGCTTGGCCGCCAGGCGTACATTCTGGCCCTTTTTGCCGATGGCCAGCGAAAGCTGCGTGTCGTCAACGATCACTTCGAGCTGCTTTTCCGTCAGGTCCGTGATGGAAACGCGGCTCACCTTGGCCGGCTGAAGAGCTTTTTCCGCAAACGTCGTGATCTCGTCGCTGAATTCGATGATGTCGATCTTTTCGCCGCGCAGTTCGCGGATGATCGACTGTACGCGCATGCCCTTCATGCCCACGCATGCGCCTACGGGGTCCACGTCCTTGTCGCGGCTCTGCACGGCGATCTTGGTGCGCTCGCCGGCCTCGCGCGCAATGGCGCGGATGACCACGGTGTTGTCGTAAATCTCGGGAACTTCCGACTGGAAAAGGTTCGATACCAACTCCGGCGCGGCGCGGCTCACGATCACCTGCGGCCCCTTGGCGGCGCGGTCCACTTTGATCAGCACCACACGCACGCGCTCGCCCACGCTGAACTGCTCCAGGCGCGACTGTTCGCGCTTGGGGCAGCGGGCCTCGGCCTTGCCCAGGTCGAAGATGACGTCCTGGCCTTCGAGGCGCTTGACGGTCGCATTCAGGACCTCTTTTTCGCGGTGCGCATATTCCTGGAAGATCGTGTCGCGCTCGGCCTCGCGCACCTTCTGGAAGATGATTTGCTTGGCCAACTGCGCCGCGATGCGCCCCAGCGGGCTGGTGTCGCGATAGATGCGGATCTCGCTGCCCACTTCCACGCCGGGAGCCAATTCGTTGGCCTCCGCAAGCGTGATCTGATTTACGGGATCCTCGATCTGATCCTCGTCGGCGACCACCGTCTTGTAAATGTAGGCCGTAATCTCGCCGGTCTCCTTGTTCAACTCTCCGCGCATGTTTTCCTGGGTCTTGTAGAACTTGCGCGTGGCCAGGGCGATGGCTTCCTCGACGGCGCCGACAACAATGGCGGGGGCGATGCCCTTCTCCTGGCTCAGGAGCTCGATACTTTGATACAAAACGCTGGTGGCCATACTCTGACTGCTCTCTTCTGTGCCCGGCGGAGCGATAGCTCCCCGCCGGCGCTGTTGAATCTCGCTAAAAGCCAGCTTCTAGCCTCTAGCTCCTAGCCACTTCATTAGTGAACCAACACCGTCGTTCCAATCGCGGAAAAGCTTGCAGCTAGTGGCTAGAAGCTAGTAGCTCGCCTTTCAGATCTCCGGCGCCAGATTCGCCTTCTCGATATTGCTGAGCGCAATCTCTACCGTGTCCACTCCGGTCTTCCGGCTCTTGCTGTTCTGCTTCACAGCCGTAAGATCGATCGTGATTGTTCCTGTTTGCGACGGGCTTGCAGCGCCCGCTACCAATCTTCCCTGCCAGTGCCGGTTGTTGCGGACCGGCTCGAAAGTCCGCACCTTCACCAGGCAGCCTACAAACCGTTCAAAATCCTCCGGCCGGGTAAGTTTCCGATCCAACCCCGGCGAACTGGCCTCCAGCGTGTACGCCGCGCCGGGAACCAGGTCCTCCACGTCGAGCAAAACCCCAAAATCGCGGCTGAACGCCGCGCAATCCTCGTGCGTCACGCCGGAAAGCTGCTCCACCGCGAGCGAACCTTCCAAAAGCCTCTCCGGCAAGCCCTCTGCGTGGGCTGCGGCCGCCGCCTTCAGTTGCGCCCGGCCCTCGGCGTTCTTTTCGAGGCTCACGCGCAGCGTGCGATCTTTCGCCGTGCCGGCGAGCTCGATATCGACCACGTCGAGCCCGTGCGAAGCAGCCACCCGTTCCGCCGCCCTCCGGATTTCGTCCAGGTTGACCGCCATCGTCCCTTCGCGCCCATCCATCCAGCATCCCTTGCGGGGAACCCACTCCTACGCCGCCCGCAGAAGGCTGATTTCCAATGGGTTAACACTCATTCGGCCCGGTGTGAGCTGGCCTGCGGTTTGCTCCAAATAAAAAGTGGGCTGTAAGCCCACTCATCTCTCCGCCAGCCGGTGCGAACACGGACAAAACCTGACGGACAAACGCGTTTGCATGGTCAGAATACAGCAATTCCCGCTGAAATTCAACCGTCCGCTTGCGGCGTAGTCCCCTCGCTGCCGCACCGTAAGCCACGAACTAAACGGGGGAATCCGCTGTCCATCTCCTACATGGCGGCCTGCTGCGGAAGCGGCGCCCTTCTCCGCCGTTCATTCAGGAAGAGATCGCATATTTCTTAGAAAATTCAAAAAAAGGCCTCAACTTTCCCGTCCCGGGTTCCGATAAGCTAACTAATTCCACTTCAATCCGCGAAGGCGGGTACACCTGTCTTCACTTTTTCATCGCATACGCTGTTAATGCTCTTCGATTCATAAGTCATGCCTACGCTTCGAACGCGCTACACGATCGTATTGGCCGTCACCATCGTCATGGCCGTCTGTGGAACCTGCGCCGGTTATTATCTGGCGCGGTACATCACCGTCTGGGTGACGGTAAACCGCCTCGACAACTACGCAAGCCAATTGGTGGCCAACGGCGAAGACTGGGCAGCCGAAGTGCGCACTGCCCTTGCCGCGGTGGACGCCTCACCATCGGGTTCCTGCTCCGACGCTGAGGTCAAATACCTTCGCGCGCTGATCTTCGAGTCGGAGTTTCTGAAGGACGCAGGACAGATGAATAGGAACGGCCAAATCGAGTGCTCGGCCGCAATGGGACATGTGACCCGCCTGAACGGTCAAGCCGAACCGGACTTTATCCAACAGGATGGCACGTACATCTTCAAGAGTCTCAAGCTTTATAGAGACAGCACGTTTCCCGCCATCGCGCTTCAGCGGGGAAATTCATTTGTGGTCTTCACGCCCATCGTGCGCATGTACATTCAGCCGCCGCCCATGCATTTCACGCAGACGGTGACCGACGCCCCGACCCAGACGCACGGTTCGCTGCTTGGCGAGCCGCTGCCCTCCGACATGCCCATCCTGACCTCGGAGGGAACGCTTTGGCAGGAAGACAACCTGTACGCCACGCGGTGTTCCATCCGTTACTTCAACTGCGTCACCGCGTATACCACCATCCCGGCGATTGTTGCCGCCAACCGGACACGATTCAATGGCTGCATTGCCCTGTGCGGCCTATTGGGGGCATTCATCGGCTTCCTCTCCTCGCTGCTTTACCGGCGCAACAAGAGCATGGCGCAGCAACTGCGCCGTGCCATTCGCCGCGACAGGCTTAAGGTCGTCTATCAGCCCATCGTTGACCTCGGCGACGGCTGGATTGTCGGCGCGGAAGCGTTGGTGCGCTGGACTGACGAAGAAGGAATGGCCGTGGGCCCAGACATCTTTGTGCGCATTGCCGAGCGTCAGGGCTTTGTGAAGGAGATTACCAGGTTGGTCCTTCGCCGCGTCTTGCGCGATCTCGGCCCTGTGCTTCGCAGCCATCCCGATTTCCGGGTGAGCATCAACGTCACCTCCGACGATCTGGCCGATCCCGGCTTTCTGGACTTACTGGCCACTTCTCTCACCGAGGCCGGCCTGCTTCCGCAAAGCCTTACGATCGAAATCACCGAAGGCTCGACGGTGCGGCGCGATGCCGCCATCCAGACGATTCACGCGCTTCGCCGGCGTGGGCACAGCGTCCATATCGACGATTTCGGAACCGGCTATTCGAGCCTTTCGTATCTGCAGGACCTATCCGTGGATGCCATCAAGATCGACAAGGCTTTTACGCAGTCGATCGGAACCGGCTCGGTGACCATGGCCATCCTGCCCCAGATTCTGGCCATGGCTGAGGCCATCGATCTGCACGTCATTGTCGAGGGCGTCGAAACCGGCGAGCAGGCGGAATACTTCACCATGGCCAAACGGCCAATCTTTGCGCAGGGATGGCTCTTCGGCCGGCCCATGCCGGCACAGGAGTTTTGCCGTGCCCTGGCGGATAACGGCCTGAGGAAAATGACGGTCGAAAGGGAGGAGGAAACGCAGGCCTTCGCCGTCCTTGCATGAATTGGCGCTGGCCGCTGGATTTCCTTTGCGCGGTTGACACTGCGGCGCGACAATAGCCGAATGAAGTGGCTTCGCGTTTCTGCCCTTGCTCTGCTCGTCAGCTTTTCCGCGCTGCCCCCGCTCCACGCGCTCGAAAAACAGCCGCCCGGCGTTTACCACGCGCGGCGCGTTGCGCTCGCCAATAAGCTGCAAGGCGGCGTAGCGGTGCTGTTCGCCGCCGAAGAACCGGCGCTCGATTTCATGCCTTACCGGCAGGACTCGAATTTCTACTACCTGACCGGCTGGAACGAGCCCGGCGCAGCCCTCATGATCGTGGGCGATGCGCCTCAGGCAGCCACGCCGCGCGCCTATAAGGAGATTCTGTTTCTGCCCGTGCGCAATCTGCGCATGGAAACGTACACTGGCGTGAAGATGGACGCGGCCACGCCGGGAGTGGAGCAGGCCGCGGGCGTTGACCATGTGGAGCCGATGACCGAGCTGCCGGCGGAGTTGAGCCGGCTGCTGGCCGCCGACCGGCCGCTCCTCCGCAATGTGTGGACGCAGCCGGATTCGGCCGCGGCCACCGCGCTGCTGGGCTTTACCGCGGTCACGCTGGGATCGTCGGCAGTTCCGCAGCCACATGACGTAACCAGCCTGACCATGCCGCTGCGCCAGATCAAGGACGAGGGGGAGATCGAGCTCATCAGGAAGGCGTCGGCGGCGTCGATCCTTGCCCAGCGCGTGATGATGCAGTGGTGGGTCAAGCCGGGCATGACGGAGCGCGCCATTGCCGGGGCCATGACCGCCGTGTGGATGGAGAACGGGTGCGAGCGGCCCAGCTATTCGCCTATCGTTGGCTCGGGCGTCAATTCGACCATCCTGCACTACTCGGCCAACGACCGCACCATGCAGGACGGCGACATTCTCCTCGTTGACGCGGCCTGCGAATACTCGATGTACGCGGCCGACATCACCCGCACCGTGCCGGTGAACGGGCATTTCACCCCTCGGCAGCGCGAAATCTACAACGTCGTGCTGGGCGCGCAACAGGCAGCCATCGACGCCTTCGTGGCCGGCAAATCGACTATCAACGACCGCGACCGGCAGGACCCGAATTCGCTTGACACCGTGGCCTACAACTACATCGACACGCACGGAAAAGACCTGCACGGCCAGCCGCTGGGGCAGTACTGGCTGCACGGGCTGGGCCACTTGATGGGAATCGATGTGCACGATCCCGCGGACTACCCGGTGGTGCTCAAGCCGGGAATGGTCTTCACCATCGAGCCGGGCATCTACATTCCCGGGGAGAGGCTGGGGGTGCGCATTGAATGTGACTTCCTGGTCGGCGCGGATGGAAAGCTGATCGATCTCGATGCCGCGCTACCGCATACCCCGGATGAGATCGAAGCGGCGATGCGGGCGAAGTAAGAGGCAATATGGACCCCCGCGACGCCATGGAGCCCGTACAAATCGAGGCGCTGAACCGCGCCTTCAGCGAACAACTGCTGGCCAGCCTGGACGAGTGTGCGCGAGGACGGCGCGGATTGTTCTCGGAATCCGTAAGCGAGGACGGTGAAGAAGGCGGCTGGCCCGAGGCTGCGCGGCTGCGCGAGCTGGCGGTTGCGCTGCAGAACGTTCTTGCCCGGCAGGGAGAGCGGAACGCGCTCTGCGACGAATTCCTTGACTTGTGCACCATCCACGGCGAAAGCCATCCCGGCGAGCGCAAGCTGGCGCGGGCGTTTCTGGAGCGGATCGAGCGCGGTGAAGTGGGAACGCCGACGGAACAAGAACGCAAGCCGTGGTGAAACTGCACGGCCGATCCCTCCACGATGATGATTTTCGCGGCAGGGTCGGCCAAAGAACCTTACAGGGTATCCTGCGCTTAGAACCGCACGCCGAGCGTGACAGGGATCAACTCGGTGGTCCCAAGGCCGTTGGTTTGAGTGACGGCGGGCGTGTGAATAAATGTGTAGCGCGCCTCGGCAAAAATCTCGGTATGGCCGCTGTCGCTGCCATACACTCCGCCGCCCAGGCGATGGTAGAGGCCTAGACCGGCATTGCCGCCCCACTGATTCGAGGTGAATGAGGCAACGGTGACGTTCTCGTAATATTCGTCGCCGTAATAGTCGAAGGTGAGTTCGGGTGTTTGGAGGTTGGTCGACTTGTGGTAGTAACCGAAGCCTCCAACCAGGTAGACGCCGTTTGACTTCTTGGGAAAGAGGTCGATGACGGGAGAGCCGGTGATCGAATTGATGTGGGCGTTACCCGCTGTGATCTCGTCCTCTGGA
Source organism: uncultured Acidobacteriaceae bacterium (assembly GCA_963808805.1). Classification (GTDB taxonomy): domain Bacteria; phylum Acidobacteriota; class Terriglobia; order Terriglobales; family Acidobacteriaceae; genus Telmatobacter. Next base: position 235,927 of record CAWEGN010000004.1, on the reverse strand, counting down.
GGGAATTCCGCGAGGAACGCGGCTGGGAGCTTGTCACCCATGAACTGATACTCCAGCAGCGCGGAGATCCGATTGGAGAAGCGGAGGCCTGCGCCGACGGTGAAATTGCTGCCCCAGGTGATGACTGGGACGGGGTCGCCGGCGTCGCCGGTGTCGTTACCGACGGGAGCGTTGAATCCGCCTCCTGCCTCGAACGTCCAGTTGTGCAGGAACGCATGCTTTCCGCCGCCTCCGTAGCCTCCACTGTCTCCGTATTGGCCTGACCCTGACGCTGCGGATGTCGGCGCCGGAGCTTTGGGTAGTGCCAATTCGGCAAATTGCGTCGGGCCCGATTGGCTCGACGAATAGCCGGTAACGCTGGATTGATCCTGGGATGGAGCAGACTGGGCGTTAGCAAAACTGGCGGCGAGCAGAACCGCAACCGCACACAAACTCGCGCGCCGCAAGGGCTGAAACCAATGGGGGAATGACATTGCAACCACCTCAAACGCTGATTTTGTTTGACTTGAGGGAAAGAAGCGCCTGTCAATGATTTAGACACGGAATGCTGCCAGAGGTTGCCTGAACCGGAAGGTCCTGCGTGGGACAGACTTGCGAGGTGTCACTTGCATAAAATGTGGCACGAAAGTAGAATAGTGTCACTACGGGCAGGAGGGACACATGGAGCTACAGGTTCGAACGCGCATGAGCGAAAAAGGCCGCATAGTCATCCCAACGGCGATCCGCGAAGCGCTGGGGATGGGCGTTGGCGACGCGCTGGATATGCGCGTGGTAGGCGATGAGGTGCGCATCTCGACGTTGCGGAGCCGGATTCGCCGCGTTCAGGAGAGGGCCCGTAAGATCATTCCGCCCGGAGTTAGCCTCTCGCAGGAGTTGAGCGCTGAACGGCGCGAGGCGGCGAAACATGAATGAGGTTGTCCTCGATGCTTCCGCCATCCTCGCGGTAGTTCAACACGAGCCTGGTCAGGAAAAACTGACGGACGAAGTCATGGGGAATGCCGTTGCCAGCACGGTGAACCTCGCGGAAGTGCAATCCAAGCTCGTCAAAAATGGGTACGGTACGGACCAGGCGTGGGCAGACGCTCTTGAACTTGTCACGGCGGCGGAGCCCTTCACGAGCGAACAGGCGCGGATCGCCGGCGACCTGATTGCAAAAACGGAGAAGTATGGCCTGTCACTCGGAGACCGCTGCTGCCTGGCGCTGGCCATCGCACTTAAAGCGCCGGTCTATACCACGGAACAGACCTGGCGAAACCTGAAGGTGGGAGTTCCGATTCATGTGATCCGGTGAAACGATCTTCGCGCACATGCGACTGAACTGAGGAGCCAGAAACGGCTAAGGCCGGAGCATTCGCCCCGGCCTTTTGCCAACTCCGCCAGCTCCGCTAACTCCGCTAGCCTTGTATATCGAACTGCTCCGGGTGCAGCGCCGGGTCGCTCTTTACCAACACGTTCTTGCCGGCCAACTCCTCGAAGTCAGTGAGCCAGCGGCCGCCGTTCGCCTTGAGAACCTTCACCGTCTCGGGATTCACGCGCAGCATCACGTCGGCGTTCTCGAAGTGCTTCCTCATCTTGCGCATCTCAATGTAAATCTCGTTGCACACGGTGGACGGGCTCTTCACCATGCCGGTGGCCTGGCAGGTGGGACAGGGCACGCTCAGGGTCCGCTCCAGCGACTGTTTCACACGCTTGCGCGTGATGGCCACCAGGCCGAAATCGTTAAACTGCAGGACCTTGGTGGGAGCGCGGTCGCTCTTGAGAGCCTCTTCGAGCGCGGCCATCACCTTGAAGCGGTTTTTGCGCTCGTCCATGTCGATGAAGTCGATCACGATGATGCCGCCCAGATCGCGCAACCGGATCTGGCGCACGATCTCCGGAACGGCGTCGAGGTTGGTTTTGAGGATGGTGTCCTCGAGCCGCGCCGACTTGCCGACATACTTGCCGGTGTTGATGTCGATCGCCACCAGCGCCTCCGTCTGGTTGATTACGATCGACCCGCCCGATTTGAGCCACACCTTTGAGCGCAGCGCCTTCGAGATCTCGTCCTGGACGCCGAAATGCTCGAACAGCGGAGTCTCCTTGGTGTAGAGCTTGACGCGGCGCACCAGCGAGGGCGAGAAGCGGTTGAGGAAACGGACGATGCGCTCGTAATCGGCCTCCGTATCCACCCAGATGTTGGAGAAGTTGGCGCTCACCTGGTCGCGAAGGATGCGCTCGATGAGCGACAGGTCGTGGTAGATGAGAGCCGGCGACTTGGAGGATTCCGAGCGTTGCTTGATCTCGTTCCAGAGATTCATCAGGAAGCGCAGATCGGCGCGAAGCTCCTCTTCCGACGCGCCTTCGGCCGCGGTCCTCACAATGAATCCGCCGGGAGCGTCGCCGCGCTCGTGCGTCAGAACCCGCTTCAGGCGATGGCGCTCCTCGTCGGACGCGATCTTGCGGCTCACGCCCACGTGTGTCACGGTGGGCATGAAGACCAGGAAACGGCCGGGCAGCGCGATGTGGCTGGTGATGCGCGCGCCCTTCTTGGCGATGGGTTCCTTGGCGATCTGCACCAGAATCTCCTGGCCCGACTTCAGCAGGTCGGAAATAATCGGCAGATCGGAGGTTTGAGCCGAGCGGCGCGATGGTCCGCGGCGGCTGCCCTGCACTCCGCGGCCGCGCTGTCCGCGGCCTCCGCGTTCGCGGCGCACGCGGCCGGGCGCGGGTTGCGCACCCGCCGAAGATGCCTCTTCCTCCTCTGCGCTTTCGAACTCTTCCTCCTCGCCATTCTTTTCGTCAAAGTTCATCTGGATGCGGTGATCGAGATGAGCCTCCTGCAGCATCTCGCCCAGTTCGCCCGTGCGCAGGTGGGTGGGAAGCGTCTCCTCTTCGTAATCGTCCAGATCGTGTACTTCCGGCTTGTGGCGGCGATGGTGCGGCGCGGCTTCAAGCTCCTCGCCTTCGATCACCTCTTCCTCGACCAGGCCTTTGCCGGGAACATAGGTCGAAGCCTGGGCGGCGGCTTTCTTGGCGCCGGCAGCCGTCTCGCCTTCCTTCTTCTTGCCGAAGCCGAAGAGCCTGAAGCCCGGCGATGCAGACGGATCGATGCGGTGAGATGCAGACGCGTCCAATTCCTCCTCTGGCGCCGAAGCGATCTCCTCCGCGGCTGCAGACTCCGATTCGGCAATTTCCGAATCATCTGGCGCGGAGAGAGTGAACTCCTCGGAATCCGTATCCGTCTCGATGGCCCCTTCCGCGGCGTCAATCGCAGGCGGTTCTTCCTCCGCGAGCGGTTCCACGGCGTCCGTGGCGAGTTCATCCTCCTCAAATTCGAGCGCGGGCTCCCGCGGCTCTCCCGTTTCCGGTAGCGGAGCAGCAAATTCCTCGAGATCCTCAACGGCCTCGTCCTGGGCAGCCCTGGTGAAAGGCGCGGCCGAGACGCCGCTTTGTCCCTCCGGAACGCCTTCGGCTGGCAGCTCGGACTGGCTGCGATGCCGCGAAAGCGATTCGCCTGGCAAAAGACCGCTGCCGTCCCACCTGAGCGGCGCTTCAACCAGCGTGGAAGGCCTGCTGGATGTGCGCGCCGGGCGCGAGGGGACAGCCGGCTCCGGCGCGGCTTTCTGGCTTTCAGCGGAGGACGCGCTACCGTACTTGGAAAGCGACTCGCCAGGCAGCACAAACGCCGCTGGAGCCTGATGCGCACGCGGCGCGCGCGGCGCAACGCGAGCTTCGGAGGCAGGAATGGCCGGAGCAGGCTCGGATTTGGCGGGCGATTCCGCCTCAGTTCCTGCAAAGGCGGCGGATTCCGGCGAAGTTTCAACTGGAACGCCCGGGCCACGGCCGCCGCGGCGGCGTCGCCGGCCACGCCAACGGCGTGCGCCCGGCTCGCTCGTTCCGTGAGCGTCTTCTGCCCGCCCTGGAGCAGTCGTGGATTCGAGATCGGCGGTTTCCGGTGCCGCTTCATCCGCCGGCGGAAACTCCTGACGCTCTTCGCGCCGGGGTTCCGCTCTCTGGCCGTGGCGCGGGCCGCGTTCTTCCGGGCGGCCTCCTTTCCACCCCGTAGACGAAGTGGGCGCCTGGGTACCCTTCAGGGCCGGGGCATCGTCGGGGGCCCCATATCCGTTGCGCTCGGTCCCGCGGGGGTGCCGAACCTCGCGAGGGGCCTGGCCGGCTCCGCTTGCCGCCGCCTTTTCCAGCTCGTCGGTCTCTTCCTGGTCTTCGAGCTCGATGAAGTCGGTTACATAGAGAAATGCGTCGCGCTCCAGGCCGAGGTCGACAAAGGCCGACTGCATGCCCGGTAAAACGCGTGTTACGCGGCCGTTGTAAATGGAACCCGCGAGAGTGTACTCATTTTCGCGTTCGTAGTAGATTTCCGCGAGTTGATCGTCTTCAAGAATCGCAAGCCGCGTCTCATGCGGCGTGCTGGAGATGCAAATTTCTTTTGCCATCGTACCTTTCCGTCCGGCAGCTCAAGGCAGCCGGTACATGCGGCAAGGCCGGATGGGGACGCGAGTCGACGGCAGGGAGGGGATGAGCGGATAACCAGGGAGACGCTTGAGGAACAGCTTCCGCACGGCGGCCTGCTTCACAGGCGGCGAACCATGACGGAATCGGAACAAAGCGCACCAAACGGTCTGTTGTTTGCGGCAATCCAATGGCAGAGAGTTTGTGGCCTCCAGAACCGGAATCTCCGGCGGGGCCGTTCGACCTGCGGCAATTACTCGGAGGCTTCGCGACAGAGAACCGGGGAATCTGTCTCCCGAACTGCTCACGCGCTCCTTGCAATGTGCGAGCCGCAAATGGTCTTCCCGTCTCTGCGTACTCATGAACCCAATCCTGCCGGGCGCGATCCATCCAGACCAGGCCGGCGAAATGCTTAAAAATCCTTCTCTTGCGGTTCCTCTCGATCCCTGATCGTTCCGGAGCTACGCAAGAGTCAAACCTTTTCGGCGACACCTCAATCGCAAGGATCGAGATGCGTCAATTGACGAACCGGCGCATGCGGACATTCATTGCCACGCCCAGCGCCAGGAACGTAAACAGCACCGAAGATCCACCGTAACTCATTAAAGGTAAAGGGATTCCGGTGACGGGCATCAGCCCGATGACCATGCCTACGTTGACCGCGATCTGAAAGGTCAACACAGCCACGATTCCCATAATAATGAGGGAACCGGACAGGTCGGCGGCTGTTTGAGCGTTTTGAATCAAACGCATCAATATAAAGAAGTATAGCAGCAAGACAGAAATCGCGCCCACGAAGCCGTGTTCCTCGCTGAAGGCCGCAAAGATGAAATCCGTATAGGGGATGGGCAGGAAATAGCCCTGTGTCTGGCTGCCATTTTCCAGGCCTTTGCCCCAAATGCCGCCGGATCCCACGGCAATCTCTGATTGCAGTACCTGGTACCCTGTTCCCCGGGGGTCGTTCTCGGGGTTGACGAAGGCGGTGAGCCGGGCCTTCTGGTACGACTTGAGAAACTTGCCGCTGGACCAGACTCCCCCGACCAGGACAGCGCCTACGGCGAGCAGAATCAGGCTCTGGCGGAGGTTGATCCCGCCCAAAAACAGCCCGGCGATCAGAATGGGCATATACGTCAGCGTGGTTCCCAGATCGGGCTGCTTGAGCACCATCAACATCGGGATCCCGACCAGCGCAAAGGCCTTGAGGATCTCCTTCCACGTCACGCTACGCCCGCCCAGGTTGGCAAAATAGCGGGCCACCGCGAGAATCAGCACCAGCTTGACGAACTCAGAGGGCTGTACGAGCATTGGGCCCAGCTTGATCCAGCGGCGCCCGCCCAGTGCCTTGTGGCCGAGCGGTGACAACACCGCAGCCAGCGCCAGAAGGCCGAACCCGTAGGCCCATGGAGCCCAGTCGAGCACACGATGATAGTCGATCTTGGAGAAGACGAACATGGCCGCTATGCCGGCGGTAATCCATAAGATCTGCCGGGTTCCGAAGCTCGAAAACCTCGTATGCAGCGTGGCCGAGTGAACCTCAAGAACCGAAAGGGAGCAGAGCAGGAGCAACAGGCCCAGCAGCGCCCAATCGAAGTCGCGAAAGCTCAGGATGCGGCGCATGGCGGTTATGGATCCTTTCGCCGCATGGGCGACATGGCGGCCACCTGCGAAGAAGTTCCACGGGAAGCTGCCGCCGGCGAAGCAGCGCGCTTGGCCTCGTGCTTCGGCGCCGGCTTCGCACTCTGGCCGTTCTCTGCCACAATACCGTGGCTATCGACAAAGAAGCGCCCGCCCTGAATGCGCGGTCGTGCTTCTTTGTTCGCGGCGCCGCGCGCGGGGGGCACCGACCAGACAGCGCCCACCTCGACCGGCGCCGCGGCCTTCGCGGGCGGAAGGTTGTGCGCTTCGCGGCGCTTCTTATCCACGTAAGCCTCCACAACCCGGGCCGCGATGCGCGCGGGATAATAGCTGAATTCGCCGTTTTGCCAGAGAACCGCCACCACAAGCTCCGGATTGCGCCGCGGCGTGACGCCCACGAACCACACGTTCGGAAAGGTAGCACGGCTCTTGTTGGTCTTTTCCAGCGCTTCGTGACTCATCTGCTGAGCGGTGCCCGTCTTTCCCGCAAAGTCGATCCCTTCCAGATGCGCCGAACCTGCCGTGTGGTACAGTCCCGGCTGCGTCACTTCGGCCATGCCATTGGTAATAATGTCCCAGTTAGCCGGATCGATGGGAATGTACGCTTCACCCGTTCCCGGAAAGCTATCTGTCAGCGATTTATAAAATTCAGGGGAAAGTTGGTTGGGAAAGACCACGTGCGGCCGCACCAGATGTCCTCCCGATGCAATGCCTCCAATAATGCGCGCCAGTTGCATCGGCGTCGCCTCCACAGCGCCCTGGCCGATGGCCACGTCCAGCGTCTCGTCGGGGTACCAGCGGTGATGGAAGTTCTTGATCAGCCAATCCGGCGAGGGCATCAATCCCGCCTGTTCTCCCGGCAGGTCGATCCCGGTCTTTTGCCCGTAACCGAACGCTGTCGCGTATTTCACGATGCGGTCGATGCCGAGTTTGTCGCCGAGCATGTAGAAAAACGTATCGCAGGAATAGGGAATCGCATTGTAAATATCCACCGCGCCGTGTTTTTCGTCGCAATGGTGGTAGTAGCCGTACGGACCCCAGCCGCCGTTGCAGACAATGTGCATGTTTTGCGCGACGCCTTCCTGAAGTCCGGCCACGGACATGAGGATTTTGAAGGTCGAGCCGGGCGCAAGCTGCGCCTGGATGGCCTTGTTCATCAGCGGATGGTCGGGATCGGTTACGAGCTTGTTCCAGTCGGAACGGCCGATTTTTACGGTGAACGCGTTGGGGTCGAAGCTGGGGCGCGAGACCAGCGCCAGAATCTCTCCGTTGCGCGGATCCATGGCCACAATGGCGCCGTTGCGATCGCCCATAGCGAGTTCGGCGGCGCGCTGCAGGTCGTTGTCGATGGTGAGCTTCAGATCCTGGCCGGGCACAGCGTGCTGAATGCCGAAGTAGCCCACCTCGCGTCCGCGGCTGTCAACAACCACTTCGCGCGAGCCGTCCTGGCCGCGCAGCAGTTCGTCGTAGGTCTCTTCCACCCCCGCCTTACCCACCACGTCGCCCGGCTCGTAATAGGCGAAGCGTGGATTGTTCAGGTCCTCCTCGCTCACCTCGCCGACGTAGCCGATCAGGTGGGCGGCAAAACCGTCGCGCGGGTAAAGCCTGCGCTCCTCGTCGATGGTCTCCAGTTCGGGCAGCTCATTGCGGTGGGCCGCGATGAACGCCTGCTCGTCGGCAGTCACGTCCTCTTTAATCGGGATGGGCTGATAGCCGGGCTCTGTGCGGTAACGGTGCAACGTGGCGCGCAACTGGTCCAGATCCAGATCCAGGCCGCGCGCGATCAGGGGCAGATCGGCGTCCACGCTCTTGCTCTGCTCGCGCACCAGAAAGCAGGTAACGGAGGGATAGTTGTCCACAACCAGCCTGTTTTCCCGGTCGAAGAGTTTGCCGCGCGGCGCGAGAATAGGCTCCTTGCGAATGCGGTTCTGCTCGGCCAGCGCGCGGTAGCTCTCCACGTTCAGCACCTGCAGGCGCCACAGCCCCGCGGCCAGCGCCAGCATCATCAGCAGGACGCCGTACTGCACCACCGTCATCTTGACTGTGGAGAGCTTTTCCCCGCGATTACTGCTGCCTGAAACCATGCCCTACTTCTCAGAATACTGCGAGTTTGTTTTTCCGCCCCACTACGCGCCTGTGTCCATGCATCCCTCAATCCCTGATCTGCAGACGGTCGAGCAACGGAAACAGCACCAGGGCAATCACCGAGTTTCCCACGGCGCGCAACAGCTCGGTCAGCCAGCTCCAATCGATCGCCAGGCCCAGCAGAAAGCGGGTGACGAAAAGATAAATGGCGCTGGAGAGCAGGGAGAGCGCGAAGTTGAGCAACACGCGGATGGTGTGATGGTCGACGTCGATGCGAATGCCCACGGACCCTGCCAGAAAGCCGACGGCTGTCTTGGCGATGCCGTTGATGCCGATGGCGTGATGGGAGAGCGCGTCCTCGAAGAGTCCGATCACCGCCCCCATCGCCGCGCCCTGCATGGGATTGCGGCGGGCGAGCGCGAAGTAAACAATCACCACGAAGGGCAGATCGAACCAGCTGTAGCGGCCGACCACGCGTGGCAGCCATGCCTGCAACACAAGCGAAAGGAGCGGAACCAGCGTGTAGATCAGCAGCGGATAGCGGTGGATCTCCATATCGCGCCGGGATTCGGCGCCAAACACTGACATGGCTATGGATTCCTCCGTGGCGTCGCTTGCGGCTTGGATTTCGTTACGGGATGGGCTGCGCCACTGCTGCCGGATGCGTCAGGCGAGACGGAGGGGTATTTCGGCTTGGGTTTGGAAATGGGGCTTGTTTCCGGCTGCGCGCCGGAAGCGTCCGTGGCGCTAGGCGAAAACTCATCCGCGTGCACTGGCTGCGGCGGCTGCGTAGCAGGGTTTGGCGGCGTACTGTCGTTCAGGGGTTGCTGATCGGGAGGAAGATTGGGGTCAACCAAGCCGGGGAGCTTCTCCGCCATGGTTTCGGAGGCTTTCATCTGATCCTTGATGGCAGATGGAACCGATCCTTGTTCCGCTTCGCTGGCGGCAAGGTCCTGCTGTTCCTGGGGCGCGAAGCGCGGCTCGGTTGAGGTGATCACCAGCACCTCGTCGAGGCGGTCGAGATGCGCCGCCGGCTTCACAAGGATGTCGATGAAGGCGTCGCGGTCGGGATCGCGCACCACCTTCTCGACTACGCCGACGGGCAGCCCCCGCGGAAACACCAGGTCGCCCCCGGCGGTGAGCACTTGCTCACCCGGTTGGATGCGCTCATCGGCCAGGATCCCCACCACTTCCAGCCGGCCCGAGGCATCGCCGCGAAGAATGCCGCGGATACGCGTCTTCTCCAGGATTACGCCCGCGCCGCTGGTGGCATCGTTCACGGCCAGAACCTGCGCGGTATGGGGAAACACGTCGCGCACCTTGCCCACGATTCCGTCCGCGGTAATCACCGCCATGTCCGGTTTCAAGCCGTCGCGCGCGCCCTTGTCGATATAGAAGACATGCGAGCGGTCGCTGCCGCTGGAGCCGTATACCTGCGCGGCCTGCGTGGTAAAGATGTACTTTTGCTGGAAGCCGAGCAATGCCTGCAGCCGCTGGCCCTGGCGGGCGTCCTCAAGCAACGCGGCCTCCTCGAGCCGCAGCCGGTCAACGGTCTTCTCCAGATCCTGGTTCTGCCGGCGCACGTGGAGCAAGTCGATGTAATTGGTCCACAGGCCGATCGCGCCGATTTTGCTCGCGTGAATCAGCCGCTCCGGCGGCGAGATCACGGCATTTGCCCACAGCCGGATCAGCCGTACGCCCGTTGCATCCGTGGAATCAAGAGTGCTCAGACCACTGCTGGTCCGGCGCACCTGCACCGCAAGTCCCGCGAGCTGCGCCGTAAGCAGGGCAAGCAGCACCACGAGGTTCCGGTAGCGTGCAATAAACGATTCCATAAAAGCCAGTGATCGGTGGTCAGTGGGCAGTGAACAGCAGGCGGTTGCAGGTTGGAGCGGTTTTCACTGTTCACTGACCACTGTTCACTGCTTCAATCGATCTTGATCTTGCGCAGCAGCCGGAAGTCCGAGAGCATCTTGCCCGTGCCGAGAACTACGCTAGCCAGCGGATCGTCGGCCACGGAGACGGGCAGGCCGGTCTCCTCGCGGATGCGCTTGTCGAGATTCTTGATGAGGGCGCCGCCGCCGGTCAGCACGATGCCGCGATCGCTGATGTCGGCCGAAAGCTCGGGCGGTGTGCGCTCCAGCGCTACGCGAATCGCATTCATGATCACGGCAATGCACTCGCCCAATGCCTCGCGAATCTCGCTGTCGTCAATCGCTATCGTCTTCGGCACGCCCTCGATCAGGTTGCGCCCCTTGATCTCCATGGTCAGCGGCTTGTCCAGCGGGAACGCCGATCCGATCTCGATCTTGATCTGCTCGGCGGTACGCTCGCCAATGAGCAGATTGTACTTGCGCTTCAGATAGTTGGTAATGGCCTCGTCCATCTGGTTGCCGGCCATACGCACCGAACGCGAATAAACGATCCCGCTGAGCGAAATCACCGCGATGTCGGTCGTGCCGCCGCCGATGTCCACAACCATGTTGCCGCCCGGCTCGGTGATCGGCAGGCCGGCGCCGATGGCCGCCACCATCGCCTGCTCCACCAGATACACTTCGCTGGCCTTGGCGCGGTAGGCGGAGTCCTCGACAGCGCGCTTCTCCACCTGCGTAATCTCCGATGGTACGCCGATCACGATTCGCGGGTGCACTAGCATCTTGCGGTTGTGCGCCTTCTGGATGAAGTAGTTGAGCATCTTCTCGGTGATTTTGAAGTCGGCGATCACTCCGTCCTTCATGGGCTTGATGGCCACGATGTTGCCGGGCGTGCGCCCCAGCATCTCCTTGGCTTCCTTGCCCACGGCCTCTACTTCGCCGGTGTTCTTGTTGATGGCCACGATCGACGGCTCATTAACGACGATGCCTTTGCCGGCTGCGTACACGAGAGTATTGGCCGTCCCCAAATCAATGGCCAGGTCGCTGGAGAACATGCTGAACAGCGACCGCAAGCCATGGGACCGCGAGGAGCGCGAAGGATAGCCGTTGAAGGACATGGAGAAACTAAATCTACCTCAAAAGGCTGAAAATTTGAATGTGCCTCAAAGCCTATTGTACGGCCAGTTGCCCTCGTCCGTAGCCATTGACCCGTTACCACGGTCAGGTGCGACGTGCCCGGCGTGCCCCCTAAGCCAATAGACCGCGCCAAATCGCCTTTTCCAGCCCGCGCTGGCCGGAAGTCCCCCACCAGGCGTACGCTGTTGGGCGGATTCAGTTACGGCGTAGCAGAGGGCTTTGGGCGCGAGGCCACGCTGTCGGCCTCCGCCGGCTGCTCAACGTCCACTGTGAGCTGCGAACTGAGAACTGGGAACTGGGAACTGCCTTATGACCTATCCCACGTACCACAACCTCATCGGCGGCCAGTGGCTCCCGGCCGCAAGCGGCAAAACCATCCTCAACCTGAACCCGGCGAAGTCGCCGACTCCATCGACTACGGCCTCTCCAGCGAGCTCTATACCCGGGACGTGAACCGCGCCCTCGCCGCCATCCGCGACCTGGAAGCGGGCATCACGTACATCAACGCGCCCACCATCGGCGCCGAGGTGCACCTGCCCTTCGGCGGCGTCAAGCACGCCGGCAACGGCCACCGCGAAGGCCTCGGCGCGCTCGGCTTCTTCACAACATGGAAGGCCGTCTACGTGGATTACTCCGAAAAACTCCAGCGCGCGCAGGTTGATAATGCGGAATGAACGGTCTGCTGCCCGTCCCGCTGAAATAAACTAGGATTCGACTGATATGGAAACCGCATACATTCCCGACCCCACCCGCTACGACCGCGCCACCTTCCGCCGCTGTGGCCGCTCCGGTCTCGTGTTGCCGGCCATCACCCTCGGCCTCTGGCAAAACTTCGGCGGCGCCGATGTCTTTGAAACCGGCCGCGCCATGATCCGCCGCGCCTTCGACCGCGGCGTCACGCACTTCGATCTCGCCAATAACTACGGCCCTCCCTACGGCTCCGCCGAAGAGAACTTCGGCGCGATTCTGCGCAAGGACTTCCGCGGCCTGCGCAACGAACTCATCGTTTCTACAAAAGCCGGATGGGACATGTGGCCCGGTCCCTACGGCATTGGCGCATCGCGCAAATATCTGCTCGCCTCGCTCGACGACAGCCTCAAGCGCATGGGCCTCGACTACGTCAACATCTTCTACGCGCATCGCCCGTGGAAGGACTGCCCGCTCGAAGAAACCATGGGCGCGCTTGCCTCCGCCGTCCATCGGGGGAAAGCGCTGTACGTGGGCATCTCGTCCTATAGCCCCGAGCGCACGCGCCAGGCCGCGAAGATCCTCAAACAGATGGGCGTGCCGCTGCTCATTCATCAGCCGTCCTACTCCATGCTCAATCGCTGGATCGAAGACGGCCTGCTGGCCACGCTCGACGAGCTGGGCGCCGGCTGCATCGCATTTTCGGCCCTCGCGCAGGGCCTGCTCACCGGCAAGTATCTCAAAGGCGTTCCGGCCGATTCGCGCGCCCGATCCGAAAACTCGTCGCTGCTCAAAGAGTTCCTGAGCGAAAAGAATCTGAAGCGTGCCCGAGCGCTCGACGAAATTGCACGCCGCCGCGGCCAAACGCTCGCGCAAATGGCCATCGCCTGGGTGCTGCGCGACAAGCGCGTCACCTCTGCGCTCATCGGCGCGCGTAACGTGGAGCAGCTCGACGACTCGCTCGATGCTCTGAAGAAGCTCAAGTTTACGGCTGCGGAGCTGAAAGAGATCGACCGCTACGCGCAGGAAGGCGATCTCGACCTGTGGCGCGACGCGCGCGAAACGATGGCGTAGCTTACGGCGGTTCTCCAATTCCTGTGGAGTATCTGCGATGTTCAAGGTGGCGTTTTCTTAAGGGAAAACGCCACTTAGCTGAGGTGGCTTCGCTCTATACCAATTGGAGAACCGCTATAGCTGTGGAGGCTCAAGAGGTTGTTCCGATTCAGGCCGGAGCGGGAAGCGGGTGAGTTCAGTTTAAGGCTGACGTGAGGTCTGTGGAAGTTGTAATCGTGCATCCACAGTTCGAGCTGCTCGGTTCGTTGTTCTGAGTTCTGGTAGGAGCGTGCGTAGGCCCACTCGCGCAAGGCAGTCTGGATGAAGCGTTCGGCTTTGCCGTTGGTGCGTGGCGTGTAGGGTCTTGTGAGGCGATGCTTGATGTGTTGGCGGTGGAGCAGTTTGCGAAACAGCCAGTGTTTATAGCAGGAGCCGTTGTCGGTGAGCACGCGGCGGATAGCGATGCCGAAGCGCGCGTAATGGGCCCTGGCCATGAGGAAGAAGCGCATGGCAGAGTGGTGCGTCTGATCGGGCAGGATGGCGGAGAAGGCGATGCGGCTGTGATCGTCGATGGCAATGTGCAGGTACTCGTAGCCGGCGCCCCGTGACTCTCCGCGACGCTGACCGGTGACACGATGCCCGGGCCTGCGGATGCGCGCCAGGCGCTTGATATCGAAGTGGATCAGGTCGCCAGGATGCTTGTGTTCGTAGCGAATTATGGGCGGGGGCGGGTCAAGCGAGCGGAGCCGATTCATTCCGGCGCGACGCAGGACTCGGCTTACGGTGGCTCGACTGAGTTTGAGTTCGTGGGCGATGCGCCAGCCGTTCCAACGCTGCCGGCGAAGAACCAAAACCCTTTCTAATAATGAAGCCGAAGTTTGCCGGGGCGAGCGATGCGGCTTTGAGCTGCGGTCCTTCATTTCGGCCCGCCCACGCTCTCGATACCGGCGCACCCATTTGGCCGCAGTCTTATCGCTCACGTTGAAGGCCGCTGCAGCGGCCTTCAACGTACTGCCCTGCTCAAGCACATATCTGGCTAACCGCTCTCGACTATGAACGGTCAGTCGGGCATTCTGGTGATAGTCCATTCGATCCCTCCGGGAAATCTGATTCGTCGCAGAACCAGCTTCTCGCAGTCAGATCGAATGGACAACCTGTTGAAACTTCACATATAGCCGGCTACGCCCTGCCTGTCTCCAGCACATCCCTGAGCGCGAAGCTCGTCTCCAGCCGGATCACGCCCGGCAGGTGCGACAGCTCATTCTGGTGCAGGCGGTTGTAATCGTCGATTCCGGCCACGCGAGCCACCAGGATGCGGGGCTGGCCGAAGGGCTGAATACCTGGCTGGGCACGCTCTCGCATCGCGGGGTGGCTGAAAGCCGGCGCCGGCCCTGGAAGGCTGCAGCAACCGTCCTTGCCTGATCTCATTGGCAATCGCTCCCGGGGCTCAATGTTTTGCTTATTACGGTTGCACGCCCGGCGGGATCAGCAAGGTAAGCGAGTGAGGCACAACCTCCAGCCGCACCGGCAAAGATCCCAGAACCTCTCCGTCCGCTTCCACAAACAGCGGATCAGCGTTGACATGGTGCGCGCGGCATTCGATGGACGGCGTGTCGAGCAGTTCCACTGCGCCGTTGAAGGTATGGCGCCCGGCAATGGCCGCGAGCAGGAAACTAAGATAGCGCAGGCGGCTTTGCGTCTTGAACGCCAGCAGGCTCAGGCTTCCGTTGCGCAGGCTGGCCCCGGGAGCAAGCGTGCGCAGAACGCCTCCAAATGAGCGCACGCGCACAGCCAGCAACTGCGACACTTCCACTACGCGCCTATCCCCATTCCCATTCGCCGGCAGGGCCGCTTCGAAAAGCGGAAAGGACGAAGTCGCCCAGATGCGGAACGCCTCGATCAGATAGAGGACGTAGCCCAGCCGCCGCTTCAGCCGCGTGTCCAGGCGCGACATCAGCAGCGCATCGGCCCCGATTCCCGCCGCCACAATAAAGTAGCGCGCGGCTGGATTGCCCGTGCTGTCCTGGTAGTGGATGCGCCCTACGGAAACTCTCGCCGGCGCGGCATCGAGCAGCATACGCGCCGCCTTGGCCGGCCGCGCAATCAATCCCAGATCGGAGGCCAGCGCGTTGGCCGTCCCCAGGGGAACCACCCCCAGCGCAACGCCGGTTCCCACCAGGCTCTGTACAACCTCGTGAACCGTGCCGTCGCCGCCGCAAGCCACAATCGCATCGCAGCCCTCGCGCACGGCCCGTTCCGCTAGCACCATCGCGCTGCCCGGCGCGCCCGTCTCGAACGCCTCCGCGGCAATGCCCGCTTCGCGAAACACGCCCAGGATTTCGCTCACAGCCGCATCCCTGCGCGCGGAGTACTGGCCTGAAGCCGGGTTGTAGATCAGCGCCACGCGGCGCATTGCGGGTTTCACTTTGACGGTGGTTCCTATCTGCTCAAAGTGCCCTCAGGCACATTTTGCTATCATCGCAGATTTGCAGTCGAAAAATGCACAACGTCTGCGGAATAACACGAATTGTGTACCGGCTTTACAGGCTATCGAGCCCATAGGCCAGGCTGCGCGCTTTCCCTCCGCGCATCGCGTTCTCGCCATTGCCGCGGGCGCATCGCGCTTCCCGCCAAATTTTCAAAGCATGTCTCGGAGGCCGCTTAGAGCCAAAGATGCCACAGGTACCAAACCGCATAGATGGTCAACGCCGCCGCGCCTTCGATCCCCAGGGCCCAACTTACCCCTCTGCCTAAATCGCGCAGGTTCACGATTGCCTCGGCGGGCCACTCCGCCTCCGCGCTCGTGGCGCCGGCTTCCATCCCCTGGGTCTGCATCGGCTGGGCGGCATAGCTGCTCATGTGCAACGGCGGCGAGAGCAGCGAAGGCAAGGCAGTTGCCGAGTGGATATCGTCGAATCGTTGGGTTGGCACGGTGGCGCCCTCCTTCGACTCCTATCGGCGATGCGCCAACCGAAATGAGCCGAGGCCGACAACAAAGATTCCCGGAAAAAACGTCGCTTTGCAATCGATGCCTCATTATGCTGGCGGGCCAGAGCGCCAGCGAGCGATTTAAACCACTCCTTAGCCGATCGGTCCCAAGGTGGTAACTGACCTGCTCGGGCGGCCCACTTTGATCCCTTCGACGCCGCCGGCTCGCCCAGGGTTGCACCCACGCTCAACAAAGATCGCCGCCATCCCAATCGTGTGAACAGTCCCTAAAGTTGTGCTGGTAACGGCCGATCGCGCTCGGCATTTTGACGGTTCGTGCGATACCTCCGGCCCTCATCGCGCACCATTCACGCATCCCCGCTATCATGCCTGTGAGGAGGCGAGTCCACCCATGAATCCCAGCGGCAATACCATCCTGATCACCGGCGGGGGCTCCGGCATCGGCCGCGGCCTCGCGGAATCCTTCCATGCTCTTGGCAACCAGGTCGTCATCGCCGGCCGCCGGCGTCAGGCCCTCGACGAAACCACCGCCGCCAACCCCGGCATGAAGGCTCTAACCGTCGACGTGCGCGATCCTGCCTCGCTCCGCGCCTTGGCCGCGCAGGCGATCGCGGAGTTTCCCGCGCTCAACGTGCTCATCAACAACGCGGGCATCATGCGGCCTGAAAAACTTCTCGCGCAGCAGCCCGATCTGGCCGACGCCGAAGCCATCGTCGCCACCAATCTGCTCGGCCCCATCCGCCTTACCGCGGCTCTCCTGCCTCATCTCCAAAAGCAGCCCCGCGCCGCCATCGTCAACGTCTCATCCGGGCTGGCCTTCCTGCCCATGGCGCGCACGCCCACCTACTGCGCCACCAAGGCCGCCATCCACTCCTACACGCTCTCGCTCCGCTGCCAGCTCTGCTCGACCGGCATCGAGGTCCTCGAGTTGATCCCTCCCTACGTCGCCACGCGCCTGATGGACGGCGCAGACAACCCGCGCGCCATGCCGCTCTCGAAGTTCATCGCCGAGGTCATGGAGATCCTCAAGACGCAGCCCACGCCCCCCGAGATCTGCGTCGAAAACGTGAAGCTCCTCCGCTTCGCCGCCGAAAGCGGCAACTTCGACGCCATCTTCGCGCGGCTCAACGCGTCGTAGCCGGTTTTGCACCCCTGGGGCGTCCTTCGCGGCCGGGCAGCGCATTGCCGTCCCCGCCCCGGCCAGAAGACGATTACCACCGCGCTTTTTCCGGTGACGAAAGATTCAGCTTTTGCCTATTCTGAGCTATTTCCGCCGGTTTCGTAAGGTGTTATCGTAGGAGGTCAAGCACCCCCGTGCGGCCGGTAAGCCGTATGGAGGAAGTGGTCTGGCTGAGCGCGGCACGGAACCAGGATCGTTCCCGCGGATTTCCCTGGTTCGGGAGCGCAATCAGGCATATGGGCCCATTCGATCGGTGAATTGCCTGGCGTGCGGCGTGAAGGTACGGCAGCCGTCGTTGCCTCGGGGTGCAAGCCGAACTAGGGTATGAGGAGCGCTGGCAGCGCCCTCCCGATTCGGCTTGAGGGGGTTTTCATGAGCTTCAGAAAAAGCGAAAGCGGCAACGTCCTTGTCCTCACCGCTATGTGTTTGACCATCCTCATGGGATTTGTGGCGATGGCGATTGATGTAGGCATGCTCTTCCACGCCCGCCTGCAGATGCAGATTGCGGCAGACGCAGCCGTCGCCGCCGCCGCGCTCGATTACAAGTACGGCGAATCGACAAGAGCACAAAGCGATGCGACTACAGCCGCAACACAGAACGGAATGCTGTCAACCGGCTCAGCTACGATCAACGATCCGCCGACGAGTGGTTATCACAAGGCAGCCGGATACATTGAGGCTGTTGTCAGCGAGCCGTATCCGACGTTCTTTATGAAGACGTTTGGTTTCGGAGCCGTCAACGTATCTGCCCGGGCGGTTGCGGGCTCAAGCGCCAATGGCGGCTGCATGTGGGCGCTGGCAAAGTCTGGCGTTGATATCTCTCTGAAAGGTAATGGAAGCCTTACTGCACAGAATTGCGCTGTTTACGACGATTCGAGTGCGAGCGATGCGCTCCAGCTGAAAGGGAATGGCTCCATTTCCGCCAAGTCGATCGGCATTGTCGGCGGCTACACGGTTAGTGGCAATGGAAGCATCACACCGAACCCTCCGACCACAGGAATCGCGCCTGCGGCGGACCCGATCAACGTCTCCGCCCCTACCGCTGCCACTGGCACTTGCTCGGGGAGCAACTCCGCGTGCAACCCAAGCAACAGCAGCAACAACAACATGACCATCCAGCCGGGAACCTATACCTCGATTACAAATAGTGGCAACGGAAACATGACGCTGGCTGCTGGAAACTACACGATCACAGGCAACTTGACCAATAGCGCAAATGGGTCTTTAACTCTGGGAGCCGGCAACTACACCATCGGCGGGAACTTCAGCACTTCGGGTAACGGGGCGGTAACCATCGGCGCCGGTCAATACATCATTGGCGGCAATCTCTCCCTTCAGGGCAATGGGGCCTCTTACGGGGTCGGGCGTCACGTTCTTCATTACCAGCGGAACCAACGACGTGACCGGCAATGGCAATATGAACCTCTCGGCTCCTACTTCCGGAGCGTACAGCGGGATCCTCTTCTACGAGCCATTGAGTAACACCAATGGCGTCACCCTCACCGGGAATGCCGGTGACGATGTACAGGGAATCATGTACATGCCCGGCGCGCCCGTTACGCTGCACGGCAACGGCAATCTCACCGTATCGCTGGACTTGATCGCTGACTCTGTGACCTCTACCGGAAATGGATCCATCACGCTCACGAATTATGCCGTAATCGATAACACGGACTCGGTGCTTGATAAGCTCGCAATGGTGGAGTGAACCATGCTGCCTTCAAAAAGTTTCGTTTGGAAAGGGCGGGCTTCGATGAGGCGCCTTTTTCGGGCAATCGGAAAAGCGAACGGCGATGCTCTCGTCGAGATGGCAATTGTTCTGCCTCTTCTGACATTGATCTTGTTGGGCGCTTTCGATATGGGTATGGCCGCCTATACGTCGATTGAGGTATCGAACGCCGCCTTGGCCGGCGTGCAGTATGGCGCCCAGAACGCTACGGCCGCCGGAGATGTAACCGGAATCCAAAACGCGGCCGCCGCGGACGCGTCAAATATCACCCTGGGACCAACAAGCGCGTCGCATACCTGCATCTGCGCCGACGGCTCAGCCTCCACCTGCCAGCCTACAGACTGTTCCGGTTCAGCCATTGTGACGATCCTGACGGTTCAGACGCAGGCAACCTTTACGCCTTTTTTCCATCTCCCTAGTATTCCAACCTCTTTCACCATTCAAGGCCAGGCGATCCAGAAGGTCATGCAATGACGGATCGAGCGGTTCCGGAACGATTTGCGAACGGGCACGCAACCCGGTGGTTTGCATCGGGACAGTTCCAGGCCCGTCATTCGTCTCCGGGGCGGCGGTGCGCGCCGCGTTGGCGCTGGATAAGCCTCAGCGGCAGTTCCGGGTCAATCATAGTTGAGTACGCGATCACCGCGTCGCTCCTGATGACGCTCTTGTTCGGCATCGTGCAAACGTGCTTTGCGCTTTACGCACACAACTTTGTCTCGGATGCCGCCCGCATGGCTACGCGGTACGCCATTGTCCGGGGCTCGTCTTGCACCGGAATGTCTGACTGCGGCATAACTGCGAACCAGATTCAAGCTTACGTACGCGGCATTGCATACCCCGGCATCAGTTCAACCAGTCTGAACACCGCCACAACGTGGCTTAGTGCGAGCGCTTCACCGCCCACCACATGGACGGCTTGCGCCACTCCATGCAACGCTCCGGGAAATGCAGTGCGGGTGCAGGTAACCTACGCCTTTCCCATGTTTATTCCCTACTGGAAGTCGACGACAGTCAATTTGACCAGCACGTCGCAGATGGTGATCTGGAATTAACGCAGGGTACGGCGAAGCAGATGGCACGCTGCCGCAGTCGGCCAAACAGGCTTGTTCGCCCGTCCTGCCATTGGCCCCGTAACTCCCTCATGAGACGCAGCCAAGCAAACCCGATCCCACTGCTTTTCCGTTTTTCCTGAAATCCTGCCGGTTATCCTAGCTTGCCCTCCGCCTCCGCCGGCCTCAAACTCTACTGATATGGCCACCGTCCCCGACCTCACCCTCGAAGCCGGTCTGCCCGCGAATCTTGACGCGGAAAAGACCATCCTGGGCGCGATCCTGCTCGACAATACCGCCCACGCCGAGACCGCCGAAGTTCTCAAGGCTGACGACTTTTCGCTCGACTCGCATCGACGTATCTTCCTGCGCATGAGCGAGTTAGTGGATTCCGGCCGCGCCGTGGACATCGTCACGCTTGCCAACGAGCTGGCCCGCTACAAGGAGGTTGAGTCCGTCGGCGGCGTGGCCTATCTGGCCTCGCTCACTGAGGGTTTGCCTCGCCGGCCGGTCATTGAGGACTACATCCGCATCGTCAAAGACAAGAGCCTGTTGCGCCGCCTCATGGGCATCTGCTCGGCCGCCATCGCCAAGGCCGCCGACCAGAGCCAGGATGCCATCGGCGTGCTCGACGAAACCGAATCGCAACTGCTCGAGGTGAGCGAAGCCGGCCTCACCCAGGGCCTGCAGCCCATCGACATCATCGTCCGCGACTCCTTCGGCAACATCGACAACCTCTACAAGCAGAGCCGCGAGGTCACCGGCCTGTCTACGTGCTTCACGGATTTTGACCGCATGACGAGCGGGCTGCAGAAGGGCGAGCTCATCATCATCGCTGCCCGGCCTTCCATGGGCAAAACCGCGCTGGCCATCAACATCGCGCAGAACGCGGCGGTGCGTCATCACGCCATCGTGGCCGTCTTCAGCCTGGAGATGAACAAGGAGTCGCTCCTGCGCCGCATGTTGGCCGCGCAGGCGGGAGTGGACCAGCGCAGGCTTCAGCAGGGCTTTCTGGGCCGCGAAGAGCACGAGAAATTGCAGAACGCGCTGGGCTTGCTGGTGGACGCGCGCATCTTCATCGACGATTCGGCCAGCACCACGCTGGCGGAAATGCGCGCCAAGGCCCGCCGCCTCAAGCAGAACGCCGGCGGCCTCGATCTGGTCGTGGTCGACTACCTGCAACTGATGTCGGCCTCCCTGCCCGGCGCCAGCCGCAAAGGCTACGAGAACCGCACACAGGAGGTCTCCGCCATCTCGCGCGGCCTCAAGGCCATGGCCAAGGAGCTCCAGGTTCCGGTGCTGGCCCTGTCGCAGCTCTCCCGTGCCAGCGAGCGCCGCAGCGACGACAAACGCCCGATGTTGAGCGATCTGCGCGAGTCGGGTTCCATCGAGCAGGATGCCGACGTGGTCGCCTTCATCCATCGCGAGTCCTACTACAACCGCGACGAGGAGATTTCGCCCGAAGAGAAGGCCAAGTCGGAGATCATCATCGCCAAGCAGCGCAACGGCCCCACGGGCACGGTGATGATGCACTTTGACTCGCGGTATACGCGCTTCGATGGCGTCGATTCCAGGCATGAAGCGGAGTGACGCTCAAAAACCGGCGCGCCCGCCTTGCATCCGCTTCCCCCGCGTGGCTATCTTTGTCCAAGCACCTTGATCCATCCAAGGAAGACCTTCATGGACGTTCTCCAACGGCTCTTCGAGCAGCACTTTCATGTGCCGGCCGAGCGCGTGCTGCCGTTGCAGGGCCAGCTCGGCGGCTCGGGACGCGTCATTGTCCGTCTTGCCGGGGCCGGGCTCACCGCCATCGGCATTCTCTATTCCGTGCGCGAAGAGAATGCCGCTTTTCTCGAGTTTTCCCGCCATTTTCGCCGCCATGGCTTGCCCGTGCCGGAGATTTATGCCGAGGATTTGAGCCAGGGCGCCTACCTCGAAGAGGATCTCGGCGACACCACGCTCTTCGAATTCCTCAGCGCCAATCGTTCCGGCGGCGCCATCGCCCCGCAGGTGGTAGAAGCCTATCGCAAGGTCGTAGCCGTTTTGCCGCGCTTTCAGGTCCAGGCAGGCCGCGGCCTGAACTACAAAGTTTGTTACCCGCGCGCGAGTTTCGACCGCCAGTCCATCGCCTGGGATCTGAACTATTTCAAGTACTACTTTCTCCGCCTCGCCGGCATCCCCTTCAACGAGCAGGCGCTCGAGGTCGATTTCACGCGCTTGACCAGGTTCCTGCTCAGCGCCGATCGCGATTATTTTCTCTATCGCGATTTTCAAAGCCGCAACATCATGCTGCGTAGCGGCGAGCCTTGGTTTCTCGACTACCAGGGAGGCCGCAAGGGCGCGCTGCAGTACGACATTGCGTCTCTGCTCTTCGACGGCAAGGCCGATCTGCCGCCCGATCTGCGCCGGCAGTTGCTCGACCACTATCTCGACTGCCTCGCCGGCTTTATTGACCTCAAGCGCGACGCCTTCATGGAGCACTACTACGCGTTCGTTTATGTCCGCATCCTGCAGGCGTTGGGCGCGTATGGCTTTCGCGGCTTTTATGAGCGCAAGGCGCACTTCCTTGAGAGCGTTCCCTTCGCGCTCAAGAACCTGCGCTGGCTCGCGGAGCACGTCAAGCTACCCATCGCTCTGCCCGCGTTGCTCGACGCGCTTGAGCGCATCTCGTCGTCTGAGAGATTGCAGAGCCGCGCTGTACCCGCCGCCGGCTTGACCGTGCGCATCTTCAGCTTTTCCTTCCATCGCCCCATGCCCGCCGATGAATCCGGCAACGGCGGCGGATTCGTCTTCGATGCCCGCAGTCTGCCCAATCCCGGCCGCGAAGAGCAGTTCCGCGCTCTCACCGGCCAGGACGCGGCGGTCATCGACTACCTCGACCGGCAGCAGAGCGTGCGCCAGTTTCTTTCCCACGCCATTTCGCTTGTCGATGCCAGCGTAGCCAGCTATCGCCAACGCGGCTTCTCCAACCTGATGGTTTCCTTCGGCTGCACCGGCGGCCAGCACCGCTCGGTGTATCTGGCGGAGCAGTTGGCACGACACCTGCGCGGCGTCGACGGCGTTGAAGTCGTCGTTTGTCACACAGCGCTCGAAAAGCTAGGCCAATCGGGAGAGGCCAAGTAAATGAAGGCGATGATCCTCGCCGCCGGCCTGGGCGCCCGCCTGCGCCCGCTCACCGATGACCGCCCCAAGGCGCTGGTCACGGTCGCCGGCCGCACGCTGCTGGAGCTCACCCTCAGCCGCTTGCGCGCCTTTGGCGTGCGCGAAGCGATCGTGAACGTGCATCACTTCGCGGAGCAGATCGTCGAAATCCTAGAGGCCAACCGCAACTTCGGCATGAGGATTGAAATCTCGCGTGAAGACGTCCTGCTCGACACCGGCGGCGGCCTTAAAAAAGCCGCCTGGTTTTTTCTTGAGGGCGGCGAGAGCGCGCCGGAGCCATTCCCGGAGCCATTTCTCGTTCACAACGTCGACGTTCTCAGCACCATCGATCTCGGGCGCATGGCGCGTTTTCACACCGAACACAACGCTCTGGCCACTCTGGCCGTTCAGCGGCGCGAGACCTCGCGCTATCTCCTCTTCGATGAGCAGGGTCGGCTCTGCGGCCGCCGTTCCGGCAAGGATGGGCAGCCTGAACTCGCCTGCCCGACACGGAAATTCCAGGCTCTCGCCTTTTCCGGTATCCACGTCCTCTCGCCGCGCATCTTCGCCGGGATGCCCGATGAAGGCGCGTTCCCCATCATCCCCGCTTATCTGCGTCTCGCGGCCCAGGGTGAAACGATCCTCGCCTTTCACGCCGACGAGTTCTACTGGCGCGATCTTGGCCGCCCGGAAAACCTCATCGCAGCCGACCGCGATCTGGCCAGCGGAAAATATCCCCTGGGTTGACGCCGCGCCGTCCAGCCCAAACCCCTGCCGCGCAACCGCGCGGATTTCCCCTCATAACTCGTTCAAAATCAGAACGATTCTCCCCACCAACAGGTCGTTTGGCGATTCTCCCGGATCCACTTCGATGAGTTCCACGGGGAAGGCAATATCGTGCGGGCGCAACACCAGGCGGCTGGAGAGAAAATCCACATAGCGAAGCGACAGGTGCGAGCCGCGGCGAACCGCGTAAAGGTTGGGCCGATTGGGGCGGTAGGGTAGCAGCGAGTTGTAGTGCCGGTCAATGAGCGCGATCGCTTCCGGCAGCACCAGCGGTTCCATCGGCAGGGCATCGCCGGACGGCACGCGCACGGCGACAAACCGCTCCCAGGCGCGGCGAGCGTTCGAGGCGCGCGAGTGCGCGGATCGAAGGACGGCGGCCGGCAGGTGCAGCATCGTCTCGACGGCAGACGGCCGGATCACCGGTTCGAAGAGCGCCACGGCGTGTGAGACGACCGGAATGGCGTTTCCCCCCTCTCCCTCCGGCCAGGCAGCCGCTCGACGCGCGGAGGGCAACAGATCGGCAACCGTCAAACGCTGCGCCGCCAGGATTCGATCCATGGCCTCGAGTGAAAGCTGGCGCCGGCTATGCAGAAAGTTGGACAGATGCGCTTGTCCAAATCCGGTCTGCCGCGCCAACAGCGATACGCTGAGCGTCCCCCGCTGTATTCTGCGCAGCAGTTCCAGGCGGAGGCGCTCGTGCATCTGCGTGAAGTTCATCTGTGGAAAATTCGCCGCCAGCAATAGGAGCGAATCCTCTTTGCTTTCCCTTGGAAAAGTTATCAGGGCTGGTTGGCCTTCATTCTGAGCATCTTGGCCGGAATTGAAAAGCTGGGGAGCGGAAAGTCTACGAGGAGCATTGACGCAAAGAAAGCATATCCCTACATTGGGTTTACTAAATCACGCACTGACTTGTGGGAATTTTTCAGGAAGCACTTCGTTACCGTCGGATTTGGCGGGGACGAATTGCTGCCTCTTGCGGCGGCGAGTGAACAATAACCGGCGAGATTCGATCGAGGCGGTTTATTCCTACTCCCATCCTGAGGCGCCCGATGAAGGCGCCGACGGCGAGCCAGTCGAGAAAATTCCAGGATCTGCGCGCCTATGGTCATGACAGAAAACAAGAGAGCACAGGCGGCAATCCCCCATCAGGACAGGAGAAACCTGAGTTGTCTAGCCTGGTTCTCTTCACCCCGGCGAATAACCATCACCACAAAATTCCGCCGGGAGATGAAACATATACGGAGAATCAGTCATGGAAGTGCGCGTTCAATTGAAAATTTGCGAGGGGTGTGGTTGTCTTTGGTACCGTACCCAGGCCCAAGGGAGTGTGTATTGCAAAAAATGTGAGACAAAACTGAGAGACTTTCCATCACCGGAGAGCCGCAAGCGGCGCGGAAGGCCGAGCCGCCGGCAGCTCTCCAGAGTGTGGGCGGTGGCTGAGGCAGCAGGAGGTGCGCAATGAGCGCAGCGCTCCAGTTACCGATGCCTTGGGAAGCCAGTACTGCCCAGGCAGCCTGGCAAATCGAACGGAGAAAATGGGAACAAAAACCCGTGCCTCGGCCTCAAGCAAGGCCGGCGGAGGCGCAGGATAAACCTCCAGCCAGCCTTGCCTTCTACAGGAAACACACCGAAAGCCTGTTGCGGCGCTACCTGTATGCGTCGATGCAGGTCGGCAGGGCGCCTTCGATCCTGGGCGATCCGGTCGCGCGGGGTTGGGCTTCGAGCCGCCCGGTCCGCACCTTCGAGGATGCATTGATCTTCGTCCTCGATATAGAAAACTGCCTGGGCCAGCTCGGCTCGCTGGATCGAGAGTTGTTGGGCCGTGTTGTGCTTCAGGACTACACCCAGGTCGAGGCTGCCATGATGCTGGGCATGAGTGTGCGGTCGGTTTCTTATAAATTCCCGTTGGCCTTGGACCGGTTGACGGAAAAGCTGCTGGAGGCCAGCCTACTGGTCCTACCGCACTAATACAACCGAACCAGAAAAGCCGGCACAGGAGAACGCGCATTGCGTCCTCCTGTGCCGGTCGCATTCTTCCCGGAAACTCTGCTGAAGGTTCGCGGTCTGCGAATGCAGCGCCGGATGCGGTTGCCCCGTTTACCATGAATGCAGCGTTTGCGCCATGCCTCCCGCCCCGTCAGTAGACGCCTGAGCCCCGCCGTGAAAGAATGCGTGTCTGTTGGGCAAATCTCATTCCGAGGAACTTCGCCATGCATCCCGCGTCTCGCCCTGCCGCTGTTTTTGTTTTGTTGGCGTCGGCTGTTCTGGCCGCGCAGCAACCCGCGCCCACCACCGCCGCACAGGCGCCCAATAGCGATACCAGCTATATTGACGCCCAGGGAACGGCGCATATTTCCCGCGTCGTTCCCATTCCAACGACCATCAGCCCCGACGCGCAAAAGATGCTGGCCAGCCCTGCGCCCGACCAGGCGCCCCCGGAGTCACTGGCCGAGCGCCGCGCCCACCTCGAAACCTACACTGCCGCCGGCCGCGCAGCCTGGACGAAAATCTGTCCCAATCGGATTGTCGAAGAGAAGATCGCCGAGGTTCCGGTGCGCATCGTCACTCCCGACGGCATGCCTGCTGAAAACCGCAACAAAGTCCTTATCGACATGCACGGTGGCGGATTCAATCCGACTCCGGCTCCTACCAGGAGTCGATTCCCATCGCCAGCTACACCGGAATCAAGGTAGTTGCCGTTCTATATCGCCTTGCGCCAGAGCATCCCTTCCCCGCCGC
Organism: uncultured Acidobacteriaceae bacterium; assembly: GCA_963808805.1. Taxonomy (GTDB): domain Bacteria; phylum Acidobacteriota; class Terriglobia; order Terriglobales; family Acidobacteriaceae; genus Telmatobacter. Next base: position 209,437 of record CAWEGN010000004.1, on the reverse strand, counting down.
GGTCGATGACGCCGTCGCGGTCTACAGGGAACTCTTGAAGACATACAGCCCCAAGCACATCGTCATTTACGGGACCTCGGCTGGAGCCATCCTCACCGGCGAAGTGGCCGTCCGGCTCAAGCAGTTGGGCCTGCCCTTGCCGGCTGCTCTCGGCATCTTCAGCGGCACGGGAGATTTTGCGCGCCTTGGAGACTCTGAGGCGATGTACACGCTATCCGGCCTCTCGGGCCATCTTGATCCGCCGAGGTCCGGCCCGCAGGTGCCCGACGATATGTGGGCAGCACCGATCCTGCACGATCCGGTTCTCTCGCCCATCTATGCCGACCTGCGCGGCTTGCCGCCTACGCTCTTCGTCACCAGCGAACGCGACCTGCTGCTCAGCGGCACGGTGAACCTGCACCGCGCCTTTCTGCGCGCCGGCGTTGACGCGCGTCTGGTAGTCTTCGACGCCCTCCCTCACGGCTTCTGGTATCACCCGGAATTGCCTGAAGCTATCGAGGCCAACCACATCATGGCCAGCTTCTTTGTCAAAGAGATGAGCCATTGAACCCGAGCGCCGGCCGCGGAGTTGCGCAAGCCCGCGGCCCGGCCTGCGGTCGCAACGCGGCAGTCTTTACGCGCCACCTTCGTGGTTCTCCTTGGTACCTTCCGCAGCCAAACTGCACGCATTCTGGTTTACGATGAACCTTGCAGCGAGGGACCGCGCTACTCGAGTGACGCGGCTCTCACGCATCGTTCTGGGCGCAGAACGATGTGCCATTGTGGAGAGTGTCATGACCGATCTGGTGCGGGATAAGTTGCTTGAGGGGTTGAGCGTCATGGAGGCGGTAGCGCGCGACACGGCGTTGCACGCCACGCTGACCGCGGCCGCGGAAGCCACGGCGGAGGCGCTGCGCTCGGGCCGCAAGCTGATGGTTGCCGGCAACGGCGGCAGCGCGGCCGACGCGCAGCATCTGGCGGCGGAGTTTGTCAGCCGCCTTGTCGAGGATCGCCCGGCCATGCGCGCCGTCGCGCTCACTACCGATTCCTCCATCCTCACCGCCGTCGGCAACGATTATGGCTTTGAGCGCGTCTTTGCGCGCCAGGTTGAGGCGCTGGGACAGCCGGGCGACGTTTTCCTGGGCATCTCCACTTCAGGCAACTCGCCCGACGTTTTGCGCGCGCTCGAGTTGAGCCGCGCGATGGGCATCGCCACCATCGGGTTGACGGGGAGAACGGGCGGCAAAATGCCCCCGCTTTGCGACTACTGCCTGCGCATCCCCTCGGATGTCACCATGTACATCCAGCAGGCCCACCTGGCTCTCGAACACATCTTCTGCATGATCGTGGAGCGCCGCTACTTTGCCCCGGGCCATGCCGGGGCGGCCGCTGCAACCGCCGCGGCAAAGGACTGAATCCCGATGGAAGCCATCGTCCTCGCCGGCGGGCTGGGCACGCGGCTGGCCTCGCGCCTCGAAGGTGTACCCAAGTCCATGGCGCCCGTCGCCGGCCGGCCCTTCCTCGAAATTCTGCTCGCCCAGTTGCGCGGCGCCGGCTGCGCGCGCGTCCTGCTCTCGGTGGGCCATCTGCACACGGTCATCCAGGATCATTTTGGCGCATCCTTTCGCGGGTTGCGCGTGGACTACGTGATAGAAAATGCTCCGCTCGGCACGGGTGGAGCGATTCGTCTGGCGCTCGCCGAGGCCCGCGAAGATTCCGTGCTCGCGCTCAACGGCGACACGTTCCTCGATGCGGATTACGCCGATATGCTGCGATTCCACTCCGAGGAACGGGCTGCGGTGACCATCGCCGTCGTCCACCAGCCCGACGTTGCCCGCTATGGCGGCGTCGCCGTCGAGAACAAGCGCATCGTGGCATTCGAAGAGAAACGCCGTTCCGGTCCCGGCCCCACTCCCGGCTTGATCAGCGCGGGCGCGTATGTTCTCAATCGCAATCTCGAGTGGCCGCCTTCGCTGCGGGAGCGGTTCTCCATCGAAAAGGATTTCTTCGCTCCGGAGATCGGCCGCCTCGCTCCCACGGCCTACGAAGTGAACGGCTATTTCCTCGACATCGGCATTCCCGAAGACCTGGACCGCGCACAAACCGAACTCGCGCGATTCGTTTTGTAACGTCCCGGACACAACCTCATCGCCGGCAGTCCTGCCGAATTGCCGGCGGGTGATGTCTTTCATGAACAGATTCGTCCTTGGCCGGGTACGCACGCAAAAAGGCCGCAGCCCCTTCCACTGGCTGCGGCCCTTTGCGGCTCACTTTCCGCCGAACGGTTACATCTCCTTCACGCCTTCCACAAACGCCTTCAGCTTGCGGCTCCGGCAAGGATGACGCAGCTTGCGCAGCGCCTTGGCTTCGATCTGCCGGATGCGCTCGCGCGTCACCTGGAAGCTCTGGCCAACCTCTTCCAGCGTGTGCTCCGAGCCGTCTTCCAGCCCGAAGCGCATCTTGATCACCCGCTCTTCGCGCGGCGTCAGAGTGCGCAGCACCTGCCACGTGTACTCCTTCAGGTTCACGCCGATCACCGCCTCCGAAGGCGACACCGCCTGTCGATCCTCGATGAAGTCGCCCAGGTGCGAGTCTTCTTCTTCGCCGATCGGCGTCTCCAGCGAGATGGGCTCCTGCGCGATCTTCAGCACCTTGCGCACCTTGGCCACCGGAATGTCCATGCGCCGCGCAATCTCTTCGCTCGAAGGCTCGCGGCCCAGCTCCTGCACCAGTTGGCGGCTGGTGCGGATCAGCTTGTTGATGGTCTCGATCATGTGCACCGGAATGCGGATGGTGCGCGCCTGGTCGGCGATGGCGCGCGTGATCGCCTGCCGGATCCACCACGTCGCGTAGGTCGAGAACTTGTAGCCGCGCCGGTACTCGAACTTGTCCACCGCCTTCATCAGGCCGATGTTGCCCTCCTGAATCAGGTCGAGGAACTGCAGGCCGCGGTTGGTGTACTTCTTGGCGATCGACACCACCAGCCGCAGGTTGGCCTCGATCAGCTCGCGCTTGGCCTGCTCGGCGTCCATGTCGCCCTGGATCATCTCGCGCTGCGTGCGCTTCAGCTCGGCGATCGACACGCCCGCGTCCGCCTCGATCTTCTCCAGGTCCGTCCGGCAGTTCTTCTGCTGGCGCCGGTACTCCTTCTTCAGCTCCTCGCTCTTCGAGGCCTCGTGCTTCTGCTCCAGCGAGCGAATCTGCCGCTCCAGCGTGCGCATGGTGTCCACGGTCTTGTTGACCTTGTCCAGCAGGCGCTTGCGCTCCAGGGCCGTGTACTTCAGCTCGCGCACGATGCGCGAGATGTACACCTTCTCGCGGCCGATCGCCCAGCGCAGCCTCCGCGCCTCCTTCACCTTGGCCTTGCTGCCCGGCGAGATCGCCGGCCTGCTTCTCTTCCAGCTGCGCCAGCTTCTTCTGGTGCTTCACCAATGCGTCGATGCGCGCTACGGTGGCCTTCACGCGCGCCTGCACTACCTCTTCGGTGAGCTCCTCCTCGTCGAAGATCACCACCTCTTTTACGTTGCGCACGCCGCGCTTCAGGTCCTCGCCCAGCGCCGCCATCTCGCGGATCACGATCGGCGAGCGCGAAATCGCCTTCAGCACGCGCATCTGGCCCGCGCTCGATGCGCTTGGCGATCTCCACTTCGCCTTCGCGCGTCAGCAGCGGCACGGTTCCCATCTCGCGCAGGTACATGCGCACCGGGTCGTTGGTCTTCTCCAGCGTTCCCGGCGTCAGATCCAGCTCGACGTCTTCTCCCTCCTCCAGCTCGAATTCCTTGTCGCCGGGGAACTTGGGAGTGTCCAGCAGGTCGATGCCCTGCGTGCCGATGGTCGTGATCAGATCGTCCAGATCGTCGGGCGAGGTGATCTCATCCGGCAGCGCGTCGTTCACTTCGCCGTAGGTCAGATAGCCCTTTTCCTTGCCGGTCTCGATCAGGCCGTGCACTTCCTCTTCGAACTTGTCGTTGATTGCCAAAATATCCCTACTCTCTTCCTTCGGCAGGAATCATCCTGCCCAGCAGAATCCTAGGCCCCCGCGTCACGGGAACCGGGCAGCTTCAGATTGCGTCCGTGCGCCCATCCATCCGCGCCTGTCGCGAACCCGCGCCGTGTCCGGTCCCGGACGCGCAAAAAGCAGACTTCCCAAAGGAAATCCTCGCTTGCGTACACCTCCGCAAGCCCGCACAGGCGGTTGTAGCTTCACTCGGAACAGGATGGCAGCGCTTCAGGTTTCTCCTGGGTCGCCCGCGAGCCGCAGCTCATGTGTGGGGCAAAGGGGCGCGCATCCTCACAGATATCAACAGATTACCACAGATGCACTTGCCGGCGCCAGCAAAAATCCGGCGGAAAAAATCAGCTCCGATCCAATGGCCGTGAACCGCTCTGACCGGTTTCACCCGCCTGCTCCTGGTCCCTACCTGCTGAATTAGACGCCCGGAAAGGCCCATTCGACGCACGAATAAACCCGCCGGGAAGGCCGATGAACGCTACGCCAACCCCTACCGTTCGGCCGGCTTTTGGCCATGCAACAGCCGCAGCGCACGGTCCAGCCACATCAAAGGGTGCCTCGTTCTTTCATGAGCCGCTTGATGTTCCGCTTTCCGTGCAGAACGGCAATAATCTGGAGCGGCTTGGTATCCGGACGATAAACGGCAATGAAATTGGGATACCGGCCCACAACCCAGAACCGGACCGGCAGTGGAGTGATTTCTCTTCGCTTTGATCCCAGCAGCGGATGTCTGGCAAGGCTCTCGCAGGCCTCCAGAACTGCCGATTCCACGCGATTTGCTGCGTCAACGCTATCGGCGGCGATATACGTCCAAATATCGTCAAGGTCGTCGACTGCTCTGGGGGTAAATCGGTAGGCCGGGGGCATTTTTCAGGCGATCAGCCGTCTTGCCCGTCGCTCGCGCAGGATGCGCGCCGCTTCGTCCGCGTCCAAAAGTTCGCCGCGCTCCGCCTGCGCAAAACCCTCGGCAACATGTGCGGCAACAGCCTCACGCTCCGCAAGCATCCAGTCCCCGTTCCGATGCTGCTCGCCGATCACGGCAAACGCCTGATCAAGCAACTCATCCGGGCTCATCCCTGACTGGGCGGCCCGATCGAGCACCTTTTGCTGTTCGGGTTTTAATTCGATCATCATGGTGGAATTCCACGCGAGCTTGTTTGGTGAAATTATACCGAGTTTGCGCTATCTCGGTGCAACAGCCGCAGCGCCCGGTCCAAATCCAGCTTCTGCTGCGTCAGCAGAGCCAGACCCGCATCGTCGCCCTTGCGCTCGGCCTCGGCGATCTGCGCCCGCAGCTCCCGCAGCCTGCCTTCCATGGCGCGCTCCTGAACCTCCTGCACCGCGCTCTCCACCTCGTTTGCTTGCGGCGGCCGGCTCTCGCCCAGCAGCGCCTCCGCCAGCAGCCCACGCTGCCCCGGCTCTTCCACCGCGTCCATTGGGTCTTTGGCCCCACGGCCGGCCAGCGATTGAAGCGCCCCGAACGCCCCCAAATGCTCGAACCAGCGCGGCTCTTTCTCTAGAGCCTCGGCCGCCAGCAGCCGCGCCTCCGCACCCTCAGGATCGGTTACGGCCAGCGCCCGCAGCAACACCCGCTCCACCTCGGTCAGCTTCGCCGCCCGTTCCTCCACCCGCTCGCGCCGCCTCAGCGCCGCCTGCCGCAGCTCCTCTCGCAGCACCGCCGACCCGATCCCCAGCTTCTGCGCCGCATCCGCGGCAAACTGCTCCCGCGCCAGAGTTTCCGGCATACGCCGGATGTGCGGCAGCAGAAAGTTCATGGCCTTCACCTTCTGCTCAGAGCTGGCTCCCGGGAAAAGCACCCGAGCCCGTTCGATCAGATAATCCGATTGCCGCCGAGCCCCGCGCAGTGCGTCCTTATACGCCTCCACGCCGCGTTCCCTCACGAACCGGTCCGGGTCCAGCCCTCCCTCCAACGTCACAATCTTGACCGCAAATCCCTCCTCCGTCAGCAGCGCGATCGACTTCTCCGCCGCATTCGCGCCCGCCGTGTCGGGATCGAAGTTCACGATCGCATTCGAAGTGTGCCGCTTCAAAATCGCCACCTGCTGCTCGGTGAACGCCGTCCCGCTGGTCGCAATCACGTTCTGAATTCCCGCCAGAAACACGCTGATGCAGTCCATCTGTCCCTCCACCAGCAGCGCAAACTCCAGCGCGCGGATGGCCGACTTTGCCTTGTCCAGGTTGAACAGCACCTGGCCCTTCGTATAGAGTGGCGTCTCCGGCGAATTGATGTACTTGGCCCCGGCCTTCTCGCCGGTTTCGAGCATCCGCGCCGTAAACGCGATCACCCTTCCGCCCTCGTTCGAGATAGGGAACATCACCCGCTTGCGGAACCGGTCGTAGATGGGTCCCTGGCTCCCATCGCCCTGTTCCTTGGAGCTGAACAACCCGCTCGCCCGCAGAGTCGCCTCGTCCGCCATCCCGCTCAGCCGGTCGCGCAGAGCGTTATAGCTGTCCGGCGCGTACCCGATCCGGAACCTCCTGATTCCCTCATCCGTCAGCCCCCTCCCAGCCAGATATTCCCGCGCCAGCGCACCGCCGGGCGAGCGTAACTGCTCCTCGAACCACGCCGCGGCGGTCTCGTGCAGCTCCAGCAATTTGGTCCGCAGCCGCGCTCCTGCCGCCTCTTCCGGCGATGAGAACTCCCTCTTCGGCAGCGGAATACCGCACTTCTGCGCCACAATCCGCACCGCCTCGGGGAAGCCCACGTTCTCGATCTTGCCCACAAAGCTGAACACGTCGCCCGTCGCCTGGCAGCCGAAGCAGTAGAAGAACTGCTGCCCGGCGTGCACGCTGAAGCTCGGCGTCTTCTCCTTGTGGAACGGGCACAGCCCCGTAAACCGTTGCGCCCCCGCCTTGCGCAGCCGGATATACCCCTCGATCACCTTCACGATGTCGGCCTGCTGCTTCACGGTTTGGGCAAAGTCTGACATTTACGTTCTATTCAAGAGGATAAGGCCGCAGCCAGCCCAAATTTCCAGTTGCTTGCGTAATTTCGGACCGTTCATCCGTATACACTGCGTATGCTCGAATACGATATGACGTTGGCGAGGGAAGTGAACACCGATACGAGGCAAATTGCGCGTGGCCTTCGCCTGAGGGACGTCATTCTTCTGCAGGCTCTGGTCGAGCAATATCAGTATCGTCTTGCCCGTTACCTTATTTATCTGCTGGGCAGATGCGATGAGATTGACGATTTGGTACAGGAAACGTGGCTGCGCGTACTCCAGCGCGGCCATTCCTACGACGGCTGCTCTCGTTTTGAGCCATGGCTTTTCGCCATAGCGCGCCATCTCGCGATCGATCACATGCGCAAACGGCGAACCTTCAGCCTGGACTCGAATGACGACTCGAACCAGGGAACTGAAGCGGCATTACCCGCTTCCAGCGCCCCTTCGCCGTTCGCTCTAGCAGCACGCACGCAGGATGCCCAACGCCTTGCTCACTCGCTCGAAACCCTGGAACCTATTTATCGCGAGGCGCTTGTCCTGCGCTTTCAGGAGGATTTATCGCTACAGGAAATGGCTGCTGTCGTCGGAGCGCCCGTTACGACTGTCGCTTCAAGGATTTACCGGGCTCTCGCTACGCTGCGGTCTCAGTTGGATGGAGGAAATCATGAACGCTGATCGTCACGAAATATTTCAGCTGATGATCGATAAAACTCTGGCGGGTGAGGTCTCGCTGCAGGAAGGGAATTCTCTCCGCGAACACCTCCAGACGTGCGCTCAATGTCAGGAATATCTCAGCGCCAACACACGCGTCATCGCCAGTCTTGGCGGTTTTTCATTCGAAGTAAGCCCAGAACTAAATACAAAAGTATGTGCAGCTCTCAAGCAGCGCGCGCGGCAACTCGAAGTCCAGCAGCCCAACCGTAAGCGATTGGCATGGATCTGCATCCTCGCACTTACGCTCACTGCAGTTGGTACCTTCATTGATTTGCAGTTTGGCAAGGTGGCCGCGGCGTTCCTCGGCGTACAACCCATGCATATGCGGCAGGAGTTACTCACCTTCTGGATCGGGCCCTCTTTGTTCTTTGCGCTGTTATTGCCGATTTTGCCCGTGTTATCGGGAGCTGGCATGGGCCGGAAAGGAAGCATCCAATGAAACTTCGTCGATTTCTGAGTGACGTGCCCAAGGCCGTTCGCATTGCCGCCGCATTCATCCTCGCGAGCAGTGTGCTGCTTGCCTTGCTGTCAACGGCAGGCTTTCTATTCAGCCACGCCGGCGATAATGGCCATCGTGGCGCCGGCGCGGCGATCGGACTGATGCTAATTCTCTTCGCTTTCGCCCTGAGCGCCTGGCTTCTCAGTCTTGGGTATATCTATCGTGATGCGCGGCGGCGCGCTATGCCGGCTGTCGCCTGGGTGTTGATCGCAATACTAGTTCCTCATTTGTTGGGTTTTTTGCTCTACTTTGTTTTGCGCCAACCGATTACGACGGATTGCTCAAATTGCGGAGGGAAGAACTCGGCAACGCAGCGATTTTGCGCATGGTGCGGTAGCCCGCAACCTCCTGCAACGACCGGCGGCGGTCCGACAAAATCGGGGATTTCTGGACCGGATTCCATAATCGCGGTTTAAGTCAATCGGACTCATCCCTCAAATACTTGTTGCAACGAATATCATCCTCCCGCATCCAACAAAGGAAAGGAGCAGCCCGCCATGACCCCAACCGCAACCACCGCCCCAGCCACCACCACCTGGAACATCGATCCCGCCCACGCCGTCGCCGAGTTCAAGGTGAAACACATGATGATCACCAACGTCAAAGGCGAGTTTAGCGGTCTGAAAGGCGTGCTGCGCCTCGATGAGAATGACATCGCGCATTCGAGCATAGAGGCCACCATCGACGTCAGCACCGTTGACACCCGCGACCCGCAGCGTAACGGCCACCTGAAGAGCGCCGACTTCTTCGACGTCGAAAAGTTTCCCGTGATGACCTTCAAATCCACCGCGGTCAAACGCGCCGCCAAGGGCGAACTGGCCGTAACCGGCGATCTGACTCTTCATGGCGTCACCAAGGCAGTCGCCTTCGCCGTTGAAGGCCCAACTCCGCCCAACAAGGATCCCTGGGGCAACCTGCGCATCGGCCTTTCCGCCACTACCAAAATCAATCGCAAGGACTTCGGGCTCACTTGGAATACGGCGCTCGAAACCGGCGGCGTGCTCGTCGGCGATAACGTCGCCATCACCCTCGACGTAGAGTTCATCAAGGCCGCAAACTGACCACTGATCACTGTCTTAACGCCCCTGGAGGTCCACCATGTCCCTTCGTCCCGTGAAAGAGATCTACCAAACCAAGCCCACCATCGAGGGCGCCGGCGTCAAGCTCCAGCGCGCCTTCGGCTTCGGCAAAACCGCCGAGTTCGATCCGTTCCTGCTGCTTGACGACTTCCGCAACGAGAACCCCGCCGACTATCTCGCCGGTTTTCCCTGGCACCCCCACCGCGGCATCGAAACCATCACCTACGTGCTCGCCGGCGAAGTGCAGCACGGCGACTCGCTCGGCAACAAGGGCCGCATGACCGCAGGCGACGTGCAGTGGATGACCGCAGGCAGCGGCATCCTGCACCAGGAGATGCCCAAGGGCGACGAGCGGGGCCGCATGCACGGCTTTCAGCTCTGGGCCAATTTGCCCGCATCGCTCAAGATGACCGATCCGCGCTACCAGGACATCCCGTCCAACGCCATCCCCGAGGTCACCGAGGATGACGGCACGCGCGCGCGTATCATCTGCGGCGAGTTCTGGGGCAAGACCGGCCCCGTCGAGGGCGTTGCAGCCGGGCAATACTCGGTGGACGCGCGCTATGTCGACATCTCCGTCCCGCCCTTCAAGCGCAAGCGCATCCAGGTGGAGACCACGCGCAACGCATTCGCCTACGTCTTCGCCGGCGCGGGAACCTTTCGCGACGCGTCGCAGCCGCAGGCCGTCCTCACCGAATCGGCTGTCGATCCGAATGCGCAGCCGGTCTACGACGCGAAGAACCATTCGCTCGTGCTCTTCGACCGCGGCGACGAAATCGTGGTCCAGGCCGGCCCCGAGGGCATTCGTTTCCTGCTCGTCTCGGGCAAGCCGCTCGAGGAGCCGGTGGCGTGGTACGGACCCATCGTGATGAACACGCAGGAAGAGCTGCGCCAGGCGATGGCCGAGTTGCACAATGGCTCGTTCATCCGCCACGGATAAGCTCTGCCTGCCGCACGCGTGCCCCCATCCTTGCGTCGAACCTGGCCGCAAGGGCGGGGGCGGTGGCGCGGTCCGCGACTTTTCGCGCCGTTGTGATCCTGCTAGACTTACTGGTGTCGCACTGTAGGCGCGTAGCTCAGTTGGTTAGAGCGCTTCCTTGACACGGAAGAGGTCGCTGGTTCGAATCCAGTCGTGCCTACCATTTTCCCCTCCAAGTAAATCCTAGCACTTCCTATCCCATCCCAGTCTTGTGCAAAAAATCGCTGAAAATAGGCGAGTTTTCGCAGAATCGTGTCCTAAGATACCCCATCAATTACTATTGAAGCCAACTTCTGGTGGGGGTATACTTGGGGGTATCAATTCCAGAATTTGGGGGTACCGGAATAATTCCGGCCCAAATGGGAGGTACACGCATGGCTCTCACAGATACGGAGATTCGGCGCTCAAAGCCCGTAGACGCACCATACAAGCTCTCTGATGCACACGGCCTCTATCTGCTGGTCAAGCCCAACGGAGGCAGGCTCTGGCGCTGGAAATACCGCGTGGAGGGCAAAGAGAAGCTAATGGCCCTGGGGACCTACCCGGAATTGTCCCTCGCCGATGCGCGCGAACGTCATGCGAAGGCTCGCAAGCAACTTGCCAACGGGATAGACCCAATGGCCGAGCGAATGGCCGACAAGACTGCCATCATGGTCGCCATCGAACACACCTTTGAGAAGATTGCCGAGCTTTGGCTGACGCACTGGAAGGGAAACAAGAGCGCCCGACATTCTGAGACGACCCGGAACCGCCTCAAGAACAACGTCTATCCGGTCCTGGGCAACAGGCCCATTGCCGAAGTGGAGCCGATGGAGCTTGTCAAGCTCGCCAAGAACATCGAAGCGCGCGGAGCTTCAGATATGGCGAAGCGCATTCTCCAGATTGTCGGCATGGTTTTCCGCTACGCCGTCGCGCACGGCTACAGCAAACGCAATCCTGCCGCTGAGATTCGCCCTTCAGACATCCTCAAGCCGACCCGCAAGACAAACATGGCCCGGATCGATGCGAAGGAGCTTCCGGCCCTGCTCCGGGCGATTGAGCTTTATGATGGCCGTCCGCTCACCCGGCTGGCAATCAAGCTCATGGCCCTCACCTTTGTCCGCACCAGTGAGCTAATCGGCGCGCGCTGGGAGGAGTTCGACTTTGAAGCCCGCCGCTGGGCCATTCCCGCCGCTCGAATGAAGATGAAGACCCCGCACATCGTTCCCTTGTCCTCTCAGGCCGTTGAAACGCTCGAATTGCTGCGGACCATATCAGGCGACGGTGATCTTGTCTTCCCCGGCGAACAGAACAAAAACAAGCCGATGTCCAATATGACCATCCTGAAGGCGCTAGAGCGCATGGGCTACAAAGGCCGCATGACTGGTCACGGCTTCCGTGGGCTTGCATCCACGATCCTGCATGAGCAAGGCTACAACCACGACCACATCGAGTTGCAGCTTGCCCACGCGCCACGAAACGAGGTCAGCGCCGCTTACAATCATGCCCTTTACCTTGAGCCGCGCACCAAGATGATGCAGGAATGGGCCGATTTTCTTGAGCACACGCAACGGGGCGGCAAAGTGTTGCCCTTTCGCAGTTCGGCAGCTTAGGGAAACCATCACAGCGCCGCCGGACGGCCCGCGCCCGCACTCTGTAGTTTTCTGACTACCGCTTCCGCGATGTCTTCCGCACCGGACTGCTTTGATTGCCGCGCCGCACCCAATCCCCGGATAATCGCTCCCTGCCTGTCAGTCGCCACCTTCCCATAGCTCGGAAGGGTGGTCAGCACCTGTTCATGCCCCAGGTTCTGGCTCCATGCCTTGAACTCTTCGGGGGAGTTGCAGACTTGCTGACCGAGCTGTCGCCAGCGTCTTCCGTAAACTGTGGGGATGAAAGTACGGCAGGCCCGCACGCTCGAATGCTTCGCGGAAGATCTTCCGAATCGGCGTAGCCGTACTCCAGTGCTTTTGCTCCAATCCCGCCGCTTCAAACTGCTGCGCTGCTCCCACCGCGATCCGCGTTGCCGGAAACAGCGGATCGTCATTACCCCACAGCTTCTCTTCCCGCAGAAATCGCACCCATTCCGCCACAATCTCCTGAATGCCATCACCCACGGGGAAAAAAGTACGTCGTAAAGGTCTTGCTGAATTTCGTCTTCACTTCGCGCGCATCCTGCTGGACGCAGCCTTCTTTCAGGTCCACATGCTTCAGCTTCATGGAAGCGATGGCCGAATCCCGCGCGCCGGTCAAGAGCGTAAAGGCCACCAGCGCGCGATTCCGGCGCTCAATCTCGTTCCCGCTCGGCATCGTCTCAATCACGTGCCTTACTTGCTCCAGCGTCGGCGCTTTCCGCTCCCGCTGGGCTGTGGCAATGCGCGTGTCATTCTCCGACAGGTTGAAATATTCGGCGTCCGCATACTGAAGGCGCGCCTTGTACCCCGGCTGCCAGGCGAGCCATTGGAAAAACTGCTTCAATTGGGTCAGCGTGGCATGTAAAGTCGCCTTGCTCAGCTTCTCCCCGGACCTCTGCCCCGTTTGCTCGGCCAGATGCCGCTTGAATGCAACGGCCTGCTCAAAGTGAAATGCCTTGAAGTCCCGGTAACGGTTGTCCTCTTCAAACCGGCTCAGCGCCTTCGCGGCGGCATCCACTGTCGGCTCGCTGTGGCCCTTGGCTTCTTTCAGAAAAGCGAAGTATCTGCGCTTGATTCGTTCATTTTCCGGGTTGTGTTTCGTCATGGTTTCTCACCCTTGGTTGAAGTCACTGTTTACGATGGGGGGATCACTCTCACTTACACGTCGCTCTGCCTCCGAAAAAGTGATGTCCAAATTCCCCTGAATCTCAGGCAGCTTTGCCCTGCTGGCGCGCCGGTAGATCATCCCTTCGCAGTCCGGGCAAATGCCGATTAGGTTTCCCAAGCTCGCTGTAAGTCGGCTGGTAGTCCGCCATGTCCCCGGCGGGCCGCTTGGGCGCGCGGCATCGCACGCAGTAAATTTCACCGGGCTTGCAGGGCCGCTTGTTCTTTGTCCGGCGCGCCTGGAGATAGGCGGCAAGGTCGCGGCCAAGAATCAGCGTGGGGCGCTTGCTGTCACAGGTTGGCAATCCCGCCTTCACCCAGGCGCGCACGGTATTCTTGTGCATGCCAAACAGCCGGGCAGCCTCTTCCACCGTATAGTTGCGATGGATTTTCACCAGCCGGTAATTGGGGCGGCGCTTGCGCATGGGGTTTGCCGTCCCGTCTCTATGCCGCTGCCTTGCGGGCCGCTTCCAGCTTCGCCACCAATTCCCGAATCTCCGCGTCCGGCTTTCCGGCGATCCGGGCGGCATTCAGCGCCGCCACTTCATGCGCGGGCCAGCCCACGGCGCGCCCGCCCAGGCTCACCGGATGCGTAAAGACTCCGTGCGCAATGCGCAGATACAGCGTGCTACGGGATAAGCCCGTGCTCTCTTTCACGGCAGGAAGCCGCAGGATGTGATGAGTCATTTTCGATTCTCCCTGAGCGATTCAGGACCGCTCAGGAGAAACCGTAGCTGTGCGTTTTGGGCGATGAAACCCCGGTGTGCGCCTTGAGTCAGTCGGCAATCTCCAATGTTTTCGCGGCGTTTTGCGCACTGGGCGGACGCACCACAGCACCAGCAGCCCGGCCGTGCATCTGCGGAAAGCCGCGCAATGCAATGACTTGCCGGGCTGGCAAGTTGGGCGAAAAAATTCCGCCCAACTTTTTTATCGCTTCATGTGTTTGCGGATCGTTTCGGCGCTGTGCTCTTTCGCAATGTCCATCTTGGCAATTTGCTGCGAGATACCACACGTCGGACATCCCAGGGTGGCGCTGCTTCAGCGCCCGGTACTCTTTCTGCCAGCTTCTCATGCAGGGCTTGCGTCTCCAGCTTGCGGGCTTCGCGCGGGCAATGCTGGGGGTATAGCGGGTGTCGCCGTGGTCGCCGCATCCACCAGTTGCCGGATTGCTTCGCAGTCCACGGAATAGCCGTCCGCCCCGAAGCGCACAAGCTCGGCCAATGGAACCGCATTCTGCCCGGCCACCAGTTCCAATGCGCCGTTCGCTCGCAGGCAAACCATCTGGCTGCGCTTCTTGCCCGTCACAAGTCCAAGCTCCCACAGCCCGGCATCGCTTCCGCTGGCTGCCAGGCCGCAGTCCCAGGCTCTGCGCAACAAATGCGCCCACGGCTTCCGCGCCGCAACGCCACTGCCTCAGCCGCTCGGCAGATACAGCTACCCGGTTGATGTCATCCCGCTTGTCGCAGACAACAAACGAAGCCGCAGCCCCGGCCCCGGCAGAGGGTGTATGCACCGGCATAACGCATTCTTGTTCGCAGCCGGGGCATACCACGCTGACAGCCGGACTCGCCCTCTGAAGCAGCTTTTTCGCTTTCAGTTCCCGCACAGCCTCTGCGGGCCACCGGCTCAGTTCCTCTTCGCTCACCAGCGCCGCCGCGTCCCGGCTGGCCCCCACGCGCTCCAGCAGTTCCAGCAGCGCATCCAGTGGCGTCATGCCTCAGCAATCTCCGTCTCGCCCAGTTCCATGCTTGCCGTTGGCTCTCTCGGCTCAATGCTGGAATCCACCAGCATCTGCCGCAGTCTCAGGTCCACATCGTCATACTTCAGTGAGCAGGAGTTCGGATAGGTGATGCGCACCGTCACCGATTTCGGCTTCTCATTGGGCTTCGTTGCCACCAGCGCCGCCAGTTCCACCTGGGTCACGTTATAGGTGCGCAGCCGAACCGACTTGCCCACCTCTTCCAGCAGGTCATAGATAGCCTCAGACCTTGCGGCGGCATCGGCTTCCAGGGTAATCCGGTCCCCCTTGGACAACCTTTGAGGAAAGCCTCAGCTTCTTCACTGCCACGCTTGAATCCCGCTTGCCGGCCCGTAGACGAACTGGAAGCCCCGCTCTCGCAGCGGATTCAGGTCGTAGACGCGTTCATCCGGGTCCGGCGGCAGTTCAGCCAACTTCAGAATCGCCGTGGCAAACATCCCTTGCAGTGGTTCAATGGCCTTATTCGCTCCACGGCAATTCAGGTCCAGCGTCCCGTCTTTTTGCGAATACACATAGATCACTTCAAAGGCCGGGTTGTGGGGTCTGCGGTTAAACTCCCCATCCACCCATTCCATGCTCTGCTGCGAGTAGTCTTCCGGGTAGGCAAAAAAGTAATCCAGTTCGCCCCGGCGAAACGTCTCCACTACGCAGTTCTTTCCCCGCCCCTCCGTGAGGTGAAAGTAGTTGCGAATGCTTCCGCCAACGCTTGCCGCCCTTCCTCGTGGACGGATGCAGACTGGTGCGAAAATCCCTTTCGTTTGCGCCAATAGGACAAACCATCGGCATGGAAAAAGTATGTCGCACCCTTCCAGAATTGCGGGTGATCCAGAAACGTCACCATTGCCCGCTCGTAGTGGTTGGCCAGCGCCGCCAGCTTCTCCACAAATTGCGCGTGCTCTTCCGGCGTCTCGCGCAACTGCCACTCCGCTTCATCCAGAATCGCGCGAAAGCCCTTCTCATTGCTCATCTCGGAATTTCCAGCAGCTCGGCATCCATTTCGTTGCGCCGGTCTTCTGGCAGCTCCAGCCATGCGGCAAACAGTCCATCAATCCGGGTTTCCTTCATGGCCGCAAAGTCCAGTTCCGCGAGCGCGCCATGCGCCTCAAAGTAGCGGCCCAGCAGCCGGTTTGGCATCTGGCGGAAAAAGTCTCGCGTGGAATAGTGACGGCCCATACCCCCCCGCAGCCGAGCGCAAACATCATGCGCTCTTGGACATAGTAGGATGTTGCTGTACTTTACAATAACGCAGGTTTGCGAATTGGGTGACTGCGGTCCGCAGACAACGAGAGAGATAGTGGTTTCCATGAGCCTCGATAGGCTAATTGCGAGCAGTGCAAAAACCTATGCCGATCAACTCACGGCTGCGGCTGAGCGAGCAACCAAAGAGGAAGAGATACGCATTGCCTCTGAACGTGTACTTGGGTCGATCCAGGAAGCCGCTGGAATAAAACTAGAAGGCCGACATGAATTCACGGTGGCAAGCGGCTTTGTCGATAGCGTCTATGACCGTGTCCTGATTGAGTACAAAAACCCCGGTAGTCAGACTGCAAGGTTAGGCGCTACGCTTGACTCTCCAGGCACCAAAAAGGTCGTTGAGCAGATCAAAAGCCGCTTTGCCGACATGCGCGCTCAACACGGCCAGCCTTTGAATGCATTGTTTGGTGTCGGCCTAGACGGCAGATATTTCGTTTTCGTCCGCTTTAGAGATGGCGAGTGGCATGTACAAGAGCCAATGCCGGTTACCCAATACTCAGCGGAAAAATTCCTGTGGGCGCTCTTCAATCTCGGCACAAAAGGAAAGCCGTTCACACCGACTGAACTCGCTCGTGACTTCGGCGCAGGGGCGCCTCTGGCTCGCTCTGCCGTCAAGGGGCTGTATGAAACCCTCTTAGCCGCCGAGCACCCCAAAGCGCTGGTTTTCCTAAATCAATGGAAGATTCTCTTCGGAGAAGTGTGTGGATACGATGTTGACACACCGTCTGAAAAGATTAAACGCCTTGCTGAGTCCTATGAGATACCGACAAAAGGATTGAAGGCCGCCAATCTGCTGTTTTCCCTTCATACATACTATGCACTTTTTATGAAGTTGCTGGCGGCTCAAATCATCGCGTCTGCCAGTCAGCTCCCCTCTCCTCTGAGCAAAATGATTCAGGCCCCCACTGGAGCAAAACTCAAGCGGGAACTCGAAGACTTCGAGGCCGGAAGCATCTTTCGTCACTTCAATATCACGAATTTCTTAGAAGGCGATCTGTTCGCATGGTATTTGCCCGTCTGGAATCCTGCCGTGGAATCCTGGATTCGATCCGTGGTTTCGCAATTGGATGCTTACAACCCCGGAACTCTATCCGAGGACCCAATAGAAAGCCGGGATCTTCTCAAGAAGCTCTATCACCAGTTGTTTCCGAGAAGTGTTCGACATGACCTCGGCGAATACTACACTCCCGATTGGCTTGCGGAACACGTGCTCAACCGAGTCGGCTATAAGGGAGACCCGGACGCACGAATTCTTGACCCTGCGTGTGGTTCCGGGACTTTCCTCGTAATGGCCATCGCCCGCATTCGGCGCTGGTACGACGAAAATCGGGAGAGAATCGATTATAAAGAGGCTGAATTATGTCGCAAGATTTTGGCCAATGTCATCGGGTTCGATCTCAACCCGCTGGCTGTAATGGCCGCGAGGACCAATTACCTAATCGCCATTCGTCCTCTTGTCAGCCACGTCGAAGGGATCGAAATCCCGGTGTACTTGTGCGATTCGATTATGACGCCTTCAGAGCATGGTGGCCTGTTCGCTGGGCATCTCGAAAAGGCCCGTGAACTCAAGACTGCTGCTGCCAAGTTCGTAATTCCCACCGAGATTGCTCGCACACAGCATGACATCGCTCGGTATGCAGAGCTTTTGGAGTCGTGCGTCAGAAATAAGTACACGCCGGATGAATTCGTTGCGCGCGCAAGGGAAGATGGCCTTTCTGTGCAGGATGAGTTTCTACACACCGGCCTTTACAAAGAATTGGTTCGCCTCGACCGAGAGAACAAGAATGGAGTATGGGCACGCATCATCAAGAACGCATTTGCTCCCCTGTTTACTCCGCGAGTTGATTTTGTAGTTGGAAATCCGCCCTGGGTTAATTGGGAGAGTCTGCCCGAAGTGTACCGGCAGTCCACCGCTTCGCTTTGGCTCGACTACGGCCTTTTTCGCCACAAGGGATACAAAGCTAAACTCGGCGGCGCAAAAGACGATATTTCTATACTCATGACATATGTCTGTCATGACATCTACTTGAAGGACTCAAGAAGGCTCGCCTTCTTAATCACCCAATCGATCTTCAAGACGAAGGGAGGCGGCGATGGATTCCGCGGATTCCGCTATAGCCGTCCAGGCTTTCCAGAACAATTTATGGCTCCAGTAGAAGTGGAAGACTTGGGCACTATACAGGCTTTTGAGGGAGCCACCAATCGCACGGCAATTTTTATCGCAGGCAAATCTGATTCGCCTGCCACATTTCCCCTGCCTTACGTGCTTTGGACCAAGAAGAAGGGTGCCAAAATCGATCAAGATTCTTCGCTAAAGGAAGTTTTCTCGAAAGTTGATCGCCTGAAGCAAGTGGCGAAACCCGTGGACAAGAACGATCCACGCTCACCTTGGATCACCGGAGCGCCTACAGTCCTCGACGTTCTCACCAGTTTGCAAGGACACACGACTGCTTACAACAGCCGCAAGGGTGTTTATTGCCCCACGAATGCGATCTACTGGATAGACAAGTCGCAGAAAGGCCCGGCGAAAACGACCATCATCACGAATCTGGCGGATACAGGGAAGACAGCGGTTCGCAAGACCACGGTAGCCGTCGAATCCGCGTTTGTGCACAGGCTTGTTCGCGGGAAGGACATCTCTCGCTGGACGTGGGAAAGCAAACTAAAAATCGTCCTTCCCCAAGACCCGGAACATCCATCAAAAGCAATGCCCGAAAGTACACTGAAAGTCAAGTATCCAAAGACCTTCGAGTATTTCAAGGGATTCGAGAAGCAAATCCGCAAATGCGCCCTGCTCGCTCAGTTTTTTGATCCCGAAGTTGACCCATTTTATTCGTCATACAATGTCGGATCGTACACCTATGCCCCTTTCAAGGTCGTTTGGAAGGAAATTTGCGCAGAGATCGAGGCCGTTGTGGTTGCAAGCGAGCACGAAAGCATCATCCCGGACCACAAACTCGTGCTGGTGGCTTTTCACTCAGAAGACCCGGCTTACTTTCTTTCTGGCATCCTTAACTCATCACCAATCGGATTGTTTGTACGGAGCTACACCATGCAAACTTCCATTTCAGGGCACATCTTCGACTATGTTGCTATACCCGAGTATTCTTCGAGTGATGCATCGCATAAGAAGCTCGTGAGCTTGGCGAAGCAATGCCACACAACTGCCATCGCTGGGGAGACTGGCAACCTGGAGATCCTTGAGGAAAGATTAGATCAGGTAGCCGCCGAAGTGCTAAATGTCCCCACCGCGAAGCTCAAGGTGATGCGCGATGAACTTCAACTTCTTAGGGGCACCGCTCTCGATGATTCCGAGCGAGCAGAATAGTTTGCTTGATTCTTTTTCAATGGCTCAGTCAATTTTCCTTTCGCAGAACTGGTCGCGCAAATTCGGACAGGGGGCCAAGTGGAGGTTCTGTTCGCCCGCAGCCTAAAATGGCTGGCACGAGGAGAGCAGACGTCCGCATCGGAACCGGGCGCTGTTCGTTCGCGAAGAGGACTGGGAGCGGTACAAGCCATTCCGATACCCCGTACCCCGGACAACTAACCCGATTGCCAGTTTCTGCCTACATTGGCGAAACGAAAAAATCTGCATGAAGCTCCGCTGGACCCAATAGCACGCGTGGCAGCCACCCCCCACCCCTTGAGAACGCTTTGCTGCCGCTCCTGGGGCGGTAGGTGCGTGCTGTAGGCCCGGATTCTTTGCGGCTGGTGCGCCATTCTGGCGTCACTGTGCGCCGAAACGTCCCCGTCACAAGCCATCTGTCTGAGGCTGGCAAACCATCCCAATCGCAGCGTCTTGGGGGTATATTTGGGGGTATCCATGACAGTCAATCATTCACTCTATTGAAAGCAAAGGCTTTATTGTTCGATACTAATCCAGTCGTGCCCAGGAGGTTGAAGACCTCGACGACCCGCACGATCTCCGGAAATCCACACCGGCTCATGCCGGCGCGGCAGAGGACGGCTCGGCAATGGATCGGCGGCCTCAGCCAGACTCCCTGTTTTCTGACCGCCAGGCGCCAGAAGGGCCCTAAGGCAGCTTCGCCATATCGGTCTTGAATATCTTGTTGGCCGGCGCCACCGCCTCATCCCGTTCGTATCCGTCTTTGCGCAGGAAGATGTGAACGGTTTCCGGTTCCGGCTGCGGGAGTTGGATGATGCAGGCGCCGTCGCTGCCGGTGAAGGCTCGGTTTATCTTGTCCTGGCCGATCTGCACATCTACCTCCGCGCCGGAGACAGGCACTCCGGTGACACGGTCGGTGACCTCTGCGCTGAATTGCCACGGCGGCGGCGGACGAAGGGCATACCAAAGCGCGATGCCGGCCAGGCAAGCCGCCAGCACGCCCAGCGCGGTCCAAAGCCTGCGCCTCCGCGTAAGCGTCCAACCCAACGCGCGCTTGAGGTGCGAAGCTGCTTGCGCGGCGTCGGTGGCAGTGATGCCCTGGACTTCCAGCATCGCAGGCAGAGGCGTCTTATCCAGCAGCCAGGGAAGGATGGGCTTGCGCAGAGCCTCGCCGCGCGAATACTCGAAGGTGATGTATTCGGAGCCGCGCGTGTTTTGCGACCAGCACAGCACTATCGTGCGTGAGGCGCCAATCGAGCGTTCGAGCCGGCGCTTCCACTGCTCGCCGGGATCGATCGACTGCACGTCGAAAAAGACGCGATAACCCATCCGGCGCAGCTCGTCGCGCAGCGGCGCTACGAGTTCCGTGTCCGCGCGCGAGTAGCTTAGGAATACGTCGTATTTCGTCATGGACATAAGAGCTATTGTTGCAAAAGCGGCTCAATCTGGTGCAGGGCCGCGGTCATGCCGGCGGAGTCACCATTCTGCAGGCTGGTAAAGAGCGCGATCCAGGAAGCGCGGCCCTTTTCGAAGGCGGGCGAATGCGAGAGGAAGTGGATCGTGCCGGTGAAGTCCCAAAAGCCCGTCTGGAATACAGGGGGCTTCGAGGCAAGGGCTGTCTCTGCCGCGGCGGCAGCGCCCCGGTCTCCGGTACCCCATTGGCATGCAAGCTTCATCGCATCCCGGATCGCGAGTCCCGCTGGGGGCAACGTGTCGTCATCCAGCACCGCGGCCTGCTGAAGACAGACTGTAAAGTGACCGGCCCAGAGGTTAAGTTCCATCAGATTCATTTGCGTTCCGGCCCATTTCTCGGGCAGATCGGCTTTGGTGTAGACCTCCAGCGCACTGCGATACGCCTGGTCCGCCTGATCGAATAAGGCAATGGCCCTGTCTCCGCTGGCGAGCTCTCCCTCCTCTTCGAGCGCAAGCCCGAGATTATTTTGCGTCGCGGCCCAGTCCTGGGGCAGATCGGCTTTCGTGCGCACCTCCAGCGCGCTGCGATATGCCTGCACCGCCTGATCGAGTAGCCCAGCGGCCTTGTCTGCGCCGGCCCACTCTTCTGCATCCATGAGCGCAATCCCCAGATTGTTCTGCGCACTGGCCCATTCCTGCGGCAGATTGGCTTTGGTGTAGACCTCGAGCGCGCTGCGGTACGCCCGCACCGCCTCATCGAGCAGGCCGGCGGCCTTGTCTCCGCTGGCTCCCTCTCCCTCGTGCATGAGCGCAATCCCCAGATTGTTCTGCGTCCCGGCCCAGTCCTGGGGCAGATCGGCTTTGGTGCACACCTCGAGCGCGCTGCGATACGCCCGCACCGCCTCATCAAGCAGGCCGGCGGCCTTGTCTCCGCTGGCCCGGTCTGCCTCATGCATGAGCGCAATCCCCAGATTGTTTTGCGTCGCGGCCCAGTACCGGGGCAGATCGGCCTGCGTGTAGACCTCGAGCGCGCTGCGATACGCCTGCACCGCCTCATCGAGCAGGCCGGCGGCCTTGTCTTCGCTAACACGCTCTCCCTCCTCCTCGAGCGCAACCCCCAGGCCGTCGTGTGCCGCCGCTGCCTCCTGGCGATCTCCCAGTACCACGTATTCGCGCGCCAGCGACTGGAAATCGCTGGCGGATTGAGCCAGCAATGCGAGGCTCTCGCCGGCTGCAGTCACCTCGCCCTCCCGCCAGCGCGCGTCCGCAGTGTCCCAGACCGCCTGCAGCCAGAGCTCGTGAAAGCCTTTGTCTTCCGGATGTTTTTTACATTCCGCGTCCGCGGCGGCCTCGGCGCTCTCCAGAGCCAGCGTGGCCTGGTGATACTGCAGGTTGAGCCGATAAGCGCCTGCGGCCTGTTCGCTGTGGTCGAGAAGCTGGCGCAACGGGGTTCGCAGCTTCTCCATGAGAGCCTGCTGCGCCGCCTGCAGGGCCTGTACCTGCGCCTGCAGGGCCTTCTCCTGCGACTCTACCGAATCGATTTGTTGGCGATCCGCGTCGCCGGCCTCATTGAACAGTTGAGCAGCGTTGGCATAGTGGTTGAGCGCGAGTTCCGCCAGGGCCTTCTGCTCGGCTGTGGTGGCCTGCGCGGATTGGCGCTGGATTCCTTGCGCCCATTGCTCCACCTGCTGCTTGACCCGATCGTCGGAGAAGCCGTTGGCCTGAGCCCATTCGGCCAGCGCGGCGCCCAGGTCCGGCTTCTGGTTTTGCGCCGCCTCGCTCTGCTTCAGAGCGGTCACTTGCTTCTGCAGGCTGCTCACCTGCACCAACGTCCGGTGGAGCATGGCCTCAATCTGCGCCGGCCCCAGCAGCGCAGACGAGCCTTTGGGCAGCATGCTCACATTGATGGTTCCGGGCAGCGTGGCCAACTGGCCGTCGGCCGGCTGATAGATCACCAGATTGCTGGCGCCGGCGATCTCAATGCGCAGGCCCCCGCGTTGGGCTACATCCTCCGTCACATCCAGCCACGTCTGGCCTCTGGGATTGGTTACAGCGCGCACCTCCGTCACCAGCACAGCGTTGTCGAGATAGTTCAGCGAGACGCGCACGGTGGGGACGGGCTGGGCTGGCTCAGTGTGCGCATCTGCGACCACTACCGCTATGGTCCGCTGGGCTGGAGTCTTTTGCGCCACCGCCGCGCTGTAAGCACAGCCGAGGCATGGCAGCAAAACCGCCCATGAAACCTGAGCTTTCATGTAGACCTCCGGCGCCTCGGGGCCGATTCGATGAGAAGGGCAAGCCCTGTTGATTGGGGATTATATCGAAACTCGGCCTGCGGAGTCTGCCGAATTTGCTGCTCGCCCGCGAAGCGATCTTCGGCGCTGACCGATCACGGTCCGTCATTCCGCCGCAACAAGAGCGCCTGTCTGCACAGGGAGTGAGGACGGCAACTCGGTGAGATTGTTTGCGCCCCGTTCGGACGACCTGCAAACCGGCAGCGATTCTCAAGTGTCGATAGCAGCCCTTACCGTGAACCGAGCCTGGGCGATCCATCCGGCGCGGTTCGTCTGAGACTTTATCTGTGACCGCTGTCCCACTCGCCGCGGGCGCGCAACTCTGCGATCTCCTGCCGGGCCATTTCCTGGGCGCGTCCGTAGTCCGGCTTGACCACGCGGTTCAGCGGCATGTGGCCGGGTTCGAGAACGATCCAATGGCGTGGCCGCATGTAGGACGGCAAGGAACGCACGTGCCGATCCAGTTCCCGCCGGTTCAGTTCGACTCCGGGCCGCTTCTCCACCACTGCCACAACCGCTTCGGATACGACGGCGTGCGCCACGCCCACCACGACGCAGTTGGCTACTTTGGCTGAAAGTGTACAGATGTGCGATTCCACGTCGCCGGGAAATATCTGGTAGCCAAACGACTTGATCACCCACTTTTCCCGGCCGGTCAGATGCAGGCCCGCGGCGTCTTTGCGGCCAAGATCGCCGGTATATAAAAAGCCGTCGCGCGAAATTGTCTTGGCTGTTGCGGCAGGATCGTTGACATAGCCAAGAAAGGTCTGTGGCCCGCGAAAGCACACATGGCCTGTCTCGCCAGACGGCAGTTCCTCGCCGGCGTTGCCATCGGCGCGCATGGGTCCGCGAATGGAGCACGGATAGATCGGCATGTCCTGGCCAAGCCCGGCGAGAAGCGCCTCCCGGCCGCTCGAACTCGCCTGCGTATAGGTGCAGAAGCCGGCAGCTTCGGTGAGCCCCAGTCCGGTGCCGATCGCAGGCGCCATGGCGGCAAGCTGGTCAACGAATGGCCGCGAGACCGCATGTCCGCCGTAGGCGGCAAATCTCAAGCTGGAAAGGTCGTGGCGATCGTAATCTTTCAGCATCCACTCGAGTTGAAACATGGCCGGGATCTGGCCCAGAATCTCGACGCGATGCTGCGCAATGGCGCGCAACGAACGGCCGGCGTCGAAGACCTCCACGAGGACCGCCGTGCCTCCGCCGAAGAAGGTGCTCATCATGGCCTCCGTCTGGCCGCCTACGTGAGATGGAGGCAGATTGACCAGAGTGCGGGAGCCGCGGTCTCCGCCAAAAAAGGCGCCGCACAGGCACATATTCTGTACCGCGATATTGCGGTGCGAAAGCAGGGCGGGCTTGGGCGAACCGGTTGAGCCGGTGGTAAAGATGACCAGCGCGCCATCGTTCTCGGTCACGGTGGAGGCGATCCAGTCCAGTGCGGCAGAGCCTGCTTCCGTCCCGGGGATTGCATCCGCCACGGTACGCAACGCCGGCTCCGCAATCGACGCGAAGGATTGCGTGCCGGGAATCTCTTCTTCGGAGTCCACCACGATGGAATGCCTGATCCAATGGCACTGCGCCTGCACGGCGCGCCACAGTTCCCGAAAATCGAACGGCGCTTTCACGCCAGGACCGGCAAACCCGAGCGGCCGGAGAATTTGCAGGGATCGAATCACTTCGGCGGAGGACAAACGCAGATCCAGTGGGGCGACGATCACTCCGATTTTGAAACAACTGTATTCCAGCAATACGTGATCCACGGAGAGCGGCAACAGGGTGACCAGGAAATCGCCCTTGGCGAAGCCCAGGCGTAGCAGTTCCCCCGCCAACGCCGTGGTGATGCGGTCAAAGCCGCTCCAGGTGACGGCGCGATCGCCCTCCGCACTGAGAATCGCAGGAGCATCCGGCCTGGCCTTTGCCCACTTCGCCACCACGCAATGCAACAGATGACGATCGGCAAAAATTGTTTCGTAATCATCGAGGGTAAACAGAGGCAAGTTCATAGGTTTGCTCGGCCACGATCCTGAACCAGTCGATCATTCGCGGCAGCACGCGTCAAGGACCGCCTGACGAAGGCTCCTACCTGCCGGGCCGGCGCCTCGGCATCAGCCCCCATGAGCCTCCTGCCGCGATCTCGCGCCGTGATATGCTCAACCCAGATTTAAGGAGCGCCGTCTCTCACCGCGCCATGGCCCCTCGCCAGTCAAGCTCGCCGCCGCGGCCCCGCCAGGTGGTTCAAATTGGTGTGACCGGCCATCGCCTCAACCGGCTGCCGCCTCTTGTCGCCGCCGTCCTTCCGGGCCAATGCGAGCAGGTTCTCAAGGCCGTCGCTAATCTGGCCGCCTCCGCGCACGATCATCAACTGTATTCGCCCCAACCCCCGCTGCTGCGCATCCTCTCTCCGCTGGCCGAAGGCGCGGACCGCATTGTGGCCCACGCCGGCCTCGCCCTGGGCGCGGACTTGCAGTGCCCGCTGCCGTTCCTCGACGCCGAGTACTGCCACGACTTCGAAGACGCCGCTTCCCGCGATGAATTTCACTCGCTGCTGGCAAAGGCCTCGGCGGTGTTTCAGATGGAGGGCTCCCGCGCCGAAGAAGACGCCGCTTACGAGCGCGCCGGGCGCATGGTGCTGGAGCAATCCGATCTCCTGATTGCCATCTGGGATGGCGAACCGGCCGCGGGCAGGGGCGGCACCGCGCAAATCGTGGCAGAGGCGCTGGCGCAGCACGTGCCCGTGGTCTGGCTCCATGCGTCCGAATCGAAGGATCCGTGCATTCTCCTCGCCGATGAATCGGGCGGGCGCCAGGTTCAGTCGCTGGATCATCTCAAAACGATCTTCGACGGGCGCTTTTCCCAGGGCGGCGGCCAGGAGAAGGACTTCAACTTCAGCCACGCATACTTCGCCGAGAAACAGCCGGGCTTCGATCCCGGCCGGATCTTCCGCATCTTTCGCGATCTTGTGGCGCGCGGCCGCCTGCGCAGGGGCGCGTGGCGCGTCCCGAATTTCGAGAAGTCCTCGCGGGAAGAATGGGAGAAGACGGTCGCAAGCTCTCCCGAGCTGCCCGATGATACGCGCCACTACCTGCTCGACCGCCTCTGCCCTCACTATGCCTGGGCCGACGGATTGTCCGGTTACTATGCCGGCGCTCTTCGCTCGAGTTCTCTGGCGACAAGCCTGATGGCGGCCTTTGCTGTCCTGGTTCCGATGGCGGATTACGTTTGCAGCAGGCACCAAATCGACCTGGGCCGGTTTCCCGCGCTCACCGAATTCTCACTGATCGCGATCATTCTCGCCATTACCTGGCACGGCCGCCGGAAGCGCTGGCACGAGCGCTGGCTCAACTTGAGGCAGCTGGCCGAGCTATTGCGCCAATACTGCTACCTGGCTCCACTGGGCTGCGCGCTGGCTGCGCCGCCGCCCCCGGCCCACTTCCGATCCGGCTTCGACCGCTCCTGGGTCGATGGCATGTTTCGCAACATCGCGCGCGATCTCGGCCTGGTAAACGCCCAGGTCAACCACGCCTATGTCTCCTCCGTCGCCAAACTCATCGCGGACATTCTCGAAGGCCAGGTGAAATATCACGAGCGCAACCACGAGACGATGCACAAGTTGAGCCATCACCTCCATCTCATCGGCACGGCTTTGTTCGTTGCAACGCTGCTGGCCTGCGCCTGGCACGTGATCTTCGGGGAATCGCCCTGGCTGCTTCTGCTGGCCACCGTTCCGCCCGCCTTCGGCGCAGCGTTCTACGGCATCGCGAATCACGGAGAATTCTCGCGCACCGCGGACCGGTCGCTGGCCATGGCTCGTGAGCTCGAGGCGATCCAGTCCGCCGAACTGAGCAAAGCCCTCGCTTCGCCGCACGAGAGTTTCGCGGCTCTGCGCCAGACCGCCGAGAAGATCGCAAGCGTTATGATTGCCGAGACTATGGATTGGAGCTTCGTCTTCCGCTACCGGACGTTGAACCTTCCGGGCTGACACCGCGCCGTGGATTGCAAGGAGAACTATGGGTAAGCGCTTCGAAAGGGTCATTCTCATTGCCTTCGCCATTCTTGCCGTGGGGCTCGGCTTTTGGGGATATGCAAGGGCCGGCAGCGGTTACATGGCCGGCCACGCATGGAATCCGGCTGCGCCCTTCACGTTCCTTGAAGCCATTCGCTGTCTCATCAGTTCCATGGGGCTGCTCAGGCTCTACGACCTGTTCCAGCCCGTGCAGGATCCGTGGCAGCTCGTGGTCGCGCAGGTACTGGTGCCCGGCATTGCATTGGTTTCCGCGGCGCAACTGTTCCTCACCGGAGTCAGAAAGAACCTCCGCACCGCGATGGCGCGCCGCAAAACCAACCATACCGTCGTCTGCGGCATCGGCGACGTAGGCATGCAGATCGTGCAGAACCTGCGCGCCGCGCATCATCGCGTTGTCGCCGTCGATCTGCTGGGCGATTCGCCCAACGCCGCGACTTGCGAGAACAGCGGAGTCCCGGTGCTCCAAGGCGACGCCAAGAATCCGCAAGTGCTGCTCGCCGCGGGTATCCGCCGCGCGCGAACGGCCGTCGTCACCACCGGCTCCGACAGCGAGAACGTCGATATCGCGCTCCAGATCAAAGCCGTCTACGATCGCCCTGCCTATCTTAAGCCGGGAAGAATCCAGGTGCTGGCCCAACTGCGCAACGACTGGATGCACAAGCGGCTGATTGCCAGCGACAAGGCGTCCCTCGGCTCTGCCGACGTGGATCTGCGCCTCTTCAATCCCTTCACCGCGGCGGCGCGCATGTTGATCAAGCGTCTCCACCTGCCGCCCAGCCCCGAATTTGAGGCGCACACCCTCGTCCTCGTTGGGTTCGGGGCGTATGGCCGCGAGATCGCGCTGCACCTCATCCGTTCTTCCCCGGTCGCGCTCGACCGCACGCTCAGGATCGTCGTCTTCGACCAGGATGCCGATGCGGCAAAGGAAAAATTCTCCATCGCCAATCCCGCCGTTGCGGAGATCGCCGCGATCGAGTTCGTCGCGGCTACGGTGACGCCGGGATCTCCCGACCTGGCGCGCATCGTCGGGCGCAAGCTCGAATCAGCCGGACCTTTGCTCGGCATCGCGCTTGCCCTGGGCGACGACGAGGTGAGCCTATGCGCCGCCCTCGAAATGCGCTCGCTGCTCGACCGCAAAGGCCATCTCCACGTCCCCATCTACGTGCGCCTCGAGCACTATCGCCGCCTGGGCGATGTGGTGCGCAGCGTCGAAGACATCTCCTGCTTCGGCGACCGGCTGCAGGTCTTCGGAACTCTCGAGGAAACGCTCAGCCCTGAAGTGTTATTCGGCTCAAAACTGGATGCCTTTGCCCAGGCCCTCCACGAAGATTACCGGCATCGCTCGCAGGACACGATCAATCCCCAGGCCAATGTCCCCTGGCACGACCTGCCCGAGTTCATGAAAATGTCGAATCGCTGGCGCGCCGACCACACGCCCCTTCTTATGGAGCTGGCTGGCCTGCACCTGGCGGACGATGTACACTCGCCGGCCGTCGCCTCATTGACCGGCGAACAGGTCGAGCTGCTTGCCCAGCTCGAGCACCGCCGCTACACCATCGAACGCCGCCTCGTCGACAGCCGCTTCCCGCTGCGCGCGCACATGGCGCAGTGGAGCGAACTCAGCGCCGAGCAGAAGAATTGGAATCGCCTGGAGGTTGCCCGCCTGCCCGGGATCATGGCCGGCCTCGGCATCGAGCTGCATCCTGTGCGCCCCGTGCGCCTCTATGGCAAGCATCTGGCCAGCGCGCCCGCGGAACTCGATCGCTTGCTCGCCGCCCCGGACTCCGTCCATTGCAGCCTGGTCGTCGATCTCGACGAACCCCAGGCCGTGAACGCCGCCGCGCGCGCCCTGCCGCTGCCTTCGCTGGGCCTCTGGCTGTTTTCGCGCGAAGAGCCTCGCGAGTTCTCCCTGCGCAGGCAGCAAATCCAGGGCGGCAGCCGCTCCGCCTTGATGCAACGCGCCAACGGTTGGGCGCAACGGGACTCGGTGGCTCTCGACTCATGAACCGTGACCGCGTTCACCCTTGCGTTCCCGGCTTGCGAGTTTGGGCTCTGATATGGCGATTCGGGTTTGCGCCAGATGCGGTTCGGCAAACGCCGGAGTCCGCCCAGCCTGCCGAGAGCATGGTCGGGCCGGGCCTGAGCGGTAGATACCCGTGAAAATCAATTGACGATCCCTGTTCGATTCTGCATGATGAATGCAAAATCCCCGTGCTTCCCCCTAGCGCGAAGCCTGGAGAATCCAATGCATAAAAGATTGTTTCTCGTCCGTTCCTTCTCTCTGCTGTCCGTCTCGACGATCTTTCCGCTGCTGTTTGCCGGCGCTCTCCGCGGACAAACAACCCAGACCGAGATCGACTACACGGGCAGCCTGATGGGTTACTACCGGATCGAAGCCACCGAGACCGCTCCTGTCCTTCAGCCAGTTAGAGATTTTCTCAAGTTTCGCGATGACGAAGCCCAGGACCCGAAGGACCGCCGCCTGTTGCTGGGAATGGGAGACGACTTCGGCCCCGAGTTCGGCGCTGCGCTGCAGTTCGAAAACATCGGTCTGGGCGATTGCAAGTTGCCGCAAAAAACGGGACTGCCCGACAACGATGGCCCGCCGGAGAGCCTCTATAAGGACGACGATCGCATTGCTCGCGCCGCATATTGCGACAATGTCCTCAACTTCCTAATGACCGCCGGATTCCGCGCCGTAGTGCCGGGACGCGAAGACTTTATGTATTCGGCGGGCTGGCTGCGCGGAGTCGCGCGCCTGCTCGCCGAGGAAAGCGAACGGGAGAACCCTAGCGGCCAGAGTGAGGCTGGCAAACAGAATCAGGCGACCAACTCGCTGCGGATCGAGAACGAAGATCATCGCTTATTCCTCCTCGCGGCCAACCTTCGCATGGCGCTGACAGCAAAGTTTAAATTGCTGCCCAATGACGGTCCAGGTTCTGCCTACGGGCTGAAGAACAATTGCCCATTGCTTTTCGCCGGCAATCCGTTCGCCAGGGGCTCGGTAAAATGCGTCAACCAGGGCAGCGGGGCCGGGGGGGGCGGTGGCGCAGGAACCGCCCCGGAAGTCGAGCCGCTCGACTGGCTCGACCGCCTCGACCGGCTTAGCTCGGAACGAGGCAAAAATCCGGCCGTTACCGCAATGCGGCAACTGGCCACCGGAACCCCAAACGTACGTAATGCCATAGTCAGTGACGAGGTCGCCATTATGCAGGCGGCGTGGTGGTCGCCACAGGCATTCAAGTCAGCCGACAAAATTCAACTTCCTGCTCTGCCCGGAAAATTCGCTTTCGGAGGACACGAAAGTGGCAGCCCGGACCTGGATCCGGATTTGATAACCAGGCTGTCGGCAATTTTGCACGGTCTCGATTCCTCCGTGTGCCAGGCCGGAGCGGCCTTTAACGATCCCGCCAACAGGGACAATGCCCGCGATTTGTGCGCTTACCGTGACAGGCTGCTCCAGATCCTCTCGAAATTGAACGACAATCTGGCCAAGCCCGGCGAGCCGCTTGAAAATTGCACGGCAGACAATGGAGATTCCAGCGCGGGCGCATGCTTTCTTCTCAGCGAGGCGTCGCGCAAAGCCGCAATCCGCGGATTGCTGCGCACCATCGCCAGGGAACAGAAAGACGTCGGCTATACCGTCGCCGAGGAAAATGGGCAGAAGATTCTGGTCATCGGAGTCGTCGGACAAGACACCATGGAGGCGGTCTCAGAAACCAACCTTCGCTTTTGCATCGGCGGTAAAGGCAGCCAGGACCTCCCTAACGAAGCGTTGAACGGCAAAAACTGGCCCAAGGACTTTGGCCGCTGCGACGATGCGGTGCCCGTGGCGGAAGTGGTGGTGACCGATCCCACCGTAGTCACCGGGGCTCTGGTACGCGGGGCCAGTCTCGAATATGGGTCTTTCGACGCCGTGGTTGTGATGGCGCAAATGACGCACACAGAAGCCGAAGTCCTCACCACGCGCGTGTGGGCCAAGCTGAGGTCCGCGGGCGAACGCCCTGTCAACCTTGTTTTCAGCGAGCCCGAGGCCGGCTACGACACGCCCGCGCTCGAGTTATCCTACGCGCTTCCCGCTCAGAGAACCGCAAATGCCGGGCAGGCAAACCCCGCCGGCGCTCAAGGATCTTCGGCTCGCGCCCAGGCAACAGCGAACCCGGCCCAGGCTGCGGCCTCCGCGAACGCCGCCTATCCCGCCCCTGTCCTGACCCCGGTGAAGGGCTACTCCTCGTCGGTGGGCTACTCCTCGTTCGGCAATCAATTCCCAGGCACGGTGTCGCGCGTCACGCTCGTCTCCCCTTCCGGGAGCAGCGGCCCCAAAATCGACAATTCCAAGAGCGCGTTCGTCCCCAAACCTGCCGACAACCGCATCACTGCCGTTTCTCTCCTCTTCGACCTGATCCACAAGTTGCGTGGCGACCAAGCATCGCCAATCGTTGCCGCCGGCGCCGATGCTGAAATCGAAAACGAAAACAGAGCGGAACTGATGCTCCTCCAGTACCTCGAGAAGGCATCGCAGCCCACATCTGACCTGGTACTCCTCGAGAGCCGCGACATGCAGTTGGACACCATCGGGCAGCAGGCCATGTTGGATGCAAACGGGAAGCCAGCCCCGCTGGATGACTATGGGCGTCAGGTCGTGTCGGATGCGAACGGTCGCCAGGCGCCGGTTAACGACTATGCGGACTACGGTATGTGCCCCGTTTCGCCCGAGAGGCAAAAAAACATCTGCATGTTGCGCATCGCCCTCGACCGCATCCTCTGGAAGGGCGATTACATGGAGAATGTGGCCGTCACCGGAAAAGACCTCCAGGCCATGCTCGCGGCTTCGGAGCAGTTGATCGAGCAGCAGTCCGACCTGGCCGACAGAGACATTACCAAGGAGTGGCTCGCCTCCTACGGTATCGTTCAGGCCTCGTTGTCGAATCTCACCGAGGTCAACCGCAACAACGAGCCTCTTTGGGTTCCCGTCGATCCATCGTGTACCCCATCCCCGACAGCCAGGAGTACCTATTGCATCGATGGAACGCCCATCGCTGACGATGCCTACTATTGGCTGCTGACCACCGATCAGATGGCGCAGGATAAGCTGGTCTATGGGGTCCTCCAGAAGCTGCCCCAGGCCTATCACCAAACCAGCCGCTATTTCGTGACCCACCGGTTATCGCACTTTCTCATCGATCGTTTGCAGGACCCTGACGTTGAAATCGCACTTACCGGCCAGGCCAAAGGGCAACCCCGGCCGGTCGAAGAAACTGTCACGGCGTCGAACGAGCGCTTCCAGCAGTTGCCGATTTGGCAGGTGGATTTCACCAAGCTCGTCGCCGGCTTCACTTCGCGGCAACCGGTGGGCGGAAACGCACAATCCGAAAACTTCCAGGGTGTCTCTGACTCGCGCGCCTCCGTGCCCACTCAGCAGGAGCTGGACCTCGAACTGGCAAGCCGCGTCACGGGGAGCTTCTTCGGTCCGGCTGGCAGCGGCAAATCGTTCGCGCCGGTTTCTTTTGGCATCCAAAGCGCGTTCGCTTATGACCGCTCTGTCATCGGCAATCTCACCAACAGGCCGATCAACGCTTCGTATTCCCTCAACAACATCACCGAAGCAGGCTTCATCCAGGTTCGCCTTGGCGGCAAAAGCGGCGACTCCGTCCGCGGCGTGCACTCGCTCCCGCGCGCCCTTCTGGTCTTCACCCCGCGTCAATATCAGCTTGAAATCGACAACCCGTATTTGTTCTTCTCTTTCGCGGCTGGTTCCGCCGTGCCTGGCGAGCTCACGGTCAAGCTTCCCCGCATCTCGGCTTGGACCGATCGCGGCGGCTTAAGGGCTGAGTTCGCCGGAAACCGGCCAAGGTCCTTTTCCTGGTTCTGGTTATCGGGAGGAAGCTATCTGGAGACGGGCATGGAGTTCAGCACGCAAAACAACGTCCTGTCGGCGCTTACGCTGCAAGACACCAACCCGACGACACTGCGTGAAGACGACACATACCTGCCAGGTCACAGCGAACGTCACGCTGCAAACCTGCTTCACTAGCGCTAAATTTACAATCAACAACACGACTCTGGTTGTCGGTGCGCCCGCCGTAAAGACACTCCATTCCCCCGGCTACTATTGGGATCTCCACTTCCAGAACCAACTCTGGCCTCGCGGAGGAGGGAGTGGCCCCGGACCCGGCAAACAGTGGAGCCTGGTCACCGACTCGCAGGGCGACTATTACTTCGGCCGTCCTTCTGCAGCCGAGTTGCCCACGCAAACGGAGTATGCCATCCCGCTGAGTCTGTCGCTGGTCATTCCCGCTTACGGTAATCTCTCCTTCGCGCCCACCTACTCCGGCTTCTTCTACAAGTCGCAATTGAGCGCTCAAAGCCTGAAGGTGAACTCATTTTCCATCACGGCACGGTGGTACTTCGCCCGCAATGCTCGCGTGCCCGTCCGCAAGCAGGCCCCGCTCCCCGGACCCACGTCCGCGGATCAGACCCATACTGGAAAGGGGCATTGATCAACGCGCCGAGGGCTGCGGCAGGAATGCGGCAGAGCAGGCAGCGGGGGCGGGAGAGCGTTTTCGGAATACACGTAGACTTTTTCAGGGTTGTGAAAGGTGGCTTTTTCTTGAGGAAAAAGCCACTTGAGTGTTTTCCTTCGTCTACAGCAATTCCGAAAACGCTATAGCCTACGGACTCCGCATGTTCCCCGCGTTGGCGCGCCCATGGACAGCACGGGGTGTATTCACGTGTCCCCGAACTTGCCGGCTCACGGCTGGGGCCGTTCGATCTGCTTTTTGCCGCCGAGCAATCCATAGCGCCGCATCATGACGAGCCAGAGAATCACCCCGGCGACAAACAGCGCCAGGAAAAGCGGAAGCACGGACCACTGTGTCGCTACCGCGAATTGCCCCGCGTGGAAGTACGGACTCAGATAGGCATCGCGCAGGAGGTCTCTCATGACCGCCATGCATGCGATGGTCACCGCCAAAACGCCTGGCGCATACAACGCAGCGGCGCGGATATTCTCGTTCCGCAAGGCTCCGGACATAACGAAGATGGCGGCAATGCCGCCCGTGATGCCAACCAGAAGCAGCGTGGTCGCCAGGGGGCTGTCGCCCATGAACAACATGCGCAAGCCGCGTGGGAGGCTGACGAGGAAGATCAGGCCCACCACAAACTGCGCCATAGTGGCGTACATAAACGCCTTGCCGCCAAACTGCAACACCTGCCGGGCATATTCCCTGTCGCGCTTCCAATTGGCCAGGGCCACGAACACCAGGAAGATTCCTCCCACCGCCACGGCCGCAGTGAAAAAGTGCAGGAAGCGCGGGATCAGAGCCGGTTCCGTCAGGTTCAGATTCCAGCCGCCGGGATCGGCAAAGTACTTCGTGGCCCATCGCGCGGGCGTCTCGCCGAGGGTGATGTTGTTGCTGAACAAAAAGCCGATCAGGAAGACCAGGATCACGCTGATGAGCATCACGCCGCCAGCTTTTCCCACATGCTGTCCGCTGCGGAACGAGACGTAATAGAAGCCGTAGTAGGCGGCGGTGAGCATCGCCAGCACCAGAAACCACGGCCAGGCCATGAGGATGGACGAGGTGTAGAAAAACTGGCCATAGAGGACCTGCACGAAGAGCAGCGGAGCGATGCCCAAAGTGATGGTCGCAGGCAGCAGAACCGGCAGCTTCTTCGCCACATCGGAAAAGAGGCGTCCGCCGAACCCCCCGTTTTTCGCGCGCCATTTGGCGGTGAGCGCAAGCACTCCTCCGCCCAGAAGGAAGTTCATGGCGAGAATGTGAAGGACGAACGTCACAATCAGGAGCAGTTTGAAGACCCAATACGGCGCGGGCAGCGGGTTCGGGTCGAGAGCCGGAATCAGATTGGACTGCATCATCTTCACTTCCCTCCTTGCGCGGGGTTAGCGAACCCTTTGGCGCTGCGCTGGGCATTCATCCACTCCACCAGCGCAGCGCGCTGCGGATCGGTGAGCTTCAGGTCCGGCATCAGCGGAAACAGGGCGGTCAAATCCTTCAGCGCCTCGCCGGCCGCGGCCGGATCGCTGGTCAGGTTCTTGAAGAGCGGATCGCTGGCGTTCACGCGATGGCACATCGAACAGTTTTGGTCAAAGACCGTCTGGCCGCCGGCAGCGGCTTCCGCGTCCTCACTGGATACGGGTTCGATGGTATTGAGATAAACCGCCAGAGCGCCGCGCTCCGCATCAGTCCCGGCGAACGGCGGCATCACGCCATTGTGCATGAATTCAAGGCCGCCGGCCATGGCTTGAATCTTGCTCTCATCCCATTGACGCAACGCGATGTAATGCTTGAGCCCGCGATAGGCGTTCGCGGTGTGGCAACTCTCGCACTCCACGCGAAAGATCTCGTGCCCCACCCCGGCTAGATTGCTGCCCGCCAGGTCGCGGTTGCTCACCCATTTCGCCGACGGCAGAACCCCCGCCGCATTCACTTCGTCCACGCTGAAGCCGCCATCCCCCGGGATCTGCGTGGAATAGAGCGAGTTCGCATACAGGTAGTTCGAGATCACGAAGGGCTTGCGAATGGCTTCACGGACGAACTCGAACGAACCCATTGCGCCCAGCGCCACCAGCGCCACCAGGAGACTGAAGGCCAGATGCATGCGGCCCGGCTTGAGCAACGAAAGCAACGCCAGCACAAACGTCACGGCCAGCAGCACAACGGCGAACCCGGCGTAGTGCGTAGCCGTGGGCATGGGGCCGCGAGCGCTGGCCCACACATCGGCGGGAATCCGGTGGATGTACCACCACGCCAGCAAAGGCAGAACGGCCAGCGAGGGCACAATCCACCACGCGCTCCAGCGCACGATGCGCGCCTTCAAGCCGGCATCCTTCTCCACGCTCGCGGTGATCAAGGCGTACACTCCTGCCAGCGCCAGCGCAATAGCGGTACGAAAGGCCAGCGACGGAAAGTAAGTGGGGTTGAAAAAGCCCTTCCAGAATTCGCGATTCTTTGTCCAGCTCCCCGAGGTCAGCATGAAGGTGATGATCCCGTTGATGATCACCAGGCTCAGGTACGCGGCAACGAAATAAATCCACCCGTACCACAGGTGCAGCCGCGGCTCCAGCTTGTCCCATCCGTACAGGTAGAGCAGCGCGGCCGTGATCTCCAGGAAGAAGAAGACCCACTCGATGGCCCAGCCCCACACGTAGGCATGAATCAGGTTGCTTGTGGCCGTGGGACTGATCAACCCGATCGTGAACCAGATGCCCACCCCGCTGATGGCGCCGAAAACCACTGTGACCAGCACAAAGAACCTGGTGTGCTTCTTGAGCCAGCCGAGCAGTGCGGCGTCGTTCTTGCGCCGGGCCCTGTGCTCCGTGATCACCAGAAACAGCCCGCCACCCACCGCGAAGTGAGACACGAACACGTGAAGAATGGCCACCAGGGCAATCAGCAGACCGGCGCCAAACGCAACGTCCCAAACGGGATAGTTCATGCGGACCCTCCTGTTCCGGCGCTTGATTTTTCTCTCGTTCGGCCAGCAAGCGCGCCCGCGCTGCGCCTGCTGCTTAGGACTTCCATTCCCACTCTCGCCGGTGACAACTCGCCGTGATCGGCATCACGACGATTGGTGATCCCTGCCGGCCCGCAAAACCGATGCACAATCTCCGCCCGGAATCTCAAGGACGCGCGTTCCGCCCAACCATCCCGGAAACGCATCGCTCCCCATCCGTGCGCCGCCGTCAGAGGGACTGGACGTGGTTGTGCGGCCTGTCTCTCAGGATGCCGTTGCCCTTCGTGAGCCACGCCACGCCGAACGCGATCATCGCCAGCGATTCGCAGGTCAGCAGCGGGTTGATCGGCCTCAGCAATCGCTCCGCGCGATCCAAAGTCAGGCTGACCATCAGCGCGTCGCAGACCAGGATCACCGTGCCGCAGACCGCGTAGACAGTGTTTCTGTGCCGCTTCCGGCGCGTGAGGCTTTTCCCCGGGGCGGTCTTGCGGAACAGATACAAGCAGAAGTAGGCCAGGACCAGAAACATCTGCGCGGCAAACACGGTGTGGACTGTATTCAACTCCAACTGCAGCGGTGAGTGCACAGGGTCTCGCGGGTTCACCGAGGGGCACAGTGCCACACCCAGAGCAAGAAATCCGGCCAGATACCCCGTGATCTCGTCCGTCCAGTCGTAGCCTCGGGAGCACATCAGGAACGCCGCGATCGCGCACAGGCCTCCCACATAACAATCCCCCATGGCCGTGTAGCGATAGTCGCTGATCGATCGCTGCAGAAGGGGCTGGGGCAGCGCATGGCTGGACCCTAAGAGTGAGATCAAAATGGTCCCGCCGGCAAGAACGAAAGGAAGCAGCAGCGCGATCCTGCCGACCATCCTGCGCATCGCATGGTGCGACAGAACCGCTGGATTCTTGTACGTCGCGTGATTCAACATCGTGCCTGTCACGACGGGATTCCTCAGGACGAAGCAGAATACAGCATTTGCTTCGATCGCGGCAGCCGCCGAATCCCTGAAGACACCCCCCCCGTTCTCTCTCATCGGCGCCGTGCTTCCCCGCTTCAGCCCTGCCGCGCTTCCGCCCTCGCGGCGAACGCCCAGTTGTGTCCCAGCCAGAAGTTCCCGAGCGAGCAGCAGAGAATCGCAATCGCGTTCGATGCAACCACCGGGATGCGGGCCTCCTCGACCAGAAGCGGCATCAGCGCCAGATTCCCCGTCAGCGAAACCAGCCCGTTGGAGAGATGAAAGCGCACGAACTGCCCCGGCAATGCCGAGCGGTCGCGCCGGTCGCGCCACGTGTAGCGCAGGTGCCATACAAAGTTGTGCACCAGCGTCAACTCCAGCGCCGCGGCCGTTGCCACAAGGTAGCGGCCCGCGGTCAACTGGTTGAACAGCGCCAGCGCGGCAAGCTGCACCGCCATGCCCATAGCGCCCACCACGTTGAACCGGAACCAACGGATGAGTGCGTTCATGGCAACGGCTCCTGCCGGTAGAGTTGCGCGGTGTGGCGCACCGCAACGGCGATCGCCATCGCCGCCATCCCCAGCGTCGCGATCGTCCCTCCCAGATCGAAGAGCAGCACTCTGTGGCCCAACACCGTCGAATACGGACTGCGCAGCGCGGCCAGGCTGCCGAGGATCAACAGAATGCGAATCTCCGTGGGCCCGAAGATGCCTTGCGAAAGCTCGAAACACTGGAGCGTGTATGTGGCCAGGTAGCTCTCGCTCGAAAGCACCAGAAACGCGATCAGCATCGCCATCGCCGTCGGCCAGTGCAGCAGCCCTGAGGCGCCCAGCCCGCACATCAGCGCCACCGCTCCAAGAACGTCCACCATGTGATCGACATAGAATCCGTAGCGCGGCCGCTCCTGCCGGCGCACGCGCGCCAACGTCCCGTCCAGGCTGTCGCCCAGCCAGTTCAGCGCCAGGCACACGATCGCCGGCAGCAGAGCCCGGCGGTCGAAGCGCGACAACGCATAGCAGATGCCCGCTCCGATCTGCGCGCCCAGGCCCAGCGCCGTCAGTTGGTCCGAACTCACCCATTGCGGTGCGCGCCCGGCCATCCACTTGAGTGCACGCTTCTCCAGGCGGGCCGTCAACCCCTGGTTCACCCTCCGCGCGCTCTCAAAACTCCCACCGCTCTTCGCTGACAAAATTTGTGCGCCCATCTTCGTCTCCGTTCCCGGCCGCTCCTCCCGGTAGCAATCGCTGCATCGCTACTTGCGCAGCGCGTCCCGCGCCGCCCGCAGCGTGAACTCCAGCGATTCGCGCGGAATGCTTTCAATAAACGGCCCAATCGCCCACCCCAACCCCGTGGGAATGGACCGCGTAAGCGAAACCGACTCGATCTGGATATACAGTCCGCCGTCCCGCTCCTCGTAGCTCCAGTAGGTGTTCAACCGCCATAGAAACCCGTGCTCTTCGCTGGGGCTCAACGCGCGCTCATGCGCCGTGCCCGCCGACTCAATCTCCACAATCTGCGTACCGCGCGAAACGCTGTATCCGCGCTGCGAATCGAGGCGTCCAAACGCCACGTCGTACGTTGTGTCCATCACCACCGTAAGAATGTGCGTCTGCCGCACCCGCAGCGTCACCCGGTAGCGATCGCCCTCCTGCGCCGGCACTGTGGCCCCAAGCACCTCTGGCGAAAAATACCGCGGATAGCCGCGGAAGTCCCGCATCACCCGCTCGAAGTCCGCGCCCTTCGCGCCCGGCACAAACGCTGTCCCGCGCCAATCGTGCAGCAGCGCTCCCGGCAGTTCCGCGCCCGCCGTCGGCGTCAGTTGTTCAATCACCAGGCCGCCCGCCCGAAGGCGCGCCCAATCCTCAGGGGCCAGGTACGCCTCGGCCGACCCGTGCTGCACGTCCAGCCGCGACTCCACGAGGCCGGTATAGGAGTTGAACCCCGCAACCGCCGCGGCCGTAGGTTCTTCCGCAACCGCAACCGTCGCCGCCAGAAGAAACAGCAATGCGGGTGCAATCGGTAACCTTCCCGAATTGAAAATTCGGTCGTGCGTCATGTCCTGCACCTTATCTTGTTGACGTGCGCCAGGCAATGCTTGGCGCCTCATCCATCGGTGAATGATTCTCACCTTGCAAGACCTTCCAGCCGTTGAACTTCCGTAAACTTGTCACTGGAGCCGGCCGGATTTCGGCCCAACTCTCCATCGGCTACACTGATCGACAGACATGGCGGACGACACGACCGACTCTCGGCCAGTCCGGCGCTATCGCTTTGGAATCTTTGAGGCGGACGCCGCCACGGGCGAACTGCGCAGGCAGGGATTGCGCGTCAAGTTGAACGCGCAGCCTTTCCAGGTGCTGCTCATGCTTCTGGAGCGGTATTTGGAGCTCCCCGGCCAGTTGCTCACGCGCGAAGAGATCTCGCGCGAGCTCTGGCCCGACGGAACCTTCGTCGACTACGAGCACGGCGTCAACTCGGCGGTGAATCGTATCCGCGAAGCCCTCGGCGACACCGCCGGCAGCCCCAGATTTATTGAGACTCTGGCCCGCCGCGGCTACCGCTTCCTGGCTCCCGTCGAACGCATCGCTCCCGGCGCCGATGAGCAGCCTCTGGCCGCCGGGTCTTCGGCTCCCGCGCTTCCCGAATGCCCGCCTCCCGCGTCGTTTGCGAGCACAGTCGCTCCCGGCGAGCCTGAACTTAAGCTTCGCGCCCGGCTTTTGGCCACTCCACAGGACCTTCCCAGAACATCGCATCGGGTGGTGCAAACGCTCTTCATTCTCTTCCAGCTCATGTACCTGGGATTCTATGTGGGCGCGCTCACCAATCTGGCGGAGATTGCCGATCTCCTCTCGCCGTTACCCAAAGCAACCGTCGTCTTTCACGTCCTCATCGTCACGGCCGCCGTCCTCATCCCCGTTCGCGCTTTTGTCCTCTGCGCCGTCCTCTTCTACGCGCCGGGCGTCCGCCGGAAGATCCTCACCCTCTGGCCCTTCCTGCTGCTCTTCGATGAGCTTTGGTCGCTTTCGCCCTTCCTGCTTCTGCACCACATCAACTTCGGCCTGGCGCTCGCCTGCACTACGCTTCTCGTCTACTCGCCCTTCGCCCAGCGCTCGCTGGTCCTCATGGGCGCGGGCCGCAAACCTGACGAGCCCACGCTGACTCGCTAGCCGCGAATTCCCTTAGTCCCTTTGTCCCTAAGTCCCTAGTTGTGAGGTTTCAATAGATTGTCCATCTGATCTGAACCTGTAAAGCTGGGTTTGCGAAGACTCAGTAATTCAGGAGACCAGATGGACTATCACCAGAATGCACGAACCATGGTTTGGAGTCGAGAAGAGATGGCGAAGCGGGTGATCGAGCAGGGAAGCACGTTGGCGGCGGCTGCAGCCGCCGCCAACGTGAGCCCGAAGACCGCTGCCAAATGGGTGGCGCGCTATCGGGCGCTGGGCTTGGCCGGGCTCGCAGACCGCAGTTGCAGGCCGCTCCGCCTGCGCAGGCCCACTAAGCCGGAGCTGGCGGAGCGGGTTGAGTTGCTGCGTCGCCAACGCTGGACCGGGTTGCGCATCGCGCAAGCCACAGGCCTCAGCCGGGCCACGGTTAGCCGTATCCTGCGCCGGCGCAAGCTCAGCCGCATACGCGATCTGGAACCACGCCCACCCGTGCTGCGCTATGAGCACGCCGCGCCCGGGGACCTGCTGCATCTGGACATCAAGAAGCTGGGCCGTATCGCCAAGCCCGGCCATCGCGTCACCGGCAACCTCGCCGACCGCACCCGGCGCGTGGGCTGGGAGTACGTCCACGTCGCCATCGACGACCACTCCCGCATCGCCTTCTCGGCCATCTTCCCGGATGAAACCGCGGCTTCAACTGTCGCTTTCCTCTGCCAGGCTGTGGCCTACTACGCACGGCTGGGCATCCGCTTCCGCGGCCTGCTCACCGACAACGGACCGGCCTATCGCTCGCGCCGCTTCGCAAAGGTATGCAGGGAACTCGGCATCAAACATCGTTTCACCCGGCCCTACACCCCGCGCACCAACGGCAAAGCCGAACGCTTCATCCGCACTGCTCTACAGGAATGGGCCTATGCCCGCATTTATCAGAACTCCGATGAACGCTGCGCCCAGCTTCTGCCCTGGATACACGAATACAACTGGCACAGACCTCACGCCAGTCTCAACCACTACACTCCCATCAGCAGAGCAGGCGCAGATCGGAACAATCTGTTGACACTACACACCTAGTCCCTAGTCCCTGTCTTTTTTCAAAAGTCGGTGTGGAAGCGCAGCGCGGAAACGGTCACCGGCCCGCGCGCCTGATTATAGCCAGGGTCGTTGATGTGCTGGAAGTCGTAGGAAATGAAGAAGCCGCGCCAAAGGTGAGCAGTGTAAAAGGCTTCGACGATTTTCTCCCGGCCGTAAGTCAGTGCGCCGTCGCCGAGCAAAAAGCCGAGTCCGCCCAAGGCAAGATACTGCCGGTGCACCGCCACAATGCCGTTGGCCACGAAAGCCGCGCCGGCGCGATCGCTGTTGCGCCGCCAGGCGCGGCCCATGGCAACGCTGCCAATCTGCACCGTGCGGTCGTCTTCGGTGTAGCAAAAGGTTTCGTTATGCCCGTCGCTCCAGCCCAGCCGGCCAAACACTCCCACCTGCGCCGTGATCGCCTGCTCGAAGTTCAAGCCGAAACCATAGCGATGCCGTCCCTGCCGGCGCGTCGCAACGATCTCCGGTGTCGCAGTCTCGCCATCCAGGAACTCCGCAATCGCCTCGCGGTAGCTTCCCATGTCGGCATGATTGAGGTAGCCCAGCACCCGCACCGTGCCCCTCCGGTGGGCAATGAGTTTGCCCCGCGCTTCCAGCTCCAGGTTCTCCGCGCGCGACCGCGCCACATCGGCATCCAGGTATTCTCCGTTCGCAACCTTCGGCATCAGCGCTTCGGCAAAACGCGCCGACCACGAGCGATCGTCGTACTCCACGATCGCGCCGTCGGTATAACCCCGCGTGTTTGAGGCCACGTCATAGGCGCCATTGCTGTCCACCGTCCAGTTCAGGAACTGCAGGTTGCTGTCGGAGCCATAGGTGTTCGTATCGAAGAAATCCGTCAAATCCATCTTGCCTGCGCGCAACTCCAGGCGGCGCGCGGGAAGCGAAGTGGCCAGATCCAGTTCGTCGCGGTCCGCATCCACGCGCTCTTTCGTCAACGGGACGATCTGGCGCAGCATGAACTGCGCCAGGTAAGGGGCCTTCGACAGCGGCCTGCCTTCCACCACTCGCACCGCATCCAGGTTGACGTAACCGGCGAGGCCGTTGGCGTTCCCGATGCCGTTGCCGGTGGCATCCTCTATGTCGGCAAAGACTTCGGTCGTAGGCGTGAGCTCGTAGCCGGCGTAGAGCGTCAGCAAATGCGTGGTCGCCGTCTGCGCCCAGTTGGTCAGGCTGTTCGGCCCGCTGTACTTCGCCGGGAACGCCCCGTGACCCTGCAAAATGACGTTTGCCTGCCCCGAGATCCAGTAGCGCCCCGTCTCTGTATGCGGGAAAATCGTCTCGACATCGCCGGAAGCGGACTCGTTTGCGATCGATTCGTCATTCGCTGCCTGGCCCGCGCGCGCGTCCTTTGCTGCCGGTGCGGCCGTTTCCGCGCCGGTCTCCGCTTTTTCGGCAGGCGCTTGAGTGGCCTGGTCTGCGTTCGTTTGAGCCGGTCCAGTCGCCTGCGCGGCCGCGCGCGGCGCGCAGCAGAGCGCCGCGAGAGGCAGGCCGCAAGCAACCTGCACAACAAGCAGCTGGATGAGGCGCCGCATTTTTTCACCGGCAGCGCGCTTTTTCGAGCCAACCGTCACGAATTTAGTAGATCATCCGGCAACCGCATCCGTCGCCCCACGGATCGCTCGACTCCCCACTTTGGCACACTTTCTGCCAATGCCGCACCGTCTGCGCAACCTTTATTTGGGCGGGTTATTTGGCTGAGGGTTCGGCTGCTGC
This sequence comes from uncultured Acidobacteriaceae bacterium, assembly GCA_963808805.1. Lineage (GTDB taxonomy): Bacteria > Acidobacteriota > Terriglobia > Terriglobales > Acidobacteriaceae > Telmatobacter. The sequence goes on along the minus strand of CAWEGN010000004.1, from coordinate 165,929 downwards.
CCGTTGTTGGTGATGGCCTGCCCGTTGTAGAACACCGTGCTGGTCGATCCGTAGCGCTTGTAGTCGGCGTATTTGATGGTCTCGCAGATGTGCACGTCTTGCGCCATGTAGCCGTAGCCGCCGGAGAAGTGCAGAATCCCCTCGCCCTTGGTATAAACCGGAAACCAGTAGTGCCCGTCGATCTGCTGCCGCCACGTCATGAACGGCGGGTGCAGGTCCGCGTTTCCCCGTTTGGTGTCGTCGGGAACCATGCGTCCGTCGGTCACCACAATCTGCAGCGCATTCGCGTCTACCCAGACGCGGCCGTCGAACCGGCGATGATTCTTGTCCAACTGTTTCGGCGTCACATCGAAGACGTAGCAATCCACCTCATCGATCCTCTGCCGCCCTACATACGTCACGTCGTATTGGGGAAGATTGTCGGGGGTGAGGACGAAGGTGTAGTTGCGCTGGATGTCCTGAAGGTCGGTGGGCATCATAATAACCCGCGTCAGTGTATTGGGCGGCGCGTTGACCACCTTTTCCGTGCGTCTGCCTGAGGGGTCGAAGATCACATCGTCCACCTCGTACCATTCCCCATCCACCTTGTTGTCGTCGTCCAGCGTCTGCACCTGGGCCACGCGGCGATACGTGTAGTGGTTCAGCGCATCCTGGAATTCCGTCTCCTTGGCTGCAAACTCCTTGATGATCTGTTCTGGCGGAATGGCCGGCTCGGAAAGATCCATGCGCCCGAAGCCGGAGTCGAGCGGCATGGGCGTAAACGTGTCCTGGCCCTGCGCCGCAACCATCAGGGCGCAGCCCAGAACGGCTGCTACCGCAATCCAGCGTCGATATGCCACCGAAGTTCACCTCCTCACGCGATTCCCGGATGGGTTCTTGGGGACGGGAATCCGTTCTCCAAACGCGTATCCTTCTGCAACATTAGACGCACGTACTGGGCCCTGGGAAGGCTTCAATCGAGCCCAAGTTGGCCCTGCGATGGCGCGACGGGTAGACTTTCCTTTCCACCAACCCGAAAACGGCCGGCTTAGTTATCGCTTGATCTCGGTCGTAGACGCCGCCTTTTTCGGCCGTGCGGCGGGCTCGGCGTTTGGATCGGCCATCCATACAATAGAAACAGATGGCTTTCACCGAACAATACGATGTCGCTGTCGTAGGCGCGGGCCACGCAGGCTGCGAAGCCGCGATGGCCGCCGCCCGCATGGGCCTCAAGACCGCGCTCATCACCATGAACCTCGACCTCATCGCGCAGATGAGCTGCAACCCCGCTGTCGGCGGCGTGGCCAAGGGCCACCTGGTGCGCGAGGTTGACGCTCTCGGCGGCATTATGGGCGAAGTCGCCGACGCCGTCGGCATTCAGTTCCGCCTGCTCAACTCCTCGCGCGGCCCCGCCGTCTGGAGCCCGCGCGCTCAGTGCGACAAGCAACTCTATCGCGTCAAGATGCGCGAGGTCCTCGAATCCCAGCCCGGCCTCCACATCCGCCAGGCCGAAGTTGTCGATCTTGTCATCGAAGAATCCGGCCCTACAAACGACGAATCGGGTGCCCCTGGTCCCTCGCCTTTGGGGACCAGGGATAGCTCTGCGGCCGACCCACCTGAGATCCCCCGCCCCACCCGTCCCCACCGCCGCGTTCTCGGCCTCAAGCTCCGCGACGGCCGCCGCCTTATGGCCGGAGCCACCATCATCACCACCGGAACGTTCCTCAATGGACTGATTCACTGTGGCGAAGAGCGCTATCCCGCCGGCAGGTCGGGCGAGCCCGCCAGCGTTCTGCTCGGCGAGGCCCTCCGGGCTCTAGGGCTTCGAACTTGCAGACTCAAGACCGGAACGCCTCCGCGCCTCGACGGCCGCACCATCCGCTGGGACGCCTTCGAGGAGCAGCCCGGCGACGCCGACCCCACGCCTTTCAGCTTTCGCACCAAAAAGATCGTTCAGCCGCAGGTCTCCTGCCACATCGCCTTCACCACGCCGGAGACGCTGCGCCTCATCCGCGAGAACGTCCATCGCTCGGCCATGTACTCCGGCCGCATCCAGGGCATCGGCCCGCGCTACTGCCCGTCCATCGAAGACAAAGTCGTCAAGTTTCCCGATAAGACGCAGCACCAGTTCTTCCTCGAGCCCGAGGGCCTCAACACCCACGAGGTCTACATCAACGGCATGTCCACCTCGCTGCCCATGGAAGTTCAGTGGCAGATGGTCCACTCCATTCCCGGCCTCGACCAGGCCGAGATGCTGCGCCCCGGCTACGCCATCGAGTACGACTCGGTCGACGCCACCGAGCTCGACCGCACCCTCCGCGTCAAGTGCATGGACGGGCCTCTACCTCGCCGGCCAGATCAACGGGACAAGCGGGTATGAAGAGGCCGCCTGCCAGGGCATTATGGCCGGCATCAACGCCGCGCTCTGGCTCAAGGGCCAGCCGGCGTTCACCATGGACCGGACAGAGGGGTATACGGGCATCCTGATCGACGACCTCATTTCAAAAGGAACCAACGAGCCTTACCGCATGTTCACCTCGCGAGCGGAGTTCCGTCTCCACCTGCGCATCGACAACGCCGACCGCCGCCTCACTCCGTACGGCCGCCGTCTGGGCCTCATCGGCGACGAGGCTTGGGCCGGGTACGAGCAAAAGCAGGCCCGCATGTCCGCGCTTGAGCGCCTGCTCACCTCCGGCAAGGTCGATCTCGAAAAGCTTGACCGCGCCGGATTCGGAGAGCTCCCCGCCACCGCCGGCCTCACCTGGGCGCAGCTCCTCAAGCGCCCCGAGGTCACCATCGAGCCGCTGCTCACCTCCCTCCGCGACGACCTCGCCCGCGACCCGCTCCTGGCCGAATTCAGCGCCGATCCCACTACCTTGGGTGCCCCATCCTATGACCAGTCTCGTAGCGGCGAGACTGGTCATAGGGTGGGAGAGCACGTAGATCCCGCCATTGCCCGCGCTATGCATCGCAACGAAGCCCGCGCCGTCGAAACCGAAATCAAGTTTGCCGGCTACCTCGAGCAGCAGAAGAAATCCATTGAGCGCCTCAAGGCCGCCGAGTCCGTCGCCATTCCAGGCTGGATCGAGTACGGCGCCATCAGCGGGCTCTCCCGCGAGATGCGCGAAACGCTCGAGCGCATTCGTCCCATGACCATCGGCCAGGCCAGCCGCATCCCCGGCGTCACGCCAGCCGCGCTCTCGCTGGTCCACGTGTCGATCAAGTTACAGGGCAAGTTGCAGGGCAAACTACAAGGCGCCAAACGCCGCGCCACCGCCTGATCGCGCGTATGATTGTGCCGTATGAATCTCGACCAGATCCAATCCGCTCTCCGCGACGCCGCGCTTGACGGCTGGCTCTTCTACGACCACCATCACCGCGACCCCATCGCCGCCAGTATCCTTGGCCTCGACCCCAAGGCGCACATCTCGCGCCGCTGGTACTACTTCATTCCCGCCACAGGCGAGCCGCGCAAGCTCGTGCACCGCATTGAGCAGGGCCGCCTCGACGCGCTGCCAGGCGCCAAAACTCAGTACTCCAGTTGGCAGGAATTGCACTTGGGGCTAGAGAACCTGCTCCAAAACCAGAAAAAGATCGCCATGCAGTACTCGCCGAACAACGACATCATGTATATTTCCATGGTCGATGCCGGAACGGTCGAGTTTCTGCGCGGCCTGGGCAAGGAAATCGTCACTTCCGCCAATCTCGTCAGTCAGTTTGAAGCTGTTCTTACCGCCAATCAGATCGCCAGCCACTCCGCCGCGCAGCGCGAGATCGACGTGATTCTCATAGCCGCATGGGCTGAGATCGCGCGCCGCCTGCGTCCGCCTTCCGGCGCCAATCGCCCCGGCGACCTCACCGAATACGATCTCGTCGTCTGGCTCCGCGAGGCCATGAGCCGCGAGGGCCTGGTCTGGGAGAACGGCCCCGACGTCAGCGTCAACGCCAATACTTCCGACCAGCACTACGAGCCCACTGCCGATCGCGCCGCGCCCATCCGCGAAGGCGACTTCCTCCTCATCGATATCTGGGGCCGCCTCGATTCGCCTTCGAGCGTGTTCTACGACATCACCTGGACCTGCGTCATTGGCCGCGAGCCCTCAAAGAAAGAGCAACTCGTCTTCGATACCGTCCGCCGCGCTCGCGACGCCGCCATCGCCGCCGTTGCATCGGCCTTTGCCGAAAACCGCCCCATCCGCGGCTTTGAGGCCGACGATGCGGCCCGCGCCGTCATCCGCGAAGCCGGCTTCGGCGAGCACTTCGTCCATCGCACCGGCCACAACATCGCCCACGAGATTCACGGCCCCGGAGCCCACCTCGACAATCTCGAAACTCACGACGTGCGCCTTCTGCTGCCCCACACCTGCTTCTCCGTCGAGCCCGGCATCTACCTGCCCGAGTTCGGCGTGCGCAGCGAAATCAATATGATTACCGCCTCCGGCAAAGCCTGGGTAACCGGCCGCATCCAGCACGAACTGGTCAGAATTTAGCCAATTTCCGCTGTGTCAGCCGCCCGCGTCGAGAAGGCCGCGGTCCTTCGTTGGGTTGGGTCGAGTTTCGACCTAAGCTCACACTCCTAGAGACCTCCAGACGAGTAACCGCAGTTTATGCCGGTTCGAGGCCGATTCCGAAATCGCGCACTGACTTCCGCACCTGCTGTCCGTCGCCTTCGATGGATCCACATCGGTTGGTCCGGCGTCCCGCCCGGCGGCTGCTCCATTTCCACATTGGAATTCCCTCATTGCGGCATCGGGCGATGAAGTTGCGCCGCGAAGCGCCGATGGAAGAAGGTGAGCGCGGTAAGGATTCGTGCGCCTGAAGGCCGAGGGCGGCAGTTGGCGGGACCGGGGCGCAAGCGTCGGCGGCGCGACTTCGCAGGTGTGACTGGAGAGAGTCTTTCGATGACCGATCGCACGGAACTTCTGGAAGCGGCGTTCGACAGCCTGCCGGAGGGCGTGGCTCTCTTTGGTACAGAGGGCGAAGTGATTTTCTGGAACCAGGCTGCGCAAGGCATCACAGGCTACGCCGCAATGGACGTGCTTGCGCAGACGCTCCCCGAGGGCCTGGAGCCGCTGCTGGTTGAGGAAATCCGGAACGAAGCCGTCCCGGGCGGCGATATGCCGCCGGAAAGCCGCCGGGCGGTGGTGCGGGCGCGGCACAAGCTGGGCCACGGCGTTCCAGTGATTAAGCGGGTGCTGGTGCTGCACGACGGACTGGGGGAGCGCATTGGCGCTGCGGTACTGTTTCATCCCGCCGAGAGCGTTGACGCGCTGCCGCAGGGCGAGAACGGCGCAGACAAGGGCATAGAAGAGAGCCGGGGCGATTTCGAAGAACGGCTACAGATGGAGTTCGATGACTTCGCGCGCGGCGGACCAACGTTCGGCGTTCTGTGGATTGGCGTGGATCAGGCCGAGGAACTGCGCAAAACGCATGGCGGCGGAGCCTGCAACGCCATGTTGGAGAAGGTGCGGCACGCGCTGGCGCAAGGGCTGCGCCCGACCGAGGAGATGGGCCGATGGGGCGAGGATGAGTTTCTCATCCTGGCCCACGAGCGCAACGCGGAGATGCTGGCGATCCATGCGCAAACCCTTACCGGTCTGGCGCGCACCGCGGACTTCCGCTGGTGGGGCGACCGCATCTCGCTCACGGTAAGCATGGGCGCGGCGCAGGCCGGCGGCAATGCCGCCGAAACGCTTGCGCAACTGCTGGAGCGCGCGCGCCAGGCTATGCAGATGAGCGTCAGGGCAGGAGGCAATCGGGCCATGATGGCGGCGGCAGCGGCGCCGATGGCCGCGGTGGAGGATTCGACATGTTCGCCATCGTAGGCATCTTCGTCGTTTTCGCCGCCATCGTCGCCGGCTTTCTCATGGAGAAAGGCCACATCCTGGTTCTTCTGCAGCCGGCGGAGCTTCTCATCATTGCGGGCGCAGCCTCGGGGACCGTGCTGGTGGCCAATCCTCTGCGTATTCTTCAGGCGATGGCCGCGGGCCTGGCCGGTATTCTGAAAGGCTCGCCGTTCACCAAGGAGCGTTATCTGAGGACGCTCAAGATGATGTACCAATTCCTCAACAAGGTGCGCAAAGAGGGACTGCTGGCCGTGGAGATGGACGTGGAAAAGCCCGCGGAGAGCGCCATCTTCAAGAACTATCCCGAGTTTCTGAACGACCATCATGCGCGCGACTTTGTATGCGACACACTGCGCACGGCGATCACGGGGGGCGTGGAGCCGTTCGACATGGACCAGATGATGGAACTGGACATGGAGGTGCATCATCACGAGGAGACGCAGCCGGTGGACGCGCTGACCACGGTGGCCGATTCGTTGCCGGGCCTGGGCATTGTGGCCGCGGTGCTGGGCGTGGTGATCACGATGGGCGCGCTGGGCGGCCCGGCGGAGGAGATCGGCAAACACGTGGCGGCGGCGCTGGTGGGCACTTTTCTCGGCATCCTGCTGTGCTACGGCGTGGTGGGCCCGCTGGCCGCCAACATGCGCAAGCTGGCCGACGAGCAGAACGAATACCTGCACGTGCTGCGCGTGCTGCTGCTGGCGTTTCTGAAGGGCTCGGCGCCCATGATCGCCATCGAGCTGAGCCGGCGCGCCATTCCCGCCTACGCGCGGCCCAGCTTCGATGAGATGGAGAAGAGCTGCAAGAACAAGATCGAGCCGGCGAAGGCGGCTGCGGCGTAGAAACAGGGACCGAGGGACCGAAGGACCAAGGGTAGAGCGATTGCATGGCGGCTAAAGCACAACCCATCGTCGTGATCAAGAAGAAAGGCGGCCACGGCGGCCACCATGGCGGCGCCTGGAAGGTGGCCTATGCCGATTTCGTCACCGCCTTGATGTCGCTATTCATCGTTCTGTGGCTGATGAACCAGAGCGAACAAGTGAGGAAGGCCGTTGCCGGGTACTTTAACGATCCTAAGGGAACCGGTAGCCTGATGGGCACGACGATGTCGGGGACCGGCGCAGGTTCATCGTCTGCTCCCGACAAGAACCTGCAGCAGCTCGAGGAACTCAAAAAGAAACTGGAGCAGGAAATCCAGGCCCGCAAGGATCTGGAGAAGCTGAACAAGCAGATTGAGATCACCATTACGCCGGAGGGGCTGCGCATAGAACTGCTCGAGGGCAAGGACGGCACGTTTTATCAAAGCGGAAGCGCGCGGCTGAGCCCCAGCGGGCAGGAACTGCTGGCGCTGCTGGGCGCCGAGTTGAAGACGCTGCCCAACCAACTGCAGATCGAGGGGCACACGGACGCGGCGCCGTACTCGACCGACGCGAATTACGGCAACTGGGAGCTTTCAGCCGATCGGGCCAACGCCGCGCGAAGGCTGCTGCAGCAGGACGGGGTGCGAAGCGACCAGGTGACGCAGGTGCGCGGTTACGCCGACCAGATGCTGCGCGTGAAAAACAATCCTTATGACCCCTCGAACCGCCGCATTACGATCCTGGTGAAGAACGCAGACAACGCGGCGCCCAACGCACCGGCTCCGCCGCGGCTTCACCTGCCAACTCGGCAAAGCCGGCTTTGACACCGGCCAAGCCGGCCGCCGCGCAACCGGCCGCGAAGCCCGGAATCGTGAGCCGGCTGACCTCCTTTTTGCCCGGCGCGAAGAAATAGCCATACGCGCGCGCGGCTGAGGGCCATGGTGTACTCTGGTCTGCGGATCATCAAGCGGTTACCGGAGGGCAAGTTTTCATGGCCATTGTTGCCGGCGTCGATTTCGGCACACTCAACGTTCGCGTCACTCTGGTTGACAGTAAGAAGGGCCCCATTGGGACGGCTTCGGCGAGCTATCCGCTGCATCGCCGCCGCGACGATCCCAATCACGCCACGCAGGCACATGCCGACCAGATGGCCGCGCTCGTCCACGCAACGAAGGATGCACTGAAGAGCACGGGCATCGACGGCATGCAGGTTGCCGCTATTGCGCTTGACACCACGGGATCCAGCGTGATTCCCGTGGGCGAAGGCCCCGAAACGGAACTTGCCCCGCTCGACGAGTACTACCTGTGGTGCGATCATCGCGCCTTTGCCGAGGCGGAAGAAATCACGCGCAAGGCGCATGAGCTGGGCTTCGAGGGCATCGAGTGGTGCGGCGGCGTCTACTCGCACGAGTGGGGCTTCGCCAAGCTGCTGCACTGGCTGCGGCACAACCCGCAGAAGCGCGCGCGCCTGGTCACAGCCCTCGAACATTGCGACATGGTTGCCGCTACGCTGTGCGGCGTGACCGAAGCCGGCGCGCTCAAGCGCAGCGTCTGCGCCATGGGCCACAAGTGGATGTGGAATCCCAAGTGGGGCGGGCTCCCGCCGGAGAAGTTTCTCGTCGCCGTCGATCCCCTCTTTGCCGGCGTGCGCGCCAAGCTGGGCGGCGAATACCTGACCAGCGATCGCCTGGCCGGGCATCTCTCGGCGAACTGGGCCGCGGCGCTCGGGCTGCGCGCGGGAATCCCCATACCCGTCGGCGCGTTCGACGCGCACTGGGACGCGATCGGCGCGAACATTCGCGAAGGCGACGCCGTGAACGTGGTGGGTACCTCAACGTGCATCATGGCGATTGCGCGGCAGGCGGAGTTGGTTCCCGGAGTGTGCGGCGTAGTGCCGGGCAGCGTCCATCCGCAGTCTATCGGCATCGAGGCGGGGCTGTCGGCAGTGGGCGATATCTTTGACGCCATCGCCAGGCGAGCCGGCGCCACCGTCGTCGCCCTCTCCGAGGGGCTCGACGCCTACAAGGCGGGCCAAACCGGGCTGCTGCGCCTAAGCTGGGACAATGGCGACCGCACCGTGCTCGTCAATCCGGAGCTTGGCGGCGTAACGCTCGGCTGGAACCTGGTGCACACGGCGCAGGACGAACTCTTCGCCGCCATTGAGGGCACGGCCTTTCACACGCGCATCATTCTGGAGCGTATGGCCGAGCATGGCGTATGTATCGACCGCGTCATCAACGCCGGCGGGATTCCGCAAAAGAACGAGATGCTGAACCGGGTTTACGCGAATGTGCTGAACAAGCCGGTGCTGGTGCCCGCGGGCATTCCCACCAGCCTGGGATCGGGTATCTTTGCGCTACTGGCCGCAGGCGCGTACACCACCATAGAGGAGGCGCAGGCCGCGGTTTGCCTGCCGTTCCGGACCGTCGAGCCCGACGCGAAGTCCGCGGTCGTGTACGAGCAGCTCTATCGGCACTATCGCGATGTCTACTTTGCGCTGGGCCAGCGCGACGCAGCGCCGCACCCAGAGGGTACCCGGCTCGGCAAGGTGCTGCCGGAACTGAGGAAAATCGCGGCCCAGGCGCGCAGGCCCGCCTGAACGCATAAACAAGTGGCGCCGGCGCCGATGGAGCAAGCCGGGAGCACGGCGCCTGATTCCGCGCCTGCTTGCGCTTCGGCTATTACGCAGACGGCCGGCGGACCTCGCTGGCGCTGCCCAATGGCAATACGGCCGTTTACAACTACGACGCGGCCTCGCAGCTTCTCGGCATCGTTTACCAGGGCGGCGCGCTGGGTGTGGCCAATCTCGAGTACAGCTACGACCTTGCCGGGCGGCGGGTGGCCGTAAGCGGCAGCCTGGCCAGCGAGCAGTTGCCGGCCGCGGTCTCCTCGGCCACCTACAACGCCAACAACCGGTTGACGCAGTGGGGCTCGGCGGCAATGAGCTACGACCTCGACGGCAACACGCTCAACGACGGGACCAACTCGTATGTCTGGGATGCGCGCAATCGGCTGGTCTCGGCCAACAGCGGCGGAGCCGCGTATGCCTACGATCCGCTGGGGCGCCGCATCCTGAAGACGCTTCTGTCCTCGTCAACCGGGTTCCTCTACGATGGCGTGAACCCGGTACAAGAACTGAATGGTACTACTCCCACGGCCAACCTGCTGACGGGCGGCGTGGACGAGCGCTTCCAGCGGACGGACGCGACGGGCACGTACAGCTATTTGACCGATGCGCTGGGCAGCACCGAGGCGCTGACCGACTCAACGGGGGCGCAGCAGGCCACGTACAGCTATGGGCCGTACGGTTCAATGAGCATCACCGGCTCCACGACCAACAGCTACGGCTACACCGGCCGCGAGAGCGACGGCCTGGGAATCGACTACTATCGGGCCAGATACTACAACCCGGCTACGGGGCGTTTCATCAGCGAAGACCCGATGGGATTTAGGGCGGGTCCGAACTTCTATGCTTACGTGGCCGATAGCCCGCTCAACTTCAATGATCCCTTCGGTTTGGACAGGGGGCCAGGGGGCAGCGGCGGAGGGCAAGGTCCCAGTTCCCCAGGTTGTTCAGGCCCTGAATGCGCCGCCCTATTACTTGCCCCAATTGCTTCGCTAGAGAACTCTTTTCACAATACTGTCTGCGCAGCTCTTTCTCCCCTTACATCTGCGGCCCAGGGTTTGGGCAGCACAATTGGCGTCGGTGTCGGCGGAAATGCCGGTGTGGGGTTCATTCTCGGTGTGGCTGTAGATGGCAGTGTAGAACTAGTTGCGGATAGGAGCGGAAATGTCGGCCTGGCGATTACCGCTGGCGGAAACCCTGGATACGGGGTGTTTGGTATCGGCGGGATGCGCGGTGTGCAAGCGTCTGTCTCAACTGTAGACTCGATTTACGATCTAGGCGGCCCTACATGGGATTTCGGAGTTAGCGGTACCCTGCCACTAGCAGAGGGAGTAGCGGGACCCTCGGTTGCCGCAGATGTTGAAGTGTCAGGCCCGAATGCGACACTTAACGTGACCGGTGGTGTGGGCTTTGGAGGGAGGGGGGCGGCGTTTGCAGGAAACTATACATTTGTTCCCTCCTTTCTCAGTACCAATTGCCAGTGAGGAGAGAGAATGCAAAAGCTGTTTTTCTTCGCCCTCGCGGTTGGGTTGATCGTCTCCGGGTTTGGTATGTATTGCATGACTTACATGGAGCACACTCTCAGCAGCCGGCGCAGACATATGGCCCCTTCCGGCGGGAGACGCGCGCCTGTTTGGCCTTTGTACGTGGCGTTTATATGTATACCGCTAGGAATCATTATTATGGCTGGCGCCATCGTATGGAAGAACCATCTCCCAAAGTGACGGCCGAGGTAAGCAATCTTGCAGGACACTTGTGGTCAGCAACTCCTCTCCCGTTTCGGCTTTAAGTGACCCACAGCTACGGCTACACGGGCCGCGAAAGCGACGGCCTGGGAATCGACTACTATCGGGCGAGGTACTACAACCCGCAGACTGGAAGGTTTATCTCTGAAGACCCGATGGGGTTCCGGGCGGGGCCGAACTTCTATGCTTACGTGGCCGATAGCCCGCTCAACTTCATTGATCCCTTCGGCATGGATAAAAAGAGTGGCAACGGCGGTTGCAGCGGCCTGCTATGTCAATTGCTTAATAATCCATCACTTTTAGGACTGGCTCTAGCTACCGAGGTTGCCGGAGGTGGGCCGGAGGATCCTTTCGCGGACGCAGCGGTCGCCGGAGAAGTTGCAGCCTTCGGGGAAACAGCAGGAACAGCGGCGGAAGTGGCAGAGGCTGAGGAAGAAGCTGTCACGGGCTATCGAGCAGTCAGTGAAGAGGAATTGTATGGCATTAATGATGCAGGTGAGTTTCAACCCTCTCCAACAGGTTCAGAAAGTAAGTACTTTTTCGACACGGAAGGGCAAGCTTGGGATTTTGGTAATAGGATGTATGGAGAAGGTAATTTCGGAATCGTACAGGGCAACTTTCCGTCCTCTGTCCCCATCGAGGTAATCAACCCCGCAACTGAAGGGCCCGGATTTGTAATTCAAACTCCATATCTACCTTCAGGTACACCAACTATTCTCTGGCCATAGGTGAAGTCATGAAGATTCGATTAATTGACGCAAATCGAGAACGGCTGATTCAACTGCGGGAGGACTTGAAAGATTTATCCTTTGTGGAAATAGAAGAGGTAGAAAAGGCTGTTTACATGCATCCTCCAAGCGGATTGGACATGATCTTTATGACACTTCCTGCTGCTGAAAGGTGGAAGCCTAATTTCAGATCGCGCGAGGCACAGATTCTGAAAACGTCTCTGGAGGATCAAAAACAAGGATTCCCTCCTCTGATAGTGACCGGTGTAAATCTGACTAACGCTGATCCTAAAGATTCCGTATCTCAGGTCAGAATCGTTTTAGAAACTGCAATTGCTGCAGCCAAGAAGCACGACAAAGGCGTTAGGGCGATTGGGTATCTTGGTTTTTGGGTAATGGACCTAACGAGACAAGTGACAACGAAACAACTCAGTGAACTCTTGCATCAAATCTTGACATTGTGAGAATTGAAACCAACTGAGAGACTCATGCGGTGGACGATGTGGGGCCACGAAGTGATGTATTACTCTGGCTACACTTCTCTCGGCACTGTCCGATGGGATGCAGATTAGTCTGTCTTCTGTGCCAGATATTACAATCCGATCACGGGAAGGTTTTTGAGTGAGGACCCGATGGGATTCCGGGCAGGCCCCAACTTCTACGCCTATGCCGGGGACGATCCGATCGATTTTATTGACCCTTTTGGAATGGATAGAGGGCCGAATGGTTGTGGCGGGAACGATGGGACGTCGTGCAATGACCCATGGCTGCCCTATGAAAACCAGTTGCCGTGGGATCAACAAGGGCCGGGTGGGTGCGGCGGCAACGGCGGACCATCGCCAAATGCCAACCCGCCTTCTCGTACACACTTATTCTTAAATGGTCTCGGAGACACGCTCTCAGGTGGCCTGACTGTGGCTGGAGCTTCGGCCCTCTCTGTTGAAACAGGCGGTCTCGCTATCCCATTGAGCTTGTACGGGTTATGGAATGGCACAATGAGTATGGCTGGGGGCTTTGCAGAAATGTACGGGGGGCTAAGTGGAAATGTTGAAGCAGGCCAATATACTGGCAACTTCTTCAGCACTGTTTCAACAGTTTCAGGGTCGTTAGTAGGAGGCGCCTCCCAAAACTTAGCACTTGGATCTTATACTTCAGGGATGGAAGGAATGGCGCTAACAGGTGCAACCGGAACAGGAACATACTCAGACTTCGCAAACACTGGATGGAATGCCTACAGTACTACGACGACAAATGCGTTCTCAGGCTGCTCAAATTAGGTTATCATGCCGCATTTGAAGAAAACTTGCGAACTGCGTAGTTGTGGTAACTGATTCAATTCAATTGATCCATATGAGTGCTATCAGGCTAGTCTTGACCTCGGGGAGGATTTTACGGTCATGGACACATTTCAAGTCTCTTACGGCCCGAGGTTGGAGTATTGTCAAAAGGGCTGGAGTAAAGTCGCCAATTTAATTCTTATGAGCATCTTCTTTACGGCAGGAGTCGCGGCTGGCTTTGCGGGGCTCGCTTACGATCACTCCAGCAAGTATCTAATTGGGAGCGCAATTGTTGCCGCTCTCAGTGTTTATTGGCTTCTAACCGTGTTGAGGTCACGAATGGTGATTGATCGGTCAGGAATCGAAGTTCGTACCGCATTCCAACAGCATTCTGCGGAGTTGAATGAGATCTCTGGCTATCGCATAGAGGCTGGTCGTGGGGGAGCGTATACGGTAATTCGGTTGAAAGATGGGCGTCCATCAATAGTTGTGTCCCACCTTATATTCGATATCGACGACCACTATCGCGATTGGCTCAATCAGTTTCCAATTCTCGGCCCGCGGTAAAGGGGTAATCCACAATGACGATGCTTTGTGAATAAGCGCGCTCTTCGAGCACTGTGTCCTGCCGAGGCCTCTGTGATCTACAATGCCAACAACCAGTTGACGCAGTGGGGATCGGCGACGATGAGCTACGACCTCGATGGCAACACGCTGAATGACGGGACGAACGCGTATGTCTGGGACGCGCGCAACCGGCTGGTCTCGGCCAACAGCGGCGGAGCCGCGTATGCCTACGATCCGCTGGGGCGCCGCATCCTGAAGACGCTTCTGTCCTCGTCAACCGGGTTCCTCTACGATGGCGTGAACCCGGTACAAGAACTGAATGGTACTACTCCCACGGCCAACCTGCTGACGGGCGGCGTGGACGAGCGCTTTCAGCGGACAGATTCGACAGGCACGTATAGCTACCTGACCGATGCCTTGGGCAGTACGATGGCGCTGACCGACTCGACGGGGGCGCAGCAGGCCACGTACAGCTATGGGCCGTACGGCTCAATGAGCATCACCGGCTCCACGACCAATAGCTACGGCTACACCGGCCGCGAAAGCGACGGCCTGGGAATCGACTACTATCGGGCGAGATACTACAACCCGCAGACTGGAAGGTTTATCTCGGAAGACCCGATGGGGTTTAGAGCAGGCCCCAACTTCTACGCCTATGCCGGAGACGATCCAATCGATTTTATCGACCCTTTTGGAATGGATAGAGGGCCGAATGGGTGCGGCGGGAACGATGGGACGCCGTGCAATGACCCATGGCTGCCCTATGAAAACCAGTTGCCGTGGGATCAACAATCGTCTCCAAGTACCTCTACTCCAAACCCAGACTCCCAATCCTGCTGGGGGACCTTCGGTTATGGCGGACTGGAGGGCGATTTAGTCGAGGGAGGAGGATTTGCAGGGGGCATATGGGAAGACAACTCTGTGTATGGGAACTCAGGTGGTTCGCTTGTCGAAGGATGGATCGGGGGAGAAGGCCCCGTTGGGGGAGTAGGTAAAATAACTTCACCGAGTGACACCAGTATTCTGCAGGGTTGGTTGGGATTCGTAGGAGGGGGGATTAATGCAGGACCACTCGCTGGCCTCCAAGTAGGCTATGCCGCCGGCTCCGGCTGGGGTGGGTTATATGTCGAAGGTCATGTGTTAGCTGTCGCTGCTGGCACGGGCGCATATCTCAGCCCTACTTGCAATAACGGAGGGTAATTATGAGGGGAGGGCCGGTTGGGAGCGGCTATCCGGGAACGCCCGCTGCGTTAGTCATGGCGGGTTTTTGTGCATTCCTTCTCGGAAGGTGCGTGCTGTCCGCATATAGGCGCTGGCGTAGTGTCACGCTTCGCCAAAACCTCGGAGCAACTATTTGGGTTGGGCTCGTAGCTGCATACCTCCTCGCGATGCTTGTTTGGGCAATTTGGATTCACCGCTAACGCGGCGTGCAATGCCAACAACCAGTTGACGCAGTGGGGCACGACCCAGATGACCTACGACCTCGACGGCAACACGCTGAATGACGGGACGAACGCGTATGTCTGGGACGCGCGCAATCGGCTGGTCTCGGCCAACAGCGGCGGAGCCGCGTATGCCTACGATCCGCTGGGGCGCCGCATCCTGAAGACGCTTCTGTCCTCGTCAACCGGGTTCCTCTACGATGGCGTGAACCCGGTACAAGAACTGAATGGTACTACTCCCACGGCCAACCTGCTGACGGGCGGCGTGGACGAGCGCTTCCAGCGGACGGACGCGACGGGCACGTACAGCTATTTGACCGATGCGCTGGGCAGCACCGAGGCGCTGACCGACTCGACTGGGGCGCAGCAGGCCACGTACAGCTATAGTCCATACGGCTCAATGAGCATTTCAGGTTCTACGACCAACAGCTACGGCTACACCGGCCGCGAGAGCGATGGTCTGGGAATCGACTACTATCGGGCGAGATACTATAACCCGGCGATCGGCAGGTTCATCAGCGAAGACCCGATGGGATTCAGGGCGGGGCCGAACTTCTATGCCTATGCCGGTGATAACCCGGTTACCTTTATCGACCCTTTCGGTATGGACAGGGGGCCGGGACCGGGTTGCGGCGGTGGGCTGATGGCGGGGTGCAACGCCCCAAGTTACAACCCAGATTGCGCCCCGTGTTTGAACCCAGGCGCCCTAGACCCTACTCAGCCGGAGGGACATGAACCTAATCCGTTGGTTTCGGCTGTCGCGGACCTTCTAGGTGTAGGCGGCGCGGTCACCGGGAACTTTTGGCTGGGAGGTGTGTCTTCGGGCATGAGTGTAGGGAATAATCCAAGTGTTCCTAACCTAATATTGACTGCGGAGTCAAATCTGATCCCGCTTGTTGTTGAGGGATCAGACGTGCCGATTGCTTTTGCTTTTGCAGCCTACGACGGCAGCCAGTTCGTGGGGAACGTCTTCCAACGTATGGTTCTCAGCGGGCTGCAGCAAGAAAATACACCGCCATACGACGATTATGGCAACCAGGCAAATCCTGTGTTGTGGCAAGAGACTAAGGACTTCGCGGATGGGTACTGGCCGCAAAACTAAACTAGGTGCTACCGTGAAAGCTTGGAATCGCGCAAGAAGGAAGGAAAGGGGGCGTTGATCATGCCTGATTTGTACTCACTTCTAAGGCCGCCGTATATTTACTTGATACTCGGAGTCATTCTTTTTTTCTGGCGCTGTGGCTTCGACGTGCACCGGAAAAACGATTGCACGCTATGCTGGTTGGGCCTACCGAGCCAAAGAGCCGACTCAGTTTTGGGGGGTAGTCGTAATATATTATCTCTTTGGCGTTTGTTTTATCGGATACTTCTTGCATAAGGTCCATGCACTTTGAAACTGAGTTGATCTCCGCGTTGCGTTCGTCCGATTGGCGAGTGGCCCCGATCCCGAGATGACGGACCACCTCCCATGACCGATGCGCTCAACCGCACCACGAATTTCAGCTACGACGCGATGGGAAATGTCACCAGCGTGACACGTCTGGCCGGAACGTCGAATGCGGTAACCACGACCCTTAGTTACAATCCACAATACAACAAGCTCTCCTCGATCACCGATCCGCTTGGCAACATGCTGACGGCGAACGATCCACTGGGTAATACCTGGGCGCTTACCTACAACGAGGCAGGGCAACCTACAACGGTGACAGATCCACTGGGCAACGAGACTCAGTTGACCTACAACGCCGGCGATCTGGTCTCCATCACCGACGCGTTGGGGCGGACGGTGTCCGGGTTCGTTGATGTCGCCGGGCGTCTGGCTGCCATTACGGATCCGCTGGGCCGCACGACACAATTGGCTTACGACCCGCTTAACGAGATCACAGCCGTTACGGACCCGCTCGGGAACCAGACCGGGTTTACCTACGATGGCAACGGCGACCTGCTCACCGTGACCGACGCCAACCAGCATACGACGACCTACACCTATAACAACATGGATCGCGTGCAGACGCGGCAGGACCCGCTGCAGAATTCGGCCAGCGCTCAATACGATGGCAACGGCAATGTGACGCAGGTCACCGACCGTAAAAACCAGGTGACAACCATCAGCTATGACGGGTTGAACCGCCCGACAGGCGCACAGTTTAACGATAACAGCACGGTGAGTTTCACTTTTGATCCAGGCAACCGTCTGACTGGGATCACGGACTCGATCACCGGCTCCATCTCCCGCAGCTACGATGGCCTGAATCATCTGCTCTCGGAAACCACGCCGCTCGGTTCGGTCGCGTACACCTACGACCTGGACGAGCGCCGGCAGACGATGACCGTCTCCGGTCAATCGCCTGTCAACTACGCCTTCGACAACGACAGCCGCCTCACGTCCATCGCCCAGGGTAGCGCCGGAGTCGCCTTCGGCTACGACCCTGACAGCCGCCGGACCTCTCTGGCGCTGCCCAATGGCAATACGGCCGTTTACAACTACGACGCGGCCTCGCAGCGCTACATGGTCGACGACCAGCGCTTCGCCAGCTACCGGCCGGACGTGGTGACCTACGAAACCGAACCGCTCACTGAAGATGTGACCATCGCCGGTCCCATCTCGCCGCATCTCAAAGTCGCCAGTTCCGGCGCCGACTCTGACTTCGACGTGAAGCTTATCGACATTTATCCCGATGAGGATTCCGACGCCGGCGGCGCTTCCCGGCCCAATAAGCGCGTGCTCGACGCGCCGCCGCTGCACATGGGCGGCTACCAGCAGTTGGTGCGCGGCGAGCCGTTCCGCGCTAAGTTCCGCTCGAGCTGGGAGAAGCCGGAGCCGCTCGTGCCCGGCAAAGAAACCGCAATCGATTTCACCATGCCCGATCTCTACCACACGTTTCGCCGCGGCCATCGCATCATGGTCCAGGTGGAGAGCTCCTGGTTCCCGCTCACCGACCGCAATCCGCAAACCTTCACTGACATCCCCTACGCCAGGCCGGAGGACTTCAAGAAGGCCACCGAGACGGTCTTCCACCAGAAAGACGCAGCCTCCGGGGTGGAAGTGCTGGTGTTGCCGCAGCCGTAACCGCGAGGCGCCACCGCGCGGTCGCGAAGGAATGAGGTTCGTATGATGAATCGTATTTTTCGTGCCGTTTTCCTCTTTGGCGTGGCGATGCTTCTTGCAGCCGCGCCGTGGCTCCGCGCCGAAGAGGGCATGTGGACGTTTGACAATCCGCCGCTCAAGCAGTTGGCGGAGAAGTACAACTTTTACCCTACGCAGGAGTGGCTCGATCATCTGCGGCTCTCCAGCGTGCGGCTGAACGACGGCGGATCGGGCTCGTTCGTCAGCCCCGACGGCCTTTTGCTGACGAATCATCACGTGGCGCGCGGCCAGTTGCAGAAGAACTCGACGGCCGAACACGATTACGTGCGCGATGGCTTTTATGCCGCGACACCGGACCAGGAGATGAAGTCTCCCGATCTGGAAGTGAATGTGTTGGTGGGCATGCACGACGTGACGGCGCGGGTCGAGGCCGCGGCCAAAGGCATCACGGATGACGCCAAGGCGCTGAAGGCGCGCGAGGCCGAGATGGCCGCCATCGAGAAGGAAAGCAAAGACAAGACCGGCCTGCGCTCCGACGTGGTGACTCTCTACAACGGCGGCGCGTACTGGCTTTACCAGTATAAGAAGTACACCGATGTGCGCCTGGTGTTTGCGCCCGAGGAGCAGGCTGCCTTTTTCGGCGGCGATCCGGATAACTTCACCTATCCCCGTTACGACTTCGACATGGCCCTGTTCCGCGTGTATGAAAACGGCAAGCCGCTGCGCACGGAGAACTATCTGAAGTGGAGCGCGAAGGGCGCCGCGCCGGGCGAGCTCGTCTTCGTTTCCGGCAATCCGGGCTCGACAGCGCGCCAGGACACCATGGCCGAATTGCTGCTGGAGCGCGACGTGGTCGAGCCGCTGTTCATCGGCTATCTGCAGCGGCGTATCGCTGCGGAACAGGCGTTCGCAAAACAGGGACCGGATCGGGCGGAGTTGGTGGGAACGAATGTGTTTCTCTTGCAGAACAGCCTGAAAGTCTACCTGGGCCGCGAGGAAGCACTCTCCGGCAAGGCCGTTCTGGCCAAAAAGCAGGCCGAGGAGCAGGACTTGCGCGCCAAGGTGGCCGCGAATCCGGAGCTGCAAAAAGAATATGGCGGCGCGTGGAACGAGGTAGCGCGCGCGGTGGACCTAGCCAGGCCGGAGATCGAGAAAAGGATTTTTCGCCGCACCGACAGCCAGCTCTTTTCTTTCGCGTTGCAGATCGTGCAGTATGTCGCCGAGGTGAAGAAGCCCGATGGCGAACGCCTGCCGCAGTATCACGAGGCGGGGTTGGATTCCCTGCGCTTCCAACTGCTTTCTCCGGCCCCCATTCATCCCTCGGTTGAGAAGCTCTATATGACCACTGCCCTGAACCTCGCCAGGGAAAAGCTAGGCGCCGGCGACGCGTACCTGCAGGCGATCGTGCAGGGCGGCGACATCTACAAGGCCGTGGCCGCGCTCGTGGACGGAACCAAACTCGGCGATCCCGTCTTTCGCAAGAGCCTGATCGACGGCGGCGAAGCCGCGGTGGCGGCATCCACCGATCCCATGATCGCTGCCGCGCGCCGCGTGGACCCAGTCTGGCGCGCGAGTTACGTGTACTATCGCGATCGCATTTCCAGCGTCTTCGCGGCGGCAGGTGAAAAGCTGGGCAAGGCGCGCTTTGCTGTCTACGGAAAGAATGCCTATCCCGACGCCACGTTCACGCTGCGCCTGAGCTACGGCACAGTCGACGGCTATCCGTATAACGGAACCACCGCCCCGCCCTTTACTACGTTCTACGGGCTCTACGATCGCGCGGCGAGCTTCAGCAACGTGGCCCCATGGAATCTGACACCGAAAGAAGCGGCGGCCCGCGACAAACTCGACCTGGCCACGCCGATGGATTTCGTGTGCACGGCCGACATCATCGGCGGCAACTCGGGCTCGCCGGTGGTGAACCGCGAGGGCGAACTGGTGGGCCTCATCTTCGACGGCGATATCGAGTCGCTGGCGGGAGATTTCGTCTATGACGGCACGAAGAACCGCGCCGTTGCCGTTCACTCCGCCGGGATGATCGAGGGCCTGCGCAAAATTTATGGCGCGGGCGCCCTTGCCGATGAGCTCCTGGGCAAACCGTAAACAGGAGCAGGAGAAAAGCGGGAGCGCGCGCTCCCGCTTTTGCCTGCGCATGCGGCCATGCCGGGCGCAGCCGCCGTCATTCACCGGAACAACTCGATTGGCCGTACAATCAAAAGATAGCCGCGGACCGCGGAGAGGTGGCCGAGCGGTTGATGGCTCCGGTCTTGAAAACCGGCATACCCGAAAGGGTATCGGGGGTTCGAATCCCTCCCTCTCCGCCATAGAGTCTATAAAACCAATAGTTTATCGTTTACTTTTCAGCCGGGCTCGCATTTCCGGCCGAATTTCTGGATCTTTGCGCGTAAAGGATGCCGGAGAGCATTCTCTGCCTGCTTCAGTTTCCTGATAATTCCCCGCGATTCTCTGAACTCGAATCCGGCGGATCCCTTTCGATCGATGATCCGCCCGGAAGCAAAGAGTTTCGAAGCCGCTCTCTGCGGCAAGGTTTAGCCTCTGACAAGCCAAATTTCTCGGAAGTCAGAATGCAACTAAACGCCGAGACCGGCGTAGCACAAGGCGCGACCCTGAGAGTGTGCCGAATCCATCCAAGCACTCCACGACCATGAGAACATTACGACAATGCAGATTTAAGATAAGGGGCAGTTGACTGTGGCGGATTCCTCGTCCCCTATGGTGCTGACTAGAATCGTGGCGCAGAGCTCGGTTATGGCGCGTCTGGGAATCGCATGGTAGCGCTTAGGACTAACATTGAAAGGTCATTGGATAACCTCGCCTCGAACGAAGGAGGGATGATCTTTCAGGGACTCGCCGTCGTACTTGCCAAACAACGATGGCAGGACCTCATCGCCTGCGAGCGCAAGAAGGATCTGGGAGCGATTACCGTGGGGGCGGACTGATTACATCGGGAGGCCGGCGCTCAGCTAACGCCGGAGCCCAACCCGAATCGAGAACCTTGACCAGCGACCAGGGAATGCCGGCCAGATCATAGTGAAACTCTCCTTGCTCATCCACCACGAGCCTGCTTGCCAGGTATAGGAATCCAGTGCTCTTGGTATTGTCGGTGTCGTTCATGTCGAATTGACCAACCATAAGGTCGAAGGACTGGGAATCCGAGTCGGGATTGACCTCATCGGATTGAAGCGGACGGTTGGCGATAAAGGTGATCTCCCGCCCGGTTGGCGTTACAACCATTTGGATGAAGGCGACGTCAAAGCTGAGATCTCCGGTAATTGAGCAAAGACCAACCGCTTTAGTTTTGGAGAGCGCGATGGCCAACTCTCGATCCTGGCCCTTTTGGAATGCCAGCGAAAGAACTTGCAGATCCGCAGAAGTGGTGTAGTTGTAAACGATCAGCGTCACGCCGACCACGTTCCCGTCTTTCGCGTACGTGGCCTGAATCTTCTCTGGACTTGGACTGGCGGAGAATCCTGGGGTGGTTCCCAGCGCTGAATGTGCCGACGAGAAGCAAGCAGGAGGATCCTAACTTGCGGCCGCATCGAATTACGCTCGCGAGTAGTCCCATTTTGCGATCCTCCAGGGGATCTGCGCGCCGTGACCTGTTCATATTGCTCAGGCCCTGGTTAGGCCCCGTTGCGCAGCAGACTTGAAGTTA
This sequence comes from uncultured Acidobacteriaceae bacterium, assembly GCA_963808805.1. Classification (GTDB taxonomy): domain Bacteria; phylum Acidobacteriota; class Terriglobia; order Terriglobales; family Acidobacteriaceae; genus Telmatobacter. Next base: position 144,095 of record CAWEGN010000004.1, on the reverse strand, counting down.
TGCGGCGGCTCTTGTTTCGATGGGTTTTTGGGCCTGGACGAGTTCATCGAAGATGGCGCGGTATTGGATCATTGCGGTGCGGAGCTCTTCAGTGCTCGCTTCAGCCGGGTGGGACCGCACCGCGATGGCGTGCGCCACGCGGTAGTCTTCCATCACGCGAGGGTAATTGACAGAGACATCCGCGGCGCGTTGTTCAAAGCTGTCCTTGGGATAGCCGCGGGCCTCAAGGAGCGCAGCGATCAGGTCGTCGGCTTCAGTGACTGCGGCCTTGGGGTGGTCGACGAAGCGGGATTGCACCGTTTGCCACTCGGCGACGAATCGCTCCCGCTCGGTGGCGCCGAGTTCGCGGATCTTCAGTGCGTCCACGCGGGTTTCACGGTCGGCCAGTTTTGCTTCGGCCTTGCGCGAAGAACCATGCTCCAGAACAGCGCGGTCGTATTCCGATCCGAAACGATTGCGGAAGGCCTTCGTGCGTGTTCCGCGGCGATGAACGAACCCTACAATTGCGACGACAACGAGGAAGACCAGCACAACTGCGGCGCTGATGATCTGGGTATTCGTGAAGTGACTGAACATGGTGTTCTCCTATGCGGGATTTCCTCGACGGTGAAGGGCGAATGGGGAGGCCCCCCTACGGGGAAGGAACCGGCACGTAATCCATCATGGGCGGCCAACCACGTAAATGCTGGCCAGAATTGCTCATGCCGGAGGCAACTGGGGCGATGGGTGGGAGAACGAGGCAGGATTGATCAGAGTATGGAATTAAAAGGGGACTGTGGGAGGCAAGAGGTCAAAGGCCATCCTCCAAGTTGGTGTAAACAAGCCCCGGGTCAATTCGATTCGCGATTCCGTCTGGTTGTGCCGCTGCTTCTTGAATACCGCTCGTCGGCGCCCGGATTGCGAACATTGAAGGCGTTAAAGCGAGTTTGGCGATCATATATAGGTTCTCGTCGTCGCACCAGGAGCTTTGCCGGAGGAGGCCGCGGTCGTACTCGGGTCCGAAATAATCGCGGAAAGGCGCCGTTTCTTGCCTGCGATTCTCAAGGTATGCTCTGACGGCCGTGATCATGCCGAGAATGAGGACGAAGGCGCCAACGATCAACAGGACAATCGTAAGGTGGGACATAGTGTTCTCCTAAGCATGGAATGACCGCGATAGCTGGGGCGGCGTGGCCAGGCAGGCGGGCGGCCTGCATCAACTGTGAAGCAGGCTGGGGAGGGAGGGATGGTCGAAATTGCTCAGGTTGGAGCAATGTTGAGGCCTATCGGAAACTTTGGGGGGGTGTCCCTATGCCCATCTTTGCCGGGGGTAAGCATGAGTTCCTTGATGGATGGCATCGCGAAACACTGTTGGAACTTCGATGGGCGAGGGCTCCCACAGGGCAATGTCACGAAAAAACCGGTCGTGAAGAGTGGATACTCATCGATCAAGCTTTCGATTCGATCCCCTTCGGCGGGATCAGTCGGCGGCACAGGATCCCCAGGTTGCAGGCGAGAATGCTGAGCCACAGTCGCACTTTATTGGAAGCCGTGCCCCGGGCCCATTGCGAGCAAAGTTGAACATCTTTGGCGACCCCTTCTGACCTAAGGTTAGGAAATATAGCCTCAAGCCGGGAGAAGCCCTTGATGGCACCCACCACGACGGCAAAGAACGATCGCGACTTCAACTCAAGAAGAATCCTTGCCGCTATCGGCAAGGGTGTGAAAGTCGTGGCCTTTCTTGGGAAACAAACAGTCTTCGCGCAGGGAGACGCGGCCGGCGCAATCTTCTACATCCAGGAAGGTAAGATTCGACTCACCGTCGTATCAAAGTTTGGCAAGGAAGTGACCCTCAGCATATTGAGCGAGGGAGAGTTTTTCGGGGACGGCGGCCTGGCTGGACAGCTTTTGCGCATGGGCTCCGCAACCGCACTGACGGACTGCAAACTTCTTCAGATTGACAAGAAGGCAATGATGCTTGCGCTTCACCGGGAGCGCACTCTCTCAGATCTGTACGTCGCATATTTGCTGGCGCGGAACCTCCGATATCATGAGGCTTTGGTTGACCAACTCTTCGATCCCTGCGAAAAGAGAATAGCCCGGGTTCTGCTCTTGCTTGCTCGTTTCGGCAAGGAAGGCACGCCCGCGACTGAAATCCCTGAGGTCTGTCAGGAGACCCTGGCCGGCATGGCGGGCACAACCCGGTTGCGCGTCAGGTTTTTCATGAACAAGTTCAGAGAATCAGGGTTCCTTGCGTATAGCAGGAGCGGGCTGCAGATCCATAGTTCACTTCTTGCTGTAGTTCTCCATGACTAGCTTCCGCGTCCCAGCCCCATAGGCCAAGCGCGCCGACAGCGATGAGCAGCTTGCTGTTCGCAAATCTTTTCCGCCTGTTGCTCGTGCGCGGGGAACTGCGCGGCATGAGCATTGGCACAGAAGGACCCACAGTGCTAGGATACGGCTGAAGTTTGACGCCCAAGCCAAACCGGCCTGAATCTCAGGAGCCTTGCTATGCCCCGCTCCAAACTACAGCCCAAAGCCGCTCGCCCCTCGCTTGCCAAGTCCCGAACGGGAATCCAGGGACTGGATGAACTCACAGGCGGAGGCCTGCCCAAAGGCCGTGTCTCGCTGGTGTGCGGCAAAGCGGGATGCGGCAAGAGCTTACTGGCTATGGAGTTTCTTGTACATGGCGCAGTCGAATACGGCGAGCCTGGCGTATGCATGAACTTCGAAGAAACCGAGGAGAAGCTGACGGCCAATGTCGCGTCCCTGGGTTTTGATTTGCGTGACCTTACCAGGCGCAAGAAGCTGTTGATCGATTACGTTCTCATTGAACGAAGCCAGATTACCGAGGCTGGGGAATACAACCTCGATGGCCTGTTCGTCCGCCTGGCCCACGCCGTAAATACGATCAAAGCAAAGCGCGTTGTTCTGGATAGCGTCCAGGCGCTCTTTGCCGGCGTAGGCGACTCAGCGATACTGCGGTCGGAACTTCAACGGCTGTTCCGTTGGCTGGAAGACCACAACCTTACCGCGATTGTTACCGGGGAAGCCGGAATCGACACGTTGACCCGTCACGGGCTGGAGGAATACATCGCCGACTGCGTGATTGCGCTGGATCATCGGGTAACGGAACAGATTTCCACCCGGCGGTTGCGAATCGTCAAGTACCGGGGCACCTCTCACGGCACCGATGAATATCCGTTCCTGATCGACGAAGACGGCATATCCGTGCTTCCCATCACCTCTCTCGTACTGACTCACAAAGCCCTTACGGACCGCGTTTCAACCGGGATTCCAGCTTTGGACGACCTGATGGAAGGCAAGGGATTCTTCCGAGGAAGCAGTGTGCTGGTGACGGGCACAGCCGGGACCGGGAAATCCAGCCTGGCGGCAAACTTCACCCGCGCGGCCTGCGCCCGCGGCGAACTTTGCCTGTATTTCACTTTTGAGGAGTCTCCCAGCCAGATTCTGCGCAACATGCGCTCGGTCGGCCTCGATCTGGAGCGGTGGGTAAAAAAAGGCCTATTGCACTTCAACGCAATGCGGCCAACCAGTACCGGCCTCGAGGGACACCTGGCTGTTATCCACAGACTGATCTCCCAGCTTCGGCCAAGCGTGGTGGTCATCGACCCAATCACGAACCTGGTTTCGGCCTCCGGCAGTTATGACGTCAAATCGATGCTTGTGCGCCTGGTCGATTTTCTAAAAGTGCAACAGATCACATCGATGTTTACGAATCTGACATTCGCGGGAGACCCCCAGGAGCGAACGGCGGCGGCCGTCTCCTCTCTTATGGATACCTGGATTGTGTTGCGCGACAGCAAGCCCAATGGACGGCCGAGACGCGAGCTTTACGTTCTGAAATCCCGCGGCATGGCGCATTCGCGCGAAGCTCGTGAGCTGATCGTGAGTAAGAAAGGCCTCGACCTGGGCGTGGTTCTGAGCGATCATTCGGTAGCCGCGCACATCGCGGACCAATAAGCAGTCGCGGCGGCCGAGTAGCAAGTTTGGCCCATCTGGACCAGAAACCGAGCACCAGCATGAAGAAGAGTTCGGCAAAGAAGCGGCAGCCCAAGACCAGCCGGAGCGATTTTTTCATATTGCGGCTTTACATAGCCGGCCAGACCCCTAATTCGGTTGCCGCGATCACCAACCTCAAGAAGATTTGCGAGGAAAAGCTGCACGGCAAGTACCGCATCGAAGTCGTCGATTTGCTTGAGAAGCCGCAACTGGCTAAAGGCGATCAGATCATCGCCATTCCGACCCTAGTAAGAAGGCTTCTGCCGCCGGTCAAAAAGATCATTGGGAACCTTTCAAAGACCGAGAGCGTCATTGTGGGGTTGGATCTTCAACCAGCACGCTGAAATAAAGGCTCAAAGATCAGATGGCCAACAAGCGAGCGCATTCCGATAGCCGAGTCCTCCCCAGACGGCTGCACGGCAAAGCCGGTACGCCGCAAGGAGCTCGCAGAAGTTCCGGACCATCTCCAGGTAAACTTTCGTCATCCACGGCTTCGAATCGGCAAACCAAGCTTCGCGCCCGGCTGAAAAGTGCGGAGGAAACTCTTAGCGCCATACAGTCCGGCGAAGTGGATGCATTGATGGTTTCCGGTCGTCACGGAGAGCAGGTGGTCTCTCTGAAAGGCGGCGAACCGAACTATCGCATGCTGGTGGAGGCCATGAGCGAAGGCGCGGCGACTCTGTCGCGGGATGGCGCAGTTCTCTACTGCAATCGCAAGTTTGCAGAGATGATGAGTAGGCCACCGGGGAAGATGATTGGGGTTGCGTCGCAGTCGCTGGTTGCGAAAGCAGAGCGAGACAGATTTGAAACTTTGCTTTCCGATGCTCAGAAGGCGGTTGTGAAGGGCGAATTCAGCCTGCGTCGTACAAATGGAAATCTGGTTCCGGTCTATCTGTCTCTTAACCAGCTTCGTGGATACAAAGGCGAGGCCCTGGGCATGGTGATCACCGATCTGAGCGAGCAAAAACGCAAGCAGGCCGCGGAAATCAAGCAGGCCGAAGCGATGCGCCGGCTCCTTCTGGAACGCACGCTTTCGGCGCAAGAGGAGGAACGGCGCCGGATTGCGCGCGAATTGCACGATGAAGCCGGCCAGTTGCTGACCGCTCTTTTGGTCGGCCTGCGAACCCTGGAAGACGCGCGGAAACTGGCAGATGTGAAGGTACAAGGACAGCGACTACGGGAGATTACAGCCCAGGCCATCGACGAGGTCGGCCGGCTCGCCCGTGGGCTTCACCCATCGGCGCTGGACGATCATGGCCTGGGGGTTGCGCTGAACCGGTACGCTGCCGAGTACACAAAGACCCACAAAATAGCTATGGATCTAAAACTCAATGAACTTGACTCCAGCAACCTGCCGTCAGGGGTTCAGATCGCGTTGTACCGCATTCTCCAGGAAGCCCTGACCAACGTAGCCAGGCATTCGGGAGCCAAGGCGGTCGGCATTCGATTCGCCCGTTTGGCCGCGGCTATGGAGGTAGCGGTAATCGATGACGGATGTGGCTTTGACGCTAAGACCGTGGCTGTCTCCTCGCACCGCCTGGGGATTCAGAGTATGCGCGAGAGGGCGGCAATGTTAGGCGGGACGATCAGTTTCATTCCCCAGCAAAAGGGAACCAAAATTCTAGTGCAAGTCCCACTTGCCGGCCAGGACACCCGGCCCTTGGTGGGGCCGAGGAGCACTTGAAGTGCCGTCGCGAACACACAAGATCAGAGTCATGATCGCGGACGATCACGCAATTCTCCGCGCCGGACTGAGAATGCTGGTCAATGCTCAGTCCGATATGGAAGTTGTCTCGGAAGCCCCCGATGGAGAGAAGGCGGTTCAAGCGGCACGTGAAACGAGACCGGATGTGGCTTTGCTGGATCTCACCATGCCTCGGGTTGGGGGTATGAAAGCCCTCGAGGAGATGGTGCGAAACTGCCGCGAAACCCGGGTGCTCGTCCTCACGATGCACGATGACCCTGCGTACTTAAGATCGGCGCTGGCTGCCGGGGCGTCTGGCTACCTGTTGAAAAGGGCGGTGGATGCGGAACTGATTGCCGCAATACGAGCAGTGCATCGCGGAGGGATCTTCGTGGATCCTCGTTTGGCCAACGTTCTGGTCCAGGACGTGCTAGCGAAGAGAGGTACAAAAGCTGGTCCCACGCGACCGGTAAACATCCTTAGCCAACGCGAGTTGCAGGTGCTCACACTTGTGGCGCGGGGTTACACAAGCGCGGAAATAGCGAAACAGATATTTGTGGGTGTGAAGACTATCGAGACATATCGTTCACGTCTTGCTGAGAAGCTCGGACTTCGGACGCGCAGTGATGTGATTCGTTTTGCCGTGCAGATGGGTCTATTGACCGCAGAAACGCTGGAGAGTGCGCCCGGCGGCTCGGTAGGAAGTTAAATTAAGGCTGTCTTTCTGTACCGGTAAGTACTCTACTTGCGTCCTTTGTCAGGGTTTTCCCGGACAAAGCCCCTCATTATTAGCAGCATCCCCGATAGCATGGCTATTCCGCGTGCAGCACACTACGTACAGGCTGCAAAAGTGTAGCTTCATCGTGCGCTGCTGGCGCCAGGTCGCGGAGGATGCTCTGCTCCTGTTCTCTGAAGCCCTCCTCCATTAGCCTTCGATCAACCCACAGCAGTCCGCAATCCGGACCCGAACTGCCTCGAAGGAGGTTCCGTGGTAAAAACTGCGGCGAGTAACTTGACATTCGACCCAATCTCCTACCTCGCGCGCGCGGGCGTTGGCCGCAGAATCACCGACGTGAAGCCGAAAGAGGACATTTTTGCCCAGGGAGATCCGGCAGACTCCATCTTTTATCTTCAGTACGGCCGGGCAAAACTCACTGTGGTTTCGCACGAAGGCAAAGAGGCCACTATCACGCTCCTCTCCAGCGGCGATTTCGTGGGAGAGGAGTCCCTCGCGGCGGTGCCTGGACTGCGCCTGGCCACGGCCACCGCGATAAACACGTGCACTGTGCTCAGGATTGGAAGGGAGGAGATGATCCAGGTGATGCATCAGGAGCATACCCTCTCCGACATGTTTCTGAAATTCCTCCTGGCCCGCAGCATGAGGGCCCAGGCCGATCTTGTCGATCAGCTATTCAACTCCAGTGAAAAGCGCCTGGCGCGGATTCTCCTGTTGATGGCGGAATTCGGCAAGCCCGGCGAACGGGAAACTTTCATCCCTCCCATTACGCAGGAAGCCCTGGCGGAGATGATTGGCACCACACGATCCCGCGTCAGCTTCTTTATGAACCGCTTTCGCAAGCTCGGTTTTATCAGCTATAACGGCCGCATCCAGGTACATAAGTCGCTGCTCAATGTAATCCTGCTCGACCAATTGCCTGAGCACGGCTCTCAGAAGCCGCCCGTCGTTTTCACTCGACAAAATATTCTCGGCGAACCGATCGGGAGTCATCAGGCGTGAGCGCAATAAACAGCCTGTTGATCGGCGTTAGGGGAGGGCTTGCTCCAAACTGGTTTGAGGACGATGGCCAGGGGAACTTCCTCAACGGAGAAGCGCGAGCCTCCCGCGCTCGCAAAAAGGGCACTGAGCAACATTGCACAGTATTCACGGCATCGCATCTGGAACATTCTTACCAGGTGCCCACCCCCAATGCGGCGGCAGCGATGCCAGATCATACGGTAAAGTCCCCCGAAGGCAGCACCCCTTCCACACTGCCGCCGCTCCGCTCACAGGCTTCATGGCCTGATCCCGTTCGATCTTTTCTCATTGTTCAAAAGTGCACATCCATCGCAACCTGGTCGGAGTAGATTCAAGCCATGATGAGCACCTACATGCGCCGCATTCTTAAGCTTGGATTGCTAATGGGGGACATGGCAGTGTCCGCTACCGGGTGCTTCGCATTGATGCGCGGCTTCCGGGTGGTAGCAATGGGACAAGAAAGACCGGACGCGAGGTCATCCATGCGCGCCGATGGCAGATCCACAAGGCCATTCGCGGGTATCGGCGCCGCACTCTTCCTTCTGGCCTTCGCCGCGAGTGAGGCTGCGGCGGCTGTTGTGGCGTTTCGCCACTGATCTCGACTAGCAGTATTGGAACCCTGTTCTTGGTCGTAAGCACTTTTGTTTTCAGGGGCCTGCGATGTCCGCACCGAACATCTCACTGAATGCGCAGCCCAAGCCCTGGAATCTGCGCGATGCGCGGACTCCGGTATTCGGTAGAAAACCGACATTCACTCCGCAACCGGCGCACGGTCGTTCACTTCCGGTCCGGATAGCGGTGATCGGAAATCACCTTCCCCGGCAGTGCGGAATAGCAACCTTCACAACCGATCTGAGCGATGCGATCACCGCCGAGTACGGAACCACAGTATTGTCGGTAGTGGCCGTCAACGACCCGCAGTCTTCGTACGCTTACCCTGCGCGGGTGCGATTCCAGATCGCCGAAGGCGACATATCGTCGTATCGGGCAACCGCCAGGTTTCTCAATGCCAGCGGTGTCGATTTAGTGTGTTTGCAGCATGAGTACGGGATCTTTGGGGGAAAGGCGGGCAGCCATGTCCTGGAGCTGCTGCAGCGCCTCACAATGCCGGTGGTAACAACGCTCCATACCGTTCTCAGTCAGCCGGACCTCGATCAACGAATTGTCATGCAGCAGATCGCTACGCGCTCCGATCGCCTTATTGTCATGAGCGAGTACTCTTCTCGCGTTCTGCGCGATGTATTTGCAGTGCCAGGCGAAAAAATCGACCTGATTCCTCATGGCATCCCCGACATGCCCTTTGTGGAGCCGGAGATTTACAAGGATGCGCTCGCCGTTGCGGGAAAGCTTGTATTGCTCACTTTTGGCTTGCTATCTCCCAACAAGGGATTCGAGACCGTGATTCGCGCCTTGCCGCGCATCCTCGCCGGCCACAGCGACGTTGTCTATGTAATCGCAGGCGCTACCCACCCGCATGTCAGGGCTCGCGAGGGCGATCGATACCGGGATAAGCTGCAGGCACTGGCCAGGGAACTGGGAGTCGAGCGAGAAGTAATATTTCACAACCGGTTCTTCAGTCCTCAGGAGATGGCCTCGCTGGTCGGGTCAGCCGACATTTACATCACGCCGTACTGTCACGAGGCACAGGCTGTATCGGGAACCCTGGCCTATGCCCTTGGCGCCGGGAAGGCCATCATTTCCACTCCCTACTGGCACGCCGCCGAACTCCTCGACGATGGGCGAGGCACGCTGGTTCCCTTTGAGGATCCGGATTCAATCGCTGCTGCGGCAATTGAGCTCCTGGACAACGATGCGGAACGCCACGCAATGCGCAAACGCGCTTACCTCTATGCACGCAAGATGGTCTGGAACCGGGTAGCGCAATCTTATATGCATTCGTTCTCACGGGCTCAGGCACGTCGCATGCAACCTGCGCACCTGGGGTTTCCCGCCCAGGCTGTCGAGAAGGTCGCTGCGAGCCTGTTTTTGAGTGCCTAAGCGCTGTGCCACCGCGGACGGGGAAGAGAAAATCCCGTTAGGGAATTGCGAATGACGTCGAATCGCTTCATTGCGACACACATGCCCCACCTCCGCGCGGCGGTTGCATTGCTCACATCACGTAGCCTGAACATTGATTTCCGCCCCGCCGCCAATCTCCCGGCAGCGAGCCTAACTTGCAGCAGATCGCTCTATCGGAACGCTCCCAGCAGGTAACACACCAGCACTATCACAAGCACTGTACCAAGCCCTATGCCTGCGCCTCCGCCTACGCCCCACCTGTTGTAGCCGAAGTATCCTCCGCCCCCGCCGAAAACGAGCAGCAGAACAATAATGAGAATGATCAGCATCTTGCATCCCCTTGCTCCGGGCATCCCCGGGTTCTGGCTCTCGTTGGATTGCGCCGAGTGTCTCACGCTCGACGGTTCACCGATGAGCGTGCGGCTTAAACCTGCATGGATTGCGGCGCGCTCTTCGCGATCTCTTCCGTATGCTTAAAGGCTTCCACGGAGTATCCAAGGGCCTTCCTGGCCAGCTCTTGGGCGGATGCGTGATCGCCGGTGCTATGCACGTGGGCAGCGGCTGCATGTGCGTAGGCCGCCTTGGTGTGGAGGTCCGCTATATGCGAGTCCGTGTTCCCTGTCATTGTCCTCTCCTGTTTTTTGACGGGGTCCTGTGATTCATTCTTCTGGAGTTTTCTACGCTGGACTTGAAATAGCTGTGCAATTTTGTACACATCCGGAGGCGGCGAGGGTGCCGCCGGGGCGCCGGACACCCATCAACGAGGCGCTGCGGCAACAGTTTCATAACGCGTGGTTCCTATTGCTCAGACACGTGTAATACCCGCGGCTAGAGTGAAGATTGTAAGGGTAATTGGATGATGGTCCCAATCAAGTAACGGGAATTCATGTACGGACTCAACCCCTTATGTAGGCTGCTGTTGCCGGGTTAGTCTTAACGGCGCCAAAGCATCCCACCCTAACCAAGGAACCGCAGACACCTAAAGGGGGTCTCACATGCGTGGAATCAAGATTCTATTCGGTACAACTGCACTGCTCGCCGGCCTGGCCTTGGCGCCAGCGGCTTAGGCACAGCTTGTGATTGACATCGGTGTTCAACCAAGCTGTGTGTACGGCTACTACGACTATTCGCCGTACGCCTGCGCGCCCTATGGCTTTTACGGGCCGGGGTACTTCTACAACGGCATCTTCCTGGGCATGGGTCCATGGGCCGGCTGGGGCTATGGCCACGGCTGGGGCAGCCATCGGTTCAGTAACGGTGGCGGAGGAAGCTATCGTGGCGGCGGCGGCTCGGCGGCCAACCGCAGCAGTTTTGCACGCGGCGGCACGGCCCAAAACAGGGCAGTGGTTTCCCATTCCAACGGGGCGCGGCCTAGCGCAGGCCGGCAGACGGATCACGGCAACGCTTCCCATGCCAGCGAATCGCACGCTCCAGCTTCGCATAGCAGCGGCGGCGGCGGATCTCGCGGCGGTGGTGGACATGAAGGCGGTGGCGATGGCGGGCGGCACTAACCCGTAGCTGCTAAACAAGGCGGCAGGTTGTGCAACAAGCGGCGGAGCATACCGGCTCCGCCGCTTTGCTTTTGCTGAAGCATTTCCGGTCGCATCGTGCTCAGATGGGCGCAGTGGGGCGGGTTGCCTCGCGGCATGTACGAGATGTGCAAGTGCTAGAGGACCTGTCTGCTTGTTTCACGGAGCAGGATTCCGCCAGATTCGGCAGGCTACGTCGCTGAATTGATTGCCTTCGACAGCTTTTGCGTCATTACCTGGAAGTGATAACCCATTACCGCCAGAGTCATGGCCGCACCGAAGCAGCGGCGATACCGTGTAGCCGCCTCCGCCAGAAATCTCCAGTAACTCCAGCGCTGCCGCCCGAAGACTCCTGCAGAACGATCGAATGAGCGAGCGCGCGCAGGTTGGCGGGGGTCAACCAAGGTTCGGAAGGCTGGCGAGGCTGGCTCTTTACGCGCTGTCCGCGTGGCAGCTTTGCGGGCTTGGGATGCGCCCGGTTCAGGTAGAGCTTCACGCGCTCGTAGTAGGCCTCGCAGTTGTAAATCCTTTTCATCACCTCGCGGTAGCCCTCCACCAGCTTTGCCGCGTCCATGCGGGGCAGAAAATTCAGCCTGTCGCAAAAGGTGTTGTTGCCGCCGCCGGCGTCTACAATCCGGCCCTCCCGCCGCAAGCGCCGGAACAGCTGCGTCCCCGGCATGGCCTGCAGCAGCCCCACCATGGCGATCGGAATCCCGCTCTTCTGGATGAAATCGACCATGCGGTCGAAGATGTCTTCCTTATCCGTGTCGAAGCCCAGAATGAACCCGCCCATCACCTCTATCCCGTAGCTCTGAATCGTGGCCACGCTCTCCAGCAAACTGCGGCGCGTATTCTGCAGCTTGTTGCTTGCGATCAGGCCTGACTCATCGGGAGTCTCAATGCCCAGAAACACCGATTTAAAGCCCGCATCCTTCATCAGCTGCATCAGCTCGGTGTCGTCGGCCAGGTTGAGCGAGGCCTCGGTGATGAAGTCGAAGCCGACTGCAACTTGCGAGCGCCACTCGGCGAGCGCCCTCAGCAGTTCTTTGGCACGCGCCTTGTTGCCGATAAAATTGTCGTCCACCACAAACACCGACTCGCGCCAGCCCGCCGCGCGCAGCTGGTCCAGCTCGGCCAGCACCTGCGCCACGGCCTTGGTGCGCGGCCGCCGTCCGTAGATCTCGATAATGTCGCAGAACTCGCAGTTGAACGGGCAGCCGCGCGAGTATTGCACCGTCATGGTCGAGTAGCGCTTCATCTTGATCAGGCTCAGGTCGGGCAGCGGGCTCGCCGTCATCTCCGGCCGTTCCGCGGCCTGATACACGCGATGCGCTGTTCCCTCTTCTAGCTCCCGCGCCAGATCGGCAATCAGGCTCTCCGCCTCGCCGATCACCACGTGGTCCGCCTTCAGCTCCGCCGCCGGCACGCTGCTCGCAATCGGTCCGCCCACCACGGTGCGCAGCCCGCGCTCCCGGCAACGCTCCACAATGGCCAGCAGAGACTCGCTCTGGATGTGCATCCCGCTCACGAAGACCACGTCGGCCCACTTCAGGTCGCGATCGCGCAGCCGCTCCACGTTGGTGTCCACCAGCCGCTTCTTCCACGCCCCAGGCAGTAGCGCCGCCACGGTCATCAGGCCCAGCGGAGGCTGCGCCGCCCGCTTGCCCAAAAATTTGAGCGCGTGTTTGAAGCTCCAGAAGGTCTCGGGGAACTCAGGGTAGATTAAGAGGGAGTTCATGGGCCGCTTCTCCGGGAAGAAGTGCGCCGCGCACGCGGATCCGCAGAAGGGGTTCTGCAGTTGGTTTCAGCGCATCGCGAACCAGCGCGGCTGCGCTCCGGCGCACTTCTTCGGAGATAGATTCTCCCGCCTGGCCGCCGAAAGACTGTGCAAAAGGGATCACTTCCCGGGGAAAGATCGAGTCTTCAGGCTTAAGACCCTCTTGGGCGCCGGTGTCAACCAACACTCCCGAGGCTCAGGCAACTTCACAAAACTCTGCGGCGTCCGGAGATCAGGTTGAAGATCAGGATAATCAACGCGACCACCAGCAGAAGGTGAATCAGGCTGCCGGCGATGTGAAAGCTGAAGCCCAGAAGCCACAAGACCAGAACGACTACGAAAATTGTCCAAAGCATAGATAACACCTCTCTCGATTGCGGACGCCTGAGACGGGAAACCCGTCTCAGGCGCACACAACGCACTCGCAAGCAAGCGGTTACTTTGAAGCGATCGCCTGCGCCTTTGCGTCTCTCACGGCATCGATAAATGGGTTTGCCGATGCAGGCGTCGCCACTTCGCCGCGCAGAACGCGGTTTGTGGAGACGTCATGCCCGTAGAAGGCATCCATGGAATCGTCATCCCGGCGAAGATTTGCCCCGGTCAGAGTGAGTCCGGCAAACAGGCCTTTGGCACGCGAGTAGGTCAGGACCTCGGTATCCAGCTTCCAGTCGGTATTGGCTGAAGCATGGCGCCCCACCGGGCCGGCTGCCGCAGAAGCGTCCGCTCCAAGTTGGAAGTTGCTGGAGATCATCCGCTGCATGCCTTTGTCGCCCTGAAAAACCATAACCAGATCCACGCCTTCGACGCCGATCTGCAATCCCCAGTTCCCGCCAGTAATGGCAAAGAACGCAGGCGCGCTCCATCCGTCCGCGGTCCGGCAGGTGGCTACGCCCCTACCGTTCTCCGCGCCAAACACCAGACCGCCTTTGATCATGTGCGGCACTACGGCAATGCACTTTGCGTGCTCCAGCACTTCTTGCGGAATGCCATTATCCGGCGCGGCCATGATCTGGTGCAGCACCAACGTTGCGTTGTCGAGCCGGTTCTGCACATCTTCGCGAGTCTCCGCCCAGGCAGCGCTTGCACACCCAGACCGACCAATGCTACTAACGTCATGAATCTTTTCATGTATCTCACCTTTTCTACCCATGCGCAGCGTCACTTTCATATTGCGCACTGAGGCGCACAAGGTATCTTCCACGTTAGTGGCGTTGCACGCCAGCGTCTGAGCAATATCGCTCTAGGGAGAGCCTGCGGCCAGTTTATCTACTCCGGAGAAATATTCTCCGGTCTTCCGGCCGTCTTGGGCGGAGCGCGGCCTCTTCAGGCCTTCAGCAGTCAAGCGAGACCAGCAACAGCCTGCCTGCACCCGGCAGACGACGCTGAGTCGGCTCTGTCAATTCAGGGGTGAGGTCCGGTTGGCCGGCAGCGCCCAGACTGCCCAGGGCCTGTTTTTGCTCCTGGGAATGGGAGATTGCCACTCAAATGGGGGTTGAAAAATTCCCGGAATAGTGTGCAAAATTGAACAGATCGCCCCCCACCCCGTGCGAGTAAAGCATACGCTGAGTTTTGCCCGTTTTTTGGATGCTCGGTTGAGTGGGCGCTTTGAGGCATGACCATGCCCCGATCGCCGTCGATGGATATCGATTGACAGCGGCATTTTTGCTGTTAATCCTTGAAGCTGCGTGTTCGCGTCCTCTTTCGCTGTGCTCATTTGCCGGGGTCGCATTCGGGAAGAACCTATTACTATGGTTGAGCTGGATAAACCCGCATTTGATGCCGCTGCCTTTCTGATGAGCGCCGGGCTGGGGCGAAGAATCGTCCAACTGGAGCCCAAGGAGACCTTTTTTTCGCAGGGAGACCCGGCCGATTCCGTCTTCTATCTTCAAAAGGGGCGGGCAAAGATCACGGTCGTCTCGAAGTCCGGCAAAGAAGCCGCCATCGCGCTCCTCTCCGCGGGCGACTTTGTCGGAGAGGGGGCGCTCGCAGCGCTGCCTGGGCTGCGATTGTCCACGGCCACCGCCATTTCCCCCTGCACCGCGCTCAAGATTACGCGGGAAGAGATGATCCGCGTAATGCACGAGGAGCTGGACTTCTCCGACCTATTCATGAAGTTTCTGCTGGCCCGCAGTATGCGCATCCAGGCCGATCTTGTCGATCAGCTTTTCAACTCCAGCGAAAAGCGCCTGGCGCGCATTCTGCTGTTGATGGCGGAGTTTGGCCAGCCGGGTAAGCCGGAAATGTTGCTTCCCAAGATCTCCCAGGAGACCCTGGCGGAGATGATCGGCACCACTCGTTCCCGCGTCAGCTTCTTTATGAACCGCTTCCGCAAGCTCGGCTTTGTCGAATACGACGGCCGCATCCGGGTTCACAAGTCCCTGCTGAACGTAGTTCTGCACGATCACGTGCCGGACGACAGCGCCGAACCGCCGGCCATTTCGGGCATGGCGGGGGAGTAACTCCAAGCCGGCCAAAGTTTCCCCGCAGACCCTGTACAAAATTGAACAGTTTTGTGATTCCTTGCATGGGACACTCGCTCTGGTACCCATCTTCATCCCTTTGGTGAGGCGGACGATGCCCTGCACAAAAGAAAGACTCCTCATCGTAGACGATGAGCCTTCAATTCGAGAGTCGTTGACGTTCGTGCTTACTGAGATTGGCTACTCCCTTCGAGCGGCCGAAGACGGGTTTTCCGCATTGATCGAAATTCGGAAGGAGATTCCGGATATGATCCTCTCCGATCTCAACATGCCGGGCATGTCTGGATTTGAGTTCCTCTCGGTGGTTCGTCGCCAATTTCCTGCGATCCCGGTGATCGCCATGAGCGGCGCGTTCTCCGGCGATGAGGCGCCTTCCGGAGTTGTCGCGGATGCGTTCTACCAAAAGGGCAGCAGCCCGGGTGCCTTGTTGATGATCATGGGAGCGCTGCCTCGAATGGGGCGGCATCCTTCCTGCCTTTCGGCAGCGCGATGCCAATGCTGAAACCGGCACAGGTCTTATCCCCCAGTTCGCAGACAAGGACCCAATAACAGTCGTACGAAGGGCGCTGATTCAATTCGTTTTTCACACAGCGTCATGTGCTCACTGAGAGCCGGTGGTCAAGGTAGTTGTCCGGCTCCTCCAACATGCGGAAAGACGCATCGGTCGTGAAACTTGGGAATCTTCCAAACCCAAAGGAGCATTCCAAGTGCATCGATTCTTGAAAGGACAACAGGTTATGCAAGTTCGAGCAGGTTTTGTGTTCGCTGCCGTTTTGGCAGCTCTATCTGTAGTGTGCGTAGTTTCTCCAGTTCGAGCACAGGACGGTAAGCTCAAGGTTCAAGCTGTACCTCCTCAGGCTTATGTGTTCGTTGACGGGCAGGCCATGCACGAGTCAAGCCGAGGCGCTTTCAATCTCAGCCCCGGCAGTCACACCATTGACATCTACAACTACGGTTTCAAACCGGCGACCCAAAAGGTTGACATCACTGCCAAACAAACCAACGTCCTTAAGGTTACTCTCGATCCCATCCCGGGTATGGTCTCGGGCCCCTGGGGCTGTATGACCATTGAAGGCGCCGATCGGGATGCTGTGCTCCTCAACGGAAAGACGCCGGCCTTTTTTGTCGGCCACGGCGATGAGTTCAATAACGAGTTGATGATGAAGCAGGAACTCATTGTTCCGCCCGGCAAATACCTGCTAACCATTCTCTCGGGAGATAAAGAAGTCTGGTCTGGCACGGTCGAGGTTCCCGCCAACCAGCGTGTTGTCATTGATATTCCGAAAGGCGTCCGGAAAACCATCCCCTGGCCCCGCGGAGAGCAGCTCCAGTCTTTGCCGCGCTTCAAGGCCGGTGTGGCGAGCGCCACTGTTGCGGTTGTCAAGCCCACGGCGCAGCTCACCGCCAGCAAAGGGCAGATCAATGCCGGCGAGACAACACAGCTTAACTGGACGACCACCGACGCCCCTAGTGTAGACATCTCCGGAATTGGCCAAGTCCCCGCATCCGGCGAAAAGGCGGTGCCGTTGTGCGAAAGCACTACCTACAATCTGACTGCTACCGGGCCCGGCGGGGCTGCCACTTCTTCCGCCACGGTTGACGTAAATTCTGCCATCCAGGCAACACTCAAGGCATCGCCAACAGAGGCACGCTACCGGCGCATCGGCGACAAAGTGGTTGAGCAGCCCACGATAACCCTGGATTGGTCGACCACGAACGTCTCCTCGGTTTCTCTGGATCCGCTGGGTTCCGTGGACCCATCGGGCAGCCGTACCTTGAATCCTGTTCCCCAAAAAACAGATCTTGGGCCGGTAGACGAAACGCTGACTTACACCCTCAAAGCCACCAATTGTTCCGGCGCTTCTGAAGCCCGTACGGCCGCGGTTCATCTCACGGGCTCCATCGAACCCTCCGAAGAGGTAGGGAAACTCGAGACCCGCCTGGCACTGCACAGTGTCTTTTTCCCAACCAATCAGCCCAAAACCGACAATCCCAATGGCGGCCTGGTGGCCAGCCAAGAGGAAATTCTGACCACCCTCGCGGCAGACTTCAACAAGTACCGCGAATTCAAACCGGATGCCCACCTGATCCTGAGCGGACATACGGATGTGCGCGGATCAGTCGAGTACAACCAGGCGCTTTCTGAGCGCCGCGTCGCTAGCACAAAGCAGTTCCTGGTTGCACAGGGTGTTCCCGACGCCAGCATTGAAACGCGCGGCCTTGGCAAAGAGCAGGAGCTCACCGCCGCCCAGGTGAAAGAGATGCTCGAACAGAATCCTGACCTGAGCGCCGCGGAGCGCCAAAAGGCTCTGCACGAACTGCCCGTCATTGTCTTAGCTCAAAACCGCCGTGTCAACGTTGTCCTGAGTACTACGGGCGAACAATCGGTGCGCCAGTTCCCGTTCAACGCTGCCGATGCCATGACTCTTCTCGACAAGAAGACTCCGGCGCACGCAACAGCCAAGGCAAAAGGTAAGACGCAGTAACCCAGCCGCAGTCCGTTCGCGTGGCTGATCTGGTGTAGTTTCTCGGTCGGGAGCGGCCCAGAAAACTTCAGCACGGCATCGTGAGGAGATCCCGTGCCAGTTGTGGGGCCGTTCCTGGCGGACTAACTCCAATCCAGCCAAAGGCTTTCCTCGCAGTACCTGTGCAAAATTGAACAGATTTGTGATTCCTTGCATGGGAAACTCGCCTTGGTACGCATCTTCATCCCTTTGGTGAGATCGCCGGTGCCCTGCGCAAGAGCAAACCTTCTCACCGTAGACGATGCACTTTCAATTCGAATGTTGCTAACGCAGGTTTTCACGAAGAATGGGTATACTGCGCGCGCGGTCGCGGACGGTCTCGCGGCTTTAGCTGAGATCCGCCACGAAGTTCCCGAATTTCTCATCTCCCACCTCAACATGCCCGGCAGAAGCACACTTGGGAGAGCGCTATGACGATCCTGCAAATGGTGCTGATCCTGGCCATTTTTCACCGGGCCTTGCGTTTTCCGCTAGATCCGGTTCGCGACCGCGAACGCGCGCACAGGCCCGGCCGTGGCGATAGAGTTGGCTCTTGAGCATAACCAGCCACGGTGCATACGCCGTACGATACCCAAGCTGCCGAGACCGGAGCGCTTTCTGTCGCGGCGCAGAACAGCAGCGTGATTCTTGCTTATGACGGGTAAATGGAGTCCGCTTTTCTTCCGCGCGGCGGCGGTTATTCTTGCCATGCTCGTGCCCGGCGAAGGCTTGTTTGCCTACTCCGTTCTCACCCACGAAGAAATCGTGGACTTGGCCTGGACATCCGAGATTCGCCCCCTCCTGTTGCAACGCTTTCCAGACCTGAGTGAAGACCAGATCAAGGAAGCCCACGCCTATGCCTATGGCGGCTCGGTCATCCAGGACCTTGGCTACTATCCTTTTGGCAGCAAGGACTTCAGTGACCTTGTTCACTATGTTCGCAGCGGAGATTTTGTTCTGGAGCTGCTTCGTCAAAGCCAGGATGCCAACGAGTATGCCTTCGCATTGGGCGCGCTATCGCACTATACGGCGGACATTGACGGCCACCCCGCAGTCAATGAGGCTGTCGCGCTCCACTATCCAAAGCTGCGAGCCAAATATGGCAGTTCCGTCCGCTATGCTCAGGACACGACGGCTCATTTAAAGACCGAGTTTGGATTCGACACATTGCAGGTAGCGAAAAATCGATATGCGTCGGACCAGTACCACGATTTCATCGGGTTCAAGGTCGCACAGCCGTTGCTGGAGCGGACCTTTCCAGTCGTATACGGGCTACAACTGAAGGACGTGCTCGCGCACGAGGACCTGGCGATCGGATCGTATCGCTTCTCAGTAAGCCGGCTGATTCCGCAAATGACCAAGGTCGCGCTCCAGACGCACAAGAAGGATCTGATGCAAGAGACGCCTAACTTTGCGAAGAGGAAGTTTCTGTATCGCCTATCGCGCTCCGATTACGAGCGGGAGTGGGGAAAGACCTATACGAAGCCGGACTTCGGCACGCGGGTACTATCCGTGCTTTTGCGATACATTCCGAAGGTTGGACCCTTCAAAGGTATGGGATTCGATAACCCTACGCCACAGACCGAAGACTTATATATCAAGAGCATCAATGCCACCACCGATCAATACCGTGTCTATCTGGAGCAGGTGCGCGCAGGCACGCTGGTCCTGCCCAATCGCGATCTGGATGATGGCAACATGGCCAAGGCGGCTGAATACTCGTTGGCGGACGATACCTACGCCGGCCTGCTGGCCAAATTGACGGCGCGTAAGTTCGACGGTACCTCGCCCCAACTGCGCGATAACATTCTCGAGTTCTATTCCGATCTCTCGCTGCCAATCGAGACCAGGAAAGACCCGGCTCGCTGGCAAGGCGTCTTGACCGATCTGGACGAGTTGAAGGCTGCAGCGCCCTTGCCTGTCGCTGGTCATACTACACCTTGATTTGGCATGCGTTGGCGAGGTTGGACATATTGCTGGCGAGTTGTTGACGCGAAGCGGGAAAAAGCTCTGGCCATGGGAGGGATATTAGATACGATCCCGATCGAAAGGAACCATCCTTCCCCTCAGATCTTGGCGAGTTAGGCTCACTGCAGGTCTTGAATGCGAGATCACATCCATTATGATCAATGTCTCACAGCAACGGCTTCTCATCGGGTTAGTGGCTGCCTCTTTCTTTGCGTTCCACAGATCGATGATGGTGCCGGCTCAACAACTCGACACGACATCAGTGATCCATCAGGTGAACGCAGCGGTCAAAGCTAGAATCGACAATCTTGCGGGATACAGCGTGACCGAGCACTATGCGGTTTTCAGAGGCCAGGACGAAATTCATCCTGTCGCCGAGATGACAGTCATCACTACTTACAAGAAGGAAACTGGAAAGAGTTACTCGATCGTCTCGCATTCCGGCTCGGCACTGGTTCGAGGTGTGGTTTTGGACGCGATTCTCGAGAATGAGAAGCGCTTGAACCAGCCCGGCATCCGGGATGGCGCGTGGATTACATCGGCGAATTACCAGATAATACTCAAGTCCGGCAAAACCCAGCGGCTGGAGGGACGAGACTGCCTGGCTCTTACGTTGATCCCAAAGCGCAAGGAGTCCTATCTGCTCGAAGGAACTCTTTGGGTGGACTCGAAGGATGGCTCGATCGTTCAGGTTCAGGGGACATCGTCCAAAGACGCCTCGATGGTGACAGGGCCCGCGCAGGTCACGCGGCAGTATGAGAACATCGGCGGTTTCCCGGAGGCCACCCACGTTAGAGCGGTGTCAAACAGTTTTATGTTCGGCGAGACAATCGTGAAAATCGACTACCATGACTACCATATCCAGCTCCTTCCACCCGGATAAGCGGGCGAAGCCTTCCCCGGCTCTCGACCTCGATCATCACCCTTGCCGGATTATCCCAGGTGGAGCTGACTCCGCACTTGATTCATATTGCTCAGACCTGGAAGATCTCAGCGACATCGATTCTTTCAAGCCCCGCAATAATCCAGGCCGCTAGCGGACCAGCCGGGAGAATAGGCCCGATACCCGGTATGGCGAAAAGCCCCGGCCCAAACAGAAGGCTCCACAATCCGCCCCAGAACGCTCCCACCTTGCCCCAGTACTTCATGCGGTCACCGGCGTTGTAGTAGCCGATTCCCACTGTTCGTCTGTCAGTTCCCAACGGCCGGCCATCAAAGTCCGTAGAGACGCCTTAAGCTCTTCCAGTTTCGTGGAAATCAGCGCCCGACGCGGAATTGATGGAGGTGTTGAAACACCCCGTAGAGATTCGCAATCCACAAAATCAAAACGATGACCACCAAGCCGTTCAGGATCGATTTGATTTGTCTTTGCATGGGGATGAACCTGTTCACGAGCCACAACAGAAGCCCTGCTGCAACAAGTGTGATGAGGACGGTGCTAAGCGGCATATCGTGTTCTCCAATCATTTCTCTGTCTTGGCCCACGCTTATGGCATGGCCTTGAGGTTAAGGGCGCTCATCCGGTTGTCAGGCGAAGACCGTCGCGCCATGAACGGCGCAGGAGCTGTGCTCGGTTCGGGCTATGATGTCCTCTGCGTTGGCGATATGAGATTCCGCAGCGGAAGCGTGTTGCGCCCCTACCAATCAAGTCTTCCATTTTGGATGGTTAACATTCTGAGCAATTCGATACACGAGCCAAGAGCAGGCAGCTTGCGCCAACAATTGCCGATCGCCTTCATTGCGCCACTATGGTTTTTGGGTTGCCACGGCGGTGACCTGGACTGGCTGGCCGGCATCGGTTGTGGATGAGGTAACCGCCGGCGCCGGCTTGTCGGCCGGTATCTCGGTTCCTGCCGGATAAATGAGAATCTGGATCGAGCCCCAATCCGCATCCAGGTTCGCGCCTGCCTGCTTGCCCATGTCCCAATGTCTTAAGCTGGCTGTCGTCAAATCCAAAGTTCTCGACCAGATACTCGCGTATCACCATCGCCCTGGCCTCGGTGAGGACAAGATCCTTCTGGGTATCGCCTTCCATGCCAGTGGAGACCACGACGACCGCAACTCCGAATTGATTCTGTGCCAGGAAGTCGCCGGCGGCGTTGAGAGTCTTCTGGTTCTTCATCTTGGCCGAATCGCGGCCATCGAAAAGCTGCTTGGCTGCGTAGGTAAATGTCTTTTCAGGCAGTAGCCTGCGGGAGCTCGCCAATTCTGTTCGCTGCCAGGTCGGCGGAGTCTTCGTATCCGCGCTTCTTGAAATATCCGCTCAGGAAGAAGTTGTGCTTCAGTGCCTCCATATTCTCCTGGAAGTCCGTTACGCCGGTCTGCGCCTGCAGCATGGTGGCATGCAGTGTAGTCGTGGTCTGTTCCAGGTTGTTATAGAGTTGCTTGTCGTTCACCAGCGCTCCCACGGTTCCCTGTCCGGAATCGATCTTGGCGCTTACCGAGTTCAGATGGGCCGTCGCCAATGTTGCGTTTTGGATGGCCTGCTGGCTGCTATCCAGAATGCCGTTCGTCTTCTTGAGCAGTTCCGCCATCAGCAGCGGCGGTTCACTCTGGATGATCTCGCCATCCTTTACCTCGGCTTGCCCGGCAGATCCAAACGAAATGGCCACGTACTGATTGCCCAACACCCCCTCGGTTTCGATCGAAGCCACGGAGTCCTGCTTGATGATCTCGTGCGTCGATTTGGCGAGTTCCATGACGACCGTGACCTTTTCGCCGGGCTTGTGAGGCAGCTCGATGCTAGGCACTGTTCCGCTGTGCACTCCGCCCACCTGCACGTCGGCGCCCTCAGCCAGACCCGCCACATTGTCGAACTGCGCCTTCAAGTTGGTATGTGGAGCGAAACAGATACTCCTTGCTCCCGATGATGAAGACCCCGGCAGCCAGAACTGCCAGCGTCGCAACGATGAATGCTCCCAGCCGTGCCACTCTCGACATATATCCTCCTACGATTGCTTTAGAAACTCCTTCACAAACCCGATGTCGCTTTGTTGAAGGTCTTCAAACGTGCCCTCGATCACTACGTCGCCCTCATTCAGCAGGGCCAGACGGCCGGCAATCGTCCTGGCGCTATGCAGATCGTGCGTCACTACGATGGACGCCATCTGGCGCTCCCTCTGGAGCTTGAGAATCAACTCGTCGATTTCGCCGGAACTGATGGGGTCGAGACCGGCTGTCGGCTCGTCGAGCAGCAGAATCTCCGGCTCCAGGGCCAGCGCACGCGCCAGGCCCACGCGCTTTTGCATTCCGCCTGAGATATCGGACGGCATCTTTTCGAGATCGCCCTCCATGCCCACTTCGGCCAGCAACTGCCTCACCCGGTCGGCCCGCTCGGACTTCGACATGTCTCTGCGATGGTGTTCAAGGGGGAACGCCACATTCTCCGCGACGGTGAGCGAATCGTAGAGCGCCGCATGCTGAAACAGGAAACCCATCTTCTTTCTGATTTCTCCCATGCGGTCAAGCGCCAGGCCGGCGATGTCCTGGCCATGAATGCGAACCGATCCAGAGTCGGGCGTATCGAGGCCAATGATGAGCCGCAGCAGCACGCTTTTTCCCGTGCCGCTGCGTCCGAGCACGGCCAGGGTTTCTCCGCGGTTCACGCTCAAGCTGATCCCGTTTAGAACCTTGTGGCCGGCGAAGGTCTTGTACACGTTCTCGACGGCAACAACGGGCACAAGACCGTCTTGCTCGGGTTCCGCTTGCTTCGTCGCAATGTCATAAGCTGTGGCCATATTTGTTTCACGAGCGCTTCAAACAACGGTTAAGGAAAGAAAACGAGAATGAATTTCACCAGGACAACGTCGGCCAGGATAAGGAAGAGCGAGGCCAGCACGACCGAGTTGGTGGCCGCGCGGCCCACACCCGCAGCGCCTCCGCGCGTGCGCATTCCCTGAAAGCACGCGATGAGCCCGATGATCAGGCCATACACGGCGGTCTTGAATGTCGGCGGCAGGAATGCATTGAAGGTGGCGCCATTAAAGCCGCTTGCAATGAACTGATGGAACGAGAGCGGTTCAACCAGAGCCTGTGCAAACCAGCCCGTCAGCAAGGCGCATGCGTCGGTGGCAAGGGTCAGCAGCGGCAGCATCAGGATGCAGGCCAGTATTCGTGTCGCCGCCAGGAGCCTGTAAGGGTTGATCGCGGAGGCCTCGATGGCGTCGATCTGCTCGGTCACTTTCATCGATGCCAGCTCCGCGCCCATGCCGGCGCCCACGCGCCCGCTTACGACCAGGCCGGTGATGATCGGACCCATGACCTGGACCACGGAGTACACGAGAGTGGCGGGAAACATCGACTTGGCGCCGAATCGACTGAGACTGTAGCGGGCTTCCAGCGAGATGACAACGCCAATTGCGGCGCCTGCCATGGCGACCAGCGGCAGAGACTTCGATCCGACTTCGTCGAGCTGCCGAATCAGCTCGCGCCATTCATACGGCGGCGTTACCGCGGCCCGCAGGACCTGCCAGGAAAAGATGCCCAGGCTGCCGAACCACTCGAAAAACCCGTTGAACAGCCTCGTGGCAGAGCTTGCAACGGACGGCATGAGTTCGTTCCGCCGCACCGGAAGTGGAGGGCTTATGCCCGCAACGGGCGTAAATCCGCGGTCGCTCATTGGTTCGGTCCTTGAATTGGCGAGCCGTGCGCATTGTTCAGATGCATACGTGAAATCAAGGAGTGGGGTCCGCTATAGAAGAACTCCAGAGCAATGTTGCCGCCCATATAACCCAGCAGGCTGTAGTTGCCCATCCGGAACGCATCCTTTGCGCCGAAGCGGTCCGGATACCACCCGTAAACCGCAATCATGGAACCCGCATAGGGCGCGGCAAGCGCGGAGAAAGAGAAGACGCGATGGCCGTCTTCGCCGCGGCGCCCTGTCAACGTGGAGATCACTGCGTGGCGCAGCCGCGGAAATGGGCCTCCGCATTCGCAGCGGTAGTACAAGGTATCTTCCTTGAAGGCTTCCGCCAGCCCATAACGCGTCGTTGTTCCAATAGCCGCGATGGCGAAGTCGGAACCGAATCTCTTGCCGAAACCCTTAGCCCCTTGGCCCCACTCCGGCGGTGCATTGCTCCACTGGTTGATTCCCGCCGCGACTCGCGGCGCCGGCAATTGGATACGGACCGAATGCGTCGAAAACGTAGTTGTTCACCTTGGTTCTTTCAGTCGGCCGGACGTAGGTCAGGTCAAGTTTCCCTGGGGCCGTGATTCCTGAAGTTGCCGAGGAATACTCCGGAAGGGAGCACTGATTGCGATCTTGCCGGCACCGGCATTGCGGCCAGGGCCGCAGTGACCAACACCAGAAGCGTCGCCCAGCGAATAATCGTGCCGGCAGGCTTTTTGTCCGATTGGCCAACGCGCCTTCCCGCCAGACCTGCCCGGCAGGCCAACAAGAAATGCGACTCCGAGATCCATTTGGATGACCGCATTGTCTCTCCTTTGGTCGGCATCGCACATTTCAGGCACGGCATGCGCCACCGACGAACTGTCGCGTCGTATAGCTACACCCATAGAGATGCTTTCAGAATGGAGGCCTTCAAGGATGGTCACATTTGCACGCAATCGCAAGTTGTTTGCGTCTGCAATGACCGCACCTGTCAATCAAAGCGAAATCGCAAGGCGAAATCGACCCCATGGAAGCAAATGGTCCACGGAGCAAGTGTCCAAAAGAGCACAGTCTTTGCTCTTAAGATGAGAGGACAATCTTAAAAAATAGTTGTCTCAACGGTTCGGCGAGGAGCCTGCCATGTCTGAGGTTTTTGTTTTCCCTTCCATCCCCACCAAGATATTGTTGCCCATCGACTTTAGCCCTTCTTCGCAGGCGGCCTTGGAGATGGCAGCTGACCTTGCGAAACACTTCCACGCGGAACTTCATCTTGTGAACGTGATCCCGATGTTTCCCACCACGACTCTTCCTGACCTGGTTCCCGAAGCAGAGTTTATCCAGGAATCGAGAACATTCGCGGAGCGGCATCTGGCGAAATGTCACGCAGCTCTAGCGGCCAGGGGAGTGAAGTCAACTTCCAGTGTCGAAGTTGGAAATGACATCGCCGGGAACATCATGGAAGTAGTGGAGCGCGAGCATATCGACATGGTGGTGATCTCCACGCACGGCATCTCCGGCTGGCATCCGCTGGTCTTCGGGTCGATTGCCGAAAAGGTCGTAAAGCTCGTGCAATGTCCCCTTCTGCTTCTGCGTTCAGCCAAGCCTGACAGCAGTGCGAAGACTCGGTCCGAGCATTCCGGGGAATGGTGGTAGAGAAACGCGGGACCCCGTTTCGCGGCGCTCACCTGTGCCGGACTTCCAGAGCATTTCTCTAGGTGAGCAAAATTGACCAGTCTCACCTTCTGACTTCGGGCGACGATGGGAAGAGATTGATCTCAATTGCGGTTGATCCTCCGGCAGGCTGTCCCCATGTCGCGCCTGCGATTGCTGGTCCATTCGCCACAAACCCTAAGCACACTGTGGCGACCGCTTCCGGGCATGAAGAGGCCAGCAAACGATCGGTCTGAAACGAGGTAGCATTTTGATGAGTAAAAGAGTCACCAAATTCGATTCCGCAGCCTTTCTTGCCAACGCCGGGCTGGGCCGAACCATCGTCGAGCTGAAGCCACAGCAGGCATTCTATTGCCAGGGAGACACGGCGGACTCTGTGTTTTATCTGCAAAAAGGCCGTGCCAGAGTCACCGTTGTTTCAGAGAGAGGCAAAGAAGCCACAATCACACTTCTATCTGCTGGCGAGTTTGTTGGAGAGTCGACTCTCGCGGCGATCGCCGGGTTGCGGCTGTCCACCGCCACTGCTGTGAACACCTGTACGGCGCTCAAGATCAGCAGACACGAAATGATCCGGGTGATGCATGACGAGCCTGCATTCGCTGATCTATTCCTCAAGTTCCTGCTGGCCCGCAGCATGCGCACTCAGGCCGACCTTGTTGACCAGCTTTTCAACTCCAGTGAAAAGCGTTTGGCGCGGATTCTCCTGATCATGGCGGAATTCGGCAAACCCGGCGAACCGGAAACATTCATCCCACCCATTACGCAGGAAACACTGGCGGATATGATCGGCACCACCCGATCCCGTGTCAGTTTCTTTATGAATCGTTTTCGCAAGCTCGGTTTTATCAGCTACAACGGCCGCATCCAGGTACACAAATCGCTGCTCAACGTCGTCCTACTCGATCAATTGCCTGACCACAATGCGCAGAAGCCCGTCACTCTCCCTATCCAGTAAGGTGCTTTACACCGGTGCTTCGCGCAGGCACTGCAAGTCGCTGCTGGGCTGCGCCGCACCGCAAACTCCACGAGGACTCCTCGAGCATGTGGCCCGCCACCCTGATTTGGGTCGCTGTTTTGAATGGAATCTGAACCTGCCGGCATCAGGGAAACGTTGTTCCCTGATACCTAGGTGATAATTCCCTGTTCGGTGTGCCTCTTGAAATGTGAAAGACGTTAAACAATCGGCTTTTATTCGGCAACATAGCGGAATCTTACAACTGGTTATTGGGGCTGAAATCGTGAATTTCCCTGTATTTTTCCCTGTTAGCAGGGAATTCGATCTGGAGAACGGTTCGCTCGAGACTCCATCCACCGCCATATATTTCCCCATCCCGTTGATTCCATGACAAATCACCGCATAAACAGCATGAAGTCAATTGCATAAACAGCACGAAATCAATCACTTACAGCTTTGAATCTCTCTGGTGCCCTTCGCTGCCCCTCACGCCCTCCCCATCACCACCGTATGCGGGCTCATCGGAATCGGATGCGCCGTCACGTCCTTGAACCCGGCCTCGTTGTACATGGCCGAGAGCTCCGCGAACGTATACGCATCGCCCTCCGCCGTCGTGGTGAGCATCGTCATCGCAAACGCCGCCGGCATCGGCGGTGACACGCGATCCTCATTGGGCACAAACTCCAGCGTGGCGGCGCGCCCGCCCGGCTTCAACGCTGAGCGCACTTTCTTCAGCAGGCCCACGCACGTCGGCTGATTGAAGTGGTGCAGAAAATTTGTCAGCAGCACCGCGTCGTACGGCCCTTTGAAGTCCACCTCGAACGCGCTGCCCGGCAGCATGTCGTAGCGATCCTTCACGCCGGCTTTTTCCGCATTCTTCAGCGCCACGCGCAGCACCGGCGCCCAATCGAGGCCGGTCACGCGCGCTTGCGGGTTCTGCTTCGCAATCTCGATGCCGAAAAGTCCATGTCCGGCGGCAATATCCAGCACCCTCATCGGGCCGTTGTGCCCATTCAGCACCACCTTGCCCAGCGGGGCGCCATGGGCCCCATCATCGGCGCCATCTTTTCCGCGAACTCCACCCACAGGGGATTTTCCGGCTCAACCGTGCCCTGGCCGGGAAGATACGTGTGGCCCTTACGGACGATTTCGGCGAGTTGCGTGTCCGCCTGCATAAGTGCCTCCTCGCTCAGAAACTGCGCCACCGAGGCCATGCACGCGGGCGATGCAGGATCGAGAAACGCCGCGCTCGACGGCGTGTGCTTGTAGCGCCCGTCTTCCTTCGCCAGCACGCCGTTGATCGTCAGAAAATCGCACAGGATGCGAATGCCCCGCTCCGACGCCGAACAATGCCGCGCGATGGAAACTACGTCTCCCGGCCCTTCGCCTACGGCCCGGAAGAGATCGAGATCAATCGCCGCCTTCAGCGCCGCCGTGCGCTGGTGCGACTGCACCATATCGAAGACGATGCCTGGATTGAGCGGAGCTTCCGAGGGATTGCCTGTTTGCATGGTGGACCTCCTCTTTTTGCCGCAGCGAGGTTGTTGAGATTTTGGGAATCCCGGGGACTGGGCCCACAAAGTGTATCACCCGCTGCGTCCCACCTCGCAGCAGCCTTCCCCGCGCCGCCGCGATACATTGAAGGGTTGTGCGTTTCCTCGTTTCCGTCCTTCGCTTGCGGCAGCCATCGCTCGTTCGCGCCATCGCTCTCTCGGTGGGCGCCTTCGCGGCCAGCTTGCGCCTGGCCGGATTCCCTTACATCGGAAACCTGCGCGGCTCGCGATGGCAGATTCTTGCCCTGCTGGTTGCCGCGTGGGGCATGGCGGAGACAGCCCGCTGCCTGCAACGCCGATGGAGCCTCTACCATGCCGGCGTGCTCATCCTGCTCTATGCCAACCTGATGATCCTTGCGGCCATTGTGGTTTTGCTTGCCGTGCCCTGAGCCGGTCGCCCGGAAGCGAATGAAGATGGGCATCGCTGCGCTCTACAAATTCCGGCAGCCCAGCCGTCGCGCCGTGTAGCATGGGCAGAGCACGCTCAGCCGGCAGCCCACACGGAGGTAAGTGCGTCATTCCTGCCGCCGTGGCGCCGGCTGAGCGGAATACGACGTGCTGGAGGAAGCGATGCTCAAGGGATTTCGAGATTTCATTCTGCGTGGAAACGTCGTGGATCTGGCCGTGGCCGTGATTCTCGGCGCGGCGTTCAACGCCATCGTTGCTTCGCTTGTCGGCGACGTGCTCAACCCGCTCATCGCCGCAACCATGGGCAAGCCCGATTTCAGCGGCGTCATCCTGCACGTGGGCGGCGGCCAGATCAAGGTGGGTAGTTTCCTTAACGCGGCGGTCGCGTTCCTCATTGTGGCGGCTGTGGTGTACTTTGCCATCGTGCTTCCCATGAACGCGTTCCAGGCGCGCCTCAAGAAACCCGAGCCTCCCGCGGCTCCCGCAACCAAAGCCTGCCCGGAGTGCCTCAGCGAGATTCCGCTGGCGGCAAAGCGCTGCGCGCACTGCGCGCAGCCCGTGGGTTGACCATTGGTTTCATTCGCTCCGAGGGGCTTGGTTCGATGAACTCGCGCGCGGCGCTGGCGTTGCTTTTCTCTGCTGCAACATTCACTGCGGTACTGCCCTCGCACCCGTCGGCTGCGCAGGCGGCGCCGCAAGGCGGCTTCGGCTACATTGATTTCAGCGCCGAAGCCAAGCTGGAAAAGAAATTCCTCGCCGTGCCCGACGCCAAACTGGCCGGCGAGGAGCTCAAGACCCTTACTGCCGCACCCCACCTGGCGGCGTCGCCCGAGGACCGCAAAACCGCGCAGTACGTGGCGCGAAAATTTCGCGCCGCCGGGCTGGAAACCAAAATCGTCCCTTACCGCGTGCTCCTGGGCCTGCCCAAAATGGTGCGTGTTGAGGCCTATGACGAGGCCGGCCATCTGCTCATGACCGGGCCAACACGCGAACACGTGGCCAACGACCCCCAGCAGGACGATCCGCGCGTGGTGATGCCATTCAACAGCTCTTCGGCGTCAGGCGACGTAACGGGCGAGGCCGTCTACGCGAATTACGGGCGCATCGAGGACTTCAATGAACTCGACCGCCAGCACATCGATCTCCACGGCAAGATCGTGATCTGCCGCTACGGCGCCATCTTCCGCGGCGTCAAGGTCTACCTGGCCGAGCAGCGCGGCGCCATTGGAGTCATCCTCTACTCCGATCCGCAGGACGACGGCTATTCCAAAGGCGACCCCTGGCCCATCGGCCCCTGGCGGCCTGAAACCGGCGTGCAGCGCGGCTCGGTGCAATATCTGTTCAAGTATCCAGGCGATCCCGAAACTCCCGGCGTCGCCTCCACGCTCGATCTGCCCGATTCGGCCCGCATCGCGAACGTGGAGGGGCCGGAAGGCAATCAGCCCCACATCATCTCCATCCCCCTCAGCTATCACGATGCCGCGCCCATTCTGCAGGCCATGCGGGGGCCGGACGTACCGCAAAGCTGGCAGGGCGCCTTGCCCTTCCCCTATCGCCTGGGCCCGGGCGGAGTGAAAGTGCGCCTCGTCTCGCGGCAGGACGTCCAGCGGCGCATCGTCTGGGACGTGATCGGAAAGATCAAGGGCTCGCAGGATCAGGGTGCCTGGGTGATTGTCGGCAATCATCGCGATGCGTGGGTCTATGGCGCGGCGGACCCATCGAGCGGCACCGCCGCCATGCTCGAGGCCGTGCACGGAATCGGCGCCCTGCTGCGCCAGGGTTGGCGGTCCAGGCGCACCATCCTCTTCTGCAGTTGGGACGCTGAGGAACAAGGCCTCATCGGCTCCACGGAATGGGTCGAGCAGCAGGGCCGCGCCCTCGACCGCGCCGTGGCCTATTTCAATGTCGATGTTGCCGTTTCGGGTCCCGATTTTTCCGCTTCGGCCGTGCCTTCGCTCAAGGAGTTTGTCCGCAACGTCACCCGCTCCGTCCCCAGCCCGGTCGAGGGAACCGTCTTCCAGCAGTGGCGTCTCAAACCCTCCCCCGGCGGCGAGCATCGCGGTTCCAACGCCCCGCCCATCGAGGGCGAAGAGGTTCACGTCGGCGATCTCGGCTCCGGCTCGGACTTCACGCCCTTCCTGCAACATGCCGGTGTGCCCGCAACCGACATCGGCTCCAGCGGACCCTATGGCGTATATCACTCCGTTTTCGACGACTTCGCCTGGTACACGCAAAACGCCGATCCCGATTTCGTCTATCTGCAGGAGATGGCCCGCGTCCTGGGCCTCGAAGCCTTGCGCATGGCCGATGCCGACGTCCTTCCCTACGACTACGTCGCCTATGCGCGCGCGGTCTCCGCCTATCTCGAAGCCGCAAAGCGCGACGCCGCCGGTCGGGAGCTTGGGTCGCTCGACTTCGCTCCCGCTGAAGCTGCTGCGGCGCGCCTGGCCGCGGCCGCGCAACGGGCCTATGCGCTCCAATCCGCCCCCTCCGGCGACCTGGCCAAATTGAATCTTGCCCTGCGCCAAACGGAAACGGCGCTGCTCACTGAGTCCGGCCTTCCCGGTCGCCCCTGGTACCGGCACACCATCTTCGCCCCTGGCGAATTCACCGGCTACGCTGCCGTCGTCCTTCCCGGCGTCAACCAGGCCATTGGCGCGAAAGATGCCGCCCTCGCTCAACAGCAGCTAACGGTGCTCACCCAGGCCCTTGACCGCGCCGCGGAAGTCCTCAGCATGGCCCCCTGAGAAGGTCCGCCGCCAACAACGAATTACGCGGGAATCTATCGTCACCGGAAGGTGGCAGCCGCGCGCTGCCCCCAACAGGCCACGTCCTCCCACCGAAGAGTGATTCCCCATCGTGCGCTCAGAGGGCTATGGTCCTGCTCAAGCCGCGGATTCTGCGGCACGTGCGTTGCATCTGTTGGGGGAGCGTCCCTCATGCTTGACTTTCTGCTTGGGCTCTCTTTTGTTGCGATGATTCTCTCGCCCTCGATTGTCACCACATGGCAGCGGGTCAGATCCCACAGGCGCAACTAACCACAGTACGCATGCTCGGCAACAAAGGAGCGTTTCAGTGGTGATTCCTATGAATGACCTTGTCATTGAATTGATCCTGATCGCAATGATCCTCGTTCCCGCGATTGCGACCTCGCTGCAGCCGGCCAAGGTGGCCAGCCGCACGAGCTCGGGAGTGCACGGAAGACTTCGCCGCGGCAACTAACCCGCGCCCGGCTCGCCCTCCTGCTTGAGCGACCGCACCTGCGCCCTCCCCGCCATTCCCTCGCGCTGCCGCCGCCTCCGCAAGTAAAAGCTAAAAGGCTGAAGCTAGAAGCCCTGCTTTTCTGATCCCTGTCCCTGTTGACCCCAGGCCCCACGCCTCGTATCGTTAGAGATGGAGCATCATGAAGGTTTCCCCAAACACCCTCCGCATCTCCATTGCCGTGGCCGTCATCCTCGGCACCATCGGCTGGCTGGCCTACATCAGGCTACGGATCCAGCAAGAGCTACTACGTCACCATCGCCGAGCTCGGCGGCATGGGCGACAAGGCCTACCACAGCCAATCTGCGCGTGGAGGGCTTCGTCCAACCCGGCACCATCCAGCAAGACGGCACACACGTTGACTTTGTCCTCAACGAATACGAGAGCCATTCGCCCAAGGCTTCCTCCGGACGCCTGCTCAAGGTCAGCTACAAGGGATCGGAGCCGCCGCCTGACACCTTCAAAGACAATGCGCAGGCTCTCGCCATCGGCACCTACGGCCGCGACGGCGTCTTCCACGCCAACGAGCTTCAGGCCAAGTGCGCCAGCAAGTACGCACCGCAGCAGCCCGGCGCAGCGCCGTCCTCGCCGGCCGCCGCCAAGCCGTCAACCGCTTCCAGCGCGCCGCCCGCGCCCGCAACCCAGACCGCAGCCAACTGATCGCATGAACGCCATCGCCTCCGAAGCCGGCAGCACAACCCTTTGCGCGCGGCTCGATCAGGTGTCCAAGCTCTTCGGCAGCTTTGCCGCGCTTCGCCAGGTCACCCTCGACCTCGAGCCCGGCCGCTGCTATGTGCTCCTCGGCGAAAACGGCGCGGGCAAGTCCACGCTGCTGCGCATTCTCGCCGGCCTGTTGCGCCCCAGCCACGGTACGGTCCGCGTCTTCGGCGTCTCCGAACCCCAACAAGTCCGCGCCCGCATCGGCTACATGAGCCACGCGCCCATGCTCTACGACGAGCTCACCGCCGCAGGAGAATCTCCGCTACTTCCGCAGTCTCTATCCCGGCCGCGCCTGCCTCGCTCCGGCCGAAGCCCTTCGCCAGGTCGGTCTCGACCCCGATCTGAACCGCCTCCTCGGCCAGTATTCGCAAGGCATGCGCCAGCGCACCTCGCTTGCCCGCGTGCTGCTTTCTGCGCCCGAGCTGCTCCTTCTCGACGAGCCCTTCTCCAACATGGATGTCGAAAGCGCCCGCCAGATGGTCGAGCTCCTCGCCGGCTTCCGCCGCGGCGACCGCACCATCGTCCTCACCACGCACCAGCGCGCGCTCGCCGCTCCCATCGCCGATTTCGTCATCACCCTCCACGCCGGCCGCGTCGCCTCGTCGAACCGGGGAGCCCCGACGCCATGAAGACCAACGGCGCGCGCATCCTCGAGTCCCTCGGCATCCCCTTCGAGCTTCGCGAGTACGAGGTCGATCCCATAATCCGATGACCTCACCGCCATCGCCGTCGCCCGAAAGATCGGCATGCCCGCCGAGCAGGTCTTCAAAACGCTGGTGACGACCGGCGGCTCCGGTCTCTACGCTTTTGCCGTCATCCCCGGCGACGCCGCGCTCGACTTCAAAAAGCTCGCCCGCGCGGCCCAGTGGCGCAAGGCAGAGATGGCTCCTCTCAAGGACGTGCAGCCGCTCACCGGCTACCTGCGCGGCGGCGTCACCGTCTTCGGCGCCAAAAAACCCTACCCAGTCTTCGTCGATGAAACCGCCATCCTCTTCGATCGCATCAGCGTCTCTGCCGGTACGCGCGGCACGCAGTTGATCCTCGCTCCCGGCGACTATCTCCGCGCCGCCGCCGCCCTCGGCGCGCCCGTCCAAACTGCCGATCTGACCAAAGACTCGAAACCATCCACCCCGGAGGGCCAGCCCAATGACCCGCGCCCTCTTCACCCATCTCGCCAAGGACCTGCGCATCGAGTGGCGCTCCAAAGAAGCCGTCAACTCCATGCTCTTCTTCGCGCTGCTCGTGGTCGTCCTCTTCTCGCTGGCCTTCGATCCCCGCGGCGCATTCTCCCGCGACATTGCCGGCGGCGTGCTCTGCGTGGCCACCATGTTCGCCTCGGTCAGCGCCCTCAACCAGGCCTGGGCCCGCGAAATCCGCCATCAGGTGCTCGACGCGCAGCGCATGGCCCCCACCCCCGGCGCCGACATGTTTCTCGCCAAGGTGCTGGCCAACTTCCTCTTCGTCACCATCGTCCAGATCGTCCTCGCGCCCGTCTTCTTCGTCTTCTACAACCTCCACATCCTTGGCGAGGCGTGGAAGCTGCTGCTGGTTCTCCCGCTCGGCACCTGGGCTCTGGTCGCCAACGGAACCTTCTTCGCCGCCCTCTCCATCCGCAGCCGCAATCGCGAGCTCCTTCTCCCGCTCATCCTCTTCCCCATCTTCATTCCCGCTCTTCTCGCCATGGTCCAGGCCACCGGCGCCATCCTCACCGGCGACAGCGACCCCACCCTCTGGATCAAAATGCTCCTCGGCTACGACATCGTCTTCACCACCGCCAGCCTCCTCCTCTTCGATGTCGTCCTCCACGCCGAGTAGCCGAACCCAGAACCCCGGAGGGGTCAGCACGCGTTAGCGTCCCGTCTCTATAGCGGGTCTCCTGCAGTTGTAGGCCAAGGCGCAATCCCTAAGTGGCTTTTTCATAGAGAAAAAGCCGCCTTGAATTCTGTCCGAAATGGCTCATCGTCGCAGGAGAACCGCCGTAAAACCTGCCATGGAAAGCCGTAAACCGGACAGAACAAGTTCGCCTCAGAAAGCTACAATTTTGAATAGCCGCTCGACAGGAAAGCCATGGTTACGCGCCAACACTTCCGCGAAAAGCAATGGATCGATCGTGCAGGAAACTCTGCGCGCTGTTGTCTCCAGAAATCCCGCTCTTCGCGAAGCGCTAAAATTCCTTTTCTCAGGCGCGGCAGAAACCTTGTCCTTTCAGCGTTTGCGGCTTCAACCTCTCGTTGCGGCGCATCGCAACCCTTTCAGCGCGGAACCGTTTCTGTTGCCCAAGGAACGATTCGGAGGTTCCCAGGATGTTGCGCTGGTTCCTTTGGTCCGCAACGTTGTCGATGAGACGCTTCGCGCCTACGCTTCTGAGAGCCCATATCTTTTGGAGTATGTGGGGAAAACGCCAATTTCTCCTTACGGAAGCCTGGGCTTGAGCGTCAGCCGCTGGGGGCATGTGGATTGGGATTACATACGCGATCTCGATTGGCGAATCTTTTTGCCTCCTCGAGATCGGCCATGTTTCCGGCTTCAAGTCATACCTGGAGCAGACCCTGACATCGGAGCTCCAGAAATACGAACTCTATCGGCTTTTGGGTGGGAAGGATGCGCAGGGGCTGCGCCCAGGTACAACTACGCGACAAGCGGACCGCGGAGGTCCACGGGTTTCACTTCTTTCTCATCGCCATGAAGCCCGGGTTTGTCCGGGGAAATATCCATCGTGATGGCGGCTACTCTCCCCATTTCGCCTTTTTCCCTGAGGGCTCCCTCGATGAGCACCTGGAATCGGCGAATCTGCTTTGGTCCGACTTGATCGCGCAACAGCGGGAAGACTACATCGAGATGTTCGACCAGTTGAGCTTCAATATCTTCGGTGAAAATACAGGAAAAGACCGTCTATATAAGACACGCGACTGGTACCTGCACAAAGCATTCAAGTGGTATGCCACGCTGGCACGGGCGCGTGGGCTCTCTTCGATTGAGGAAGATCTTCTCTATCAGTATGAACATTTTCGAGGATCGGAGGCGGAGCTTTCCTATTTGGCGAGATATCGATACTACGCTCGCATGTCTCCCAGCCCGCAACACTTGGATGACGTTGATCGCGATCTGGCCCGCGCCGCAAGCATCGCTTTCGCGCGGGCGCGAAACTCCCAGGACCCCCTGGTCGGCCAACAAATCAGCGTAGATAGCGCCGATATCGTACTTCTGGAAACGGTTCCCGAGAATTTTGCAGCTGGCGGCCCGGAAGCTACTCGATCGGGTTGAGCCCTCTTTGCCCGATCGGTTGAAGTGTGCCCCGATTACCGGGCCGATCCGCTTCGCTGACAATCTTCCTGCGCCTTCCGGCGTGCACCTCGACGGTCACGGGCAAGCTGCCTTGATACCAGCCGAATGGTCGATGGTCTTTTGCGATTCTTATGTCCATCAAGTCGTGAAAAAGGCCGCGGAAGAGAAGCGGTCCATCGTTGAGGAGGACATCCGCCAAGCCCTCGTGGTGCTGCTCGCGACTCTTCTCTGGCAGGCGTCGCAAGTCCCCGGTGGTTCCAGCGGCCCCGTCCCCAACTGAACCGCTCGACATAACTTCACTTCACTTCCCAGCTCGGTGTGGGATCTAGTGTCCTGAGTCTGAAGTTCGCATCACAAATAAGCTGTCATCCTGAGCGAATTTTGGCGCGTTTTGCGCCAAAATGAGTCGAAGGATCTGCTTCTCGGGATTTCTGCGGCTAGGGTTGAATCGCACAAACCCAATCCACCGCTGTCATCCTGAGCGAGCGCAGCGAGTCGAAGGATCTGCGGTTGCTTTTCGTCCTTTATCAGGGCACAAACTCAAAGCCTGCCCTGAGTGCAGTCGAAGAGGGCCCTGGGAACGCCGATACCGACTGCCTCGCAAAGAGCCAGCCCAAGAATCTTGAAGTCTTGCGGGGCCGGGAGAGCGTGGGATTGGCGCGAGAACGCGACCGCTCTGACTCTGCGAGACTTCACAGCCTTTCTGCCGCATTCTCATCGAATTTCAGGACAGCAAGGATTTCGTCAACTGTAGCCATTTCCTTATCGAACTCTTCCTCCAGCCCTCGAACTGGAGACCGGGAGCGTAACAACGGCTGAACAAAGGGCTTGCCATCAAGATGTCGGTAGATCGCAATGCAAAGCTCAATGACGTTAATCCATCGGTCATAGAGATGAAGAAGTCCAGACAGCTTTCTCGGCTCGACGGAGACACTCCCGTTCCGATAGCCGCGCGCTCTGGGCGAATGCTCATAAATCACCGCCAAAGATTCGGGTGAATTCGACTCGTTGAAGCGCCGCAACTCGTCCCGCAAGGAAGCAATGGCCTTATGAAAGGGCGTCTCCTCAAACGCGTTTAGGGTCTGATCGAACCGGAGAAAGAAGGGCGAGACGATTGCGGAGTCCAGGATCATTGGGTGGAACTGGACTGCGATCAGATGGTAGGCGAACCAAGTGAGACCATCCCATTCGGAGGTGTCTATCTCGAAGAAATCGGCCTCCTTGTTTTTGATCGTCAGCGGGTATTTACGGAGAAACTTTTCGACGGCGAGTCGCGGTGACAAGAGGACACCGTTGGGCGATTTCGGGATGCAGCGCCTCAGGATTTCGCGTACCTCGGATTTGAGCAGCCTTCGAAGGGCGGCCTCGGCCACTGGACCACCGGAAAAGGTCTGAGCCTGCAGAGTTGAGATGACCTCACTGAAGTCATGGAACACGTGGATCCAGTTGCCAGACGGGAGCGCCCCGCCGCTTTTCAGCGCCACTGCGGTGTCACGATTACGACCGACCTCGTTGATGAATGTCGAGATAAATTCGGCGTCATCCGCGAACTTGCTGGGATAATCCTTGATCTTCGTCTTTTCGCTGTCGCTGTATCCAAGTGAGGCAAGGTGTGATGCGAGTTCTCTCCGTTCTTCTCGCGCCTGCCAGACCTCAGAGCGAACGAACGTGATGATCTTCAGCTTGTCTTCCTTCTGCAGTTCGTATGCATGACGATATTCTTGCTGCGTAATACTGATCCGTTGCTCAGGGTTAAACCAGCCGCCGACGCGCGTTCCAATAAAAAGCACGAAATAATCAGCCTGTTCAATGGCTTTGAGGCAAGCCTGGTATGAGTGTCTGTCTAAGGGCTTGAGGAAGTCGTTATATTCGGATGCTAAGACTCTGCAGCCCAGTTCTTCGAGGTAATACTTAACTGCCGAGCGCAGGTCCCTGAAGTCATAGATCGTAGAAGACAGAAAGAATGTCGGTGGCTTCATGCCAAGATGGTAGCCTCTTCGTGATCGTGTGCGCCAATGGGTTTGACGAGGGAGGCCAATCAGCGGGCTTAGCGAGCAGGGAGAAATGAAAACGGACGCTACCCGCCGCCTAAAGTGAGGGCCGATTGCGAACCGGCTCAGTGCTCTTTGTGTTCAGTCTAATGCGGCCTCATCGTTAGTACCGACAGATGCCCATCTCGCCAGAAGGATATTCGCCTGCTGCGCGCACCGCCCCGTCAAGCCCCCGCCGCCACTCACCCTCCCACATCACCCTGACTCCACGCCAAATCTCCTCCGCCTGAACTTTGCCGGTTATTTCGGCCCTCAACGCACACTGAA
The DNA here is from genome assembly GCA_963808805.1 of uncultured Acidobacteriaceae bacterium. Lineage (GTDB taxonomy): Bacteria > Acidobacteriota > Terriglobia > Terriglobales > Acidobacteriaceae > Telmatobacter. The sequence continues at coordinate 105,596 of CAWEGN010000004.1, read as the reverse complement.
CGGCGGGTGGCCCGGATGCTTGGAAGCCAATTTAGCCACTACCGATGGGTGCCCCAGGTCCCTCGCATTTGGGGACCTGGGAGACCACGAACCTCAACCGGCTGGAAGCGGACCACGAGGATCGCGATCCGTCCCCTGAAACGCCCATTTCGCAGGAAGGACCCTCGCCTTTCGCGCTGCCCCGCCCGAACTTTACCGGCTATTTCGCCCCCTCGGCGCATACGGAACGCAAACCAAAATCCAGGGGCCGGAAGGGAACGATCCACGGATCACTGTTTTCACGGAAGCTCGCGGACCCAGATGTTGCGGAAGCTGAGCGGCGCGCTCTTGTCGCCATGGGCCTGGAGCTTGATGGGCGCGCCGTCGTACTTCTTGTAGAAGGGCTGGCCGATGTAGAGGGTCTGGCCCTTGAGCTCGAAGTGGTCGTCTACCAGGACGCCGTTGAAGAAGACGGTGGCGTAGGCGGGCGTTTTCAGCGAGCCGTCGTCGTTGAAGATGGGCGCGGTCCACACCACGTCGTAGGTCTGCCACTCGCCGGGCTTGCGGCCGGGGTTGACGAGAGGAATGGACTGCTTGTAGAGGCTGCCGGCCATGCCGTTCACGTAGGTGGGATTGTTCCACGGGTCCAGGACCTGGAGTTCGTAGCCGGCGTCGCCGGGGCCGGTCGAGGCGAGCATGACGCCGCTGTTGCCGCGGCCCTGGCCGGAGCCGGTGATATCGGCGGGAACGCGCCACTCGATGTGCAGTTGGTAGTCCTTGAAAGTGCGCCGGGTCTCGATGTTGCCGGCGCCTTTGGCGACGGTGAGCAGGCCGTGGGCGACGATCCACTTTGCCGGCGTGTGGTCCTGCGCGGAAACCCATTCGTCCTCATTCTTGCCATCGAAGAGGATGATGGCGTCGGAGGGTGGCGCGCCGCACGTAGCGCCGGGAGTCACGACGACCGGGACGGGCTTCCAGATTTCCGTGTCCTCGGGTTTGGGCTTAGCTTCCTGGGCGGCGGCAAGTGTTACGCAGGCGAGAAGAACGAGGGTGCACAGGACAGTGGGTTTCATCAAGTGGAGTGTACAACAGGGGTCAGGCGCAGTTCACACTTCGTAGTTCACATCGCCTAAATCGCAAGAAGGCCCCTCCGGCCCTCGCCCTTGCGCCGCCCCACGCCTTCTCTCCCTCAGCCCTGTTTCCGCGTTCCCTCAGCCCCAGGATTTCTGATCCCTGTTCCCTGATCCCTGTTCCCTGTTTCCTGTTATGTCAAGCCCTCCACCGTTCAAACCTCGCAGCATCTCCTTGATTCCAAACCGCATTTATCTCTCCGCAAATTTGCCGATTATTTCGCCCCTTCGGCGCATACTCATTTCATGAGTGTTCAACCAGATCTCCCTCATCGGCTACTGTCTACCGGCTGTTCCGGCTGTGCACCTGACCACTGTCCACTAACTCTTTTTGAATCGGTACGGTTACTGGATGCAGCCCTGGAAATTGGTATGCGAGGTACGGGTACGGTATGAAGTAGGTATAGGGCCGTCCCGTAACCCCTTTGCCATCAAATATGGAGGGATGGCATACCGGGATGAAAATGCGGTGAATAGTTGAGGTACTGACCGGTCACATGCCTGACAGATTGAACCGGGGACACCCGCTAAGTGGCTTCTTCGTCAGGAAAAAGCCACCTACGTCCTGTCTGAAATGGCTCATAGTCGCATGAGAACCGCCGAAATCGAGCGAACTCGCGAACGCTAAAGCTGAGAGGCTGAGAGCTGAAAGCTGAAAGCTGGAGAGCTGAAAGCTAGCAGCTAGTAGCCGCCTTTCATCACCTGCGCCACCGTGGCGCCGATCTCCGCGGGCGAAACCACAACGTGAATTCCCGCCGCAGCCATGGCCTTCATCTTGTCGGCTGCGGTGCCCTGGCCGCCGCTGATGATCGCCCCCGCGTGGCCCATGCGCCGGCCCGGAGGCGCGGTCTGGCCGGCGATGAAGCCCACCACCGGCTTTTTCACGTGCTGCTTCACGAATTCCGCCGCGGCCTCCTCGGCCGAGCCGCCGATCTCGCCGATCATGATGATCGCTTCGGTCCCGGGATCGTCGTTGAGCAGGCGCAGCGCGTCGATGTGCGTGGTGCCGATGATCGGATCGCCGCCGATGCCGATGGCCGTCGACTGGCCGATGCCGCGCTGCGTGAGCTGGTGCACCGCCTCATAGGTCAGCGTGCCCGAGCGCGAAACAATCCCGATCGAGCCCTTCCTTGTGAATGCGTCCCGGCATGATGCCGATCTTGGCCTTTCCCGGCGAGATGACGCCGGGGCAGTTGGGCCCGACCAGCCGCGACTTCGAGTTCTTCAGCTTGGCCCACACCTTCACCATGTCCAGCGTGGGAATGCCCTCGGTGATGCACACGATGAGCGGAATCCCCGCGTCTTCGGCTTCGAGAATCGCGTCGGCGGCAAACGGCGGCGGCACAAAAATCATGGTCGCATTGGCGCCGGTCTGCTTCACGGCATCGCTCACAGTGTTGAACACCGGCCAGCCCTCGTGCGTCGTTCCGCCCTTTCCGGGCGTCACCCCGCCAACCACCTTGGTGCCGTACTCCGCGCAGCCCATGGCGTGGAACGTGCCTTCCTTGCCCGTGATGCCCTGCACAATGAGCCGCGTATTGTTATCGACCAAAACCGCCATTCTTAAGCTCCCGCCGCAGCGGCTACCACCAATTCCGCGGCTTCCTTCATCGTTGCGCCCACCTGGAAGTTCAATCCCGACTCCTTCAGAATCCTGCGCCCTTCCTCCACGTTCGTTCCTTCCAGCCGCAGCACGATCGGCGCCTTCACGTCGAGCTTGCGCGCCGCCGCCACCACGCCCGTGGCCAGCCGGTCCACGCGCAGAATGCCGCCGAAGATGTTAATCAAGATGGCCTTCACGTTGGCATCGGCAAGCAGAATCTCGAAGGCGTGCTCGATCTGTTCCTGCGTCGCGCCGCCGCCCACGTCCAGGAAATTCGCGGGTCTGCCGCCCGCGTACTGAATTATGTCCATCGTCGCCATCGCCAGCCCCGCGCCGTTCACCATGCACGCGATGGTCCCATCGAGCTTGATGTAGTTCAGGGCGTATTTGCTCGCCTCCACCTCCAGCGGATCCTCTTCGGCGATGTCGCGCAGCGCCTTGATGTCGGCGTGGCGAAAGAGCGCATTGTCGTCGAAGTTGATCTTGGCGTCGAGGGCGAGCAGCTTGCCGTCGGTCGTGGTGATGAAGGGATTGATCTCCACCAGCGAGGCATCTGTCTCGGTGAAGGCCTTGTAGAGGTTCTGGAAGAAGCTGACGGCCTGATTGATCTGCGCGGGCTTCAGTCCCAGCGCGAACGCCAGCTTGCGCGCCTGCCACGCGCCGAAGCCCACGGCCGGGTCGATCGTCTCCTTGAAGACCGCCTCAGGCGTCTTTGCGGCCACCTCCTCGATCTCCACCCCTCCGGCCTGCGATGCCATAAAGACCAGCTTGCCCGCGGCGCGGTCGAGCACAATACCCAGGTAGAGCTCGCGTTCGATCGCCGCGGTCTCCTCGATGAGAAGCCGCTGCACCTTCTGGCCCTGGGGTCCGGTCTGGTGGGTCACCGAGCGTCATGCCCAGAATGTTCTTGGCGTGCTGCTCGGCCTCCTCGCGCGTCCGGGCCACCTTCACGCCGCCGCCTTTGCCGCGGCCTCCGGCGTGGATCTGCGCCTTCACCGCCACGCCCGCGGCGCCTTCGGCAAACAGCTTGCGCGCCACGTCGTTGGCTTCTTCCAGCGTATTGGCAACTTCGCCCTTGGGCACGGGGACGCCGTACTTCGCCAGGATTTCTTTAGCTTGATATTCGTGGATTTTCATTCGGGTTGAACCACTCGGGCTGCCGTCATTGAGGGAATCTGAGGACGCGAGCCATGGAATGCAGGGAGTAGCGAAACCTCCACAGCCAGCGAGTCCATAGTATCTTGGCGACCGAAGGAGGGGCAAACCCCGAACCCGCATAGGCTACGCAATTACCATTGAAATAGCTATGAGCCAACTGAAGGAGTTTCTGAGGCCACTGGCGGAAGACGGCGCCTCGCTGGCCAGGGAGCAGGCGGCCGAAGTCCTCGAGGAGGTTCTCGCCGGCGGCGTGCCGGAGGTGGAAATCGCCGCGCTGCTCACCGTGCTGGCCACGCGCGGCGAGCAGGCGCCGGAGCTTGCCGGCTTTGTGGATGCGATGCGCCGGCACTCCGTGCATTTACCCTTTGGACCGGATGAGCGGGACCAACTGGTCGACTGCGTTGGCACTGGCGGCGGTGGACCCCAAACCTTCAATATCTCTTGCGGCGCCGCGCTCGTCGCCTCAGCTGCGGGTGCCCGTGTCGCCAAACACGGCAACCGCGCCGTCACCTCGCGCTGCGGCGCTGCCGATGTGCTTGAGGCTCTCGGCGTTCCTATTGAACTCCCACCTGAGCTTGCCGTCGAATGTCTCCGCGAAACAGGCTTCGTCTTTCTTTTTGCGCCGCTGTATCACCCGGCGATGAAAGTGCTCGGGCCGCTTCGCCGCGCGCTCGGTTTCCGCACCATCTTCAATCTCGTGGGCCCGCTCACCAACCCGGCGCACGCGCGCACGCAGGTGGTCGGCGTGCTCGCCCCCAGCCGCGTTTTGCTCGTTGGCCGCACGCTCGCTGCGCTCGGAGCCAAACGCGCCTTCGTAGTCCACGGTACTGACGGCATCGACGAGCTGACCACCACAGGTGAATCGGTCGTGGCGCGCATCGAGGAGACAGAAACAGGCGAGGCGCAACTCAAGGCCGCGCGCATCACGCCGGAGATGGCCGGCCTCGAGCGCACCACGCTCGATCAGTTCATCGGCGGCGACGTGGCCACGAACAAAGCGCTGCTTTACGACGTGCTGACCGGCGTTCCCGGCGCGCGGCGCGACGTTGTATTGCTCAACGCAGCGGCTGTATTGGTTGCCGCCGGACTTGCCGGGGATCTAAAGCAAGGCGTTGCAATGGGCGCTGACGCCATCGACTCCGGCCAGGCCGCAGCGACCCTAGAAAAACTGCGCCGCTTCGGCGCGAGGCACAGTAAGTAGGCGCAGGCAGACCTCCTGACGACGATTTGTGACAATCTTCGTGCGAACTCAGGAGGAGCTTTATGATTCGTCTTCCGCAGCCCGCTGCCTCTGCAGCTCCATTTGGGCCATCTACGCGTTTGACGAATGGGCCGCAGGCGAAGAGAATAGAAGAGTTACTTTCCCGTGTGGGCCTGTGGCGCAGTTTGGGAGCGCGCTTCCATGGCATGGAAGAGGTTGTCGGTTCGATCCCGACCAGGTCCACCAATCGACAAATAAAGGAGCGCGTCCCGGCCTGCCGGGAAGGTTGTCGGTTCGATTCTGTCAAGGCCCATCATTCCTTCGTCATGCCAAGCGTCTACATTCTGGAAAGCCAGTCCAGCAAGCGTTTTTATATCGGATCGGCAAACGATGTAGAGATACGTTTGGCAGCGCATCAGCGTGGGCAGACCCCATCCACGCGAGGCAGAGGACCTTGGGTGCCGGTCTACCGCGAGGAGTTTGACACCATTGCCGAAGCACGACAACGCGAGCGGCAATTGAAGAGTTGGAAATCACATCGCTCGATTCAGCAACTGATCGATTTGAATCGTTGAGATGAGAGCGCGTCCCGGCCTGCCGGGAAGGTTGTCGGTTCGATCCCGACCAGGTCCACCAAATCAATTCAATAATTCATGGACCATCGCGATCTGTGGCCCTGCAAGCGATCCTCAACCCACCTGCGACAGCCCCTCAAAAGGCGGCGTAGTAACATCAACCTACTTGGCGCTCTCTACTTTCAACTGGCAGCGGGACATGCTCCGCTATCGCCCAGGCGCTCAAAGCCCTCGTCAACGCGGCCATCGACCATCGACGCACCTCCATCTTGCTCTCCGGTCTACGGCTCGCTTCGCAAAACGTCGATCGCAGAACCTGGGCCATTCCTGCAGCGTTCCCAGCGACCGGGTCCCAAGATGCAGCCCTTCGCTTCTTGGGTGGAGCAACAGGTCCCCGTCGCTGGGGGGCTCGCTCCTTGTCTTTCACACCCGCCAGGTGTCGGCGCGCCAATCCTTGATCCGCTCTTTGATCTGCTTGCGGTTCAGGTTATGCTCCAGCGCCTGCTTGGCCAACTCGACGACTTCGTCGTCGGCCGCAAAGCGAAGGCCGATGAGTTGGTCCTCGCTAAGGCGGTAGATCTGCGAGTGCCATTCGGCCGGCGCCAGCGCCTGCAGGCGCAGCCGCTCTTCCAGCCGGATCACGCGGTCCTGCACCTTGAGCGGATACTGGCGCATCCGGAATAGCGCGATAAACGCTGCTACCGACAGCACCACGAACCACGCCGAATAGAAACACGGGTGGCGGACGACGACGACGATCGAGACGATCAGGTTGGCAAGGACAACGAAGACCAGAACGAAGTGGTACGCCGGATCCAGCCGTCCATGGTTCTTGAGATTCTGTGGCTCTCGCTTACTCATCTGCGGCTCCGATTCCTCGCAGGCCGGAATTCGCTCCCGTGGCAGTTTGCGCTTGAGCAGTGCCGCCTGAAGCGGCGCCGGGGGCCTGGACGCCGGCGCTGGCGGAATTCTCCTGGTTCGCGGCCGGCGTTGTCAACGCGGATAAATTGCCGGGCCCCAACACTTCGGGATGCTTGGGGATCAAATGGTAGCGCCCACGCACCAGGTAGTCCACAAACAGCCCGCCTGCCAGATATGGGTTCGCGAATGCGATCGGGATCGCGTAGACAGTGGTCACGAACGACTCGTCGATGCCCTTCACGGAGCGGCTCCCACGCCGGTAGCCGGGAATCTGCGGGATTTCAAACACCGTCAACTGCGTCTCCGGATGCCTGCGCGCATACCGTACCAGCTTGTAGGTGATCTGCTTGGGGGTGGTCATGCCGGCATCGCGGAAAATACTGCGCCTGAAGGCGCGGGGAAAGTAGCCGTTGAGCACCACGCGCGCGAAATCCGCGCAATTGCTAAAGAGCAGATTGAAGTGGGTCCGGTTCGGTCCCGTATTCAGCGTCTCAATCAGAGCGTCGTCTTGCTCTGGCGTTGTGTTGAAGCGAAAGGCGTAAATACGCCGCTCATAGGCCGCGCCCAGCAGCTCGGTCCAGCCGCCGTGCACAAGATTGCCCGCTGACAAATGCGGTCCCAGGCTCCCGAGGCGCTCCTCGCGATAGCGGTTGCGCAAGCGGATCACTGTCTCGCGGTCCACATGAGAAGGAACGTCGGCGGCGTTCTCCACCGAGTACAGGTAGGGAATCAGCGGGATAGCGACCCAGTCGTACCCGTCAACCCCCTGATAGCGGGCAATCACCGCGCCCATCTCGCCCGGCCGGCAGCGCCGCAGCGTCACGGGAGTTTCCGCGCAGATTCGCTCGAAGTAAATGGAGTTGTGCCCGGTCGGGTTCAGGGCGCCAAAGAAGCCGTACGGCTCCTCCATGAGCAGAGCTGCCTGCGCGCGCCCATGCGCGCATAAAACTACTCCTAACAGGACAAAGGTAAAGGAAAGAATGCGTGACTGGCGATTCGAGAGCATCGGTTTCCCTTGGGGTTAGAGCTACAAATTCTCTCCTTTTCAGTATGCACCAACTTCGGTAAGGAATTGCGAAAAAGATCCTTCTGCATTCGTCAAGCCACTGACGATTAAGGATTTCTTTGCGCGAGTACGGCGCTGGACGCGAACGCTCCTGCGCAACTCACTTGCGGCTACTTGTTAAGACGCGATTTGGGCCAGATTGTTGCGCTTTGCCCCTATGTGCCGGCTGCGGAACGCATGCCGCTTGTCAAAGGCTCATTGAACTATGAATGAGGGGGAAACGACGATCGTGGTCTCCTGCACTTCAATCAGCCCGGAGCCTGTGCGCTTCTCCATCTCGGGCAGGATGGCATCCACTTTTTCGCGCGTTTCAATGAATTCCAGTTTGATCGGGAGATGGCCGGAAATCCCGAGGATGTCTAAGGCGGATTCCCTTGCTTGGCGAGCAAGACTGGGCGATCTCGCGACCCTTGAAGGATTCGCAACCGTCATCCCCCGCTCGCGTACAATGAACCATATTCCAGCCTTGGAGGCTGAAGCCCTGATCGCTGCATTGCTCATCCCTCTGCGCGTTTTCGCCGTCCCCGCCGGGGGACTGCTGCGGTCGATCGCCGCGTGGCTTGCCTTCGACCCGCAGAGCGGCTGGCGCCACTACTTAAGAGAGCAGTACGCCGACCAGACCTTCAAGGGCCTCTACCACTGGAACCTCTTCGACGCGTCGATCCTAATTCCCTACTTCGCGGTGATGATCCTCCTGTCTTTCTACGGCATCCACCGCTACACGATGGCTTACCAGTACTTCAAGTATCGGAAAAATTACGACCCCAACCCGCCCTGCCACTTCGACGAGCTGCCCCAGGTCACCATTCAGTTGCCCATTTTCAACGAGCAGTTCGTCATCGATCGCCTGATCGAGGCCGTCTGCTCCATGGAGTACCCGCGCGAGAAGCTCGAGATCCAGGTGCTCGACGACTCAACCGACGAGACCTGCGAGGTGGCTGCGGCAATCGTCGAGCGGTACGCCGCGCTTGGCCACAACATCGTCTACATTCATCGCACCAATCGCTACGGCTTCAAGGCCGGAGCCCTCGGCGCCGGCCTCAAAGTGGCCAAAGGCGAGTTTATTGCCATCTTCGACGCCGACTTCGTTCCCCCGCCCGACTGGCTCATGAAGGTCATCCACCACTTCGCAGAACCCGAAATCGGCATGGTGCAGACCCGCTGGGCGCACCTTAACCGCGACTACAGCATATTGACCCAGGTGGAGGCCATTCTGCTCGACGGCCACTTCATCCTGGAGCACGGCGCTCGTGTCCGCACCGGCGAGTTCTTCAATTTCAACGGCACTGCCGGCATGTGGCGCCGCGAAGCCATCTCCGACGGCGGCGGCTGGCAGCACGATACGCTTACGGAAGATACCGACCTCAGCTACCGTTCCCAAATGGCCGGTTGGAAGTTCAAATACCTGCCCGACGTCGAGTGCCCCTCCGAACTGCCCATCGAGATGACCGCCTTCAAAACCCAGCAGGCGCGCTGGGCCAAAGGGCTCATCCAGACCAGCATCAAGATCCTGCCCCGGGTCTTCCGCTCCCAAACGCCGATGCGCAACAAGATCGAATCGGTGTACCATCTCACGGCCAACCTCAGCTATCCCCTGATGGTCGTCATGTCGGCGCTGCTGATTCCCGCCATGATCTGCCGCTTCTACCAGGGCTGGTTCCAAATGCTGCTCATCGACTTCCCGCTATTCACGGCCTCTACTTTCTCCATCGCCGTCTTTTATGTGATGAGCGAGCGTGAAATCTTTCCCAAGACCTGGAAAAAGACCTTCTACTATCTGCCGTTTCTCATGGCCCTCGGCATTGGCCTCACCGTCACCAACACCAAGGCCGTCATGGAAGCGATTTTCGGCATCAAGAGCGCCTTCGTGCGCACGCCCAAGTACCGTGTTGCCAAGAAAGGCGAAAAATCGCAGGCCGCAAAGTACCGAAAGCGCCTCAAACTTGCCCCCTGGATCGAACTCGCCCTCGGTTTCTACTTCGCCGCCGCCATCTGGTACACCTTTATCAACAACAACTACTTCACCGCGCCGTTTCTCATCCTTTTCGTCATCGGCTACTGGTACACCGGCCTCATGAGCCTCCTCCAGGGCCGCTTCGAGCGCTGGCGCACCGGCGTCAACACCGAGGAATCCAGTCCCAAGCCCTTTCCGGTGGGCGTGTGAAGCGGATCGATCCGGTTGAGCGGCACTGCCGCGCAGGCCGAGCGCAACGCCCATGAGGTGCCAGTTGCAATCCAACACGATCGACGCATTCTTGAGTACGCCGCTTGGCTTCGCGATCATTTTCATCGCCTTTTGGTGTGCGGTTTCTTTCCTGGCCAGCTTCATCGGTGGCTGGTATTCCCTGAGCAAACGATTCAAACGGCAGTCCGAGCCGTACGGAGAAACTAAATCCGCGGGGCCGTTCTTCTACACGGTTTATATGCGCTTTTGGAGCCACTATTCCAGCCTGATCCGACTGACGGCTGCCTCCGACGCGCTCTACGGTTCGGTGTTGTTCCTGTTTCGCATCGCTCACCCGCCGCTGCGCATCCCCTGGGACCAAATCCGCTTCAGCCGGACGAAATTCTTCTTCCGGACCTATTGCGTTCTCACCCTCGGCAACGAGGAAAAGATCCCTTTACGCATCCCGGTGCGCATGGCCCGCAACCTGGGAATTCTGGAAAGATTCCAGGCTCCATAATCGGTTCGGCTTACCCGGCTGCGGGGATCCCGATTCTGCATCCGGATCCTGCAGCGCCGTTACACGCCCGGTACCCCAGTTTCTCCGGAGGCGCGGCGGCTACATGGTTTCAGGCGCATGTTGTGCTACATTGACGCCATGATCTGGAAGAACCTGGGCGTTGCCGCGGCGTTTTTGCTGGTGGCGCTTGCGCCCGCGGCGAGCGTGGCGCAGGCCAGCAAGCCAGCCGCTCCGCCTCCTGCTGCTCCGGGAGCTGCCACGCATCCCGCACCGGCTCCGGGCGCCTCAACTGCTCAGCCGGCAGCCCAGCCATTCGCGGCCAGTCCCGACGCTTCGGCCTCAAGCTGCCAGGGCGGATCATGCGATGCGCAGCAGCCGCATATCACTATTGCCACTCCTGCGCCCGCTCCCGCCCCGTGGCCTTTGCAGGAGCGTATCAGCTGGGTCGCCAGCCTGCTTCTCGCGCTGATCGCGTACGTGGGAATCCTGCTCGCTATCTCCCTGCTACGCAAGATCGAGCGTCAGACGCGCCTGAACAAGGCCGTGGCCCAGGCAGCCGCCGATAGCGCCAAAGCGGCATTGATGTATGCGGAAGCCCAGGCGCAGGCGCAGCGGCCATGGATCGTGGTCTCTGCCGAGGCCGAGCCGGGCCCCACCGACAGGTTCACGATCGTGGCCACGAATCGAGGGCGCAGTCCGACGAGGATCGTTACGCTTGTCGATGAGATCGTCGTCGCGGAGGATGAGTCGCACCTACCGCCTGCTCCCACGTTCAAGAACGAACCGCGCCCCCCGCGCGTTCCCATCATCCTGCTGCCGGGCGAATCCACGGGACTCAAGTCGTTCTCCCGCGACGATGTGAAAGCAGTCTGTGAATCGGCGGAAGACCTGCGCCGCCTGGAAGCGTGGGAGCTAAAGATCTATCTCTATGGCAACGTCACCTACGTGGACTTGCGCGCGCCAGCCGAGAAGCAACCGTATGAAACCGGGTGGTGCTGTTGGTACATCCACGGCCGCCAAAAGAGCGGCCTCGTCATCGCCGGCTCGCCGGAATACAACCAGCATACGTAGTCGCGGCGGCCGCTGCTCCCGGCACAAACACATGCATCGTTGTAGGTCGCACGGGGCGAAACCGGTTTTACGATCAGCTCCCAAAAACGCAGAACTTGCGCGCCTATATCGAATTGGATATAATCCTCTCATGAAGCCGGTCCGGTTTCTCGGCGATTCTCGAAAGGTGTTGCGGGAGTTTCCGAAAGATGCTCGCCAAGAGGCAGGGTACCAGTTGGAGCGGATACAAAGAGGGCTCCCGGCTACGGACTTCAAATCAATGCATCCGATTGGTGCGGGTGTAGAGGAAATCCGCATTTCGGAGGGGTCTGGTGCGTACAGGGTGGTGTATACAGCTCGGCTGGCAGAGGCTGTGTATGTGATCCATGCCTTCCAAAAGAAGACCAGGTCCACTTCGCAGCGCGATGTTGAAATCGCACGTGAACGGTTCCGGCAATTGATACGAGGTCAATGATGATGAAACCTAAGTCTGAAGAATTTGAAAATGTTTGGGATGCGCTCGCCGACACACCGGAAGAGGCAGCGAACCTGACGCTGCGCTCCGATCTCATGATGAGGATCGAGGCAATCGTCAAGAAGGATGGGTGGACTCAGGCGGAGGCGGCGAAGCGCTGCGGAATTTCACAGCCACGCATCAACGATCTGCTTCGCGGGCGCATCTCGCGCTTCTCACTTGATGCACTGGTCAACATCGCTGCCGCGCTGGGACGGAAAGTCAAGGTTCGGCTGGAAGCGGCGTGAGGAGCGCGCTTGCATCTCTGGGCAAAGCTGGAACACTATTTTGCTATTTCTTAATCGACACAAGAAGTTCGTTGAGCACCTGACTTCTCGCGCCCAATAACTGATCATGCAAGCTTTCGTAGAGATGACATTGTTTGATCACGCCTTGCGTGTCCCACTGATACGTTTCTGTCACCTTCGCAAGGAATTCGTTCAAGAAGCTTAGGTCAATCGCAATGGGCAACGAGCATAGCAACTTTACGGAGGGGCTCGCCTTGGGAATGGTATCTCTTGAGGTTAGCGTAAGCAGCATCAAGATATTTCTTGCGCTCCTGACGATGTTGCTCAAGTTCGCGCGCCCCCGGGATTTCCCCTGTTGCTCCGACGAATTGAGAGGTCAACTTTTGGGCTGCGCCGATCGACGCATCCGTTTGAACCAGTTCCGACGCCAAGTACCCAAGCTCATTTTTCGCGCCGAAGAATACTCGTACTACGTCTTCCATGAGGCGGTTCGCTTGGTCAGCTATGAATCGGCGATGTTCCCTCTTCCTCTCGGATCGTTTATTGATGAATGACACAAGCTCGCTCAATAGAAATCCAAGGATCACTCCGGCTAAGCCCGGACCCCAAGTACTCCAAGTGCTTGAGGCCGCTGGTGCTTGGTCGGTCAGCACAGCGATTATCATCGTCCTGTTCCCCCGACGGTCATCTTGTCCAGCTTTACTGTTGGCATTCCCACGCCCACCGGAACGCTCTGCCCATCCTTGCCGCAGGTTCCGATGCCTTCGTCCAGCTTCAGGTCGTTGCCCACCATCGACACGTACTTCAGCGCCTCCGGCCCGTTGCCGATCAGTGTTGCGTCGCGAACCGGCGCGGTCACCTTGCCGTCTTCGATCAGGTACGCCTCCGACGCCGAGAAGACAAACTTTCCGTTGGTGATGTCCACCTGCCCGCCGCCGAAGTTCACCGCGTAGAGCCCGCGCTTTACGCTGCGCAAAATATCTTCGGGCGCGTCGTCTCCGGCCAGCATGTAGGTGTTGGTCATGCGCGGCATGGGAATCGACTGGTAGCTCTCGCGCCGCCCCGATCCCGTATTCGCCATCCCCATCAGCCGCGCCGAAAGCTTGTCGGTCAAGTACCCTCGCAGTACGCCGCCTTCGATCAGTACCGTCTCCTGCGTCGCCGACCCCTCGTCGTCCACGTTCAGGGAGCCGCGCCGCCCCGCAATTGTGCCGTTGTCGACCACCGTCACCTTCGGGTTCGCGACAGGCTGGCCGATCAGCCCTGCAAACGCCGACGTCTTCTTGCGGTTGAAGTCGGCTTCGAGTCCGTGCCCCACCGCCTCGTGCAGCAGAATCCCCGGCCAGCCTGGGCCCAGCACAACTTCCATCTCGCCTGCCGGCGCCGGTACGGCGCCTAATTGAAGAATCGCCCCTCGCGCCGCCTCGCGCGCCAGGTGTTCCGCACTTTTACTTCCTGTAAATTGTTCGAGACCGGCGCGGCCTCCGCCTCCTGCCGAACCTTTCGTGACCGTTGCGCCGTCCTTTGCGATAACAAACACTCCCAGCCGGCACAGGGGCTGCGTGTCGCTGGCGAACGACCCATCCGACGCGGCCACAAGAATCCGCCGCAGCTCTTCGCTGTAGCTCGCCCGCACCTGCACGATGCGCGCATCGAACGCCCGTGCTGCGCGATCCGCGCGCAGGATCAGCTCGAGCCGGGCGGCAAGGTCCAAATCGTAGCCGCCCAGCGGAACGGGGTAGAGATCGGCGCCGCGCGTCTCCGTAAACCCCTGCACCGGCTGTTTCGCCGGGCCTGACGCAATCAGCGCCGCTGTCCGCGCCGCGTGCAGCAGGCGCTCGGGGCTCAGGTTGTCGGTGTAGGCATAGCCGGTGCGTTCGCCGCTCAGCACGCGGATGCCGCATCCCGCGCTCGTTCCCTGGCTGGCCGACTTCACAATCTGCTCGTCTACGCCCAGCGCCGTCGCCGTAACCGACTCGAAGTAAAGGTCCGCGTAGTCGCCACCGGCGCTGAGGGCCTCGCCCAGGCAGCGCTCCAGCAGCCGCTCGGTCAGGCCGAATCTCTCAAAAAAGTAGCGCCGATGGCTCGAAGTGGGGGAAGTTTCCGGGTACGTCATCGTAATCTCAGTGTACCCTTGCCGCGTCTGAATCACCGGTGCTCGCGTCCGCCGGCCACACATCATCCCCCTCCGTTGCTCTTTGGATACGTGGGCGGCTGACACGCCGCCGCAGGTATGGAAACCATGTTAGGATTCGTGCCATGAAGAGAATTCTTGCGACAGCTCTGCTGTTGATGGCGTTCGCAAGTCCGGCTTTTGCTTCCGGGTCACACCATCATCATCACCACCACAGCCATCATCATCATCACCACCACCATCACTACGTCTGAGAATCGATCCCCCACGCTCTTGCGGCCCAACAACGGGCAAAGCCGGTCACGCGCCCATTCCGCAAACGCTGTTCCAATGCGGCGGCCAGGCATGGTAAGTTTTTGCCATGACCGATCTGGACGATCTGCGTTACCCGATCGGGCGATTTCGTCCGCCCGCCACGAGCATGCCCGGCATTCGCGCCGCGCAAATCGAAACTCTGCGTTTGCTCCCAGAGCACCTGCGCGCGGCCGTGGCCGGCCTCGATGAGGCCCAACTCGATACACCATACCGCGACGGCGGCTGGACCGTGCGCCAAGTTGTTCATCACCTCACCGATAGCCACGCCAACGCCTACGTTCGCTTCAAGCTCGCCCTCACCGAGGATTGGCCCACCATCAAGCCCTACGACGAAGCCGCGTGGGCACGCCTGCCCGACTCCAACCAGGCTATCGAGCCTTCGCTCGTCTTTATCGACGGCCTGCACCAGCGCCTGGTCGCGGTCCTGGAATCGATGTCGGAAGAGGATTTTCAGCGCGGCTTCAACCATCCCGAGCAGGGACGTATAGCGCTCGCTACCAATCTCGCTATCTACGACTGGCACTCGCGTCACCACACGGCCCACATCACCAGCCTGCGTGCCCGCAGGGGCTGGTAAAGAGCGTCATGGCCGCCAGCGCTCCGCCTCATCGACAAAAGCCCGCTACCGGGGGACCCGGCTCTCCAACCCATCGACAAAAATCAATCGATGGGGGCCCCGGCGCTGAATCCGCCTCACCAGAGCGCCTGGCGCAAATTATCGAAGCATATCTCGCCGACTACCCCGCAGCCGCGCTGCTTGAGGACGGCCGCGTCCTCTTCGACATGCGCACCGCACACTACTCGGTTGCCGAGTCGCACGGCCGCTGCCTGCTCCAGCTCTGGAGCGATGAGCGCAACATCGTTCGCACCGTCGTTGACGTCCAGCAGCGCGCGCAATGCCTGCGCCTCGTCACGCGCCGCATGGGCGCGGCCAAGCCGCAATCGCTAGAATTCTTGCCCACCAGCGACCGGCGCACGCCTTCAACCCGCGACACCGCCCGCCGCAATTACCAGCGCCTGCTCGAGCGCGTTCTTAGCCGCCATTTCATCGGCGCCAAGATCGACGGCCTGCGCACGGCCATGGATCTGGAGCACAGCTTCGGCCCCGCCTACGTTCGCGGCCGCCTGCTTAAAGGAGCCGCCGCCGATGCGGTCATCGGCGTCAGCGCCGCGGAGTCGGCGTCCATCATCGACGGCGTCCTCACCCTGGGCATCCTCTGGCTCGATTACTGCCGCCAGCACGCTGAGACGCGACGCCACTTCGGCGGACTCAAGGTCGTCGTCCCTGCCGGAGCGTGGCGCACTACCGCCGAGCGTATGGCCTGGCTCAATCATGGCTCTGCCGACTTTGCCTTGTTCACGCTCGATGAGCGCAGCGAAGAGCTAGCCCCCATCGACTTCCGCGACACCGGCAATCTTGAGTCGCGCCTCGTCCATGCCTTTTCCCCGGCTGCCGCGCTGGAGCGATGCAAGTCTGGCATCGACCGCTTGCTCGCGCTCGTCCCCGACGCCGCGCGCAATCGCGTCGAAGTCCTTCCCCGCTCCGCCAGCGAAGCCGGCCTGCTCCTGCACGGCCTCGAGTTTGCCCGCGTGCGCCACGGCGCCTCGGCCCACTCCTTTGCGCGCGAGGACGAAATCACCTTCGGCGCGGGTGCAAGCGAAACACCGCTCACCGAAGAAAACGAGGGCCTCTGCCGCGATCTCTTCCGGCGCCTCTTCTTGAGCCGCCACGCAGACGGCGCGTATACCGATCCGCTCTTCCGCATGGCGCCCGAGCGCTGGCTCGAGTCGCGCCTGCGCGCCAGCTTGCCCGAGCTTCTGCCCGAGCTGCGCGGCGATCTGCTCTACACGCAGGTGCCCGCGCTATCGACCGGCGACCGCGGCATGCTCGACCTGCTCACGCTCGACGGCAACGGCCGCCTCGTAGTGCTGGAACTGAAGGCCGACGAAGACCTGCAGCTTCCATTGCAGGCCCTCGACTACTGGATTCGCGTGCGCGCCCTCAACGCCGACCGCCAGTCCGCGCCACCCGCGGCCGCACCGCTCTCGGCTTTCGAGCGCAACGGCTACTTTGCAGGTGCCGAGGTCTCGCCGCTTCCGCCTCGCCTGATTCTCGCCGCCCCGGCCCTCCGCATTCACCCAGCGAACGAGCAGGTCCTTCGCTATCTGTCGCCGGAGATCGAGTGGCAACTCATCGCCATCGCCGAGCACTGGCGCCGCGACCTCAAGATCGTCTTTCGCAAGCGCCCCCGCGACCTCAACTAAGTCTCCTATTGCGTGTTTTGCACCAGAAGTGGGCGCCACAGGTCGCGCTCTTGAAACCTGGAAGGCGCTCCGCATGAATCGACCGGCTACGAAACCTTCTCTCTTTCGGTTTTTTGATGGGGGAACCTCGGAGCCTTCCAAATACTTTTCTTGGAAACGCTGTCGAGGAGAGAATCAGCCGCGTGCGCTTCTATTCTTGGCGCGCGCAGCCACTCCCCCTCTGCGCCGCCATGCGACAAATGGTCCAGCCCCTAACCCCCCTCGCGCAAGGGAGCAGAAGGCTGGACCATGAGGAACAATAAGTTAGAGGTAATCAGGCAAGCCAAAATCCAATCGGGTTGGCAGACAGGCAAACTCACGTGATGCCGGCCGTTCTGCGGCTATCAATTCTTTTTCTTGTATTGTCCGCGCCGCGAGGGCAAAATCTGTACCTCGTCCATGGCCTGCCCGTGTTCTTCGTTTACGGGACTTTTTCCGCGCCGCGCGGCATGGCCGTTGCCTGCACGCTGTGCCCTGTTATTGGCGGGCGTCGCACGCTTCGGCGGAAGGAACCTGGGCTGCGCCGTAACCGATCGCGGTCCATCGGCCTGCGAAAGGGCTCCGTTAGCCGCGGCAGGCACAACCCCGGATTCGGGAACCGGAATGAAGGTCCGCGCAGGAACCGCGATATCGGGCTGCTCTTCCGGCACGGGAGACGGCACTGCACTCTGCGTGGGCGCCATTTGGTCAATTCGCGGTTCGAACGGTGCGATGGCATTCATCAACAGCTCAGTTTCTGCGCTAGGCGGCTCGGGATGCCTTGCCTGATCCAGCTCCTTGAGCCCCCCGAGAAATGCATGCCTCTGAGTTCGCTCAACCGCGGCAGCTTCACATGCGGGGATGGCTCCATCTCAGGTTTCGCCGTCTCTTGCGCCAGTTCACTACCGCCTGAAGCGGAGAAAGCTGGCTGTCCGGCTTCAGTCCGCGGCGGTTGAAGCCGTGTAAGGGCCGTATCGGAAAGCGCAGGATTTTCGATGAGCCCCCAGGGGACCTCACCGGACGACAGAGCCGCATCTCGCGGCGGTAGCTGAGATTCTTGCCACTGAGAGGACACGGGCGGCTCTTCCTCTGGTTCGGGCTCTGCCACGGTAACCTGGATAGCCTGCTCGGCGCCCGCAGGAGGCGGCATAGTCTTTGTGTGCGGATATGTCGCCGCTTGTCTCGCCATGGCAGAATCGGTCTCCAGGCTGGCGCGGCCCGATTCTATCGCAAAGCGGAGAGTGCGAAGCATCCGCTGGTCCGAAGGGGAGTTCTCGTCGTGCAGGTTCTGTTTCATCTCCTGCACCGAATCGCGGAAACCCGGGTCGGCCTCCGCCAACCGCACGCGGTTGAGCACGAATCCCACATCCTGTGCATCGAGACGCTGGAGGATGGTGGCCGCTGCCCGCAACTGCGCGCGCGTGGTTACCCCGGATTCGATCACCACGATCGTGCAGTCGGCATGCCGCACCAAGTCCTCCGTTTGCGCTGAAACCATGAGCGGCGCCGCATCGGCAAGAACCAGCTCCGCTTGCCGGCCCTCCACCGTTTTGTCCACGTGCTGGGTGGTGTCCCCTCCGGCGCCCAACCTGCCATCCGGCGCCGCTGCTGAAAGCTCTCCGGCATCTACGATCACTGCCGCCCAGCCCAGCGACTGGAGCAGCTCTTTCATCCGGGTGGCAATAGCCGTCACGCCGCTGCCGTGGCCGATTCCGGTAAAAACACAATTCCTGAGGCTGCGGCGCTTAGAAACAGATTCGATCTTGGCGGCCAGCCGCAGCAGGTACTCTTCGGCTACTTCCTCGTGGACCTCCGTAAAGTCCGGCAACTGCGCCATTGGCGCGAATCCCAGCACGTGTTCGACATCGGTTGCGGTGTAAACCCGCCGGTTTCTTTTGCGAGCGATTCCTGCGGTCACGGCAGCCATAGAGATCAGCCCAAGAAGCGCGAAAAGAGCGCTGCGGATCGGGCCGGAATCCGCAGGATGCAGAGGGACAACAGCGGCGGCGAGGTACGCCGCGCCAGGAGCGTTCTCCTCCAGCACTTGGTTCCGGAATTGCCCCTCGACGGATGCGTAGCAGTTTCGCAATCGCGCGACTTGACTTGCGAGGACGCTGGATCGCTGTAGTTTGGGTGCAGCGGCAACCGCAGCCTTGCTCATCTTCGCGGTTCGCGCATCTGGACCTGCTTCCATTGCCGCAGTGCGATCGAGATCTGCGCGCGATGGCTCCGCGAGGTGCGAGCGTGGGGCCGTCTGGACGTGGAGCAGGTTCTTAGCCGGATAAAGGGACCAAAATGCGAGTAGAGTAACCGCGGTAAAGATCAGCCCGGACAAAGCGAGTCCAAGCGCCCGGAGGGGGTCATCGAGGAGGCGGAGAAGGTGAACATGAATCATCGGACACGTTGCGCCGCCGGTGTGACGAGACGAACCCAAGAGCGCGATTTGCCCGTAATGCCGGCTCATAAAACCGCTCCTCCGCCCGGAAAAGCTGAACCCTGCAGAACGTGCTTTATTTCCGCTTGCATCACCCGCTTATTTCCTTAGCCATTCATGAGCAGCGATGCGATGGACGCACTTTTTTGAGCTGAAGCGATCTGTTACGCGCATGGTCCGCGCTACTCCTTCTTCGCGAAGAACCGTTTCTCCTGCCTTAAGTAATTCGCGCTTTGGTGTTGTCATCATTCGGCGTTGCTAAATAGCCGGCTTGCAGGTTCATTGCTCCAGGTCGGTGATGAATCGAAATTAGTTATTTGAACCAGCAAGCACAATGCCGCAAAGGTGGGACTCAGCACGGCGGGAGCTGAAGCCTTAGAGACCTTGAAATTCAGCAGGCAAGTAACTGGGCAAGATTACCTTGGTCCTTATTGAAGGGACTGATGTCGAGGATGGCACACGAGTCGCGGAGCAGCCACAAAACGGAGTTGCCTGGTTCCGAATGGATCGCGAAGGAAGTGTCTGGCGGTTGGCCCAGCGCCGGATTCATGCCTCGGTCATTTCGCTGCCCCGCGCTTCGCGGCCCAATGCCGCCAACCCTGCCAGCGTCAACGCGACCACAACCACCGTGACCGCAAGCACCGCGGGATAGTTACCCCAGCGCTCGGCCGCCAGTGCCTGGCCTTTTCCGTTCCATGATGTGATGAGCGCACCCAACTGGTAAGCCAGGCCCGGAGCCGTAGCTCGTACAGGGGCCGGCGAGAGCTCCGTGAGATAGGCCGGAACTACGCCCCAGGCGCCTTGCACCATAAACTGCATCAACACCGCGCCGACGCCCAGCGTGACGGCGGAATGACCATAGGCGTAAAGCGGAATCACGGGAATAGCCAACAGTGCCGCGGTGACAATCGCCCGCCTGCGGCCCCAGGTTTCCGACAGCGCGCCAAAGACGATGCCTCCGGCGATGGAGCCTATACCATAAAGAACGCCGATCAACCCGATTGTCTCAGGCGAGAGTTTGGCCTGCACGGCAAGAAAGGTCGGATACACATCCTGCGTGCCATGCGAGAAGCTCATGAAGGCCGTCATGAGCGCGACGAGAAAAAGAAATGTAGGCAGAAAATGGGCCAACTGCCGCGGCCACGCCGGCCTGGCATCAACTGCAGCCTGCGCCATCCGCTTCCTGGCTCCGGCCAGCCATACCGGAGACTCCGCCAAACGAGCCTGCATATAAAACGCCAGCAGCGCGGGCGTCGCGCCGAGAATGAACAGCCCCCGCCAGCCAATCCCCGGAATCGAAACTCCATGCCAATGGAATCCTGCAAACAGCAGCCCAAAAGCCGCCGAGGCCAGGATCGATCCCACAGCGTACCCCTCCTGCAAGATGCCTGAAAAGGTGCCTCGCCCGTCCGCGGGCAGTGTCTCAAAGGTGAGCGCTGCGCCCACGCCCCACACCCCACCCATAGCGATGCCGAACAGGGCTCGCAGCGCCAACAGCACATGAAGCGATGGCGCGAAGGCGCAGGCCAACTCGATGAAGGAAAAGCCAATAATGTTTGCCATCAGCACGGGTCGGCGGCCATAGCGGTCGGCCAGCATTCCGAAGAGCAGAGCGCCGGCGGGGCGGAAGGCCTGCGTCAGGAACACGGCGCCCATGACCGCAGAGGGCTGGGTTCGGAACTCGCCGGCGATTGCTCGAACACAAAAGATGAGCAGAAAGAAGTCAAGGCTGTCGAGCGTCCAGCCCAGGAACGCCGCCAGGAAGACGTGGCGCTGCGGTGGCGTGAGCCTCTGAACCTGAGCGAAGACGGACATTGGCGGCAGCATAGCAGACCGGCGCCGCGATCCGTTGGAAGGCGCGCCGGCGTGTGGCTTCAACACGGCGTCCGCGGCACCATGCGGGCAATCCGCTCAAGGGAACGGAATCGGAACAGCAAAATATTTGTTGCGACAAATATCTGGCCGGAGCATCCTATGGCTGTGGCAGGGATATGAGCTGACGCCGAGGATTCGCGCGTACATCCGTGAAAGGATTCGATGGCATCGTCTCCCTTCAGAACCGGAACAGAAACTCCCTGGAGCGTTTGGCGATGGCAAATCTGAAGCAAGAGATCAATCAGAACGCGCCCTTCTCCAGCTTGGAAGAAGAGGCGTTCCTGAACCTGATGCGCACATCGGATTGCCTGCATCGCGGCTTCCATCGGAAAACCCGGGGCTGGGGCCTGACCTCGACGCAGTACAACGTGCTGCGCATCCTGCGTGGCGCGCAGCCCGCCGGGCTTACCTGCGCGGCAATCGGCGCCCGCATGGTTGCCGCGGAGCCCGATATCACACGTTTGCTGGCGCGGCTGAAAGGCCTCAAGCTGATCCGTCAACATCGCGACCGGCACGACCGGCGTGTGGTTTGGACGCGGATCTCGGATGCCGGGCTGGAGTTACTGCGGGCCATGGACCCGGTCATTCAGCGCGTCCCGGTGGAGCTTCTCGGGCATCTTAGCCGAGCGGAACTGACGGAGACGATCCGGTTGCTGGAGCTCGCGCGGCGGTTTTGCGTTAAAGCGCGTGCGCCCGAGTAGGGCGCGAAATCTGAAATGCAGAGGAGAATCTTGCAGACAGCGCCGACGGGCGCCGGGCGGCGTTAACTGGTGACGATCTTTTGCGCTACCGCCTCTTCATCCAACTCGGATTGGATAATCTTGTTGTGCAGGCAATAGAGAGCGAGTTCCAACCGGTCTGACACCCCCAGCTTGTCGTAAATCTTGCGCAGGTAATTCTTGATCACCTGCTCCGTGGTCCCCAACTGGAAGGCAATTTCCTTGTTGCGCTTGCCCTGAGTGATACATGTGATGATCGACATCTCCTTGGGCGAAAGGCGGGGTTGCTTGTGCGGACTGACGAGGGCGGCTGCCTGCGCGCGATAGGCGTCGATGACCCAGTTGACCGACTTGTTGTCGATCCAGGTTTCGCCCGCGGCGATGCGGCGCACGCACCGGACCAACAAATCGGGCGAGATGGAGCGGGAGACGATCCCGCGGACTCCCCGCCGGTAAAGTTCCACGGTGTGGTCTTCGTCGGCCGCCACGGCCTGCACGATCATTTTCACATCGGGAGCCAGACGCAGAAGCTCGGGAATCACGTTGGATGTGCCGGCCAGCATGTTTCCTTCCAACAGAACGATGTCGGTAGGATAGCGTTCAATGGCCGAGCGCAGATTATCCAGCGAATCAGCCTGCGCTACCACTCGGATATCGTCTTCCAACGCGAAGACCTTGCGAATGCCAACGCGGTAAATTGCCTGGGAATCCGCAAGAATCACGCGGATCGTGCCCGGCTTTACCGGAGTATCGACGCTTTCGCCTTCGGGGTTATCTTTCGGGATTTCCATAGTCGGCTGCTGCCTGGCCAACCGGGCTCTCAGTGTTCCGCAAACCGATACTCGTCAATAGTGGCTGCGGCGAGATGCTCATTGTGGCTTGAGGAGCAGCGTACCACACGTCCCTTGCACTGGACCAGAACATCCTGGGGGGCGCCCAGAACCGCATGTGGCATGCGCATGGAAAAGCGGAGGTCGAGCCCTACCCGCAAATCCCTGTCCAGGGCGAAGAGAACCCCGCTCGCTGAGATGTTCCGCGTCAATCCCGCGATCTCAGTTTCTCCGGTAGAGAGCACCACCGGCAACGAAAGAGGAAATCGCACCGCGCAACGCACTTCCTGCCGCCCACGATCGGTCTCCGGAAGGGAAGTTGGATACGGTGAATGTGGCTTGATTGAATTCATGGCTGTGCCTGCTTGAGAATGGCCTACTGCCAATGTAGCGAGTTTTGTTCATTTGGCCCACGGCACGAAAGTTTTCAGTCTGGTAACCAGGAAAAAACCTTGCAGACGAGAGCCGGTAACTAGCGAATCCAGGAGGCTCCTGGGTCCTGCCGTTTTCAACAAGCACCCGCGACAGCGAAGGTTTTCACGGAAGCTGGGCAGAGCCTCCATGCATGTCTTGCGTGTCCCCTCCGCATTGGCGGCCCATCTCTATGTAAATTGCCGGACAGACAAGCGCCGGCGCCTGGATTTCGGCGCCCAAAGCAAAGATAAGGCAAAACTTAGGAGAAAGTACCCATATTTTAGTTACCTTTGTGCGGATGAAATGGGTACTAGCGGTAGAAAATATTGGCAATACCACTTTTGTGCTAGCGCGACTACACATTTTGGGTTAGTCTGGTTTTGCACAAGTTTCAAGGCGGTTGTGTCTGCCGCCAGGAGATTAGCTCATGAACGCGCGTACGTTAGAAGTTCTTAAATCCGGCTTTATAGCAATGCTGTTCGTGTCTGCGGTTTCCGCGAGCGCGATTCCGGCGGGTCCACTGCATCTTCCGCCTCCGAGTCTGGCGGCTGCGATTCCGGCGGGTCCATTGCATCTTCCGCCTCCGAGCCTAGAGGCTGCGATTCCGGCGGGTCCACTGCATCTTCCGCCTCCGAGCCTAGAGGCTGCGATTCCGGCGGGGCCACTGCATCTTCCGCCTCCGAGCCTGGAGGCTGCGATTCCGGCGGGGCCACTGCACCTTCCGCCTCCGAGCCTGGAGGCTGCGATTCCGGCGGGGCCACTGCACCTTCCGCCTCCGACAGCCTAAGCCGCGCACGAACCTGAAGGTTTCCAACGATCCCACATATGTGGGATCGTTGTGTATTAGGCGGTTGCTCATTCTTCCAGAAGTCTGCATTGTTCCAACCAATTCACTGTTAGACTCGGTGTATCGCGGGGGCCCGATTGGGTGGGACGCGAATTGTGAACCTCGATAACGTACTCTGGTTTGCGTATATTGCGGTCGAAGCGGTCTTGGTCGGGCTGCTTTTCTATCGACGTGCGTGGCGAAGTTTTCCAATTTTTCTGTCTTACTGCATTTGGGATATTTTGAGCAATCTCAGCGCGTATGCGATCGACCTCTACGCTCCATCCAAGTACTTCGAGGCGCAATTCGTCGAGACGGTCATAGATTCCCCCCTGCTTTTCTGCGTTCTCGTCGAGTTGGCCTGGTCGGTGCTCAGGCCGATTCGGGCTTCTCTCCCACGCAGGTCCCTCCTTGTAGTGATTGCACTGATCCTTGTGATAGGAGCGATCATCTGGCCATTTGCAGCCCTTCCTGGTCTCGTGCATGTCACCTCCAAACAGGGACTTCTTTTCGCACAGCTCCAACAAACAGTGTCGATCCTCAGGATACTGTTCTTCCTGGTGCTGGCAGCAGGCAGTCAATTGCTTTCGATTGGTTGGCGTGACCGCGAATTGCAAGTGGCTACGGGGCTCGGCTTTTACTCCCTCGTGAGTGTCACGGTCGCAGTGCTCGAGGCGCACGAAACCACGGAATCTCAGGTTTACCACTTGAACCAACTTGTCGTGGCCGGCTTTCTTTGCTCGTTGCTTTATTGGCTGGTGAGCTTTGCGCAAAAGGAAGCCGAGCGCCGCGAATTTACGCCGCAGATGCAAAACTTCCTGTTGGCCGTAGCCGGCGCTGCGCGCTCCACGCGCGTCGCGCTCACCGATTCTCGCTCGGGTGAGGCAGGCAAGCGGAAGGATCAATGAGACCGGCGCACCGGGCCTCCGGATCTACATCATACTTTCAAGTTTCCGGAGATGGAGGCGAATGGTGAGCCTGGACGCGGCGGTTAATCTTGCTTTTCTTGTGCTCCTCTCGGCGTTGTTGGCGGTTCTGGCGAGCAAGTTCGTCTTTCGTACTTCGCCCATATTCTTTGCATACTTGACCTTCAATTTATTAGTGTCGGGATTCGCTGCAATGCTGGTCGAACGCTATCTCCCCGGATGGTATCTGCATTTTTACATTTTCATTATCGTGGCCGATTTCATCATCAATCTCTATGTGCTCGCGGAACTGGGCAAGAACGTGCTGCGCTTCAACGGGGCAGAATCCTCGTACTGGGAGGTGGCATGTTTTCTTTTCCTGCTGGCCGCCGTAGGCATCTTTTCTCATACGGAATGGGCGGTTCTTCCGCACCACTCTTTGCTCTCGGACGTTTTCGTTCTCACGATGCGCACCACCGAGGTTCTGGCGTTTGCAGCTTTCCTCGCGCTCATGGGGTGGAGCACCCTGCGCGGGCTCAGATGGCCCGATCGCGAGCTGCACATAGCGGCCGGCTTCGGATTCCTCAACCTCGCATGGTCCGTCGTCTGCATCCTGCACACGCAGTGGAGTGACGGCGAGGCCTACCACCGGCTGGATCTGGCGGGGCAACTCGCCGAAGTAGCCGTGCTGGCGTACTGGCTCCATTATTTCTTTGTTGGGGCAGGCGGAGAGGCCGCTGTTCAGGCTGCAAATGCGGCATCCGGCAAAGGCCAGGACCACGAGGATGGAGGACCCACGCGGCGCCGAGGCTTCGCTGGAGGCGCATTCCGCGCTGCACGCAACGCCGAGCGGAAATAATCCTTCGGCAATTGCATGTCCCGGCGCTCTTCTAACCCTCCAAGTACACCTGCGCACCTGTGGGCGCCGCAATTGCCGGTTGACGCCAGCGTGCGTTCCGCGATGTAATTGGAGCAGTGGTGAAGGAGTTCACCCTCAACCGCTGTCCACTCCGATAGGCCGGGCAGATGATGACTCCTGACAGGGAATCCTGTTGCGGAGTCATGCTCCCGGCGCGGTCCCCGAGTACACAATTAGGAGCGTTCGTCATGGCGAATGCATGGGCATTGTCTGCTCTTTGGGTGGGTCTCGCGCTCATCGCGACACTGCTTGCGATCTGGTTTCGCGTAGCAACGGCTCTTTCCGAGATTATCGTCGGCACGGTGGCACAGCTCATCATCGGAACATTCATGGTCACCGGCGGGCTGCTGGCCAGCACGCAATGGATCACCTTCCTTGCCGGAACCGGAGCCATTGTTCTCACCTTTCTGGCTGGCGCCGAACTTGAGCCAACCATCTTCAAAACCAAGTGGCGCGAGGCCGTGCTTGTCGGATTGGCCGGTTTTGCGGGTCCGTTTCTTGGGTGCACACTTGTCGGCCACTACATTCTTGGCTGGAGCATGCGCTCAAGCTGGCTGTGCGGAGTGGCGCTCTCCACCACATCGGTCGCCGTTGTGTACGCAGTGATGCTGGAACTTGGCCTGAACGTGACCGAGTTCGGCAAGGCCATCCTCGCCGCGTGCTTTGTGAATGACCTGGGGACCGTTCTGGCCCTGGGTCTCATTTTCTCGCCTTTCACCATAAAGACCGTGATTTTTGTGGTGGTATGCGCGGTCCTGTTTGCTGTTCTTCCCTTTCTGACTAAGTGGTTCTTTGCGAAATACGGCGGGCGGGTCTCCGAGCTTGAAACCAAG
The DNA here is from genome assembly GCA_963808805.1 of uncultured Acidobacteriaceae bacterium. Lineage (GTDB taxonomy): Bacteria > Acidobacteriota > Terriglobia > Terriglobales > Acidobacteriaceae > Telmatobacter. The sequence continues at coordinate 78,980 of CAWEGN010000004.1, read as the reverse complement.
TACATCCTGTTTCTCCTCTTCGCGCTCGGTGGGTTGGCCGTCTGGGCGGGGAGCGAGGCCGTTTTGCCGGCGTACATGATCGGCTCGGTTCTGGCGGGAACCGTAGGCAAGGATCACGCGCTCGTCCGGCGCTTGCGGACGCTGACCTTCGGCCTACTCACCCCCTTCTATTTCATTCGCGCCGGTTCGTACGTCTCGGTCCCGGCGCTCATCGCCGCGCCGGCCACGCTCATCATTCTGTTCCTGGCCAAAATGGCAACGAAAACCGCGTTCGTGTTTCCCGCCGTGCGAGCCCATCGGCACCAAGGATCGGCGGGCGCCTATTACACGCTCATGATGTCGACCGGTCTCACGTTCGGAACAATCTCAGCGCTCTTCGGCCTCAATCACCAGATCATCACGCAGGCGCAGTATTCCTTCCTCGTTGCAGCGATCATTGCGAGTGCGGTTTTGCCTACGCTCGTTGCCAATACCTTCTTTCTACCCAAACACCTTCTTCCCCGCAAAGCGGCTCATAGGAAACCTCAGCACGATCCGGCGCCGGTGCGGCTGGTGCTGGAAGAAGAGGGATAAGCCGCGATAACGGATTGGGGAGCGAATGGTGAAAGCCGATCAGCTAAATAAGGGGGTCAAGCATTGCAGAAATATCTGCTCTTCGCTCCCGGCGTAGCGCAACATTACAGGGGGCTGTTTGCGCTATAGGGCGAGGACTATGACCGTAGTTTCCGGTATACCTGGCCGCGCAAACTATTGCATTGCCGTCGAATTGCCTTTATAACTCGCTGTATAGCCGCGCATTTGACGCTAGGAGATATGCCCCCGGAGCTTTAAATTCGCAGCCTCTGACAGGGCGTGGGGGTTCAAGTCCCTCTCCGGGCACCAGATCATCAGCAGGTTTTTACTACAACCGGCGGCGCGGATCCTGGCCATGGGGCATGGCAAGGAGGGGTAGAAAAAACACAGCGATGACGACCTCCGTGAAGCAACACGGCTCCAGATTCGACTCCGGGCCGCCGAAACCCGGCGCGGGCGAGCAGATGGTGCAAAGCCTCGGCCTCTTCAGCGCCACCACGATTGTGGTGGGCTCGATGATCGGCAGCGGCATCTTCATTGTGGACTGCGACATCGCGCGGCTCACCGATTCTCCCGCGCTCTTCCTTGCCGCGTGGATCGTGACCGCCGTCATGACCATGATCTGCGCGCTCAGCTACGGCGAGCTGGCCGCCATGATGCCCAAGGCCGGCGGCCAGTACGTCTATCTGCGCGAATCCCTGGGGCCGCTGTGGGGATTTCTCTACGGCTGGACGCTCTTTCTGGTCATTGAGACCGGGACCATCGCCGCCGTTTGCGTGGCCTTCGGCAAATTCCTGGGCGTGTTCTTTCCCACGGTCTCCAGCACGCACTGGCTTTGGCACATCGCGCACGTTCCCGCCATCCCTCTGGGCCCCATGGTGCTGGGCAACATGGAAATCGGCATCAGCACCGCGAACCTAGTCGGGATCGTCATTGTCCTTTTGCTTGCCGCGGTGAACATCTTCTGCATGAAGTTCGGCGCCCTCTTGCAGAACGTCTTCACCGTGGCCAAGGCGCTTTCGCTCGCGGGCCTTATTCTTCTGGGATTCACCGTGGGCCGCAACGCCGCTGCCATCGCCGCCAACTTCGGCAGCCACTGGAGCCAGTTCTGGCACAATGCCGGCTGGCATTCTCTCCATCCCGTGCAGGTGGGCGCGCAGGGGCCCATCGTCATGGTCAACGTGATCGTGATTCTGGCTATCGTGCAGGTCGGTTCTCTCTTTGCCGCCGATGCGTGGAATAACGTCACCTTCACGGCGGGCGAGATCAAGCATCCGCGCCGCAATGTTCCGCTTTCGCTCGCTCTCGGCGTGGGCTTCGTGCTGATCGTCTATTTTTTTTCCAGCGCCGCGTATATCATGGTGCTCCCGCTGCAGGGCAATCCGCACGGCGCCACGGTTTTCGCGCGCGGAGTTCAATACGCCGCCGAGGACCGTATTGGCGCGGCGGTGCTGCAGCAGATCTTTCCGCATTTCGGCGGCTACCTGATGGCGGCGGCGATCCTCATCTCCACCTTCGGCTGCGCCAACGGCATTACGCTTTCCGGCGCTCGCGCGTATTACGCGATGGCGCGCGACGGACTGTTCTTCCGGTCCGTCGGCAAGCTGCACCCGCGGTACAAAACGCCGGCCGCGGGGTTGGTGGTGCAGGCTATCTGGACCGTCATCCTGTGCGTCTCCGGCTCCTACAGCCAGTTGCTCGACTACATCATCTTCGCCGAGCTGGTCTTCTACATCCTCACTCTTGTTGGATTGTTCGTCCTGCGCTTCAGGCAGCCCGATGCGCCGCGGCCCTACAAAGCCTTAGGCTATCCGTTCCTGCCCGCTCTCTATATCGTCATGGCCGCGGGAATCTGCGCGGCGCTGCTGCGTTACAAGCCGCAATACACCTGGCCAGGCCTGATCCTGGTTCTGCTCGGGATTCCGGTTTATCTCTACTGGTCGTGGAGCGCGAAGGCGGCGCTCACTGCCAACGACGGTGCAGCCCCGGGATAGAGCGGAGCTCCGATCCACGCGGCGCTGCCAGCCCGTCTACGCCTGGGCTATCCGCGCCGGCTTCGATCCCCACCAGCCGTAACAGGCGATGTAGAGATAGCAGAGCACGGGCAGAACGAAAGCATGTTGAATACCCCATTTGTCAGCCAATGCGCCAAGCAGAAGAGGAACCACCGCGGCGCCCACGCACGCCGACATGATCAGGCCCGATCCCTTGCTGGTGAGCGGGCCAAGACCGGCAACGCCCAGCGCAAAAATGTTGGGAAACATGATGGAGTTAAAGAATCCGCAGAGAACCAATGTCCAGATCGCGGTTTGCCCGCTGGTCACCATGGAAACGGTGAGCAGCGCGGCGGCGGCAATGCCAAATCCGCCGAGGAGTTTTCCCGCCTTGATTTTGGTAAGCACCCAGGTGCCGAGAAGTCGGCCGACCAGCGCGCCAAACCAATACAGCGAAACCAGGAAGGAAGCCGTCTTCGCGCTGCTCATGCCCTGCAATTTGAAGTAATTGACCGCAATGGACGCCAACCCTACCTCTACGCCGACATACACGAAGATACCCAGCGCGCCCAGCACGGTGTGACGGTAACTCCAGATGCTGCGGCGCATGGCCGGATCGCCCTCTTTATCGAGACGGAACGTGCGCGTCTGGTTGAGCTGGGGCAGATGCAGAAACGCCACGGTCACGCCCAGAACTACCAGTCCACCCGCAATGAGGATGTAGGGCATGCGCACCGTGGCGGCAATTTGCGCCTTCGAGATCGTCTGGGAAGGGTCGGTCAGAATATACGCTCCGGCCACGAGGGGAGCGAGGGCTGCGCCAATCGAATTGAAGGCCTGCGCCAGGGTCAGGCGCATGGGAGCGCTGTCTTCCGGGCCGAGAATCGTAATGTACGGATTGGCCGCGGTCTGCAGCGCGGTTACGCCTGCGCCCACAATGAAAACGGCGGAAAGAAAAAGCGGAAAGGAGACGAGTTTGGCCGCCGGTATGAACAATAGGCAGCCAACCACCTGAATGAACAACGAAACCACCATGGTCCGCTTGTAGCCGATGGTGTCGATCAGTTTCGAGGTTGGCGCCGAGAAAACAAAGTAAGCCAGGAAAAATGCGGAATCCGCGAGCATGGCCCACGCGTAATTGAGATTAAAGATCGACCGTAAATGAGGCACCAGGGACATGTTCAGCGTGGTGATGAACCCGAAAATAAAAAACAACCCGGTGACCGCAACAAACGGACCGGTATAACTTGAGCGCGGCGCTGCCGATACTGCCGATGGTGTTTCCATGAGGGTCATTCTCTCATTCGTGGTGGATTTTGTCTGTTTGAACCAATATCTGATATATCATGGCCGGGAAGGAATGGAAATAGCGATCTCGGATGGGCAGTTGCGCCTTGGAAAAAGACGGGATGGCCTGGGGGCTACGGGCCAGTCTCGAAGCCAAACCAAAACCGGTAGACTCCAGTTATCAGTGGTTGAAAAATCGGGGGCACGTCATGGGTACAAGCATTGGCTGAAAAGAGTTTGACAAAGGGGAAGGATTTGATATATCAGTGATTGTGCTCGAAGCAGGCGGGTTGTTCTCAACTGTAGCGGCGTGCGAGTGCCCGCTCCTTCGCAGTCTGAATCCATGCGGAGGAGCACTACTTTGTCAGGAGTGATACTCATGAATCGGAGACAATTTCTTGCATCGGCCGCCGCTTTGGCGGCAAGCTCCGCCTACCCCAGTCTGGCGCAAACGCAGGGGCAGTATCATGGATTTCCCCCCTCGCTGCTGAAGGACGATCCTTATATCGAGAACCCGCCCATCCCCGAATATCATTTGGCCCCGGCGAGCGCCTATGAAGCCTTCCGGGATATTAAGTTCAGCATCCGGATACACTGGGGAATCTACTCGATATGGCATCGTGGCCCCGAGTCCTGGCCCTTCCTCACAATGTCGTTCGAAGATCGCCAGACCTACAACAACCTGTATAAGACCTGGAATCCCGCGGGCTTCGATGCGAACGAATGGATGAACGCTTTCCAGGAAAGCGGCATGCAGATGTTTGCCTTCACCTCCAAGCATCACGAGGGCTTCTCCATGTTCGACACCAAAACAAGGGTGAAGAACCGGGCCAACTGGACAGCCGCCGGAGGTCCAAGGATGGAATCCTGCGACCTTGCCTACTCCATCATGGAGACGCCGTTCCGGCGGGATATTGTGAAGGAACTTTGCGACGCCGCGCACAAACGCGATATGAAGATCGATCTTTATTTCTCGCATCCGGATTGGTATGACGCGGATTTCCGGCCCTATGTCGCGCACCCGCTGCAAATTCCTTCGTCAACCCAATGGATGAACCAGCGCGACGTCGAATTCACGCGGCAGCGGCTGGGGAATCATGCCGTTATTGTTCCCGATCCGACGGACGCCGAGGTGAAGCGCATGATGGAGAGGCATCGTGCGCAACTGGTCGAGTTGCTGACCAACTATGGAAAGATCGACACGATGTGCCTGGACATGTGGCTGGGGCCGCGCGTCTGGCCCGAGCTTCGCAAGACGTTGCTGAAGATGCGCGAGCTTCAGCCACAGGTGATGTTGCGAAGGCGCGGCATTGGGAACTACGGCGACTACTACACGCCGGAGCGTGTGGTTCCTGGATCGCAAGAGACATCCGATAAGCCGTGGTTCACCATTTACCCGCTGGGTACCGACTTCTCCTACGACCCGGACGCCGCAAACTACAAAGGCACGCAATGGATCGTGCGGAATCTGGCAGACACCGTCGCCAAAGGCGGCGGCCTGCAGATCGGCGTCGGTCCCAGCGCCCACGGTGAGTTTCACCCCGAGGCGATCCGGCAGATGAAGGGTGCGGGTGAATGGCTGGAGGTGAACGGCGAAGCAATCTATGCCACGCGCCCGCGCGAGGGCACGCTCTGGTCGGAAGGCGAGACGGTTCGCTATACGCGGTCGAAGGACCGGCGGTTTGTCTACGCGATCCTGACCGAATGGCCTGGAACGCAGGTAACGCTTAAAACCATTCGGCCCGGGGATGGCTCCAAAGTAACTCTTCTGGGTTCAAAAGCAGAACTGCCATGGAAGTTCGATTCGGCGCAAGGAACGATCGTCGCTTTGCCAGAGAATCTGCAGCAAGCTGGTAACAGGCCGTGCGATTACGCATGGAGCTTGAAATTCGAAACGACGTAAGCTTCAGTGAACGGAAAATGGGCGCTGCTACGCACAACACTTGATGATCACCGAAGCGGTTGGTTTCAATCCGTTCACACGCACCGTTTACAAGACGCGTGTCCAGCGCAACTAGCGTAGTGCGACATGCAGGATGACGATTATCCCAAAGAACGGAAGCCGCGAGAAGTTCCTGTGATTGCGTGGTTCGCTACTTCGTAACAACAGAAAGATAACCGACAGAATTAGTGACGCCCGACACTAGTAACGCTCGGGCAGAAGCTTCTGCTAGGCGAAGCTTTCTTAGAACGTGTATCAAGAGCTATCTTACCAAGGGGGGAACCATGGATTACTCTCGCTGTCGCGCAGTGTTTGGAACTTTGGCAATTGTGTCCTTATCTCTGTCTTGCCTGTCCGCTTCGAGCTTCTCGCAGCAGCAGAAACATGCGGAGGCCGAGAGACTATGGATGAATAAGAACCTTTCAGCGGACGAGCGCGCCGATCTGGTGCTGAAAGAAATGACGCTGGACGAGAAGATCCAGCTGCTGCATGGAAATGGGATGCCGATGTTCGATCCGCTTACTCCCGTGACCGCCCTGTCGAACCGTGGCGGGGGCTACGGGATTGGGATTCCGCGGCTGGGGGTTCCTGCGCTCGATATGTGCGACGCGGCTTACGGCGTGCGGGGCAGCGCGCAGAACGGGCGCTATTCGACAGCCCTGCCCGCCGATGTGGCGTTGGCGGCAAGCTGGGATACCGCGGCAGCATTTGAATATGGTGCGCTCATCGGGCGTGAGCTGCGGGCGCAGGGCTACAATATGTCGCTCGGCGGCGGCGTGGATATTACGCGCGAACCGCGCGACGGGCGGACGTTTGAGTATCTGGGCGAAGACCCCGTGCTGGCAGGGACCATAGTGGCCAGGCTGGTCGCCGGAGTTCAGTCGCAGCACATCATCGGCGACATCAAACACTATGCGTTCAATGACCAGGAGAGCGGACGCGGTTGGGTCAATGTGAATATCGACGAACGGGCGGCGCGGGAGAGCGACTTGCTCGCCTTTGAGATTGGCGTCGAGCAGGGCCACCCAGACGCTGTGATGTGCGCGTATAACCGCGTGAATGGCGTCTTTTCCTGCGAGAATAATTACCTGCTGAATGAAGTGCTGAAAAGGGACTGGAAGTTTCCTGGATTTGTGGTCTCGGACTGGGGTGGAACACACAGTCTTGAAAAAGCTTCGGCCGCAGGGTTGGATCACGAGGAGGGCGATGCGTTCTTTTATGGGGAGCGCTACAAGGCAGCGGTGGAGTCGGGGAAGATTCCCATGCCGGAATTGGATGGGCACGTCCACCGCATCCTGCGCTCAATGTTTGCCGCTGGGGTGATCGATTATCCGCAGCGGCGCAGCGTTGTGGATCCGTTTGCCGGCCGGGAAGTTGCGCTGAAGATCGAAGAGGCCGGCATTGTTCTGCTCAAAAACGACCGCGCGGCACTGCCGCTCGATGCCGCAGAGATTCACACCATTGCGGTCATTGGCGCACATTCCGATGCGAGCATGATTTCGGGCGGCGGTTCGGCGCAGGTAGATCCCCCGGGAGAAAAGGCCTTCATCCCTTCGCCCGAGGCCCCCACTCCCCCGAACGTGGAGGTTTGGTTTCCCACTTCGCCGCTGAAGGCAATTGAGGCCAGGGCGCCCCATGCCATCGTCAAGTACGATTCCGGCGCCGACCCGGCAGCGGCAGCCGCCATGGCAAAGGGAGCGGATGTAGCCATTGTCTTTGCCTATCAATTCGAGAGCGAAGGCTCGGACCTGCCCAATCTTTCCCTTCCCGGGAATCAGGATGACCTGGTCGCCCGGGTGGCGGCGGCCAATCCGCACACCATCGTGGTGCTGGAAACAGGCAGCCCGGTGACGATGCCATGGGTAAAGGCGCCGGCAGCGATTGTGGAGGCATGGTACGCCGGCACCGACGGCGCCAATGCCGTCGGCAATGTACTTTTCGGTGCGGTCAATCCGAGCGGCAAGCTGCCCAATACCTTCCCGGAGAGCGAGGCCGATCTGCCGCATCCGACCCTCGTGAAGCCGCCACCGAGGCCGCGGCATTTCTCCGGCCATGTTTCCCCGCTACAAGAGGCCAAGGGTTTGCCGCCATTCACGGTTGATTACACCGAAGGCGCAGAGGTCGGCTATAAGTGGTATGACGCCGAGAAGAAGTCCGTGCTGTTCCCCTTCGGCTATGGACTCTCTTATACCAGTTACGGCTATTCGGGCCTGTCTGTGTCTCCGGGAAAGACGATCAAGGCGACATTTACGGTGGCGAACACCGGCGCACGCGCCGGGGCGGAGATCGCGGAAGTCTATGCATCGCTACCGGCCAGCGCCTCAGAACCCCCAAAACGTCTTGTGGGCTGGAGCAAAGTGACACTCGACTCCGGAGAAAAACGGACCGTAACGGTGGAAATCGATCCCAAGTATCTGTCGATCTTTGACGTACAAAAGGATGAATGGACGCTTGTTCCGGGAGACTACACGATTCTGGTTGGAGGTTCGTCGCAGGACCTTCCGCTGAAGGCAGTTGTCAGCCTGAGATAGGTTCATCCCAGGGCTGGTTGCATAAATGCTGCTCGGACAGCGGCGATACCCCTCAGGGGCTAAAGCCCCAGGTTTTATGCGCCTTTCGCGGCACGAGTAAACTCGTGCCCTTTCAAGGCCGGGTTTATGCAACCAGTTCTAGGACAATCGTATTTGGAATTTCGTTGAACCTGCGGTGACACTTCCGGCATGAGGGCGCGAAGTGCGCCTTTGCAGGAGGGTTCATGCCGTGTCCTGTGAAGACACCTTGGTGTCGTCCTCATCGCTGCCGTCCGCTTCTTCTTCTTCGACGCCATCATCGTCGTCTTCATCCTGTTCGCCGACTACTTCGCCGTCACATTCGTCGTAGTAGGGGCAGGTTTTGCACTCATCGCTTTCAAAGCACTTGATTTTCACGGGCGCGAGCTCGTCGCCGTCGCTGGTGCGGGTAAGGGAATCGACGGAGTCGCCGGCGGCGGATTTAGGAATGACAGACGCAAACTGCGCGGCGACCTGAAAGCCGTAGAAAAGCTGGCCAGCGCGTGACGCGTCGAGGCGGCCGTCGGCGAGGGCGCAGATGACACGGGATATGGCCAATTGGATGGAACTGCGATCTTCCAACGGTTGAAGCTCGATGCCGCCCTTGGATGAGGACTTTTGCCGGGAGCCGGAGCGGTGCAGCCGGTCGTGGTAGTAGCAGTAAGGCATGTCCTTGAGGGCAGGGGATTCGCATTTGGAACCGTCGGGCTTGATGTGCCGGCATTCCTTGTACACGGAAAAGCTCCTCCCTTTTCGGTCGCGGCGGGTTCAGCGGCAGCCGATATGACCTGGGGGTCATATTTCAGGGGCCCCCCCTCCCCCTATCTCTGAAAATAAGTTCCCTATATTCAGCAGTTTAGCGCGGCAATAATATACTTGACTAATGAAGAAATTTGTGAGATTCTGGTTTTGCCATGAAAAACCAAGTCAAAACCCTTTCAGATGCAATCAGATACTTCTCTGACGAGCAAACCTGTATCGACACCGTAGCCTTCATGCGCTGGCCTACCGGCCCTGAGTGCCCCGCTTGTCTATCGCCCAAGGATCGCCAGCATTGGCTCAAGAACCAGCGCCGCTGGCAGTGCCGTGAATGCGGTCGGCAGTATTCCGTCAAGCTGAATACCATCTTCGAGGATTCCGCGATCCCGCTCCAGAAGTGGCTCCCTGCGATGTGGCTCTTGGCGAACTGCAAGAACGGCATTTCGAGCTACGAGATCGCACGCGACATCGGCGTCACTCAGAAGTCCGCTTGGTTCATGCTCCATCGGATCAGGGAAGCGATGAAGAATCGCTCTGTGAAGAAACTCGGACCCTCCGGCAAGCCTGTCGAGGTTGATGAGACTTTTGTCGGCGGCAAGATGAAGAACATGCACGCCAGCCGCCGCAACAAGCTGCAACTGGCGGAGTACGGCGATAACAAAACCGCCGTCATGGGGATGCTGGACCGCTATGCCCGCGAAGTTCGCGTCAAGGTCATTCCTGACGTGACCAGAGCTACCCTGCAAGCGGAGATTTTGCGGCAGATCGTGCCCGTGGGAACCGTCTACACCGATCAGCATTCAGGCTATGACGGCCTCAAGGCACAGGCGTTCATCCACAAGACCGTGAACCATCTTGAGGAATACGTGCGCGGGAAGGTCCACACCCAGGGAATCGAGAATTTTTGGTCTTTGCTCAAGCGGGGCTTGAAGGGTACCTACGTTGCCGTAGAGCCGTTCCACCTTGAAGCCTATGCCGATGAACAGGCGTTCCGTTATAACAATCGCGCAACCGCAGACAATCCTATGACTGACGCGGATCGCTTCGCGCTGGCAGTATCGCAGATTTCAGGCAAGAGACTGACTTACGCAGAATTGACCGGCAAGGCGGGCGAAATACCGGTCTAAGTACGCTTGGATGAGACGGCAGAGGCGCGGGAAACGGATTTAGACATTCGCTTTTCGCGCTTGTCCTCTTCGATGCGCCTGTTTATCTCTACCTTCGGCACCGTGAGAACTCTCCCTAGCAGATTCTCGAAAGCCTTATATTCTGGAGACTGCGGTTTAGGTTTCATGGGGACTATTGTAATGCCAGAACAACTAATCTCTGAAACTGTGTCGAAATTGGATGCCGCACGAAGGCAATTGGCAACGGCGATCGAACTATGGTTCTACGATAAAGACCAGGTTTCAATCCACACGCTCTCCTTTGCTGCCTATGAGGTTATTCATTCTGTCAGCAAGAAAAGGGGGCGAACGCAAAGCCTGATTTTCGATTCACCTGTTGTGAAGAAGGAATATAGAAGGCAACTTAGCGTCCTTATGAAGAGAACCGCCAGCTTCTTTAAGCACGGTGAACACGACCCCGATGGAACAATTGAATTTCGGCCCATTCTCTCAGAATGGTTCATTGTCTTTGCTATTGCGGGGCTGGAGGCAATCGGCATCTTAATCAACGAATACGAGTCAGCGTTCTTGTGGTGGTTTTGTTTTAATAGACCTGACTTGCTTACGCAAGAGGGGCGCGACAAAGTCCTCAACTTTGTTCCAGTCGAGGGAATCGATGAAATTAAGAGACTGCCCAAGAGCGAGTTTTTCGAGATAGCGCGTAAGGTGCGCCGATCTGCCCTCAACCGATAGATGCTGCCCTGTCACGGCATCTTCGAGTTTGGCGTCAGTCAGCATCATTAGTCAAGTATATTATTGCCTTTAGCGCATGTCTGCCGCTACAAAGCATTGATTCTAAAGCCACTTATTTGCAGAGTCTAGACAGCAAAGGAGTTAAGGCAGCCTTTGGCTGCCAGGTGTCAGGGATCAGGGGTCAGTGAAGCCAGTAGCCGGTAGCCAATAGCCGGTAGCTGATGAGGGAGATCTGGTTGAACGCTTATGGAACAAGTATGCGCACAAAGGGGGAAATTACCGGCAAAGTTGCGCAAAGAATTTAGGGAGTGTTTTCAGAGAGTTGCGGGGAAAAAGGGCTGGGAGGGGCTTGCGTGGCCGGCGAGGATGAGGCTGGCGGGGGTGTTTTGTGGCTGGATGGGCGTTTCGGGGGACGGATCGCGATCCTCGTGGTCCACTTCCGGCCGGTTGTGGTTCGTGGTCTCCCAGGTCCCCAAATGCGAGGGACCTGGGGCACCCATTGGTAGTGGCTAGATTGGCTTCCAAGCATCCGGGCCGCCCGCCGTAAAGCACGTACTTCCGTTCTGAAATTATGTCTCGCAGAAACGTCCTTGCGAGTAAAATGATGGCGCGTCATTTTACCTCCATGACACGCTCAAGGAAATCATCGAGTACTACACAGATGAGCCGTAGACTTTTGGGATCTGATATGCAAATTGGGATTGGAGAGAACCTTGGGTAAATTATCAGAACGTGGCATCCCTTTTCTCGGAGAACGTGTCAGCTTTTCCAAGGCCTTCCCGACAGTTAAACGCGCAATAGTGCGTTACACCGAAACCGACTTTGGAAGGGACGCACACGACAGAACCCATGACCTCGCATCAGGACCGCGAGTAGCTTGCGGCAATCCGCGCTGTCAGCGGGGTGGCTACGACTTCGAATGGCTGCTACAGAGCATGGTAAGCGCGGGGGTTGCCGCTGAATCAGTCGAGATGAGTTGTCGGGGGGATGAGGGCAGCCCTAAGGGGCGTCGGCCCGGACAGGGATGCCTTATGCACATGAAAGGCACGATCTCAATTGAATTTCGAGACACAGATAGCTCGGCGGAAAATTCGAGATCGAGTTCATAATCCTCATCCTGACGGATACGTAACGTCAAGTCGGCTTGTGGGCTGCGATTCGAAGCGATGCTGGCGGCGGGGGCGTTTATCGGGGACGGATCGCGATCCTCGTGGTCCGCTTCCGGCCGGTTGAGGTTCGTGGTCTCCCAGGTCCCCAAATGCGAGGGACCTGGGGCACCCATCGTAGTGGCTAGATTGGCTTCCAAGCATCCGGGCCGCCCGCCCCTGGGACACTCCGCAAGGCGCGACCCCCGCAGAGTGAATACAACCTTAACACGCATCCAGACGCCTTGAAAACAAGCACAATTCCGTGAAGTTAGCAGAGCGGATTCCTTTAAGCAGACGCTCAGGCTGACAGCGCGTATCATTTAGCACCCAAGTGGCCAAAACAGGCGACCGGGAGGTGGATTGTAAAATTGCCTCACCCAGTCTTGACACAACTTGACGGGATTGAGCACTGAGGAGAGTAGACCTCTTCTCCTGGAGATTGCAGATGAAAAGAATTCTGCTATGCATGCTTGCGCTCACCATGCTGCCGGTCAGCTTGCTGTGCGCCCAGAACATTGCCGGTGACTGGCAGGGAACCCTCAATGTTCCGCCCAACGGGCTTCGAACCATCCTCAAGATTAGCAAGACCGATAGCGGCTGGTCTGCGCAAATGTACAGTATTGACCAGATGCCGGATGCCATTCCCGTTTCATCGATCACCCTTGACGGGTCCGACTTTAAATACTCGATCGACGGGCTCGGAAGTTACACTGGTAAGTTGAGCGCGGACGGCAATTCCATCAGCGGAACATGGAGCCAAGGCCAATCCTGGACCTTGAATTTCACGCGGCCAACCAAAGAGACAGCGTGGTCCACTGACTCATCGCCGCACACTGTCAAGTTCATTTCTGTGGACAAGGACGTGAAAATCGAAGTACTGGATTGGGGCGGCGTCGGGCGGCCTCTGATTCTGCTGGCAGGTCTGGGCAATACCGCGCACGTTTTCGATCAATTTGCACCCAAACTCACCTCGTCCTTTCACGTTTACGGCATCACACGCCGGGGCTATGGGGCTTCCACCGCGCCCGCACCCGCCAATGACAACTACTCCGCCGATCGCCTGGGAGATGACGTGCTGGCCGTCATCGCTGCCCTCAACCTCAATAGGCCAATCGTTGCGGGACACTCGATCGCTGGCGAGGAACTTAGTTCCATCGGATCGCGGCACCCTGAAAAGGTTGCCGGTCTGATCTATCTCGACGCCGTCTCCGCTTATTCCTTCTATGATCGCTCAAAGGGGAATCTGATCATCGACGCCGACGACCTGCAGGAGAAGTTAGGTCAATTGGTATCCAAGACGACGCCACGCGAAGAAAAGGCAGCGATCGAGGAACTCCTGCAATCCAGCCTTCCGCAATTTGAGAGAGATTTGAAACAACAGTACGAGGAGTTGGGCAAGATTCCGGAGCCTGCTAAAGGATCCGTACACCCGGCCGCGGTGCCAGAGATGCCAGCGGTCGACAAAGCTATTCTCATGGGTATGCAGAAGTACACAGAGATCAAGGCTCCGGTACTGGCCATCGTGGCATTTCCGCATGATCTCGACCCGAATTCCAAGGAAGACCCCGCCGTCCACGTCGCCGCCGAGGCAAGCGAATCCGCACTATTGAAAGCATTTGAGGCAGGCACGCCGACAGCGCACGTTGTCCGGCTGTCCCATGCCGATCACTACGTTTTCCAATCAAATGAAGCGGATGTGCTGCGCGAAATCGTCAGCTTCACGGCTACTCTGCCAGAATAAAGGTGGCTCTATCTGGGAGAATGCACTAACGATCCTGAAGAAGAATGAGAACTGACCCAAATGCCCGTTCGGAAGTAACGGAACGCCTCTTGCTGAAACACGCTGCGGCAAGGTAAAACAATCAGGTCTTCGGCCAATCCCGTTGGCCGGTTTTGAACTGATAACGTATGGCCGGTTTTAAGGTGATAACCGAGGGCTGAAGCCCGTGGTTTGTTAGGGACGCAATTGCGGCATGGGTGAACTCATGCCCTGATACAAGACAAAAGGCAAAAGCAGATCCTTCGGCTCCGCTTTCCCCGTGATCGCGTTGCGATCAAGGGGCCCCAAGCGCGCTCCGCTCAGGATGACACGCGCGAAGAGGCTTGAGCGGGTTTTATCGCGGGACGCGGTCCGGCCCGGCCCTCGCGGCTGCGTTGATTTGAGACCCTGGTTCTGGAGCAAGCCATGAACTTCCGTTGACCGCAAGGCCTGAAAAAACCGGGTCGTTGAGGACAAAGACGGAGGAAACGGCGCCTGAAGAATCGACGATGAAGGCTCCCGGCTACGCGGGCCGGTTCAGGAAAGCGCGGAACCGCCCGGTTTTTCGGCTGCAAAATGCAGATTTGGTCTTGCAATATGCCTCAGGAACGGTAGAATTCAACGGCATCGGGCCGAAGAAAGACGACTTCGACTGAAGGAGATGAAGACGATGAGTAGATCGTGGGGGATGTTCCTCGTGACCGTTGTGGTTGGCGTGGCGGCCTTTGTGACCGGGCCAAAGATTTGGCCCGCGGGCCCCGACGTTCCCATGCCGCCAGCGAATCTGTTGCCCGGCTACATAGCGCTCTCGGCCGTTGAGGCTCTGGCCTTTGGTTTTGCCGTAGCGTTCGCCGTATTCGGATGGCCGGCGATCCGCGGCTTGCGTCTTGGGGCGCCATGGCTCAACAAATTGTTGTTCGTCACCCTGTGCTGGTTTATAGGGAATTGGTGGGCGCACGATAACCTGCACATGCACAACGGTCTCAATATGCATGGGCTGCTCTTTATTGAAATTGTCTTCCACCTGACCATGCTGGCATGCGGGGTGACTCTGACTCTGGGCCTGATTCGTCTTGCCAAGCGCGCGGCGGCCGGAAACGCGGCCTGATCCGCGAACCAGGCCATCTCCATTCGCCTGATGCGGAATCCAATGAAATCGAGGGACAGGGCCCGATCCGTAGGCGCGGACTCCATTGACAAGGAAGGGCCGGCAGGGCCTTCAAACCGAAATGCCGCCACGGCGAAACCGATTGCAAGGCGGCGGGGCTCACGTTGTGCCCTAGTGTCTCTAAAGTTTGTCCCATCCATCGCACATCGCAAATGCAGGCCGCCTTCGACTTCGCACGTGTGAAGAAACAAAAGCAGGTTCTTCGACTCGGTCGCCGCGGCGACCTCGCTCAGAATGACTGCCGATGGCTGAACGCGCAGGATGGCTGCTTTGTTTTCGATGCGAACTTCCGGGGCGGGACACGCGTGGATGCTTACACTGAGACCAGAGGTCCATGCGCAATCGATCCAACACGAGTGGAGCGAGGGAGCCACAACGAACAGCGTGGTTCCTGCCCCGCGAGCATGGGGCGACCGCGATGCTGTTGGCGCCCATGGTGTGCGCCGCGATTCTCTCGCGGGCGTGGCGCTGGAGCGAGCTTGCAACCCTTACGGCCGCATTCGCCGCCCTGGCAGCCAAAGACCCTATGGTGGTATTGGCGCGGCAGCGCTTCGTTTGGATGGAGCGGCATCCCGAGACTGATGCCGCGGCAAAGTGGTTCGCTGCCTGGATGGTCCTTCTTATCGTGAGCGGGCTTGTGCTTCTCAAAACCTGGCCCCTTCGGGCAGTCGTCCTGATGGGACTGGGCGTGGGCGTCTTTTCGGCAGTGGCGATCGCGGCGAATGTAAGAAACCGCCAGCGCTCGACATGGTTTCAGATTGCCAGCGCCGCGGCTCTTACGTCCAGCTCGCTCGCCACCTGCCTGTCGGCGAGAGGCGCGATCGCGCCCTGGTGCTGGTGGCTATGGCTCCTGATGGCCATGCAAGCGGCCGCGGGAATCCTGGTGGTGCACGCCCGGCTGGACGCGCGGATCGCGCTGCGCGGAACCGGATTCGCCACGGTCCGCTTCCGGCGCGCGGCCCAGGCCGCGATCGTTGCGCTGGCCTGCGCCGCAGCGGCTGCCACCATGGTTGCGCGCGGCTGGATCGCCCTGGCGCTGCTGCTGGCTGTGACAGGCTACGGGTACGATCTCCATCGCCAACGCGATCCCGCAAGCCTCCAGATGCCACTGATGAAGGTGGGCCAACAGGCGCTGGCGCTTTCGTCTCTTTTCGCAGGCCTGCTCATCCTGGGGTTCTGGTGAGCGGACGAGGTTTGCGCCTGGATGGCGGGCAAGCCGGACAGAACTCCGGGGCGGGACAGGCAGCGTGTCGTGGAAGGGCCGGAAGCCACCCAAGAACTGTCCGATTCCGAGAACCGGGGGCGTTTCACGGGGCCGATCCTGCCGAGTGGACCGAGGGTTGGCCGGCGTCTTTCAAGCCGATCTTGCGCAGGATCGTCATGGCCGGGCACCAACTGGTGAAAGCCGACTGCAACAGGTTGAGCCCTACGAATACCGTGAGCCAAAGCCAGTAGCGCGAGAAGTAGTAAGCGAGAGCCAGCGACAAGAGCACCATTGCGCCTGCCAGCAGGCGCAGTCCGCGTTCAACGGTCATTGTGTTTCTCCTTCCTTATGTATCGGTTCGCACGCAATCGGTTCCTCGCGGCGCGCGTGAATCATGTAGTAGAGGATGGGGATGGCCGGCCACGACAGAAACGTGGACGCGATGGCTCCCGCCATGAGCGAGACAGCGAGCCCTTGAAAGATGGGATCGGTGAGGATGACACTGGCTCCCACCACGACCGCGGCCGCGGTGAGCAGCATGGGACGGAAGCGAATGGCGCCCGCGTCGATGACAGCCTGAGCCAGCGGAACGCCCTGGCGGCGGCGCAGCTCAATAAAGTCGACGAGGATGATGGAGTTGCGCACGATGATGCCGGCGCCGGCAATAAAGCCGATCATTGAGGTGGCGGTGAAGAATGCGCCCAGCATGGCGTGCGCGGGCAAAATGCCGACCAGCGTGAGCGGAATCGGCGCCATGATGATGAGGGGCACAACGAAGGACCGGAACCAGCCCACCACCAGCACATAAATGAGAACCAGAACCGCCGCGAAGGCGATGCCGAGATCGCGGAAGACCTCAATGGTGATCTGCCACTCGCCGTCCCACTTCATCGAGTAGCGATCGGTGGAGCCGGGCTGCACGGCGTTGTAGCGCTTGAGCGTGTAGCCGGCGGGGAGGGTGAGGCGGTCGAGCTGCTGATTCATTTTGAGGATGGCGTAGACAGGGCTCTCTTCGGCTCCGGCCACGTCTCCCGTGACGTAAACAACGCGCTTCAGATTCTTGTGGTAAATACTCTGCGGAATCACGCCGCGATCGACGGTGACGAGTTCGCGGAGCGAGACCATGGAGCCATCGGAACCCGGCAGCTTGATGGTTTGGAGACTTTCCTGCGAGGAACGGTCGGCGCGGTCGAGCTCGACGACGAGGGGGATCGGCTCGCGCACCGACGGATCGTGGAGAAGGCCGGCCTGCGTGCCTGAGGCGGCAAGCGCCAGAGCGCGGGCCACATCGGAGACCGAGATTCCGCTCCGCGCTGCTTTTACCTGGTCGACGCGAATCGTGAGGCGCGGCTGCGCGTTGTCGATGTACCAATCCGTGTCAACGACTCCCGGCGTCGAGAGAAAGATGGATTTGATCCGGCCGGCGACGCGGATCTGTTCGTCGAGGCCGGGGCCGTATATCTCGGCCACCAGGGTTTGCAGCACCGGCGGCCCGGGCGGAACTTCAGTGACCTGGATGCGCGCGACAAATGGATTGCCGATCTGGTCGAGCAACGGGCGCAGCCGCCTGGCGATGGCATGGCTCTGTTCGCTGCGTTCTTGCGCAGGAACGAGGTTGACCTGAATGTCAGCCTGATTCGGCATGCGCCGCATGTAGTAGTGGCGCACGAGGCCGTTGAAGTTGTAGGGGCCTGACGTGCCGGCGTACTCCTGAAAGTTGAGGACGCCGGGCTGGCGGGAAAGTTCGTCGCCCAGCGCCTGCGTGACGCGTAGCGTTTGCTCAAGCGGCGTGCCCTCCGGCATGTTGACAATGACCTGGAGCTCGCTTTTGTTGTCGAAGGGCAGCATTTTGACGCGCACCAGCTTCAACGGAACGAGCGCGACAGAGATGAGAAACAGCGCGGCCACGCCCGCGAAGAAGAGGAAGCGGTTCCGCGGCGAAGCGATGAGCGGAGACATGACACGCCGGTAGAGCCGCGTGCGCCAGTTCTCGTGCTCGGGCTCAAGCAGGTGCGCGCCGGCCAGATGCCGGCCCAGCAAGCGCATGGCCGCCCAGGGAGAAACGACGAACGCCACCAGGAGCGAGAAGAGCATGGCAGCCGACGCGCCCACGGGGATAGGACGCATGTAGGGCCCCATGAGGCCGTGGACGAAGGCCATTGGCAGCACCGCGGCGAGCACGGCGAACGTGGCCAGGATAGTGGGGTTGCCCACTTCGGCAACGGCTTCAACGGTGACGTCGCTGCAGGAGCGGGTCCGGTTTTCCGGCAATCGGTAATGGCGCACGATGTTTTCGACAACGACAATGGCATCGTCAACGAGAATGCCGATGGAGAAGATGAGCGCGAAGAGCGTGACGCGGTTGATGGTGTAACCGAGAAAGTAGAAGACCGACATGGTGAGCGCCAGCGTGACGGGAATGGCCAGCAGCACCACGCCCGACTCGCGCCAGCCGAGAAACAAGGCTACGAGAAACGTGACGGAGAGCGTGGCCAGCAGCAGGTGCTCGAGCAGCTCATCGGATTTCGCTTTGGCCGTGTCGCCGTAGTTGCGGGTTGTGGTTATGGTCACGTCGTTGGGTACGGAGACGCCCTGCATGCGGTGCACGCTCGCGAGGACCGCGTTGGCAATGCCGGTGGCGTTGGCGCCTTTGCGCTTGGCAACCGTGACGGTGACTGCGGGAAACTGCCGCGAGCCCAGAGCCGCCGATCCGAAGAGCACGTAGCTGGCAGGTTCCGCGGGGCCGTCAACGATTTTTTCCGCAACGTCGCGGAGGAAGACCGGCCGGTCGCGAGAAACGCTGACAACGACGGATTCTAGATCCTCTGTGCCGGTGAAGAGGTTGCCGGCGTCAACCTGAATTTCGCTGTTGTTCTCAGAAAAGCTTCCGGCCTGCAGGCTGGCATTTGCAGCTTGCAAGCGGTCCACGATGGTCATGGGCGAGAGGCTGTAGGCGTTCAGCTTCTGCGTGCTCAAAACAACCCGCAGGGTGCGCGGCAGGCCGCCAATGACACTGGTCTCCGAAACGTCGGGAATCTGCTCGATGTTGTGCCGGATTTCGCCGGCGATAGCGCGCAACTGATAAGCGTTGTAATGCGCGCCCCAAAGTGTCACGGCAAGGATGGGGACGTCGTCGATGGAGCGGGCCTTGACGATGGGCTGCGAAGCGCCGGGCGGCAGAAGGTCGAAATTGGAGTAGAGCTTGCTGTAGACCTTGATGAGCGCGTCTTCCTGTGGAGTGCCCACAAGGAAGCGGACGATGACAAGGCTCTGGCCGGGGCTCGAAGTGGAGTATACGTATTCGACGCCGGAGATCTGATGAACGAGTGTTTCGATGGGAGCAGTGACACGCTGCTCGACTTCAGCGGGCGACGCGCCCGGCATCGCCGTGGTGATATCGAGCATGGGGACGAGGATTTGCGGATCTTCTTCGCGCGGAATGACCGCGACCGCGAAGATGCCGATGGCCAGCGATGTGACGATGAACAGCGGGGTCAGCTTCGAGTTGAGGAACGCCCTGGCCAAGCGGCCCGCAAGTCCCAGTTGCGGGGTCATGGCCGCACCCCGTTGCCGGCCGCGATGCGTTTGCCGGCGAAGTCTCCGTCGCCGGGCGCATCTACGATCTGTTCGCCGGGCACAATCCCTGAAAGGACTTCAACGAGATCGCCGTACGCGGCGCCCAGCGTGACGTAGCGAAGCTGCGCGATGCCCTGGGTATCGAGAATGTATGCGCAGTCAAGCGAACCGCGCGTGACAACCGCCGAGCGCGGAACAAGAATCGCAGTCCGTGTGCTGCTCGAGAACTGCGCCGAACCGTACATGCCCGCATGCACCTGGCGGGAAGGGGGCAGATCGATTTTTACGAGAAAGCTATGGCTCGCGGGATCGGCGGCGGGGACAATCTCCGCGATTGTGCCCTGCAGCGGCTGGGCCAGGCCGTCGATGCCGGCCTGAATCTTCATCTCCATTCTTACCGAGGCAATCGACGACTCATCCACGTTGACCTGGAGCTGAAGAGCGTCGGCGCGATCCACCTGCAGAATCGGCAGGCCGGGCGCGGCCATGGTTCCCGGGTCGGCCATGCGCGCAGTCACAATGCCGGCGAAGGGAGCGGTGAGATGCGCGTACCCGAGCATCGTTTGGGCGCTGCCGGCCTGGGCTCGGGCCTGTTCCGTCTGCGCATGCGCTGCTTCGAGTTGCGCCTGGGCTGCCTCGGCGCGGCGAGTCACCTCGTCGATCTCCTGCGGACTCACGCTCTTTTCGGACTGAAGCTGCCTGTAGCGCGCGAGCGTGCTTGCGGCCAGACCGGCATTGCTACCGGCGGCTGCTTCCTGATTTTGCGCGGCAACGATTCCGGCTTGTGCTTGCGCAACGGATTGGCGCAGCGTGGCGCCGTCGAGAATGACCAGCGTTTGCCCGGCGCGCACCGTGTCGCCCTCGCGCACCAGCACCTGCTCAATGCGGCCCATCACCTGCGGAGAAATGGCCGCCGTGTCTTTCGCGTGCACGGTTCCGGTGGCGCTCAAACCCACGGGAATCTGCTGTTGGCGGCTCTCGACCACGCGTGCGGCGACGGTTTCAACCGCGGCCGGTTGCGCCGTCTCGCCGCCGTGACATCCAGCCAGAAGCGCCGCCGACGCGGCAACCAAACAACCCGATACAAACGCCTTCATTGCAGTTCCTCCGCCGCATCGGGAGTCAGATTCCCTTCCGCGAATAACAGTTGTGCATAAGTCATGGCGTTGCCGTAGACGGCGCGCCAGTAGTTCGATTGACTCTCGCGCCCGGCGTCTTCGGCCCGCAGCAGATCGGTGATCGTGGCGAGCCCCGCGTTGTACCGGTTCTTCACGATGCGCAGGCTTTCGGCCGACTGGTCCATGGCTGCGCGCGCCGTATCGAGCGAGAGAACCGCCGTCTGCCGCTGGATATGCGCGCGGCTTACGTCGAGCCGCACCTGTGACTGCGCCTGCGCCACTTGTGCATCGACGCGCTGCTTGGCGGCGTTCTCCCGCTCGAGCTGATCGCGCTTGCCGATAGGAAGAATGTCGAGGCTGATTTCGACGCCGGCAACCCAGTTGTTGCCGCCGGCGCCGGTGAGCGAGCCGCGATCTTCTTCCCAGTTGCCGTAGGCGCTCACGCGAGGGCCGAAAGCGGAGCGCGCCGCGCCGACTGACGCGGCCTGCGCCTGCTGCGCCGTGCCGAGTGCCGCAAGGTTGGGGCGCGATTTGAAGGCCTGCGCCATTTCCTCATCCAAAGAAGACGATGGAAACGCGCGCAACTCGATGGGATTCAACTGCGAGGCTTGCAGGTCAGCGGCGCCCATCGCCTCGCGCAGATCGGCCCAGGCCAGGTCGAGGTTGCCATGCGCCGCAATCAGTTCCTGCTTGCGCGCAGCCAGATCGACATCCGCCGCCATGCGGTCCGACTCCACCGCGAGGCCAGCCTTTACGTGATCATCGACCTGCGCGAGCAACGCTTCGGCCGTCTGCTGCTCATGCCCGGCGACGTCAATTTCGCGCTGTGC
The DNA here is from genome assembly GCA_963808805.1 of uncultured Acidobacteriaceae bacterium. Classification (GTDB taxonomy): domain Bacteria; phylum Acidobacteriota; class Terriglobia; order Terriglobales; family Acidobacteriaceae; genus Telmatobacter. Next base: position 57,214 of record CAWEGN010000004.1, on the reverse strand, counting down.
ATAGAGCACCGATTGGTAGGCGCTCACGACAAGCAGCACGATCTGCTGATCCGCCGCGGTTGCCGCGGACGCCGCGCTTTGCCTTAATAAATCCGCGCGGCGAATCTCCTTCGCGGTTTTGAAGGAGTCGAATGCCACCCACGAGCCCGAAAAGCGCGACGAGAAGTTGCCGATGGGCTGTGGGCGGTTGAGCGCGTTCAGCGCAAAATCGGCTTGCGTGAACTGCCGCTCGCGCAGCCGTTCGCCGAAGACGTACACGGGATCGTTGCCGCGTGAAATGTCCTCAGTAAAGTTGAGCTGCGGCAGCAGCGCCGTGCGCGCCAGACCCGAGGCCGCGCTTGCGTCGTTCTCGTTGGCGCGCGCTATGGCAGCCTGAGGGTTCTGGCCCAGCGCGCGATCCACCGCTTGCCGAAGGGTGAGCGGCGGCGCCTGCGCCCGGGTAGAGAATGGCGCCGCAGACAGAAGTAGCAGAAAAATCAAGGAGATACAGTGTCGCTTCATCGTGGTCGCTGGCCTTTTCAGGTACCTTCAAGAAAAGAAAGCCCTGAGCGGGGCCAGGCGTTACACTTTGGCGCGGGTTTTTTCGGGGGTGGGCATGCCCAGCATGCGCAGGTACTCGCGGGTAAGGATCGCGCGCAGCCTTGGCGCCACGGCTGGCTTGCAGGGCACTTCCATAGAGCGGCAGCGGTCGATGGCTGCGCGAAGGTCGCGCAGGAAGGCAACACACCTGGGGCACGCCTCAATGTGCGCGCGCATGTGTTCGCAAGCCAGCGGTTCTACGCGGCCGTCGAGGTACTCCGAGAGGTTCGCGAAAAGATCGTGGCACTCCGCGGGCCGGCGCAGCGCCTTGCGCTTTGCCTGCCGCGACCGAGCTTGGGCGGATTTCGACGGCTTGGCACCCGCCGAAGCATCGAGAACCCGGCTCAACTCTTTGCGCACGCTCAAACGCGCCCGATGCAGGCGCACGCGCACCGTTCCCGGCTGCAGATCGAGAATCCGCGCAACGTCATCCGTCGCAAGCTCTTCCATATCGTGGAGCACGAGCACAATGCGAAGCTGGGCGGGGATGCGAAGAATCGCTTGATGGAGTAACTTGTGCTGTTCGCCGCGCAGAAGGCGATTTTCAGGCTCGCGCGCCGCGTCTTCAAGCAATCGCGCCATCTCGGCCTCGCCGGGCATCAATTCCTGAAGCGAAAGCAATTGTTTCGGGGCAGAAGAACCCTTGCGCCGCATGCGCCAGCAGCGGTTCCGGGTAACCGTGTAAAGCCAGACGGCAAGCGCCCGCGGATCGTGTATCTTGGCCAGATGACGCAGAGAGCGGTAAAGCACCTCCTGCATCGTGTCTTCAGCGTCTTCAGGGTGACCGCACACCTTCATGCTGAAGGAGTAAACGGTTTGCTGCAGCAGGCCGATGGCTTTCTCGGTCTCTTCCGGTGTATTTCCGTGAAGAAGTTCGATGGCCTGGGCCAATTCAGGGCGCATGAAGTGATTCCGGTGCTCGGCTCCAGTATATTTGCTGCCCAAACATCCGAACCAGAACCGGCCTTCAAACCGGAGTTGAGCATTGTCCTTTCACAAGGGCAGTGAATGCGATGGAAGTATCTGTTAGGTCAATAGGTTAGCTTATGGTTGAGGATGTGCGGCAGGGTGGTGCGAGAATTTTCTTGACATCGAGTACTCTGTAATATAGAGTACTCTTCATCGAGAGAACACCGCATAGGTCGGAGATCGAGGGAGGAGATGGGCATGACGGATGAGATGGATGAGATGGATCTGGCAGGGCGGGTAAGACTGATTGAGAGCATGATCACCGAAGGACGGCGCAGACAAGAGAGCTGGGGCTGGACCTTTGTCTTGTGGGGCGTGGCCTACTACACTGCCTTCTTCTGGTCATGGCTGGGGCGCTTTGCCTACGCCTGGCCGGTAACGATGTTAGCTGCCGCCGTGCTGACGGGGCTGATTTTTCGGCGCAGGCGTGGCCGCAACCCAGAGACAACGTTGGGCCGCGCGATCAGCTCGATTTGGACGGCGATGGGCCTGTCGATGTTCATCGTGCTCTGCGCCATGGGCTACAGCGGCCGCTTCTTCAACGGGCACGCCATGATCGCAGTCTTTGCGGGAATGGTGGGGTTGGCGAATGCGGCTTGCAGCATGACGCTCCGCTGGAAGGCACAATTCTTCTGCGCGTTGCTCTGGTGGGCGGCGGCGGTTGTGGCCTGCTACTGCAGTGACGCCGTGCTGTTGCCCGTCTTCCTGGTGGCTGTTTTCTTCGGGCAGATAGTTTTTGGCGGGGGAATGATGATTGCCGAGGTGCGCCGGCACAAGCAGAGCGAGGCGATCCATGCCTGAGCTGCCGGAGTTGAATCCTGTGATTCACGGGAAGCTACGCCTGGCGCTGCTCTCGCTGCTCTCTGGGGTCGACGAGGCGGAGTTTACGTGGCTGCGCGCCAAGACGGGCGCGACGGACGGGAACCTGGGCGCGCAGTTGATGAGGCTGGAAGAGGCCGGGTACGTGACAGCGGAGAAGCGGTTTGTGCTCCGCAAGCCGCAGACACTCTACCGGATGACGGAGACAGGGCGGGCGGCGTTGACGGAGTACGTGCAGGTGCTGAAGCAGCTCTTGGGGGGAGCGATCGTGTAGGGATCAGTGGTCAGTGATCGGTGGTCAGAGCCATGGGCGGCGATTCGGACTGAAGGGATGAGCGGACGCGCTGCATGATGGCGAGGTAGTAGGCGAGATTGTGAATGGAGTTGAGCGTGGCGGAGAGCGGCTCGCCGGCATTCATCAGGTGGCGCAGGTAAGCGCGGGAGTAGCGGCGGCAGACGGGGCACTGGCAGGCGGGATCGGGCGGGGACTGGTCTTCGGCGTATTGCTTGTTCTTGATGTTGAGGCGGCCCTCGCTGGTAAAGAGCAGGGCGTGGCGGGCGGCGCGGGTGGGCAGGACGCAATCCATCATGTCAACGCCCATACGCGCGTAGAGCTCGATTTCGTCGGGGTAGCCGACGCCCATGACGTAGCGCGGCTTGTCCTGGGGCAGGAGCGGCAAGACTTCAGAGATCATCTCGAGGGTGAGCGAGCGGGGCTCGCCGACGCTCAAGCCGCCGATGGCGTAGCCGTCGAAGTCCATCTCGACGAGGCGCTCGGCGCATTGGCGGCGGAGGTCGCGGTACATGCCGCCCTGGACGATGCCGAAGAGGGATTGGGTCCCAAGTCCACTTTCGGAGTGGGAGGGGTCACTCCCAGGTCCCCAAGAGCGAGGGACCGGGGGCACCCCGGTTTGTTGGTTTGACCAGGGAACTTCGTGCTGGTGGGCGCGGAAGTGATCGAGGGAGCGGCGCGCCCAGGCCATGGTGAGGCGGAGGCTCTCTTCGGCGCGGGAGCGCGAGGCGGGATACTCGGTGCATTCGTCAAAAGCCATGCAGATGTCGGCGCCGAGGGCGATCTGGACATCAACGGAGTGCTCGGGAGTAAAAGAGTGCGAACTCCCGTCGAGGTGGGAGCGGAAGCGGACACCGTCATCGGTGACTTTGCGGAGCGAATTGAGCGAAAAGACCTGGAAGCCGCCGGAGTCGGTGAGCAGGGCGCGCGGCCAGCTCATGAAGCGGTGCAGGCCGCCCATGCGGCGAATGGCCTCGTGGCCGGGGCGCAGATACAGGTGATAGGTATTGCCGAGGATGATTTCCGCGCCGAGGGATTCGAGCACGTCCTGCGGAACGGCTTTGACTGTTCCCTGGGTGCCGACGGGCATGAAGACGGGGGTTTCGACGGTTTGATGGGGGAGGACGATGCGGGCGCGGCGGCCGCCGGCGGGGGTTGCGGCGAGGAGTTGGAAGGGCGGGGTCACGGAATGATTTTACGGCGGTTCTCCTGCAACTATGAGCCATTTCGGACAGAATCCAAGGTGGCTTTTTCTCGATGAAAAAGTCACTTAGCGATTGTGCCTTGGTCTACACCTGCAGGAGACCCGCTACAGCGGCCCAGAGGTTGCTCTCGATTTTCGCGACGACATCGGACGCGCAGCCATCAGGCAGAGCGTCGAGGAGTAGGGCGGCGGTGAGGCCGGAGCGGGGATCGCGAAGATCGGGAGCGATTTCGTTCAGGGGGACGAGGACGAAGGCGCGCTGGGCGAGGCGCGGGTGAGGGATTTCCAGGCCGGGCTCGGAGAGGATGAGATCGCCGTAGAGGAGAATGTCGAGGTCGAGGGTCCGGGGGCCGTTGGGGACGGAGGCGGCGCGGTCGCGGCCGAAGTCGCGCTCGATGGCGAGGAGAGCGGCGAGGAGATCGCGAGGGGCAAGATCCGTTTGGAGGGCGACGACGGCGTTGAGGAAGCGGGGCTGGTTGGCGAGGCCGACGGGGGCAGTGGAGTAGAGCGAAGAGCGCGCGGCTATGCGGCCGAGGGAGGCGAGGCGCTGGAGGGCCGCGGCGAGCGTGGCTTCGGGAGGGCCGGCGGGGCTGGGGAGGTTGGCGCCGAGGGCGATGTAGGCAAGCGTCATGCTGCATCCAGATTAGCGGGGATAGCTGGGTTAGCGGCGTTGGCGGAGTTGGCGGGGTTAGCGAGTCAGCGGTGCGGCGATCGAGCAAGTCAGCGTGGTAGCATCGGTTTTTCGGAGAAGTTGCTTATGGAGAATTTGACCAACGCGGGGCTGGGGGCGCGGAGCAAGGAAGATGTCGCGCTCGATTTGATGAAGTTTGTGGCGGGGACGGTGGGCGTGGGACGGCCGGCTGCGCCCTCGACGGGGTTCAGCGGGACGGGCACAGCCAAGCCTGAGGAGCATGTGAAAGAGTTGCTGGCGCTCTACGCGCGGTGCCTGAAGGCCGTGGAAGGGAAGTAGCTTCTAGCTTCTAGCTTTTGCTCGTAGCTTGTAGCCTGTAGCTCATTCGGATCGTGCCCGGTGAGGGGTGGCGGGGTGAAGTCAGAGGGATCCCACCCTTGCGGCAAAAATCCGCCGCGGCGGACGGCAAGGATGGGGCACCCGATCTTCGTACAAGGGTGAGCGGGGAGAGACTCTAGTGTGGTGTCCCCGAATTTCGTGACACAATGTGCGAAGAACAACCGCAGATCCTTCGACTCCGTTTGGCCGAAAAACGGCCAAACTCCGCTCAGGATGACATCTGGATTTATGATGCGGACTTTGGAGACAGGACACTAGCGAAAGAGGCGGCGAAATAAGCAGCGGAAGACAGTTACGTGTGGCCGTGGCCGGCGCCGGAACGTTCGGGCGCAACCACTTGCGCGTGGTGCGCAAGCTAGAGGTGGCGGGTCCTGACGCGGCGGGCCATGGCGTGGCGCTAACGGCGGCGGTGGAACCGGATGCGGCGCGCGCCGAAGAGGCGGCGAAGCAGTACGGGATCAAGGTTTTCGCCAGCATCGACGAGCTGCTGAAGGCGGATTTGAAGCTGGATGCGGCGTGCGTGGCCGTGCCGACGGTGAAGCACCACGAGGTAGCCGCAGCGCTGCTGGAAGCGGGGCTGGACCTGCTGGTGGAGAAGCCACTGGCGGCAAATCTTGCCGAGGCCGACGACCTGATTGAGCGCGCGGAGCGGGGCGGGCGGATTGTGCAGCCGGGGCACCTGGAACGGTTCAATCCGGCAGTGCTGGCCGTGGAACCGCGGTTGAAGCGCCCGATGTTCTTCGAGGCGCACCGGCTGAGCGTGTTTACGCCGCGGGCGCTGGACGTGGACGTGGTGCTGGACCTGATGATCCACGACCTGGACATTGTGCTGACGTTCGCCAGGTCGGCGGTGCGCGAGGTGCGCGCGGTGGGGCTGCCGATCGTGTCGCCCAAGGTGGACATTGCCAATGTGCGCGTGGAGTTCGAGACGGGCTGCGTGGCGAACTTTACGGCGTCGCGAGTTTCGACGGAGCGGGTGCGGAAGCTGAGATTTTTCGAGCCGCGGGAGTACGTTTCGATCGACTACGCGCGGCGGGAGGTGCTGGCGATCCGGATGGAGGACAGCGGAGTTAGCGGGGTTGGCGGAGTTGGCCAGCAGGATCGTCTCCCGCCCGGTTCTTCGGCGCAGCTAGCGCAGGCGGCGGCCGAGTTCCTGGCTACGGGAAAGCTCGATCGGGCGGTGATTGAGAAGTTGATGGGGTCGGGACAGATCCCCGCGACAGTGGCGATGAAGATTGTGGCCGCAAAGAACGATCCCGAGAAGCTGAAGGCGATTGCGAAGGGTTTGGCCGGGCCGCAGGATGGGCCTGCTCCAGGCCTTCGCTTCGTGAAGCCGGAGGTGACGCCGGGCGAGCCGCTAAAGCTTGAACTGCTCTCGTTCTTCGAATCGGTGCGCACGCGGAAAACGCCGAAGGTGACGGCGCGGCAGGGACGCGCGGCGCTGGAGCTGGCGCTCGCAATTCAGGCAACGATGGCGGTTCACGCGGAGCGGGCAGGGCTGGAAGACTTTTCAAAAGCTAGTGGTCGTGATCAGTGGCTGGCTCCCGGCGATGCGTGCGGAGAAAAGATTCCTGAACGCACGTCGCGAGGAGCCGCGCCCCTGCTTATGCGATGCCGAGGATGCGGTTGAGGAAGCCGACGATGTACTTCCAGACGAGGTAGTAGGCGGCGACGCCGCAGCCAGAAAGCCGACGGCGATGAGAGCGTAGGGCACCGGGCAGGCTTAAACCATGTGACGCCGGCGGAGCCCAACTGCAGGACGCCGAGACAATGGGCGACGAATGGCTCCGGTGGGCAGCAGCAGGAAGGGCAGAGATGGCGCCGTGCACGCCGACGGACAGATGGGTGCGCTCATGCGAGGCGAGCCAGAGCATGTTCCACAGGCCCCAGAGCGGCGGGCACAAGCGCCATGGGAAAGATGAGGCCGCGCTCGATGGGAAACGGCACCTGAAGAACGAGGCGAAGGACGATGAACGCCGTGAGCATGAGCGGCAGGATCAGGGTGGGTACGAAGACTCCGGCGAGATAGGCGCGAAGGTAAGGATGCGGGTTCATGGTGAAGCTCCTTTCAGTCGCCAGGATCAGCTGTCAGCGCCCAGCTGATCAGTTCACAGGTAATAGAGAAAGACGGGGATCGTGGCCGGGAACGAAGCGGCGAAGACGATGAGGCCGGCGAGCAGAGCCCAGTCGAACCAATTCTGGCGGAGCGAGCCGGGCGCTGGCGGCGGCGGGCTCAGCGTCGAGGCGGCGGAGAACGGAGGGCCAAAGATCGCGAGCGGGTTCGGCGTCGGGGTCGACCGGCGGCAGTGCCTGCCGGAGCAGTTGTTGATTCGATCTCATCGTGTGCATTCATGGCGTGATTCCCTGACTTTCCAGATCCTTTCTCAACAATCGAAGGGCGCGAAAGACGCGCAGTTTGACGGCGGCGACCGAGATGCCGAGGGCCGCGGCGACTTCTTTGTGCGGCTGCTCCTCGACCACCGCGAGAACAGCCGCGATGCGCAGGCGGGGCGGCAGCCGGGCGAAGGCCTGCGCGGTTTTCAAGCGAATCTCGGCAGCGATGCCGGGATCGGCCGCGGGCGGAGCGGGAAGATCGGCGACGTCTTGCGCGGTCGAGCTCGGACTTCGGGCCGGCGTGCGCGGAGCCAGTCGAGTGCGGCGCGGGTAGCGATGCGGCGCGCCCAGGCTCGAAGGGGCGCGAGGGCTCAAAGCGCGCATGTGCGCGCGATGGATGCGCCAGAAGGTTTCGACCGTGAGGTCTTCAGCCGCGCGAGGGATCGCGAACGATGCGCAGAATCCAGCGGTAGACGGCGCGCTGATGCTCGCGGAAGAGCGATTCGAAGGCATCGAGATCGCCTTGCCGGAACTGATCCAATACGTTGCTCGATCGCTCCGGCATCTGTCTTCCCTTTCTGATTCTGTTTACGGGTGTGACGGCAGAAAGGTTACACGAAAAGCTACACCGGCTGCGGTGCTGACGAAGGGCCACGTCGCGGATGTGTCAAGAGCCTGCCCACGGACTGGCCCAAAAAGGAGGAGGGGGCGATTCGCATGCTCTTAAGTGATTGTCATGATTTGAGATATGACAGGCGCCCAGCGGCCGGGAACGGCCCAGTTGGGGAGAGAACAGCCGGTATCTTCCACATTCGACGCGACCCGCAGGTGTAGACTTAAATGTAGCCCGGTTTCGATTCCCTCACTGCCGGGTAGACAATCGTGGGCGTTGCGGTTGTTGAGGTTTTATGCAAGCCATTTTCTCCGGTTCGTCTTTCTCCCGCCAAAATCCATCTTCATTTCCGTTGAAAAGTTACCCCGTTCCAGAGCTTTCCAGCAGGAGGCCCAGGCAGTGCCGGAATTTGTCCGGCCGCCCTGGTGATTTCTGATGGCCGATCTTGCGACGGCAGTTCCAGTCATTCCAGCAAGTCCCTCTCTGCTTGAACGCGGGCTCAAGAAAAAGTCGAGCCGCGCCGGTGCGTGGATCTTCGCATTGGCGGTCGCCGCCGGCCTCGGATATATCGGCGTGCATGTCGCCAAAGACTTAGATCATGTGACCGTTACCAGCATCTGGCCCTATTTCCTGCTTGGCCTGGCGCTGGCGATTGCGCTCGGGTTTGAGTTTGTGAATGGATTCCACGACACCGCGAATGCCGTGGCGACCGTGATTTATACAAACTCGCTGGCGCCGAACACGGCAGTGGTGTGGTCGGGGCTGTGCAACCTTACCGGTGTCCTGCTTTCGTCGGGAACGGTGGCATTTGCTGTTATTACATTGCTGCCGGTGGAACTGATTCTGAAAGTGAGTTCGGGGGCCGGGTTCGCCATGGTCTTCGCGCTGCTGATCGCGGCAATTTTGTGGAACCTTAGCACCTGGTGGTTTGGTTTGCCTGCTTCGAGCTCGCACACCATGGTGGGATCGATCATCGGCGTGGGATTGGCCAGCCAACTGATGAATATGCGAGGTGGCGTTTCAGGGCTGGACTGGAGCCAAGTGGTGAAGGTTCTCGAAGCCTTGCTGATTTCGCCGCTGATCGGATTCGCGCTGGCCGGCATTTTGATCCTGTTTTCAAAGCGGCTGCTGAAGTATTCCTCGCTCTATGAAGCGCCAAAGGGCAACCAGCCACCGCCCTGGCCTATCCGCGCGCTGATGGTGCTGACCTGCACGGGCGTCAGCTTCTTTCATGGGTCGAACGACGGACAAAAGGGCATGGGCCTGATCATGCTGATTCTGATCGGCACGGTGCCCACGGCCTACGCGCTGAATCACGCGGTGAGTCCCGCGGAAGTGCAGAGCTTCATCGCCGCCTCAGAGCAGGCAGGGCAGATCCTCGACCAACATGTGAACCCGGCTGCGGTTCACGATCCGGATGCCCGCGCCGAGGTGACAAAGTACGTCCAGACGAGAGAGTTGCAACCGGACACCTTGCTGGCGCTGAGCCAACTGGTGGACGAACTGAACCGCGAAGTGGCGGGGCACACGACGTTCCAATCGGTTCCGGCCCAGCAACAGGCTAACGTCCGCAACGATATGTATTTGACGGACGCGGCGATCCGGCTGATGCAGCAGTCGCACAACCCGGCGTTTACCGCCGGGGAAAGCGCAGCGCTGAAGGTTTACCAAGGCAAGCTGGATAAGAGCACAAAGTTCATTCCCAACTGGGTAAAGGTGGCTGTCGCGCTGGCGCTGGGGCTGGGAACCATGGTCGGTTGGAAGCGGATCGTGGTGACGGTGGGCGAAAAGATCGGCAAAGAGCACATGACGTATGCGCAGGGCGCGAGCGCCGGGCTGGTGACGATGGCGACGATCTTCGCGGCGGATACGTGGGGCTTACCGGTTTCGACCACGCACATCCTGAGCTCGGGCGTGGCGGGCACCATGGCCGCGAACGGCAGCGGATTGCGCTGGTCGACGGTGCGCAACATCGCGGCGGGCTGGGTGTTCACGCTGCCGGCCGCTGCGCTGCTCTCGGGGACACTGTACTGCCTGTTCCATACATTCTTCTAAGTCTCGATTGATTGCAAAAGGGCGTCCGGCGCGGCGGGGCGCCATTTTGCATGTTCAAAGAGAGACGGCGGCGGGGAACGGGCGAAGGCAGAGGCGCATCCGGTACCATACAGAATGGTGCTTCGAGAAGAATGAGCCTGAAAGCAAAGCTGGAAGCTGTGATCTATGCCGCCGAGGAGCCGGTGACGCTGGCGCAATTGGCCGCGCTGTTCACCGAGGAAGCGCTGGAGTGGAAGGCGGAGCGGGAAGCCGCGGCCGCCGCGAAGGCCGAAGAGCTGGCGGCGACGGAGGATGCGGGTTTGCCGGAGCTGAACGCGGCGTTTCCTTATCTGGAACTGGAGCCGGTTGCCGCGGGTGAAGCGGCGGCTGAGGAAGTGGAGACGGGCGCAGAAGCCGACGAGGGCAGTGCGGGCGTGGACGCCTGCACGACAGCCGGCCAAGAGGCCGGCGGTAGAGAACCAGCAGCGGCAGAAGAGGCCGTGGCAGGCGACGATGCCGAGGCGAAGCGCGCGGCACGGCTGCGCGAGCGCGAGGCGCGCAACGTGATCGAGCAACTGCTGGGCGAGCTGGCCGCGGGGTACGCCGACGATGAGCGCGGGATCGAGATCCGCGAGATTGCGGGCGGATACCGCATGGCGACCAAGCCACAGTGCCATGACGCGGTGCGCGCGTTTGTGAAGAGATTGAAACCGCCGCTCAAGCTGTCGTTGCCGGCGCTGGAGACCCTGGCGGTGATTGCGTACAAGCAGCCGGTGACCGCGCCGGAGGTGAACGAGATTCGCGGCGTGGATTCGTCGGGAGTGTTCGGGTCGCTGCTGGCGCGGAAGCTGATCGTGACGGCGGGGCGCAAGCCGGTAGTCGGGCGGCCCATTCTCTACAAAACCACGCGGGAGTTCCTGCTGCGTTTTGGACTGAAGGACGTCACCGAGCTGCCATCGATGGAAGAGTTCGAGAAGATGGCGGCGAGCGAGCTGGACGAGGCTGCGCTCGAGGCCGGAGATGATACGGCTCAAGAAGCGGCGGCGGAGTTCAACGCGGATATGAGCGCGGAACTGGAAGAAGCGGCGGACGAAGAGCCGGCGGAAACGAAAGAAAACACTCCAGAGGCCGCGCCAAGCGGCAACGAGTAAACGGAAACAGAGGCTTTCCCCCATGAAAAAAGAGTTGAAGGCGAAGGCGAAATCGGGGGCGAAATCGCCGCCGGTCAAGCGCGGGCAAAAAAGCGCGCCAGGAAACGCGGCAGGGAGCACAGCAGCGACGGCGAAGAGCAAAGCAGTGGGCGCGCGCAAAGGTGCGGTCGCGAAGGCCAAGGCGGCAACAGTGAAGGCGAAGAGGCCGGCGGCAAAGACCAAAGCGACAAAAGCCAAGCCGGCGGAGAAACGCGCCGCAAAAGCGGAGAAGCCTAAGGCGACGCGCGCGAAGGCTCGGAAGACAAAGACCAAGGGCGCGGCGGGCTACAAGATTGGCGAGCCGGTGCTGGACCCGATTGGGGACGTGAGCAGCGGAGAGGCGCGAACGTATCTGGGCGAGGTCGAGACGCCGGGCCAGGCGGAGATGGAGGCCTACCGGGCGGAGACGGAGACGGCTGCGCTGGTTGGAACTCTTGAGGCCGAGGAGGAGATGACGGCTGCGGCTGAGGCGGCGAGCGAGGCCGGCGCGGCGGTTGGTGTGGAGGAAGAAGAGGCGGGCGCAGCGCAGCCTCCGGCGAAGCTGGAGCGGCTGCAGAAGATTCTGTCGCAGGCGGGGATTGCGAGCAGACGGCACGCGGAGGAGATGATCGTCGCCGGCCGCGTGATGGTGAACGGGCAGGTGGTGATGCAACTGGGCAGCAAGGCCGACGCGGCGCGCGACCATATCCGCGTGGACGGCAAGCTGCTGCAGGGCGCCGAGCGGCGCCGGTACTTTGTGCTGAACAAGCCGAAGGGCTACGTAACGACGGTGAGCGATCCCGAGGGACGGCCGACGGTGATGGAGTTCTTCGCCAAGACGAACGAGCGGCTGTATCCGGTGGGGCGGCTCGACTACCAGAGCGAAGGCCTGCTGCTGATGACCAACGACGGCGAGCTGGCGAACCTCGTGACAAAGGCCGGGTCGGGCGTGGAGAAGATATATCTGGTGAAAGTGGCGGGACAGCCGAGCGAGGAGGAGTTGGAGCGGCTGCGCGGGGGCGTGGCGATCGAGCGCGGCGAGGCGGGATCGGAGCGGGTGCGGACGGCGCCGGCTCGGATCAGGCAGGTGCGGGTAGGAGAGAATCCGTGGTACGAGGTAGTGCTGACGGAGGGACGAAATCGCGAGCTGAGGAAGATGTTCGCAGCCATAGGGCACTTTGCGGAGAAGATTCGGCGCGTGGGATACGGGCCTCTGGTGCTCGACGTGGAGCCGGGTAAGCTGCGCGAGCTGACGGCGGGCGAGGTGAACGCGCTGCGGCTGACGGCCGAGGGCAAAATGAAGCCGCGTCGGCCGAGAACGGACCTGACGCTGCCGAAGGAAGCGGGAAGAGGTTCGGAGAAGCGCGGCGAAAGGCCGGCGCAATCGTGGCGAAACAAGCCCACCGGAAAGCGATTCGATGCAGCGCGAGAGAGAGCGCCGGGCCGCGGCGGAAAGCCGTTCCGGCAGCAGGAAGAAAGGGCGGCCTTTGGCGAGCGGACGGGGGCGAAGCCGGACTTCAGTACGCGGCAAGACAAACCATCTGGCGCAAGGCCGAGTTTTGATAGACCGGAACGAGGACGGCGCGCCGGCAAGCCCGGAGGTTTCGGAGAGCGGCCGAAGTTCGGTGAGAGGCGACCGTTTTCTGGCGGGCAGCGGCCGTTTCGTGGCGAGCGCCCAGTGCCGGGTGCAAAGCCGCGTTTCGAGAGGCAAGGATTCAAACGTCCGGAATTTGGCGGCAAGCCGCCGAGCAAACCATTTGGCACGAGGCCGGCATTCGGCGGTGGACGCGAGAGCGGCGCTGCGCGAAGCGGAGAACGCAAGGAATGGAAACCGCGCGGACAAGCAGCGGGCCGATTTGAGAGCGCGCCACGGAAACCGTTTCGCGCGCAAGGCGACCGGCCAGCGTTCGTGCGGCCCGAAGGCTCATTTAAGCGAAGCGATGGCCCGAAGAAGCGGTTCGAGGGCGCGCGGCCACCTTTCAAGCGGGAGGACGAGGGGAAGAGGCGAGACGAAATCACGAAACGAGCCGGGAGCGAAAGCGGCAAGGATTTTGGCAGGGGCGCGAAGTTTGGCGCGAAGCCGGGAGGGTTTGGTAATTCCCGCGGCGGCGGTAAACGCGGCAGTAAGAGCGGTTTTTCGAGGCCGGGCGCGCAGCGTGGCGGATGGAAGCGCCGCGGATAATCGGTTAAGCGCTGTTGCGCCAATCATCCAAAGACAGAAATCACGCTAATTTTGTTACCTCAGCGTTGCCACAACATCTGCGCGGCTTCCAGTGGGACGGCAGCGCCGTCATGACGCGGTACGATTCGCGCGGTATAGTCGAGGGCTGGTCGATTCCCCGGTACCGCGGCCCGGTAGACATACCCGCCGCCAGCGCTCTCCAATTCGTGGTCCCGGATCATTTCATGGCGGACCGGCATTTCTCCGTCGATCGCGTCGGCGTAAAGTTCGACGCGAACCGCATTGGGGTCGAGGCGATTGAGATAGACCTGAACCTCAAAGACATGCTGGACTTCATCGGATTCCAGTTTTATCTCCCCAAATCGTAGTGAAGGCCATTCGTTTTCCAGTGCCTGCTGCCAATCGGCAATCTGACTGCCCGCCTCGCCTCGATTCGCGGCGCGGACGCGGTACGCCGCAGCTGCCGGCAGGTAATATCGCTCGGTGTATTCGCGAACCGTGCGGTTGGCAGAGAAGCGTGGCGCCAACCGCGCCATACTTTCCCGTATCCTTGCAATCCATACTGTTGGAACGTTGTCTTTGTCGCGAGTGTAGAACTCCGGAACTACCTCACGTTCGAGCAGACCATAAAGCGCATCGGCCTCGGAGGCGTCCCATGCGGGATCGTCGCCGTGCTCCTGGCCGTCTCCCAGAGCCCACCCGACTTCAGGCGTATAGGCTTCCGCCCACCATCCGTCCAACTCCGACAGGTTTATGCCGCCGTTGACGAGCACTTTCATGCCGCTGGTTCCACTCGCCTCCCATGGCCGGCGCGGCGTGTTGATCCACACATCTACGCCCTGCACCAGATGCTCGGTCAGCAGCATGTCATAGTCGCTCAGGAAGACGATGTGAGGCCGGACCCCCGGCTCGCGAATGAATTCGATCCATTCGTGGATCAGGGCCTGACCAGGCCTGTCCTCGGGATGAGCCTTGCCTGCGATGATGAGTTGCACCGGCCGCTGCGGATTGGCCAACAGGCGCAGCAAACGCTGCCGATCGTGCAACAGCAGGTTCGGCCTCTTGTAGGTCGCAAACCGGCGCGCAAAACCCAGCGTCAGCACGTTGGGATCGAAGAGCTGCTTCGCAGCCTCGACCTCCTCAGATGAACAGCCGGAAGCGGCCAGGAGCAGGGTCAAGCGCTCGCGAGCATATTCCACAAGGGACGCCCTGGCTGCGTTCCGAAACTGCCAAAGCCTGGCGTCGGGGAGCCGGCGCATATCGCACTCCAGGGTTTCCGCCGTCTCCAGCCACCGGCCCTTCCCGCAGCTTTCGGTCCAGAGTTCGTCGGCCTCGGCCGAGTCCCAACTCGGCATATGCACGCCGTTGGTTACATAGCCAACCGGGATTTCAGCTTCAGGCCAGCGTGGGAACAAAGGCAGGAAGATGTGCCGGCTCACCTGCCCGTGCAGGCGGCTCACGCCATTCACGCCTCCGCTTCCCCGGATTGCCAGGTACGCCATATTGAAACTTTCCGAAGAGTCGTTGGCATTTTGGCGTCCCAACGCCAGCAAATCGTGAAACGGGATGTTGAGTTTCTGCTCCGCATATTTACCGGCATACTGCTCGACGAGGTCCGGAGAAAATCGGTCGAAGCCAGCGGCGACCGCCGTGTGGGTCGTGAACAGATTCCCCGCCCGCGTGGCCGCGAGTGCAGCTTTGAAGGGCTGTCCTGTCTCTTCCATGAAGAATCGCGCCCGTTCCAAAACAGCCAGGGCCGCGTGGCCTTCGTTTAGGTGACAGACCTCCGGTTGAATTCCCAGCGCGCGCAGCAGCCGCCAACCGCCGATTCCGAGGAGGATTTCCTGCTTCAGGCGGAGTTCCGGCCCGCCTCCATAGAGCTCGCTGGTAATCCCTCGATGGGCCGGGTAGTTCGCCGGATCGTTGCTGTCCAGCAGGTATAGCTTGATTCTGCCAACCTGCACCTGCCAGGCGCGCAGCCAGACCGAATATCCGGGCAGCGCAATCTCCAACCGCAGCCACTCCCCGTTCGGTTGGCGCAACGGAGTGATGGGCAATTGTCCCGGATCGTTATATGGGTAGAGGGCCTGTTGTTCCCCGTTTCTGTCGATGACCTGGCGGAAATAGCCCTGCTGATAGAGCAATCCCACGCCGACCACCGGCACGCCCAGGTCGCTCGCGGCCTTGAGTTGATCGCCGGCCACATTCCCCAACCCTCCCGAATAGATGGGCAGGGCTTCGCTCAACATGAACTCCATGCTGAAATAAGCCACGCACGTCAGCGGGGTCTCCGCATGGCTCTGCTGAAACCACGCGGGCGCCTGCGCCATTTGACGGCTGCTTTCGACCAGGCTGTCCAGTTTTTGGCGAAATGCGGGATCGGCTAATACTCGCTCGATCCGGTCCCGCGAAACCGTCTGCAGAACCACCCACGGGTTGGCGGTAATGGCCCAGAGCGCTGGATCGAGCTGCCGCCAAATCACATCGGTGGCATGATTCCACGACCAGCGCATATCCAGGGCGAGTTCGGCAAGGGAATCCACGCCTTCGATATCAATCGGAAGTGCACTACGGATCGAATTCGCGATGCGCGCTTGACCGTTCATGATCCCTCCGCCGGATTTGACGTTGTGAGAGCATCGTTGACAATCCTCTGCGCTTCGTCGAGGATCCGCCGAAGATGATCCGGCCCTTGGAAGCTCTCCGCGTAGATCTTGTAAATTTCCTCGGTTCCCGACGGGCGCGCGGCGAACCAACCGCTCTTGGCCAACACCTTCAATCCGCCGATCTCTCCATGCGTGAACGGCATGTGGAGGCTTGCACCGCGCCCGGATTTCTGGCCGCCGGCGCTCCATTCCCAAAGGAGCCTCGCCAGCTTGACCGGCGCCGTGCCCACGAGATCCACCGTGCGCAACCGCGCGCAGGCGCGGTGGTAACCCTGGCTCAGGTTATATGCTACGCCTGCGTATGCGGCGGGGTGGCGCATCAAAAATTCATGAAAGTCTTCGCAGCGCAAGGATGCAACTTTGCAGGAGTACTGCGTTTCCGCTGTCATCTCATAGGGGCTACAGGAGACAACCGCGGTCAGGCCGAGGAATTCACCGGGCTTGGCGAAATGCGCACGTCCTGGGTTGGATTTGTGCAACGCTCAGATGAGCTGAAGGGAAGAGCGTTTACCGGGAGTAATCCTGAAGACTGCGCACAATTGCCGGTCGATGCGCGCATCATCCGCTGGAAGTGGCTCATCGTTGTGTGAGCCGCTCAAAGTGGCTTGAGCGGGGCCACCCCTGCTGAGCCGTGGGCCCCCCGTGATTCGCGGTGTTTCCCGTCGAGTGCAGCGCGCTTCCGAACCAGTTAAACTGGAAGGAGAGTTTGGTTTGCCGGCGAGCCGCGAATTGCTGGTTGCCGGCGGATGCAACAACTGACGATCGGGAATCTTCGCTGAATTTATGGATTTTCGTGTTTCCCTAGGGCTACGTTTGCCTTTGGTTCTGGCCGTTTTGTGCCTGGGCCACACACTGCGCGCCGCACCTGCGCCGCCGTCCCCCGATGCGCCTCTACCGGCTGCTTCCGCCGCCGATCCCGCGGCGCCGGAGGGCGGAGTCACGCTCCACGGCGGGCACGTTTTCATTCCGCGGCTCGACGCGGCGCCGAAGCTCGCGGATTTTCTGGGAACGGCGCTAGCCGGCGGCGCGAAGCAGATGCTGCGCGTCAACACCTTTGTCCAGCGTTATCCCGAAGACGGCAAGCAGTCGAATGAGCCGACCACGGCCTTCCTGGGCTATACGCACGAGTACTTCTTCATCGCCTTCATCTGCAACGACCGGCGCCCGGGGCTGATCCGCGCGCACATGCTGGCGCGGGACTCGCTCTCCGACGACGACAGCGTGCAGGTGATGCTGGATACTTTTCACGACGAGCGCCGCGCGTTCGTCTTCGCCAGCAATCCGCTGGGCATCCAGGCCGACGCCATGTACAGCGAGCAGAACGGGTACGACTACTCGTTCGATACGGTTTGGGACACGTGGGGGAGGCGCACGCGCTCCGGCTACGTGGTGCTGATGCGGATTCCCTTCGCCAGCCTGTATTTTGCCAAGACCGCGCCCGGCGAGATGCGCACCTGGGGCATCATCCTCCAGCGCAACGTGTCGCACACCAACGAGACCGACTTCTGGCCGCGCAGCAATCACAACATTGCCGGCTGGCTGACGCAGGATATGGAGATCGATGGCTTCCGCGACGTGGAGCGGGGGCAGAACGTGCAAGTTGAGCCATACACGATTGCGCGGAGCCTGCGCCAGTTGAAC
This sequence comes from uncultured Acidobacteriaceae bacterium, assembly GCA_963808805.1. GTDB lineage: Bacteria > Acidobacteriota > Terriglobia > Terriglobales > Acidobacteriaceae > Telmatobacter. The sequence goes on along the minus strand of CAWEGN010000004.1, from coordinate 39,682 downwards.
ACCATCAATCCCATCGATCCGTACTTTGAGAACAAGCATCTGCAGGGCTACGCGGGGCTGGACGCGAAGTTCATCCTGCACAACAGCCTGGTGCTGGATACGACGTTCAATCCGGACTTCAGCCAGGTAGGGATTGACAACCCCGCGGTCCCCAACCAGCGTTTTCCGCCGTATTTCGCCGAAGTGCGGCCCTTCTTCATCGAGAACAGCAGCTACTTCATGACCCCGATCAACCTGTACTACACGGACAACATCGTCAAGCCGCAGTATGGCGCGCGGCTCACGGGCAAGCTGGGGCGCTGGGCCATGGGGCTGCTGGGCGTGGACGACCGCAGTCCCGGCGAGGCGGTGGTCCCGGGCGACCCCGAATACGGCACGCGCGCGCAGTTCTGGGTGGGCCGGCTCAACCGCGATTTGGGTTCGCTCTCGAACGCCGGGCTGATCTACGCGGACCGCGAGTACCAGGGCTCGTTCAATCGCGCCGGCGGGTTCGATTACCGGCTGCGCCTGCGCAACCGCTGGACGGTCACCGGACAGGGAATCACGTCGCAGACGCACAACACGAGCGAGTCCACCGCCGGCGAGCAGGAGTGCGAAAATACCGCGCTGAGCTGCAGCGGCCAGGCATGGACGCAGCAGGTAAGCTACAGCGACCTGCACTGGAATTGGTGGACGGCGTACGGCGATACTTCAGCAGGTTTTGTTACGGATACGGGCTTCTTCCAGCGGCCCGACGTGCGCCAGCCCAACGGCTACCTGGGATACACGTTCCGGCCGGCGAGCGGGCCCATCCTCTCGCACGGGCCCAGCTTCTACATGGAGCGCATCTGGGACCACACGGGCCTGCCGCTCGATTATTACGTCAGCCCGTCCTACTCCATCAGTTTTCACAACAGCACCGGCGTCTGGGCTTACGCCAACCTCGGTCAGGACCGCTTGCGGCCGATCGACTACTCCGCGCTGCCGGGCAACGTGGAATGGCACAGCCATACGGCGGGGGTCGGCTTCAACTCGGCGCCCAAGCCGTACCTGGCCGTGAGCGGCGGCTACAACCAGGGCACGGTGGTGAATTACTCGCCTCCGGCGAACGATGGTCCTGCGCCCGTCAACATGTCGTCGCCGAGCCTGAACCTGGAACTGAAGCCTGCCGCCGGCCTCGATCTCCAGAACAGCTACGTCTATACGCACTTCACGCAGCTTCAAGGCGGCGAGGATGTCTACGACAATCACGAGTTCATATCGCGCTGGAACTACCAGCTCACCAAAGCCGCTTCGTTCAACCTGATCGGCCAATACATCTCCACGCTGCCGCACGAGGAGTTGACGGACCTTACGAACTCGAAGACGCTTTTTGCCGATGCCCTGTTCACCTACATGCCTCATCCGGGCACCGCGCTGTACGTCGGCTATATCGGGAACTTCGCCAACATCGACCGGTCGCTGTGTACGCGCGAGGAGAGTGGAGATTGCAACCCTCTGGACCCGATTCTTCCGCCGACGTATTCGTCGCTGATGAACGACGGAAAGACCATTTACGTCAAGGTGAGTTACCTGCTGCACTTCTGATGTGAATCCCTTCCGGGGCGAAGCTGTCCGGCGACCGGAGTCGAAGGACATGCCCTGAGCGAAGTCGAAGGGGACCTGCACTTGGGATGCACGATTATGCGACAAACTTTAGAGACACCACACTAGAAGCTGTTTCACAACCACCTCAGATTTCCCGAAAACCTTCCCTCAGTGGTTGAAGCCAGCGATTTCCCCGATTCCTTTACGGCACGGCTGAAGCCGTGCCCTTTCAAAACCAGGTAATGAAACAGCTTCTAAACCTTAACCGCCGGGTGCTCGGCGTAGTGCAGCAGCACGGCAACCGCACAGCTTGTAAGGCGCGTTTCGGCAGAGTCGGCGCGGCTGGTGAGGATGGTGGGCACGCGCGCGCCGAGCACAATACCGGCCAGTTGCGCGCCGCCCAGATACTCGAGCTGTTTGGCGAGCATGTTGCCGCTCTCGAGATCGGGGACTACCAGAATGTCGGCCTGCCCGGTGACGGGTGAAACCAGCTTCTTGATCTGTGCGGCCTTCTCGCTCACCGCGGTATCGAAGGCCAGTGGGCCATCGAGAATGCCGCCCGTAATCTGGCCGCGATCAGCCATCTTGCACAGCGCGGCGGCGTCGAGCGTGGACTGGATCTTGGGGTTGACGGTTTCAATCGCCGAGAGCAGCGCCACCTTGGGTTCGGGGATGCCCAGCGCGTGCGCCAGGTCGATGGCGTTCTGCACAATGTGAATCTTGTCTTCGAGATCCGGCGTGATGTTGATGGCGGCGTCGGTGATGAGCAGAGTGCGCGCGTAGGCCGGCGTATCCATGATGAATACGTGGGAGATGCGCCGCGCGGTGCGCAGGCCGGTGTCGCGGGCCATGGCGGGCTTCAACAGCTCGTCGGTGTGCAGGCTGCCTTTCATGAGAGCCTGGGCGTTGCCGGAGCGGCAGATCACTACGGCTGCCTCCGCGGCTTTAGACTCGGTCTCGGCCTCGACGATCGGAAAGGGGCCGATGTCGACGCCGATCTTTGCGGCCAGTGCCTTCATGGCCGCTTCAGGACCGATGAGCGTGGGCTCGATGAGGTGGGCGGCGGCGGCTTCGACGGCGCCGCGCAGGGCCACGTCGCTAAGCGGCCAAACCACCGCAGTAGTGATAGACGGAAGATCCTTGCAGCGCGCGATGAACTTGTGGAAGACGTGGTAGTCGGCGGGGTGGCCGACAAGCGGGTCGACTGCAACAGCTTCAGCCAGGGTGGCAAGGTCGCTCATGAATCGCTTCTCCGGGCCGGCGCAGCAAAGGGCTCGCCGAACCTCACTCATTATTGTGACGCGGCGGCGGAGATACGCATGTGCCATGGGTCACAATTCGAACTCGTATCCCATAATATGGGCTCTATGAATGCATTTCGCGGATCTTGCGGCGCTTTGACGGCGCGTCTCGTTCCCCCGGCTCACGGGCGCATCCCCACTCGGATCGCGGTGTTCCGCGCCGGGAGCCACCGTTGACTCTACGCGAAATTCCGGCCTATACTCGGTCAATACCGGGCCTTCCCCTCCCCAGCCAGCAACGGTCAACGGTGTGATCGACACGGCATACCCAATAAGGACAAAGGAGAGTCTTATGTCTAGACATCTCGTATTCACCCTTTGTGCATTGCTCTTCTGCGGAGTATCAGTGCCGCAATCCTCAGCTCAAGCGTCCCAGCTTAACAGCATCCTTACAGGGAAGCAGAAGAAGGGGCAGGAAGGGCCGATAGACCTGAGCAACGTCGATAAGGACAAGATCGCCCGGATCGAGCAGATGCCGGAGGTCCAGGACGCCATTCAGCAGGAATGGGATGCGCTGCGGCGTAACGACATGCAGTTGGCCTATGGCATCAACCTGACTGAAAACATGGGGTTGTCCCAGGATAGTCTTACCGGCGACTCGTTTGACCGCCAGCGTCTATACAGCAATCCGGTGGTTCAAAGCTACATCAATCACATTGGGCAGCGGCTGGTTCCCAAAAGCTCAACCAACGTGTATACCTTCCGGGTTCTGTACGATCCCATCCCCAAGGCGCTCACGCTCTCCACGGGAACCATCTACCTTTCCACGGGTTTGCTTTCCATGCTAGGCAGCGAAGCGGAGCTGGCCTATATCGAGGCGCACGAAATCGCCCACGTCGAGCTCCGCCAGGCCTATCTCCGCATTCGCGATAAGAACGTGGAAGTCGAACTGGCCAAGGAGAAGGCCGAGAAGGAGAAGATGATCACCGACGTGGGCTCATTGGTGATGGGAGCCGGGTTGGGCGGCGCCATGATTCCGCTCCGGCTTGGCTCCGTGATAGGCGGCAGCGCCGGCCTGGCAACCGGAATGGAAGTGGGCCATTACTTTATCCATCCGCAAATCGAGCCGGTGGAATGGGCCACCAGGGAAGAAGACGACTCCGACGATATGGCGATCAATTTAATGATTGCACAGGGCTACGACCCCCGCGATGTCAATCGCCTCTTCACTTCGCTGAATCAGGTTGTCACGGCGGACTCGCGTATGGGACTCGGTTTTATGGGCAGCGCGCCGCGTATCAAGGAGCGGCAAGCCCATCTGGACTCGCTCTTCAACGGAAACCTGAAGGCGGAGATTGAGTTGCGGACCAAGGGCAAGGGCTTCAACGCCAACAGTCCCGATTTCGGCCCCATGATCTCCTCCGTCAAGCGCGACAACGGGATTCTGTCTATGGACTACGATCTCTTCGCCGTGGCCAAGAGGAACCTGCAAGGCGCTGCGCAGGACCGGCCCGACGATCCATACGCCCAGTTTTATCTAGCCAAGCTGGAACGGCTCACGGCGCGCACGCCCGAGGAACGGCAGGACGCGCTCAACCATCTGACGACCGCGCTCAAGCTGGATGCGGACCGCGGCGCCATCCCGTCGGCTCATCTGGAGTATGCCGTGGCGCTGATGGAGCAGGGCGATCCGGCTAATCAGGGTCAAGTTGCGAGCGAATTGAAGGCCTACGTGGCTCTCGCCGAGCGCGATCGCGCCGGGTTGCCGTCGAATATGCCCCTGATCTACGACTATTTGACTTCGTCCGGCGATGCGAAGTGGTATCTGCCTCCGCAGTGGTATGCGGCGCAGTTAACCAACAATCCCGGCTTTACCACCACCGCGCCGGATGCGGTGATTCGCAAGGCCACCATGCTGGAAGCGCCGCCTCCGCCGCCCACGCCCGCACTGGCATCGGTGGCTACATCGCCATCGCACGCGAAATCCAGGCCTGCCGCGGCGCACGGAAAACCGGCAACAAGCAAATAAGTCCGCGCCGCCGCGCGGAGCTTCACTTCGGGCCTGGTCCATCCGTTTGCGTTACCCTGAGTTCTGATGGGCCAGATCCGCATCCTTCCCGATCAGGTTGCCAACCAGATCGCCGCCGGCGAGGTGGTCGACCGGCCTGCGTCTGTCGTCAAGGAGTTGCTTGAAAACGCGCTCGACGCTGGAGCTACGCGCATTCGCGTCGAGGTGGAAGGCGGGGGACGAAAGCTGATCCGCGTCTCCGACGACGGCCAGGGCATGAATCGCGACGATGCGCTGCTGGCCTTCGAGCGTCATGCGACCTCGAAGCTGCGCACGGTGGCCGATCTGCTCTCAATCGCCACGCTGGGCTTCCGCGGCGAGGCGCTGCCGTCGATCGCGTCGGTGGCGCGCGTCTCGCTGGAGACGGCGACGGGCGAAGAGGCCGCGGGTACCCGCATGGAGATTGCGGGCGGCAAGATTCTTCGCGTGGAAGACGCTGCGCTGCCCCGCGGCACAACGCTTGCCGTCAGAGACCTGTTCTTCAACGTTCCCGCACGGCGCAAATTCCTGCGCGCCGAATCCACCGAGCTGGCTCACGTGACGGCGTTGGTGACCCATTACGCCCTGGCCCATCCCGATATGCAGTTCGAGCTGGTTTCGGCCAGCCACACGATACTCTCCGCTCCGCCTGTCACCAGCACCGCGGAACGCATTTATCAGGTCTTCGGTAAGGAGACACTGGGCCAACTGCTGCCCGTGGCCGCCGAGACGCAGTTGGAGCACGCAGGTTTGCCGGAACCTCCTCCGTGGAGGAGAGATCCGGATCAGCCTCTACGCAAGCCCGGCGCTTTGCGGCTCAGCGGCTTCTACTCCAAGCCCGAACTGCAAAAGCTGAATCGCAATTCCATCTACATCTTCGTGAATAAACGGCTCATCCGCGACCGGCTGCTGCTGCACGCCATCACGGAGGCTTATCGCAACGTGATTCCGCCCACCAGCTTTCCCGTGGTGCTTTTGTTCCTGGAGATGCCGCCCGAGGAGGTGGACGTAAACGTGCATCCGGCCAAGACCGAGGTGCGCTTTCGCCAGCAGAGCACGATTCACGACTTTGTCCGCGACAGCCTGCGGACGGCGCTCATCAAGGCGCGCCCGGCTGCGGGTTTTCTCCAGGCGCTTGACTCGCAGCCTTCGGCCAGCCCGTCGCTCATCCCGCCCGCCGCCTCACCGCTCCCAGGTCCGCCCGATGGCAGGCCGGCTTCGCTGCCGCCGGGGAGTGTCCCGCTCCCCGACTCCGATCCGGATGCGTTCGCCGCCGTCCGGACCGATGCGGAGCCTTTCCAGTTGACCTCAAGGGCGCCGACGCCGGTTCCAGGCAAGCTGCCCTTCGATGGCCGCAACATCGGGGAAGGCCAGAGCCGCGAGGCCCAAAACTTCGATCCCCGCCGTTTCGATCTTGACGCGTGGGGCGAAGCCGCACAGGCGCTCTTTACGCCGGCGGCCGTTACCGGCGCCGAGCAATGCGGATCAAGTCATTATGGTTCAATAGATTACGAAAATAACCCGGCGGCAGCGACTGCAATGGTCGAAGCCGAGCAGGCAGCCACCAGCCTGAACCGCCTGGGCTCACTGAAACCGCTTGGGCAGTTGCGGGAGTCGTTCATTCTGGCCGCCGGGGACGATGGCTTATGGATCATCGATCAGCATGTTGCACACGAACGGGTGCTTTTCGAAAAGATCCTGCGGGATCGCCAGGTGGAGCAGGTGCAGCGCCAGCGCCTGTTGATGCCTTTGCTGGTGGAACTGAAGCCGGAAGAGATGGTGGTCTTTGCCCGCATCTCCAGGGAGCTCGAAAACAACGGATTCGAGGTGGAACCCTTTGGTCCTCATACGCTTGCGGTAAAGGCCGCACCCGTAGGGCTGGAAGGCGCGGAGCTGGAGCGCACGCTGGGCGAGGTGATCGAGGAATCCGCCTCAGACTCGGACGAATCCGTTCAAAATGAGGAGCTTACAAAGCTTCGAACGCGCATTGCCGCCTCCATCGCCTGCCATGCGGCGATCAAGGTGAATACCACTCTTGATCCAATCCGTATACAATGGTTATTGTTAGAGCTTGCGAAGACCAGCCACCCAACCAGCTGCCCGCATGGACGTCCAATCGCTTTGCTGTATTCTTGGAAGGAAATCCAGCGGGCCTTCCACCGGATTTAGGACCTTTTGGAGCTGGGATCCCTGGAAGGTGGCCGCCGCGCTCTCAGGAGCGCGGGTTGCAGGGGTGAGACTGGCGACCTGGAAGCGAGGTTTTTTCTTTGACAGCGGAACAACTGGAAGCATCGCGCTCCGAAAGGATGCGCCAGAACGGACTTGGGGCACTCACACTCGACGATGCCCGTACATGGTTGGAGGAGACGGGTTTGTGCCTCTTCTTGCCGCGTCGGCAATTCTCTTCCTACATTGCCCCATCCTTCGTTGAAGCTGTAGCCGGTGAGCGGAACTCAGCCCCCGGCGCCAAGATTGTCGCCTTGGCGGAGGATCTGCTGATTCGCCTCGAATCGGAAGGCGTGGCAGTTCGCCTGAATCTGCTCGGACAACCGGGAGAGCAGCCCGACTTTGTTGTAGCTGGTTGGGTTTTGCCCTATATCTACGCCCTTCGCGGTGATCGCGACTGGCGCCGCAGCCCGCAATTGACCGGATCGCGTCAGGTTTCTCCGCTGGCGATCCAAACCTACAAGCTGCTTGAGGCGGGCGATTCCACCATCCCGCGATTGAAGCATGCGTTGGGCCGCGAGGTAAGCGAATCCGCTGTCCTGCGCGCGATCACCGAACTCTGGCAGCAACTGCGCATTATTCCCGTCGTCTCCGCTCCCGGCAAAACGGCGCAGTGGCAACTGCTGCGGCTGCGCTTCCAGAAGGCCATCGCCGAAGGCGCGTCCACATCCCAGGTTACGGCCATTTCCGTGCTCGCCTCCATTTACCTGCAAGCCGTGATCGCCGCCGGGATGGAAGAGGTGGAGCTGTTCCTGGCGCCGCTGACTGCGCGCAGCAAGGTGCGTGAGGTGCTCCGCGGCCTGGTGGCTACCCGGCAGGTGCACACCATTTCTCTGGGACACGCCCCGCAATACTACGTCGCCGGAACGCTGCCGGACTTTACGGCGCCTCCCACGATCTATGCCAGTTCGTCCATGCCGGCTTCATCGCGCTTCCTGCATTCCTTTGAGCACGAGGAAGAGGTGCGCGAAGCGAAGACGTCAACGTCTGTTCCCGCAACATCTTTTACTCTGGCTGAACTTCGGAGACCGGCGGAGATCCCGGCGCCCCGGATCGCGGTCGAGGCTCCGTCGCCGTCCAAGGAGAAGGTGCACGAGGCGAAGCCGCATTTCAGCCGCCAACTTGTCCGCTCCCGCGACCGCAAGCCGGCGAAAGGCCGCGCCAGCCGGGAAGTGCGCAGTGCGGCAGCGGGAACCGGCAGAGCGGGCGCCAATGGCGGTTCGAGCCATGGTCATGCAGCGCGCTGGGCACGAGGAGCGGCGAAGAACGGTCACGGCAAGCATAATGCGAGGCAGGCGGACAAAGGTTCCTCGAATGGGGGCCGGTTCCATGCCAACGGCAACTCCCGGACAGGCCGCTCGGCGAATGGCGCCTCGGCTTTGCGCGCGGCAACGCCTTCCGCGGCCAAGAGTCTGCGTAACGGCCGCACCGCAGCCGGCAAATCCGCCGCGAAGACTGGAGCAAGGCGCGCCACCGCGGCGCGGAAGGATGCGCGCAAAGATGTACGCGCCGCTCGCGGCAGCCGCAAGCCGGCCTTGGCGGCCTCGGCGAAAGCGGGCAACCGGGCGCGGTACGGCTTTACCGCATCCTCCAGGCAGCGGTCGAAGAAACGCGCATGAGCGCGGAAGAAAGCGGCATCGCGGCTCCCGGCCCGGGGCGGAAGGTGATCGTCGCCATCGACGGACCCGCGGGAGCGGGAAAAAGCACCATCGCCCGCCATCTGGCGCGGCACTTTGGCCTGCTGAATCTTGAGACCGGCGCCATGTATCGGGCCTTCGCCCTGAAGGCTCTCCGCAATGAGATCCCTTTGGATGACGGCAAGGCGCTCGAGCAACTCGCCCGCGAGACTTCCATCCGCCTTGAGCCCGGCGAAGAAGAGAACCGCGTTCTGCTCGACGGCGAGGACGTGAGCGGCTTCATCCGCAACCCGGCTGTGACTGACGCCGCATCGCGCGTGAGCGTCTTCCCGGCAGTGCGCGCATGGATGGTCCGGCTGCAACAGCAGGTGGGCGTGCAGGGCGGAGTCGTCATGGAAGGCCGCGACATCGGCACCGTCGTTTTTCCCCACGCCGAGGTCAAGATATTTCTCGATGCGGCTCCTGAAGTCCGCGGGCAACGCCGCTACGAGCAGATAGGCCGGCAGGCTTCCTCGCCCGCGCCGCCGCCTGAAGAGATCGTCCGCGACCTGCGCGCGCGGGATGAGCGGGACCGCAATCGGGCGGATTCGCCCCTGAAGCCCGCGCCCGACGCGGTCATTCTGGATTCCACCCGCATGACGCTAGAGCAGGCTCTCGCGGCGGCCGAAGCCATCGTCGTCGAGAAGCTGGGTCCGGCCAAGCAGGTTTGCTGAACCGCCGCCAGTTCTCTCGATCCCACTCCGACACCGAATGCTATAGGCTCTTAAGTATGGAGCTGACCTGCAGCCGTTGCCACCAGACTGTGCAGGCCGGGGATTGTTATTGCCCGGTTTGCGGTCTGCCGCAACTTGTTTACACGGCGGACAGCTCCGCTGGAGCGGGCCAGCCGGAACGCTGGGGCGAGGCGGTGCGGGATGCAGGCACTGTCGAGTGGAAACCGGCCTTGCGGTCGGCCATCGCGCTGGCTGTGCCGGCAGGGATGCTTTGTGCTTTTCTTACCCGCATCGGCCTGGTGGGGCCGCTGTTGATGCCCATCGCCGCGGCCTGGGCGGTTGCGCTCTACATGCGCAATCGGCGGCCGGCGTGGATCACGATTGGAGCGGGCGCTCGCATCGGCCTGGTCACAGGCATTCTGGGCGGTTGGGCGGCCGCTTTCACCACGGGCGTCACACTGTTTGCTACGCGCTTCTGGCTGCACCAGGGCAAGGCCTTCGATGATATGTGGCAGAACCAGATCAACCAGGTGAGCCAGCAGCTCTCTTCCATGGGGTTCGACGCCCAGACCATCGCGGCCAACCGGGCGCTGATGCTGTCGCCGGAAGGGCGCGCGGGATCTATGCTTTTCAATGCCGGTTTGCTGGCCATGGTCCTACTTGCCTTTGCCATTGCCGGCGGCGCTCTGGGCGCGCGTTTCCTGGGCCGTCCGCGCCGGCCGCAGCAGTAGGGCCAGGGCAATCGCATTGGAAAATGCTTTGAACCGGCGGGGATGTTTCCGCGCGGCGTTGCGCGGCGGACAGGCTCTAGGTCTCCCCCTCGATATCGGAGCCATCCGGCATGGCCTGGCAGCGCGGACACCAGAACGTGACGCGCGCATCCGCGCCCTGCAAGCGCCTGCGAATCGATTCTCCGCAGCGCCGGCACGGCTCGCCGGCTCGCCCATACACCCACAGGCTGGCTCCGGGATCGGACGCATGGGTGGTGCGCCGCTGCTGCCCGCGATAGGTCACGATCATGTCGCCGGAGTCTTCGAGCACATTCTCCTTCAGCAGCTTTTGCGCGCTGATAATCGTCTTCGCCGCCTCCTCGCGCGTGAGCGTGTCAACGGCGCGGAATGGATGGAGGCCGTTCACAAAGCAGATCTCCGATTTGAAGACGTTGCCGATGCCGGCCAGCACCGATTGATCGAGCAGCGCGACGGCCAGCGCTTGCCGCGGGCAGGCCAACAGGCGCTCCAGAGCAGCCTCCGCATCGAACTCCGCACTGAGCAGGTCGTTTGCCGCGCGGGCAATGTGCCGGTCGCGAGCCAGCGAGTGCTTCGTGTGCATGCGCGCTACCGGCACGCGAAAGCCCACCGCCTGGTACTCGCTGTTCTCGATCACGATGCGCATGTGCATGTGCGGGGCCTGCCACTGCTCGCCCTGCCGGTAAATGTGCCAGCGCCCGTTCATCAGCAGGTGCGATGTGAGAATGCCCCCGCCGGAGAAATAGATCAGGAGCCACTTGCCGCGCGCCTCCACGCGATCCACAGTTTGGCCCGCCAGCGGCGTGTCGTCGTTGAATCGCATCAGCCAGGGGTAGGTGGAGCGAAAGCCGGTCACAGGCTTGCCAACGAGGGCACGGCCCAGATTGCGCGCGGTGCGAAAAACGGTATCGCCCTCAGGCATCGGTTATTGCACGTCCCCGGCGTGAGTATCGCGCGTGTGCTGGCCCATCGGCAGCGGAATGCGCCGCAGGTGCATCCCCAGCGGTCCGGGATGAAATCCAGCGTCCATGAGGAAGCGCGCCATTGGATGCGCCGCCACCGGCTGCCCGTTGATCGTCGTGATCAGCACGCCCTCGTGGCTGCTGGCGCGCATTCGTTCCTGCCCGCGCGCGCACAGGAAATGCGCCAGCCCCGCGGCCGCCTGCGAACGCTCCGGTTCTTCGGCCGGTAAAAACACCAGCAGGTTCGGATTGCCACGCTTGAGCCACGCCACCAACTGGCCGTTGCGCAGAATCACTTCAGCATAGACAGCACGTGTCAGAACCCGCGGCGCGGACTCCGAATCTTCTTCCATCACCGGCAACTCCGGCCAGCGCAATACCGATCCATACGGGTTCGCCGGATCGGTCGCCGCCAACTGCACGAACTCCGGCTTCTCGGCTGGCGGCTCGGTGCGCAACTGCCGCAGCAGGTCCACTGCGGCCGGTAGCGCAAACTGCGTGGCGCCCAATCCGCCCACAAAGTACCCGCGCCGAATTCTCCCGCTCTCTTCCAGAGCCTTCAGCACGTCGTACACGGCGCTGAATCCGCCGGGCACGTTCTCCGCCGCCACATGCTCGCGCAGCAAAACCCCGTAGCGGCTGAGCAACTGCAGCGCCAGCGCGTGGCTGCGCTCAGTAGTTGTATGAACCGAAGCAGGCGCCTCAGGGGCTAAAGCCCCTCCCTTTTCGGATTTCTTATCGGCACGACTCAAGTCTTGCCCTGATACAAGACTCCTGGACGAGTGCAACGGCAACAAGGACCAGCGCCCCTGCGCCGTGGGCGGCGTGGTGCGGCGTGAGCGGAAGACGGCTCCGGTTTGATAGCGACGAGGAGTCCGAGCGCTCTCGGGCCGGGCGATATACGCACGCAGTGCGTGCAGCGAATCATTGGTGATCAGCCCGCGCCACACCAGGCTCCAAAGCGCGTCGATCGTCTCGCCGGGATAGCCGCCGCCTGCGGCCTGATGCAGCGAATCGAAAAAGCTCGCGCCCGTGGACTCGAGCACGGCGAGCAACTTTTCTTCGCGCCCGGTCAGTGCGTCAACATTCGGGCTTGGAAGCGGCCGCTGCTGCGCCAGCAAGGGCAGCTTGTCCGCGAGAAACAGCGCGATGCGCCCATCGCGCTCGCCGATCGGTTCAACCCCGGCCCACGCCACCTCGCCCGCGGCAACCAGCGTATCCAGCCCGGCCGGCGCGTAGTCCGCGATGCGCGCGGGCAGAATCGAAGTCTCCAGCAGCGATGCGGGCAACGGCGCGCCCTGCAGGCTCTCGATGGCATCAAGCAGCGCGTCGAGATGCGCCGTGCCTGCACGCCGCGGCGCGAGCACCCCCTGCCAGTGCGTGAGGAAGCGCGCCAGCGTGTGCTGCTCCACCGGTTCCACCTCGCGCCGCAGCTTGGCCAGCGACTTTCTGCGGATCTGCCGCAGGATCTCCGCATCGCACCACTCGCGATGCAATCCTTCTGGTCGAAAACCGCCTTCCAGCACGCGGCTCTCTTGCGCCAGTTGCCGCAGCGCAATCTCGACGGCCTCCGTATCCAGCGCAAAGCGGTCCGCCGCCTCGCGAAGAGTGAACGGCCCATGCGTCCGTGCGTAGCGCCGCACCAGTTCCAGCACCGGATGCGCCACGGGCTCTAGTAGCGCCGCCGCCAAACCCGGCGGCAATGGAATTCCAAGGCCATCGCGGTAACGCGCCGCGTCTTCGGCGGCGATCAACCGTTTTTCGCCGGCGATGCGCAGCTCCAGCAGCCTCTGCGAGCGAATGAGCCGGTCGACATGCGTCAGCAGCTCGGGGGCAATCACGCGGCGGTCCAGCTCCTCGCGCGTCAGATCGCCCAGCCGCAGGCACAGATCGTGAATGCCGTCGGCGGAGCGCGCGCGATAATTCTCCGCCAGGCACTGCGCGGCTTCTTCAACCTCCGCGATCGCGCCGGCATCGAGCAGCTCCCGCAAATCGGCCTCGCCCAGCAGCTCGCGTAGCTGTTCCTGATCGATGGTCAATGCCTGCGCGCGGCGCTCGGCCAGCGGCGCGTCGCCCTCGTACATAAAGTTGGCCACGTAACTGAAGAGCAGGGAACTGGCAAAGGGCGAAGGTTTTCGCGTCTCCACCACGTGCACGCGGAGCTGCCGCTGCTCGATGGCGCGCAGCGTCTCAAGCAGCGCCGGCATGTCGAAGACGTCGCGCAGGCACTCGCGATAAGCCTCCAGAAGCAGCGGGAACTTGGGATAGCGCGATGCCACGCTGAGCAAATCGTAGGACCGCTTGCGCAACTGCCACAGCGGCGAGCGCTGGCCGGCGCGGCGGCGCGGCAGCAGCAGCGCGCGGCCCGCCGCCTCGCGAAAGCGCCCGGCAAACAGCGCCGTCGATCCCAACTGGCGCAGTACAAGCTGCATGGCTTCTGCTGACTCCACCAGAACCCAATCCGCATCGGGCGGCTCCTCGGTGTCAGGGAAGCGCAGCACGAATCCGTCGTCGCCCCACAGCGTTTCGACTTCAGGCCCGCCGGCCGCCCGGATGCGCGCGCTCACCGCCATCGCCCAGGGAATGTGGATACGCCTGCCGAAGGGAGTGAGCACGCACACGCGCCAGTCGCCCAGCTCGTCGCGGCATCTTTCAACCACAATCGTCCGGTCGTCGGGAACCTGGCCCGTCGCCTCAGCCTGGTCGGCGAGGAAGCGCAGCAGATTTTCGGCAGCTCCAGGATCGAGGTCGTGCTCCGCGACGAGCCGCGTCAGCGCGGCGGGCAGCGGCAGCTCGCGCAGTTCGCGCACCATGGCCCCGATGCGCCGCCCGAACTCGAGCGGGCGTCCCGGGCCATCGCCCTTCCAGAACGGCATCTTGCCCGGCTCGCCGGGAGCGGGCGTCACCAGCACGCGGTCGTGCGTAATGTCGGTGATGCGCCACGTGGACGCGCCGAGAATGAACGTCTCATTAGGATGCGTCTCGAAGACCATCTCCTCGTCGAGCTCGCCGACACGCACCGGCTTGCCCTCAGTGAACGCGAGAAAGACGCCGTAGAGCCCGCGATCGGGGATGGTTCCGGCGTTCAGGATCGCCAATCGCGCCGCGCCGTCGCGGGCCGTCACCACGTTGCGCACGCGATCCCACGTCAGCCGCGGGCGCAGCTCGGCGAATTCATCCGAGGGGTAGCGGCCGCTGAGCAGATCGAGCACGCCCTCGAAGGCCGGGCGGCTTAGAGCTGCCGAACGGAGCAGCTCCGCGAACGAGGTTGAAGAGATGAATCGACGGAGACCTCGGCGGGAGCGGAGTCAGCGGGGTTAGCGAAGCTAGCGGAGGTAGCGGTGCTAGCGGAGTTCGTGTGACCCCAGTCCCGCGGCGTCTCTTCGCCGAAGAGATTTGCATCGCCCTTCGATCTCCGATCTCTGTTCTCTGATCTCTTGATTTCCGATCCCTGCTTTCCTGTTCCCTGTTTTTCGCGCTGCCGCGACGATCGCCACCAACTGTTGCGCCAGCACGTCCAGCGGGTTGCGCGGGAATCGCGTGGATTCGATGTGCCCCTCGTGCATGGCGCGCGTGACCGCGGCGCAGGCCACCAGGTCGGCACGGAACTTGGGAAAGAGAACGCCCTCACTCACCGCGTCCACGTGGTGGCCGGCGCGGCCAATGCGTTGCATGCCGCTGGCCACCGAGGGCGGCGACTCAATCTGGATGACGAGATCCACCGCGCCCATGTCGATGCCCAGCTCCAGCGTCGAGGTCGCGCATAACGCGCGAATCTGCCCGGCCTTAAGCTGCTCTTCGATCACCGCGCGCTGCGCCGCGGCCAGCGAACCATGATGCGCGCGCGCAATGGGCTCGCCGGCCAGGTCGTTCAACGCTCCGGCCAGCCGCTCGGCGGTCTGCCGCGCGTTCACAAACAGAATCGTCGAGTTGCGCTCGCGGATCAGCTCCAGCAGCCGCGGATGGATCGCGTTCCAGATCGAGACGCGCCGCGGCGTTTGCGAGGCCGGCCCGGAGGGAATCTCCTCCATCTCGCCCAGCCGCGCCATGTCCTCGACTGGAACTTCGATGCGCAGCTTCAACTGCTTGGGCGCGGCGGCGTTGACGATGGTGACGGGACGGTAGCGTGGCTCGGCCTGCGCCGAGCCAGGGAACAGGGAACAGGGATCAGGGATCAGTAAATCGTCTCCTGCATCCCCTTTACCGTCAAGCTCCGCGTCCCTCAGCTCATTAGTGACTAATTCATCGTTGCTTCTGTCCGGCTCTCGCCTTCTTGTTCCCCCGTTCCCTCGTTCCCTTGTTCCCTGCGGTTCTAATCCCTGATCCCTGATCCCTGTTCCCTGTATTTCCACCCCGCCCAGGAACCGCGCCACCTCTTCCAGCGGCCGCTGCGTGGCCGAGAGCCCGATGCGCTGCAGCGGCTTCGCCGTGAGCGCCTGCAGCCGCTCCAGTGTCAGCGCCAGGTGCGCGCCGCGCTTGGTGGGAACGAGCGCGTGAATCTCGTCCACAATCACCGTGTCAACCGTGCGCAACGCCTCGGCCGCCTGCGAGGTCAGCAGCAGATACAGCGACTCCGGCGTGGTGATCAGGATCTCTGCGGGATGCCGCGCGAACCGCGCGCGCTCGCGCTGCGGCGTGTCGCCCGTGCGCACGCTCACCGTGGGCTCGTGGAAAGCGACGCCCATGCGCCGCGCCATGTTGGCCATCCCGGCGAGCGGCGAGCGCAAATTCCGCTCCACGTCTACCGCCAGCGCCTTCAGCGGCGATACGTAAACGATGCGGCAACCCGGCCGTTCACCGCCTGCGGCCTTCTGATCCCTGTTCCCTGCCGGGGCCCCCGACGAGCGGTCGTTGCTCGTTGGGGTGGCTGTTCCCTGTTCCCTGTTTTGCAGCATCAGCCGGTCCAGGCACCACAAAAACGCGGCCAGCGTCTTGCCCGTGCCCGTCGGCGCCAGAATCAGCGCATTCTCGCCGCGCGCGATCACCGGCCAGCCCATGCTTTGCGGCGCGGTGGGCGCGTCAAAGACAGCCCGGAACCACGCCGCCGTCACCGGGTGAAAGCAGGCAAGAGAGTCGGAGCTCGAATCGGCCTTGGGATCGGAATGGGGCTGCTCGCGAGACACGCTCCTCTGAGAGTAGCGCAACCGCCTTGGCGAATACAAAGCGAAACTGTAGAGACCGGAGATCAGGGGTCAGAGATCAGAAAATAGTCGGAAATCCAGGAGACCCCCGTTTCCTTTCCATCTCCCCGTCGTCTTTCTGGGCCGGCCAGCGCTACTTCTTCACGTCTCCCAGTCGCGCCACGCTGAACTGCGCCCCGGCGAACAGAATCAGCCCCGAAATATACGCCCAGAAGAGCAGCCCTACCGAGACATAAAAGGGGCCATAGAGGGACTGCAGATCGAGGTGGGGAAGTACGGCTACAAAGATGAAGCGCGAGATGAGCCACACGATTCCGGTGAAGACGGAGGTGCGCAGTACCGGCCGCCACGGTACCCGACGGTTCGGCAGGATGTAGTACACGGAGAAGAAGAACAGAATCGACGCCACGCCCGTGGTAATCGCCAGCCAGATGTAGCTGACTCCCCCGGAAACGAATTTGAACACGATGTTGTCTGTGTGGTGAAAGAAAGCCACCGGCAATGCCTCGTCCACGGCCACGTTGGCCACCATGCTGGCCACCGCCAGCCCCACCATCAGCAGCGCCAACCCGAAGGCAATGGCTTGGTTGAAAAGATAATTGCGGCTCTTCTTCACGCCCCACGCCTGGTTCAGGGCTACCTCCAGCGGCAGAAAAATCCCCGTGCACGAAATCAGAATCACGACCAGCGAGAGAGCCTGCACGCCGTGCCGTGTCGAGAGCGCGGCTACGGCCTCGATGCTGTTGGCCAGCCAATTCGGCGTCCTGGTCACGGAAGGCAAAAAGTAGTTCACCATGGAGTCCACAACATCCACCATGGATTGCGAGTGAAAGACCCTGAGGGCCAGTGTGTACAGCAGCATCACGAAGGGAATGAAGGAGAGAATCGCGTTGGCCGCCACGCTGAACGCGAACGTGTGTACCTCGCTGTCGAGTAAGTAAGCGATGAGCGCTGTGCCGTCTTTGCGCCAGCGGTACCACTTGGATTGCGCGACCGGCTGCGATGGTCCCTTTGCGGCCTCGGCCAGAGCCGCCCCGGCACTCTCAATGTCGGCGGCGACATCGGATGCGACGCCGGACGCGGATTTCAAAGCATCGGCCACGTGTCAATCCTTTTTACGGTCAAATGTTCTCCGCGGTTCCAGCGCAGGTTGCGGATGCAGGAAGGTGCTCCTTCAAGGATAGCCCTTTGCGGGACCCGTATGATGCGCATGATCGGCGCGGCGTCCCGTTCATGGCCGTTGGACGCGCGAACCATTCCGATGCAGCTTGTCCAGCGCCCACCGCGCGGCTGCGCGCAAACCCTCGTCGGCTGCCGCCGCCCACGCTTCCAGCCGGGGCGCAAACCGTGCCTGCCCGCTGTTGCCCATGGCGATGGCCACGTTGCGCTTGAGGCCCAGGAATCCCGCCCGGCGCACCGGCGATCCGTTGAATCGCCGTTCGAATTCCGCCTCGTCCATTTCCGCCAGCCACTCCAGCGCGGGGTTGATGAGTTCCTTGCGCGGCTCCAGCTCCGCGTCCACTGCCGCCGGCCCGTTTCGCAACGCCTTTCCATTCCACGGGCACACATCCTGGCAGATGTCGCAGCCGAAGACCTGCCGTCCCATGCCCTCCATGAGTTCTTCCGCAATCGGACCCTTGTGCTCGATAGTCAGGTAGGAGATGCACCGCGTCGCATCCATCTGGTAGGGAGCCGTGAGCGCATTCGTCGGACAGGCCTCGATGCACCGCGTGCAGCTCCCGCAGCGGTCAGGGAGCTCCGCTCTTTGAACTTTTGGACTCGCTTCGAGAGAGGTCAGCAGCACGGCCAGAAATCCGAACGACCCCAGCTTGGGATGAATCACGCACGTATTCTTGCCGATCCATCCTACGCCGGCCGCCGCCGCAAGCGCGCGCTCCACCACGGGCCCGGTGTCGACATACGCGCGCGACTCGAACTCGCCAAACTGCGCGTGCAGTTCCGCCTCAACTTTGCGCATCCGCTTCAGCAGCACCTTGTGATAGTCGGTGGGCCGCCGCTCGCCCCGCTCACTGTTCCGGCTGGGCATCAAACGGCTTGTCCAGGCGTAGCGCGCTATCCACGCGCTCCCGCGCTCTTGCGTTTTGGTTGAGAGTGGCGCGTCGGGGAAAAGGTAATTCGCGAAGCACACCAGCGCCGAGCGCGCCCAAGGGAAGGGAACTGCGACGCGTTCCCGCGCCAACTGCCCACCCGCCGCTTTTCGTTCCAGGTAGCGCATCGTTCCAGCGCGGCCCGCGCCCACCCACTCGCGAAAACGGCGCGCGTCGCGAGCTTCTGCCGCGTAGGGCAGCGCCACCAGGCCGGCTTCGGCAAACCCCGCCCCAAGCGCCAGCTCCCGCGCCTGCTCCTGCGTCAGGTAGAGTGCCGAGCTGGTTCGGAGATTCACCATGGAACTTTGCCGCGCTTCATTGCGTATGGATGAGTGACTGCTTAACTCCCGCGTAGATACAGGATATTTCCAGGCGGTTGAATGTGGATACGTCGTATGACGTTTTGTTGCGCAGCGCGGCAGGGAGGTTCCATGGCCGACACAAATCTTCGCAAAGATGCAACATGCACCGTAGCGTGCGGGTTTGAGGAACTGGTGCGGGGTAACGACGACTTGCTGCTCAAAGAACTCATGCCGGTGGTCCGCTGCCACCACGTCGAGCTCGACATCGGGTCCGTCAAGCGCATTGACGCCGGAGGGCTTTCGGCATTGATTGCTTTGTATTGCGAGGCGCGCAAAGCCGGGAACAGCCTTACTGTTTCGCGCCCTGGCCGCCATGTGCGGGAGATTCTGCGAGTGGTGGGGCTGGACGAGATTCTGTTGGCGCAGCACGAAGACGAAAGACGGATGCGGCAGGCAGAGTTGATTGAAACCGCGGCTTAGAGCCTGTCATGAACTTTCCCGCGTGCGATAGAATCAGGCTGGATCTCCGCACATTCCAAATTAGAGCGGCGATGTAAGGGGAAGCAATGTCGCAGGGTTTCGTGTATCGCACGCGGCTGATTTTCTATTACAAAAGACTTTCGGCGGGTCCCGATTTTTTGATGTGGAGGCTGAAAGGTTCGCCGCTTAGACGGATCCCGCACCTGGTCAAGCGAGCAGTGGTACGGGAGTATGCCGAGCGGTTCCAACTTCCGGTGCTGATCGAGACGGGTACGCAATATGGGCAGATGATCAGCGCCGTGCGGAAGCAGTTTCGCGAGGTTTATACGATCGAGCTGGATGACACGAACTACAGCCAGGCGGTAAAGAACTTCGCCGGTCACAAGAATGTTCACGCCATTCACGGAGACAGCGCGGTGGAGCTGCCCAGGCTGCTCAAATCCATCGCGGATCCGTGCCTGTTCTGGCTGGACGGCCACTCCGGCAAAACGCCGATCATGGATGAGTTGCGGGCGATCTTCAGCCATAAGCCGCACCAGCATGTGCCTCTGATCGACGATGCGCACTGCTTCGGTACGAGTCCGTACTACCCCACGCTCGATGCGGTCAAAGAGTTGACCGAGCAGATGAATCCCGGCGCGACGGTTGAAGTGCGTGACAACATCATCCGAATCCATAATGAAAACTCTGTTCAGCAGGACTGATTCCGCCTTGGATGCGATTCCGGCGCGATCCGGCCGCAACGCTTGGCGAAAGAGGCATTTACGGCTGACCGGAGCGCAGTGCGTACACCGCATGGTGTTTCGGAATACGGTACTGCATCTCCCGAATCAGGAGTGGCGGCTCATCTTTCTCCACCCGTGTGACCCATAGCACAGGCAATCCTAACCCTCAGACGATATTCGTACATAGACCGATCAACGCCGCGAACAGCCGTCGCAGATCCGGGTAACATTCACGTTCAGCCCCTGTTAAGAACGCCAATGGCGTGCTGGGCCTCCGTTCCGTTACCCTTTCATGTGGACAAGCATTGCGGAATCCCAAGATGGAGGCTTCACCCATGACGCAGGGCGTTCTGGAGCAGGCGTCTGCCGAAAAGGCGGGCTCGACTTCAACCAAGTATGTCTATTTCTTCGGCGGCGGCAAAGCCGATGGCAACGGCAAAATGAAGGACGTTCTGGGCGGCAAAGGCGCCGGCTTGGCTGAGATGACCAATGCCGGCCTTCCGGTTCCTCCCGGGTTCACCATTCAGACCGAGGCCTGCCGCGAATACATGCGCGGCAAACTGAGCCCGCAGATCGAGACCGAGATGCTCGACGCGCTGGAGAAGCTGGAAAAGATGCAGGGCCAGAAGCTCGGCGCGGGCGAAAATCCGCTGCTCGTCTCGGTCCGTTCCGGCGCCAAGTTCTCCATGCCCGGCATGATGGACACCATCCTCAACCTCGGCCTCAACGACCAGGCCGTCGAAGCGCTCGCCAGGCGCAGCAATAATCCCCGCTTTGCTTATGACTCCTACCGCCGCCTCATCCAGATGTTCGGCGACGTGGTCCTCGACATTCCCAAGAAGAAGTTCGAGCACATTTTCGATGGCGTGAAGGCCGCCGCAAAGGTCAAGTTCGACTACGAGCTCCAGCCCGATGCGCTCCAGAAAATCATCACCGAGTATAAAAAGCTGGTGAAAAAAGAGACCGGAAAGGATTTCCCGCAGGACCCGCTGGTGCAGCTGGTCGCGGCCCGCGACGCCGTCTTCAGGAGCTGGCAAAACGAGCGCGCCAAGACCTATCGGCGCATCAACCACATCGACGACTGGCTCGGTACAGCGGTTAACGTGCAGTGCATGGTCTTCGGCAACCTGGGCGAGAACTCCGGCACCGGCGTCGGCTTCACGCGCAATCCAGCCACCGGCGAGCATATGTTCTTCGGCGAGTACCTGATGAACGCGCAGGGCGAGGACGTGGTCAGCGGCGTGCGCACTCCGCTTTCCATCAGCGAGCTGCAGAAGGCCATGCCCAAGGTCTACGACCAGCTCAAGGACATCACCAAGCGCATGGAAAAGCACTACCGCGACATGCAGGACTTCGAGTTCACCATCCAGGATGGCAAGCTCTACATGCTGCAGACGCGCAACGGCAAGCGCACCGGCCTGGCCGCCGTCCGCGTGGCCATCGACATGGTTCGCGAGGGCCTCATCACGCAGGAGGAAGCCATCTTCCGCGTCGAGCCCAACCAGCTTTACGACTTCCTGGTTCCGCGCCTCGTCGAGAAGGGCGAAAAGATTGAGGTGCTCGCCACCGGTCTGCCGGCTTCGCCGGGAGCGGCCGTCGGCCAGATCGTCTTCACCGCCGAGGAAGCCGTGAAGCAGCACCAGAAAGGCTGGAAGTCCGTGATCCTGGTCCGCGGCGAGACCACCCCTGAGGACATCGCCGGCATGGAAGTGGCAACCGGCATCCTGACTTCGCGCGGAGGCATGACCTCGCACGCCGCCGTCGTCACACGCGGCATGGGCAAGTGCTGCGTAGCCGGCGCCGGCGACTGCGTGGTCGACGAAGCGAAGAAGGAGCTGCGCGTCAAGGGTAAAACCTTCAAGCACGGCGACTACATCTCGCTCGACGGCACCACCGGCCGCGTGATCGCGGGCCAGCTCAAGACGCTCGACGCCCAGCCCGACGACAAGGATCTGGTCAAGTTCATGAGCTGGGTCGATCCGGTTCGCAGGCTCCAGGTTTGGGCAAATGCCGATATTCCGCGCGACGCCAAGAAGGCCCGCGCATTTGGCGCCCAAGGCATCGGCCTCTGCCGCACCGAGCACATGTTCTTTGCCGAAGATCGCATCGAGCACATGCGCGCCATGATCCTGGCCGACAACGAGAAGGACCGCCGCGCGGCATTGAAAAAACTGTTGCCCATGCAGCGTTCCGATTTCGCCGGCCTTTTCAAGGCCATGGAGTCGCTGCCCGTGGTCATCCGTACCATCGACCCGCCGCTGCACGAGTTCCTGCCCAAGCGCGAGGACCTGCTGGTTGAAATCCAGCACTTGGTAGACACCAAGCCGCGCTCCCCCAAGCTCAAGGAACTGCGTACGCTGCTGGCGCGCGTGGAAGAGCTGCATGAGATGAACCCCATGCTTGGCCTGCGCGGCTGCCGCCTCGGCATCACCTTCCCTGAGATTACCGAGATGCAGGCGCGCGCCATCATCGAGGCCGCCGTCCAAGTCAAGGCCAAGGGAGGCGATCCGCATCCCGAGATCATGATTCCGCTCGTCGGGTCGATCGAGGAGATGCGCAACCAGGCAGCCATCGTCCGCCGCGTGGCTGAAGAAGTCTTCAAGGAGAAGGGCAAGACGGTCGACTACAAGGTGGGCACCATGATTGAGATTCCTCGTGCCGCTTTGACCGCCGATCAGATCGCCGAGGAGGCCGAGTTCTTCTCCTTCGGCACCAACGACCTGACGCAGACCATCTTCGGCATCTCGCGCGACGACATCAACAACTTCCTGCCCGCGTACCTCAAGCTCGGCATCTTCAAGCAGGATCCCTTCGCCACCCTCGATCAGACGGGCGTGGGGCAACTGGTGAAGATGGCCGTGGCCAAGGGCCGCAATACACGTCCGAAGCTCAAGGTCGGCATCTGCGGCGAACACGGCGGCGATCCTGAGTCCGTCAAGTTCTGCCACAAGATCGACCTCAACTACGTCTCCTGCTCGCCCTTCCGTCTGCTCACGGCGCGGCTGGCGGCGGCGCAGGCCGCGCTCGAAGAAAAGCTCGGCGCACAGGGCGGCAGCAAGTAACCGCAACCCGCTCGTAATCACCTCGAGGGCGCAGCCAAATGGCTGCGCCCTCGTTGCATCTGGGCTTGAACGCGGCGGCTATGATTGATCTGGAGAGTTTTCTTTACTGCTGCGCTCCATTCGCCGGAACAAACAATATGCCGAACTTTCCTCACGAGATGTTGCGTGAGATCTACGAGCAGCCCCAGGCTTTACGGCGCACGCTCGATCTCTATCTGGCCGGGCGGCGCCTCAAGCCGGACGTTGCCGCCGCTCTCGCAGGCTGGCCCAACAAAGCCGGCGAGATTCTGATCGCCGCCAGCGGCTCCAGCCGCCACAGCGGCCTCTACGGCGAAATTCTGCTCGAAGACCTTTGCGGCCTGGCCGTCGATGTCGAGTACGCGAGCGAGTACAGTTGCCGCGGCGGCCCCGGTTTCATCGACCTCCGCCATCCCAGCGTTCTCGTTCTCTCGCAGTCCGGCGAAACCAGCGACACGCTGGCCGCGCTCGCCGAGGCGCGCCGCCAGGGCCACAAGACACTCGCCATCACCAACGCCGCTGCATCGACGATGGCTACCGAAGCCGACGTCTCCATGCCGCTGGCCGCGGGCACGGAAAAAGCCATCCCCGCCACCAAGAGCTTCACCTGCCAGTTGGCTGTGCTCTACCTGCTGGCGCTTTACGAGGGCGCGCGGCTCGGCCAGATGCGCCCCGCCGAAGTTGATGCGCACATCCGCGAAATCCTCGCTTTGCCCGCCACGCTTGGCTCCCAGCTCGACACGTGGCGCGAGCAGACCGCTGCCCTCGCGCGCAAATACTCGTCCGCCGCGACCTTCCTCTATCTTGGCCGGGGCATCCACTACGCCATTGCCCGCGAAGGCGCGTTGAAATTGAAAGAAGCCTCTTACGTTCACGCCGAGGGCTATCCGGCGGGCGAACTCAAGCACGGTCCCAACGCACTGGTCAGCGACCGTGTCCCGCTCGTTGTGATGGCCACCGTCGATCGCGCGCTCGAGGCCTCCGTCCTGCGCTACGAAAAAACTCTGCAACTGCTTGCCGGCATGAAAGCACAGGGCGCGCGTGTCATCGCCCTCGCCAACGCCGGCGACGCGCAGGTTCCCGCCCTCGTCGCCGACTGCATCTCGGTCCCGGCGGTCTCCGAGTATCTTCTCCCCATCCTCGAAGTCGTCCCGCTGCAACTCTTCGCGTACTTCATGGCGCTTGAGCACGGCGTCGACGTTGACCGTCCGCGGAATCTGTCCAAAGCGGTCGTCGAGAAATAGTTCCGAGAAGGGCGCGAGCTGAAATAAGAAACCACGAGCGAAGAGCTAAAAGCTAGCAGCTAGAAGCTAGAAGCTGCTTTTTCAAAGTGCGCTTCAATCTCTTCCAGCGTCTTGCCCTTCGTTTCCGGCAGGAAAAACACGGCCACGAGAAAGTACACCACAGTAAAGCCGGCGAAGAGGAAGAACATCGACGAGTAGCCGTGCTTGCTGACGAACGGCAGAAAGATCGCGGCCAGCGTGGTCGATACAAGCTGGTTTATCACCAGCGCAATGCTCATGCCGTTCGACCGGATGCGCGTGGGCATCAGTTCGCTGAGCGCCAGCCACACCACCACGCCCGGCCCCATGGCGAAGAACGCCATGAACACGTACAGCCCCAGCGCGACCAGCCAGCCGTGCACTGCCTCCGGCACGCGCCCCACCAGCGCCTTCTCGATCTTGAGCGGCGCCGCCTGTGCGGCCTTCAGATCGGCAAACGGATTTTTGAACAGTCGCCTCGATCTCGGTTCGCCGGCACGCAGCTTGCGCGTGTGATCTCGATCGGTGTGGCCGCCGCATCGTCCGATCGCACAATGTTTGTCGCCGCGGTGAAGTCTCCGTAGGAATAAATAATCGCCAGCGACGCGCGATTGCTCTCGATTCCTCGGCCCGCATTGCCCGCGGCCGCCAGCAACTCGCCGGCCTCTGCCGGATCGAAGCGCAGCGTCAGCTCCTGGCTCGGCCCCACCAGCGCCTGCACCGCGCCGCGGCAATCCACGCTTAGCTTTTCTGTCGTCCTGAACAGCAATCCCACGGCCGCCAGCGCAACAATCGCGCCGCTCGTGCCGATCGCCAGCAGGAATTTCCTCCCCTTGCGATCCACCAGCATCATGCCGATCGTGGTCGCGAGAAAGTTCACCACCGTAAAGATCACGTAGCCCCAGTGCGCGCGCAGGTCGCTCAGCCCGCTCTGCAGCAGGATGCCCGTGTTGTACCCGATGATCGAGTTCACTCCAGTGGCAGTGTTGCAGAACAAGATTACGCAGGCCAGCAGAAATGGAATCACGTATTTGCGCCGCAGCAGCGAATCCCGCACCTGTTGTCCCGCTGCCGCCCGCGCCGCGTGCGCCGAGGCCGCCATCTCTTCTAATTCCAGCGTGGCCTGCCCGGCGCTGCGCGACCTGAGCAGCGCTGCGTAGGCGCGCTCTTTTCGCTCCCGCCGGAACAGCCAGCGCGGCGACTCCGTGACGAACAAACTGCCCAGCACAAACAATGCGCCGGGCGGCAGCGAAACCCAGAAGATGCTTCGCCACGCATGGTCCTTGAAGCGGAAGAGCGCCGCGGCATCGCTCAGCCTTGCCACGGCCGCCACGCGATAGCTGAAATACATCCCAATCAGCGCCGCGGCCACGATGCCCAGCGTCAGCATCCACTGGAAGATCGCCGTGCCTTTCCCCCGGCTCGACGCCGCCAGGCACTCGGCCAGGTAGAGCGGAACCACAACGCCGATCAGCCCGCCGCTCATCCCTTGCAGCAGCCGCCCGAAGAACAGCGGCCCATAGCCGTGCGAGAGCGCGATCACCGGAATGCTCACGACAAAAGCGCATCCGCTCACGATCATCAGCGGCTTGCGCCCCATCCAATCGGCCAGCAGCCCGGAAAACAACGTGGAAAACACGCTCCCCAACAGCACCGCAGCCACGATCGCCGAAAGCTGCGCGGCCGTAAGCCCGGAAGTCGCCGCCAGGTACGGGTACGCTCCGCCGATGATGCCCACGTCGATCCCGTAGAGCAGCCCGCCCAGTCCCGCCACCAGCAGCAGGAATGCGTTGTAGCGGCGAATCGCGACGGAATTGGCCGGCGTGTAAGCGTGCGGATCGCCGGTTGTATTCATCGGGATGGGTCACTTTTCTTCATCGGAAGGCTGTTGGGCTGTTTCGCTTCCCGTCATGCTGAATCTTGCAAATCACCAGTCTACAATGGTCGCAACACATTCAAGCGCTCGACTCCTTGAGCCGAAGGCGGCCGCAATTGCTGAGCTTCAATCGTTTCGCTGCTTCGTCGTTTCGTTTCGCGCCGGCGTTTCTCACCGTCGTTTGCTTCGCGGCTCTGGCGGCCGCGCAAACGCCGGTCCGTCTGCTTCCCGCGCCGCGCGAGGCGCATTTTGGGCAAGCCGCTGGCCTGCCCGCCAGAATTTTCGTCACCGTCCCCGGCCATGAAGCGGAAGACGAATTTGCCGCGCGCGATTTGGAGGAGGCGCTCAAGCGCATCCCGCCGGCCGGCGATGAATCCCGCGCCGCGCAACCTCCCTATCGCGTCACGCTTCTCCGCACCGGTTCCGCCGCCGCGAAATCCATCCTGGCGCGAAACAAGCTCTCCTTCGATCCGGTCATGGAATCGGAAGGATACGTGCTGGTCATCGAGCCGCACGAGGCAACCATCGTGGGCACAACCGGCTCGGGCGTCTTTTACGGCGTGCAGACCTTCAAACAGTTACTGCCGCTGCCCGGAGGTCGCCGCGGCGACCGCGTGCTTCCCACCGGCACGGTGCGCGATTGGCCGGCCATGAAATTCCGCGGCATCCACGACGATCTCTCCCGCGGCCCGTTCCCCACGCTCGACTTTCAGAAGCGCCAGATTCGCGTCTTCGCCTCCTTCAAAATCAACATCTATTCGCCCTACTTCGAGCACACGCTGCTCTACCCCGATCATCCGCTAGCAGCTCCGCCGGGCGGCTCGCTCACGCCGGCGCAGGCCGCGGAACTGGTTGCCTACGCCCGCCAATATCACGTCACCATCGTGCCCGAGCAGGAGTCCTTCGGCCATCTGCACGGTGTGCTCAAGTGGGAGCTCTTCCAGGACGTGGCGGAAACGCCGCACGGCTACGTGCTCGCGCCGGGCCAGCCGGGCACACTGCCGCTCATCAAGGATTGGTTCACGCAAATCGCGCAGGAGTTTCCTTCGCCCTTCATCCATATCGGCGCCGACGAAACCTGGGATTTAGGCGTGGGCCGCACGCACGACGCAGTCGCGCAGCAAGGCTACGGCCCGGTCTATGTCGCCTTCCTCAAGCAGATTCACGACGAGCTGGCGCCGCTCAATCGCCGCCTGCTCTTCTGGGGCGACATTGGCGACGCCAACCCCGGCGCGGTCGCTGGTCTGCCCAAGGACATGATTGCCGTGCCCTGGGATTATTCGGACCAGATGAGCTACGACAAGCTCATCCAGCCCTTTGCAAAAAACGGCATCGAAACGTGGGTCGCTCCCGGCGACTCCAACTGGAACGAGGTCTTTCCCGCTGCCCGGACCGCGCTTTGGAACATTCAGGGCTTCATTCGCGACGGCCAGAGGCTGGGATCCACCGGCGTGCTCACCACGGTTTGGAACGACGATGGCGAAGGCCTCTTCAACATGGATTGGTATGGTGTGCTCTTTGGCGCGGTAGCCGCGTGGCAGCCCGGCGAAAGCTCCATCGCCGATTACCAGGACGCCTACGGCCAGGTCTTTCACCTCGACCCCGGCGGCAAGGTCAATTCAGCCGAAAAGGAGTTGATGGCCGCTCAGGAAGCCATCGCCAACGCCAACACCGGCATGACCAGCGATGCGCTCTTCTGGCTCGATCCCTGGAGTGCGCTGGGCCAGAGCGTATCTGCAAAGCTGCTGCCTCAGGTGCGGGATTTGCGTCTGCACGCGGTACAGGCCATCGTGCTGCTTGACCAGGCGCGTCGCGACAATCCAAACCTCGCCGAGCCCGATGCGCTCGCCGCCATGGATCTGGGCGCGCGCCGCCTCGATCTCATCGGCCTCAAATTTGAGCTTGCCCAGGAAATCGCCGCGGCATACGCGCTCGCTGTGACCCGGCAGCACGACAAGACGCAAAGCTTGGCACAAAACAATCTGATGAACGAGATCAGCGGCGGCAACGGCCGCTGCCAGGACCTGCGCGACGCCTACTCGGCCGTGAAGAGCGAATATAGCCAGGTGTGGCTCGCCGAGAATCGCCCCTATTGGCTCAACAACGTCACCGTCCGCTACGACTTGGAGATCGAACGGTGGCAGCGGCGCGGTTTCCAGTTTCAGGAGGCGTTCCGCAGATGGCAGAATGGCCAGGATCTGCCTTCTCCCGCGGCCCTGGAGTTGCCCGCTCCCGCTGACGGCGCGCACTAGATGTGAAGTTTCAACAGGTTGTCCATTCGATCTGACTGCGAGAAGCTGGTTCTGCGACGAATCAGATTTCCCGGAGGGATCGAATGGACTATCACCAGAATGCCCGACTGACCGTTCATAGTCGAGAGCGGTTAGCCAGATATGTGCTTGAGCAGGGCAGTACGTTGAAGGCCGCTGCAGCGGCCTTCAACGTGAGCGATAAGACTGCGGCCAAATGGGTGCGCCGGTATCGAGAGCGTGGGCGGGCCGAAATGAAGGACCGCAGCTCAAAGCCGCATCGCTCGCCCCGGCAAACTTCGGCTTCATTATTAGAAAGGGTTTTGGTTCTTCGCCGGCAGCGTTGGAACGGCTGGCGCATCGCCCACGAACTCAAACTCAGTCGAGCCACCGTAAGCCGAGTCCTGCGTCGCGCCGGAATGAATCGGCTCCGCTCGCTTGACCCGCCCCCGCCCATAATTCGCTACGAACACAAGCATCCTGGCGACCTGATCCACTTCGATATCAAGCGCCTGGCGCGCATCCGCAGGCCCGGGCATCGTGTCACCGGTCAGCGTCGCGGAGAGTCACGGGGCGCCGGCTACGAGTACCTGCACATTGCCATCGACGATCACAGCCGCATCGCCTTCTCCGCCATCCTGCCCGATCAGACGCACCACTCTGCCATGCGCTTCTTCCTCATGGCCAGGGCCCATTACGCGCGCTTCGGCATCGCTATCCGCCGCGTGCTCACCGACAACGGCTCCTGCTATAAACACTGGCTGTTTCGCAAACTGCTCCACCGCCAACACATCAAGCATCGCCTCACAAGACCCTACACGCCACGCACCAACGGCAAAGCCGAACGCTTCATCCAGACTGCCTTGCGCGAGTGGGCCTACGCACGCTCCTACCAGAACTCAGAACAACGAACCGAGCAGCTCGAACTGTGGATGCACGATTACAACTTCCACAGACCTCACGTCAGCCTTAAACTGAACTCACCCGCTTCCCGCTCCGGCCTGAATCGGAACAACCTCTTGAGCCTCCACAGCTATAGCGTTTTCGGAATACACGTAGACTTTTTCAGGGTTGTGAAAGGTGGCTTTTTCTTGAGGAAAAAGCCACTTGAGTGTTTTCCTTCGGTCTACAGCAATTCCGAAAACGCTATAACGGGTCTCGTTTGCGGTTCGGCTTTTTTGCTCAACCCGCATTCAGGGCCTCTGTTTTTGGGGAACCTTGCTGCCGTGCCGGAACCATGCAGATAACTGTCCTCAAGAAATTCCTGTCCCTCAATGGCGCCGGAGATGCACACTAGACCTATGTTCGACCGCTCTACCCAACGCGAGATGCCCGTCGTTTTGCTCATTGACGACGACTTGGTCAGCCGCGAGGTCACAGCCACGATTCTCACCATGAGCGGTTATACCGTCCACACCGCAGTCAGCGGAGCCGGATCGCTGGAAATGCTTGGCGCCACCCCAAGCTTCCGGCCGGACGTGATCCTCATGGACGCGCAGATGCCCGGCCTGAGCGGCGTTGAATTGGTCGCGGAGCTCCGCGCCCGCGCCAAGGCCCTCATCTATGTCGTCAGCGGCAGCGAACCTCCGCCTGAAATAGCCGCCGCGGCAGATGGTTTCCTGCTCAAGCCGTTCGATCTCGATGCGCTCCGCAGGCTGCTGCAAGAGCACAAAACCGGGGCCCCTCCTCCCTTGCTCGATCCCAATGCGCCCGTCGTCAGCGCTGAAATCCTCGCCCAGTTGCGCAAGGTCATGCCGGAGTCCGCCGTGCGGCAAATCTATTCCGCGGTCATCGTCGATCTTGCCGCGCGCATGGATGCCCTCGACGCCGCGATCGCCAAAGGCGACGCCGCTGAAATTCGCCGCATCGGCCACGCCATCAAGGGCGCCTGCGGCATGGCCGGCGCCCTTCAGACCGCGCATCTCGGCGCGCTGCTCGAGTCCGAGGATAACCATTTGGATAACAGCGCTTCTCTCCTCCGCGATTTGCGTGCCGCTGTCCGCGGATTGAAGCGTATGCTGGATGCTGAATTGCCTGCCTGAACCATCGCGTCTCCTGCGCGCATGGACCGGGCCTCGCGGAGGCGAGTAGCAAACATGGAACGACCCATACGAATCGTGCTGGCGGATGACCACCCCGTTGTCCGCATCGGCGTGCGCAACATGCTTACGGAAAACGATGGCTTTGAAGTGGTCGGCGATGCCACCGATGGGGACGAAGCCATCACCCAGACTCTCGAGCTCCAACCCGATGTTCTGCTCCTCGATGTGTCCATGCCGCGCCTGCCCGGCCTTGAGGCCATGCGCGCCATCATGACCGGCCCCTCCACCGCCAAGATCCTGCTCCTTACCTCAACCATCACCACGCAGCAGATCATCGAGGCCCTGCAGATCGGCGCTCGCGGCATCGTCCTCAAAGATGCCCTCGCCAACCACCTGCAAACCGCCATCCGCACCGTCCATGCCGGCGACTACTGGATCGGCGGCAAACGCGTCGTCAATCTTGTCTCCGCTCTTCACGAGCTCATGCAGCAGGCCGCCGTGCCCCAGCGCAAGACCTACGGCCTTACCCCGCGCGAACTTGAGGTGGTGGGCTGCATCGTGGAGGGTTGCAGCAACCGCGACATTGCCAAGCAATTCACGCTCAGCGAAGAAACCGTCAAGCGCCATCTCTCCAACATCTTCGACAAAACCGGCGTCTCCACGCGCCTCGAACTGGCTCTCTTCGCCATCGCGCACCACCTCATCACGCCGCAGTAGTGGGATTGACCGCCGCGCGCTATTCTGTTGCTTCGATTTAGGATGGGGTATATTACCGACCCCGGAAAGGCGCAGGGCTAGCTCCGCGAACGCCGCCAACTCCGCTAGCTCCGCTCGTTTCCCTTCAGGCAGGTGCGCGCATGGGTGAATTAAGCAGAATCGGCATTGCCCTCGATTCCGAGCTGTTGAAGCGGTTCGACCTTTCCATCGAGAAGAGCGGATACACGAACCGCTCCGAAGCCTTTCGCGACCTCATCCGCGACCGGCTGGTCCGTGAGCAGATCGCCGCGCCCGATGCGACCGTTGTCGGCACGGTCACCCTGATTTACAACCATCATGCCTATGGGATCACAGAGAAACTCACGGAAGCGCAGCACGAACACCACGACCTGGTTGTCTCTACGAGTCACGCGCATTTGGACCACGATTCCTGCCTTGAAGTGCTCATCGTCCACGGCAAGGCCGCCCGCGTCCAGCACTTCGCCGACATCCTGATCGGCCTCAAGGGCGTCGAGCACGGCCGTCTGGTGATGACCGTGCCCTCGCTCGACGCCGAACATCCGCACGAACACGCACACGAGCATCCGCACCAGCACAGCCATTAGTCGGATCGTGGAACGTGGGGCACCCGGCCCTCAGCGGGGACCTGCGAGAATGGCCGAATTCGCGACCGCAGTTATCACCTTTTGCTGGTCGTCTTCGCGGAGATCCGGAGATAGCTTTAGTTGGATCTGATACAAAACTTGGTTCTCCTTCCACCAGATGTTTGCTGGGGCGCAGGATCCACCACAGCTAACCGGACGGAAATAGCCGACCAAGCTGCGGGACAGTTTGACTTCGCGTACGTTGCCAATGTCCTTTGGCCCATAGTTGGGGTGAGCGTTCGCCTCGAAAGACGCTGCGAAACCAGCATCCCCGATGCCCAATTCGCAGTAAAGAATTATTGAGTACTCGTTATCCGAAGCGCTTTCAACGACCGCATATTTGGCGCCTCTGATAGGGTCGGAGAACTTGCTGGGCAAGAGTACTGGTACGCGCGATTTTGCCTTAATTTCTGATAGGACAGAGGCGAGCGGCTCCGGAAGAGATCTGGAGGGTCTCCCTGGACTTGATGCGACATCTGAATGGGCCGGTGCAGGCTCAACTCCCGCTTGACCACGACAGCCGATCGCTAACGCCGCGCAGAAGACCGTGAGAACAATAACCTTCGGTAATAACAGCATGTACCCCCTAGCGACGATCCGTTAAACCGATTTGAAACTGAAGTTTGTTCTTCTTCATCTTGGCTGGAAGCATACACTAACAGAGTTCCGGGCGAATCGTCGCCACCCCGGAAATGCCACACCTATCGCTCGCGCTTGATTCCAAAGTGATACGTAAGGTTCACGCTCGCGTACGATGGAATCCTCACGCCCACCACCTCATTCACGGGATTCGCGGCCAACCAAGCCGTTGCTGCCGAGATCCACGAGTCCCGGCCCATAGACGTCCGCAGCCGCGAAGTTCTCCACGGTTTGCCCTGTCCAGCCGCTCGCGATCATCGTGTTCACGCCGAGGTTGATGCGCCCATCCAGAAACGTCCGCGCCGCCGCTACGGATGACTCTGCGATCCGGCAGCGACCTCCAGCCCATGGCGCAGCAGCGCCAGTATCGTCGCCAGGCTCTCTTCGGCGCCGCGTTGGCTGCCCGGCAGGTTCACCACCAGCGTGGCGCCCCGCAGCCCCGCCACGCCGCGCGAAAGCCATGCATAGGGATTGCGCTCCGCGCCCTGGGCGCGCATCGCCTCCGCCAGTCCCGGCGCTTCGCGGTCGATCGCTCGCCGCGTGGCCTCTGGCGTTCGGTCGCGCGGACCCAGCCCGGTGCCGCCCACGGTCAGCACAAGCGCCGCGCCCTGCCGGGCGAGCTCCTCAAGCGTCGATGCAATTGCCTCCTCATCGTCCCTCAGCAGCGCCGTGCGGATTTCAGCCTGCGGCCACTCGCGCCGGAGCACGGCGGCAACCGCCGGGCCCGCAGTATCGGTCTGCAGGCCTTCGGAACAGCGGTCGGAGATGGTCAACACGGCAAGCACCATGCCCTGATTCTATTGCTTCGCAGTCTCGCGGGCGGCTACGCAAATGGTTACCCCGCCGTGATCTAAATCACATTCCGTGGTGCTGCTTAGCACATCTTCGCTCCCCGGCCGGTGACACGCTTTCCGGTATGAGGTGTTCGCCATGCGGGATTCCGATATCGGCCGCTGGACGCATCCAGCCACTGTCCTCGTCGCCACGGACTTGAGCGACCTCGACCACCTCATGCCGTTCGCCTTGGAACAGGCCGGTGAAACCGGAGCCCGGCTCATCCTCCTGCATGTCCTCTCTTCCGCCGCAGCCATCAGTGCCGACGCCTCAGGAATGCCGTACTACGACACGGCAGGCGCTTTGGAGACCGCCGAACAGATGCTGCGGCCATGGTGTGAAGTGGCCGCCCGGCGCGGCATCCCGTGCGACGCGCTGGTGCGCGAGGGCCGCCCCACATATCAAATTGCAGCCGTTGTCCGCCAATTTCACGTGGACCGCGTGCTGCTCGGGACCCGGAGCCGGAGCAAGCTCGGCAAGTTGCTCATTGGCTCCGTGGCAGAACAAGTGCTGCGCTCGGTCAACCTCCCGGTCATTACCGTGGGACCCGAGGCTCATCTCCCGGTGGATAAGGGCGAGGAACGCGTCGTCCTCCATGCCACCACACTTCGAGAGACCTCTCGCCCGAGCGCGGCGCTTGCCTGCCAGGCCGCCGCCACCCAAAATGCAAAGCTGATTCTGCTCCACGTGCTTCCACCCATTGACGTGATGGAGCGCAAAGGCATGCCTACCGGGCAGGACTCGGCTGCCATGGTGGAGCTGCGCATCCTCGCCGAGATGACAGGCGCGCGCTGCTGCTCCGCCGTCGAGCCGGTCATCGCGCACGGCAATCCGTCCATCGAGATCCTGGCTCTGGCATCGGAGCGCCATGCCGGCCTGATCGTGCTTGGCGCAACGCAACGCTCGGCCTTTGAGAACCTCACGCGCGACCGCACCGTCTACCGCGTGCTCGCTCATGCGCGCTGCCCCGTGCTCACGCTGCGCGAACCGCAGGCCTTTCCCGAAGAAACCCACGCCGAAGCCACGGCCATGCACCGTTGAGCCGCTACAGGGTCACGCGAAGGCCTTTAGCCTTTTCAGGCACTTATCCTGCAGGTAGTGGAGCTGGCGCAATTGGATCAATCCCTGCGTGCTCCGGCTATCCGTGCGCGACCGGAAAATCTCCGTCGCCAACACATGGAAACGCTGATGGAGTGTGTCAATGGCCTGAATCGGCGCCAGCGTACCGTGCGCGGAATGCTTTTCGCCCTCCAGCCACGCGCCAACCCGGCATTGGCTGGCATCGAGTG
Organism: uncultured Acidobacteriaceae bacterium; assembly: GCA_963808805.1. Taxonomy (GTDB): domain Bacteria; phylum Acidobacteriota; class Terriglobia; order Terriglobales; family Acidobacteriaceae; genus Telmatobacter. Next base: position 5,153 of record CAWEGN010000004.1, on the reverse strand, counting down.
GCGGCGGGGTAGCGCGCCTGCCCTGAATGCAGGCCTCAAAGGCGCCCAGCCAGGCATGATGCTCCACGGTGGCGTAGAGCACGGACTGGTTATCGGGGCGCACGACAGGCACATCGGCCCAGCGCGGATCGGGCCGCCACGCGGCCGCCCAGGCACGCATTTCGCGCGCCGGCATCGCCGCGGCGATGCCATAACCCTGGGCAAAGTCACAGCCCATTTGCAGCAGCATCAAGCCGTGTTCCGTGGTTTCCACCCCCTCCGCAATCACCTGCCTACGGAAGGCGGCGGCCAGCCCTAACACTCCCTCAAGGATGGTCAGGTTCTCCAGCTCCTCCAGCATGTCGCGCACGAAGCTCTGGTCAATCTTCAGTACATTTGCGGGCAAGCGCTTCAGATAGATCAGCGACGAATAGCCGGTGCCGAAATCGTCCAGGCCGATCGATACCCCGATCTCGCGGCAGGCTGTGAGCACCTGCGAGGCTTGCACCACATCCTGCATCGCGCTGGTTTCCACCACCTCCAGTTCCAGGCTCGAGGGCTTCACCTGAGGATGCGCCGCGAGCCGGTCGCGCAGGCGATCGGCAAAATCCGGTTGTTGCAGCTCGACCGCGCTCACATTCACGCTCACCGGCAGTTCAAAACCCTCCGCCTGCCACGATTCCATCTGCTTCAGTGCGCTCTCGATCACCCAAGCGCCCAGCTCGACGGCCAGAGGATGGTCTTCAATAAGGGGAAGAAACATGCCCGGCGGCAGCAGCCCGCGTTCCGGATGCTGCCAGCGGATCAGCGCTTCGGCCCCCACCACCTTGCCGGTGCGCATATTCACTTTGGGCTGGTAGTGCAGCACAAACTGCCCCGTCGCCAGCGCCTGGCGGATGTGCTCGATGTTCTCGTTGCGGTCGCGGGCGATCAGGTCCTGGCTGGGATCGAAGACGCTGAAGCAACTGTGCCCCTCCAGCTTGGCTTGGTACATTGCCTGCCCGGCTTGCCGCAGCAGCATATCCGCGTCCACATCCACCGTCTGCGGATAGAAGGCAACGCCCGCGCTGGCCGACACCCGCAGCACCACCTCGCCAATCTGGGCCTCTTCGGCTGCCGCCGCCAGCAGGCGGTTCAATGTCGGCACACATGCCTCGACGTTGTCCAGATCCAGGATCACGGCGGCAAACTCGTCTCCGCCCAGCCGGGCCAGCGTATCGCCTTCCCGCAAGGCGCGCTTCATCCGCAAAGCCAGTGCCGCCAGCAGCGCGTCGCCGGTTGAGTGGCCGTAACCATCGTTTATTGATTTGAATGCATCGATGTCAAAGTAGACCACGGCCAGCAATCGCTTGCTCCGGTGCGCATGGGCCATGGCCTGGCGCAGCCGGTCCGCGAGCAGCGTCCGGTTGGGAAGGCCGGTCAGCGCATCGTAATGCACAATGTGCTGCAGTTGCCGCTCGTGCTCTTTGATTTCGGAGATGTCGGAGAACAGGCCAACATACTGCTGCACCTCGCCCTTGGCGTCGCGGATGGCGTTGATGTGGAGCGTTTCGGCGTAGATGTCCCCGCTCTTGGCCCGGTTCCAGATCTCACCCGACCAATGGCCTTCCCGGAGGAGAGAGCCCCACATGTTCCGGTAGAACTCCTTGCTCTGCAGCCCGGATTGGAGTAGCCGCGGATTGCGCCCCAGTACCTCGTCATGTGTGTAGCCGGCAATGCGCGTAAAAGCCTCATTCACCTCCAGAATCGTCCCCGAGCGATCGGTAATCACGATGCCTTCGCGCGCGCCGGTGAAGACCGTTGCGGCCAGCCGCAGCCTCTCTTCAACCTCCTTCCGCTGCGTAATGTCTTCGGCGAAGAGGACGATGCCGCCCACCGACCCGTCGCCGGCCCGCCAGGGAAGAATCTCCCGGCGTAGCCAGTCCACCTTGCCGTCAGCATGCTCGATCCGGTTCTCCTCGACCCGTATGGTTTCGCCCGACAGCGCACGACGGTGCTCAAGTTTCCACGTTTCCGGGATATTGGTTATTACGTCGTAATGCGATCGTCCGAGAACCTCCTGGCCCACAAGGTTCAGGCTCTTCAGCCACAGCTTGCTCACGGCCACGTAGCGCATCTCGCGGTCGAACATGGCCAGCGCTACAGGCGCATGCTGGATGAAAATCTGCAGCAATTCCTTGCTCTCGCGCAGCCCTGCCTCGGTCAGTTTTCGTTCCGTAATGTCCTGAATGGTGCCATACATCGTCGCCGGCCGCCCGTGGGCGTCGAAGGTCAGCTGGCCTATGCCATGCACCCAGCGCTCCACCCCGTCGCTGCGGCGAAGGATGCGGTATTCCTTGTCAAAGGGCTTGCCCTGACCCAAAACCTCATGTTGGAAATAGTCGCTCATGGTTTGGCGATCGTCGGGATGGAGCAGGGCGACCCATCCCTCGAAAGTGTGCTCATATTCCTTATCGATTCCAAATATCTGGTCCAGGACATCCGAAGTGGTCCACAGTCCAGCGTCGACATTTAACCGATAGTTGCCCAGTCCGGCAATCCTCTGTGCCTCCCGTAACGATTCCTCGCTCTCGCGTAATGCCGCCTCGGTCAGTTTCCGCTCCGTAATGTCCTGAACGGTGCCGCGGAACTCCAGCGCCTTTCCCTGGCTGTCTACCTTCAGCTGTCCGAAGGTATGCACCCAGCGCATGACTCCGTCTGTGTGGCGAAGAATCCGGTATTCGCTGTCGAAGTGAGTGCGCTCGCCCGTAAAGTAGTCCTTGAAGCGATTCGCCATTTCAGAGCGATCGTCCGGATGGATCAGCGGCCATATCTTTTCAAGTTCCCGCCCGTATGCGGCATCGATCCCCAGCAGTTGCTCCAGCTCCGGTGAGATGTACCACATTTTGTTTGGAATATCGAGGACGTAATTGCTTAGTCCCGCAATCTCCTGCGCGTCGCGCAGAGATTCCTCGCTCTCGCGCAGTTTCCGTTCCGCCTCGACGTACTCGGTGACGTCGGGCGCGACGCCGAAGATGCCGATGATCTCGCCGTCCTGGCCGTTGATGGGGTATTTGCGGTTGTCGATCCAGCACTTCGACCCGTCCTGCCTCGACAGTTGCTGGATCTTATTCGCGCGCTGGCCCTCGGCGAAGACCAGGTTCTCCAGACGGTAGGTGATGTCGGCAATTTCCTCCGGATGAATGTCGTAATCGGTCTTACCCACCAGTTCGGAGGGATCCTTTGCCGTATCGGTCAGGTTCGGCACGGCACGGCTCGCGGCCAGGAACACATGGTTGCGGTTCTTAATGTAGATATCGTCCCCGGTTTGCTCGATGAGCGTCTTGAAATTTCTTACCAGAAGGTTGTCGCCGGGTTCTCTCACCTTCCGCGCATCCTCCAGAATCATGTCAAGAAGCACTTCTTCCGTAGCGCGGCCCGGCTTCTTGGCGTACTGGCCTTTGATGCAGCGGATACGCCCGTCGGCGTGGCGCAGGCGGATGTTAAAGACGCCGCTTCGATCCTTCAGATCGGGTGAAAAGAGTGACTCGGCAACGCCGGCGTCTTCCCGGTGGATGAGATCCTTCAGATGCGCCTTCGCGGAGAGGAACGCCTTGCGGCTGTAGCCGAGCAGGCCTTCCACATCGCCGTCTACCGACACCAGCCGGGGCGGATCGCTTAATGCAAAGCAGAAGGAGGTGTAAGACATGGGGCCCGTTTCCTCTGCGTCGCTCCACGCTCTTGTCAATAAGCCTGGCATATGCGAGTTTCCAGGAGCTATGAAAATCGTAGGCCAAGGGCACATCGAATACATCGCCCCCGCGGCGTATCTATATACAACTTTCCGGGGGTGATACAACGCCGATGACGGCAGACCGTTTCGGGCCATCTCGCCTTCCGGGACCTTGCCCTTATTCCTGCCCGTCGCGTTTCCGCTGCCCCGCCGTTCACACCGCCGGTTTGTGAGATCGCGGATTTTCGACGCTCCTACCGCTATCGCGCGCGCAGGTACCAAATCAGACACTCGTTATCCACGAGTTTTTTGTTGCGGCGTCGGTTCCGCCCCGTTTATCCACGCCGACTCTTGGCATAATCGCTGCAAGAGCGATTTCTCCGTAACTGTTCCGAGTGCCGGGGCAGGGTATCGGCCGGGAATTTGAGTTGGTCCGCTGAATGCGGAACTTGAGTTCAAATTCGGCAGCGTACGGTTTCACCGGGGGAGCATCCAAGCGTGACCAGTTATCGCCGTCAGGACGTTTTGCGGATCCTTCAGATCAGTTCCCGTCAATTGCAAGCCTGGGAGCGGGCCGGCCTGGTTCCCCAACAGGAGATCTATAGCTTTCAGGATCTCGGGCAACTGCGCACCTTGCGCTCGCTGCGCGAGGACGAAGTGCCCGCGGCATCCATCCGGGAATCCATCCTGGCCATGAAGGCCGTCGCCGGCATGTCGAATCCGCTGCTCGAGGCGCGCGTTGTGCGCACCGGAACGCGCCTCGCCTTCCGCCACCGCGGCGCCATGGTGATCCCATTCGCCGCCAGTTGCTCTTCGACTTCGAGCGCACAGCGGGTCCGGCACTCGCTTCCGCCGCCGCGCAGCCGTCTCCGCTGCGCCTTCCCGGCGCGCATGGCCTCCGCGGCCTTCAGGACGCTTTCATGCCGCGGTCCAGGCCGAAGAGGCCGGCGAAAAGCAGCGCGCTATCGCGATCTACGAGGAGATTCTCTCCATCGACCCGCAGTACGCGGCCGCCTGCATCAACCTTGGCACCGTCTATTTTCATCTGCGCCGGTTTGACCGCGCCGAGGAGTGTACCGCCGCGCCACCGAGGCCGATCCCGGCTACGTCCTGGCCTACTTCGACCTGGGCAACGTTCTCGACGAGCTCGAGCGGCTCGACGAATCCATTGCCGCCTACGTCAAGGCCGTCACGCTCTCCCCGCGCTACGCCGACGCCCATTACAATCTGGCCCTGGCCTACGAGCGCACCGGCCAGAACCGCAACGCCCTGCGCCACTGGCGAGCTTATGTCAAGCTCGACAACCGCGGTCCCTGGGCCGACCATGCCCGCGGCCAGATTCGCAAGCTGCTCAGCCGCGAAAAGCTCGCCATCGCCTCCCGCGCCAGCCATTTCATTCCGCCGCGCAAAGGCAGGGCGGCGCTGCAACTGGTGTAGCCTTCGCCGCGAAAAGAAGCCTCCC
>CAWEGN010000003.1:0-269527 GCA_963808805.1 uncultured Acidobacteriaceae bacterium | reverse complement strand
TCCTAACGATCTTTCGCCAGTATATGGTGGTCAAGGGCAAGAACCGCGACACAGCCTGGTTTTCGATGCTGGACCGCGAGTGGCCGGAGCGAAAGCGGACCCTCGCGGCTGGATCCCGCCAACTTCGATGCCCCCGGGCCGTCTGCGGTTGAGCCTGGCTCAGGCTGCCGCAGCCCGAGCGGAGCGCCAGTCTTGAGCGGGCTTCGATTCAAATCGCCACCTTCAGGGTGACAATCTCCCATGGCCCGACCGCCAATTCGATGGTCCCGTTCTCGAGCGGCTGGATAGCTTCCTCGTCCTCCTCGATCAAGCTCGCCTTGCAGGCATGGCGGATGGGTGCGCCCAGTCCGATGCGCGCCACGGTCTTGTTTCCTTCCGCCTCGTAAAAGCGGATGACGATGCGGTCGTCGTCTTCGCTCTTCTTCATGGCGGTCAAAACCAGATTGGGCGGATCGAGACGGAGAAACGAATCGCTGGCGGGAAGCGATGCGCCCCCGGCGCCGGCCTGTTGCCGGCCAGCGAACGCGATCAGGCGATAGTTGAAGCCGATGGCGTCGCGATAACGCGACCGCCAGCCGCCCGCATGCGGCAACAGCGCCATCCGGTAGCGATGGTTCCCCTCCTGGGTGTACCAATAGTCGGGATTCCACCCCGCACTCTTCCGGGTCGAGAGCAATACGTGCTGCAGAACCGGATACGAAACCGGGTGGTCTGTCTCATCCCGGAAGATATGCACCGTGCTATCGGAGGCGGCCAGGCACCCCGTGCTGTACGAGTCCGGCGACGAAGCGTCTATCCAGTTAATGGCCTCTCGGAATTGCAGCGCGTGGTCTCCTCCGTAAATCTCGGGACTGAACGAGGAATCCTGTTTCGAGGGCAGCAGGGAAAAGTCAAGCTCATCCTTGCCTATCTCGACGGCGCCGAAGGGAACCTCGTAGGACAGGCGCGCCTCGTCGAGAGCGATGGGAAACGCGACGCGTAACTCCCGCTCCTTGCTTCCGTTCCAATGCAGGATTTCGATCTCCATGTCCGCCCTGTCGAGTTGGTGGTAAAGATGAAAGTGCTGCCTCAAAAGGAAATTGCTGAATTGCGCCTCGCGAACGGCGGTCACGCGAATCGCGCTCTTGCTGAAACTCGTAAAACGGAAGTCGTGGTTCGCCGTCTTATCGAAATCCTGCATTCCAACCTTCTCCGGGGCTTCCAACGGCGGGCCCGGCGCGGTAAACTGCAACACCTCGCCACCTTCGAACTTCTCCGTCCGCAGAACCTCCCATTTTGTCCTCTTGTCATAAAGGCTCTTGATGCCTCCGCGGCCAAAGGCCAGCCGGAAGAACTCGTTCTCCATGGTTTCGCCCTCGGGCAGCGGGGCAGCGGCCGGTTTCGCCGGCGCGGATTGCAGGGCATAGCACCGATAGCCTACCGCGGGAACTTCCCGCACGATAAAAGCGATTCGGCAAGCGCCCGGCTCTTCAACCTCTTCCAATAACTCGCAGGGAACCTCAGCGCCCCCTTCATCGACCAGCGCCCATCCCGTCCAGTGGCCGGGGATGGCGACCGCGCACTCGACCAGATCGGTGCGCGCCCAGGAGAGAGAGTTATAAACGGCGATCGGTAACTGCTCCTCCGATCTCCGCGGAAGCCAAGGGCCAAGTTTCGCGCCGAGGCGGGTGATCAGTTCATCGGCCAGCGTCTTGGATTGGTCATACGATTGCGCGTACACGCTGTCGGTTATCGTGCCGCGATTGCCGCCCCATCCATGGTCCGGCCAAGTGTTTGCCTTCCAAGCGGCCTCGAAAACATCGCCGGGGTAGCCGTCGAACCCCGTCCTCTGGCTCAATCCCGCGTAGAGCCGCTCGGCCGCCAGCAGGCTGTTATGTGCACTCCGTCCATTCAGCAGCGCCTCGCGATTGCTAGGCTCGTCGTAGTATGCCCAGCTAAGCGGCCAATCTCCATACAGCGAGGTCAGGTTGACCGCCCCGACGGTAAAATCGTCGAGAGACTTTTCCGGCGTGGTGAACAGAATGCGTGGAGGATCGATATGGAGGCCGTTCGCGGTTGCGAAATGGGCGTTCCAAACCGAAGCAAACTCCTCCATGCTCTTGTTCTGCGCCCGCGCATACGGAACCACGTCCGGCTGGGGCGGGAGATAGTCGATCGTATAGTCATAGATGAATTCGCGCGGAAGCCGGTGGGCTTCATAGTAACTCTCCCTTTCCTGCGCGAACCGCAGCCAGCCGGAGTTATCTTTAGGATCGAGCAGGTCCCAGACATAGAGAAAACCGCGTGTCACGACGCTCGATCCATCCGGGCTTTGCCAATTGTAGAAGCCCCATGGCAGGCGGCCCAGAAGGCAGTATTTGATTCCCGCCTTGGCGAGAATCTGCGGCATTTGCAGGCTCATGGACGGAGGATCGGTCTGAATATAGAAGTGGCTATCGACGCCGGGGAAGGTCTTCTTAAGCCAGAGACGCCCGAAATAAAACTGGCGGACCAGTTTCTCGGGGCCCACGCTCAACTGGAGCAGGTTTACGTATGCCCCGCCCCAGGTGAACCGTCCTTGCCTCATCCGTTCCGCCATCTCGTCGCGCAACTCCGGATGCCGCTCCAGAAACTCCATCAGGTACGCGGTGCATTCCATCGAATACACGAACTCGGGATACTCCCGCATCAGCTTCAGCGCCGGCAGGATGAGATCGGAGGAGCGGTAGTCGGCCGTTTTCGCCTGGGTATCCAGAAAACCCAGGTCGTTATGGTTAGTACAAAGTATCTGATAAGTTCCGCCATCGAAGTAAGATCTGTATCTAGGCACTTGCAAGGTGCGCCGGCAGCAGAATTGCGTCGATCGGGAAACAACCGCGAACTCCATCTCGGAATCTTCATACGGGGCTGGAATCCAAACGTTCCGCTTGAAGCTCGCGTGAGCGGGCGCGGACTCGATGGCGTATGTCATTGCCAGCGCGCCCGCTGAAGATGACTGAAGGCTGGCGTCTGGAAGAGCCTCGCCCGGATTGACGAAATTTAGAGTTGCGGCCTGGACCGCTCTTCCGTCCCGCGCGTCGTACATCGCATGCGCGGTGATATCGAAAGTTGGCTCGTGCTTTTGTGGGAATACGCGAATCTTGCCGATGCCCGTCTCCGTCGCGCTGGATTTCGGCCAGATATCTTCGATCGAAATGCGAATGGACGATGTCTGCTCCGGCTTGGGAATGGAGACGATCTGAAAGTAATCCACCTGTTCCAGCAACGTAGTGTCGTAGCTCGCCCCGCAGGAGAAGCCGATTCGGAGTTTTCGCGGGACTGCCCGCAACTGCGCGCGGGAGTTGGCCTTATTGTAAACGTCCACACCGAAGATGTCGGTAGGCTGCGGCTCCGCCAACAGCCATAACTCGCTGACCTCCCGGACCTCGCTGAACCTTATCTCAATCCACGCTCCGGCGAGTTCCGCGCTGGTTTGCCAGCCTGACGAGAACACATCGCCGAATACGTTGCCGGGGGAGTAAACCCCGGGAGGGTCTGGCGAGAAGCTCGATGCGCTCGCCTTTGCGCCCAGCGCCGGATCGGCCCAGTTGGGGTTCGTGGGTGCTGTTCCGGCTTCCTCCGCCATCCCTTTCGGGGTGAGCAGGACGCCGGGAAGCAGATGGGCAGACGCGAGAGCCAACAACCCGGCGCCGCTATCCTTGAGAAAGTCTCTACGCTCCATGGTCAGTGCGCCTCCTCTGACGCGCTAAGGCAAAATTCGCATGGGATCGGATGAGATGCGGATCCGAATCATAACAACCAGGATTTCCATTTTGCTTTCCCGGCCACAAGAGAATATACTCCCGGCTGCCCGGCTCGCCATCTCTTTCGCATTTCGACCGAGGAGAATGGTCGTGCGTGACCCAGGAGGCCTCTCGAAAGCGGAGGATGGGGTGTGAAAGCAGAGGCGCGTGTTGCCGTCAATCAAAGAAGAGGAGAATGAGCGATGGGTGGTAGTCGCAATATCTTGATCGGTCTCGCTGCGATCTCATTGGGATGGATGGGTCCGGCGTTCACGTCCCTTGGCGCGGCTTCAGCGCAGGTTGCGGCTTCGGCCACGGTACAGCCGCCTACGCCGGATTGGGCAAAGGGCCTGGTGATTTATGAGGTTGCGACAAAGGCCTTTACTTCTCCAAACGGACCTGAGAGCGGTACATTTCAGAGCCTTGAGGCTCGATTGCCGTATTTGCAGAAGCTTGGAATCAACGCAATCTGGCTAACTGGGTATTCCCTGTCCGATCCTCATCACTTTTACAACATCTGGACTCAGTACGCGGTCATTGAACCCGATAGGATTGATCCGTCGCTCGGCACGCCGCGGCAATTCAGGGCCTTGATCGATGACGCGCATCGCCGCAATATCGAGGTATTTCTCGACGTAATTACACATGGATTGGTGCCGGACAGTTCGGTGGTAAAGCAGCATCCCGACTGGTTCCGCGGTGGCAGTTGGGGAATGGTCGACTTCGACTGGTATGGCGGCCACACAGATCTCGATAACTGGTGGGTAAAGGTCTGGACCAGCTATGTTGCAAACTACGGCATCGATGGCTTTCGGCTGGACGTTGATATTTATCGACCGGATTTGTGGTCTCGTATTCGCCAGAACGCCGCTGCATTGGGGCACCCCATTGTCATTTTCATTGAAGGAGCGCCGGTCATCCCCGGCGTAACCGACTTTACCCAGTCCGAAAACCGGATTAGCATCGGCGAGACTGGCGATCTGAATGCTCAATACATCGACGACATTCCGGGACTCTTCCGTGAAAAGTATTCCGAAACGGAGGACTTTTCTGTCGCCATCGAATATTCCGATGGTCGTCGCGCGGAAGGCAGCACCAACGGCAATGGGCCCATTCATGTAACAGTGGACGGGTTCACGACCAATCGGATTTCCTACCAGCCCACCTTGCCGGCGGGGCTGTCGGAGCGGAGATTGACCGTTAGCGGTCTGGCCGATTCGCCGATCAAAAGCATCGTCGTGACCGCGATCGGCGAAAGTGGGCCTCCAAAACCCAGGCGGTGGGTCTACGGCGTTCACGGCGGAGCTGAATTGTCAATCGAGGGCAAGGCGTCTGTAGTCGATCTCTTTCTGTCGTCGTTCTTTGCCTATAGCCCCTCGTTGCAGCTTAGCTGCCATGACAATGGCTGGGAGGGTTTTCCCTCAGATAAGAACCCCTACGCAGCCGCGGGGAGCCGCGCCGCGTTTGGCTACAGTTTTCTCTTTACGCCGATGATTCCCATCTTCATGGCGGGCGAAGAGTTCGATGCCGGCTTTCATGCCCTGCCCGATCTTTCTCCGGATCTGTATGGCGGCAGAGATCCCGGCAAGGGCCGCTGGCTCTACGGCTCCCAACTGGACTGGGCCGAGCTCGATCGACCGGATCGCCGTGCCATGCTTGCCGATGTCTCGAAGATGCTGGCCATCCGCAAGCGGGAGAGTTCCGTGCTGGATGCGGAGATGCGGGGAGAGGTCGAGCCGCGGTTGGTGGGTGTAAAGTTTCAATCCGACATCGACGTTCCTGCGCCGTATATGCGGTGGAATCGGGGCGTAGCCATCGTTGTCATGGCCAATCGCAATACGGAAAAGGATGCGCGCCTCAAGCTGCAAGTCCCGCTGGAGCCGCTTGGAAAGGCGATTGACGGGAAATACGCGGTCACCGATCTTTGGAGAGGTGGTAACCCCGTGGTCCTGTCTGCGGCAGACCTGTCAAATCTTGCGTACACCGTGCAAAAAGACAAGAGCCCCGGTGGCGGCATCGGGCTGCTGAAGATCGAACCGATCCGCTAGAAGCTGTTTCATAACCTGGTTTTGAAAGGGCACGGCTTCAGCCGTGCCGTAAAGGAATCAGGGAAATCGCTGGCTTCAGCCACTGAGGGAAGGTTTTCGGGAAACCTGAGGTGGTTGTGAAACAGCTTCTAGTCTCCTGTCTCCGAAGTTCGCATCAAAAACAAAGCAGCCATTCTGAGCGGAGTCCGCCGCGGCGGACGGAGTCGAAGAATCTGCGGTTGTTCTTCGCTCTTTTGTCGCGAAATTCAGATTCACCACACTAGTGGCGCGCCCCTCCTGCGGCTTGCACCACCAATACCCAGTCTCCTACGCCTTCGTGATTCTTTCCCGGCGGCGTGAATTTCTTCTCCCCGACATTCCGGAAAGGCCCCCCGGGAACGGCATGATACGTGCCGTCCGTAGGGTCAAACCACCTCGCACGCGCTGGCCCGCTCAGGCTGGCCATGCTCATCGTGATGGTTCTCGGTGTCGGCAAATAGACCACCACAGTCGATCCGTTGCCGGTTCTGGCAGCCGTCGCGTAGTCGCTCTCGCTCACGCGGGTCTTCATGCTGTAGCCCATGTTCTGCTCGTTGTAAACCAGCTCCGTGTCGCCGAATGTTCCTAGTCCTCCGGTCACAACCCTGTGTTGCTGATCCGGAACCAGGTCCTGCCACGGCAGCGAAGTAAAGAAATTCCTCCATATCATGATTTGTTTGACCCCCAGAGTATCTATGTAGGAATCCCACCCCGGAGCAAAGCTCCACGTATACTTGTTCCCATAGAATTGGCCTACCCCTCCACTCAGCATCGTCCAATATTCTTGCCGGCGCAGAACCTCGGGAGTGCCATAGTCTGTCGGGGTTCCAACCTGTTCCAGATCGTAATGCGCTTCAACCAGGTAGGCCGGCATCACTGGGGTTTGATTGTAACTATGAAGCATTTGAATATAGGTTGCGGCATACATATAAGTGCTGTTCAGCGAAATGATCGGCGCCCATTTCCGATCGTCCAAAGACGAACTCGCGTCGTAGTTGAGCTCGACGGTTTGCAACTGGTCCAGAGACTCCGCCTTGATCCCCTTCGCGACCGCGAGCACCAGTTCGTCGTCTGACGGTACCCGCCACTTATTGAAATCGTTCCCGCTCAACCATGCAACATTCGGGTATTTCTTGTATCGCTTGCCCAGATATTGCCCATAAGCAAAAGCCGCGTCAAGACCGTTGTTGCGAAGCGTTGGCAGCCATCCGATCGTCTCGATCGGATCGATGAATACCAGAATGCCATGCCTCGCTGCCGACTCCACTGCGTAGTCAAGCCGTGCAAAGTATGCCTCATTGGGCTTCGAGAGGTCATAGTGCGCGTAGTCGTTGCCTCCCGCAACATATCCTGTATACGGCAAAATGCCATCCACCGTGCTGCCCCTCTTGTTGTCTGGATAATCCTGTCCGGCACAGGCAACATTGACCCACCCTACAGTATTGAATCCATGAGCCTCGCGGTCGGCGAAGTACTCGTCCATTTGTTTTTCGGTCAGTTGCCCCATGAGCCCCTGGGGAGTGTCGCCAACCATCAAAAATGGCTTGTTGTTCCGGCCGACAAGGTAGCGGTGGTTTGCGCTGAGCTTCAACGGGAAAGCCGGCTTCTCCGGACCCGCTGAATTCTTTTTCTCTGCGGCCCGTCCGGCTGGCGCCAGGTTCGCGGCTAGCAGCAAAATCCCGATGCCGTAAAGGATCCTCTTGATCTGGAAGAATCCGAAGACACGATCCATATTCACTTTGACCTCCTCACCCACTTTAGTCGATTGGCATTGCAAAACATTTCCGCGCGGAACCGGAACCGGCCCAGTACTCATCATGACCGATTCGATTCAGGTAAAGCTGAAGGTGCTTCTTAAGGGAATTGGAAAGCTCCCACACCGTGAATTTCGTGCGGACCATGAAAGAATTCGATCTCCACCCTGTCACAATCCCCATCCTGCCGCGGAATTCACGAACCCCAGCATACTCCCGGCAAACCCATGGGTCCACTCCGGCGTGGTCATCCTGTGCACTTTCGGCCATAAGGTTTCAGGCCCGAGTTCCGGTAAGCTGCCCCTTCGTTTAGTCAGTATAAGTGAGAGCTTTGCCGTTTGAGTTCAGCGGCGTATTCAGCCCGCGGCCGCACAGGGCTGGCTCTGTCCAAGCCGCACAAACCGCCGGACGTGCTTTATGCCGTCACAATTTCGCTGAAGTCCGCGATACCGGAGAAGTTCCTGAGCACTTCGTCGATCAGCGCCAGATGCGCCCCGCGCACCTTCTCATCCGGGTCGAGCACCATCACCTTGTCGAAGAACGTATCCACCGTCGGCCGCAGCGTGGCGATCAGCGCCAGTGCCTCTCCGTAGGCGCGATGCTCACGGAGCTTGTCCACTTGCGGCGCGAGCTCCTTTGTCCGTTGCCACAGGTCGATCGCCTCAAGCGCCGCTTGACCAAGCTTCGGCTGCGCCGGTTGATAGCCCTTCTCTTCTGCCTGGCGGAGAATGTTCTTAATCCGCTTGAACGCCGCTGACACGGCGACAAAATCATCCGACCCGCGCGCCGCCGTCAGCGCATCGGCGCGCGCAATCGCGTCACGCACGTCGTCTGCCCCCGAGGCTAGCACCGCGTTCACCACGTCGTAGGCGAAGCCGCGCGCGTCCTTGAGATAGAACTGCAGCCGCTCGCGCAGGAAAGCGCGAACTGCCTCTGTCGTCTTGCTATCGAGAGATGCATTCGCCTCAACGACATCACTTAGATACAACGGGATCTCAGACTCCGCCAGAATCTTCACGATTGCGTTTGCCGCGCGGCGCAGCGCAAATGGATCCTTCGAGCCAGTCGGCGCGTTCCCGAGGCCGAACATCGCAACAATCGTCTGGATGCGATCAGCCAAGCCCAACAACTGCCCCTCAACCGTCGAAGGAATCGCACCCTCAATCGACGCCGGCGTGTACTGGTCGTAGATCGCCTTCGCCACCGTCTCGCCCAAGCCCTGCGCCCGCGCGTACAGTCCACCAATGATGCCCTGTAGCTCGGTGAATTCTTTGACAAGCTCGGTGGTGAGATCGGTTTTAGCCAATTCCGTCGCGCGCATTAACGCCGCCTGGTCGAGCCGAAGCGCACTGCCGGCCTTCGCTCCAACATGCAGACCCAGTCTGAGGGCGACCAAATGGTTCTGCTTGCTCTTCCAGGCGTAGCTGCCCAGTTCCTTCTGGAAGGTCACATGTTTCAGGCTCTCCAAGCGTTCCGCAAGCGGCGTCTTCTGGTCTACGTCCCAGAAGAACCGCGCGTCCTTGAACCGCGCCCTCAGCACGCGCGCATTCCCGTGCCGGATAATCGCCGCGCCCTCCTCGTCGGCCTGCGTGTTCAGAACGGCCAGGAAGTGCGGCGCCAGCTTGCCCTGCGCGTCTTCCACTGCAAAGTACTTTTGGTGGTCGCGCATCACCGTCACCAGAACCTCTTCCGGGAGCTCGAGATACTCTGGCTCAAAGCCGCCCAGGATCACCGTCGGCCACTCGGTCAGGTGCACCACGGTCTCTAAAAGCGCATCGTCCTCGCGCCACCGCGCGCCGGCAACTGCCCGAGTCGCCGCGTCCAACGCCTTACGGATGATCTGTCTCCGCTCCGCCACATCCACAACGGCGTATGCGTTGCGCAGCGCCTCTTTATACTCCTTCGCCGCCTCGATCACGACCGGCGCTTCTCCGTGCAGCACACGATGCCCGCGACTCGTGTTGCCCGCGGCGATTCCGGCAATCTCCAGCGGCGCCACGCTCGAATCCATCAGCGCCACAACCCAGCGCACCGGCCGCACAAAGCGCTCCGGTTTACCCGCGCGCCAGTACATGTTCTTGGCCCAGTAAATTGCCAGCACTTCCTTGGGCAATTCGGCGGCAAGAATCTCCGCCGCCGTCCTGCCAGCGCGCTTCACCGTTGCGCCCACGTATTCGCCCTTCGGCGTGTCAACTTTCCTCAGGTCCGCAACGGCCACGCCGGCCTTCTTCGCAAACGCCTCGGCCGCGGCCGTCGGCGCGCCGTCCTTGAACGCCACCTTCCACGACGGGCCGGTCAACTGCTCTTCGGTATCGGCCTGCCTGGCGAGCACGCCCTCGGCCAGCACCGCCAGCCGCCGCGGCGTGGAATACGTGGCGACCTTGCCCTCGGCGCCCACCAGCCGCTCGCGCCTGAGCAGATCGCCCAAGCGCCTGCGCAGCTCTTCCTCCGCCCCGGCAATCATCCGCGCCGGAACCTCTTCCAACCCGATCTCCAGTAAAAAATCCGCCATAACCCCGTCTTTTTTCGCTAACTTGCTAACTTGCTGCTTGCTGTTGCGCCCACGCCTTCGCCACGCCCACCGCCAGCGCGCGAATGCGCCCGATCACGCCCACGCGTTCGGTCACGCTGATCGCCCCGCGTGCGTCCAGCAGGTTAAACAGGTTCGAGCACTTCAGCGCCAGTTCGTACGTCGCCAGCAGCGGAAATCTTTTCTTTGCCTTTGGACTGGCGTTTTTGTCATTAAGGACGGCGCCCGCCTTTTCGAGAAGCGCCTGCGCCTCGGCTTCATACGAATTGAAATGCTCCCACAGCCTTGGCACGTCGGCCATCTCGAAGTTGTACACGGAAAATTGCAACTCCTCGGCCAGCCGCACGTCGCCGTAGGTCACCGCCGCGCCCGTCCCAGATCCGTCTGTGTGGGGGTCGCGCGCCCACACAATGTCGTAAATCGAGTCCACGTCCTGCAGGAACGCCGCGATGCGCTCCATGCCGTACGTCAGCTCCGCGCAAATGGGGTCCAGATCCATCCCGCCGCACTGCTGGAAGTAGGTGAACTGCGTGATCTCCAGCCCGTCCAGCATCACCTGCCAGCCCACGCCCCACGCGCCTCCCGCGGGCCACTCCCAGTTGTCCTCCTCGAACTTCAGGTCGTGGCGCTTCAGGTCGATCCCCATCGCCTCCAGCGATTCCAGATACAACTCCTGCACGTTCACCGGAGGCGGCTTCAGGATCAGTTGGAACTGCGTGTGCTTGAACAGCCGGTTGGGATTCTCGCCGTAGCGCCCGTCGGCCGGCCGCCGCGAGGGCTGCGCGTACCCAACCCGGTAGGGCTTCGGCCCCAGCACCCGCAGAAACGTCTCCGGGCACATCGTCCCCGCGCCCACTTCCACGTCGTAGGGCTGCTGCAACACGCATCCGCGTTCCGCCCAGAACGCCTGCAGGCGGAACAACAACTCCTGAAAGGTGAGGGAACTCGGCTTCACGCGCGGTGCGGCTTGGGCAGCGGACACAGGCAAATCTCTCTCATCGGGACTAAGGATCGATTTTAGCAGCCGGGTTGAGAAGCTGGGTTCAGGCTCAAAGGTCGAATCTAGCGATTATTCGCTCGCTGCTGGTTTGGCGACTTCGCACCGATCATTTGCGTCGCGAAGCTCGCAACCCAGTTGGTTCCAAAACCTCTTTTTGGTCTCTCGTTGCGGATAGAGATGCTGAATTCTCACGTCCGGCAAGCTCACTCGTACGCCGCAAATGAGCCATCGCATTCGCAAATGCTCACAGGCACAATCTCCGCAGCGACCAACAGCCGCTGCGGGCTCAACCAAGTGATTACTGCAGTATTCGGTAAAACCTTAATCTCGCATTGGGTGGAGAATCCTGTTGCGGCTTCAACTACGCGAGAAACGTTCAACCTTTCGAATTCCGCTCTGCTTCACATAGAATACGTACACGCGGTACCCGATTCCGCCCCCGCCCTCAGTTTGTGTCACCGCAAATGCTGAGGAGTCTGGTGACCACTGAATCTCGTGTGCCCCATCCGTCTAGTTCTTCGACAAACTGTTTCCCGTTTGTATGGAGCGTGTAACGCACCACGAGCCCATCGGGTGCTCTAGGCACCTCAACTGATACCGCCGTAACCGAGCTCTTGCGGTCAGGCGACCGCACAACTATCGGTTTACCGTCGTTCTCAAGGTCGGCAGCAAACCAAGAATAGAGAGTGTGCGAACGGGTTGTCGGGCAACTATTCCTCTGTGCCAGGAGCGAAGTTGCCATTGCGGCGCAAAGCAGGCTTGCGATCAATTCGGTTCGAGTCCTCACGGTGAGAATTGTACAACTACGCGTTAAATTCAAACGACGCCGCGAAACTCTGATACGGCTTCGGCCCAGACTGAAGCAATAAAACCCCAACCTTTCACCCGCCCATCCTCGCAATCGCCTCCGCGCACTTCAGCTTCCGCTCCAAATGCCGTTCCAGCGTTTGTAGCGTAAACCGCCGCAAATCCTGCCCACGCCTCCGCGGCCACGCCTCGCCCGCAAAAGTTGCCACAGGTGCCCGTAGCATCCGTTGCGCTATTTGCCAACTATCGGCAGAGAGTTCGCTCGCGCTGCCATTCCGGTGCAGCCCGCAGAACAATCCATCCGTGTAGCTCGAGAACGACACCTCCGCCGCCTGCAATGGCTCGCCGCACACCATACAGCGGCCGATGTCCGGCAAGAGGCCCATCAGCCGCGTCATCCATAGCGAGAAATACGTGAGCGCCATCCATGGCTGGACAATCTCTGATTGGGCCGCCGTGGTCTGCTCCAGCACGCTCACCAGCAGCCGAAACACCGTCTCCTGCGGATCACGCTCCGGCAGCGCCTCGTCGATCACTTCGGCAAAGAAGCTCAGCACCGCCATGCGCGTGTGATCCACCGGCGCCGAGAGCGGCGAGCGCAGAATCTCCAGTTGATCCAGCCGCACCAGCTCCTGCCGCGGCCGTTCCGCAAACCAGGCGCGCGCCAGGGTCATCGGCTCCAGCGCGCCGCCGAACCGCTTGCGGCTCTTCAGCGCCGCCTTGGCCACGCCCCGCATCCGGCCGAAGTCGCGGGTGAAGAAGCTGACGATCAGGTCGGCCTCATGCACCGGCCAGGTGCGCAGAACCACCGCTTCCGACGAGAGCACGGGCATGGGGCTATTATCCTCGCTTCCCGTCATATTCGTCGTTCCTGCTGAAATGGCAGGGGTTAGATTTGTGTAAGGAGGAACAGATAAAAGTAAGGCATTTTTCTGTAAAGTAAGGTATAATTAAATGTGTAAGGAGCGCCGATGCCAACTGCTACCATGACATCGAAGGGTCAAGTCACCATTCCTGTCGAGGTGAGAGAGGCTCTCAACTTGAAGCCAGGAGACCGGATAGATCTCTTTCGGGACAGGGCCGGCAGATTTGTTCTATCGCCTCGAACAAGCTCTATTCGAGATCTGGAAGGTTGTGTTCCTAAGCTGGATTATGTCCCGACAATCGAGGAACTCAACGAGGCGGTTGCCGCCGCTGCCGCGGAGAGTTATCTGAGAAGTGTGGCTCGCCCGACGGTTTCTGAGAGCGGTGAGTCGAAGGACGAGGCTGCGTGATCGGAATCGATACAAACATTCTCGTCCGCTTTTTCGTTAAGGACGATCCAACTCAGACTCCAGCAGCGGTTCGAATGATTCATGGACTTTCACCCGAAGAGCCGGGATGGATAAGCCTTCTGGTTTTGTCGGAGCTGGCTTGGACACTGAGGCGAGTTTACAAGTTAGACCGGGCGGCCATCGCCGGAGTCCTCGAAAGACTGCTCGTCAGCAAAGACACGGTGCTTGAGCAGCGCGATGTTGTGCGTCAGGCCCTCCTTGCATACCAGAGCAGCAAAGCGGACTTCGCGGACTGCGTAATTGCCGTGACAGCGAATCTTGCCGGCTGCAGTCGCATGGTCACGTTCGATGAGGCCGCAGCGCGTGACCTGGGGATGGAATTGCTTGCGTAGAGCCGCGCGAGGGATTTTCACCATCCGGATTCACACGCATCCAACTAACGCATTTCTCCCCATGGTGTATAGGGGTTCAAGACCGCAAAGTTGACGCGAACCCCAGTGAGCGGCAACCTTCGAACCATTGAGCACTCTTGAGGGTTGGGAGAAATGCCTTAAAACGCAAACGCGCGTCCCGCCCTTCGGCAAGACACGCGTGTGGGAGAACTCCGTTGTATTGGGGCTGGCCGCTATCGCTTAACGGCCGTAGTGCTTGGCGTTCTTCTCGGCAAAGTGCGCCCACTTCTCCGGCAGGTCGTCCTGCGCGAAGATGGCCGAGACCGGGCAGACCGGCACGCATGCGCCGCAGTCGATGCACTCGACCGGGTCGATGAACAACTGATCCGCCTCGCCGTGACCGGCTTCGTCCTTCTTGGGGTGGATGCAATCGACGGGACAGGCGTCTACGCAGGCGGTGTCCTTGGTGCCGATACAGGGTTCTGCAATAACGTATGCCATCTCTACTCTCTCCGGGGAATTCCGGCGGCCTCTTTAGACGCGGACCGCGCTGAACTTCACGACGCTGATAGTAGCATAAGGCCCCGCAGTCTGACTCACTCCTTGGGTTCCGGTTTAGCCATGCGGAAACGAAAAAATGAAAGGAGTAGGGAATAGGGAATAGAAAAAGAACAAACAATAAACGGGACCCGTGAGAACAGGAAAAGAGAGACTCGGTTTCTACTCCCTACTCTCTACTCCCTGTTCCCTGTTTTTCCGCGCCAGGGCAAACTCCTCTGGCGTGGGGATGGGCGAGAGGCTGCGCCCGGCGAACATATCGCCGAAGAACCCAATCAGCTCCTCGTGGATGAATCCGTTCGAGGCCAGAACTTCATCGCTTTTAAGCCGAACGTGCGCGCCCGCGAAGTCTGTCACGCGCCCGTCCGCCTCCTCCACCAGCAAAATTCCGGCAGCCGTATCCCAGGGATTCAGGTTGAACTCCCAGAAGCTGTCCAGGCGGCCGCAGGCCACGTAAGCCAGGTCGAGCGCGGCCGAGCCTGCCCGGCGCACCCCGTGCGAACGCAGCGTGAACTCCTGGTAGAAGTGGATGTTGGGATTCGCCTGACGCTTATGGCAGGGAAAGCCGGTCGCAAGCAGCGCCTCAGCCAGTTGCCGGGTGCGGGAAACTCTTGCAGGCTTCCCGTTCAATCGGGTCTCGTGCCCACGCTCGGCCGTAAAGAGCTCGTCGCGCATGGGATCGTAGATCACCGCGGCCGTCAGCGTTCCGTCTTCGCTGGGCTTTGTGCCCGCGGGCCGGCGCTCCAGCCCCATCGACACGCAGAACTGCGGAAACCCATGGGCGAAGTTCGTCGTCCCGTCCAGCGGGTCCACGTACCAGCGAAACTCGCCCTCCAGCCGCTCGCGCGTGCCCTCTTCTCCGTAAATTCCGTGTTCCGGGAAGGCCTCGCTCAAACGGGCGCGAATGAGTTTTTCCGACGTGCGATCGGCCACCGTCACCAGGTCCACGTCGCCTTTGTACTCGGTCTCCACGCCCTGGGCGAAGAACTCGCGCAGGCGTGCTCCAGCCTCGCGCGCGATCTCCGCGGCCTTGGGAACGTAAACCAAATCTGGCTGAATCATCGCCTCTGCCGCGCCGCTCACTGGCCCGCCTCGCCTGGGCCCGGGCCCTCCGCCGTCTCGTAGCGCGGCGTCCGCCGCCGGCCCGCCTCGCTGATGGTGCGAATCTGATTCTTGTAAATGAACAGGTTGGGCTGGCCCTCGCGCGTCAGGCGCAGCATGGAGTCGTCGAAGTACTCGATCCAGCCGCGCACCGTCTCGCCGTCGCGCAACTTGATGTTCACAACCACCTGGCGCTCGCTCAGGGAGCGCAGGTAGAGCCCTTCCTGGCCGGTTTCGCCCGGCGGAGGCGTCTTGGAGCGGCGGTGTGACGATATGGGAGATGTCATATTGCCATTTTAGATGCAGAGTGGGGTGCGGGGTACAGCTCACAGGGGCCGGAGATAATCCATCCAAAGAACCTTGCCTCGCGAAGGAGCAGTTGGCCGCCTACCTGGCCGAAGAAAAATACTTAACACCTAGAACCTAAATGAGTTATTCTTCCTTCGAAGGGGTTCGAACGCCTTCGAAGGGAGCAAACGATGGTGAAATCGGAAGACCCCCTTGGGCAGCTTACGCTTGCTTTCAAGGAACCGCTGGCCATCATGAGCCCTGTTCAGATTTATGCACGAGCTTCGCAGAAACTCTTCGAAACACTCAAGGAGGATCGGCGAATCGAGCGCAAACCAATCGGCATTCACGCCGAGGAACTCGCCAAATACATCTCGATGTGGGCGAATACGAAACCAGATGGTGGCGTGATTGTAGTGGGGATCCAAGACGACGGAGTGGTGTCGCGCGGTGGAACGAGCGTCTCCACGGAAGCCATCAACCGGTTGGAGGCAGCGGGATACACCTACTGCCCGGAGGCGCGAATCGAAAGCAAGCGCATCTCGGCATTTCGGGAAGATGGTACTGAAGATTTTCTCCTTGTATTCCGCGTGCCGTACGACCCTCACAGGGTTATCAAAACCGTCAGCGGCGAGGCCTACATCCGGATCGCAGACAAGAAGATCAAACTAAAGCCAGATGAGATTTACCATCTTTCTACTGACAGGGGGCAAATTGACGTTGAGCAAGAATCGCTGGATATTGCATATCCCGACGATTTAGATTTGGCTGCTCTCACACAGTACGTCAACGCTGTGAAGAAGGCGCATGAATTGGACGACTCCAAGCCTGCCTCAGAGATTCTGGAGTACCAACATCTAGGCAAACGAAAGGCAGGGCTGTTTCATCCCAATCTTGCATGCGGCCTCCTGTTTGCCAAAGACCCATTAGCATTCTCGCCAGGCTGCAAAATACGCTTCCTGAGGTACGAGGGGGAACGCGAGGGAACGGGAGAATCCCTAAACGTAATCAAAGATCAAGATGTTACGGGTACAGTACCCGAAATTATCGCTAAGACGGAGGCAATCCTCGATTCCCAGCTCCGCACATTCTCCAAACTCGGGAAAGACGGCAAATTTTATACGGCACCCGAATATCCAAAGATGGCTTGGTATGAAGCGATTGTGAATGCCTGCGTACATCGTTCTTACGCGCTTAAGACGATGAACATTTTTGTAAAAATGTTCGATGACAGATTAGAAGTTGAGAGCCCTGGTGGATTTCCTCCACTTGTATCGCCCCAGAATATCTACGATATGCACCAGCCTCGTAATCCACATCTCATGACCGCGATGAGGTATCTCGCATTCGTCAAAGCAATGAACGAGGGCACTAGAAGAATGCGGGATACCATGTCAGCGGCTTCGTTGCCGCTTCCGGAGTTTGCAGAGAAGAGCGGAGAATCTTCGCATAAGGTCCGAGTCACTCTTCGGAACAGCGTTAAGCAACGTAAAGTATGGGTAGTCGCTGACGTGAACACATTGATTGGCGAGCAACTCTCCAAGGGGCTCGATGAAATTGAGAAATTGGCCGTGAATTTTGCCGCGGAACATGGCCGAATAAACGTAAGCCAACTCCAGCGGTTAACTGGGAAATCTTGGCCATCTTCCAGCAAATGCTTGCAGCATTTGGCCGAAAAAGGTGTCTTTGAGTTCCATCACCGCGATTTTATTGACCGTGATCCGCAAGCCTTCTATACACTGAAGACGCTTGGGAAGCCTTAGCGTGATAGTTAGGAAAAAGCAGCAATCAGCTATGGTCGAGCAGCGATGGCTTGGCCGTTGACCGGAGGCTATCTTCTCAGTTCCCCCTGGGCTGCGAATCGCCGTAATAGCCGGCTTTGTTGCGGATATTGAACTCCTCCGGAGCGGCGCGGGGAATGGTGACCGTGACGCGATGAAAATCTGTGCCCGGAACCTGGCGCCGCGGATAATACCCGATCAAATACTGCGTGCGCAGGTCGTCGCTCACCTGGGCAAACGCTTTGTCGAGGCCGCCCTCCTCAACGTAGAAATGCTTTCCTCCCGTCTGTTCGGCCAGGGTAATCAGCGCGTGTTCGCCGCCGGTGTCGCGCCCGGCGCTGGCTTCAATGGGCACGTCGATCAGCGAATAGATCATCACCTCGTTGCGCAGCGCCGCCTCCAGGGCCTGCGCGTAAGTGGACGACTTGGCCGTGTCGTCGCCGTCGGAGACGACCACCAGCACCTTGCGTCCCTCTCTCTTGCCCAGGCGCTCCGAGCCGAAGCAAATCGCGTCGTAGAGCGCGGTCGCCCAATCGCCGCGCAACTCGCCGAGCCCATGATCGATCACGGACAACTTGTTGGTGAAGGGCGTAAGCTCGCGCACCGTCGTGGCAAACTGCAGCACGCTCATCTGGTCCTGCGGGCGCAGGATATCGCGCGCAAACTTCTTTGCCGCGGCCTCCTCTTCGCTCATGTCCTTCTGCACGCTGCCGCTGGTATCGATGGCCAGGGTCAAATTCAGCGGAACTTCCGATTGCCGCTCGAAGATTGCGATCTGTTGCGGGCGCCCGTCCTCGAACACGGCGAAATCGTCGCGCGTCAACCCGCCCACAATGGCGCCGTTCCGGTCCGTCACGTTCACGAAGATGTTTACCAGCTTCACGTCCACGTGAAAGGTGGTCTCCTGCGCGGCTAAAGCCGAAGGCGCCAGCGCCAGCGCCGCGCAGATGCCAGCGGCTGCCCACAAGCCGGGAACACGACTGCGCCTAGCCTTCATGCGGGGCCTCCGTGGCGTCCACTGCCAATCCCTCCGGGAACGGTTCGCCCGGCGCCCACACTTGGCCGTCGGCAAAGGTCTCCTTCTTCCAGATGGGCACGGACTGCTTCAGCGTATCGATGAGCCAGCGGCACGCCTCGAATGCCGCCGTGCGGTGGGCTGAGGCCACCACAATCAGCACGCTGGTCTCGCCGATCTCCAGGCGGCCCAGGCGATGAACCATCGTCACCTGGCGCACGCCGAAGCGTTCGCGCGCCTTCTCGCCCAGCGTCCGCATCTGCCGGATCGCCATCTCTTCATAAGCCTCGTAGTCCAGATGAACGGTCCGGCGCCCGCGCGAATGATTGCGCACGATTCCGTCAAAGACCACCACCGCGCCGTCTTCATCCTGCTTGGCTGCAGGACGATCGCGGCCGCATGGATCGGCTCGCGGGTCAGCGCGACAAGAACATTCGGTTCACTGTTGCCCTCGTCCAAGGCGTCCGCCGTGCGCGCAGCACCCGCACGCACAGTGTCTGCTCGCGCGGCGCCGCCCGAGACCGGCGGCAGCAGCCCCACCTCGTCTCCGTCGTGGAGGACCCGGCCTGCCTGGGCATACTCCGCGTTCACGCTCACCGCGATGCCGCGCAGCATTTGCTCCGGCGCGCCGGCCGGCAACGTCGTGCGCAGCCGTTCCATCAGCGCCGCCACCGTCGCGCCGTCCGGCAGCTCGACCGTCCCAGCCGGCGAGCCCAGCCAGTCCTTCAATACTCCAAACGGGATCACTTGCACTCGCATCACACGAAAAAGGATACCGCCTGTCCGTTAGACGCGGCAGATCCCGATTCTTCATCAAGTCATCAATAGGGAAGAGCATCGTCTCTGGCTAGTTCTTGGAGCTGTGCCCGATTGTGGATCGCGAAATAGTCGAAGGCTCCGCATGGGGCGACCCTGTAACCATTCGCGCGAAGAAGGTCGAGCATCGCCGTCTTCTCCACGCCGGACAAGTGCTTGTGTTCAACCAGAATTGCCCACGGTGCGTCATTGGCCAAGTCAAGTGTCTGTATGATTTCGTAGTCGTATCCCTCCGTGTCGATTTGAAGGAAATGGAGGCGATCTATATTGTGCTTCTGCAAGATATCGCCTAATGCGCGGACCTCGACGGTGCATTCTACAATATGTTGTTCGAGCGCGCCGCCCAAATGTCTTAGGATGTGCGTCCGGTCGAACGAGCCAACCTGATCGAACCAAAAAGGACGGTTGTTCATGTCGTCTGTAGCATCCTGGTCCACATAGTAGAAACTTGAGCTCCCTGATGGTTTACCGATGGCTGCCTGCTCGAGAGCGAACCTTTGAGAATCTTGAAAGGTGGCGGCAAGACGCTGGAAGCAGAACGGCACCGGCTCGATGAGCAGGCCTTTCCACCTGCTGTCGGCGAGGAAGATGTCGGAAACCGGATCCTCTGTAATCCCATCGTTGGCGCCGATTATGACAAAAGTCGGCTGCTGCACTCTGTCCGGCAAGAGTGAACAGTATCTCCTAAGCCGCCTGAATCCTCTTCTTTGCTGGAGCGGTCCGAACACCCGCCGCAGTACGGATAAGAGAATTGGCATTCTCGCCAAAGCGGTCTTGGCCTTACGCATGAGCATTGGCTTCTCTCACGTTCCCTTGAAACCGAAGGGCTACCCGGATCTACCGCACACCGCGCCCGGATTTGTTTGGTTGCATCGCTTCAAGAGTGCTCTTCCTTCCGGCACGGCTTCACTTAGCCAGCAAACGAGATTGGAAAAGTATCACTGTCGCTGTCATTGACGAACACGGCGTCTGCCCACAGAGCTTCCCCTTCGGAACCAGTGTATGGCTGCGAAAGAGACCATAATGAGAAACCATACTCCGCCATTCGGTTCCACAACTCCGGGAACATATGGTTGTCTCTGTAATGCGATTGTAGAAGGACTTCAAGCAATACTGCGCGCGTTTTCCGAAGTGTCCGCTGCGCCCCGAAAAGAACCGCACATTCAAATCCCTGCACGTCAATTTTCAATAGGTCCACAACTCTTGGCTCCGGAACAAGGCTATCGAGTGTGGCAATTTGAATCCGTTTGCTCAGAACCACGTCAGCGGCTTCTGCGCAATAGTGTCTCTTTAGAAAATCGACTCTCGGCTGCAATAGCGACGCGAAGGGCGAGGACGCTGTTACGTGCAATTCTGCATGGCCGTCTGTCTCGCCGAGAGCAAGATCGAAGTACTTGACTTCGGGGCGCGGACCGATTCTCTTTCGGCAAATCTCCATCGCCTCCGGATTGGGCTCGAAAATCCAGATCTCGGGGACGGAAACAAGCTCCAACAGCGAGCTAATCCACTGGCCCTCGTTGGCTCCGACGTCGATAACAAACAATGGCGAGCGCAGCTTCGGTGGGAGAATTGAAAGACGCGATTCTTCAAGAGCAAGACGCTTCGCCGCAGAGCAGGCATCCATCCACGATGACCGGCCCAACACGCAAGCAAGGTCTTCCTTGGCGCGGACAATCTCCATGAGAAGAGCCGGAGCGAGCGCCGCAAAGACGCGTTTTAATGGAGCCATCGATTACTCATCCGAGAATGCAGTCGTGAAACGCGACAATCGCGAAGCGGGAGAGCGATATACCAATAGAATGGTAGCACCTGTTAGGTACTGACCCGCATCGTCGGATGAGGCCGGAAACAGTTACTGAACGCCTAGAACCCGATGGACCATCCGCCCCAATTCGGCTATGTCGACGTAGTGGTCATCGGTATCGCACGGCTTACCCGGTGCAGGGTGGACTTCACTGGCAATCGCCCGGTAATCGAGTCCCACGAAACCCGCCACCTTCTCGAAGCAATCGACGGATCTTCCCTTCGGCAAAATCTCGATTAAGACCGCACCGGGCTGGCAGAAGACCACATTGGAGAATCCGGCGCCGTGAGGTCCTATCACGATTCTCGCTTGCGAGAAAAGTTCAACCTGTTTGGCAAATGACATCCCGGCAAGCGTCAGAACATCGAAGCCCAGGGGCATGATCATGCCAAGGACTTCGGGTTCGTTGATGAGCCGCCGTGTCTTTGAATCGCTTCTCGATATATAGAGGAGGCGGTACGGAGCCTTCTTATCGCCTGGCGCGAGGAATGAAGACCGAAGAAACTCACATGGTTGCGCTTGCATTGTCGTTCCAAAGATCGGACCCGGGAGCGATGGCACAATCAGGTTGTCGGCCTGAATATGACGGTGCGCCGTAGGATTTACGATCTTTGTTGAAGGAATATTCAGTAAGTTAAGACTCTCCCGCTGGAACGATGCATCTGTATTGACTATATAGTAGTCGGGAGTTAGGCCGCTTCTGCGAAGAATATCTAATCTAGGCAGGATGTCGAACATCCAGTGGTAATAGTTATTAGATTGAACTGAAGCTAAAACGGCTGCGCTTCCTCGAATATAGTGGACCTTTGGTAGATATAGTTTACGCATGGCGAAATGGTAGAGCGGGCTGGGCTTGTTGGGGTCGAGAGCGAAAGTCTGCCATGAGACGTCAGCGAGTAACTTATGATCCGGCGCAACGATGGCGCCGCAGCTATAGAGTGAACGCCCCCTGGGGATTTCTGCCACGAATAGTTTAGGGTCGGCTTCATCGAAGTGCACAAACGGGAGCGTGGCGGAATGCTGGGCTGGTTCAGTATGAGGCTCATCGCTAGAGCAAAGAAGATCCCGCGTCCTCTCATGGTAGCCGCGTAATGCCGCGCGTTCGCCGAGGATAGGAACCGTAGCATAGCTGATGAGGCGCGGAATATAGTATCGGGCGACGGCATAAGCCCGTCTAAGCAGACGCCATTGCCGGGCGGTGATTCGAACTTGTATCAAGCGGTACTGTACTCGCAGTGGCAACTGCACACGAATCTCGTTCCTTTGCGCTGGTTCGCCCAAATCTTAGCACTCTTCGGGTGTATGGAAGTACTATAGCTAGCGGCGGTGGAAAGGATTCTTGTCGACAGCAGCAAAAAGGCCGGCAGTTTCGCCGGCCCTCATTTCATGTTCCATGCCGCTTACGCCGCCGCGGTCGCTGTAACTTCCACCGGAGAAGGCTTGCCTTGCGGCCGCGCCGCCAGTTCCGGCAAGGCCACGGCCAGCACGTCCTCGATCTCGCCGGCGTAGTGCACGGTCACGCCCTCCATCATCTCCGGAGTCAGGTCCTCCTCCACGTTCTGCCGGTTTTCGGCGGGCAGGATAATCTGTTCCACTCCGGCGCGGCGCGCGGCCAGGAATTTTTCCTTGATGCCGCCCACCGGCAGCACGTTGCCGCTGAGCGTGATCTCTCCGGTCATGGCGGTCAGCGGGCGCACCGGCGTATCCGTCAGCAGCGACGCCAGCACCGTGGCCATGGTCACGCCGGCCGAGGGCCCATCCTTGGGAATGGCGCCGGCCGGCACGTGGATGTGCAGGTCCATCTCCTTGGTGAAGTCCTCCGCCAAGCCCAGCCGCTCGGCGTTCGAGCGTACCCAGGTCAGCGCGGCCTGCATCGACTCCTGCATCACCTCGCCGATCTGCCCAGTCATCGTGAAGCCGCCCTTGCCCTTCATCTTGTTGGCCTCGATAAACAGGATGTCGCCGCCCGCCGGCGTCCAGGCCAGGCCCACGGCCACGCCCGGCCGCTTCACCCGCTCCGCGACTTCGGTCTCCACGCGTACCTGGATGCCGCCAAGGAACTCCTTTAGTGTCTCCTTGGTCACCACCAGCTTCTCCGTGTGCCCCTCGACGACGCGACGCGCCTGCTTTCTGCAAACTGTCCCGATCGTCTGCTCCAGCTTGCGCACGCCCGCCTCGCGCGTGTAGTGGCGGATGATGTACCGTACCGCCTCTTCCGGGAACTCGATCTGCTCCGCCGTGATCCCGTTTTCCTTGATCTGGCGCGGAATCAGGTACCGGTCGGCGATGTGCACCTTCTCCTCTTCGCTGTATCCCTGCAAGGGAATGATCTCCATACGGTCGATCAGCGGCGGCGGCACCGTGTCCAGCATGTTCGCCGTGCAGATGAACAGCACCTTCGACAAATCGAACGGCACGTCCAGGTAATTGTCGCGGAAGGTGTTGTTCTGCTCCGGGTCCAGCGTCTCCAGCAGCGCCGAAGACGGATCGCCGCGGAAGTCCCGGCCCAGCTTGTCCACCTCGTCGAGCATCATCACCGGGTCGTTGGTCTCCGCCCGGCGGATGCTTTGGATGATCTGTCCGGGTAACGCGCCGATGTACGTTCTCCGATGCCCGCGAATCTCCGCCTCGTCGTGCATGCCGCCCAGCGAGATGCGCTGGAACTTGCGGCCCAGCGCGCGCGCAATCGACCGGCCCAGGCTGGTTTTGCCCACGCCCGGCGGGCCGACGAAGCACAGAATCGGCCCCTTCATGTTCGGCTTCAATTCCAGAACGCTCAAGTAGTCGAGGATCCGGTCCTTCACCTTTCTCAGTTCGTAGTGATCCTCGTCCAGAATCTGCTTGGCCACGTTGATGTCGATCTTCGAGCCCGAGCTTTTGGCCCAGGGCAGGACCGCCAGCCATTCGATGTAATTCCGGGTCAGCGAATAGTCCGCGGCCATGGGCGACATCCGTTGCAGCCGCGTCAGTTCCTTCAAGGCTTCCTTCTTCACCTCCTCGGGCATGCCCGCGGCTTCGATCTTCTGGCGCAGGTCTTCCACGTCGCGCTGGCCTTCGTCCTGCTCGCCCAGCTCCTTCTGGATGGCCTTGAGCTGCTCGCGCAGGTAGTAGTCGCGCTGCGATTGCTGCACCTGGTCTTGCACCTCGGTCTGGATCTTGGCGCGCAACTGCTGCACCTCGATCTCCTTGGCCAATAGCTTGTTCAACTGCTCCAGCCGTACCGCGATGTTGGCCGTCTCAAGCAACTGTTGCTTGTCGTCGGTGGTCAGGAAAGGCAGAGAGGACGCCACAAAATCCACCAGCCGGGCCGGCTCCTCGATGTTCTCGGCAATCGTCCGCAGTTCGTCGGAGAGCGTAGGCGACTCGGAGACGATCTGCTGAAACTGCGCGATGACGTTGCGCACCAGGGCTTCAAAGCTCGCAGAGGACGCCGGCTCCGCGTCCTCCAATGTCTCGATCTCGGCCACCATGAACGGCTCGGACTGGACGAACCTCACCAGCCGCACCCGGCTCACTCCCTCGGTAAAGACGAACCGGCTCTGGTTGGGCATCCGCACCACCTTGTGTACGGTAGCCAGAGTTCCCACCGGGTGCAGGTCGCCCGGCTTAGGCGTATCCAGGCGGGGATCCAGTTGCGCCGCCACCACAATCGCGCGCTCCTCCCCCAGCGATTCGATCAACTGGATGGAGCTTTCCCGTCCCACCGTCAACGGGAGCACGGCGTGTGGAAACAGGACCGTATCGCGCACCGGCAACACTGGAATCGTGCGCAGAACCAGGGTGTTCGTCGGAGTCAGGTCGTGGGGTGGTACGGCTGGCTTGTTTGACATTGAGTGTCCCCGTATCAATTTTCCTTCAATTAGATAGCTCAGAAATGCAAAAGTTGCAAGATTGTCTTTTTCCTACGGCTCCTTGGCTGGCGGTGCTTCTGGCTACGTGTCTGATTCCGAAATGGTTCCTTGGGCCTCTGTATCCGGTAGCACACTGGCCTGAGCCGCGCAGGAAAACACATAGGATAGCGGTGGCCTGCCCAATCTTGCCCGAAATCGTCGTGCTCGGCCCGTCTGTACGGCACACTGGCGTTCGTGGGGTCTATCGGCGGAAATGGCCGGAAGGTGAGAGCGGCCAGCCGACTCTCCCATACGTCGAATCGGCGGCAAACAGACTCATTCCAGGCGCCGATCCGGCTTCTCTTCAATCCGGCCGGAAGGTTCATCCCTGCCCGATCATGGCCGATGGGGCGTCAGTCCCGGCTCGACCCCGTCTGCTTGTTCCCGCTTGATGGCCGAGTCGATGTGCTCCCACACCTCATCCGGCGGCTCCACGCTGGGAAATAACTGGCGGGCCGCCTCGGCGATGGTTTCCAGGTCGGCCAGCAGGGCCCGGCAAAGCTCGCAGCTTTGGACATGGGGATGGGTGGCGGCGTCTTCCCCCAAGCCGATTAGTTCTGGCATTTGGGCCTGGAATTCGGCGCAGCTCAACTTGCTGGGGTCGCCGGTCATGACCGCTCCTCCTGTCGCTTTTGCGTACGCAAGGTATCGCGCAGTTTCAAGCGCGCCTTGTGCAGTTGCGACTTGCTGTTGCCAATGGAACAATCCAGCATAGAAGCAATCTCATTATGCTCAAAACCCTCCACATCGTGAAGGATAAAGATAAGCCGGTAGCCGGCCGGCAGTTCCGCCACGGCGCGTTCCAGGGCCAGTCGGTCGATCGCGCCAGTCAGAACAAGGTCGGGGGAGCCGAAACTGCGGCCGGGACCCTCCTCCGGCGCCGGTTCCATAGCTTCGTCCAGCGAGACCAGCGACAAGCCTTTCTTGCGCAGTTGCATCAGCACTACATTCACGGTCAGCCGGTGCAGCCAGGTGGAAAAGGCTGAGTCGCCGCGAAAGGTGGCGATCTTGCGATGCAGTTGCAAAAATGCCTCCTGCGTCAAATCTTCGGCCTCCGCGACATTGCCCAGCATGCGCAGGCAGAGCGAGTAGATGCGCCGCTTATGCACCGTGTAAAGCTGGGCAAAAGCCTGGTGATCGCCGGCCTGGGCGCGAGCCAAGACGTCGGCATCCCCGGGATTGAGCGAACCCGAAGGGGCATTGTTTGCGGATTGGTCCATGGCGGCCGCGGGAGGAGCGTCCGCGCTGCGGCTTGATGGGATGCGGCTGGGCGCCCGCGTCGGGGATGGAGAATTGGGCATGCGGCCCCTTTTCAGACTGCTCTCGAACCGATCTTGGCTTGCGATTGCGAACCCGGAGACGATCTGTTCCGAATCCGCGCCGTCTATTTCAAAGTCGAGGCTAGGGCCTGTTCACACTATTGGGGTGGATGGCGTTGCGAGCGAAAATTCGGCCAGACGAGGCGACGGCCGAAGACTGTGGCAGGCCCCACCGTCGAGGCCGGCAACGAAGTATGGCCGGATTTTCGCCGCAACCCGAAGGGACGGAGCCAGTTTTCCCGATTTCGTTGTCGCTCGTCGCTCCAGTGGTCCACCACAGCGCGCTCCTCGCTTCTAGAACTCGGAAAAACTGGCTTCCGTCGCCGCCATCCCAATAGTGTGAACAGGCCCTAGCGCGCCCACACGAACCGGAGAGCCCAGGACCTGTACCGCTCACCACAGCTCCCGGTCCGCTGCACCGCGGCCGGCGGCAACCCCGGATGGGAGCCGGAGTTTCTCTCGTTTTGCCGTAGCTTCCTTCCTCGTTAGTATAAGGGTAAGCAGCTAAAGTTGGCTGAACTCGAAGGAATAACGTTGAAGGCCCATGCGCTTCGGGAGGGCAGGACGAGCCGTTCCCGCCGTGCATGGGGGATGCGCTTTCTCCGCACTTAAAATATGGTCTTGCGAACAAAGCCGGTAGAAAGATGCGGCGCTCCCCCGGGCCCCCGGCGGCAGGTTCACTTCAGAGGTCTTGATGGCCCGTGCGCCCGGCGGCAGGGCCCCCCGAGCCATCCTCACGGTTCCCTGAAAGACCAGCATCGCCGGCGTTCCGGTACGGCGCGGCGAGGAACCTGGTTGGGGTGGGTTCTTCTTTGCGCGGCGGGCGCGGCGCTTACGGGCTGGTCCCAGGGGCCGGCCGAGGCTCGTGGAGCCGGCCTGACTGCATCTGCCAAAACGGAGTTGCCGGAATCCCCGAGTCCGGATCCGGCGCAAGATTCCTATCGGGAGTGGGAGGGTTTGCTCGTGCGGCGCATCTCCTTCGAAGGCGTCCCACCCGATCGCCTCAACCCGCTTCCCGGTCATCTCGCCCAAGCCGAAGGAGCGCCGCTCACCGCCGAAAATCTGCAAAAGAGCCTCCGTCAACTCTATGCCTCCGGGCTTTATGACACCCTCGAGGTCGAGGCATCGCGCGAGGCGGACGGCGTGGCGTTGGTTTTCCTCGGGAACCCGCGGACATTTATCGGGACGGTGAGCGTATACGGAGCAACCGGCGCAACTATGAACAACCAGCTCCTGCGCGCCTGCCAGCTCACGGCCGGAACCCGCCTGACGAAGGCCAAAATGCTTCGCGCGGTCGA
Source organism: uncultured Acidobacteriaceae bacterium (assembly GCA_963808805.1). Classification (GTDB taxonomy): domain Bacteria; phylum Acidobacteriota; class Terriglobia; order Terriglobales; family Acidobacteriaceae; genus Telmatobacter. The sequence continues at coordinate 242,073 of CAWEGN010000003.1, read as the reverse complement.
GCAGATGCGCGCCACGCTCGAACGGAATGGCTATTACGAATCGGCGATCGCGCAGGCTGTCACCCCCCATCCCCAGCAACAGCTTGCCGACATCGCCTTTCGCGTCGTCTCGGGACCGCGGGCGCGCGTCGGCACGGTTACGGTCGCCGGCGGCTCCGGGATGAGCCTGGAAGCATTTCGCCGCCATGCCCATCTGCGTACCGGCGCTTACGTGGACCACGATACCGCCAATCGCGCCTTGGACGGCGTGCTCAAGGAGTACCAGAGGCAGGATCGCCTCGAGGCCGAAGTCAAGCTCGAATCCGCCGCGTACGATTCGGCCACCAAGGCCGTCAACTACCGGTTCTCCGCCAATCGCGGGCCGGTGGTGAAAGTGAACGTCGAAGGCGCCGGCATCGATCCGGAACGCGTCAAGCGTCTGGTTCCGATCTTTGAAGAAGGCAGCGTCGACGAGGACCTGCTCAACGAGGGCAACCGCCGCCTGCGCGACTACTATCAGCGCCTGGGCTACTTCGATGCCAAGGTCGATCACGAGCGGCAATCGCCAAGCAGCGATGAGGTGAACATCCTCTACACGGTAAGGCTGGGACCGCGCCGCCGCGTGGAAAAAGTCTCCATCGCCGGAAACCATTACTTCCCGACGGCGACGCTCATGGATCTGCTCAGTGTCCGCGCAGCCGATGTTCTCGACCGCCATGGCGTTTACAGCCAGGCGCTGGTCTTAGACTGACGGTAACGCGCTTGAAGCCGTGTATCGGAATAACGGCTTCGCGGACGTGAAGGTCACTCCGGAAACCAGCACACCGGAGACTGTCGCGGCCGACAACCCGCCGCCGCCAAACTCCGCCGGGCGTCAAAAGGCCCTCGGTCTAACCGCCCCGCTCGAGGTGACCTACCACATCGTGGAAGGCCAACAACAGCGCGTGGGCACGCTAAGCATCGAGGGCAACGACCACATCGCCACGGCCACGCTCACCGCCCTGATGAACACCGCGCAGGGCCAGATGCTCTCCCCCCGCAACCTGGCCGGAGACCACGACGCGATCCTGACCGAGTATTACAGCCGCGGCTTTGACCAGGCCGCGGTCAGCGTCACGCAGCAGCCTGACCCTTCCGATTCCGGCAAAGTCGACGTCACGTTCCACATTGATGAGGGGGAGCAGATCTTCGTCCGCAACGTGCTATTGACGGGCCTCGAATTCACCCGTCCGCAGACGGTGGCGCGGGCCATTGTCATACACCCCGGCGATCCCCTCAACCAAACCGCGCTATCCGATACGCAGCGCAATCTCTACGATTTCGCCCTCTTCAACGAAGTGAATGCGGCGGTCGAGAATCCCACCGGCGACGCGCCCGAAAAGACGGTTCTTCTGCAGGCGGCGGAGGCGAGGCGCTGGGCTTTAACATACGGTTTCGGCTTCGAGGCGCAAACCGGCCAGCCGCAAAACAATTGCGCCGGCGCCACCGCCGGCGGCGTGGCATGCAGCCCCAACGGCAAGACCGGAGTCAGCCCCCGCGTGCTCGCCGACGTCACCCGCAACGATCTCTTCGGCCGTGAGCAATCCGCTTCTGTACGAGCCACGTATGGATTGCTCGAGCAAAGCATCGGCCTTTCTTACCAGGTCCCGCACTTCGAAGGTAACCCAAACTTCGGCCTCACCTTTTCCGGCGGCTACGCCAACAGCGAAGACGTCTCAACTTACGTGGCTTCGCGCCTGGAGGGCGCTTTCCGCTGGACCGAAAACTTCAATCGTCCCGGGTCGTGGCTTTCCCGGGCCAACACCTTCATCTACGAGCTCGATTTCCGAAGAGTCAAAGTGTCTGCCGGCAGTCTGCAGGTTTATCCCGGCGAAATTTCCGAACTGTCGACGGCCATGCGCGTGGGCGGCCCGGCTTTCACATGGATACGCGACACTCGCGATGTGCCCATGGATGCGCGCCGGGGCACCTACACTAGTTTTCAGGAGTTTCTTTCCGGCCGGCTCTTTGGCGCGCAGGCCGAGTTCAACCGCATCGACACTTCGAATTCGAGCTATTACAGCTTTGATAAAGGCCGCTTCGTTGTGGCCCGGAATACGCGCTACGGCCAGGTGCGCGCCTTCGGCAGCGGATCGAGCGAGTTGATTCCGCTTCCTGAGCGGCTTTACGCCGGCGGCGCGGTTTCGCTGCGCGGGTTTTCTCAGAATGCCGCCGGCCCGCGCGATCCTGAGACCGGCTACCAGATCGGCGGCGCGGGGGCGCTTACCAACAGCACCGAGTTGCGCCTGCCGCCGCCCACGCTGCCCTGGCTCGGCAATACGGTGAGTTTTGTCGTCTTTCACGATATGGGTAATGTTTTTACCAACGCGGGGGATGCGTGGGCCAGCGTCCTGCGCGTTCGCCAGCCGGACAGCAGCGCGTGTAGAAAACTGGCTACAGTCGGCGATTCCTCGACCTACGTGCCAAACGGCCCAACGACTTCGACCGGCGTACAAGGTCAGTGCAGTTTCAACGATTTTTCTCATGCGCTGGGAGTGGGGTTGCGCTATCACACGCCGGTGGGCCCGATCCGTTTCGATTTCAGCTACAACCTGAATCCCCCCATCTACCCGGTCAACATCAACTACTCGATCCCCATTTCGTCCACCACTCCGCTCGGTCCCTATCAGGCGCCGTACGTGGGCCAATCCCCGCATATCAACTTTTTCTTTAGCCTGGGGCAGGCCTTCTGATGCCAATCCTCACTCCAATTCGAGCAGGAATGACACACAGAACCTGTCGAACCGGCATCGACCGCGCTCGTCAAATAGCCGTCATACTGAGCGTAGCCTGGCAAGTCTTCGCGCCAGGCGGAGATGAAGGATCTAAGATTGTACTTTCCTGGCGCAGCGCAGTGGGGAGCCTGCTTCTCCTGCTCGTTCTGGCCGTACCCGCGGTTGCTTTGGCTCAGCCGGCGAACCCTTCATCCCCCGTCGTTCTTGACCGTGTGGTTGCGGTGGTGAACAAGCACGCCATCCTGGCTGGCGATCTCGAAGACGAGATCCGCCTCTCTGTTCTCGATCCCAACGGAGTGGGCCAGGGTCAGCTCACGCCGCAGCGGGCGCTGGAGCAGTTGATTAGCCGCACCCTGATCGAGCAGCAAATCCGCCAGGATGACATACCGGCCATCGAGCCTTCACAAGCGGAGGTGAATACCAGGCTGTACGAGCTTCGCAAGCAACTTCCTGCCTGCGTGCACCAGGACTGTGCTTCCGATGCTGGATGGAAGGCATTTCTGGCGTCGCACGGACTCACGCCGGAGCGTGTCGCGGCTTATCTCCGCTACCGGCTTGAGATTCTGAGCTTCATCGAACAGCGCTTCCGGCAGGGTATCCAAATCTCCCAGGAGCAGATCGAAACCTACTATCGCGACACGCTCGTGCCGCGGTTCGCGCCCGGCGAAAACGTTCCAACCCTCGACCAGGTGGCTCCGCGCATTCAGGAGATTCTGCTCGAGCAGCAAGTGAATGTGCTCTTCGACAACTGGCTCACGAACCTGCGCCAGCAGGGCGATGTCGAAGTGCTCGATCCCGAACTGGAATCCGCTGCATCTCGGCAAGGCGCGGGAAGAGGAGATCCATGAGCGAATTCGAGACTGCGCCCATCTCTCCGGAACCTTCCCTCCCGCCGGAACCTTCTCCGCGCGGTGCGCGCACTCGTCTGCGCAGGTTCTTCCTCAGGCATGTTCCGCTCACTGCGGCTGCCGCGGCCCTTTTGCTTGCGCTCGCCGCCGTCGTTCTCTATTTCGCCGCCAGTTCCGCCGCATTTGAAAATGTTGTCCGCAAGCGCCTCATCGCGCAGATCGAAACGTTGACCGGAGGACGCGCTCAGATTGCGGCATTTCACTGGCGTCTGCTTCATTTCGAAGCGGAAGCCGACGGCATTGTGATTCATGGCACGGAAGACCCCGGCGAGGCGCCTTACGCGCAAATCGGTCGCCTGCGCGTGCAGGTGAGTGTATTGGGTTTCTTCAGTCCCCGCATTCTGCTGCGCGGCCTCGAGATTGCCCAGCCCAGACTGCACCTCATCGTCTATCCCGACGGATCGACCAATCAGCCGCGCTCGCGCCGGCCGGAAAAACGCGGCAAGTCCGCCATTGACACGCTCTTCGATCTCAAGGCGAACCACATCGCGGTCGAGCAGGGAACTCTCGACTACGACAACCGCGCTGCCGCTTTCGACCAGCAGCACCGTTACTTGCCCCTCGACTTCAAAGCCGACGATGTGTCGCTCGTGATGAGCTATTTGCCTGCCGGCATCGGCGCGCCGGAGCGCTATCGCATCGATGCTGGGGCCACTGACCTGACGCTGGTCCGCGATCTGCCGCGAAAGAAAATCCCGCCGGTGCACGGGACCCTGCGGATGGCGCTCGATCTCGAACGCAATCGCCTTTCCCTTCACGATCTGCGCCTCACCGCTCACGGCCGCGGCGCCAGCGACCGAACGCTCGAAGTCACCGGAGTTCTGGATGACTTCACTCACCCCCGCTGGCAAGCCGATGTTGCCGGCGATCTGGATATGCGGCTCCTCGATCCCGTCTTCGGCTATCCCGACGCGCCCGAAGGAATCGCTCATCTCGATCTCGCCGCCGGCGGCATCGCTTCCGCCTTTCGCATCGATGGCAGCGTGCATGTGGACGGAGGCTCCTACATCGGCGCCGGCGTTCAAGCCACGGGCGTCAACCTCGATGCGCAGGTCCACGCCGATCCCGGCCAGTTGCTCATCACGCGGATTGTTGCGCGTCCGCGGCAAGGCGGGCAAATCGAAGGAACCGTCGCGCTGCAACCGTGGCTTCCCAGAGCCAGGATCGTGCCCGCGCAAATGACAGCCGAGGGAGCGGAGCAATTTCGAGCAGGCCGCAACGTGCTCGTCCGGGCCGCCCCCGTTCCCATCCCCGTCAACGGCAAAGTCAACGCCGAATTCAAGCAGGTTGCGCTCGACACGATTCTCGATATGGTCGGCGCGCCTGCGTACCGGCGCCTGGGCTTTGACGCCCGTTTAAGTGGCCCGGCAGTGGCGACTTGGTCCAATGGCGACGGGCGTAGCGTCACGGTCGCCACAACTCTGAATCTGAGCCCGTCCCAGCAGACGCCCGCCGGAGAAGTGCCCGCGAGCGGTTCCATCGATGCCACCTACACGCAGCGCAACGGCGCGGTCAACTTGAGCAAACTGGAGTTCCACCTGCCCGCCAGCGATTTCGAGGCGCAAGGCGCCATCGGCGCTTACCCGGCCAGCAGTGCGTCGTCACTTTCCATCGACTTTCATTCCCACGACTTGTCGGAGTTCGATGCCGTGCTGTGCAGCCTGGGACTGAAGCGCAATGGCAAAACCGGAATCGCAGCCCTGCCCGTGGCCCTGGCGGGGCAGGCCGATTTTCTTGGGATCTGGACCGGCTCATTGGTAAAACCGCATCTCACCGGCACGCTCAAGGCGACACAGCTCGCCTTTGAGCTGCCATCGCCGGCCGGCAATCCTGGCCAGCCGCAGTATGTGCGTATGGACTCCGTCGAGGCTGTGGGCAGCTACTCCCCATCCCAGATCGCCATCGAACACGCGCAGCTCGTCCGCGGCAATTCCCGGATCTCGATGAGTGGAACGCTGGACGCCTCGCTTGGCCCCGGGCCCCCAACCGCTGCTCACGGTCGTCGCAGTGGTGGTCCGCAACCGGCGTTCGACGGCAACTCCTTTCTGCACGCGCGCGGTAACGCCGTCAACATCGACTTCGCGGACGTGCAGCCGTTTCTTGTTGCGTACGGCCGGCGCCTTCCGGTGACAGGCGAGTTCAACGCGCAAATCCAGGCTGACGGGCCGATCCACGTGCTGTCGGCCTCCGGCTCGCTGGAGATGGACCGCGGCGTCATCTATGGAGAACCCATTACGCAGGTTAGGATTCAGGGCGCGCTCACCAATCGCGTGCTGAAGGTGTCTTCGGCCCGGCTCAGCGAAGCCGGGGGCGCCGTCTCCGTGTCCGGCAGTTACGATTTCGCAGCCGGCGTCTTTAACGTCGATGCCAATGGCGCCGGAATCGACATCTCCCGGATCGCCTGGGTGAGCCGCCGGAATTTGGAGATAGCGGGCAGGCTGGGCGTCTCCATCGCCGGCTCAGGCTCGCTCGACGACCCGCGTCTGAAGGCTCACGCGACCTTCAGCGCCCTCACGTTGGGCGGACAGCGATTCGGCGCCTTCGAAGTTTCCGCGAACACCGCCAATCGCACCCTCGCTTACAACGCAACCACGCAGTTGGACGGAGCCGAGCTGCGCCTGCAAGGCCAGACGGCTTTGAGTAGCAGTTATGAAACTCAGGCCCGGCTCGATTTTTCCCGGTTCAACATCGGAGCCCTGCTTCGCATGGCGCGCGTAGAGGCCTTCAGCGCCGGCTCCGCGCTCGCCGGTACGGTCACACTCGAGGGTCCGCTCGCCCATCCCGATCGGCTTCGCGGCGAAGCGTGGCTCAGTCAGTTGGCGGTCACCATTGCCGGTGTCAATCTGCAAAGCGAGGGCGGCGCGCACGCCATGTTGGCCAATGGCGCGATCCGTCTCGATCCCCTGCACGTGACCGGCGAAGACACCGACCTGCGCGCGCAAGGCAGCGTCTCGCTCCAGGGCGCGCGGCAACTGGATCTTGCCGCCAGCGGCTCCATCAATCTCAAACTCGCTGAAACATTGGATCCCGATCTGACTGCGAGCGGCCTCGCTGCCTTCCAGGTGGAAGCGCACGGGCCCCTGCAACATCCCGGTCTGCAGGGCAGGATCGACTTCCAGAATGGGTCCCTATCCCTCGAGGACTTGCCCAACGGCCTGAGTCAATTGCACGGCACGCTGGAATTCAACCAGAACCGGCTTGAAGTCAAGTCGCTGACCGCCATGACTGGCGGCGGTCTGCTCACCGTGGGCGGCTACCTCGCCTATCAGCACGGCATCTTCGCCGACCTCACGGTCACTGCGAAAGGGGCCCACATCCGCTACCCCGAGGGTGTCAGCTCTCTGGCCGACGCCAGGCTGCAGCTTCAGGGGCCCCAGAATGACCTCCTCCTCAGCGGCGATGTACTCATCACCCGTTTTGCCGTCAGCCCCGATCTCGATCTCGCATCGCTCGCTGTTCAGGCCGGTTCCTACGTGCAAGCCATCGCCCCGCCCAACGCTCCGTCAAATCACGTGCGTCTCGACGTGCACATCGTCTCATCGCCGCAACTCAACTTCCAGAACGCCTTCGCCAAGCTGGCTGGGGATGTGGATCTGCGCCTGCGCGGCACCCTGGCCTCGCCTTCGCTTCTGGGCAGTGTCTCCATTACCGAGGGCAGCGCCTTGATCGCCGGAACGCGCTACGATCTCGAGCGCGGCGACATCACCTTCACCAACCCGGTCCGCATCGAGCCGGTCATCGACCTCAGCGCCACGGCGCGCGTCGAGGACTACGACATCTCTCTCGAGCTGCACGGCTCGCCGCAAAAGCTGTCCGTGTCGTATCGCAGCGATCCCCCGCTCCCCGAGGCCGACGTTGTGTCTTTGCTGGCCCTCGGCCACACCGCCAGCCAGCAGCGCCTGTACACACAGCAGCAGGAACAGGCCATCGCCAACCCCACCACCGACGCTTTGCTCGGCGGCGCCCTCAACGCGACGGTCTCGAGCCGCATCCAAAAGCTCTTCGGGGCCGGCTCCGTCAAGGTTGACCCCAACTATCTCGGCGCCTTCGGCAACTCCACCTCCCGCATCACCGTTGAGGAGCAGTTGGGCCGCACCGTCACCCTCACCTATGCCACCGACGTCAACACCACCAGCCAGCAGTTGCTCCAGGCTGAAGTGGCCATCAACCGGCACGTCTCCCTGGTGGTAGCTCGCGACGAATCCGGCGTCTTCTCCATGGTCATCAAGGCCACGCGGCGCTACCGCTGACGCCGGAACCCCCCTTTTTTCGCGCCGGGCGAACGCGACTTTTCCTAAAAAAAGGCATCAAAGAGGTGTGGGAACGAGTCGGTTCCGGAGAAGTCTCCAACCAACCCGCTCAATCGCTTACGGCAGCATCCAGGAGGAATTCACATGACGAAGACGATGCGCGGAACCGGGACTTGGGTCCTGGGTGTGGCGCTCGCCGGAGTCCTCCTGAGCGTGCCCCAAATATCTTGGGGGGCAGCCCGGAGTTCCGGCGCGGTCGCACAGTCCCAACCAGACAACACTTTATCGAGCCAGGCTGCGGCGCGGCTCGACAAGAAGCAATACCACGACGTAAAGGTCACCGTTGACAACGGCATTGCAACATTGACCGGCACGGTTGACCTCTATGAGTACAAGAGCGATGCCGGGACGCGAGTGCTTCACACCAAGGGCGTCACTGCGGTGCGAAACGAGATTCAGGTCGCCGGCCCCAGCGTGTCCGACAGCCAGTTGCGGAATGAGCTAGCGAAAAAGCTGACCTATGACCGCGTAGGTTACGGCAACGTGTTCGACGCCATCACAGTGAGCGTGCAGAACGGTGTTGTCGCACTCGGCGGTCATGTCCACGACTACCCGAGCCGCAACTCCGCCTTGGCTGTAGTAGCTACCACTCCCGGTGTCAAGGATCTGATCGACAACATCGAAGTCGATCCCGTTTCACCGATGGACTGGCAAATTCGCGTTGCCGTGGCGCGTGCAGTTTATGGCTATCCGGCGTTGAACAAGTACGCCATCGATCCTGCCATGCCCATCCGCATCTCGGTGCAGAACGGCAACGTGGAGCTCTATGGCGAAGTGGACTCGCAAGCCGACAAAGAGGCGGCTTTTCTTCGCGCCAATGGCGTCCCCGGTGTCTTTAGCGTTAAGAACTACCTGCAGGTGGCCGGCCAGCCCGCGGAAAAACAAAGTAAAGCTGTGCCATAGGCCTTCCTCCCGGTCCCGGCTGCTCGTTCGCGGCCGGGGCCGTTCCGTCTTTTGAAAACTTTCCTCTCAATCCACCGCGCTCCGGCAACGGGCCGGTAAGTCACTGCGGCTGCGGAGGGACCGCACCTCGGGAACTCCGTAGACTCTTCTTCCGTATCAAGATAAAGCCCTAGTACAATGCAGCAACCGGATCTTCTTGCGTTCGAAGGAGCCTCAATGGATCCAGAGTCGCCCCACTCTCTCGATGTGGCGCAGTCAAAAGAAGAAAGCCCGGCCTTTCCCCCAGCCGGGACAATTCCCACGTTGCAAGCCGGGTTGCCGCCCGCCTCAGTCCCTTCTCCAGGGTCAGACCACGGTCTGCTCTGGATCTTCGTTGGCGCCCAGGGACTGCGCGCCGGCTGGTCGGTACTGTTCTTTGTCGTGCTGGGGTCGATGTTCTCGGCGGCCGCATTCTTTGCTTTCTTTCATCTCCATCTCTTAGGCACAGAACACCGCTTCACTCCCTCGGAGTCGATCTTCAGCGAACTCGCCGTGGTCCTGGGAATCGTGGGCGCGGCGGCGATCGTCGCTCTCATCGAGCGCAGGCGAATCCTCGACTACAACCTGAGAGGACCGCACAGCCCCCGGCACTTTCTTTCCGGTCTTATCGCTGGCTTCGTTGCTCTTTCCGCGCTGGTTGGCGCGCTGGCGGCGGGCGGCTGGCTCGGCTTTGGGCCGGTCGCGCTCTCCGGCGCGGCGATTCTTCGCTCCGGCGCCTTGTGGGGCCTCGCCTTCGTGCTGGTGGGTTTGTTTGAGGAAGGGACCTTCCGCTGCTACCTGCAATTTACCTTCACCCGCGGCATGAACTACTGGTGGGCGTTCGGCGTCGTCGCGCTCCTCTGCGTTCTCCAGGCCGCCAAGCACAGCGGCAACGGCGCATGGGGCGTCTACGCCTTCGCCGCGCTGGGCCTCCTCCCTTGCTTCCTACTCCACCGAAGGGCTGCCGCGCGCAGCGCATTCTGGCAGGCTGCCTGGGCTACGTCCACACTCTTCGGCTTCGTTCACACCAGCAATGGCGGCGAGAATTGGATCGGTATCTTTGCCGCCGGATTCATCGGCTTTGTGTTCTGCGTGAGTATTTTGGTGACCGGCTCGGCCTGGTGGGCCATCGGCTGCCACGCCGGCTGGGATTGGGCGGAAACCTTCTTTTACGGCGCCGCCGATAGCGGGATGCGCGGACAAGGCCACTTCCTGACCGCGAACCCCGCGGGCAATCCGCTGTGGAGCGGCGGCGCCGACGGCCCCGAAGGCAGTTTGCTGGTCCTGGGCGTTATCCTGCTGCTGCTCCTGGTTCTGCTTGGCCTCTACGGCCGAAGGAACCGGGCAGTGCTCGACAAGCCCTCTTCGCAGCCGGCAAATTGAGACCGGCGGGCGGCGCAAGGGCGAATTCTTCCATTACGCGCCGGATGCAAGTCCGTTGCAATCGGGAAGCGGATTTTTTTGAAACGGCCTTGCGGCCGTGCGCGCGGCCGAGCGCGCGGCATCGGGCAATCGGCCAGAGTATTCTGTTGCTGACCAATGCCCGACACGCATCCCGACACGCATCCGTTGAACTCAGCGCCTTCGCGCGCAGCCGCTCTTATAGCTCCTCCACGAAAACGCCGCTGGCCCCGGGTTCTTGCCTGGTCCTGCGGCGGCCTGGTGGCGCTGCTCCTGCTTTCCGCGGGCGCGGGCGTCTTGTGGCTTCGCTCGGCCGCCAAAGCCGCGCTGCCTCAGCTCGACGGTGACGCGCATCTCGCCGGCCTTTCCGCGCCCGTCCTGTCTGCCCCGGTTATCGTCCGCCGCGACGCCCACGGCGTGCCCCACATCGACGCCGCCACGCAGGACGACCTCTTCGTTGCCCAGGGCTACGTCACCGCGCAGGATCGCCTGTGGCAGATGGACGCCTCGCGCCGCAGCGCCAACGGAGAGCTGGCCGAAATCCTCGGCCCCGCTCTCATCGAGCGCGACAAAACCCAGCGCGTGCTCGAAATCCGCCTCACCGCCCAGCGCATCTACGGCCATCTAACCCCTGACGAACGCCACCGCCTCGACGATTACGCCCGCGGCGTCAATCTCTACATCGCGCAGTGCGAACAGCCCAACGCGCTCCCCGTCGAATTCCGGCTGTTGAACTACCGCCCCCAACCCTGGCGCGGGGTAGACTCCGTGAGCGTCGGTCTCGCCATGGTGCAGACGCTCGATCTGCGCATCGTCTCCAAGCTTTCCCGCGCCCGCATCGAAGCCAAGCTCAACGACCCCCAGCTCGTCGCCGATCTATACCCTGTAGGCTCCTGGCGCGATCGTCCGCCCACCGGCGTCAAAGTGGACCTCAGCGTGCCGCAACCCTTGCCCCCGGCAAAAAATGGCGACGACGACGATGACGACGAAAACACCGAAACCCGCGCCGCCCCAACTGTCCCGCAGGCCGAAGCCGCAGTTTTGAAAGGGCACGGCGGGGCGCCCTCTGGGTCCCGTGTCATAACAGCCGCACGATCGGAAGGGGCTTTAGCCCCTGAGGCCGCGCCTCTCGACACACCCGCGCTCCTCTCTCTTCTTGGCCAGCCCGATTGCGCCAACTGCGCCGTCGGCTCCAACAACTGGGTCGTCTCCGGCAGCCACACCTCGAGTGGAAAGCCGCTCATCTCGAATGACATGCACCTGACCCTCCGCGTGCCCGACACCTGGTACATCGCCGATCTGCGCGCCCCCGGTTTTCACGCCGCCGGACTCACGGTTCCCGGCCTGCCGCTCATTGTCGCAGGCCACAACGAGCACGTGGCCTGGGGCTTTACCGCGCTCTACGCCGACGTGCAGGACCTCTACACCGAGAAGCTCGACGGCAAGGGCAACTACTTGGGGCAAGACGCGCAATGGCATCCGCTCGCCGTCGATCGCGAGGTAATTCACGTTCGCGGTCGCGGCGACGTCGTCCTCAACATTCAATCCACCGAACACGGCCCGCTGCTCAATCCTCTGCTCCCCAAAGACAACCCTCCCATCGCCCTCAAGTGGACCCTCTACGATCCCACGCTCAATACGCTGCCTCTTTACCAGATGGACGTAGCTTCGAGTTGGACGGAATTCTCCGCGGCGCTTGCGCAGTGGTGCTGGCCCACGCAGAACCTCGTCTACGCCGACGATCGGGGTCACATCGCCTACCACGCCATCGGCCGCATTCCGCTGCGCCCCGCCGGAATTGCCGACGTGCCCATCCGCGACCACGCGCGCGAGTGGCAGGGTTACATTCCTTTCGACTCGATGCCCAACGCCTTCGATCCGCCCTCCGGCTTTTTGGCCACAGCCAACTCCCGCGTCACCACCGGCAAGTCGCCCTACCCAATCACCGACGACTGGGCCGATCCTTATCGCATCGAGCGCATCTACAAATCTCTCGATGGCCGCGACCGCCTCACGCCCGCCGACATGCTCACCGTGCAGACTGACATCTATAGCGAAGTGGATCAGGAGATGGGCCATCGCTTCGCCTACGCCATCGATCGCACCCCCGGACCCGAAGGCAACGGCGACTCGGCGCTACGCCAGGCCGCCGGCCTGATGCGCAGTTGGGATGGCCGTCTCGCCACCGACTCCGCAGCCGCGTCGCTCGTCACCCGGACCCGCTCCGCGCTGTGGCCCATGATCCTCGAGCCCAAGCTCGGAAAACTCGCCGGCGACTACCACTGGGGCGAAGCCGCCTTCGCCGAGGAAGAGATCGTGATGCACGCCAAGCCCGAGTGGCTTCCCATGGAATACAAGGACTGGAACGCTTTGCTCACTGCCGCCGTGCGCAAAGCCATGCACGACGGTCACGCCCCCGCCGACGTTGCCATCTGGACCTACGGAAGCTGGCACGTGGTCGACATCGAGCACCCGCTCGCTGGCTTTCTTCCCATCCTCGGCCGCATTGCCGGAACAGGGCCCCAGCCGCAGAGCGGCGATGGAACCACCGTCAAGCAAGTGGGCCGCGACCTTGGCCCCTCGCAGCGTTTCACCATGGATTGGAGCAACATCGACGGCTCAACCGAGAACATCGTGCTGGGCGAGAGCGGCAACCCCCTCAGTCCCTACTTCCGCGACCAGTGGAACGACTGGTACAACGGAACCACCTTTGCGCTGCCCTTCACTCCGGCTGCGGTCGCGGCGCAGACCCAACACACGCTCCGCCTGCTGCCATGAAAAAACAGGGAACAGGGAACAGGGATCAGGGACCAGAAACGGCGACCCGGGCGTCGACTTCAAGACGCCGGGTGCGGGTGCCCCAGGTCTCGATTTTGAGACCTGGGAACCTCGCCGGCCCCGCTCTAATCCTCTTCGCCGCCTTCGTCGCCGTTGTCCCGCAGCTCCTTCGCGGCAACTCCTGCGGCCACGACTTCGACGTGCACCTCGTCTCCTGGCTCGACTGCCTGAATTCCTGGCGTTACGGCATCCCTTATCCGCATTGGGCGCCCAGCCCCAACTACTCGGCCGGCGAGCCTCGTTTCGTCTTTTACCCGCCGCTTACGTGGATGCTGGGCGCGGCGTTGGGAGCCATTCTTCCCTGGCATTTCGCGCCCATCGCGCTCACCTTCCTCATCCTGGCCGGAACCGGATGGGCCACTCGCGCCCTCGCCCTTGAGGCGTTCGGATATGACGCGCTCGACGACGCACCCGCCACTCTGGCCGGCTGCGTCGCCATCTTTTCCGGCTTCGCGCTGTTCACCGCCTATGAGCGCTCCGCATTCCCCGAATTCGCCGGAGGCTTCTGGCTCCCGCTCATCGTCCTCTTTGCGCTGCGCGATCGCTATCCGGCTGCCCCACCCATCCGCCGCGCCTTCTCGGGTTCCACCGCGCCGCTCGCCCTTGCCCTCGCCGGCGCCTGGCTCTCCAACCTTCCGCTGGGCGTCATGGCCGGCTACCTGCTGGCCGCCGTCGCGCTGCTTTGGGCCATCGTCAACAAATCCTGGGCGCCGCTCCTTCGTGCCGCGCTCGCGGTTCCTCTTGGCCTCGGCCTCGCCTCCATCTATTGGCTCCCCGCCGCCCTCGAGCGCCGTGGGGTCAACATTCGCCAGGCCACTGAAGATCCCGGCTACAACTTCGAGAACAGTTGGCTCTTCGCGCGCCACGCCAACCCTCTGCTCGCGTTGCACGACGTGGTCCTGCGCCAGGCCTCATGGATTGCTGTCTCCATGATCGCCATCGCCCTCGCTGCTCTCCTCGTCTGCTGGCGCCGCGGTACGCTGCCCGTGCAAAAGGGCACGGCCTCGCGCCGCTTGTGGATTCCCTTGGCCGCCATCCCCATCGTGGTTCTCTTTCTTCTGTTTCCCGTCTCGCGTCCGGTTTGGCATCTGCTCCCTGAGATGCCGTTCCTGCAGTTTCCCTGGCGCTGGCTCGAAGCCGTCGAAGCGCCCATGGCGATCTTCTTCGTCGCCGCCGTCTGGCCCTCCCGTCGCGATGCCCGCCGCCGCCGCGGCATTGTTCTCGCGGCCTGCGCCGCGCTCTTTCTCGCCGCAACCGTCTTCGCCGGAACCGGATTCTTCCAGGTCTGCTACCCGGAAGACACGGTCCCATCCGTGCTGGCTGACTACGGCGCCGGAACAGGCTTTGAAGGCATGGGTGAGTACGGTCCTCCCGGCTCCGACGAATCCCTGATCGCCACCGGACTTCCCGATGCCTGCCTGGTCAGCGATCGCTGGGCCGTCCTCGGCAAGCCGGACTCCGACGACCCCGACGCGAATCCCGTGTGGAGCTTCCGATCAAGCCACTTGCCAGGCCACATTCGCGTGGGCTGGCGGCGCTCAGGTCAATCCGGAGCATCGCACCCTGCTCGCCACCATGCCCCAATCCGGCATTCTGGTGTTGCGTCTCCTCAACTTTCCGGCGTGGCATGTGCGGGTCAACGGCCGCCTCGACAGCACTTGGCCGCATCGCGCTGACGGCCTCATCGCCATCCTCGTCCCGCAAGGCCCGGTCGAAATAACAGTCGACTGGACCACCGGATACGGCGATCTGGCCGGGCGCTTGCTGAGCGCCCTGAGTGCGTTTTTTCTGGCCGTTCTTTGGCGATGTGAACGTCACCGTGACCGTTCTCGTCTAACATGATTGCAATGCCTGCGGACGTCAAATCGTTAATTCAGGAAGGCGCCGACCTCACCGACCGGGCGCTGGAATCCCTGATCCCCTCCACCGACACCGTTCCGGCCTCGATCCACGGCGCCATGCGCCACTCCGTCTTTGCCGGCGGCAAGCGCCTTCGCCCCGTCCTCGCCATGCAGGCAGGCGTCACCATCGCGGGCCATTTGCCCAGGGGAATCGAGCGTCTCGGCGCGGCCATCGAGATGCTCCACACCTACTCGCTCATTCACGACGACCTGCCCGCCCTCGACAACGACGACCTGCGCCGCGGCAAGCCCACCTGCCACGTGGCTTTTGGCGAGGCCATCGCCATCCTGGCCGGCGACGCGCTGCAGACCCGCGCCTTTGAGGTGCTGTCCGGCCTATCCTGCCCGCCTGCCGCAACCGTGCAGATCGTCGGCCTCATCGCCAACGCCGTCGGCACCGTCGAAGGCATGATCGGCGGCCAGGTGCTCGACCTCGAAAGCGAGCACCTCAAGCCCACGCCCGAGCTCGTCGAGGCCATCCATCGCGCCAAGACCGGCGCTCTCATCCGCGTCAGCGTGGTCACGGGCGGCGTCTATGCCGGCGCCGCGGCGGAAGACGTCGCGCGCCTCAACCGCTTCGGGCGCAAAGCCGGGCTCGCCTTCCAGATCGCCGACGACGTGCTCGACATGACCGCCGACTCGGCGACCCTGGGCAAGACCCCGGGCAAGGACCAGGCCACTGAAAAGGCCACCTGGCCAGCCGTCTACGGCATTGAACAGAGCCTGCGCGACGCCGCTGAGCTCATCGATGAGGCCTTCGCCGCCCTCGCGCCCTACGGCAGCCGCGCCGATGGCCTCAAAGCCGTCGCCCGCTACCTGGTCGAGCGCAGGAACTGAGAGTTCCTGCCTGATTCCAGCCTGACCAGCCAAGCGGGCAGCACACTGTTGACGATCTGCAGTTTTTAGGGTTACTTGCCCAGCACCCGGCGCAGCTTCTGGCTTTGTGCCGAGAGATCTTCCACCGCGGTCTGTGCCCGGCTGAGCAACCCCTGCAGTTCTTCCAGGAATCCGGGAAGCGCGTCCCACCAGGCGCTCACGGTTTCCTGCTGGTCGAGCATCGCCAGCGCCGCCCCGGAGACAGCCGTTACCAGGCCGGCGCGCCGATTGCCGGTAATCAGCAGCGCGCCGCTGGCGGCAAGGGTACCCGCCGCGGCAAAGCGGATCCAGTTCGCGCAATGGGCGCCTTCGTTGGGCGGCGCGCCGCCCGATTCGTTCACTCCCTGAGTTAGCGGCACTACCACCATCACCCCTCCTTGCATCCCCGGCCGCAAGCTGGCGCGGGAACTGAATCGCCTATCAAGTATCGCTCGAAAACTGCTCCTGCGGCGACTTTTCTTGGGCGCAGGCGCAAACGTGAGCCGCGCCGCCGCGGCTCTCAAATCAATCCAGGTCGATCTCGCGCAAAGGCTTGCCCTCCGGAGCGTCCTTCGCCTTGCGCATCGCCTCGGCAAATTTCTTCTCCAGCAAATCGGCCTTGTTCTTTTCCGCGTCCACGCTTTGCCGGAAGATCGACTCCGTCCGCTCTCCGTGCTCGCGCATGGCCTGGGCCGCGGTCTCCAGGTCCTCAAACATCCGCTTGCGCGGCGCTGAAGTGTGGCTCACCAGAACGCCGGTTGTCGCGTCGATCTTCAGCATGGCCCCGCAATCCGGGCACGCCACCTCGAACGTCTTGTCCTTGTTCTTCGCCATTCCAACTCGTATTTTATGCGCTCGCGCCCGCTTTTGGCAGCGATCTTCCGCTGCCCTTAGCGCGCCAGTGCCTCATTGGATCGTCACATGTAAATTGAACTGCTCCTCGTTCGGATCGGGCGGCTCCCACGAGCGCACGTAATGGAGCAGCAAGACCCCCGTTCCCATACCGGCGGTCGCAAACTTGAAGATTTGCACGATCGGCCTGCCCACGCCCGGCTGCGTGGATTGCGTCTGCGACTGCCCGCTCGGCTTCAACAGCGGCGTCGATTGCTTATGTACATACCACTCGTACCCGGTGGTTGGATTCGAACTGAGCCGAACCTCAAGAACGTCTCCAGTTTTCAGAACCACGGTCGAGCCCTTGTCCGCATCCGTCACCACCTTGGTCGCCGCGGACGCCATCGTGGAACCGCAAACCGTCACAAAGAGAGCAACGGGAAGAAGCCAGGATCCGGCATAAAGCCGCCGGCGCGCATTTCGAGCTTGCATCGGAGATTCCTTTCGTGCGGCCAGACCAAACAAACCCGTTCTGCCGCGCAACCCGAAGATAACGCGCTTGCGTCCCGTGCGCAAGGCTCAGCCATTCGGTCGTCGATCGAGTTGGCTATCGCACGTCGAGCTAAGAGCTAAGAGTTGAAAGTTGAAAACTGAAAGCTCATCGCCTTGACACTCCCGCGCCATCCGGCGAAAGATGAATGCGCGGGATGCTCCAGGCTGGACAGAGCGCACGCGCGCGCCGGCAGAGCGCCTCCGATAGCTCGAATCTCCCTTCGGGAGAAAACGCATGAACTGGACGAAACCGCTGCGCCTGCTGGGTCTTACGGTGCTGGCATTTTCTTGTGTCTTCCTTGCCGGCAGGGAAAACGCCGCCGGACTCGATCCATCGCAGCCCGCCGCGGCAGCTCTCCCCGGCCCCGCGCCGCTCCAGACCGCGCTCCAGGTCGACCGCCTCGATCCCTCCATCCGCCGCATCGTCCCCGTCGGCGCTCAACTCGAGCGCATCGCCACGGGATTCACCTGGGTCGAAGGCCCGGTGTGGGTTCACGGCAGCCTCTTCTTCGCCGACATCCCCTCCAACTCCATCCGCCGCTGGACGCCGGGCAGCGGCGTCAGCATTTTCCTTCAACCCAGCGGCTACAAAGGCTCCGCTCCCTATGGCGGGCAAAGTCCCGGTTCCAACGGCATGACGCTCGACGCTCTCGGCCGCCTGACGGTCGCCGGCAACGCGCAGCGCGATGTCTTCCGCTTCGAGTCGCTCAACCCCGAAAGCCGTGTGACCATCCTCGCCGATACCTACCAGGGCAAGCGTCTCAACAGCCCCAACGATCTCGTCTACCGCTCCGACGGCTCGCTCTACTTCACCGATCCGCCCTACGGCCTGCCGAAGCAGAGCGACTCCGACCCTGAAAAGCAGCTCCAGGTCAACGGCGTCTACCGCATTCCGCGCGCGCTTCAGCACAAGCCCGGCGCGCCGCCGCTCCGCGAAGGCCTGCAACTCCTCGTCAGTGATCTGCCGCGCCCCAACGGCATTGCCTTCTCGCCCGGCGAGAAGTACCTCTACGTCGACTCGACCGCACCCAGGAAAATCTGGATGCGCTATCGCGTGCGCCCCGACGGCACGTTAACCGATCCCCGGCTCCTCTATGACGCAACCGCCGACCCGCGTCCCGGCGCCCCCGACGGCATGAAAGTCGACGTCGAGGGCAACATCTACAGCGCGGGCCCCGGCGGCGTCTGGATCTTCTCGCCGCAAGGCAAGCCGCTGGGCACAATCGTCATGCCCGAGCGCGTCGCCAATCTCGCCTGGGGCGGACCCGATCGCAAGACGCTCTACATTACGGCCAGCACCAGCGTCTATCGCGTCCGTCTCTTGATCCCCGGCGAACCCCTCGTGCAAACCAAGTGATTGCGGGACGAGCGTCGGTAGCCGCAGATCGCACAAAAGCCTGGCTGCTCGTTCGCAGATACCAATATTGGAACGTAGCGATGCTGGGCGGGTTCCTCCCATGCTGGGGAGGGGAGTACTGGCTGCGTTCGTCTTCCGCCGCAACCCATGGGTATGCTTTGTCGGGACGGTTGTTTTCAGCGGCTTCCGGTTCCGAAATGCGACATCCTTTGGCCTTGCAATTGCCTTATGGGCGATAGGGTTTTAGGGAACCGGAGGCGAAAAGGAGATTCCGGCTAATCCAGCCGTGATACATTTTCTGGAGTGAACCACAACAATGTGTTCATGCTGTCTAAATTTAGAAATTTGCGCGCCAGGGGAGGCGGCAATTTTCTAAGGCGAGGGGACGAAATGCAGAGACGCACATTCTTAAAGAACTCGGCAATCGGGATCGGGACTCTAGCCGGAGTGTATGGCGGAATTTTGAAAGCAGACGGAGAGAGTCTGGCGCATTTCCGCTATGGTGACGTGATGACGGAAGGAAAAGGGCCGCTCGCGTGGGGAACCAACGCAGTGGTTCTCAAGTCGCCCTGGAACGGCACGCCTTCCCTGGATGATCTTTTGTCGGACCATGAGCACACGGTGGTCTTGGACCGGTTTTATCGCGTTGGCGGTGTTAATCGCCCGGCGACGCCGACGGAATGTCGCGTTGCTTACAATAGCGACGCGCTCTATGTCGTTTTCCGTTGCGGGGAACCCGACATGTCTTTCCCTTACGCCAATCTGGATGCCGATTTGTGGCGAGAGGCGAATTGGCATTCGCTGCATGGTTTGCCCTCCGCGGCAAATAACTGGCCTCCCTATCCCGATGAAGTGGACTTTTTGATTCAACCCGATACAGGCATTCCCTCCTATTACCAGTTTGCGGCGACGCCACAGGGCTTGAAATTTGGCTGTAACCGGTTGTTGAATTCCAATACGGATGTGGCTGCTGATGAAGCCGCAATCGCTCAAGATTCTTCCGTAATCGTCAGCAAAGTCGAAGGGTTCGAAGCGACTGTTACCAGGAGAACCGGCGAATGGCTGGTTTTCTTCCAAATACCGTGGCAGACATTGGGAGGAAAGCCGAAGTCCCATTTTGGCTTTCTGCCGATGCGGACTCGCTGGCGCGATGGCGAGTTCAGCAGCCCGGCGGCGATTGATTTGAATGAAGGCATGCCGGTTGATCTTCTGATCGAAACCCACTTTTCGGGCATGGCAGAAGTCGTGGATTCTCAAAGCAGTCTGTGCCAGTTGCCCTCCGGCATACTCCGCTGGCAAAGGCCGGCATCAAGTACCTATCCCGATCGCCGAAACATGCCGGCAAATCTGGCAGATGGAATCGTCATTAACCACACCGACGGACAAGAACAATCTGGCGCAACGGCTTTATCTCACGCAACGCTGGATGGACCTGATGACGCAGGAAGGATTCACGCCGCTCCTCTAGGGCGTGGGGCATTCTGAAGAATGACATGACGCTGGCGTTCTTCCGGCAAAAAGTGAACGCCGCTTTTCAGAAAAATGATCTGGGGCAGGCGTGTCAGTTACTGGACACTTATCTGAGCCAGCTCGATAAGATGTCCAGGTGGTGGTATGCCGATGGCTCGCCGGGGGACATTCTGAAGGACGCATGGACGCCGGTCACAAGCGCGAACAGCCTGGAAGTGCAAGGCAACACGCTGCTGATGCGGTGCATGGCCGGCGGCCATGAAGTTGACCTGCGCCTTGCCCTGCCAACAACGGGCGGCGTAAGAATCTACGGCAGCGATGAAGGTTACTGGAGACCGGCTGATCTGTTGCCATTAAAAGCCACCCAGACCTCAAGCTCGTGTTCCATCGAAACCGCCGACGGCAGGATTGTTATCCACCGGAATCCGTTTTCGATTTCTTTCTATGACGCCGCTGGAAATAAGGTGACGCAAATCGGCGCCGGCGACCTGGCTTTCCGGTTTGGTTCGGATGGCGGGATACTCGCGATAGATTTCAGAAATCACCTTGATCCAGACGAGGTTATTTATGGCTTCGGAGAGAAGTACGATCGCTTCAATCAAAATGGAAGTGTGTTAACGCTTTGGGGAACGGATGACTGGGTTGGGAACGGGGAGGGTTTGGCGAATACGACCTACAAGCCTCTGCCCATCTTTCACAGTTCCAAAGGCTATATGGTTTTTGACAATTCATCCTATCGTTTACGGGCGGACATCGGGAAGACGCATCCAAACCAATATCGTATTACGCAGCAAGGCCCGATATTTGACTATTACTTTTGGATTGGCGCACCCGAGAAGACATTGCAATCCTATACGGCTCTGACGGGCAGGGTTCCGTTGCCGCCCAAATGGGTTTTTGAACCGTGGATGGGCAGAGGCGGGGCGCTGGGCAAGTGGCCAATTGCACGATGCGGTGGCGGAAGAAGAAAGTGTCGCCATGCGATTTGCGGAATTGGACATCCCTCATTCCGCGATTTTTTATGCCGAAGAGGCCCCTCCGCCCATTCGCCGGCTTTGAATCAGTTCATGGCGGCGCGCGGGATCAGGGTGTTGGGCTATTTTATGCCCGAGATTCGCCCATCACGGCAGGAATCGCTTATGCCTGAACTCAAAGCCCGATGAACTTCCGATT
This sequence comes from uncultured Acidobacteriaceae bacterium, assembly GCA_963808805.1. Classification (GTDB taxonomy): domain Bacteria; phylum Acidobacteriota; class Terriglobia; order Terriglobales; family Acidobacteriaceae; genus Telmatobacter. Next base: position 220,800 of record CAWEGN010000003.1, on the reverse strand, counting down.
CTGCATTGCGGGAGCGAAGACCAGACGCGTGCCCTGGGTTACGTGGATTTCACCAACCCGAACGCCATGGAACTCTGCCGGCGGGCGTTGAGGCAGGCTCTGGACCTTGGCGAGGCCGGAAGCATGGTGGACTTCGGCGATATGGTGCCGGATGAGGCCGTGTTTTATGACGGCAAACGCGGGGCCGAGATGCACAATTTTTACTACTACGACTATCAACGAACGGTCAGCGAAGTATTCCGGGAGAAACGCGGGAATGATTTCATCTTGTATGGCAGAGGGGCCGCGCCCGGCACGCAAAGATGGGTCGGCCAATTTGCCGGCGATCACCCCGCCAACTTTAACGGGCTTAAGCATGTCTTGACCGGGGCGCTGAACTTGTGCGCCTGCGGTTATTCCCTCTGGGGCAGCGACATTGGCGGATATTTCGGTTATCCGCAGCCGGCGGTGTATATGCGCTGGTTCCAATTCGGATGTTTCAGCCCTTTGATGCGCCCTCATGGCACCGCGCCGCGCGAGCCGTGGTATTTCGGCGAAGCAGCCGTGACGAACTATAAGTTCCTTGCCTGGACGCGGGAGAACATTTTGAATTACACCTACAATGCCGCCGTCATTGCGCATGAAACAGGTATTCCCATCATGCGCTCCATGCCGGTGTCCTTTCCGCAGGAGCCGGCCCTGGCCGCCGTCGGGGATCAATACATGTTCGGGCCGGATTTGCTGGTTGCGCCGGTAATCAACGAAGACACGTTCAAGACGATTTCGTTTCCATCCGGCGTGTGGACGAGCTTATGGGATGGCAAAACGGTCTCCGGGCCCGTAGAGCGCAAGGTTAATGCGCCTCTGGATACGATTCCCGTCTATTTGAAGCCAGGGGCCGTCGTGCCGGTGCAACTCAATGAAGAATTGCAATTAGGTCAAAGCATGACCAACGGCCGTGTCGGCGCGCTGATTGTAACTCCCCCCAATGGGGATAAGACCGTGACATTGGTGATTACACCGGGAGAAACTGCAAAAGTGACTGTGCAATCCAAGACTGGCGGTTTTGCTTGGACGCTCGAGAACCTTCCTGAAACGGGCTATTTGCTGGTCTATGGCGCAACTGCCGCCTCCGCGGTACGAGCGAATGGCGAGGACTTGCCGAAGGTGACGACGACCGGGTTTGGCTCGATGACAGTTGGCTGGGAAGCCGACCTGGCCGGCAACCGGCTGGTGATTCGCCTGCAGACACGTCAGGTCGAGCAAAGCGCGCCAACAACAAGAATTGAAGTGGACATCAACCCAGGCGAGAAATAGGACGGCTTCCTCAATGTGATCGGAGACTTATCCATGCTGGTCGCAGTGCTTCGCACCGTATGAGTCGTTGCGATCTAGCGGCCGGCCTGTGCCCCCCTGGGAGTGGCAGGAGTTTCCCGGCATAGCTCAAATCACGCAAATCACCAACGCGCTCATTCGGGAGCGGATTTGTAACGGAAAGCCGCCCAGCGTTCAGCAATCCGTGACGCTAATGGATGTCAGCGGAAGCCAACAGCCCAATTCACCCCTCCACCGTTCCAGCCTGCTTTCCAACCCGCTAAAACTTCCGGGCGAGCCGGAACTTCCGCTTCGAGTGGTTCGATTCCTGAAGCACAACTCACCAGAGACACCCGCCCCGGGCAGCGTCCGCCGCCCGCACCCCTCGCACCCGCCCCTCCGCACGAAGAACTGACCCCTGCTCTCTAATCTCTGCTCTCTACCATCTTTTCGACGATTTCACGCGAATCCATCGATCTGCAGGTCACAATTTCCCGCGATTGCTCCACCTGCAGGTGCACTTTTCCGCGAGCTCGCGATGCGACGATTTTTCCTCTCGCGCCGCGTTGCGGTTTCGACGACTTGCAGGTGGAGTGATTTTCAGCGCCGGAACGCCTCAGGAAATGCTGCCTCCGCACGATGAGCTGAGAGCTGAAAGCTGAAAGCTCTAGGCTGACAGCTAGCCGTTACCCCCCATCAGCCGCTCGACTTCCTCGTGCAGCCGCGCGGTGATGGAGGCCTCGCTCTCCTCGGGGCCGAACCGCATCGCCTCGCCCACGTGCACTTCGAGGATGCCGGAGCGGAACCAGCGCCGCCGGCCGGTTTTCATCTCGCCCAGCCCTCTAATGCCTACTGGGACCACGGGCGCGCCGCATTGCTTTGCCAGCAGGCCAATGCCTGGCCGGAAGCGCGCCAACTGTCCCTCGGCCGAGCGCGTGCCCTCGGGAAAGACCATCACGTTGTAGCCGTGGTCCATGGCCTTGCCGGCGTGGGCAAAGCTGGCCTGGAAATCGCGCTGGCGGGGCAGCGGAAACACGTTAAAGAGCGCCGTCACCAGCCAGTAAGCCGGTGGCCCCAGGACATAGAAGCCCCTGTGTCCCGGCGGCCATTCGGGATTACGCCAGTGCCGGTAGTCGTCGAGCATCTCGCCCATCATGGCCGCAGCCACGCGCCGCCGTAGCGGCCCGGTCAGCGCGTATTGGATGAGCGGCCCGTCGTACGCGGTCACATGGTTGCCCACGATGAGCAGCGGACCCTCCGGTAGCGGCTGGTTCGGCCCCACCACGCGCGGCGCGGCCAGCAGCCACGTCAGCGGCCGCATCACGGCCTCAATGAAGGCCACACGAATCCAGTGGAACGGCTTCCACCACGGCCACTGGGGATAAACAAACTTCCTTCGCCTCTCTTCAGACGGCGTCCTGCCAGCCTCGATCTCCGCTCCCTGTTCCCTGATCTCTGATCTCTGTTCTCTGCTCTCTGATCTCTGCTCTCTGTTCTCTGATCTCCGATCTCTGCTCTCTGCTCTCTGCTCTCTGTTCTCTGTTCTCTGTTCTCTGTTCTCTATTTCCGCCGCGCCGCCGCCGGCCACCAGCCTGCGCAACTCTCCCAGCGTTTGCACTTCTTCGAGCAGGCCGTTGCTGGAGACGATGCCCAGCCGCTCCTCGATCTCCGCGGCCAGTTGGACGCGTCCCAGGCTGTCCAGGTGGAGATCCTCGGTAAGGCGCAGCTCGTCTCCCACCCCTGGATTGGCCTCGCCGGTGACCTGCGCGATGAGCGCCAGCAGCCAATCCGACGAAGGCCCGAACGCATGGTCGCCGTTGGTTGCAGGCTTGCCGCCGCCAGGCGTAGCAGCCGCGGCCTGAATCCGCGCCAGCCAGGCCGCGACGGGCTTGCGCCTCACCTTGCCGGTGGAAGTGCGGGGCAGGTCCGGCTCCGGCCAGAGCACCCAGCGGCTCAGGCGCTGGAACTCGGGCAGTATGGCATTGGCGCGTTCGATGGCGGCGAGGGCGCAGTCGCCCGATCCGCGGCAGGCCAGCACCGCGCAAGGTTCCGGCCCGGCAGCGGTCTCCATAGCGACGACCGCGCAGGCTGCAACCTCGGGCTGTTCCTCGATGGCCGCTTCTATGTCCTCCGGATGAACATTGAGTCCTGATGCGGTGACAATGATTTCACTTTTGCGGCCAAGAAAGCGTAGCTCTCCGGAGTCCAGACGCTCCGCCAGATCCCCCGTCGCCAGCCACTCGCCATGGCGGGGTTGCATCGCGCCGCCCTGCCAGGTGGCGCCGGAGATCATCGCGCCGCGCACCAGCACCTCGCCGTCCGGGCCCAGCTTGACCTCGCGGCCGGGCATCGGCTTGCCGATGGTCCCTTTGGCCACGTGGAAGGGATGGTTCAGCGTGATGATCGCGGTGGCCTCGGTCATGCCGTAACCCTGAATCAGCACGAACCCCAGCGCGTTCCAAAACTGCTCGATGGGGCCGGGCAGGGCGCCGCCTCCGGAGACGAATGCCCAGAATTTGAGCCCGAACTCGCGGTGCACGGCGCGGAAGCGCCACCAGCGCCTCATGGGACCGATCGTTTGCGAGCTGGCAATCTGTTCCACTAGACCTGCATGTCTCATCTCCAGATGAGTCTTCAGCAGCGCCAGGACCCTGGGCACGGCGGCCAGCACGGAAATGCGCTCGCTGCGGATGAGCTCGATGAGGCGCGGCGCTGCCAGGCGGTTTTCGAAATGCAGCTCGGCAGTGAAGATGGGCGGGATCCACAGGCCCATGGTCTGGCCAAAGACGTGGCTCAAAGGCAGCGTGTGCAGAATGCGCAGCGGATGGATGAGCCGCTCGTAGCGCATATACGGTTTGGCGCCGTCTTCGATGGGCCCCACGCTGGCCAGCACATTGCCGTGCGTAATGACGATGCCCTTGGGATCGCCGGTGGTGCCGGAGGTGAAGAGGATTTGCAGCGGGGTTTGATCCGAGAGTCCGGAGATCGCGCCCATCTCCGTGGCGGGCAGTTCGGCAAGCCAGTCCTCGAAAGCGAGTGTCTGAATCGGCGGCGCGTCCGTGGCAGCGTGGAGCTTGGCGAGCAGGACAGTATCGCCGACGGCCAGTTTGGGGCTCACGTCGGCGGCCACGCGCGCCACAAATTCAGCGGTTCCAAAGGCATCCAGCGGCACGGCCAGCACTCCGCGCAGCAGGCAGCCGTGAAAGGCGGCAATCCACTCGGCGCTGTTCTCGGCCCACAGCAGGACGCGGTCGCCCTGCGCTATACCTCGGGCGGCAAGCAGCGCCGCAAAACGGCCGGCCAGCCGCGCCAGTTCGCCATAGGTCGTGACCCGCCGCCGGTTGCCCTGATAGCGCACCACGGCAATCTCGCAGTCCAGGCGCCGAAAATCATCGATGAGTGTGGCTAGATGATCGCGCATATTTCTTGCGGCAGATTCATGGTAGCAGCGCGAGGCGAAGGGGGCGCATCCGGGATTTCCTGCCCCTTGACCTGAAAAAAGGCTAAAGGAAGGGCACGAAGCAGGCTGGCTTTCTGACGCGACGTAAGTTGCGCCTGCGCGCGCCTGCAGAGCCGCCCCCCTGTACACTGGAGAGGTCAGGATTTCCGCATGAAAAAACTCGCCATCGGTCTCTACATTTTGCTTACCGTTTATTTGCTGGGCCGGGCCTACTACCAGGCCATTTATGTAGCCCCGAACGATGCCGCGCAGGGCGAGATGTTCCGCATCATCTACTATCATGTGCCGTCGGCCTCGGTCGCGTTCCTGTTCTTCGCCGTCAGCCTGGTGGGCTCCATCGGCTACCTCGCCTCGCGGCACAATCACGCTGAGCGCGCGCAGGTGTTCGATGCCTGGGCGCTGGCCGGGGCAGAGGTTGGGGTTGTCTTTTGCACCGTGGTCCTGGTCACGGGCCCGCTTTGGGCCCGCCGTGCCTGGGGCATCTGGTGGACGTGGGACCCGCGGCTCACCACCACGCTGGTTCTCTGGCTGATTTACATGAGCTATCTGCTTCTGCGCCGCTTCGCCGCCGGACCTCAGGTGCAGACGCTGGCCGCCGTGCTCGGCATCTTCGGGGCGCTCGACGTCCCCATCGTTTATATGTCCAACCGCCCGCCGTTCCGCACCCAGCACCCGGCGCCTGTCTTTGGCGGCGGGCAGGATTCCGGCATGGCCCCATCGATGGTCGGCGCGTTGCTTTGGAATATGCTCGCCTGGTTTCTTTGGGGTGTGCTGATTCTGGCTTTTCGCTACCGGGTTGAGCGGCAGCAACAGAAGATCGCTGCGGAAGAAGCAGAGCAAGCCTTGCGGGCCTGACGCCGGCGCTGGCCTGCTGGGAAATCTGAGGAACACGATGAAAAAACTTGCTACCGCATTGATCGTTGCCGTCCCCGCCGCCCTTTTCTTCTGGGCGTGCTACCTAGTCTTCTCCGCGCCGCCGGAGCCCCCTTTCGACTGGAGACTGCACATGTCCGATGCGCAACACACCGCGGCTGTCGCTCCCATCAACCACCTCTATACGAGGGCTGCCTATACCATCGCATGGGCCATCCAGCTCGGCTATCTGGCGTGGCTGGGCCTGAAATGGCGATCGTTAAAGCGGAGATCGGTGCGATAACGGCCATCTCAGGCCGAATCGATCGAGAGCGTTGTGCGCGACCTCGCCAACAGAAGATCTTCGCTCGTGGCGTGAAGTCTCATGCCCTTCGTTACTCTCCAAAGTGACAGGCGAACTAACACTCCTGCATCCCCTGTACACGTTTCGTGGTATTTCAAGATTCCTCTCATCTTGTCGATGATGCATGGGTAGATCGGCTGCAGAACTGTTGTCAGGCTTCGGTTTGAGCCTTGGGCTCTCGCGTTGCGGTGTCTCTTCCTCATCGGGAGGCAAGAGCGACGCCGAGGCTTTTGCGGGGCGCGGCTGAAGAACCGCTCTGTGCCGAATGGAGACCTCTATCATGCATGACTTCTTGATCGCTCTTGCCTTTATCGGTATGGTCATTGCTCCCGCCATTGTTGCTGCCCGTTGCACTACCGAAGTCACGGACGAATCCAAAACCAAGTGAGCGGCGCGCCTCCCGCTCCGGGAGGCGCCAGCTCCGATATGCATTGCTAAAGCACTCGATAATCCTTCGCACCAGACGGGCCTTCCAGCCGGCTGTTCCTTCATCGCCCCGCGGAAATTGCCCTCCGCCCTCCCAGCCGTTAGACTGATGGATCGGGGGCACCCATGTTGGTCGTCATGAAAGCGCAGGCTACACCGGAGGAGATCCAGGCGGTCTGCGACCACATTGAGCAGTTAGGATTCCGTGCCCATCCTCTTCCCGGGGCCCAGCGCACGGCCATCGGCATCACCGGCAATCAGGGCGAAGTCAACCGCGGAAACCTGGAATCGCTCTCCGGCGTTGCGGAAGTGATTCGCGTGTCAAAAGCCTATAAACTCGCCAGCCGCGACGCGAAAGAAGAGGACACCGTGATCCGCTTTGCGGGCTGCGGCGCTGCCATCGGCGGCCGTGGCCTGGCGGTAATCGCGGGCCCATGCTCCATCGAGAGCCGCGAGCAGGCCTTTGCCATTGCCGCGCAGGTGGCGGCGGGCGGGGCACAGTTTTTCCGCGGCGGCGCCTACAAGCCTCGTACTTCGCCGTACGCTTTTCAGGGCCTGGGCCTCGAAGCGCTGCGCATCATGGCTGAGATCCGGGAACAATTCGGCTTGCGCATCGTGACCGAAGCGCTCGACACCGAAACCCTTGACCTGGTGGCCGAATGGGCCGACGTGATCCAGATCGGCGCGCGCAACATGCAGAACTTCTCGCTGCTGAAAAAGGCGGGACGGTTGCGTAAGCCGGTGTTGATCAAGCGCGGCATGAGCGCCACGCTGGAAGAGCTCCTGATGGCCGCTGAATATGTGATGAGCGAGGGCAACTACGAGGTGATTCTCTGCGAGCGGGGCGTGCGCACCTTTGCCGACCACGCCCGCAATACGCTCGACCTGAGCATCGTTCCCGCGCTGCGGCACGTGAGCCACCTGCCGATCCTCGTCGATCCCAGTCACGGAACCGGCCGCCGCGACAGCGTGCTGCCCATGGCCAGGGCGGCCGTGGCCGCGGGCGCCGACGGAGTGATGGTCGAGGTGCACGATCATCCCGAGAACGCGCTCTCCGATGGCCCCCAGTCGATATATCCCGCGCAGTTCGCAACCATGATGAACGAGGTTGAAAAGATCGCGCCCGTCGTCGGACGCCATCTTATGCGCGGCGTCTCCGTTCCCGCTGCCGCGGATGAAAAATGAACGCGCGGCTCAGGCGCAGTGCACGGCGAGCCGTGAACCGTGGAAAGTGGTCAGCGATGAGCACGCGTGGTTCGAGGATGGTAGTCCTGGCTTGGCTTACTGCCGGCCTGCTTGCGCTTTCTCTCGTAGGCTGCCGCCCCAACGACTTTCCCCAATATCCGCCGAACTACCGCGAGTACGTCTACGTGACCAACGGAGACAGCGGCACGGTCACGGTATTGGACGTAGTGGATGTTCGCGTGGACCGCGAACTGCCCGTGGGAAGCGATCCGGTTGCCATAGCCGCCAGCCTCACGCGCAATGAGGTCTATGTTGTGAACTCCGGCGCGGCCGGCGCCAACGGCTCGCTGTCGGTAATCGATGCGGAACACAACGCCGTCGTGGCCACCATTCCCTTGCATCTGCAGCCGGTTTCCATCGATCTCGACGCGGCCGGCGACCGCGCCTATATCGCCAACTCCGGCTCAAACTCGGTTTCCATTGTCGATCTCCAGGCCCGCCGCGAAATCGCGCAGTTCGCTGCGGGTGATGACCCTGTTGCCGCGCGCCTGGCCCCCGATGGCAAGAGTCTCGTCGTGGCCGACCGCCATGGAGACTCGGTGACCATCCTCGATCCGGCCAGCGGCAAGGTGCGCGCCATGTTCGCCGGATGCCCCGGAGCGGCGGAGGCGGTCATTCTTCCCGACTCTTCAAAGGCGTTTGTGCCGTGCTCGGCCGGTCATCAGGTGATGGTCGTTGGGTTGGCGCAGCCCGGCGCGAATCCCCCTCTACCCGATCGCCTGGAAACGCTGATGGATGTAGGCCGCGCGCCCGTCAACTTGGCCCTGAAGCCCGACGGCGGAGAAATTTTCGCTTCGAATTCGTTTTCCGACTCGGTTTCAGAAATCTACGACACCACCGACGAGGTCGGCGACACGTACATGATCGGCGATGAACCTGTCCGTGGCCTCGTGTCCCGCGACAATTCCCTCCTCTACGTGGCTAACGAGCACTCACAGGAGGTAACCGTGTACTCGATCGACGATGGCAAGCGCGTGGGTGCGATTCACGTTGGCGACGGGCCGTCGGCGCTCGCGTTTTCGGCCGCCGGACAGCTGCTGTTTGTGGTTGATAGCCGCTCCGGCGACGTAGCCGTGGTGCGCACTTCAACGAATTCGCTGTTCACGCTGCTGCCTGCTGGCCGCGAACCTAACGCCATCGTGGACAAGGCGTTCAAGGTGCAGTGAAAGCCCTCGGCGCTCCGCCGGTCGCCGGTCCATTCCCCCAAGATTGAAGATTACTGCTGGGCGCTCATGCCGCCCGCGGGGGCAGTTTGGTCCGTCGGCGCCGCTCGGGGTCCCACGAGCACGCCATCGTCGAGCGAAGCGGCCACCAGGCGATCGCCTGCCCCCCGGACCAGAACGATTGGGTAGCCCGTCTGCCACCAGTCCCACTTCATGGTTTTTGGGTCAATGGCGTAGACCTGATCGCTGGAGCGCGAGCTGACCAGGATTCTTTTCAAAGCCGCGTCGTAGCTCAAATCGTCGACATCGCGGAACGGCAGGCGATGAAGCCACAACCAGGTCCTGCCCATGTCCCGAGTGTAGTAGACGCCCTCGCGCGCGCCCAGCCAGAGCGTACCGTCCGGGGAGAAGGCTACGCGGTGGATGCGGGTGAGCATCGTGGGGATCCCCATCGGCCACCAGCTCTGCCCTGCGTCCTTCGACAGAACCACGCCGTCGGCGCGAGCCGCGGCCATGGTGTCGCCGTGAACGGTTACGGAAAGGTAGTCGCCCTCGCCCATCACCGGCCCGCCCTGCCAACTGGCGCCCTGGTCGCGGCTGGTGAGCAGCCCGTAGCTTGTGGCTGCCACCCACACGTCCCCCGAAACGTCGAGCGCGTACACGGGACTCTGCAACTCGATCACCGGGGCTTGCACCTGCTTCTCCATGTTGACGCGCGTGCCACGGTGCGTCTCGGTGATCGTTTTCACAATGGTGTTGGCGATATCGTTCCGCGCCTGCCAGGTCAGGCCCGGTAGCAGTGCGGCAGCCGATCCATCCGGCGGAGCCGGCGCCGGATCGCCGCTGGCCGCGGCATGCAAAACAAAGATGCCGTGGCCGGTTCCCGCTACCACCGCTCCGCCCTTTGCCTGCGCCAGCGCGAAGACGTCGCGGCCGTCAAGTCCCGAGTCGAGCTGTTCCCAATGCGCGCCACCGTCGCTGGAGCGGAAGACGCCGCCGTAGTTCTTGTCGTTGACCACGCCTGCGTACAGGCGCTCGGGATCGTCGCGATCGACCAGCAAAGCCGCCACCTTGCGCTCGGAGATCCCCCGGTTCGACGGCGTAAATGTCACGCCCCCGTCCTGGCTCGCCAGCACGCCCCCCCGATCGGTGGCCAGCAGCACGCGGCTGGAATCCTCGGGGTCCACATAGACGCCGTTGACCACGACGCCGGAATCCGTCATGCGCTCAAAGCTTTTGCCTCCATTCACGGTCTTGTAGAGTCCCTCCGTGGTTCCGGCGTACACCACTTCGCGGTTCTCCGGATCCTGCATGAGGCTCCGCGTCCTTCTTGCTTCCGAGGGGATGCCCTGAATCTTGTGGAAGAGGATGCCCGCATTCTCGCTCTTGTAGATTCCGCTGCACGCGCTCAGATAAACGATGTGCGTGTGCCCGGGATCGACAATGATGGAAAACACATCCGAGTCGACAATCAGTCCCTGCTTGATGTTGTGCCAGGTCTTGCCGCCGTCGGTGGTCTTCCATGGCAGGTGCCAGGTTCCGGCGTACACAGTGTCCGAACGATCGGGGTCCACCGCCAGCGACTCGATCTCATGAATCTCGTGGCTGCCGGAAGGGCTGATCTGGGTCCATGTCGCGCCGCCGTCGCTCGACCGGAAGACTCCTGCCAGTGTTCCGGCGTACAGGATGCGCGGATCGGAAGGCGCCTGCGCAAGCGCGTGAACCGGCTGCCCCTTGAATGGCGCGGGCTCGATCCAGGTCCGGCCACGGTCGTGGCTGATCCACAATCCGCCGCCGTCGCTGTCCTTCCATGCGCCCACGTAGATCGTGGAGGAGTCGGCGGAGTTGACCACAATGCTGTCGAGAACGAACCCATCGGCGCTGCCCAGCTTCGCCAGCCGATGCCAGCTTGCGCCCTCGTCCATCGATTCGTAGAGCCAGCTTTTGGTTGTGCCCAGCAACAGATGCTTCGGCTGCCCTGGAAACGATGCAAATGCCCGTGCATCGCCGCCTGCGGGGCCCACGATGGTCCACGCGGTTTGCGCCTGTAGTTTCGGGACACAGAGGAAAAACGTAAGAAAGAAAAGGATCTGGGCCGGAACCCCAGCCCGGTGCGATCTCTTAAGAAAACACCGCAAACGGCTCATTCAGACGGAAAACTCCCTTACATCTCTATTAAGAATAGACAAAATGGGGCCAAAAAAGCGAAGAGGCCGACCGGTTAGCTCACCGGACAGCCTCTCCGCACTCAAGAAGGGACGGATAGAGTCTAGCTTGTGCGAGCCTCGCCTCTTTGCGGCAAGGCTCGCCGATTGCTTCGTGAACAGCGCCGCGCCCCGCAGCTTACATCGCTGCCTTCTTCTTCGGGTGGCGTTCCGCCAGCGGCTTGCGCATTTGCGGCTTCACCGCCGTCTCGTCCACCGGCATCGTTCCCGTCACATCGGAGCTGAACGTCGCCCCCGCCGGCACCAGGTAGTTCTCCACCGTCTGCCCGTCGGTCATCCCCTCGGCCACGCTGATCCGCGAAGCATCAATGCCCTGCTCCGTCACCAGGTAGTCCTTGGCGTTCACCGCGCGCTGCGCCGCAGAGTCTTCCACCTTGGCGTGCTTGTGCTTGGCCGCGTACTTCTCCTGTTTCTCGGTCGCCGCCTTCTCCTTGGCATCCGACTCGCCCACCACCACCGCCTTGGCGTCAGCCTGCTGCTTCAGGTCCAGAGCCACCTGGTCCAGGCAGGCCTTGGCCTCGTTGTCCACGCGCAGGGGCCGCTTCGTGTCGGTCGAAAAGCTGATCGTACACAGTGCCTGCGTCTTCGGCGCCGGCGGGGGCGGAGGCGGAGCAAGAATGGTCAGCTGCGTGTTGGCGGACACCGTGTGGTCCTTGTCGTCCGACACGTTGCAGGTGATCCCCACCGCTCCCGTCGGCGCACCCGCCGAGGAATACTCTGCCGTGGTCCCGGTGCCTGTCACCGTGCCCGCCGTGGCCGTGTAGCTGTAAGTCAAAGGCCGGTTCTGCGGGCTCACGCCCACTGAAGTGACGGTCGCCGTGTCGCCTGGCTTGATGGTGTCGGGGCTGACCGAGCAACTGATGGTCGGCGGCTCGAACGCCTTCACCGTGTAGCCGGCTGAACATTCGGCGGTTTGTCCGGGTTTCAGGCCTTCCTTGCCCTTCTTGCCTTCCTTCACGTCAGCCTTGGCAGTGTAGGAACCGGGAGCCAGAGAAGCCGTATTCACGGTGGCTGAAGTGCCATTACCGGATACACCGTCTCCGCTCCAACTGTAAATTACGTTGTTGTTCTTCTTCGTGCTCACCGACCCGGCGGTAGCCGTAACGGACAGCGGATCGCCCGGGAAGACGGCCGGAGCGCTGGCGTTGCACGATAACGTGATTGGCGGCTGCTTCTTACACCCCATTGGCAACAGGGCAAAACCCGCCACGCCCAGGACCAACAAAACGGACTTCAAAGTTCGTGAATACATGCTCTTACGCTCCATGATTACGCTGATGTACGGTTGGAAAAACGGTTTAAAAAAGGAATCCACGCTCCCCCTCCTTTCGGCTCCGCACAGCGTGCGCAGCTCCCAATCTTCGATTCACCGTCACAAACCTAGCACAGAAAGACCCTGCTGGCCATATTCTATTCTTTCTTTCCACAGGCCGCCTCATTGAAACTTGAAAGCTCAAAACGGGCTCGACCGCCATGAGCGGCTCCCACGGGAACTTTGCCGGGAATTCGGTCTCGAATGGGAGTTCACTCGGCGTTCAGCGTCTTCAGCAGACTACGCGGCTCGCGCTGTATCTTCTCTTGTAGAAGCGAAATCGCGTAGATAAGTTGCTCGGGGCGCGGCGGACACCCGGGAACATACACATTGACCGGCACGACCTGGTTGACGCCTTGAACCAGGGCGTAGTTGTTAAACACGCCGCCCGAGGTGGCGCACGCGCCCATGGAGATAACCCACTTGGGCTCAGGCATTTGATCGTATAGGCGGCGAAGCACGGGAGCCATCTTCTGCGACACCCGTCCAGCCACGATCATCAGGTCGGACTGACGCGGGGAAGGCCGGAAGACCTCCGCACCGAAGCGGGCGATATCAAAGCGCGCTGCGCCCGTCGACATCATTTCGATGGCGCAGCAGGCCAGCCCGAAGGTCATGGGCCACACGGAGTTTTTGCGCACCCAATTGACCGCAAAATCCAGCGAAGTGAGCAAGATACCCTCCGGCGCTTCGTAGCCGTAGTTGACTTCGCTCACCTTGATGCGGTTTTTTGCGCTGCTATCAAGCGCGCCAAAGAGATAATGGTCGCGCTCCGTGGAAGCCGCCATAGCTCCACTATACGCCCGCGGGCAGTGGACAATGAACTGTGGACAGTTGCCAGCGCGCAGTCTTCAACCTTCGCGCGGACGCGATCGTTTCCGGTGCGATGCGAGGGTCAACTCGCGGCCGTTTGCCGTTCTTTTTGAGCGTATTACTCCGCCGCGCCGGACCGGATCATTTTGCGCATCGCGATGAGGAACACCCAAAAAGTATTCAAAGGGCTTGCATTCTCTTCGCGACTTGCGGAGAATGGCTTAAAAGCGTAATCCAACTCAACTGCCGAACCGGCACGGAGCGTTCTGCGTTCGCGGGATGCCTGCAAGCTGCCAAACCGGCGAGGCGACGCAGAGACCGAGCCGTGCAGCGGCCAAGCCGCACCGTGGCAGGTCATGGATACCGTGGATTTTGGAGTCGAAGCTTATGCGTATTCTCCGTCTTCGTTCATTGATCCTGGCCATCGTCCTGGGCTTTCCTGCACTGGCGCTGGCTGTGGCCCCGGCGATCAAATCCATCCCAACTGAACAGGCCCCGGCTACACAGGCTCAGATCGCTGCCCTGCAACAGGCCGTCCAGAATGCTCAATCCGCCGGCGACAATGCCTGGATGCTGATCTCCGCGGCGCTGGTTTTGCTCATGACCGGGCCCGGCCTGACGCTCTTCTACGGCGGGCTGGTCCGGCGCAAGAACATTCTGGGCACCATGATGCAGAGCTTCGCCATGATGGGCCTGATCACGGTCCTTTGGGCGGTTGCGGGCTACTCGTTGGCCTTCGGCCCCGGCAACGCATTCATCGGAGGCTTTGACCATCTCTTCCTGCGCGGGGTTTCCCTTACGCCCAATCCAAATTACGCCCCTACCATTCCCGAACAGACATTCATGGTCTACCAGCTCATGTTCGCCATCATTACGCCCGCGCTGATCACGGGCGCGTTCGCCGAGCGCGTAAAGTTCAGTTCCATGGCCGTCTTTCTGTCGCTCTGGTCTTTGCTGGTCTATTGCCCCATGGCGCACATGATCTGGGGCGTAGGCGGCCTGCTGAATCCCAACACCAGCGGCGTAAGCTGGCCAGTATTCGACTTCGCGGGCGGGACGGTGGTGCACATCACCAGCGGCGTTTCGGCGCTGATTTGCGCCCTGTATCTGGGCAAGCGCATCGGCTACCCGAACACGGACATGCCGCCGCACTCCATGGTGCTGAGCTTTATCGGCGCCTGCTTATTGTGGGTGGGGTGGTTCGGGTTCAATGCCGGCAGCGCGTTGTCGGCCGGTCCGCTGGCTACCAGCGCGTTCATCAACACCCAGTTTGCCGCGGCAGCGGCGGCCCTCACCTGGACCCTGGCCGAGTGGCTTCATAACGGCAAACCGACCGCGCTAGGGGCGATCTCCGGCGCAGTGGCAGGGCTGGCTACCATTACCCAGGCCTCCGGATTCGTGCAACCGATGTCGGCTCTCGTAATCGGCGCCGTCGCCGGTCTGGTTTGCTCGTTCATGGTCCTGAAGATGAAGAGGGTCTTCGGCTACGACGATTCGCTCGACGCCTTTGGCGTCCACGGCATAGGCGGCACCGTGGGCGCGCTACTGACCGGCGTCTTCGCGGCGGCTACGATTAACGCGGTGTATGGCAAGAGCGCGAGCGGCCAACTGAGGCCCACCGGCGCCATCGACGGAAACTGGCATCAGATTCTCAACCAGGGCATCGGCGCAGGCATCGGCTGGCTGGTTGCGGTCGCCGGAACACTGATTTTGCTCTTCGTGGTCGACAAGACGATGGGACTACGGCTTTCCACGGCCGATGAAGCCTCTGGTCTTGACCTCACGCAGCATGGCGAGGAAGGGTACGAGTTCAACGCTTGATTCCAATCGGGCCGCGACGGGCTCCGGCTGTGTAACCTGAAGAACGAGGAATGCACCTATGTTCAAGATTGAAGCTGTGATTCAACCCGCCAAGCTGGACGCGGTCAAGGAAGCTCTCATCGAGGCCGGCATTGAAGGCATCACGATATTGGAAGCCCGCGGGCACGGCCGCCAGAAGGGGCACACCGAGTTCTACCGCGGGCGCGAGTACACCATCGATTTGATTCCCAAGATCAAGCTGGAGATCGTCATCCCCGACGTGTTAAAGGAGAAGGTGGTCGCTGCGATTCTGGGCGCCGCTCGCACCGGCCACATCGGCGATGGCAAGATCTTCATCAGCCGCGTCGACGAAGCCATCCGCATTCGCAATGACGAGCGCGGAGAAGCGGCTCTCTGAGGCTCGGCCATTTGCGCGCGCCGGGCTCCCGGCGCGAGCCGCCGCCACGCAAATCACGGGCGCGGATGGGAAAGCACCCCTCGGCGTTTCGTCTGGTGTGGCGCACGTTACATCGGAGCGGAGGCGCCGAAGAAAGCCCGCGGCATGAACTCGGGCTTCGTCTCATGCCGGATCACGGCCAACCGGCGTTCACCACAATACTTATAAGGTTTCCATAGTGGTTTTCCATTTCTTCATGGAATCCTTATGCGCCGCGTGGAATATTAAGGCCAATCGCACCCTTTAGAAGGGGGCAGGCGCAAGCTGTGCCTGGTGTTTTCACCGCAGTTCGTGCTCTGGCCCCGGTCCTTGTCGGTTCAGCCTCGTAACTCCGGCGTGATCTCCTGCATCATCCGGAACGGCGGCTGGCATTCCGCCATGGCGCATGGCGGCTTCGCCTGCCCATACATATCGGGAGTTAAAAATCTCATGTTCTGCCGCACGATCAAACTGCTATCTCTCTTCGTTGTACTGGGGATCCCTGCCCTGGCTCTCGCTCAAACCTCGGCGCCTGCCGCTGACACGCAGGCGCGGATTGCAGCGCTGGAGCAGGCTGTGCGCAGTGCGCAGGCCGCCAGCGCCAGCGCTCAATCCGCGGGTGACAATGCGTGGATGCTGACGTCGGCGGCGCTGGTGCTGCTGATGACCGGCCCCGGCCTGGCGCTTTTCTACGGCGGATTGGTGCGCAGGAAGAACATTCTCGGCACCATGATGCAGAGCTTCGCCATGATGGGCCTGGTGACGATTCTATGGGCCATCGTTGGTTACTCGCTGGCCTTTGGCCACGGCAACATGTTCATCGGCGGCTTCGAGCACGTTTTTCTCAAAGGCGTTTCGCTAAGCCCCAATCCCGACTACGCCGCGACCATCCCCGAACAAACCTACATGATCTATCAGCTCATGTTTGCCATCATCACGCCGGCGCTCATCACCGGCGCGTTTGCCGAGCGCATGAAGTTCAGCAGCATGGCCGTCTTTCTCTCCCTTTGGTCGCTCTTTGTGTATTGCCCCATGGCCCATATGGTGTGGGGCGTCGGCGGACTGCTCAACGCCACCGGCAACCACATTCCCAGCCTCGACTTCGCCGGCGGAACCGTCGTCCACATCACCAGCGGCGTTTCGGCGCTGATTTGCGCGCTGTATATGGGCAAACGGATCGGTTATCCGCAGAGAGCGATGCCGCCGCACTCCATGGTGCTTAGCTTCATCGGCGCCTGCCTGCTGTGGGTGGGCTGGTTTGGATTCAATGCCGGCAGCGCCCTGGCGGCAAGCCCGCTGGCCACCAGCGCATTCGTCAACACGCACTTCGCCACTGCGGCCGCGGCCCTCGGCTGGACCATCTTCGAGTGGTTTCACAACGGCAAGCCCACGGCGCTGGGCGCGATCTCCGGCGCGGTCGCCGGCCTGGTCGCCATCACTCCGGCCTCCGGCTTTGTCCAGCCCATGTCCGCGCTGTTCATCGGCCTCGCCGCCGGCTTTGTCTGCTCCTTCATGGTCTTCCAAGTGAAGGCCCGCTTCGGTTATGACGATTCTCTCGATGCCTTTGGCGTCCACGGAGCGGGGGGAACGCTGGGCGCGCTGCTGACCGGCGTCTTCGCCGCCAGCGTCATCAATCCGATTTACGGAAAGGGCGTGCCGACGGGCGGCATCGACGGGCATTGGAGCCAGGTGCTGAATCAACTCGCCGGTGTAGGCATGGCCTGGGGAATCTCCATCATCGGCACATTGATCCTGCTCTTCGTTGTGGATAAGATCATGGGACTGCGAGTGGCTCCCGAGCAAGAGATGGCCGGGCTCGATCTCTCGCAGCACGGCGAGGAAGGGTACGACTTCGAGACGACTTAGCTGCCGGCTTCTGGCCGCCGGCCACGCGCTCGCTCGGCGAAGAGGCGCCGCTTGAAAGATCGGGCTGAACTGCGTGAGGTTAAAACTGAATCCGCCTGCTTCCGGAGTTTCCGGGGCGCGAAAATCTTTCCCCGGGCAACGGCCAACAAGCCGCCCCGCCTGATACGCTATCGAACGAGGAATCTCTGCTTATGTTGAAGATTGAAGTTGTTCTCCAACCGTCGAAACTGGATGCCGTGAAGGATGCGCTGCTGGAAGCAGGCATTGAAGGCATGACCATTCTCGAAGCCCGGGGCCACGGCCGCCAGAAGGGCCACACGGAGTTCTACCGTGGCCGCGAATACACTGTCGATCTTTTGCCCAAGGTGAAGATCGAGATGGTGATTCACGACGATCTCAAGGAGAAGGCGATTCAGGCCATTATTGGGGCCGCGCGCACGGGCCGCATTGGCGACGGCAAGATCTTCATCAGCCGCATCGACGAGGCCATCCGCATCCGCAACGACGAACGCGGCGAAAACGCGCTTTAGGTTCCGTCTTCGGGGTGGGGAATATCCCTGTTTTCGCTGGTTAAGTATCTTCCGCTCAGTGAACACAGAGCGCATCGCCGACCTTCCGTGCCGTCGCTCCCAACGCCGTCGTGACCCCGCGAAAGGCTTTCGAGAGACCGCTGCCGGTGTTGCTGGAGGCGCTGTCGAGCGCCTTTCCCGCCTTGACGTCCGCCAGATCCAGCGCCGTGCCGGTGGCGCTGCCGCCTGCCGCTATTCCGTTGCGCGTGTTGTTTCCGCTACGAATCGCAGCCTTCAAAGGCCGCTTCTGCGGGTTTGCCCATGCGATGCTCGTCGCAGAAAGCTGGTCCACACGGGCCGTGCGAGCGCCGGTAAAGTCGCTGCGGCTCATTTTGGCTGCCAGTGGCCATTCAGGAGAATTGATCCAGGCGGCTCCGTTCATCGGAGCTGTCAACTCGCCGAGGTTGATGAATTTTGCCACGGCCAGGGGCGCCATCTCACGGCAGTTGTCTCCTCCGCAGCCATGCGCGCAAATTGCGTCGCTCAGAAAAGAAGCATGCTTCCCGCGCGAAATCCAGACCTGCGGTCCGTGCTCTTCAGCGTGAACGGTGGCTGCGCGCGTTATTTGGCTCGCATCGCAGACCGTGTCTTCGTGTGCTGCAGCGTACCAGTACAGCGCTTTCCACTTCGATGTCCGGTCACGGACCAAAAGGGCAGATACGTGTTCCGTATCGAGGTTGTGGCCCATTTCTCCGCAGTCCGTGCGCCAGAGGTGATAGTAGTGCACCTCCACCTGATCGGCATAGCCCGGGCGCGGAAACACCTGGCCATAAATGGCGCCGTTCTCCGCCTGCACCACGGGCATTTCCTGGAACGGAACGAACACCGCGGGCCGGCCTGAGCAGTCATCGGCGCTCACCATGAACTGTGGCGCGAATTGTGCCAGTAGCGCATCTTCAAGGGCGTCGCTCAGGCCGTCGTGGTCGCTGTCCTCAGTCGCGTTGGGAGCAATGGTCTGGGCCGATCCGATCGACAGAGCAATGAGAAACACCCCTGTGGAGAGCAGAATGCGCATGGCTCATCGTACTCCCTGAGGGGCGTGCACATTGGTTATCCTGAAGATCGAGATGAACCCGTTGGCCTCTCGTCCTTCTAAAGTAGCAAGCCTCATGCATCGCCGGTTTGCACTTTTCGCACGCTTTCCTCCTGCGCCGGCAAGTTCGTGCCCTTCCCACAGTAGAAGTGGGCATATCAAACTCAGCTGGAAGCGCGCGCCAAGAGCCGCGCCTTTTCCCTCACTGCGGAACCAAAAATCCCCCTTCCCGGCTTTTATCGCTTATTCTTGAAACAATTCCTTCTTGCTTCGGCAAGCCACGCAGACAATCTCATGAACCCAGTCGTTTTCGCGGTTGACGATCTTCGGGAGCAGTATCTCAGGGAGATGGCGCTTGTGCGCCAGACCTGTGAGCGCACCGGGGATGGTACGGCCGCCATCCGGAGGCGTTCGGCCGTCGTGGACCGCATCCTGATCGAGATGTGGCGCCGGGCCTTTGCCGGACTGTCCGCGCAGAACCTCGCCCTGCTGGCCCTGGGAGGCTATGGCCGCAAGGATCTCTTCCCCTACTCCGACATTGACGTGCTGTTCGCCTTCGCCGACGAAAAGACCGAAGAGCAAACCCGGGAAGCGGTCCGGGCGATTATCCAGGGAATGTGGGACATCGGCTTGCGGGCCAGCCCGAACTCCCGCACCATAAAGGAAGCCGGCCGCTTCGACCCCGACAACCTGGAATTCACGCTCGCCACCCTCGATCGCCGCTTCCTGGCCGGCCAGTTCCCCCTTTACCAGCAGCTTCACCAGGTCACCTTTCCTGGTCTCGTCCTGAGCGAGTGGAACTCGATTACGCAAAAGCTGAGCGAGATCGCCCGTGCGCGTCATGCCAAATTCGGCAACACAATTTTTCATCTCGAGCCCAACCTAAAAGACTGCCCCGGCGGGCTGCGCGACTATAGCCTTGCCGTCTGGTTCGCGGTGCTGTTTCATTTGAAGGAGACGAAGGAGTGGCCCCGCCAGCGTGGCGGCGTCTTCCAGAGCGCCCGCGGCGACGCCGAAGCCGCCTTCGACTTTCTCGCCGCAGCGCGATGTTTTCTGCACTTCCGTCACGGCCGCGACGACAATATTCTCGACTGGCAGTCGCAGGACGAGGCCGCGGCCCGCTCCATCGGCCTGGAAACCCGGGGCACCGCCGACCCCAGCTACTGGATGCGCACCTATTACCGGCACGCCCGCGTCATCTATCGCCGCGCCGCGCTGCTCATGGAACACCTGCCCGCGCCGGTCAGCTTCTACCGCCAGTTCCGGCGGCGGCGCGCGCCCATCGCCGGCACCGACTTCCTGCTCGACCAGGGCCGCATCGACATTCAGCCCGGCGCGCAATTCAACGACACCGCGGCCATCCTGCGCGTTTTTTCGCTCATGGCCACGCACGGCTACACGCTGTCGCAAACCGCCGAGGACCGCATCACCGACGCGCTGCCGGTTTTGGCCATTTCGATTCCCGAGGGGCCGTATCTGTGGAACGCGCTGCGCGAAGTGCTGCTGGGTCCCCACGCCGCCCATGCTCTGCGCACCATGCACGCCCTGGGCGTGCTGGAAATGCTCATCCCCGAGTTCCACGGCATCGACGCGCTGGTCATCCGCGACAGCTATCACCGCTACACCGTGGACGAGCACACCTTCCTGGTCATCGACAACGTCCACGGCCTTCGCCAGCCTGCCAGCGAGCACGAGCAGAGGCTGGCGCAACTGCTGCCGGAGATCGACCGGCTCGATTTGTTCATGCTGGCGCTGCTGTTGCACGACACCGGAAAGGCGCGGCGCACGGGCGAGCACGCGGTGCAGAGCGTGGAACTGGCCGACAGCTTTTTGGCGCGGCTGGATTTCGACGCCGAGGAGCGGGAATCGATCCTCAAGCTGATCCGTTTGCATCTGGAGATGTCGGCGGCGATGCGGCGCGACATCTTCGATCTTGAGAACGTGCGCGGCTTTGCCGACAAGATCGGCGATCCGCAACTGCTGAAGATGCTCACGCTGATGACCTTCGCCGACATCAAGGCCGTCAACCCCGACGCCCTGACCCCGTGGAAGGCCGAGAATCTCTGGCAGTTCTACATGTCCACCTCAAATTTCATGGACCGCTCGGTGGACGAGGCGCGCTATCACGCCGCCATCGATCCCACTTTACTTAACCGTATCCGTTCCATGGTTCCCGCCACGCAGCACGATGAGCTGAAGCAGTTCCTCGAAGGGCTGCCGCAGCGCTATCTTCAGACGCGTCTGCCCGAACAGATCCGCAATCATTTTCAAATGGCGCTCAACCTCGATGACGATCCGGTGCAGCTCGATCTGCGCCCCATCCGCCAACTCTTCGATTTGACCGTTATCACGCGCGACCGTGTGCGGCTCTTTGCCGACGTGGCCGGAGTGCTGGCGGCGTGGGGCATGAACATCGTGCGCGCCGGCGCCTACTCGAACGACGCCGGCGTCATCGTGGATAGCTTCCACTTCTCCGATGTCTTCCGCACCATCGAACTGAATCCCAGCGAGAAAGACCGGTTTCTGGCGAATGTGCGCGATGTGGTGGCGCAAAAAGTTCCGGTGCAGCAACTTCTCGACGCCCGGAGCCATCTGTATCACCCCGGCAGCTTCAAAGTCGACGTTCCCACCAAGCTTGACTTCGACTCCGAGTCGTCCACGCACGCCACGCTGTTGCAGGTCGTCGCCCAGGATATGCCCGGCCTGCTTCGCCAGATCGCCCTCACTCTCAGCTCGCACCAGTGCAACATCAAGGTGGCGCTCATCGATACCGAGGGCGAAACCGCCATCGACGTCTTCTACCTCACCAGCCACGGTGAAAAGCTCGCTCCCGGGGCGGAGGAAGCGCTCAAGAAAGACCTCACACAAGCCATCGAATCCATGCGGGCGATCGTGGGTTAGCCCTCGCTTCTCGCCGCGGAGTTGCGATCGACAGCGCCGGCGGGCCGGAAGGGGGTTCGCGCAGTCAATGTTTCGTGACAAAGAGCGAGTCAGCAAGCCAGGCGGACGGCGATTTCCGGATTGTTTACCTTCTAGTACCTATCCCCCCTCTCCCCCGGGGATGCCATACCTCCATATTTGAAACCAAAGGACTTACGGGACGACCCATACCTTAGCCATACCCCAGCTATACCTTGCATACCAATTTCCAGGGCCGCATACCGTAAACATAATGATTCACGGAAGTTAGGGGCGTTTCATAAGGGTGCATCGCGAGTTGCGCCGATTTCCCGGGCGCAAAAACGCGAATGCGGCGGAGAATCGCCGCCGCAAAAAAGCCTGGTTGAACGCTTATGGGACAAGTATGAAGGAATTCGCGAATTAATCTGCAAACTTGAGGAAAAACTTTTGGGGAGTGTTTTCAGTGGGCTAAAGTGCGCAGGCGGGGACGGGGCGCTTGACAGGAGGGGAGCGGAGTTGGCGGAGTTAGCGGAGTTGGCGGAGTTGGCAGGGTTGGCGCAGCTTTCCGTTTTGGGGTGGTCAAGTTCCGAGTTGCTGCCCAAGTAGTAACTGACGGTTTGCCGGTGATACGCTCCGATTCCGTTCCGAGCCGGACCTCGCTAAATCCCGCTCATTTGCCAAGTTGGCGCACCAGTCGATAGGCTGGTCTGCACCGGAGACAAGAATGAAGAAACTAGTTGTTGTTATTGTGTTCGTAATGGTCGCGTGTGCAATCGCACAAACGGTAAAAGCTCCTCAACCGGCTAAGCAACCCACGGCAGTGGCCGCTGCACCAGCACAGTCCCACGTGGGCAAGTATCAGTTATTTTTCAGCCCGCTCGCCCGCGCCGATGTCTATTTGGTAGACACCGAAACCGGGAAAATCTGGAAGCCAATTACGATAACCAACGCAAAGGATACTAACCTGAAATCTGCGCCGGAAGTGTGGGTTTATCAGGAGCGCGTCGATAGCGAGCAGGATTTTGACGTTTGGATGGTGATGCACGCGCAGCCAGCGGCGGCCACAGCGCCATCGCAGTAGACACACTTGAGCATGCTCATCAACATGCACCGCCGACGTTCTGAGCGTGTCGTCGCCGATCCGGAAGTTACCTGTTGGTTAGCGGCTGCCGCCGTCCAGTTTGGCAACGGGTTCGCACAAGAGGGAGTGGCCTTGGGATCGGCGGGCTACTTGATGAGGCTGGCGCGAGGGATGCGTTCGACCCGCTTGTTATAGCGTCCCAGCAGCGCATTCCAGCGGACGATGGCGATGTCTTGAAGCATTCGCGTCCCGTCTTTGAGGTAGCTGATGCGCGTGCGTTCGTCGTGTGCCCAGCTCACGGGGACCTCGGCGACGCGGTAGCCGCGCTTGCGCGCGATGAAGAGGATCTCCGGATCGAATCCCCAGCGTTCGATGGTCTGAAGCTGAAAGACGGTTTGCGCGGCAGTTCGCGTAAAGGCCTTGAAACCGCACTGCGTGTCGGCATACGGCAATCGCATCACCGCGCGCGTCACCACGTTGAAACAGCGGCCGAAGAACTGGCGGTAAAGCGGCTGGCGGATGGTCTGGCGCGTGCGCTCCAGCCATCGCGAGCCGATGGCGATGTCGGCCCCGGCAGCGATGGCGGCGAACAGACCCTCCGCCTCTTCGATGGGCGCCGACAGATCGGCGTCAGTGAACATCACCACTTCTCCGAAAGAGTGGAGCAGGCCGTTGCGGACGCTGTAGCCTTTGCCGCGATTGGCCGGATTCTGAAGCAACCGCACTTCCGGTGCGTTGGCGGCGAAGGCGCGAACCAGTTCGGCGGTCCGGTCTCGCGAGCCGTCGTCGACCACCACGACCTCCGCCGACCAGCCGCGCCGGCGGATGCAGGCGATAACCGCCTCGAGCGCAGGAGAGATCCTGGCGGCCTCATTCAAGGCGGGAATCACGATGCTGTATCGCGGATAGCTCATTTGGCCCGGGAGGTTCAAGGATTACTCTATCTCAGGCCGTTGGCCCGGAACGAGCACCCTCACCCTTCCTGCGGGGCTCGCTGCGCCAATCCCGGCGCCGAGGTTTCGGCCCCGGCTGTCAGGCCAGGCATCCGCGAACGGCCAACCTGCTGATGCATAAAGGATAATTTCCCACAAAGAGCTTGCATTTTCGTGCTTGCATGGGCACAATCCGTTTTATGCTGGAAGCGGAGGTTTGTGCGACATGACTAAGGCGGATCTGGTTGAGAAGGTGACTGGCTTGGGCGACTTGACCCGGCGCGACGGAGAAGTGATCGTTGAAACCATCTTCAGCTCCGTGATTGGCGCTCTCCAAGGCGGAGACAAGATCGAGATTCGCGGCTTCGGCTCGTTTCGCATCCGCCAGCGCAAACCCCGCATTGGCCGCAATCCCAAGACCGGCGCGCGCGTCGATGTGCCTGCCAAGAAGGTGCCCTACTTCAAACCGTCGAAGGAGCTGCGCGATCTGGTCAACCCGGACGAAGCGGTCAAGGTCTCGTAGGGAAAACTGCGAGCCGAAATCCAACTTCCTTGCTCAGGGCCGGGATCGGCTCTTGCGCGCTTCACGAATCCCGATGACCGCCATCATGCGCCCGGCATGGCCGTGCGAGACGCGGTGCGAGAAGAACAGCTCCGGGTGGCATTGCGTGCAGCCGCCCACCACTTGAATCGCGCCGGGCTTGAGCCCCGCGGCAAGTAACTGCCGGCGATTGGCTTCGACGAGGTCCACATGCAGGCTGGGGCCGATGGATGAGTGGCCGGGCGCCCGCTGGGTGAGAAAGAGCATGGGGTACTTCCTGCGCAAGGGGTCCGAGTCGTATACCTCGCGAAACAGTTCGCGCGCGTAAGAAAACTGCGCTTCAAAGGCGGACAGAACCTCTTCGCCGACGGCGTAACAGCAGGGGCCGATGCCGGGTCCGATCACGGCGACGAGATCCTCAGGGCAGGAACCGAAGGCCAGCCTCATGCGTCCGATGCCGGATTCCACGATGCGCTTCGCCGTTCCGCGCCAGCCGGCATGGAACGCCGCCACCGCGCGCCGTCTGGGGTCGGCCACCAGTACCGGGATGCAATCGGCGGTCTGGATGGCGAGGAGCAGGCCCGGCTCATCGGTCATTTGCCCGTCTGCTTTGAGCGGCTGCTTGCGGGAGGCACCGGCGCGGCTGGCAGGAACGACGCGGTTGGAATGGAATTGACGCAGGGTGGCGATAGGAGTTCCGGCATCGCCGGTGATCGCCTCAGCCAGCAGGCGCCGGTTTTTGAGAACAGTTTCCTGGCCGTCAGCAGCGGTAAAGCCCAGGTTCAGCTCGCCCGCCACGGCGGGCAGGCCCGGCGCGCCGATAGCACCGGAAGTTTGGACGCGATAGGCCCGGCTCAGCCCTCCCCTGCGCGTGCTGAAACCCGCCCAAAGCCAGGAGAAATTCCACCCCGGTACCGGCAGCCACTCCACGCCATTTGCGGCGCGGCGGGGGATGGGGACAGGGGAGGGTTGTTCTTCCGGAGTCGCGCGTTCCAGGTGGACCGCGCCCGAGTGCTGGGCCGATTGGCCGCGTTGGCTTCTCGCAAGGTCTGCCTTGGAAAAGCGGGCATCGATTGCCTTGATGGCCGAAGCAGAAGAGGGTTTCTTGCCGGAAGAAGACCGCATCGCACCATCGATTTTAACCGTCGCGCCGTTGGCAATGCGCGGTCTCGACGAGAGAGCGTGTGGGCCTACCTTCCGGTAGGCCCGCTAGAGAGGCATTTATGGGAGGGTAACCAGAGGGGATTTTGGGAAGAGGTTCCGAAGAACCCTCAAGAGAGAGTTGTAGCCTTTCTTTGGTGGGACATATGGGGAAGCCTCTGCTAATTACCTACATAGATGCACAAATCCGGGGAAGGTTGCAAGCTTTTTGTTGAAAAAGAGTGTGACCGTGGGGCAGAAATCCCTTCGCGGGTGTCTTTTTACCTGTCTGGCACCCTTTGCAGCCCAAAATGGGCATTTTTATTGCAACAACAGGCCCAAATTGGGCACTCTTTAGACTGTGAAAAGGCCGCTACTTTTCGTCCTTATCGTCCTTGGAAGCGCGGCGATGGGGTATTTCTTTTATGCGTATCGCGCCGACCTGACACTGACCGGCTTCCACGCCGGCGGGCAAAACCCTAGCGCGGAACAGGCGAACCCCGGCCTGCGCCCGGCGCAGATCGTTTGGCAGACCGTCGACCGGACCCCGGACGGCTTCAAAGTCCAGATGCCGGCCGGCGCGAGCGAGGCTCAGATCCCGTCCTATACCGGGCAGGGAATCGCGGAGCAGGTGAACATGATCCAAGCCTCCGTAGATCCAGACACCACCTACTCCGTGGCTTGGGCCGACGACCCTCCAGTGGAGCAGGCTGCCGGCGAAGATTTAGAAAAGACGCTGGATATGGCCAGGAACGGGGCTTTGGGGCGCACCCAGACCACGCTTCTCAGCGAATCCCGGAGCAACCGCGACGGCTACCCCGCGCACGACTTTTCCGGGCGCAACGCGGGCGGAGGCATTCTCGATGCGCGCCTCATCCTGGCCGGAACCCGCTTGTACATGCTGATTGCAGCCTTCCCTGCCGCCAGCGCCCGCCGCGACGAGGACGTGAACCACTTCTTCGACTCGTTCAGCTTGACCGCGCCCGCTCCTCGCGGCAACTGACGCCGTCGGCTATCAGGTTGAGGTTCGTGGCCTCCCATTTCTCAAAAGCGATACATGGGGCACCCCATCGTGGATGGGCTTGCTTCCCTGAGATTCGGCCACTTGCCGTCGAGCCGCCCGCCGAGCTAATGCGCGGGCGGCTCGACGCTTGCTTAGTAATAGTCAACCGGACCGAACATGAATGTCCCGAATTGGTTATCCTGATAAATCATGAATTGGATTGGGAACGTGGGCGGGCCGGGGTAGACCGGTACACAGGGCCCCTCATATGGAACCTGGTTATTGCAGGGTAGGCCGACGATATCAAGAGCCGACGAGGAGGATTGAGTTGCGCTAATTAAATTGTCCACCTCCGTTGTCGTTGTGGTTGTGCTGGAGGATTTAACGTCGAGCTCTAGCTTGGAAAGAAATCCGCTTCCTTGGAAATCCTTGTCAACTGAGTAGGTCGTTGTTTGGCTGGTTGTGTACGACGTCTCGCCATTCGTCATGTTACTGTAGTCCAGCGTGCACGTGACGCTTGACGGATTGTCGGATGGGGCGGCCTGGTCAAACGGCTCGCTGTTCTCACCGTTGCACAGGGTGATCGTGAAACGCTTGTCCTGTGTGGTGGGGGTTGGCGGAGTGTACCCGATCTCATCCGGCCCGTAGGAGCTATTGCTGAACGGATCGGATTGGGCGATTGCGGCGAGGTCGGCGCTGCTCAGCGCAGCACTCTGCCCCGTCGGGTACATTTGCCCCGCGGCCCATGCACGGCTTAGTGAATTCTGAAACTGTTGCGGCATGGGGCCGAAGTCGCCGTTCAGATACCCGAGCGAGATTCCGACAATGTCCATCCCATTTTGGTCGTTGGCATCGTAACCATATCCATTCCAGACCAAGCTCCCCTGCGAGACGGTAAAGGCATCGACCGGGTTGAGCCAGATGTAAATCAGGTCGTAGTCGTGGTTGACAGGCGTCGTGAAGTCGCCGTCCACGACCGCAGTCGGGGTTCCAGTCGTTGTGATTGTGTTTGTTACCGACCAACTCAGTGTCGTCGATTGGCTATCCTTCGTTGTTTGAGTCAACGAGTTGGTGTAACCGAAGGTGGTTCCCCCTTTCCAGCCAAGGATCTTGCCAGTCACCGTAAGATTTACGGAATAGCTTGTGCCGCTGCTTGCCGACTGGCTAAGGGAGGTTGTGGTCGCTAGCCCTTGGCTGTCTGTATAGGTTACGGAAGATTGGGGACCAGGAGGCGCATAGGTCACGCCTAGCACAACGTACTTGGGGTCAATGTAGCCCTGGTAGCTAGGCACCACGGGCACATAGATGTTGGGAGTTGTTACCTGATCCTCGTTGCAATAGACGGTGTATGTTCCTACAGCCGAGGGCGTCCAGTTGAAGTTCCACTCCCCGCTGCTCAAAGATGTGATCAAGTGATAAATCTGAGTGCCGTTGGCATAGCAATTGATCGTTGTCGGGCTGTAGCTGGTGCCAAGAGTCACAGATGCAGATAGCTGGGTGCCGAGGCCAACATTTGAGCCGGTCCCGCCGCCAGTCGGCGGCATTTGGTGTCCGCCCGGAACATAATCGTTCCAAGCGGTAACGCCGTCGATGTTGAGCTGCAAATCGCTTCCCTGGGCCTGTGCGGCATGGCTGGCGCACAGCATAAGAAGGCACACGGGGAGGGCCAGGATCGGTTTCAGGATTGAAAAACGATTCGTCACAGTAAATCTCCTTTCGATTTCACTGCGGTGACACAGGCGCAGGATTGCGCCGGCCAAGGCCGCGACGCCCGCGCACCAATGCGTGATGCAGCGTCACGAGAGGCCGAGGTCTGTGAGCGGTTCTACGGCGGACCAATCCGCCTGAAACAAACGCTTGTCTTCTCTGGGATGATAAGGACGGCGTGACCCACCAAAGCCATCCATCAACAAATCAGTGGAACGGTGCGCAAACTCGAAGCGAGCCACTCCATGGTGGCCTGTCGAATTATGGTGTCCTATTTTGCTACCGAGCACTGTAGACCGTCCACATTCTCGTGTCAAGTTAATTCATGTACTACCTTACGAGACACTCGAATCTGCTGTTCACAGCTTTGGCCGCGCGCCTTTCTCAACAAAGTGGGTGATGAGGGCTACGGGCAGGAAGCGGACCAGAAATGCCGTAAACTTGCCGCTTCGCTTGGGAACGATGGTGCGCTGCCCGCGCGCCATCGCGGCAATGGCGAGCCGCGCGACTTGAGACGCCGCTTGCAGGTTGCGGCTGCGAAAAGCTCCGGCGTTGGCTACCTCGAAGAACTCGCTCTCCGTGGTTCCAGGGCAGAGCGCCGTCACTTTCACGCCGAATCGCGCCACCTCCGCGGCCAGCCCCAACGCAAAGAATCGATCGAAGGCCTTGGTGGCCGCATACGTGGAAAGATACGGAACCGGCTGAAAGCTGGCCGTGGAGGCGACGACGAGCACCCATCCCCGCCGCCGCTCCACCATGCGCGGCAGGAACAGCCGCGACAGCCCGACAACAGCTTCGCAGTTGACGCGCACCTGGCTCAGCTCCTGCCCGGCGTCATTGGTGCAGAAGGCTCCGTACTGGCCCAGGCCGGCGTTGTTGATGAGGATGTCAATGGTCAGCCCCGCACCCTCGGTGGCGTCGTAGATTTGCCGTGGCGCGGCGGGGTCGTTCAGGTCCGCGACAACGACGCGCGCTTCAGTGCCTTTGGCAGTGAGCTCCGCGGCAAGGGATTCGAGGCGGTCACGCCGCCGCGCGGTCAGGATCAGCCTGGCGCCGCGGCTTGCCAGCTCGCGAGCCAGCGCCGCGCCAATCCCGGAACTGGCCCCGGTGACCAGCGCCCATTTGCCGCGAAAATCCTCGAGAGCCGGCATCGCGCTACCATCTTAGCGGGTTCGGTAGGATGGCGGCGAAAGCTCGGCCGGCGGAGTAGTACGATAAAGCCGTCCCTTGCGAAGGGTGCAACAGGCCCTGCCGCGTTTTCGCATCGCTGGTCCCCTGGGATGCACGCCGGCTCGAGTCAGACCCCGCAAGAAGCGCAATGCTCAACCCTGGAGACGATACCGTATGGACGCTTCCGCCCATGCTCCCCAGTGGCCGCTCAAAGCCATCCTGTATGCGACGGATTTTTCCGCGCGCTCAGAGAATGCGGGCAACTACGCGTCGCTGCTCGCGAGAAAGCTCGACGTCGACCTGCTAGTGGCGCACGCATTTATACTGACGCAGTTTGCGATGGAAGTCGAAGCCGAAAGCCGCCCACCCGCGAAGAGCGCGCAACGGAAGGATTTGGAGGCGACAATAGCGGCCACGGCCGAACGCGTCGGCCAGGGAGTCAAGCGCGCGGTTCCGGTGCTGCTGGAAGGCGATCCTCGCGAGGCGATTCCACGCGCAGCAGCGGAGCATGCTCCGTCGCTCATCGTTCTGGGAACGCAGGGCAGAGGCAGGGTGGAGCGCAGTATTGTGGGCTCGGTGGCAGAGAGGATTTTGCGAGCGGCGGGTGGGCCATCATTGACCGTTGGCCCGCACGTTCCTGTTTGCGAGCCTGGCAGCACCCCGTTCCGCCGCGTGCTGTACGCCACCGGCCTCTCTCCCGAGGCCGCGCGTGGCGCCACGTACGCGGTCGCCATGGCGCAGGCGTTCGATGCATCGCTGGACGTGCTGCACGTGGTGAACCCGGCCGACCAGGCGGATCCGGGCAGGTTCAGCGAAATACAGAAGCAGTTCTATGAAGTGGTTGACGACCTGGTTCCGCGGCACGCCGATGCCATTCGCAACCCGCACGGCTTCGTCGAGGCCGGCGCCGCGCATACGCGCATTCTTGAGCACGTGCGCGAGTTTCACACCGATTTGCTTGTCCTCTCCATCCGCAAGAGCTCGCACCTCTGGCTGCAATCGCGGCTGTCGGGCGCGTTTCACATCATCGCCAACGCGCCCTGTCCGGTGATGACGATTACCGGCTAAGGCCGCACTTGGCTGCCCAAATGCGCTTCGCGTCTTTAGAGGCTACTTCGCTGGCGCGTGCGGCTGCGACTTTGAGAAGGAGCGAATGTAGATGACAAGGTTCCAGACTTCAGAGTCGGTGGCGCGGCCCTGAGCCTCGGAAGGCATCTTGTCTTTACCGTTGCGGATGATGTTAAACAGCGCCCAATCCTCCTTGTCGGCCAGAGTCCTGGGGTCGGTCCAATCGTCAAGCGTAAGCTCCATACCGCTGGCCAGATCGGTCTTGCCGTTTCCGTTGTCTCCATGGCACATGGCGCAGTCTATCCGATACAGGCTCTTGGCCTTGGCCTGCGATTCGGCGGTGGGCTTCACGGGATTCTTCACCGGCGCGGCCTGTGCAGGCGCGGCGGCCGGCGCAGGCGCCAACGCGGGCGCCGGCGAAGCTGTCTGCGAACCGCGGCCTTGCGAGGGCAACAACGCGATAGCGAGCAGGATAGATGCAAAAAAGACCGGAACCAGCTTCAACATCACAGCCTCCTGGAGCAGATGTCAGTCAGCGGGCATCTTTCAACTCAATCGAAAATCTGTGAGGAATTATAGGCCGAATAGGAGGAAGGCGGTATGTGATTCTTCACAAAGCAGGAGCGTGTTGCAACGGCCGGCCTCCGAAGCGCGGAGCCGCGAAAGCGGTGACTGGATGGGGCTGGCCTAGGGTTTACAGCACGCCATCCCCGCCGGCGCCTTCGCCGGGACGGTTCTTACTCAACATGAAAGAGAGGGCGATGAGAACGATCGAGGCCCAGCAGAGTTCCATGTAGACATCCTGGTAACCCTGCGTGCGCGCCTGATCCTTCATCTGGCTGTAAACCCGGGCCAGAGCCATGGCGGCGCCGTTCGCGCCGCCGAAGTGGCTCGAGAAGAACCCCGCAAGCGCCTGCTGGCGCTGGTCGAAGGCGATGGTTCCCGGTTGCATGGCCTGCTGCAGGTGCTGCTCGTGCCACAGGGCGCGGCTGGTGACCTGGGCGTTGGTGATGGCGATGAGGATGGAGCCGCCGATGTTGCGGACGAAATTGATGAGACCGGCGACCTGGTTGCTTTGCTCCCTGGGCATGCCCACATAGGCCGCATTGGTGATGGAAATGAAGCAGAACGGCAGAGGAAGCATCTGCACGACGCGCAGCCACGACGCCTCGGCGAAACTCATCTGCAGGTTCGTGACGTCGGCCGCGTAGCGGAAGGTAATCACCATTATGGTGAAGCCGAAGGCGGCGAGCCAGCGCGCGGCGATCCTTCCGGTGGCAATGCCGGCCAGCGGCATCATGATGACCAGCGTTACGCCACCCGCGGTGAGAGCGAGGCCGGCGGTGGTGGCGTTGTAGCCCAGCAACTGCTGCGTGAACTCCGGCTGCAGGACGGTGTTGGCATTCAGGACTCCGCCGACAAGCATCATCAGAAAGCAACAGATGGCGAAGTTCCGGTAGCCGAAGAGGTGCAGGTTAATGAGCGGATTCTTCTTGCGCCACTCCCAAAGGAAAAGGCCGACGATGCCAACAACGAACATGGTTGCGAAGAAGCAGATGAAGGGCGATGAGAACCAATCATTTTCCTCGCCCTTGTCGAGCATGATCTGCATTCCGCCCATGGCCAAAGTGAGGAAGGCGAGGCCGAGGTAGTCCATATTGCGCAAGCGCGAACGGTCGGCCTTGATCCAGGGCGGATCTTCGACCAGGCGCGTGACCAGGATGATGGCCGCAATGCCGACGGGAATGTTGATGTAGAAGATCCAGCGCCAGGAGTAGTTGTCGGTGATCCAGCCGCCGAGGGTGGGGCCGATGGAGGGGGCGAGGACGGCCACCAGTCCATAAAGAGCGAAGGCCTGGCCGCGCTTGTGCGGCTCGAACGAGTCGGCCATGATGGCTTGCGCCATGGGCTGCAGGCCGCCGCCGCCGGCTCCCTGAATGACGCGGCACAGCAGAAGGATGGGCAATGACGGAGCGGCTCCGCACAGAAAACTTGCCGTGGTGAAGATCGCGATACACAAGACGAAGAAGTTGCGGCGGCCCATGACCGAAGAGGCCCAGCCGCCGAGCGGGAGCACGATGGCGTTGGAGACGAGGTAGCTGGTGAGCACCCATGTGGCCTCGTCGGTGCTTGCGCCCAGAGAGCCTCCGATATGGGGCAGGGCTACATTGGCGATGGAGGTGTCGAGCACCTCCATGAACGCTGCCAGGGCCACGGTCATCGCGATCAGCCAGGGATTTACCCTCGGCTTCCATTGCACAGGAAGAGCAAGATTGGGATTCTCCATCTGCGCCGTCCGGGCCTCGACCCCGTCGCGCTTGCCAGCGGCAGCGGGATCGGACGGCAGAGGGGGTAATGTGGAATCGCTCGCGGACAACGGTCTACTCCTCTGGCGTTTCAAGATTTCTTTTTGTGCGATAGCCGGGGAAGTGCGGCGTACATCAAATCGTGAGTACTTTTATCTAGATTCGTATAGATGCGGCCAGGGTGCAGGGATTCGATCCCGGGGAAGTGAAACGCCATCTCAGAGACAGGCCAGAGACGGGCGGCGGCTTACGCCCATGTACATTGGGAAGAAGGACATTGCCATGCGCCGCCGCACATTCATTCAGACGCTTCCTCTGGCTGCCGCGGGGTCAGCCGCCAGCGTGCAGAGCAAAGCAGCCGGTTTGGGCCAGCGCGGGCCGGCCCAAACAACCGATCAGCCGAAGTTCCAACCCACAGGCGCGGAGCGGTTCATCCGCCCCGACGTTCACACCGGCGACCGGCCTTCCGGCGCCAGCTTTGCCACACGGTCGCCCGCATTGGGCTTGAACGGAGCCGCAGGGACAGCACATCCTCTGGCGACGCAGACTGCCATCGCGATGCTGAAGCGCGGAGGCTCCGCGGTGGATGCTGCCGTGGCCGCCAATGCCGTGCTCGGATTCGTCGAACCGGTGAGCAGCGGACTAGGCGGCGACTGCTTCGCGTTCGTATGGGATCCGAAGGCGGCGAAGCTGATGGGCATGGCCGGCTCCGGCCGGTCGCCCAGGTCGCTTTCGCTGGCCACCGTGCGTTCACGCGCCGTGAACGGCCACATTCCCGCATTTGGCGCCATCAGCGTTTCCACGCCGGGCGCGCTGGATGGATGGTGGACGCTGCACCAGCGGTACGGCAAGCTCAAGTGGGCCGAGCTGTTCGAGCCCGCGATAGCCGCATGCGAGGCGGGCGATCCCGTGCCGCAAATCATTGGCTACTACCTGAAGCGCAACCTGCAGGAGTTTCATCGCTACAGCGAGACGATTGAAGAGACCGCGAACGCGTTCAAGACCTACGCGCCCGGCGGCGCGATGCCGAACGAATACGACGTGCGGCGGAATCCCGATCTGGCGCGCACCTACCGCACGATCGCCGAGGGAGGCCGCGATGTGTTTTACGACGGCCCTATTGCCCGGACGATCGACGCTTATTTCAAGCGCATCGGCGGATGGCTCTGCGCGGAGGACTTACGCGAGCAACATGCGGAGTGGGTTGAGCCCCTGGTGACGAAGTATCGCGGCGTGGATGTGTATGGCATGCCCGCGAACACGCAAGGGCTGGCGACGCTGCAAATGCTGAATATGCTGGAGAACTTCGATCTGCGGGAGTTCGGGTTCCAGTCGCCGCATTCGCTGCACGTGCAGGTGGAGGCCAAACGGCTTGCCTTCGAGGACCGCGCACGTTATTACGCCGATCCGCACTTCGCGAAGATTCCCATCGAGTGGCTCAACTCAAAGGAGTACGCGAAGGAGCGCGCCAAACTGATTCGCCTCGATCGGATTCGAGAGCACGTTTATCCCGGCGAGGCGCCGAACCATGGCGACACAACGTACTTCGCCACGGCCGACAAAGACGGCATGATGGTGTCGATGATTCAATCGAATTTCCGCGGCATGGGTTCAGGGCTGGTGGCCGATGAGCTCGGCTTCATGTTCCAGGACCGTGGGCAGCTTTTCTCTCTCCAGGATGGGCACCCGAACATCTATGCGCCGGGCAAACGCCCGTTCCAGACCATTATTCCGGGCTTTGCGTCGAAGGATGGCGTACCGTGGATCGCGTTCGGCGTGTTGGGCGGCGACATGCAGCCGCAGGGACAGACACAGATCGTCGTGAACCGCGTGGATTACGGGCTGGACGTGCAGGCTGCGGCCGACAGCCCGCGCTGGCACCATGAGGGCTCGTCGCAGACGATGGGCGAGGACCGGCCAGGGCTTGGGCCGCGTGGACTGCTACACCTGGAGGCCGGCGTTCCCGCCGAAACGCAGAAGGCGCTCGCCGACCTGGGTTGGCCGATGGGCGAGAGCGACGGAGGCTTCGGGCGGTACGAGTGCATCGAGCTGCGCAAGCAAGGCGCGGACAGCGTTTACGCGGCAGGCAGCGAGATGCGCGCGGATGCGGTGGCGCTGGCGTACTGAGCGCGCGGGGCGGCCGGGATTATTCCACGCCGGGGTGCACGTACACCTGCTGCGGCGCGTCCACCTTCGCATGCACGTTCAGCTTAAGCCTCAAGTTCGCCATCTTCGGCTTGGCGCCTATTGGAGTCATGAAATCCAGCTCGTACTGGTTGAGGATGCGCCGGGCAATATCGTCTAAGTACGGCACAATGGTGACCGGGTTTCCGTACCCCTCCCAATAGCTCTTGCCTCCTGTCGCCTGTGTGACTTGACCCAGCAGGTTCTGGCCCGAATCGGACGCGTAGGCCGTGTTATCGAAGCGGTCCTGCTCGTTCCAATAGATCGCGTACACGATCAGGTGCGCGCGCGCCGAATCGTTGATCGCCTTCTGCACGTACGGATCCTGGGGGTTGTAATGCATTTCGTAGTAGTCCACGCCGTCGGTCACCATCACGACTTCGCGCCTGGCGTGGGCTTCAGTGGAAGGCCAATTCTTGGCCAGGTCGGAGAGACAAAAGTAAGAGCTGGCGTTTATGCCCGCCATCTTGCGCAGGGGCAGGTGCAACTCGCGAACGGCAGCGGCGTGATCCGTGGTCAACGGACCCGCCAATGCGGCGTGCCCATTCAGCATGTACGCGACCGCGACCCTCGCATCCGGCGGCAGCCCCTGGATGAACTTCGCAATGTCTTTAAATTGCAATCCCAGGCTTTCGCGCGCCCCGTCATCGATCAGAATCACCACCTCGATTTTGCTCGCGGGGCTGCGCAGAGGCGTCCAGCCCGTGACCGTCGAGTCCTTTCCGTCCACCTTCAGGTGTACCGCTTCCTGGGGGATACCGCCGGGAATCTCATTTCCGTTCACGACAGTAATCACCGCTTGTCCCTGCCCGTCCGGGTTCCTATCCTCTGCCAGCGCAGGACAGGCCGCGAGCAACGCTGCGGCCGCCACCAAAGCTGCGAACTGAAGTTTGTCAATGTGCATCGGCGTAGCTCCTTCCCGCCATCGTCAGCAGGATGGCTTCCCTTGATTCGACCCGCTCTACCGGGTTAGACGCAGTTCCGGAGGAATCCGACTCAAATCCGGAAAAGGGGCACGGAAGAGCGATAGCGAAGAACAAGTTGCAGATTCATCGGTTTGCGAGAATACGAAAGCCCGCAGCGGCGGTAACGCGCGGCTTTCATCGATCGCGGAGGACCGCGCAACTACGCAGACAAACCGGACTGCAGGAGTCCTGCCGGCGCCCGGCAACGAATCGTTAATAAAAAAGGTACTTTCTCCAGCGATCGTCGCTGCGGCCTAACATGCGCATGATCTGGCGGCTGGTGTGCAGCGAGAAAGGCCGCGGCTCGCGCAGCAGAATCATGTCGTCGATTTCGCTGAGCAGGCGATTGCCTTTGTGGCGATTGCACTCGTGGCAGCAGGCGACGAGGTTTTCCCATGTCGAGTTGCCGCCGCGCGAGCGCGGCACCACGTGATCGAGCGTGAGTTCGCTGGGCGGGTAAGCCTCGCCGCAATACTGGCAGGTGTTTCGGTCGCGCAGCAGGATGTTCTTGCGCGAAAGAGCGCGCGTCTGGTGGGGGATGCGGCGGTATTCGAGCAGGCGGATCACGGAGGGCATGGCAATGATGGTGCGCTGCGCGTGCAGCGTGAGGCCGTGCTCTTCCTCGGTGCGCGCGATGCCCTTGAGCACCAGCACCAGCGCGCGTCGCGCGCCGCAGATGTTGATCGGCTCATACGAGGCGTTCAGCACCAGGACCGGCATCTGCAGAATGTGTGCGTGGGCGTACTGCACGGGTCCGTGGTCGGCGGCCAGCACCACGGCCTTCCACCCCGCGGACGAGGACCTGTCCGCGGGCCCCGGCCCTGGCAATCGCTTTCTGCTTGCGCGCGTGAATCATGGCTTTTCCCAACGACATCTCTTTTCCCCCGCTCAAAAAGATGCCTGTCCCCGCAAAGAAGATGGATCCAAACTGAAACCCGCGTCATGCATGGCCGAGCCCGGCGGCGTCGCGGTCAGCGGCTCGCCTTCTTCCGCACCGGCGTCGTGGAAGCTCCTCCAAAGTCCCACAGCGCGTTGCGCACGCGCCAGCGTCGCCACACGGACCGACGCAGCTCCGGCTCGCAGCAGCGCCGCTGAGGCCGCGCGCGCCGTAGCCCCCGTGGTCAGAATGTCATCCACCAGCAAAATGTGCTGCGCCGCTACCTGCGCCGGATCGGAAACCGAAAATGCGCCGCGCACGTTCTGCCGCCGTTGGCGCGGGGTCAAGCCGGCCTGACTATCGGTGGAGCGTAGCCGCATGAGGGTGCTTGGGGCCAGCGTGAACCTCCACTGCGGATGGCTCTTGCGCAAGAATTCGATCGCCTCGGCAGCGAGCGAACGCGACTGATTGAATCCGCGCTGAGCGTATTTCGAGCGGTGCAGCGGCACCGGAACCACCAGCATTTCCGCCGGAGCCTCACCGGCCAGTTGCGCAATCGCCCGGGCGAGCATCCGGCCCAATTCGCGCGCGGCCGGGCGCAGGCGGTCGTACTTCAGCGCATGAATCGCCTCCCGCATGCGGCCACGATAAACGCCGTAAGAAACGGCTTTGACAAAGGGCGGGGGCGCCAGGCGGCAGGCCCGGCATAGCGTTGAAAACGTGGGCCCTGAAGGCGCAAGCAGCGCGTCGCCGCAGCGCGCGCACGCGGGAGCGTCCTGGCAGGGGAATTCCAACCAGCAAGCAGGACAAATTGGCACGAAAGAAAGCCGCGGCAGAGGGGAGCCGCAAAGAGCGCAGGGGGCGGGAAGGATGGCGCAACTTAAACTATCGATTGGACTTCGGAGCACGCGAACCACCGCGCGCCACCGCGTTGTTTGCGCTAGCGGAACGTCGGTCGTGCGGATGGCGGTGTCTCTTGAGAAGACGCACCTCGCTTCGGGGCAAAAAACCGAACCGATGCAGCCCGATGCGGCAAGTATACCGCATTGTTCGGAAAGGAACCCGCTCCTGCCCAGTGAATACGGTGGCCGGGGCCGGCACCCCTTACGAGGCATGGGTTTACCGCTCTACGGACACGGAATCCCTCATAACCGGTTGCCTTTGCCGGAAGGGCCTTAAAAGACACCTGCCATGTAGGTTTCCGCCGGGCGCAGTTTCTCCGACTTCGAACCGCACGCGGCCAGCACCACCGGCGACAGCGTAATGACCGGGCAGTGCGCATGGGCCAGCGTTTTGTAGACCACGCCGTGCCGGGTGATGGCGGCAAAAGCCGAAGCGCCATGCGCTCCGAGAACGATGAGGTCCACCAACTGTGCGCGGCTCTGATAGAGCAACTCTTCGGTCGGGTCGCCCGGCACCACGATGGTTTGGATCGCGATCTGTCCCTGCAGTTTCCTGGGAATCAGCGCAAACATGCTCGCTTCCACATCGTCCAGCGAACGTCCGGCCAGAAACTCCGCGCGCTCCTGGGGCCGGATGACATGCTGCAGAATCAAACGCGCCCCATGCTGCGCGGCCAGTTCCGCGGCAAACGACGGCACCACTGTGCTGGCCTCGTTCAGGCTTGTGGCGCAGAGAATGGTGCGCATGGCAAAGTTGCGGTAGCTGCCGTCCACCACTTCGGGGCCAATGATATAAACCGGCGACGTGGCAGTGCGCAACACCGCCTCAGCCACCGAACCCACCAGCAATTTGCCGATGGGGCCCGGAGAGTGCGTGCCCATCACGATGCGGTCGATCTCGCGTTCGCGAGTGTAGGCCAGAATCTCGTCGGCGGGCAGCCCCGGCCTCACCACAACCTCGCATTTGAGGCCCGCTTCGCGGACGCGTAGCGCGAGCGGCTCCAGGTGCTGCTTCTCACTCCGCGCCGCGGCGGCGTAGTCGTAATAGCGAATGCCCGAGGCTTCCGAAGCAGCCACCACGAGCGTGTCGTAGGCGTGAAAGAGGATGAGATCGGAACCGAATTCCCTGGCTTGCGCAAGCGCGAACGAGAAGGCTTTTTCGTTCGCGGGTATCTCGGTGGCGAAGAGGATGGTGGAGGGCTTGCTCCAGCCTGGCTTCAATACGGATGCCATGGGAACCTCCTTCGACTGCGCTCAAATCGTTGAAGATTCAGCGCTGTTTTTGCGGTATTTCATCGCGCATAACAAAGTGATCCTGCTCACTTTATCTCGCTTTGCCAGCACCGCTCGCCGGTCGCGGTCTGCCGCAAAATCACTTTATCGAAGCGTGGCCCAGCAGGCCGACTGGCACGTGACAAAATTGTGGCCCTGTTTCCCGAATTTGTCTAGCGGGGAGGCCGCTGCCAGATCGGAACACATGATGTGATTTCAATCACAGCCTAATCCTCCTGGAACTGTTTTTCTGGGTTGGAATCGTGGCCCTCGGGAACGGTTTTCATGCTCTGGCGCCGTCGGCAAACTGAAGCGCAGGCACGGTGTTTCGATCAAGGGGGCCGTTCCATCCCCGGGCGTCTGGCAGGTAGGCGCGCCAGACCGCCGCGGTTCACTCGGGAGGCCTCATGCAGCCGATGCATACCATTCCCGCGCGCGGCGGGATCGACTACGACGAATCCCCCTTCCTTGCCATCTGGGAAGTCACACAGTCCTGTGACTTGGCCTGCAAACATTGCCGCGCCGCGGCGCAGCCCATCCCGCATCCCGACGAATTGACGCACGCCGAAGGCAAGGCGCTTATCGACCAGATCGCCGCGATGCACGTCCCCATCTTCGTTTTCACCGGAGGCGACCCGCTCAAGCGCAAGGATGTCTTCGAGTTGATCCGCTACGCCGCGAGCAAAGGCGTGCAGGTTGCGGTCACTCCCAGCGCCACGCCTCTGCTCACCCGCGAGGCGATTTTCAAGATGAAAGAGGCCGGCCTCGTCCGGCTCGGCATCTCGCTCGACGGCTCGACCCCCGAGATTCACGACGCCTTTCGCGGCCTGCCCGGCGCATGGGCGCGCACCATCCAGGCCATCGAGTGGGCCAATGAAGCCGGCATTCCCATCCAGGTGCACACCACAGTAAGCCGCCACAACGTCAACGACCTCGACAACCTCTGCAACTTGTTCGAAAAGCTCGCCATCGTGATGTGGAACGTCTTCTTCCTGGTTCCCGTGGGCCGCGGCCAGCTCGACGACCTGTTGAGCGGCGAGGATTTCGAGAAGGTGTTCGGCAAGATTTACGAGCTCTCGCGGCGCGCGAACTTCCAGATCAAGACCACCGAGGCAATGCACTATCGCCGCTACCTGCTGCAGCACAATCTGGAAGAGAGGAAGATGGGACACGGGCACGGCCATCCGCACGAGGCCGCGTACGAGCCCGGGGTCCCCACGGACAGGTCTTCGTCCGTGGGGTTTGAGCCCGGCGCGCCCACGGCCGACGCGAAAACGCGCAACAACGCCTGGGCCACGCGCCGCGTGAACGATGGCAAGGGCTTCATGTTCATCTCCCACGTGGGCAACGTCTATCCCAGCGGTTTTCTGCCCATTCACGCCGGCAACGTCCGCGAGACGCCGTTGGCCGAGATCTACCGCAATGCGCCCATCTTCAAGGCCCTGCGCAACACCAGCCGGCTTGAAGGCAAGTGCGGCGCCTGCGAGTACAAGGAGATTTGCGGCGGTTCGCGCTCCCGCGCCTACGCTCTCACCGGCGATCCGCTGGCCCAGGAACCCTGCTGCATCTACCAGCCCAG
The DNA here is from genome assembly GCA_963808805.1 of uncultured Acidobacteriaceae bacterium. Taxonomy (GTDB): domain Bacteria; phylum Acidobacteriota; class Terriglobia; order Terriglobales; family Acidobacteriaceae; genus Telmatobacter. Next base: position 180,315 of record CAWEGN010000003.1, on the reverse strand, counting down.
GAACTGGGATCCGCTGCTCGAGAACGAGGCTGAAGCCTACCGCGAAGCCGCGCCGTCTGGAACGCTGGTTTCGATCTAACTAAGTTCCGCGCCGCTCCCATGGCGTGGGCCGCGCGGACGCACAACGCGCGAGGATCGCAATTTCCCAGGCAAACATGTGAACATCTCCGCTTTCGTTTGCCGTATCTGTCCGGAACAGGCTGACGGCTCACTTTGCCTTGGCCTGGCGCAAGCCGCCTGGTGCTGTAAACATGGAAGCAGGGTCAAAGCATGCGGATTGCGATCATCGGCGGCGGCATCGCGGGTTTAGCGGCAGCTTACGAGTTGGAAAAGGCGAGAGCGGCGGGCGCGGCCGTCGAGTACACGCTCTATGAAGAGCGGCCGCGTCTGGGTGGATCGCTGGCCTCGGAGACGGTAAACGGCGCGGTGCTGGAGCGCGGACCCGATTCGTTCCTGACGGAGAAACCCGCCGCGGCCGAGCTTTGCCGCGAGCTGGGTCTGAGCGGCGATCTGATGCCCTCGAACGACGCCGCTCGCAAGACATATATTGTGGTGCGCAACCGGCTGGTGGCGCTGCCCGACGGACTGATGTTCCTGGTGCCCACCAGGCTGGTTCCCACCGCTCTTACGCGGCTTTTTGGATTGCGCACCAAAATGCGCATGGCTCTCGATCTGCTGCGCGCTTCGCGGCCCGGCGGCGACGACGAGTCAGTGGCGTCATTGGTGGAGCGGCATTTCGGCCAGGAGGCTGTCGACCGGCTGGCCGATCCGCTGCTGAGCGGGATCTATGGCGGCGACGCCGCGCAGTTGAGCGCGCAAACCGTCTTGCCGCGGCTGGTGGAGATGGAGACGAAGTACGGCTCGCTCACACGAGGCATGCTGGCCGCGCATAAAAAGATGAGAGCCCATGCGAAGTCCTCTTCCAAAACCCAAAACGGCGGAGCCGCGATCTTTACGGCGCTGCGCGGCGGAATGCGGCAATTGGTTGTCGCTCTCGTTGCGCGTCTCGATCCTGCATGCCTGCGCGCGGCAACGCCGGTGAGCGCCGTCCGGAAGACGGCGGACGGCTGGAGCGTCGAGGCCGGGGGGACGGCAGAGACTTTCGATGCGCTCATCATGGCCGCATCCGCGTGGGCTGCCGGGTCTCTGCTCGCTGCGGTCGATCCTGTGCTCGGCAGCGAGCTCGGCGCGATCCCCTACTCCTCGTCGATCACCGTGAATCTGGTGTACGACGAGGCGAGCATCGGCCCGTTGCCCGAAGGCTTCGGCTTTCTGGTTCCGGCTATTGAGGGCCGCGCCATGCTGGCCTGCACGTTTTCGCACCGCAAGTTCCCGGGCCGCACGCCGCCGGGCAAGGCAGTCTTTCGCGCCTTTCTGGGCGGGATGAAGCGCGAGGCGCTGCTGGCTGAGAGCGACGGCTTTCTGGTCGCGACCGTTCGCCGCGAGATGGCTGCGATTCTGGGCGCGAAGACGTTTAGGGCGGAGGTCGAGCCGGAGCACGCGCAGGTTTCGCGATGGCGCCGCGCCATGGCGCAGTATGCCGTTGGCCACCGCGAGCGCATGGAGCGCATCTCTGCATGTGTCGCCGCGCTGCCCGGCCTCCGCCTCGCCGGCAACGCCTACGATGGCATCGGCGTTCCCGACTGCATCCGGTTGGGAAGGCAGGCGGCGCGGGAGCTGGCGGCGGCGGGGGCTAAAGCGCCTGCGGCATCGCTCTGATTCGAACCGCGCTGCGGCGGCGCGGTACCGTGGCCCGCCCGTATACTCGACTTGAGAGCATGACCACCCGCGCGGACACATTTCTTTCAACGATTCTGGCCTCGACGCGCGCCACGCTGGCCGCGGCGAAAGCGGACGTGCCCGTAGCCGAGTTGGAGCGCCGCGCCGCCGGGCATCGCCCGCGCGGATGGGCCGCCGCGCTGAAAGCAGAGGCGCGGACGGGACTGGCGGTGATTGCCGAGATCAAGAAAGCCTCGCCGTCGAAGGGCTTGATCCGCGCCGAGTTCGACCCTGCCTGGCTTGCCCGGCGCTACCGGGCCGGCGGCGCCGCGGCGCTGTCGGTGCTCACCGACGAGCCCTACTTCCAGGGCAGCCTGCGCAACCTGGAGCTGGCCTCGGCCGCCGTGCCTTTGCCCTGCCTGCGCAAGGATTTCATCGTCGACGAGTACCAGATCGTCGAGGCCCGCGCCCACCGTGCCGACGCCATTCTGCTCATCGCCGCCGCGCTAACAGACGGCGAACTGAAGCGTTTCGCCCAGGCCGCGCGTGCGCTCGCGCTCGACGCGCTGGTCGAGGTGCACACTGCCGAGGAGCTGGCTCGTGTACTCGACGCGCTGGGCGAGACCAGCGCCGATGCTATCGGCGTGAACAACCGCGACCTGAAGAGCTTCGAGGTGTCGCAGGAAACCTCGCTCGCGTTGGTGGACAGCATTCCGGCGAGCGTGGTGCGCGTGACGGAGAGCGGCATCGCGACTCACGAAGACATCGTTCGCCTGCGCAAGGCGGGATTCGATGCGTTCCTGATAGGCGAAAGCCTGATGCGGCGGCCCGATCCCGGCGCGGCGCTGGAGGAGTTGCTGAAGGGCGCTGCGAGCAAGCCCTGAGCAGACGATATGACACTCTGGATCAAAATCTGCGCCAACACCTCGCTTGCCGACGCGCAACTGGCCGCTCAGGCCGGAGCCGATGCGGTTGGCTTCGTCTTCGCGCCGAGCCCGCGGCAGGTGACGCCCGCGCAGGCGGCCGCCATCGTGCCGCATCTGCCGGCTGCGCTCGAAAAGATCGGCGTGTTTGTGGATGCGGCGTTTGAAGAGATCTCAGCGACGGTCGAAGCGGCCGGTCTCACCGGTGTGCAACTGCATTGGGACGCGCCGCACTCGCTGCCGGCGCAGTTGCGCGAGAGATTCGGGCCGAAGCTGCGCATCCTGGGCGTGGTGCACTTCGACGCAACGACGGCGGACAAAGACGCGGTCCCGAGCCCCGATCCGAATGTCGATGCGATTCTCGTTCGACTCGCGCACGGTATCATCCGCGGGCGGCACGGGACAGACTTACGATTGGGCCGCGGCGCGAAGAACGATTTTTGGCGCCGATGTGCCAATGAAGTACGTTGCGGCCGGCGGACTGACGCCAGCCAACGTCGCCGGGGCCATCGCCATGTTGCACCCCTGGGGCGTAGATGTTGTCAGCGGCGTTGAAGTTGCGCCCGGCCGCAAAGATCCGGCCAAGGTACGCGCGTTTATCGCCAATGCGCGCGCGGCATCAAAATGCTTTTAATTCTCGCCACGCAGCGCGGCCAGGTAACTCTTCGCAGCACGCGCGGATTGCCTCGCGGCTTGCAGTTCCTGGAACCAGGACGCAATCTCGGGTTCTCCGGCCACACGAGATGTCAGATCTTCAATACCCGCCAACGGTGTAAATGAGATTACTGGACCAGCACCGGAACCACCTTTCTTGGGCGCAGAAGGCGGTGGGTTGAAGAACGCGGGTCCGCATGTGCGCTCAAGATCGGCGAATGCCTCTTTGTCCTCTTCGACTGCGGCATTCTTCTGGTCGTTTATCCACTTCATAGCGGGTCCGGTCACTATCGTTCCGAGCATTGTGACTGCGCCCGGCAACCAACTCGAACGGATAAAAAGCAGGATCGCTAAGACCAGGAATATACCCAAGCTAGCCCCGATGATTAAAAGGAGCCAGCTCCACGTTTTACGAAGAAGTCCAATCTGTACGTAGCGGACTTTAGCAAAGTCACAAGGCGTCTTCAGGGCCATTTGACGACCTCCAGAGCAAAACCAGTGGAACGCAATGATCAGGAGAAAAAGAACGAACAACGATTCGTTCTACAGGCGGGTATTCGTCAAATGCGCATGACGTTGGTTCCATCGAGTCAAAAAGCAGAGCCCGAATCTGGCGCAGTCTTGTCCAGATTTTAATGCCGGTAGCAGCGTCGCGCAAGGGAAAACGGAGGGCCGGATCGAAGCTCACGAGGACTGCTCCTCCTTTGGCGATTGCGTGGCATCCGCACTGCACCGGTGCTCCCCGTTCCTAGTACACTAAAAAGTTCCCCTATTTTTCTTGGGCAACGGAGCAGGAGTCGTTGATGGCGTCCATCATTCATCCGGCAAACCCCTCCGAGCCGCGGCCTGGGCGCTTCGGCGTCTACGGCGGGCGCTACGTGCCGGAGACGCTGGTAGCCGCGCTCGACGAGCTGGAGCACGCGTACGAAGAGGCGAAGGCCGACGCGGCGTTCCAGACCGAGTTGGCCGATTTGCTCAAGGATTACGCCGGACGGCCCACGCCGCTCACCTTCTGCAAGCGGCTCACCGAACAACTCGGCGGCGCGAAGATCTATTTGAAGCGCGAAGACCTGCTGCACACCGGCGCGCACAAGATCAACAACGCGCTCGGCCAGGGACTGCTGGCCAAGCGCATGGGCAAGAAGCGCGTGATCGCCGAGACCGGCGCGGGCCAGCACGGCGTGGCCACGGCGACGGTGTGCGCGCTGCTGGGCCTGGAATGCGTCGTCTACATGGGCGACGTGGACATGGAGCGCCAGGAGCTGAACGTGCTGCGCATGAGGCTGCTGGGCGCGGAGGTGCGCGGCGTAAGCTCCGGCTCGAAGACGCTGAAAGACGCCATCAGCGAGGCCATGCGCGATTGGGTCACCAACGTCCGCACCACCTATTACTTGCTTGGCAGCGCCCTGGGCGCGCATCCCTATCCCACGATGGTCCGCGATTTCCAGCGCGTGATCGGCAAGGAACTGAAGCAGCAGATCCTCGAAAAAGAAGGCCGGCTGCCCACGGTGATCGTCGCCTGCGTCGGCGGAGGGTCGAACGCCATCGGCGCGTTCTACGAATTTATTCCTGACAGCCAGGTGCGGCTCATCGGCGTCGAAGCCGGCGGGCGCAGCACGGCGCTTGGCGAACACGCGGCCCGTTTCCAGGGCGGCTTGCCGGGCGTTCTGCAAGGCACGTATTCGTACGTTCTCCAGGACGAGGACGGCCAGATCGCGCTCACGCACTCCGTTTCCGCCGGCCTCGACTACGCTTCCATCGGCCCCGAGCACGCCGCGCTGCACGACTCCGGCCGCGCCGAATACGTCTCGTGCGACGACACAACCGCGCTCGATGCGGTCGTCAAGCTGGCGCGCACTGAGGGCATCCTGCCGGCGCTCGAGAGCGCGCACGCCGTGGCCGAGGCCATCCGCCTTGCTCCCACGTGGGCCCCAAGTGACATACTGGTGGTGAACCTCTCCGGACGCGGCGATAAGGATATGGGCATTCTGACCCGCGAGCTAAAGTTGTAGTGCGAGGTTCATGAATTTCCCGGGTCTCAGAATCGAGGCCAGGGCACCCGCTGGTTTCCATGCCGATTCGTTTCGATCGCAAACCGGGGCTTGTCGTCTATTTGACGGCGGGCGATCCGAGTCTCGACGCCACGCGCGAAATTGCGCTTGCAGCCATTGACGCCGGCGCCGACGTGATCGAACTGGGCGTGCCTTTCAGCGACCCGCTTGCCGATGGCCCCATCATCCAGCGCGCCATGGAGCGCGCCCTCGCCCGCGGGCCAGGACGCGGAGGAACAGCGCTCAAAGATGTTCTCGCTCTCGCGCGCGAGATTCGCGCCGCACGGCCCTCCGCCGGACTGGTGCTTTTCAGCTATCTCAATCCGATCCTCCGCTATGGCCTGGCGCGTTTTGCCGAGGATACAGCGTGGTTAGGTGGTCCGGCTCCAGTTCGTACGCCGGGCCAATGGGGCCTGGCGCGCTTTGCCGGCGATGCCGCCGCAGCCGGTGCCGACGGCGTTCTGGTCACCGACCTGATCGTCGAGGAAGCTGCCCTCTACCTGGTCGAAATGGAGCGCTCGGGCCTTGCGCCGATCTTTCTGGCTGCGCCTACCAGTCCCGACGCGCGGCTTGAAGCCATCGCGAAGGTATCAAAAGGTTTTGTGTACGCCATTTCGCGCGTGGGCGTGACCGGCACGCAACAGAGCGTGGCCGCCGACGCAGCGGCGCTGGTCGGGCGAATTCGCCGATGGACGAAGCTTCCGGTGGCCGTGGGGTTCGGCATCAGCAACGCGGAACACGTTGCACAGGTGGCGGAGTTCGCGGATGCCGCGGTAATCGGGAGTGCCATTGTCGAGCTGGTGGAGCACTCGACTGCTGAGTCGGCCCCGGGCGCGGTGGCTCGATTTATTAAGGGCTTGCGCCTGCCACAGGCGGCGCTGGCCCGGTGAGAGAAGCAGCTTTCAGCTTCTAGCTTCTAGCTTCTAGCCTCTAGCTTTTTGGTGGCGGGTTGAGCCGTGTGGGCCCGCATTGGCGAGAACGGGCTAGAAGCTAGAGGCTAGAAGCTCGCAGCTAACAGCCAGCTTTTCAGAGGATGCAATGACCATCGAAGAGATACGACTCCGAATCGATGTCCTGGATCGCCAGCTCGTGGAACTTCTCAGCGAGCGGGCGCGCGCCGCGCAGACGATTGGCCACATCAAGGCCGCTACTTCGCTTCCGGTCTATGAGCCGGAACGAGAAAAGCTCATCTACGCCAATGTGCGCGCGGCCAATAAGGGTCCGTTGCCCGACATCGAGCTGACGCATATCTACGAGCGCATCATCGACGTGATGCGGGCGTTGCAGCGGAACGAGCTGGCCAGCTTGAGAAACGCCCAGGACGCCCCTTCCGAGGACGGGCTTCCGGGCCACGCCACGGGCGCACCGGCGCCCGAGACAGGGAAGAAACAATGATTGTCGCCATGCAGGAGAAAGCCAGCGAAGAACAGATCGATGCCGTGATCAGCGCCATGGAAGAAGCCGGCGTGGACGTGCATCGCACCACGGGCGAGTACCAGACCATACTGGCCGGTGTTGGCCCCACCGCCAGCCTCGACCTCACCAAATTCGAAATGCTGCCGGGCGTGCTTCACGTGCACCGCATCAGCTCGCCCTACAAGCTGGCCGGCCGCGCCTTTCGCCCCGAAGGCACGGTCATCGCGTTTCCCAACGGCGCCACCATTGGCGCAGAGCAGGTGGCGCTCATCGCCGGGCCATGCGCGATTGAGAGCCGCGAACAGATTTTCGCCATCGCCGCCTGCGTCAAGGCCGCCGGCGGAGGCTTTCTGCGCGGTGGCGCTTACAAGCCCCGCAGTTCGCCGTATTCCTTTCAGGGGCTCGGCATTCCCGGCCTCGAACTGATGCGCGAGGCTGCCGCCGCCCACGGCCTGGCGGTGGTCAGCGAGGTCATGGAGATTGCGCAGATCGAGCCCATGCTGCCTTACGTGGACTGCTTCCAGGTAGGCGCGCGCAACATGCAGAACTTCAACCTGCTGCGCGAGCTGGGCCGGGTGCCGAAGCCCATCCTTCTCAAGCGCGGCATCGCGGCCACGGTGGAGGAGCTGCTGCTTTCGAGCGAGTACATCCTCTCCGGCGGCAATTACGAAGTGCTCTTGTGCGAGCGCGGAATCCGGACCTATGAAACTTCTACGCGCAACACCATGGACATCGCGGCCATCCCGGTGCTCAAGAAGCTCTCGCACCTGCCCGTGGTTGCCGACCCTTCGCACGGCACCGGCCGCCGCGACATGGTTCCCGCCATGGCCAAAGCCGCGGTGGCTGCCGGAGCCGACGCGGTGCTCATCGAAATCCACCCCAACGCCGACAAAGCTGTCTCCGACGCGGTGCAGACGCTCTACCTCGATCAGTTTGAAAAGCTGGTGGGCGAGCTGAGGGGATTGGCGGCGGCGGTCGGCAGGACGTTGTAAGCTAACGGAGCAACGAGACTCCGCATGATCGAACGCATCTCCATACTGGGCACGGGCCTGCTGGGAACATCGGTGGGTCTCGCCCTGCGCGCCGCGGGCTTCAAAGGCGCCATCGCCGGCTGGAATCGCGGAGCGGAGCAGGGACAGGTTGCGCTCAGGATGGGCGCGATGGATGCGCTTGCCGCCGACCCGATTGAGGCCGCGCGCGCAAGCCAGGTTACCGTGCTCGCCGTGCCCATTTTTGCCTCACTCGATTTCATGGAGAAGCTGGCTCAGGTGCTCGGCCCGGAACATTTGGTCACCGACGTGGGCAGCACCAAGCGCGTCATCTGCGAGACTGCCGCGCGGCTCTACAACACACCCGGGCGCGCGGCGTTTCTTCCCGGTCATCCCATGGCGGGCAAAGAGCGTGGCGGCGCGGCCCTCGCCGACGCGAATCTGTTCCGCGGAGCTGTGTGGCTGTTTACCGACGATCCCGCGGCGAAGCGATCCCCACAATCGGCCGAGCTCGTGAAGGGCTGGCGCGAGTGGGTCGCCGCCATGGGATCGAAGACGCTTGACCTTGATCCGGTGCGCCACGATGACCTGGTCGCGTGGGTCAGCCATCTGCCGCAGTTTACGGCCACTGCGCTCAGCGCCCTGCTTCAAGACGAAGTGGGCGGCGCGCCCGAGTTGAAAGACGTGGGCGGCCGCGCGCTGCGCGAAATGACGCGGCTGGGCTCGAGCCCGTTTTCCATGTGGCGTGACATCGCGCATACCAACACTGAAGCCGTCGAGCGCGCGCTCTTGGCGCTGGAGCAGCGCCTCGCCCTCCTGCGCGAGAATCTGCGCACGCCGGAGCTGCGCGACCAGTTTGAGCAGGCGAACAAGTTCCGGCGGGAGTAGTATCGGCCGGGGCGCAGCAACAGATCACTGCGATCACACGCCTTATTCCTTCGTTCTCGCGCATTCAGTGCGGAAGCCATCTGCTATCCTCAAAAGGCTGCGGACCTCACGCCGCATGGATTCGCGGCTCCGCCGTGCTCTGAGGAGTCTCTCCTTCATGTCCGATCCCACACGCCGCCCATCCGCCTCCGAGGCTGCAGCTCCGGAATCCATGGGATTCTTCCATCCATCCAGGCGTCCCTACCGCTTCACCATCCTGATGTTCATCAGCCTGCTGGTTTTGGGAAGCTATTTTGCATACGACAGCATCGGCGCTCTCGCGCCCACGCTCATCGAGGCTCTGCATCTCAACCGCAGCGCCATCGGCAATCTCTACACGGCCTACTCCGTGGCCGCGATCGTCATCGTCTTCTTCGGGGGCATGCTCTACGACAAGCTGGGCCCACGCCGGGCGAGCTTCCTGTTCTGCACGCTCGTCCTGGTGGGCGCCACCATCGTAGCCATGGCCCAATCCCGGTGGGAGCTCTTCGCCGGGCGGTTAATCTTCGGCGCCGGCTCCGAATCGCTGATCGTGGTGCAGAGCGCTATCATCAGCCGCTGGTTCAAGGGCAAGGAGATGGCCCTTGCCTTCGGCATCGCTCTTACCATCAGCCGCATCGGGACTCTCTTCAGCTTCAACACCGAAGAACTTATCGCCCGCTACTTCGGCAGCTACCGCACCGCGCTTTGGGCAGCGGCGGGCTTCTGCCTGTTCTCCGTGCTCTGCAACTTGGTTTACAACGCCATGGACCTACATGGCGAGAAGGTACTTGCGCTGCCGAAGCCCGAGGGCGGCGACAAGATTGTCTTTTCCGATATCCGGAAGTTCAACTCTTCCTACTGGTACGTTGTCCTGCTCTGCGTCACCTTCTATAGCGCCATCTTCCCCTTCACGGCGCTGGCGACCGACATGTTCCACGACAAGTGGGGCATCCCGCTGGTCAGCGAGTCCACTGGCGGCTTCCTGGCCCAGATCTTTGTCAACTTCCAGCACATGTTCTCGACGGCGCCGGGAATTACCAGCATCATCATCTTCGCGTCCATGGTCTTCGCGCCCTTCGCGGGCGACCTGGTGGACCGTATCGGCAAGCGGGCCACGCTGATGGTGGTGGGCTCGTTGATGCTGATTCCCGCCCACCTCATCATGGGCATCACCCACTGGAATCCGGTCCCCAGCATGATCGTGCTGGGCGCAGCCTTCGTGCTGGTTCCCGCGGCCATGTGGCCATCGGTTCCGCTGGTGGTGGAGGAGAAGCGCGTGGGCACGGCTTTCGGCCTGATGACGGCCATCCAGAACCTGGGCCTCGGGCTATTCCCGCTCCTGAATGGCAAGCTCCGCGACGTCACCGGAACCTACACCGCGACCCAGATCATGTTCGCGTGCTTGGGCGTGGCCGGCCTCGTCTTTGCATTTTTGCTGTTGCGGTCGGATCGGCGTCATGGCGGCAAGCTGGAGCAGGGAAAGAACAAAGAGACGGAATTGCCCAAAACCGAAGAGGCCTTGGAACAACGCTAGGTTTCCGAGTCCGTTTTGAGCGCGGCTTCGGGCGCGGGCAGTTTCGTGGGATCGATGGCATCGAGCCCCTCGGCTCGGGCGGCCTCGAGCAGCGACGTTGAGGCCGAGACGAAGGCGATCTCTGTGCCGGGAAACATGTCGCGGGCAACCAGCGCCGATCCCAGTTGCAGGGCGTCGGGCCAGCGCAGCGCCGTGCGGTCCAGCAGTTGCCGGGCCGCTTCCAGCACTCCGGGGTTCAGCGGCTGCTGCACCATGCGCGCGGACTCGATGCGCAGCAACTCCAGTGCGGCGGCCGCGGCCTCCGGCGCGATCTGGCCTGCCCTTTCGCGCCGCCGGATGGCCGCATAGACCTCCAGCGGCGTCACAGCCGAAATCAGCTTACGGTTATCCTCCACCGGCTCCATCAGCTGGATCAGCGCATCGGTGCCGGGCTCGCGCACAAACAGCTTGGCGAACGCCGTAGCCTCAAGAAAGAAAAAGCTCACTCGTTCCCCCGTTCCTCTTCAATGGCCGCCGCAACCGGCTCGCCTTGCACCTCAACCGGATGAAAGCGCTGCGCCTCTTCTGGAATGCCGGCCTCGGCGCGGTTGAGCCGAATGGTGGTCGTGGGGTATGCGGGGGTCTTGGGGTTTGCAATTTTGCTGGTGAGCACTACACCGCGCTGGATGGCCTCGGCCAGCACCACCTGGCGCGTGTCCGGATGCTGGTTCCAACGGAAAGCTTTGCGCGGCAGGAAGGAATCGCGGAACCATTTGAGGGCAATAAAAGCATGGCCGCCTCGCTCGGCCTCAGCCAGCGCCGCGCACAGCTCTTTCACGCGCGTGTCCATATCGGCGGGCAGCACTCCTGCTTCTTCTTCGTCTTCTCCCATGGCGTGACTGGCGGCTACGCGCGGCGCGCGGCTGAGACGCGGCGCCGGTTCCTCGCCTTCGGTGCGCTCAAAGTAGATGCGCACCTCGTCGTCCTCCGGCGACCAGGTGTCGGCCAACGCGTTGCGGCGCTTGCTGCGGCCGTTTTCGCTGCACAACTCCACGATGACTTGATATCCCGGAGGCGCCAGAAATCGCAGAGCCCGCGCCATACCGGGATCTTGCGAATATGCCAGCTCGTTCAATGCTTCTTCAATAATCTCTTCGGCAGCGGGAATAGTCAGGTTGCCGTTCTCTGCAGTGTTCACCGCAGCTTTAATTGTTCTCATTTCTTTCTCCCATACTGCCGCCCACGTCCACGGAGCCAGCAACTTCACCGGCCGGTTTGGTCATACGGCTCGGAGCTGTGCCACGTCAGGTAGCAGCCTTCGCATTGTGAAATTCCTCAGAAGCCCTTTGGAATGAGGAAGAAGAGATTCAATTCCTCTATTCTGAGTAATAGAAATCCGATATCAGCGTTATGCCGTCTGGTTCTATACGCATACACCCAACCACCCGGCAGATAAAAGGAACCCCAGTAAAGCTACAGTTAATGAATCATCATATGCATCGGCAACCGGCCTGACAACAAATATTTGCCGCCGGTTTTGAGAAGAGAATCCTGCCTTCCGCCAACCGCGCCGGCGCCCGCCGGCGCAGGGGCTCTCAATCGGGAGAATAGCTTCCCCAACGCCCGCCACGGCCGCGCTTCGCTCACGTTTGACGCCTAACTTCGTAAAATAGAAACCATGCGCCGTTGTATGCAGTTGTTATTGTCTTTCTGCCTTGCATCTTGTCAACTGCACGCCTCCGACATGCCGTTCGATCTCTCCGGACCGAAAATCGACGTGCATGTCAAGCGGGGAAACGTCACCCTCCCTATCTCCGAGGTGTCTAACCTGCTGCCTGGAGACCGGCTGTGGGTCCATCCCGACCTGCCCGAAAACCAGGCCACCCACTTTATGCTGGTGGTCGCTTTCCTGCGCGGGTCCACGAATCCCCCGCCTCCGGAGTGGTTTACGCGCGTGGAAACCTGGACGCGGGAAGCGCGCGACGAGGGTGTCTTTGTAAACGTCCCTCCCGGGGCGCAGCAGGCGCTGCTCTTTCTTGCGCCGGAGACGGGCGGCGACTTCAATACCTTGCGCAGCACAGTGCGCGGCCGGCCCGGTTCGTTTGTGCGCGCTGCCCAGGATCTGCAAGCTGCCAGTTGGGAGCGGATGCGGCTCGAAGCCTATCTCGCCGATGTGAAGGTCAGCAGCCAGTTCGACCCCGCGGCGCTGAAAGCGCGTACTGAGATGGCGGCCCGCAGCCTGGGGATCAAGATCAACGAGAGCTGCTTCGACAAACCCGCCGAAGAGCAGGCCTCCTGCCTCTCGCAGAACTCCGAAGGCATGGTTCTCGACGACTCCAATGCGCGATCACTCGTGAATCAGTTGGCGAGCGGGTCCGCCCTGGACCTGATGAACCAGCTCAGCTATTCGACCATGGCCGGCGGAGGGGCCTATAGCCCCTACATCGGCGCCATCGTCGATACGGTCAAAATCCTGGATTCGCTCCACACCGCGCATTTCCAGTACATTCCGGCGCTGGCCCTGCCTAAAACCGATTCCCTCAATGTGCGGCTCAACATGCCGCCCTCCTTCCGCAACCCCAAGTCGGTCTTCGTGGTGGCGATGCCGCCGGTCGGCCCCGCCGTGCCGGAACCTCTCCATCCGCTCAATCCCGAGGAGAGCTTCTGCGCGCTCAAACCGGATTTGGTGCTGCCCGCCGGAGGAGCGCCGCTGGTCTTCGCCACGCACTTGGCTCACGACCTCGTGTTGCACGTGGAAACCGGCGGCGATGGAAACGGCCACGCGGTTAACGTTCCGGTTATTGCCGATTCGGGCCGGGGCGGGCTTGTTCCCACGCTTCCCATTCCCCCGCTGCCAGACGGCAAGCTGACCGCCGTAGTGCGCGGCAAATGGGGCTTTGACGATTGGGAAGGCCCGCGGTATGAGCTCGTTTCCGCGCAGTCCGACAAGTGGAGCCTGAATGCAGACGACCAATCGGCCTTGGTCGTTGGCCGCGACGACTCCGTCCGTCTTGAGGGTCGGGACTCCGGCTGCGTTGAGAAAGTGGAGGCGGAAATCGTTGGAAACCCCGCGATCCCTGTGGCATGGAAGCCGCTCAAGCCCGGCACGCTGAAGGTAACCATCCCGCTCAAAGATACCGGGCCGGGACCGGTGAGCGTCGAAGTCTACCAGTTTGGAATCCCCAAGCCGGATCGTCTGGCAATGGTGGCTTATGAGGCTGCCGCGTCGCTGGATGGATTGACTCTGAGTGCCGGAGACAAGACGGCTCTGCTCAAGGGCACACGGCTCGATGAGGTGGCAAAGGCCCAAGTTGGCGGAGTCGCCTTCACGCCTTCCGCCCTGAACCACGTCGAGAATCTCGACCAGTTGCTGATGACGGCGGCGGGGTCCACATTTGACCTGAAACCTGGCAAGCCATTCGTGGCTCACGTGGAATTAAAGGACGGCCGTACGCTCAAGGCGCCCGTCACGGTCGATCCGCCGCGACCGCAAATCACGCTTCTCAGCAAGGGGGTTCAGCAGGATGCAGTCACGCCACTGCCTGTGCAGTTCGGCAGCCCGGACGACCTGCCCATCGAGGGCCGGCTGGTCTTCTTTCTCCAGTCGAAGGTGCCGCTGAACTTTCCTCGCGACGAGAAAGTGGAGCTGGCTGCGACCGACTCGAGCTTCCACACCCTGCTTACTTTAAGCGATGGCGGCCTGATGCTGGAGGATGCATCCACGGCGGTGGCAAGCGTGGATCCGCTCGCCCGTTTCGGCTCATCGGCCTTCGGGCCGGTGCGCTTGCGCCCAATCTCCGCTGAAGGCGCGGCCGGCGATTGGGTGCCGCTGGGTATGCTGGTGCGCATCCCGGGGTTCAACGACCTGCGCTGCCCGCGCTCCGTAACCAGACCCTGCATCCTGAGCGGAACCGATCTGTTTCTGGCCGCATCCTTTGCCGCTACGGCGTCGTTCGACAACCCTACGGACGTGCCGGCGCAGTTTACAGGAACACAGTTCGTCGTTCCCCACCCCACGAACGGCGTCCTCTACCTCAAACTGCGCGACGATCCCGCCACGGTGCAGACGCTGACGCTTCCGGTAACGCCCATTTCACTGGCCGCGTCGGAAGCACCCACGGCGAAGCCTCTTTCGGCAGTCCCGCAGCCTGCGCCAGCCGCCGCTCCTCCAGCGGCCCCTCCGGGTGAAACCAGCCCTCCCGCCGGACTGCAGACACCTTACGCTCCGCCGACCGTGCAGGGATCGCCCGCCCCGGGCGCACAAACCCAATCGCCCGCGCCGAACTCAAACTAGCGGGTCTCCTGCAGGTGGTGACCAAGGCACAATCGCGAAGTGGCTTTTTCATCAAGAAAAAGCCACCTTGAATTCGGTCCGAAATGGCTCATAGTTGCAGGAGACCCGCTCTAGCGTTCCGATTTGCAAGCTGCGAGGAGTCCCGGTTGGCTGCGAAAACAAACCGGTCTAATTGAAATACGCCCGGTTCTTCTCGACAAACTCCGCCTTATCCGCGGGCAGCTCATCCTGCGAGAAGATCGCGCTCTGCGCGCAGATTGACGCGCAGTTGCCGCAGTCGATGCATTCATCGGGATTGATATAGACCTGGGAAACTGTTCCGGCCGCGGGATCGTCCTGGGCGGGCGCAATGGCGGCAGTGGCGCACTCCGCAACGCAAACAAAATCCTTCGTGCAGGCATCGGTTACGACATAAGCCATGGGAATCTGCTCCTCGAACGCGGGCTCTCTCTCTGTCGCGCCCGCTACTTTGAGGCTAACGGCGGAGTCCAGCCCGCAACCGTGATCCGAATCACAATCCAATCGCCGCCGGGAAGGGAATCTCCCTGATTACGGTACGCGGGCGATCTCAACCCTTCTGTAACCCTGCCTTGACGCGCCGTTCGTACAGGCCCGTCACCATGGATTCATGCCTCCCGCCAGCCGTTCACCCTTTCTCGCGCAAGTGTTCTCCTGCTGGAACTGGAAGTGCGCCCTGCTCAGTGCATCCGCGCGCTCCGCCGTTTACCTCGCCGCGCTGGCGCGCTCCGCCCCTCACGGGCGCCTCTCCATCGTCCTGGTTGAAATCGCCTATGTCACGCTCACTGCCGGCCTGTATGCCGGAATGCAGCAGCGAGCCCTCCGGCTTCGTTCCCGCCTGCTCGGCAATGCGATCGCGGCCTTCGGCGTCCCATCGCTCGCCCAGATCCTCGATTGGCTCTCTCATCGCGCCGTGGGAGCCGCTGTCCCCCCGCGAGCCATGCTGGCCGTCAGCCTCTTTACCGCGGTCTCGGCTCTCTTTCACCTTTTTGTGATGCGGCGTGGCGTCTTCCTTACCGGCTGTGGCCGCTCGCTGCTCGACGACTTCCGCGCCATATCGCGGCTCATCGCAGCCTTCGTGGTTGCGCCTGTAACACTCATGTCTCCGTTTGCCGCGCGGGCTGAGCGCGTGACCGAGCCGGAGGGCCTGATCTAGGACGTGCTCGCGCCGCCGCTCACCCATTTTCATTCCTCTGCATCCCGGAACCGGAGCGCAAAGCGGCAATTTCGCCAGAGCCCCAGGCGGTGCGCCTGAGGCCATCGCCGCTGCCGCGCCAAGGATTGCCCCCGCGATGATGGGGTGATCCATTGCGGTCTTAATAAATTGTAGCTACAATTAGATTGTGTACGTTTGGGACGAAGCTAAGCGGAAGTCCAACCTGAAGAAGCATGGGCTCGACTTCAGGGACGCTTACCTTGTCTACGAGAACCCCGATAAATGCACCTACGACGCCAGCCGCGGCGACGAGTACCGTTTGATGGATGTGGCTTTGGCTGTGGTCAGGGGCAGACTCCTGACGTTGGTTTACACCGAACAAGACGATGAGGTCCGCGTGATCTCATTCCGGCACGCTAGCCGCACGGAGCGTAAACAGTATGAAGAAGACACAAAGTAAAACCGATTGGGATCGAGTGCTGGCGTACAAAGAGGGGGACCGCATCCCCTATGAACCCGAGGACGGCCCCTACGACCCGAACGACGCTGAAGCCACGCGCGCCTTTTTCGCCCAGGCCGATCTGATTCGTCATGGCAGGGTGGTGCGGCGCGGCAAGCGCGGCCCGCAAAAAGCTCCCACCAAGAAACTGGTTTCGCTTCGTCTCTCTCCCGAGGTGGTTGACCACTTCCGATCCACTGGTCCGGGCTGGCAGACGCGGATCGACGGCGCGTTGCGTGAGGCGATCAGGAAGAGGGCGTAGCAATTGATGAGTACGAGACAGCTTACGGCGGTTCTCGTGCAACTATGAGCCATTTCGGGCAGAATTCAAGATGGCGTTTTCTTGATGAAAAAGCCACTTAGCGATTGTGCCCTGGTCTACACCTGCAGGAGACCCGTTCTAGCGCAGGTTGAGGAATTCATCCACAGTCAACCCTGCGGTCCGGATGAGTCCTCGAAGGGTGCCGGGTGAAAGTTCCGCGTGTTGGGGTATGGTGAGGTTCGCTCGGACGCCCGGCTTCGTCAACACCTGATGGCTCCCGACTTGACCACGCACCTGCCAGCCGGCCTTCTGGAAGGCTTTCGCCGCTTCTTTGCCAGAAATGTTCGCGAGCCTGCCCACAAAACAACCTCACACATTTAATCGTATGCATAGATTCAGGTGCAGTATTTGTGGGAAAAGTTCGCAGAATGTGGAAAAGAGGGAAGAAAGAAGAATACTTACACAGCAACTACAAGCGGGGCTTCGTCCTCCGGAAGCGCTTCGGCGGCCTTTAGATCTTCCGCCCAGAGCCAAGCCGTAATCGCTTCCTTGATGTTGGTCAAAGCTTCCTGTTCCGTTTTTCCCTGGGAAAAACAACCGGGCAGAGCGGGGCACTCCGCTACGATCCAGCCATCCTCGTCTTTCTTCAGGACCACGTGGAACATCATTGACGCACTCCTGCGCGGCAGCCGCGCATACACATTTATAACTCAATTGAAGCCGAAAAGCTTGGCAAAATCGCTGTGTCGCTGTAGCTCTGAATCTCTCTACTTGGAGCGGCCCGCCCGAGACCGCATTTAGACTAGAAGGGTTATGGCCACTCTGAAAGCCGTGCGCGGGACGCGCGATCTGCTCCCCGTCGAGACGGAGCTCTGGAATCGCATCGAGGCGGCGGCGCGTGCAGTGTTCGCCCGCTACAACTTCGGCGAGATTCGCACCCCCATCTTCGAAGACACCTCGCTCTTTGCCCGCAGCGTGGGCGAAGAGACCGACATCGTCTCGAAGGAGATGTACACATGGGAGGATCGCGCCCGCGCGCAGTCGGAAAAGTCGCAGTCTCTCACGCTGCGCCCCGAGAACACCGCCGGCGTGGTCCGCGCCTATATCGAGCACGGGCTGGGCGAGAGCGGGCAGTTGCAGAAGCTTTACTACATCGGGCCGCAGTTCCGCCGCGAGCGCCCGCAGAAGGGCCGCTACCGCCAGTTCTGGCAGATCGGCGCGGAGGTCATCGGCCCTCCCTCTGCGGGCAGCGAATCGCCCCTGCGCGACGCCGAAGTCCTCGAAATGCTCGCCACCCTCCTCGACGAACTGGGCATCGCCGGTTGGACTCTTGAACTCAACTCCGTAGGCTCGGCCACGGACCGCGAACGGTACAACCAGGCTCTGCGCGAAGCGCTCATCCCGCTTGCCCCAAAAATGTGCGCCGATTGCCAGCGCCGCGCCGTCACCAATCCCTTGCGCGTGCTCGACTGCAAAGTGCCAGAGGACCAGCCCATCATCGCCACGCTGCCCGTGATTGCCGACTCGCTCGACGAGGCCTCGCGCGCCCACTTTGCCGCCGTGACCGCGGCCCTCGATGCAGCCGGCGTTCCCTACAAGCTGAATCACCGCCTTGTGCGCGGCCTCGACTACTACACGCGCACCACCTTTGAATTCACGCATGGAGGCCTTGGCGCGCAGAACGCGTTGCTCGGCGGCGGACGCTACGACGGCCTCTCGGAATCCATCGGCGGTCCCAAAGCTCCCGGCATCGGATTCGCCATCGGCCTCGACCGGCTGGTGCTGACGCTGCAGGCGCAGGAGTCCACACAGACTGGCGCAGCGCAGGCGGTGAAGACGGATGCGTACGTTGCGCCGATCGGCGAAAGCCTCAATGCCGCCGCGCTGGTCCTGGCCCGCGAACTGCGCAGCGCCGGGCTCCGCGTGGAGCTTGGCGACGGCAGCTTCCGCCTGAAAAAGTCCTTCGAGACCGCCGACAAGATTGCCCGCCGCATCGTCATCCTCGGCGAAGACGAGCTGCAATCCGGTATCCTGACAGTGAAGGACTTCGCCTCAGGCACACAAACAAAGGTTCCTCGTGCGGAGCTGGCGCAATTCCTCAGCCAATAGAAGAGGATTTTCCCGATGCTATACAGAATCGCGTTCTTGTCTTTGCTTCTTCTTCCCTTTCCTTGCGCTGCTCAGCAGGGCCAGTCCACGCTGCCTCCGCGCCTTACATCTGCTGAAATGCCGTATTATCCGCCGATTGCTGAAGCGGCCCACATTACCGGATGGCTGGAGGTGCGCGTCGCTATCGAGCGGGGTAACGTCGTAGGAACAGAGGTAGTTCGAGCAGAGGCCAGTGACAATCACTCGCACATGTGGAAAGGCGGTTCTCAGTTCCTGAACACCCCTACCCTCATCTACCTCAAAACCTGGCATTTCAACTCCGACGTCAACACGTCGCTTCTGGTGAGGTTCACCTACAACATCGCAGGTTCGGAAACGGACGAACCTGCGCCCCCAACCATCGAGGTCCTCCCGTCACTCGACGTTAACATCACGGTGCGGCCTTTTAAGCCGACCGTAGAGTATTGAGAACAGAAGGGGAACATAATCCTTTGCTCGACTTTTTAGGTAATCTGGAACGGACCCACATGTGCGGCACGCTGCGCGCCGCCGACGCCGGCCGGCAAGTGGTGCTGATGGGCTGGGTGAACCGCCGCCGCGACCACGGCAACCTCATCTTCCTCGACCTGAGAGACCGCTCCGGCATCTGTCAGATTGTTTTGGATAAAGAGCTCACGCCCGAAGGCCACGCAAAGGGCGAGCAGGTGCGCCCCGAGTACGTGGTCGCAGCCGTGGGCAAGGTGCGCCTGCGCTCGAAAGATACCGTCAATCCCAAAATGGAGACCGGCGAAATCGAGATCGAAGCCACGGATCTGCTCGTCCTGAACGACACGCGCCTGGCGCCCTTTTCGCCTTCCGAAGAGGCCATCCAGAACGAGGAAGTCCGCCTCAAATACCGCTACGTCGATCTGCGCCGTCCCGAGATGCAGCACAACTTCCGCCTGCGCCACGATATTACGCTGGCCATCCGCGAAAGCCTGAGCCGGCAGGGCTTTCTTGAGATCGAAACGCCGATCCTCACCAAATCCACGCCCGAGGGCGCGCGCGATTTTCTGGTTCCCAGCCGCGTGCATCCAGGCGAGTTCTACGCGCTGCCCCAGTCGCCGCAGATCTTCAAGCAGATCCTCATGATCTCCGGCTTCGACCGCTATTTTCAGATCGCCCGCTGCTTCCGCGACGAGGACCTGCGCGCCGACCGCCAGCTTGAGTTCACGCAGGTCGATCTGGAGATGAGCTTCCCGCAACAGGAGACGGTCTTCGGCGTCGTCGAGCAGTTCATGAAGGCGGGCTTTGCCGCGGCCGGCGTCGATCTGCCGATTCCCTTTCCGCGCATTTCCTACGATGAATCCATGCGCCAGTACGGCACCGACAAGCCTGACCTGCGCCTGCCGGGACTGACCGATGTGCGCTCGGCGTTTACCGATGCGGCTTTGACCACGTTGCAGATCGATCCCGCGCTGCCCGTGGTGGCCTTGCGGATTCCCCGCGTGGGCGAGCTCAGCCGCAAGGAGCGCGAAGAAAACCATCCCCTCTTCGACCAGAAGAAGGGCGCGAAGTTTATCGACGATTTCAAGCGGCTGGCCAAAAGCTTCCCTGACGCGGCCGCGAAGGTGCGCGAACTGGCGGGCGCGGCGGAAGACGATTTCGTGATCGTCGTCGCGGGCGATCCGGCCCACCCCGTCAAGGCCAGCGACACCAAGTTCCCCGGCCGCCTCTCCGAGCGCGAGATCAATGTTTACGCCGCCGCGGGCAACTTCCGCGCCGAGTTGGCGAAAAAGTACGCCGGCTGCCACGGAGCATTCCGTATCACCGATGAGGTCGTCCAGAGCGCGGCAGCGCGCAGCGCGGCGAGTGAATTGATCGACGGATCGAAGGCCTTCCATCCCATGTGGCTCACGGATTTCCCCATGTTCGAGTACGATCTCGCCTCGGGTCACTGGGTGCCGGCGCACCATCCCTTCACCGCGCCGATCGAGGCCGATATGGCCAATCTGGTCAGCGATCCGGCCAGCGTGCGCGCCAATTGCTACGACCTGGCGATGAACGGCCTCGAGCTCGGCTCCGGATCGATTCGCATTCATCGCAAGGACGTGCAGCAGCAGATTTTTTCCTCGCTTGGGATTAGCGAGGAGGAAGCAAAAGCAAGATTCGGCTTCTTCCTCGACGCGCTCGAATACGGCACTCCGCCGCACGGCGGCATTGCGCTGGGCCTCGACCGCATCGTGATGCTGCTGGCCGGCGCCTCCAATCTTCGCGAGGTGATCGCCTTCCCAAAAACGGCGAAGGCTATCGACCTGATGGCCGAAGCGCCGACCGCCGTCACCGAGCACCAGTTAAAGGAGCTGCACATTCGCGTGGCGCGATAAGCGGGCCTGCGCCTGCCTGATCTGCAATAGGCGGATCAAGGGGACGCCAGGCGAAGCCCGTTTCACGCGAAGCGCTTTGCGGTTAATATTGAATGTTAAGTTCATTTTGAAAGTTCTTCGCACCGTCTGGCCGGGAAGGGCGCCGAGTCTTCCCGCGCCACGGCCCACGGATGCGGCGGCGGAAGGAGCTTGAGGGCAATGAGCGAATCCAGAGCAGTGCAAGCCTCAACGGCCAGCCGCGAACAGCTTTTGAAGGCTCTCCGCCACGAGCAGCCCGATCGCATTCCCATCGACTTTGGCGGCACGGGCGTGACCGGCGTGCACGCCAGTTGCGTTGCCGCGCTGCGCGACTACTACGGCCTCGAAAAACGCCCCGTGCGCGTGCACGAACCCTACCAGATGCTCGCACTCATCGAGGAGGACCTGCGCGCCGCCATGGGCGTTGACGTGGTTGGCGTCTTCTCGCGCAACACCATGTTCGGTTTTCCCGCGGAGCGCTGGAAGAGCTGGAGCTTCAATGGCCTTGAAGTGCTGGTGCCGGGAGACTTCAATACCACGATCGACTCGAGCGGTGACACGCTGATCTATCCCGAGGGCGACATGGCGGCTCCGCCAAGCGGCCGCATGCCGCAGGACGGCTACTTCTTCGACTCCATCGTTCGCCAGGAGCCGGTTGACGAAGAGAAGCTCGACCCGGAAGACAATCTGGAGGAGTTCCAGCCCATCGGCGAGCAGGACCTGGACCATCTGGCGCGTGCGGCGCGGGATGCGGCGGCCACGGGCGCCGGAGCGATCGCCAGCTTCGGCGGCACGGCCTTTGGCGACATCGCGCTGGTTCCCGGGCCGTTCCTCAAGCATCCCAGGGGCATTCGCGACGTGACCGAGTGGTACGTTTCGACAAGCAGCCGCCGGGACTACATCCACAAGGTCTTCGAGCGCCAGTGCGAGATCGCGCTCGAGAATCTCGAGAAGGTCTATGCCGCCGTGGGCGACCTGGTGCAAGCGGCCTTCATCTGCGGCACGGATTTCGGCACGCAAACCTCCGCATTCTGCTCGGTGAAGACGTTGCAGCGATCTTTATTTCCCGTACTACAAGCAGGTGAACGACTGGATTCACGCGCACACGCCGTGGAAGACCTTCAAGCACAGTTGCGGCGCGGTCTCAAAGTTCATCCCCACCTTCATTGAGGCGGGCTTCGACATCCTCAATCCTGTGCAATGCTCGGCCACGGGCATGGAACCCGAAAAGCTCAAGGCGGAGTTCGGCGATCGCATCGTCTTCTGGGGCGGGGGCGTGGATACGCAGAAGGTCCTGCCCTTCGGAACGCCCGCCGAGGTGCGGGAACAAGTGCTTCGCCGCTGCGAAATCTTCGCGCCTGGCGGCGGATTCGTCTTCGACTCGATCCACAACGTGCAGGCCGCCACGCCGGTAGAAAACATCGTCGCCATGCTCGATGCGGTGCACGAGTTCAACGGCCGCAAATAGGCCCTGCGAAGCCCGCGCGACGACTGCTGAACGGCGGGCCTGTACATCCGCTCATCCAGCCCGGCCGCGCCTTGGGAAGCACCCCACTTCTGTGGTATATTTTTCAAGGTGCGGGAGGGATTTTTCTCCTCCGCCGAGGTCGCGCAAGGTGGTCTCTCGCGCGGCTTTTTTGAACCCCTCCGGACGCGTAGCTCAACTGGCAGAGCATTCGGCTCTTAACCGACAGGTTGAAGGTTCGATTCCTTCCGCGTCCACCATACAATCAAATTGGGCTTCAGGTCTGGGATCCTTCGTCGCCACGGCGACTCAGGATTTCGCCTGCGGGCTCGGACGCCCGCAAAACGGCTCAAGTTCGATTCCTTCCGCGTCCACCAAGCCCTCGACAATCTGAGGAATTCTCCGAAGCGTCTTATTCCGGCTTACGCATTCACGCGCCTCTGCCTGAAGCGGCCCGCACATAGCCGCAATGGGCAGCGGGCCGTGTTCCACATCACAGCAACGGCTCACGGGCAACGCTCACCATAGGGGACGGCGGTGTGTTCCTGGTCGCCGAGAATCCGCCTGGGGGCTATCTAACGTAGTTTGAGCAGTTTCACCCGAACCGCCCAAGCCGATCAACCCTCTGGGCCCATCCTCGCGGCAGGTCCACGCGCGGGAGCTTCCCTATGACGGACCTTCGTGGCCCAACGCGGCGGAATTTTCTCACGCGGTGCCTCACGGGGGCTGTGGCCCTCGGGGCCGGCCCCATTCTCCGCGCGCCGGCAGAGCAGCCCGCACCCTCGGCCAAATCCCGTGTCGTCGTTGCCCACGATCCGCAGCTTCGCGACACGGGAGCAGCCATCGATCCACGCCGCCTTGAAGCCCTGCTCGACCGCGCCATGCAGGCGCTCTTCAACCGCGGCCAGGCCGCGCCCGAAAATGCCATTGCCGCGTGGCGCCGCATCGCCGGTCCTAACGACACGGTCAGCCTGAAGGTAAACACGCTCGGCGGCCGCGGCATCTCCACTAACGTCGATCTTGTTTCCGCCATCTGCGAGCGCCTGCAGCAGGCCGGCGTCAGGGCTTCCAACATCGTCGTCTGGGACCGCGGCAGCGAAGAAATGGAGCGCGCCGGCTTCCGCATGGTCATCGGCGGCGACCGCGTGCAGTGCTACGGCACCGACCGCGTGGGTTACGAGGACGATCTCTCCGCCTGGGGCAGCGTGGGCAGCCGTCTGTCCAAAATCCTTACGCGCTCCACTACTGTCCTCATCAACCTTCCCGTGCTCAAGGACCACGACGGCGCCGGCGTGACCATCGCTCTCAAGAACATGTTCGGCGCCATTCACAACCCCAACAAGTACCACCCCAACGGCTGCGATCCCTACGTCGCCGACCTGAACATGCTGCCCGAGATTCGCTCGCGCATGAAGCTCGTGGTCTGCGACGCCACCACTGCCATGTACGAAGGCGGCCCCGGATTCAAGCCCGAACACAGTTGGAAGGCAGACAGCCTGCTTGTCTCTCAAGATCCCGTCGCTCTCGACTCGACCGGCTGGCAGACGATCGAGCGCAAGCGCGCGGAGATGGGACTGAAGACCCTCGAAGCCGAGAAGCGCGCTCCAAACTACATTGCCACCGCGGCCGACTCCGAGCATCGCCTGGGCCACTGCGACCCCAGCCGCATCGCGGTCGTCGAGGGTTAGGCTCGCCGCCGGGAGGTGCACCATGAAGGCCAAATCCGTAGCTATAGAAAATCTGGCGGGCACGCCCGCCGATCCCCGTTCGTTCGACCGCCGCTCGTTCCTCAAATGCGCCCTGGCCTCGGGAGCGGCGCTCGGCACAGGCAAGCTGGCCGCGCCTGCCGCTGCCGTCCCCATGGCGGCAACCTCCGCTCTTTCAGGCGCCGCTACGCAGAGCGATTCGCAATTCACCTTTGAGGCGCGCTTCTACGAGAAGCTGCCCGGCCGCAAGATCCGCTGCAAGCTCTGTCCGCGCGAGTGCATCGTGGGCGACAAGGAGCGCGGCTACTGCGGCGTGCGCGAAAATCGAGGCGGAACGTATTTCACGCTGGTCCACTCCCGCGTGTGCGCCGCCCACATCGATCCCGTTGAGAAGAAGCCGCTCTTCCACTACCTGCCCGGCACCAACGCTTTCTCCATCGCCACCGCCGGCTGCAACGTGAACTGCAAGTTCTGCCAGAACTGGGACATTTCGCAGTCGCGCCCCGAGGAGATTCCCGCGGATTACATTTCTCCGCATCAGGCAGCGGCCGTCGCCCAACAATACAACTGCCCCACCATCGCCTACACTTACAGCGAGCCGGTGGTCTTTGCCGAGTATCTGATGGACACGGCCGATGCCGGTCACGCAGCCGGCGTGCGCAGCATCGTGGTCTCGAACGGTTACATGCAGCACGACTCGCTCGTGGAGGCCTACGGCAAAATGGACGCGGTCAAGATCGACCTGAAGGCCTTCACCGAGTCCTACTACGCCAAGGTCGTCACCGGCCAGTTGAAGCCCGTCCTCGAAACGCTCGTCACCCTGCGCAAGATGGGCAAGTGGACGGAGATCGTCTACCTTGTGATTCCCACGCTCAACGACGATGAAACAGAGTTCCGCGGCCTCGCGCAATGGATCAAGGCCAATCTCGGCCCCGATGTTCCCCTCCACTTCACGCAGTTTCATCCCGAGTATCTGCTCAAGAATCTGCCCATCACGCCCGTGCCCACGCTGGAGCGGGCCAAGGCCATCGCGGACGCCGAAGGCCTGCATTACGTCTACATCGGCAACGTGCCCGGCCATCCCGCCCAAAACACCTACTGCCCGCAGTGCCGCAAGATGTTGGTGGAGCGCGTCGGCTTCACGGCCAGCCAGATGCTCATCCGCAAGGACTCGACCTGCCCGTTCTGCCGGCATAAAATCCCCGGGATCTGGCACGCTTGAGCGTATTCAGGAGGTTCTTCCCCATGAAGATTGCAAGGAGTTCCACCATGGCTTGGTTGATGACGCAATGCATCGCACTCCTGGTCACCGCGCCCATCCTGCACGTTCGCGCAGCGGCGGGCGCAGCGGTTCAAGAAAAGGTTCGGCCGGAAGCCGTCGCCGGCGCGTTCTATCCCGCCGATCCCCAGGCTCTTTCGCAAATGATCGACGATATGCTGGCCAAGGCCACGCCTCCGCCCGTCGATGGCGAGATTATCGCCGCGGTCGCGCCTCACGCCGGCTATCCCTACTCCGGCCCCGTGGCCGCGTGGACCTACGCCGCGCTTAAAGGCCATAAGTACTCACGCGTCGTCGTCATCGCGCCCTCGCACTACGTCGCCTTTGACTTCACCTCGGTGTACGACGGCGACGCCTACTCGACGCCTCTCGGCCAGGTTCCCGTCGACAAGGAGTTCGCGCGCCGGCTGGCGAAGATGAGCTCCACCATCCAGCTCTCCGATAAGGGTCACCAGGCAACCCAGGACGCTCCCGAGCACTCGGTTGAGGTCGAGCTGCCCTGGCTGCAAACGGTCCTCGGCAATTTCGAGCTTGTCCCCATCGTGATGGGCGATCAGAGCTACGAGAGCAGCCGCGCACTGGGCGTCGCCCTGGCCAAGATGCTCCGCGACGACCACGACACGCTCGTGCTCGCCAGCTCCGATCTCTCCCATTACCACACCTACGGCGAAGCCGAGACCATCGACCACAAGACCCTGAACGCGCTCGAGGCCTACGACTACCTCAGCATGTCGCGCAACTTCGAGACGCGCGTGTGGGAGGCGTGCGGCGGCGCGCCCATTGTGGCCGCCATGATCTACGCCGAGCGCATGGGCGCCAACAAAGCCGAAGTGCTCCGCTACGCCAACTCCGGCGACGTCAACGGCGACCGCTCGCGCGTTGTCGGCTACAGCGCCGATCTGTTCATCAAGTCCACGCACAAGGCCGATGCTGTCCCGCCGTTCTCGCTCACCGATCAAGAGAAAGCCGAACTCCTCGCTGTCGCCCGCAAGTCGGTCGAGTACATGATCGAGAAGAATGAGCCCTACGCGCCGCTCCCCAGCGCGAGCGAAACCCTCAACCGCGAGTATGGCGCCTTCGTCACTCTCACTGAAAGTGGCTCGCTGCGCGGCTGCATCGGCTACACCGCGCCCATCAAGCCGCTCTACATGACGGTGCGCGACACGGCCACGCTGGCCGCTCTGCGCGACCCGCGTTTCTCGCCCGTCAGGGCCTCCGAGCTGCCACAACTCGCCTACGAAGTCTCCGTGCTCTCGCCGCTGCGCCGCGTCACCGGTATCGAACAGATCGAGGTGGGCCGCGACGGCCTGCTGATGAAGAATGGCGGCTCCGAGGGCCTGCTGCTGCCGCAGGTCCCCGTAGAGCAGAAGTGGGATCGGCTGACCTTCCTCGAACAGACCTGCCGTAAAGCCGGCATGGACCCAAACTGCTGGAAGGACGAGAACACCGACATCTTCAGCTTTACGGCAGTGGTGTTCAACGAGAAGAACAGGGAATAGGGAATAGGGAACAGAGATCAGGGGTTAGGATCATCCTTGTTTATCTTTCGACGTGAAATGTCGGGAAAATCGGGAACAACGCCTCCTAGATCCGCGAGTCTCCTTGCGGCTTTCCGGCCGATCAGTTCCGCCCGCGCCGCCGGCAGCAACGCCGCCGCATTGATCGCTACGCCCAGCCACGCCGTCTTCCAGAAGCCAAACACGGGGATCAGGAACGTGCTTAGCGCCAGCGCGCCGGCGCATCCGCCCAGCAGATCGATGGCATAGAGCACGCCCAGCCCCGAGCGTTCGCCACGATCGTGCAAAAAGATCCCCGCCGCGACGACGAATTGATACCCGCCCAGCACCCCCGCCAGCGCCGCCAGCGCGGGAAAAATCACCTGCGCAGCAATCCACTCGCCCGCCGTCGAGGAAAAACTCCCGAGCAAACTGACCACAAGCAGCAGCGCCGGCCCCGCAATCGCGAGCAGAAGCTGCACCCGCACCATCCGCCAGCCTTTCACTGCGCCGCCGCGCCGCATCGCCAGCCAACTGCCCAGCGCAATGCCCGCCATCAACAGCCCGGTCAGGATCGCCAGCCCGGTGTACACGTACCCGAACACCGCCTGAAATCCGAGCAGCAGAAAAATCTCGAGCGCAATCAGCGTGAATCCCGTTGCCGCCACGCACGAGCCGGCAGCCGCGCGCTTGCGGCGCTCGCGTCCCGGCAGAATCGCCAGCAGCCCCGCGCCCACAAGCAGCGCAATCCCCAGCGTGCCTGCAACTTTGTTGAACGCGATGTGCTCCGCCGCGCGAAACCAGCCGGCGTACCCCGACCGGAACTGCGCGCTCCACAGCACTACGTCAAAGGCGTAGGCGATGGGCGCGAAGTCCCGGTTCACCGGCGTTGCAGCCGACGGCGCCAGATCGGTTTCCACCTGTTCCATGCGGTCGGGCATCATCCGATAGGGTATGAAGTACTCGCGGACATACTGCGTGTTCAGCTTGCGCTCGCGCAGCCGCGCGACCAGCACCTGCGGATCACTGGTGAGCACGCCGGACTGCATGGCGCCGAAAAAGTGAATCGTCTCGCCCGGGATCGCCGCCTGGTACGGGAATACCTCGCCGAGCGTGCGCCGGATCGACTGCAAAAATGCCGCCAGATCCGGACTGATCGTCTCCTCCGACGAGCGCAGTTGAAGAGCCAGCAACCCTCCCGGCTCCAGGTGCGCGCGCGCCAGCCGGAAGAACTCCGCCGTATAGAAGCGGTTCAACTGCGCCGTCTGCGGGTCCGGCACATCCACGAGGATGGCGTCGAATTTTGCCCCGGTTTCGGCCAGGTACCGCCGGCCATCGAGAAAGTGCAGATGCACACGCGGATCGGAATCGAAATCCGCCGTCTGCGCGGGGAAATATTGCCGCGCCATGCCGATCAGCGCCGGGTCCAGTTCCACGTAGTCGAGGCTGGCGACGGTTGGATGTTTGAGCGCCTCGGCCACGCCGCCGTTCACGCCCCCGCCGATGAGCAGCACCCGCCTGGGCGCCGCATGCTCCAGCAGCGCGTAATCGACCGCCTCCTCGGCTGCGGCCGGATCGGGCGCATTGGCCAGAATCGCGCCATTCTCGTAGAGGCTGCGGATTGTGCCTCCTTCGCCCTCGCCGGTTTCGGTCACCGTCAGGGCGCCGTAGATGGAGTCGCGCGCGGCGACGACGTGGAAGCCTTGCCATAGCCGCGCCCGCGCCGCCGCATCCCACCGCGGCGCAACCCATGCCAGCAGCGGAACCGCAGCCAGCGCCGCCGCACACGCCAGCAGCACAAGCGGCGCGCGGCGAAGGCGCAGGAGGAGCGCGATCGCCACGCAGAGATTCAGCAATCCCACGATGGCCGCGATCTGAAAGGCGTCGAGGTAGCGCACCAGCAGCACGCTGGCCAGGATTCCGCCCAGCCCCGAGCCCGCCGCTTCCAGCAGATAGGCGGCGCCGGCGGCCGCGCGCGCCGAAAGCCCGCTCTCCGCCTCGGCCATGCGCGCCGCCGCCACAAACAGCGCTCCCGACGCCGCGCAAAACACGCTCAGGCACACCAGAGAGGTGAGCAGCATGGGAACCGGACCCACCAGTTCGCCCGGCACGGTTTGGAAAAACGCCTTGGCGCCGCGCAGCGCCCAGACGGCCGCCGGCAGGCTTGCGGCCAGCAGGCACTCGAGCGCGGCAACGGCGAGCCGCGGCCTGCGCAGTCCCCGCCCGGCCGCGGCGGTCAATACACTCCACAGGCCGCTCCCCGCCGCCGTCCACAGCAGCCACGTCGCCAGCAGGATTCCCAGCGCGATCTCATTGCCGTTAAAGACCTGGATCAGCTCACGCATGAGCACGATCTGGCCCACCACCGCGCTGAATCCGCAGAGCGCGAGCGCCGAGCGCGGGCCGAGCGCGGACGCGCCCGTCGCTTCAGACATCGATGGCCGGTTCGCTGCTTTCACTGCTACGGAATTAAAAGAGCGCAGCCAGGGAATTGCAAGGATGGCCAGCACAGTGAACAGTGAACAGTGGACAGTGGTCAGTGGTCAGAAAAGGCAGCTTTCAGCTCTCAGCTTTCAGCCGTCAGCTTGCTGGCAGGTGAGCTGGCCTGTTTACCCTTTAGGAAGATTATGCACTTGACACATATTCATCCTTGTGCGACACTTAGAATGCCGTGATAGGGCGGCTACCTCTTCCAGTTCTGGGCATCACGGCTGTTATGGGCCGAGCCCTTGCAACTTTTTAGCCATGCGTGCTGCATCTCACATGCCGATAGATGCTGTTCAAGTAAATTTATACTTGACAGAGGCAGAAAACGGCGACAGAGGGGAATTCTGCGTGCTATCGTTCCCCCAGCATGTAAAGTCTCTGCGGCATATGCCGATAAGCAAACAACACAATAAACGGAAGGTTGGGGAGAAACATGAGTGAACTGATACTCCACCCAGTCTTGTTCACATTACAGGATGTAGTCACAGGCTGCGGATTCCTCGCAGGCATAGTCGTGACTGGCAAAGCTGTCATGGAGCAGGAAGACGGAAAATGGTGGATGTATGGAGTGTGTCCTGGTGCTGTTGCGGGATCAGGTGCCACACCAAATGAGGCGTTCATCGATTTCCGAAACAGGTATAAGGAAGCGCTATTCGACATCGCCGAAGAGTGCAAGGGTTTCGTACAATTCAACGCGGCGGTGAGGGATTTCTACACAGAGGATAAGCAGGAAAGCGCTCGTTGGGCCGAAGCCCTAGAAATCCTCCGCAAGAATGAGCAATCTGTGGGAGAGCCCTTCAAGAGCATGCCGCGGTGGCGGCCCTGTGACTACGAACTACGTATTCAAGTAACCCGTCTTGAGAAGTTGGATAAGTCGAAATTGAAGCCAGCCAACAACATCCAAGACTCGTTGGCCAAAGCTGCGTAATGTCCGCCTCCACGCATCTTTCAGCTGTTATCAAGATGTTAGATGAATGTGCACCCGGCTACACGATTCGCCTTGCGAATCATAGCCGGGTGATTCAATTTGGCGGCAAAGTCTACCGCACGTTCCCAAAGCACGATCCTGTTGAAAACGGTCACATCCGCAAGCTAGTTCGCTTCTTAGGGATCAACCCCTCCTGTGCTTCAAAACATCTGCCAGGAGTCATTAAGGATGACTCGACACCTGAGGCGACAAAACTACAAGGAAAACCGACCGCTTCCACGAAGGACCAAAAGAAGTAGCCAGGGATTGTATTACCGTGACAGGGCATAGGGGACGAGCTTTCCCGAACCCTCCTCCCGCTTGAATACGTCATGGACAGGAAAGCCGACAGGCTCTAGATGTGGATTTCTAGCCGTATGTGCGGGAAATTGGTCCTGGGTGTGTACAAATACAATCCGTCCCAAATCTTCCCAAACCAACAGCTCTAAAAAATTACCAATAACATCTTTGCAAACAACAACATCACCGCGCATGGTTTTCCCCCATGGGAAAATATGGCACGGGTTGTGCTTAAATTCCTAATCTTTGTCGGATGGCGTATTTGCATATATTCGCTCGTAGAGGTATCATAACGCATCAGACTTCTGTCGTATAATGGCAGTGAGGTGCACATGGAAAGCAGTGAGAAAAAGAAAGCAGCCCCGCCGTATGTCGCGTACAAAACGCTCTCCAATTTCCTATACCGCTTTAGGCAAGGGGTTCCGAGTCGCATTGATCGTGGGTTAATGGGTTCAATGTCTGGCGCGGCGCAGAGTCAGGTCACTACGGCATTGCGATATTTGGGGATGATTTCCGAAAAAGGAGCCCCGCAACCTCTATTACATCGCTACGTGAGTGGAGACGAAGGAGAACACCGCGCCGCTCTTCTGGAAGCCTTAAGAAATTCCTATCCATTCCTTTTCGGGGACCACTTCGATCTAACCCGAGCTACCGCGCAAATGCTCCGAGAGGCATTTGAATCGAACACGTCCGCAACAGGAGAGACACTGGGCCGCTGCATCGGCTTCTTTAAGGACGCCGCGCAGGATGCCATGCTCATACTGTCACCGTTTATTACCGAGAAAAAGCCGCGGGCTGCGGTGCCTAGAAAGAAGCCTAGCCAAAGGCGTGAAGAGAAAAAGCTGGAAGCCGTGCGGCCCGGGGTTGTTGCTCACGTCGCGCGATTTGACAACTCCGTCGCCAATGAAAGCCTCTTGCTTTCTGGACTGTTCAAGCGACTGCCTAAACCTGGCACTGTTTGGCCCAAAGAAGATCGGGAGCGGTGGGTCCAAACGCTGCAAAATGTATTACTACTGGAATACCCAGAGATTGAGTTTTGACCGGAAGGCGTCAAGCAGGTGCTTGGACCGGGATTTATACCTCGGGATTGCCTTAAGGCAATGGAGTTCAAATCTCCCGCTTTCCGCAGCAGCGAAAGATTAAACAATGACGAATGACCTTAAATCGCAACTGGCAGCGGCCCTTGGAGTACAGTCTCCGCCGGAGCCCTGCGCGATTCAGGTCGCGTATGACACCTATAAACGCAAGATGTGTCCACTGCAAGTCGTGACGCCTCTCCCGGAAACGATTTCCTTCCTGCCAGAGAATTTTCCGCATTTAGTGAAACTCCAGACTAGGGTTGGAGGATCTACTGAATGGATCAACGCAAAATGGGGAATGGTGAGTGCTTCTCTAGAAGCGGGAACCTTCCAAGACGATGAATATCGCTTCGATCCGCGACGTGTTCATGCCTTACAAGGCGTGATTCAGTTGCTTCGACGCCCCCATAGTATCCACAAGAATCTTCGCCACGGGGAGCGTGCGCCGGGAAATATAAGAGGCGAACACATCTATGTCAGGGAGATGCGACGGAACGAAGTTTGGGTCGCCTTTACTCTTCCCGACCAAAGGATCGGTTTGACGATTGTGACTTCATCCTTCTACACGAGAAAGGGTTGGCTTGCGTATTGCGCTGAATTGCCCGCGAAATATAAGCGGGAGCCGGGAACGCGCTGAAAATAGAAAAGGCCACCGAAGTGGCCTCTTCTATGCCCATTACTCTGGGTCCAGAGCAGGGCTCATAGGCTTACGCCCATGAGCGGAACTACTGCTAATATGATGCATCACACAGAAGTCGGATTCAATCCCCCATGAGCGCTATTGTCCGACAATCTTTCCGCTGGGTCACTACCTAGGTAACGAATGGCAGTAGAATCATCGGCTGAATAAAATCCACTATTAGGCGTATAGTGAAGGAAATGAAGGTTGATAAGGACAAATTCGACGCACTGCTCGGGAAGCTGATGCAGACCCCGCCGCAGCCTGCGAAGTCGATAGAGACTCAGGGAAAGGCGGGGAAGATAGTGCCAGCTATTTCTCCGAAATCAACTCCGCGTAAGGCATAGGCTCGATACCGAGCATCGCCCTGAGTGTGGGATTGAACCTATCGTCCGCTTTCCGCGCGTTGAATCGCGTCTCGAACTCCGACAGGTAGCGGTGCAGATGCTTTATCGAAATCTTGTGAAAGCTGCCTATCACGCCACGCTTGAAAAGTGAGAACGCGGACTCGATGCCATTGGTCGTAGTGTTGCCGTCCACGTAAATCTCGGCGCTGTGGTTCACCGTCCTGTGCTTTTCGAGATCATGACCTGAGAGCCTGAGCGCCTTTGGATAGGCCGGAAGCTCATCCGTCATGATGTACTCCACATCGGCGCTGACGTGTTCTTTGAGATATTTCGCCAGTGTCTCTATCTTGGCATCGGACGCATGGAAGAAGCGCACAGAGCCGCCCCGCTGCTTGATTCCGACGATCACCTGTTTTGTGTTGAATTCTGGACGCCGCCACTGCCGATTGTGAATCTTGCCGCCCAGGTACGTCTCGTCCATCTCAACGATGCCGCTCAATTCGGCGGAGCCTTTGTTCTCCATCGCCTTGCGGATGCGATGGGCCATGTACCATGCCGTGCGATAGGAGCCAATGCCGAGATGCTCTTTGAGTTGATTCGCGGAGATGCTTTTCTTGGCATCTACGATCAGTGCCAGCGCCATGAACCACTTTGTCAGAGGGAGATGGGAGTCGTTAAAGATCGTGCCAGCGGTAGCCGAGAATTGCTGTTTGCACGTTTCTTCGAGGCACTGATAGATGCGTGTGCGTCGATTCTTCCGGGCCTCGCCCTCTGTCTTGCCGTGCGTCACAGTTCCCGATTTGCGGATGATCTTGCTGATGTGATTGCAGCCGCAGACAGGGCAGCGAATGCCGTCCGGCCAGCGCATCGACTCAAGGTAGGCTAGGCAATCATCATCGGTTCGGAACTGTTGGGTTACGTCTATCAGGTTCATGTTCTGCCCTCGACACAACCATCATGGCAGAATTCCTGCTCTGTGTCAAGTGCATAATCTTCCCCTTTAGTACCTATCCCCCCTCTCCCGGTATGCCATACCTCCATATCTGATAGCAAAGGGTTTACGGGGCGACCTATACCTTAGCCATACCGTATGCATACCTTCATACCAATTTCCAGGGGCGCATAGCTTTGCGGGGGCAAGGGAACAGCCAATAGCCAGTAGCCAGTAGCCAATAGCCAATAGCCAGTAGCCAATAGCCGGCGTGTGAGCGGTTCTGGTCCGCGCGTCCATCTTGGAACCATTGTGCGCGAAACGGCGGTAATTCCCTGCAATGTTCGCGAGGAAATTTTGGGCCCTCCGGCAATGAGGGGTTGAGTTCGTATGTGCTTCAATATAATTGAGAAACGAGGCGGCGGGGGGCGAGGTTCAGGGCCGGGAAGGAAGGAGCAGCGAGGCTGGAGGGATTGACAGCGGAAGCGCACAGGCGCGGCAGCGGGTCATGGCGCGGAAGTGTTAGAGCATGGAGCTAAAGAGTCATTGAGCCGGCAATGGTAACGAGTTTGAATGTTACATGCGTACCCTTGGCGAAGACGCCGGGGCGGACGCGGTTTCTGACCGTCACTGAATCGGCATCCCGCTTCATTCGCCGAACAGTAAACCTCGACTACCAAGGAGAACCGAAATGAACAGCCTGTTTCTGCAGCTTTACGCGAAAATCCAGGGCCTGAAGAACGGAGAGGAAGGTCAGGATCTGGTCGAGTATGCCCTACTGGTTAGCCTGATTGCTCTCGTTTGCATCTCTGGCGTCGGCTCTGTGGCTACGGCCGTAAACACGGTGTTCAGCAACATCAGCAACTCGCTGTCGTAAATCCGGCAAGGCGCCGCCGGCAAGCGCGGAACCGAACACCATCAACCTGCAAGGCGTCACCCCCCTCCGATTTGACACGAAGCCTCTCGGAAGCGAGAGGCTTTTGTGTGTTTGGACTATCGGGGGCGGAGGTGAAAACTGCGCCACGGCTCAGCAGTGGGCGAATCCAGGAAATGCGGTATTCTGATGAAGCGCGCCCGTAGCTCAGCTGGATAGAGCGAATGCCTCCGGAGCATTAGGTCGGGAGTTCGAATCTCTCCGGGCGCACCATTCTTCGACCGAGCAGAAGTTAGGCCGGGAGTTCCCCGCAGCCGCGGGTTGACGGACCAGTAGGTTTTCCCGTCGATCTATATGGTCTACGAGCGGGAACAATCGTGCCGTTTGGAATCCGCGAGCCGACCCGAAAGCAAGTCAGCGTTTTGCTCCGACGTTGATGTTTATCATATCGGTCTTCGGATTCTTCGGATTCTGTTGTTCTCTGCTGGTTTCAATGCCTTCGGCATTCAAGGCATCTACCAGGGAATCTGCTGCCTCTTTTGTCGCTTTATCCGCATCTGGATGGGTCCACACGAAGACTCCAATTACCCCTCCAAGCATCTGGCTTTTCGACCCTTCTGGAGAGTATGACCACTTTGCAAGTTGGAGTGCTGTATGGATGCGATTGGCTATTCCAAGCGATTCCTTGGACTCCCAGTATGCAGTAACCGTATATGCCTGTCCGGAATGCTCGCTAAGTCTCCCCGCGATGAGTTCGAGTTGGGTATCAGTCAGTTGGCGGTCGGCGAGCATGCCGTTGAGTCTGACCACTTCCCTATCCGCATCTGCTGCTCGCTTTAGAGCGTCTGCAAGATGTGACTCCGCGTCGGTGGCTTGCGTCTTGGCAGACACGATGTCTTTCTCAAACGAGTCTGCTTCCCGCCTCGCGCCGCTAGCTATATGTAGGGCGTTTGAGGCGGCAGTCGTTGCTTCGGCTGAATCGTCCTTCGCACGAGAAGCTGCGGAAGCAGCATCATTCGCGGAGGCCCTTGCATCGCCCGCTTCTTTGGTTAGCACCGCTTCGATCTGGTAGTTGTTCTCTCGGAGCTTGGTCTCGACCCGAGATGCTTGGTATGTAAATAGCAATTCTCCTGCAACACCCAGCGTGACCAGAAACGCGCCCGTTATCTCCGCAAACCTTGTCCTTGGGAAGGCTGCCGCGGGCCTCGTGACTTCCCCGATAAAGCCCCTTATTTCGTGCCAGTACTCGAATACTAAGCCGATGACGACGAGACAGGTGGCCACGAGCAGCATGGCTCCCCAGAAGTCGAGCGATTTTTCCAGCGCCCTTGATGCCGCTTCCAGTGCTGATACGTCCATAGGTCGTTACGGAGGAGAAGCAGAATTTGTCTGCTCACCAGAGCGGTTGTTCTGCATCTGCATATCCTGAGAAACATCCCAAGTTTAACCCTCTAGCTAATAGAACGGAAGGCCTATGAATTTTAAGCAGTGCCATTACCCACGTGTGCATAGAGGTCGGTTTGGAGACGGTACCCTCAGGGGCTGAAGCCTACCTTCATTTTGCGGTGCTTTCGGCACGCGGCCCAGACGGCGCCCCCCGTGCCCTCATACAAGGCGTGGATGTAGGGTTTGTGCGATCCCACCCTTTCCGCAATCGAACCGCGGAAAGGATGGGGCGCCCGCTTTTGCGGTTCGGTGGAGGGTGGGCCGCCTGCCCTTCAGGATTGGCAGAGTTGCTGAAACAAATTGTGGATGAAGGTTACGTTGTCGCATTGCAGATAACGCATTGCGCCGCCCATGCGGGAAAAGCTTTTGCAGAACCGCAGGTAATAAGCGGCGTTCGTTTTGGGCGGTTCGCCTTGGGTCCAATCCCAATTCCCGCCATCCTGCAAATCGACAACATAAATGGAGTGGCCTGCGATCACGCCACGGCCCGCCTGGAGGCGAAGATTATTCACGCAACTGAGGCTCTTCTCAAAGACCTGCGGCCCCATGATCGCGGAACCGACGGACATGACAACGCCGTTTTCCAGTCCAGCCACCGATCCGCCAAACAGCTTGAAATCGCTTCCAGCCGCCCGCCCGATCACCGCTCCATTGAAAATGGGATGGTTGGTGATGATGTCGTAGCCAATCCCCGGATGCACGGTGAGCGGAACTCCGCGCCGCCACGCGGAGGCAAGGATCGAGGCGTGTTTCCAGCGATGGACGACCTCCGTACGGCCAGGCGAGACGTAGCCGGCCAGCATCGCCTGCAGCAGGTCGGAACGAGCCGAAGCAAGCGGATGCCCCGGTTCGGCGCAAATTGCGGTCTCCAACTCCTCGATGGACGGAAGCGTCGCCCCGTCCTCGCAGATGAAACGTCCGAGAGCCGCCCCGTAACCCAGTCCATCCAAAGCTCCGGCCATGATGGCAAGATGAATGTTCGTGGCCGTTTCGTCCC
Organism: uncultured Acidobacteriaceae bacterium; assembly: GCA_963808805.1. GTDB lineage: Bacteria > Acidobacteriota > Terriglobia > Terriglobales > Acidobacteriaceae > Telmatobacter. The sequence continues at coordinate 143,366 of CAWEGN010000003.1, read as the reverse complement.
AGGTGCCAAAGGTCCCGCTGGCCACGTTCATTTCCACGCTTTCCGTGCTGGCCCCAAACCATGCGTATTCCCAGTCGTGGATGGTGCCCGCGCCGTTCGTGGCCAGGTGTGTCAGCCATCCCTTCTCCATCATGCGATCGAGAATTAAGGCGGCTCCATTGCGCAGCAGGTGAGCGCCGTAAATCAACATCACGCTGGCGCCACGCTCGCGGGTCTGGCGGATGTCGCTTACGCAACGCGCAACAACCGGGACCAGGTCCGGTTTCAACGGCTTCGCGTCGCTGGCTGGATCGATGAGAATGTCGTCGGCCCGCGTCAGGCTGGTTCTTTTTTCCAGCGGGTAAACCCGCAGCTTGCTCAAGTCCAGCGGGGCGACTGGCGGAATCGTAGCGTTGGTTTTGCTCATTCCGACATTTTATCTAAATCGCCCTGTGTGTTTCAGCAGGCCTCGCCAGGATTCCATCCCAGGACAAAAACGAGTCCGGCGCAGGAACTCGAGATATCGTGAACCCGGGCATCGGCCCTTCGCGCCTGCTAGCGGTAGTTGTCTTTAGTCTTCTTTCCGTGACATTGGCGGCAGCGCCCCATATCGAATTTTTCGCCGGAGCGGGGACATAGCACCTTGTTTGCCGCAATTGGAGCGCAGGCGTGAGGACTTCGAATCGGGGCAATTCCCGGGCGGGGGGTAGTGGGTCAGTCTGAATTTACTTGGAGACGAGTTTGCCTTCTGCTTCGATCCATTTGATGAAGTCATCCAAGGAGATAGACCTGTAGTCTTGTTGCCCCTTCGATTTCCAAAGGATTGATGATGGCTTGACGCGTAACTCGCCAATCTTTCCGCCGCCATCAGGGGCTTGGATTTCGTGATCGCAAGCGGTTTGTGCCTTAAATTCGTACTTCGATGCTGGCATAGGATTCTCTCCCAAGTGTGCAGAATTTGTGAGAGAATCCTATCATGCCTACCCGCTCAAGCACGAGCAAAGATCGAGATTTCGCCGTTAATGCCTTCCGGGTAGTAGAGAGAGCCATCGGCGAACACATGGACGGAACGCCTCTGGAAGACCCGAACTCCGGGAAGAACCCGGCAGCAGTGGCGCTCGGCAAATTGGGCGGCAAGAAGGGTGGGAAGGCGAGAGCGAAGAAGCTCTCGCCCGAACGGCGCAAGGCAATCGCCAAGAAAGCCGCCGCCGCCCGTTGGGGCGCTTAGTCGTCCTCTTCTTCGTCGCCATACGGATCGGGATCGTATTCGGTCGGCAAATTCATCTCAACGATGTCTTTATTGAAATCGAGGTCCAGCGGAGGTAGTTGTACACCGAACTCGTTATTGTCGTTATACGAGTCGAAGTCCAGCTTCATCTGCTGCACGGTCGCAAGCGCCTGCTTCCGATCTAAGGCAAGTGCCTGCCGCGCAACATCAGGCGGGGCCTTGAAAATCGGATAAAAGCGCGCGCTACGCTTCGGGCCATCCGGCGTCTCAACTTCTTCGACAGCAGCAAAATTCGCGCGCACTTCCCGCCCCTGCGGATCGAGCGTGTATTGGTGCCGCAGAGCACGGCATAGTTTCCGCCGCAGAATCTCCTGCGGTGCTGTTTCTTTCGGCACCCACAGGCCTTCGTCGTAGGCCCAGATTGCGACCCGGCGCGGGTCAATTGGAAGCTCCGCCTCGGGAAACCGCTCTCGATATTTTTCAAGCAGGAATAGCATCTTCCTGCTGGCCCGTTCCGTGTTCACCGATAGAACCGACTGTGCCATCACTATCCTCCGTACTGCGTTGATAGAACAAAGGAATTGCCCCAACCGTCTGTCAGCGCCGTCGCTGTGACAAATTCTCGAATTTTTACAAGCACATCGCGCAGGGCCATGTAACCAAGCTCCTGCCGGTGCTGCAACTGCCCGACGATGATTCCAGGGTGAGTCCTTAGACGATTTGCGAACTGGATCACGCGGGTGCGGGGGTACAGGGGGCCAACTCTTCTCACGAACGAATCCATCTCGCCGGCCGGGATCAGCGCATTCGCTGCTTCCCGGTTAGCTCGACGCTCAGCCTCGTCCTCGACGAGCATTACAGCGACACCCTTGGTTCCATCCACCAGCCCTGCGTCGATTGAAATCGGATCGCCGAATCTCACGTGCATGAATTCGTGCATCAGGGTGAACCAAAAACCATCGATGCGGTCATAACGAAGCGAAAGGGCAATAACGGGGCCTGCATCGATCCAAAACGCTGCACCGTCGATCTTGACGTTGGGCAGCGGCTCGATTACGAGAAAACGGATGCCGTATTCAGCTAAGACTGTGGGGATATGGCGAGCTTCCCTGGGATGAACGGCCAATCTTTTCAGCGCAGTTTGAGCTTTTTCGATGCGGTCTGGATTGTACTGGTTTGCCAACATGCTGCGCGCAAGATGCCGCGCCCGGAAGCACCATGCGGCTTCTGCGGGGTTCAAATCGTCCAAACTCACGGTACGGCGAGTCGCAACCGGAAACTGCACAGCACTAGCCAGCACATCGGATTCGTAGAATGCTTCAAGCTCAGCCTTTAGTTCCGCAGCATCAAGGTTGTTTCTTATCCAGCCGCGTTTGACCATATCTCGTACCGGCGCGGCCTGATAGAGTTGCGCCATTTGGCGCACGTCTTCAACGTTTCGATCCGCGAGGGAAAGTCGAAAGAGTTGATCGTGGAGCAACCAATCCTGTGGACTGTTGCCAAAGGCTGCGCCAAGTGCGAGAGCCATATCTAGGCCGATCCCGTTCTTTCCAAGTACGATGTCACTGACCGCCTGCCGCGATTTGCCAATGATCGCGGCAAGGTCTTCTTGCGTCCAGCCGCGCTCTTCCAGCATTCGGCGTAGCAGTTTTCCGGGGTGCTCTGGTTTTAGTTCAAAAAGCCCTTGTTGACTCACAAGTCATACGATACACTCAGTATTCCGTAATGTCAACCGGAGGCTTACATTTATGTTGACAAACCATGATCGATCAAGCATAATAGTCACTATGAAACTCATCAGTGCATCGCAGCGAGTCCAAGTTGTGAAGTGCCTCTGTGAAGGTATGAGCATTCGTGGCACCGTCCGGCTGACGGGCGTAGCGAAGAACACCGTGGTCAACCTGCTCCGGGACATGGGCTGCGCGTCTGCTGCATACCATCACCGGAATGTCCGTGGACTCAAGGTGCGACGGCTCCAGTGCGATGAAATTTGGTCGTTTGTTGGGGCAAAGGAAAAGAAAGCCTCGCCCGAACAAAAGGCAGCAGGATGGGGCGACGTGTGGACGTGGACGGCAATCGACGCCGATACGAAGCTCTGCGTTTCATACCTAATTGGTGACCGCACGGCAGACTGGGCCGAAAGATTTTATGCGGGACTGTTCCTTTCGGATCGTTGGTAAGCCTCAGATTACGACTGACGCTCACAAGCCCTACCTGAAAGCGGTAGAGCAGGCATTTGGTGCCAATGCGAACTTTGCTACGCTTCAAAAGATTTACGGTGGCTCGACCGATCCACATACACGCTACAGCCCCGCCAAGTGCATCGGTTGCGAGATGAAGACTGTCAGCGGCGTTCCTGATCCAGATCACGTCAGCACGAGCTATGTGGAGCGCCAGAACCTTACCATGCGGATGCAGATGCGCCGGTTTACTAGGCTGACCAATGCGTTCTCCAAAAAGATAGACAATCACGGCCACGCTGTTGCGCTGTACTTTATGTTCTACAACTTCTGCCGAGTGCACCAAACCCTGCGCGTCACCCCGGCAATGGAAGCCGGATTGACCGATCACGTTTGGAGCGTTGAAGAATTGGTTGCGCTACTTCCCAAGCCAGAAGCAGTGAAGCGCGGACCCTACAAAAAGCGGATCAAGATTTCAGACTGACCCACTACCGGGCGGGGTCTTTCGTTGACTTGGGGCTGATTTTTCAGTATTCTAGAATCCTTGCGCGGTGTTGCGCCTGGGGTCTGAGTGTGTTCACCCGGACTCATCTGGCGGCGGCCCAGTCCGGGTTTCGGCGGGCACTGCCGGGCCAGGCCACCGGGTGCGGGACCAGGGAGTTCGTGGTCCGGCGCAGCCAGGGTTCCGATGAGAACGAACTCCCGCAGCTTCTCACCCGAACAGATTTGTTTGGCAGTGGGTAGATTTTGAAGGCCCGTGCGCGTGCATCGGGGCCCCCGCGGACGGGTTTGTGGTCCGTGGGATGAATTTGGCGCGGGCGATGGCGGCTTGCGGGGGTTTGGTTCCCCCACCCAAAACGCATAGTACGCGTTTAGGATGGGGCGCCCAGCCGATAGCCGGTAGCTGGTCCCTGTGGGTGCTGAGCAGGTTTTATCGAGGGCAGGAGAGAGATGTCAACCTTTGTTCCGAGCGGCAAGGACATAAGCCGCAAATGGTATGTGATGGACGCCAGCGGGCAGACCCTGGGGCGCCTGGCGACCAAGGCCGCCAGCGTGCTGAGCGGCAAGCTGAATCCGCAGTATGTGCCCTACATCGATATGGGCGATCACGTGATCGTGATCAACGCCGAGAAGGTGCGCCTGACGGGGTTGAAGGACCAGACGAAGATGTACCGGCGCTACACGGGCTTTCCCGGCGGACTGCGCGAGGAGTCGTTCACACGGCTGGTGAACCGCAAGCCGGAGAAGATCCTCGAGGAAGCCATCAAGGGCATGCTGCCTAAGACCAAGATGGGCCGCGCCATGGGATCGAAGTTGAAGGTGTATCGCGGCGACAAGCACCCCCACACGGCGCAGAAGCCGGTGGCGTTGTAAAGCAGCTTCTAGCTGCTAGCTTCTAGCTCCTAGCTATTCTTGCTGGAGCGAAGAGGCGAGGAGAAGAACAGGGACGCCCGACGGGGCTTGGACAAGCTAGCAGCTAGAGGCTAGAAGCTAGGAGCTAACGAGGAATGGCAGAGGATCTGGTTCAGTATTACGGGACGGGGCGGCGCAAGTCGGCGATCGCGAGAGTTTTTCTGCGCCCCGGCACGGGCGAGTGGAAGGTGAACGGCAAAAAGCTCGAGGAGCACTTCGTGACCGAGCAGCAGCGCGTGGCAGCCAGGCGCACGCTGGCGGTGGCCGAGCTGACCGCGAGCTTCGACGTCGTGACCACGGTGAGCGGCGGCGGAGTTTCCGCGCAGGCCGACGCGGTGAAGATGGGCGTGGCCCGCGCTTTGATCGAGTTCAACCCGGAGCTGCGCAAGCTGCTCAAGGCCGAAGGACTGATGACTCGCGACGCGCGCCAGAAGGAACGCAAGAAGTACGGTCAGAAGGGCGCCAGGAAGCGGTTCCAGTTCAGCAAGCGCTAAGGCGCTTGCGAGCTACTAGCTACTAGCTTCTAGCTTTTTCGTGCTTGCTGAGGCAGTATCGGGACTCTCGAAGAGGCGGGTTCCGGCAGGGACAAGCTAGCGGCTAGAAGCTGGCGGCTAGAAGCTGGTTTCACAAATCTCCCCGCAAGGGGCATAAATTCCGGCCGAGCCGGAATGCAGTCCACGAAGGAGGACCATTGGCCACCATCACCATGAAGGAACTGCTCGAAGCGGGTGTTCACTTCGGGCATCAGACCAAGCGCTGGAATCCCAAGATGAAGGAACACATCTTCGGCGAGCGCAACGGGATCTACATCATCGACCTGCAAAAGACGCTCAAGCTGTTCAAGGAAGCGTCGAAATTCGTGACCGAGCTGTGCTCGCAGGGCAAGACGATCCTGTTTGTGGGCACCAAGCGCCAGGCCCAGGATGCCATTGCCGAGGAAGCCACGCGCGCGGGCATGCCCTACATCAACCAGCGCTGGCTGGGCGGCCTGCTCACCAACTGGGTGACGGTGCAGAAGTCGGTGAAGCGCCTTCAGGAACTGGATGAGATGGCCGCGGACGGCCGCTACGACCTGCTGACCAAGAAGGAAGTGATTCGCCTGGAGCGCGAGCGCAAGCACCTGCAGGCCAATCTGGCCGGCATCAAGACCATGAAGCGCCTGCCCGACGCGCTCTTCGTCGTGGACTCGAACAACGAGACCATCGCCGTGAAGGAAGCGCGCAAATTGGGCATTCCCGTGGTTGCCGTGGTGGACACCAACTGCGATCCCACGGTGGTGGACTACGTGATCCCGGGCAACGACGATGCGCTGCGCGCCATTCGCCTCTTCACCTCGAAGATTGCCGACGCCGCCGCCGAGGGCGTGAACCTGCTGGGCGACAAGGCCTTCCAGGAAGAGGCTGCCGAGACCGTTGCCGCGGAGGAAGGCGTCGAGATCTCCGCCGAGTCCGCGGCGGGCGAAGACGTCGATATGGAAGCGGCGCTGGGCGGCGGCATTCGCAAGGCGCCCGCGGCGGTTGCGGCCCTGATGGAAGAGGACGAAGTCGCGGAAGGCGCTCAGTAATCCGCGCCGCGCGGAACCATGCGCAGGTTCAGGAACAGCGTGGCCGCTCCATCCCGCCGCCACGCTTTTCTTGTGCCGGAAATTCACCGGCGCGCAACAGAATTGTGAATTCTTAACTGTTATGGATGAGAGATGACGACTGTGACCGAGAAGATTGATGCCAGGCTGGTGAAAGAACTCCGCGAGAAGTCGGGCGCGCCCATGGGCGATTGCCTGAAGGCCCTGCAGGAGACCAAGGGAAACATAGAGGAAGCCTTCGTGGTGCTGCGCAAGAGAGGCATGGCCTCGGCGCAGAAGAAGGCCTCCCGCGCGACCAACGAAGGCGCGGTGGGCAGCTACGTCCACGCCGGCGCCAAGATCGCCGTGCTGGTGGAGCTGAACTGCGAGAGCGATTTCGTGGCCCGCACCGAGGATTTTCAGGAGCTGCTGAAGGACGTGGCCATGCACATCGCCGCCAGCGATCCGCGCTACGTGAAGCCCGATGACGTGACCGCCGAAGACCTGGAGCGCGAGAAGGAGATCTGCCGCGCGCAGGCCGCCGCCACGGGCAAGCCCGCCGCCGTCATCGAGAAGATCGTGGAGGGCAAGATGGCCAAGTTCTACGAGGAGGTTTGCCTGCTGGAGCAGCCCTTCATCAAGGACCAGGCCATCAGCGTGAAGGAGTTGATCGCGCAGAAGGTGGCCAAGCTGGGCGAGAACATCACGGTGCGCCGCTTTGCGCGGTTCAAGGTGGGCGCGGCGGATTGGACGGTTGCGCAGACCAAGCCGGTGGAAGCGGCGGAATAAGCGCGACCCGCGTTCAAATGAGAAGGGGCAGTCCATTGCGGACTGCCCCTTTTGTTTTGGGCCGAGATGGTTGGCTTACGGCAGGTAATAGCGGAACGAGGTCCAGAACATGTTGTCGATGCCCTTGGCTCCGATTCCGGATGCGCCAGACCAGCCTTGGCGCACTGCATAGCTGTACTGGAAGCTCTGGCGGAAGCGGCCATGGTCGCCCTTGTAGAAGTCGTACCAGTAGCCGGCCGTGTACTCCTGTATGTCGCGGTTTTGCGCGCCGCAGGAGCCGCCGGGGTAGTAGCCCGTGGAGCTGCCGTTGTAGCCGGGCGCCGCGTTGGTGTTGCAGGCCGAGTTGCTGAGGAGACGCGAGCCGTAACCGACCGCGGCCGCGGAAGGCGCGCTCCAGTGAGCGCCCCACTTTGCGCCGTCGGCAGCCAACGCGGCAGTGGTAGTGGCTGAGCAGGTGATGACGCCGCTGATCGTAGCGCAGAAGTCAGCGCTTGGCGCGCTCAGCGTCGTCGCCGATGCGGCGGCAAAGTCGGTGCGGGCGGCGTAATCGATGCCGCCGTTGAAATAGACCAGCAAACGCGGAGTCGGGTTGATTTCCAGGGTGCCCAGACCGGATCCATTGTGGATCGGGGCAAGGTTGCCTGAGGCGTCGGCAGTCACGTCGGCCAGCGTAGAGTCGCCGTAGCGGCCCACGCCGGGTCCGTAAAGACCCTTGGCCCCGAAGCTGACCATCTTCCCGAACGGAACACGGAAGCTGGCCGCAAAGCCGCCCAGCTTAATGCTGTTCCCGTAAGCCCCGGTGGTGGTGAGAGCCGGAGTGACGGCCGCGCCGGTCGCGATGTCGGTGAGCCCTCCATACAGGTTGCCATTCGTGGTTTCGCCGGGATACACGGTTTCGTGGGCGAAGCCGCCGATGCCGACGATCTCATAGTGGCCCCAGCCGGGATCGAGCGCCAGCTTGACGATCACATCGGGCGCATAGTTGAAGGAGACGTTGGTGATATTGGCGCAGGAGTTGACGGTCTTGTAGACCGGAACCGCGACGTTGACGGTGTTTCCGGCCGAATCGGTTTCCGCCTGATTGGTGTAGTTCACAATCGAGGTCGCGGGCGAGCAGGCGCTGATGGCGGCGTTGTAGTTGCCGCCGTTGGTGCCCTGGCTGCCGAGCACTGCGTAAGGCGTATTGCCAGCCAGCGAGGCGGTATAAATGAGCTGCGGATTCTCGGCCGCGACGCCGAACGCCGCATGATTCCAGGTCTTGGTGACGCGGAAGCCGTACTGGCGCGTCCAGACGAAGCCCACGTTATAGTTCGGGTCTATGGTCTGCGGTGTCATGATGTCGCCGGAGAGATTGGAGATGCCCTTCTTGTCCTCGGTAGCCAGCGACCAAAGCTGACCGCCGGTGAAGGCCCAATGGTCGTTGGTCTCGGCCTGCGCCCAAAGCACGCGCTGGCGGAAGACGTAGCTGTTGGATTGGTTGTTGTTTGACGTAATGCCGGTGCCCAGCCAATCACCCTCGAAGTAGCCTCTCACTGTTCCCCAGGGTACTTTTCCCTCGGCCATCAACGCCATACGCGACTGGCGGGCGCTGCCGAAGAATTCGCTGAGCGTGTAGTTGTCGCCGTGCTCGTAGGGAAGCGAGGTGAACGCGGTAGGAATATCGCCGCCGGTGGCGTGAGCGCGCCACACGGTTTCAGCCGCGGCGTAACCCCCAGGCGTTAGGGTGATGCCTTTGTAGTGCAACGTAGTTGGGCTGTTGATCGCCTTCTTGATGCTGGTGGTCTCATCGGAGACCGTGGTGGTAAGAGAAAGCTGGTTGGTCTTCAGGTCGCTGACGGTGCTTTGCAGGGTGGATACGGCCGCTGAGTTTTCAGTGAACGCCTGCTGCTGCGCGTCGGCCGCGGCCTGCGCCTTCTGTGCGGCGGCCTGCGCGTCGGCGGCGGCTTGCTGCGCCTGCTGCAGTTGCGCGTCCTTGGCGGCGAGGTTGCTCTTCAGGCCGTCGATCTCGCCCTGAAATTGCTGCTTCATTTGGTCGATCTGTTCCTGCACGGTGGGACCGGCCGGCGCAGCGGGTTTCTTGGCCGCGGCGTGCTTCTTCGCCGGCGGTGTTGAGCCGCCGGTTTGTGCGTAGGAAACAACGAGACTGGCTGCCAGAAGTGCCGCGGCAGCCGCTTTCACTGTCAATTTCATTTGGGCCTCTCTTTTCTTTGGAATCGGGTTGGAATGATGACCGCGCCCGCGTGCGCAATGAGCGCAACCATCTCCTGCAACCCGGACGCATGAAATAGGAACGATTGCAATAACCCATGTAGTACGCGCACCAGGCGCATGCGGGAGGAAGAGCTTCGCGCCGGCGAAAAACCTCTTCTCCGCTCCATCTGCAAGACTCGCAGAGCAAGATTAAGATTTGACGAATTCACATAGATTTCACATTTCTACAACTGCGTGAGCTCCTGGCGCGAGACCAGCCCGGATCTCCCATATGCGCTTCACCGGACAAGGCGGACGGGAAAAGGGACTTGTAAAGTTGTAGAGCGGGAAGAAAACCGCGAAAAAGGTTTGCTAAGTTGTGGGCAAACAATTTAAAAACGGGAAATTCAAATGGGAGCCAATGGGGGGCGGATGTGACAATAGAGCCAAGGCAAACATGACCTCAAGAGAACGAGTACTTGCGGCATTGCGGCACGAGCAACCAGACCGGACCCCGCGCGATTTTTGGGCGGAGCCGCCGACGATGCAGCGGCTGTTTGCGCACATCGGCCACTCCGACAAAGACGAACTGCTTGATTCGCTGGGCGTGGATGTGCGGCATCTGGAAACGGCGGAACCGCCGGAGCAGGAGTTGGGCGGCGGTTTGTTCCAGAATTTTTGGGGCGAACGGTATGTCTATAGCCAGACGCCGTGGGGACCGATGCGCCAGGACGGCAAAGGCGCGCTGGCGGGCGCGAGCAGCTTCCCGGAACTGGAGTCGTTCCCGTGGCCGTCGCCGGATTGTCTGGACCGCTCGCAGCTTAAAGCCCAGTGCGCGCGCTACGAGCGGCACGCGCTGCTTTACGGGTTTGCCGACATCTGGCAGCGGCCGGCGCTGGTGCGCGGTTGGGAGGACATGTTCGTGGACATGGCGGAGCGGCCGGAGTGGGTCCACTTTCTATCGCGCAAGTTCACGGACTTCTATTTGGAGGATTACACCCGCGCGGCGGAAATCACCGGCGGACGGATTGACCTCTATCTGGTCATCAGCGACCTGGGCACGCAACGCGGGCCGCTCATCTCCATGGCCATGTTTCGCGAGTTCGTTGCGCCCTACTTGAAAGAGATGACCAGCCGGATTCACTCGCTCGGCGGACGCGCGCTTTACCATAGTTGCGGCACGATCTGGCGGTTTGTTCCCGATCTGATCGAGTGCGGCGTGGACGTGCTCGATCCCATTCAACCGACGTGCCCGGAGATGCAGCCGGAAAGTCTCAAACAGAAATTCGGCGGCCGGCTGAGTTTCCATGGCGGCATTGACATGCAGAAGCTGCTGCTGGAGGGAACGCCTTCCGAGGTCGAAGCCGAGGCGCGGCGCTACTGCGAAGTGCTGGGCGCCGGCGGCGGCTACATCCTTGCGCCTGCGCATCTGTTCCAGCCCGACGTGCCGCCGGAGAATGTCTTGGCAGTATATCGAGCGGCAACATAGCGGAACTCAGTTTCCTGCCGGCGCGTCGACGGAGACACCCTTGCCGCGCCGGGTTCCGGGGGTGGTCCTCGGCGGGTTTATTGGCGCTTAAAAATGGAAATTCGACGCTTACAGCGGTTCCACAATTGCTGCATGCCGAAGTAACAACAGCTAAGTGGGTTTTTCCTCAAGAAAACCCACCTTGTGCCACCGCCGGAAACGGCTACAAGTATTGTGGAACCGCTCTAATCTTCCCTCGCGCCGCCGCACCAGCTGTGTGATAATGACTCCGTGCAACAGCCCGATACCTGTATTCGCAACGCCCGTGGCGAGTGGATTCCGACCAATGGCACCAAGGACACGCCCGTGTTCCGGTGGCCACCGCGCGTGGCCCAATCGCTCAAGTGGGTGTTTTCCTACCCCGGTTTTCTGTGGCCATGGAGCACCATTTACCTCCTCATCACCATTTTCATCTGGTTTCATTTCCAGCCCGCTGTGCCCCGCTGCGTCGTATTGAAACCGGGCTGGATCGCCCTCCTGTTCCTCCGCAACCTCGGTTTGGCCTGGGCCATCTATGGCGGCTGGCATCTCCTGCTCTACGTGCTCAAACTCCAAGGCACCAACCGCAAATACGACATCCGCTGGCCCAGCCGCAACGACCCCAAGTTCCTCTTTCGCAACCAGACCCTGGACAACATTTTCTGGAGTTGCGCCAGCGGCTGCACCATCTGGACCGCTTACGAAGTCATTTACTTCTGGGCCCTTGCCAACAAGAAAGTTCCCTACGTGGACTGGAACTCCCATCCCGTTTACTTCGCCGTCTGGCTCTGCCTGATCCCATACTGGCGCGACTTTCATTTCTACTGGGTCCACCGCCTCATCCACTGGCGTCCCCTTTACAAAGCCGCCCATTACCTGCACCACAAAAATACCAACCCCGGCCCCTGGTCCGGCCTGTCCATGCACCCCATTGAGCACCTTCTCTATTTCAGCGGCTCCCTGATCCATTTCATTGTCCCCTCCCATCCCATCCATTTCCTCTTCAACAGCGAACACGCCGGCGCGTTTGGCCCAGCCGCCGGCCATCACGGCTTCGAGAAACCCCTTGCCGAAAAGGCGTTCCCCTCCGGCTCCTACTTTCACTATCTTCACCACCGCATTTTCACCTGCAACTACGGCGGCGAGGAAATCCCCTTCGACCGCTGGTTCGGCACCCACCGCAGCTCCCTCACCGCCAAATCCCGGCCTCAGCAGTAATCTCTCCAAGCCCTGTTTTTTACGGCGCTCTCGTCGCGTGCTTAAGGCGCGTTGCCGATGACCGGACAGAATTTTCGCAAGATGATGGGCTACAGGGACCTGGGGACGCTCAAATCGGTCTTAGAGCACGAGAAGGTATCCCTGCAAAGGGGGGTGGCGTAGAATGAGTCGGATCGCCGTTCACCTCCAACGATTCCTGAAACACCTTCCCGAGAAGACCAAAATACGTGCAGCAAAGGAGACGGGTTATGAGCAAAATTAACCGGCGGGAGTTTCTCGATGGATCGGCTAAAGCCACATTGGCGATTGGCCTTCCTATGAAGAATCTTCTCGCCGCGGTTCCGCAAAGTGACGCTGGGCAGGCGCCTCCCGCGAATACGGCGCCAGCCGTGCTGCCGGGGACGGCGCCGCTGACGATGGAGGGCGATCTGGCGACCCAAATGGTGGATGGGATCCGTCGGTTCCTGCTGAAGCGGACGGCAGAGGCGCCGAAAGAGCGGGCGGGACTTTGGCATTGGAGTTCGAGCTCGGCGCGAGCCTACGATCAGTCGGTCTCAGTCAATCGCGAGCGTTTCCGGCAAATCATTGGGGCGGTAGACGTGCGCGTGCCCGCCCAGGCCCCGGAGCCTGTGCGAGCCGTCCTCGATCCCCCCGAAGTTGGCCAGGGGAGAGGTTACAAGGTCTACGCCGTGCGTTGGCCGGTTTTAGCGCCCGTGATTGCAGACTATGGCGGTCTGGATGCCGAAGGTTTATTACTTCAGCCCGAGGGACGCCCAGTGGCGCGAATCGTCGCGGTGCCGGACGCGGACTGGACGCCGGAGATGAGCGTGGGGATGTCCTCGGGAGTTCCGGCTGAGGCGCAGTTTGCGCGGCGCCTCGCGGAGAACGGGTGTCAAGTGCTGATCCCGGCCCTCATCAATCGGGACGATACTTTTTCCGGGATTCCAGGGATCGGTTATACGAACCAACCGCACCGGGAATGGATCTATCGAATGGCTTTTGAAGTGGGCCGCCACCCCATCGGGTTTGAGGTGCAAAAGGTATTGGCGGCCGTGGATTGGTTTGAGAGCGAAAACCAGAAGGAGGCCGTTCCCATCGGGGTGATGGGGTATGGAGAGGGAGGGTTGCTGGCGCTTTATAGCGGAGCTCTGGATGGAAGGATCCAGGCAACCGCCGTAAGCGGATATTTCCAGGAGCGGGAAGGTCTTTGGACGGAGCCGATCTACCGGGATCTCTGGGGATTGGTGCGGGAGTTTGGCGACGCGGAGCTGGCGAGTTTGATTGCCCCGCGGAGCCTGGTGGTGGAAGCCTGCCGAGGCCCCAAGGTCGAGGGACCGCCCCCGGTGACGGACGTGCATCAGGAAGCCGCTTGTCCGAACGGGAAGCTCGGTACTCCGCCGCTGGATTCGGTGCAAAAGGAAGTGGAGCGGGCGCGAGGATTTTATGCGGCGCTGAAGGCGGAGGACAAACTGCACCTGGTGGTGAGCGGTCAGGGAGAAGGGGAGCCGGGTTCGGAAGAGGCCCTGCGCGTATTTTTACGTTCGTTGAAGGTGAGCGCAGGTCTTCGGGCGAGCGGGACGCCCCCGCAGGACCAGCGCGAGAATTACGATCCCCAGGCCCGGTTGCAGCGGCAGTTCAACCAGATGGTCGGTTTCACCCAGGCGCTGATTCGCAAGTCACCCGACCGCCGCAGGGAGTTCTGGGCGAAAGCCAACTCCACCTGGCCGACTCAGCAAGAGGGGGAAAACCGAAGCGACACTCCGCCCTGGCAGTGTCTCCAGTCGCAGTGGTCGAATTCTCCGGAGCAGTGGAACGCGGCGACGAAATGGTACAAGGACTACATCTGGGAAGAGGTGATCGGGCGGTTGCCTGCCGCCAGCTTGCCCGCCAATCCCCGCACGCGCCTGGTCAATGACGCACCCAAATTCAAGAGCTACGAGGTGATGCTGGATGTGTGGCCGGATGTATATGCCTATGGGGTTCTATCCGTTCCCAAAGACATTCAGCCCGGAGAGCGCCGCCCGGTGGTGGTGGTCCAGCATGGGTTGGAGGGGCGCGCCCTGCCTTTGGCACATCCGGGGGCGGTAGCTAGCGGCCGTTTCGACGTTAAAGAGAGCCTGGTGAACGAAGGGTTCGTCGTCTACGCTCCCCAGAATCCCTACATCGGAGACGATCATTTCCGGATGATTCAGCGCATGGGCCATCCCCTCAAGCTGGCTCTGTTCTCCTTCATTATCGGTCAGCATGAGCGGACCTTGGATTGGCTGGCGGAACAGAGCTTTGTCGATCCGGAGCGGATCGGTTTCTATGGGCTTTCCTACGGCGGAAAAACTGCGGTTCGAGTTCCGCCGTTTCTTGACCGGTATGCCCTCTCGATCTGTTCGGGTGACTTTAATGAGTGGGTCTGGAAAACAACCACCGTCGAAGCCTGGTACAGTTACCTTCTGCTGGGTGAGTACGACATGTACGAATTCAACCTTGCCAATATCGCGAACTATTCTGAAATAGCCAATCTCATGGCCCCTCGGCCCTTTATGGTTGAGCGGGGGCACTTTGACCAGGTGAGCGAGGACCAAACCGTAGCTTATGAATATTCAAAGGTGCGGTGGTTCTATGCTTACATGGGGATCCCGGAAAAGACGCGAATCGAGTTTTTGAGCGGACCTCATATGATGTACGGGCGGGGGACATTTGATTTTCTTCGAGAGCACTTAGACTGGAAACCGGGAAGGTGGGGTCCTCTGACCGGCTGATCTCAATTCAGCTTGGACGACTTATACAGTTCAACAAAGTTCAGGTGTCAGTGTCTCAACAACCTCGGCAATAGGTTATCGTTCGCTTTCCTGCCGTAATTGCTCGTGAAATCCTGGCTCGGACTTACGGGTGAGCCGCCTGCGAACTGCTTGACTCACCCGAGCCTTCCTTGCCGGCGCTGAGTAAGTTGGCCAGCAGCCGGTAAGCTCCCGGAACTAACTCAGGGAACTGACGGTACAAAGCGTACGCAACATAGATATAGGTTCCCTTGCCGCTATGGGCGACGAGTAATCCGCCGCGCTGCGGATCCTGCCCCGGATCGGCGGTCTCGGTAAGCGCCGTATATGCCGGGTCCCAGTGCTCGAGGAAGCCGTGGCCGCGCTCCTCGAACCATCCGTCGAAATCGGCCGAAGTCATTTGGTTGGGCCAGGCAAGCAGCGGATTGGCGGGATCGAGCAGCTTCACCGGCGCCTGCTCATCCACGACGCGCTCGGAGCGGCCCATCGAGAGCGGCAGCGGCGCGGGAAACGCGCCGCTCTGGTACTGCACAACGAGCGTTCCCCCACGCTCGACGAACTGCTCAAGCCGCGGTTCGGCCGCGGCGAGCTCCGGCCGCGCCGAGTACGCGCGAATGCCAATCACCAGCACGTTCCACTGCGACAGGTCGCCGGCGGCGAGCTCTTCATCGGTCAACAGGTGCGTCTTGATCCCCAGCGCCTCAATCGCATCGGGAACCGTGTCGCCGGTGCCCATGACGTAACCCGCGCGCAGGCCCGG
The DNA here is from genome assembly GCA_963808805.1 of uncultured Acidobacteriaceae bacterium. Lineage (GTDB taxonomy): Bacteria > Acidobacteriota > Terriglobia > Terriglobales > Acidobacteriaceae > Telmatobacter. The sequence continues at coordinate 127,770 of CAWEGN010000003.1, read as the reverse complement.
AGCCACCTTCGCATCCACCTTGCGCGTACGCAGCTCCGCCGGCCTGTACTGGTTGTAGGGTCGCAAACCCGGATAGCCGATGCTCTGCCAGCCGACGGAATAGTCTTTCCCGCTCGAGTGCGCAACGGCTTCAATTGTGTACGCGCGTGTCTTCACGCCGCCGGCCGGCATCACCGAAAACATCAGCGGCTCGGTGTCGCCCGCGCTCGTCAAGTGGAACTCTCGCTGCGCGGGCTCGGCGCGCCAACCCTCGGGCAGCTTCAGATCGACGGTCCCCTCGGCCGCGTGCTCGGCATGAACGGTTACGCTCACCGGCAGGGGCGAGCCACCCCACCCCACGGGCGAAGACCCGCCCGTGGGGCCCCGGCGCCATCGGGGGTGAGAATGCGCGCCTCCGGTTCCACGCTCACGCCAATCGCCGGCGTCACTACCAGCGGCTCATACACGCCGCCCACTCCGGCGACGCGCGCCAGCGTCTGCACTACCTGCCCCATCCGTATGGGCGCGCCGTCAAACGTGAACTCCGCCCACGCGGCGAGCGGATAGGGCGCGAACGAGCGCTCGCGCCAGGCCGGATTCGAAACGTCGTAATCGGGCTGTTCGGTTGTAGGCCGCGTGAAGTACGGCTCTGTAGGCTGCGCGGCGCTTGCGGCCTGCACGCGAAAGATCCGGTCGCTCGCCGGCTCGGTGACTACTTGCGCGCCCCTGGCTCCGCCAGCGTCTTCAATCTTCCACGACGAGCCGTCGTTGCCCTCGAGCCAAACCCGGTTCAATCGCGCGTCGCCCAACGCCTTCGCCAGATGCACGCGAACACTAAAGTCCTCGCCCGGCCAAACGCTGCGCGCCGTCTCGCCAGCTGAGCCGCCGCGTCCTCCTCCGCCCTGCCCGCCGTCTCCAGTCACGAACGCAGCCAGATCCAGGCCGAGGAGATCTTTCAGCGCCGCCTGGAATTGCGCAATTTTTGCTCCGAGCTCAAGCTCCAGACCGGCCTTGGCTTCCGCGCTAAGATCGCTTGCCCTCACGCGCGCGTAGAGATCGAGCGTTTCGCGGTACATCGGCACGAGCTTGTGCGCGGCGTCAACACCGGAGTCATTCTTGCAGTCGCTCGTGAACGCATCGAGGCCGGATTGGATGTTACCCAGCGCATCCGCGAGCCACGCGGGAGACGTGCTCCCGGCCAGACGCGCCAGGCCTTCGATGCTGGTATCGATGTTGACCTTTGCATTCTGGAAAAGGCTCGCGTCCCCCGCGCCGTCGTTCGCGCTCGCGGCCCCAGGCGCCACAGCCCACAGGTGATAGCTCGAAGATTCCGGCCCGCTCAGCGCCGGATTGGCGCCGCCATTCTGCGATTTCTGTTCGCCCCACCCCTGGCGCGCAATCTGGACATACGTGCGTCCCAGCGACGGGTCCCACGTGCCCACCGGAATCGTAACGTCGGCCGACAACTTCCCTTCGATCCACTCGCCGGTGACGTAATTGTGGAACCGCGCCGGCGCCCACTTGCCCGTGGCGTAGTCGAACATCCTTCCGCCCGTAACCGGCGCGAACGGCGCGCGCGAATACACAGCGAGCGGCTGCCACGGCTCGAGGCCGGCGCCTCCGTCCTTCACCGGGCGCAACTGATCGGAAAATACCTTGGGATCGCCCGCGGCCTTGAACGCTTCCTGGGCGATCTCGCCGGCTACCTGGTGCTGTCCGTGGCCGTCGGTGACTCCGCCGACAAAGGTGGACACGATGACCAGCGGCCGCACCATGCGCACCGCCAGAACCGCGTCGTAGAGCACGCGCTCGTGGCCCCACTTGGCAAACGATTCCTCCTGCGTTTTGGAGAAGCCGAAGTCGGCCTCAGTGCCCCAAAGCTGCCGCGCGCCATAATATTGGTCGGCCTTGAGCAGCTCGTTGGTGCGGATGAGTCCCAGCGCATCGTAGCTCTCGGCCGACATTGCGTTCTGCCCGCCCTCGCCGCGCGTGAGCGTAAGCAGCGTGGCGCGCGCGCCCAGCCCGCGAGTCAGATAGGCGAGCAACGCTCCGTCTTCATCGTCGGGATGCGGCACGATCATCAGCACGCTGGCCGTGGTGCCCAGCCGCTTCATCGTCTGCTCCATGTCGGCGGCTCCACGGTCCTCTTGTAAGGGAAGCGCGTTCGCCGGCGGCTCGGGCAGCGGAACCTGCGCAAGCTCGGCCTCGGCGGTGACCAGCGCTGCGCCCTGCGCGTGGAGCAAGGTGCAGCCGGCGCTCGACAACAGCGCAGCCAGGGCCGCGCAGAGAGTGAGGCGATGCGGTTTTCGGGGAACGGAATGCATCACGGTCAGTGTACAAGGCGCCGCGGAAAATGGTCTTCGTAGCCCTTGGGGGAGTGGAATGCCGCGGCTGGCGCCGAAGAGCCTGGGGGATGAGACAACGCGCGATCCATCGTGAAATCAACGAGCAGGTGACGTTTGCCCGCGGTTTTGTCCGACGGCTATAGCGTTTTCGGAATTGCTGTAGACCGGAGGAAAACGCTCAAGTGGCTTTTTCTTCAAGAAAAAGCCACCTTTCACAACCCTGAAAAAGTCTACGTGTATTCCGAAAACGCTCTATACTACGGCACGAGTGAGTTTGCGCCAATGCCTGCCGGTATACGCGTCCTGCTGGACGGCGGCGCCACCAACCAATCGCAAGATCGGCTTGCCTGCGGTCCTCAATGGGAAAATGGAATCATGAGCATACTTGCAATTGACATTGGCGGGACAAAGTTCTCGATGGCTTTGTTTGAAGACGGTCAAATGATCCGCCACGAGACTCACGCCACACAGCGCGAAGGCGGCCGCGAATGGATGGTGGGGCAAATTCTTTCCATTGCCAGACTCTGGCGCGAAAGCAACCGCTTCGAGCGTTGCGGTATTGGATTCGGCGGGCCGGTGGATTTTGCCGCGCAGAGAGTTGCGCTATCGACGCACGTCGACACCTGGCAGAATTTTCCGCTTGCCTCCTGCATCCAGGACGAACTCGGCGTGCCGGCGGTCATCGACAACGACGCCAATGTAGGCGGCCTTGGAGAGGCGCGATACGGCGCGGGCGCCGGTTACGACCCGCTTTTCTACATGACCCTCTCCACCGGCATCGGCGGCGGGCTGGTTGCAGGCGGCAATATCTATCGAGGGGCGGATTCCTACGCCGGCGAGATCGGCCATACTACCGTCCGGCCCGGCGGCCCGCTCTGCCTCTGCGGCGCTTGCGGCTGCCTCGAACGGATGTGCGCGGGAATCTGGATGGAGCGCGACTACGGGAAAACCGCAAAGGAATTGATGACCGATCCCGCTTTCGTCCTGCACTATGTGGTTGACCTAGCCATCGGCCTGAAGTCCGTAATCATGCTGCTGAATCCGGCGCGAATCGTGATCGGCGGCGGCATCGGCAAGGCCGGCGATCGCCTCTTCGTGCCGCTGCGGGCCGAACTGCGCAGGCAGATCACTTCGTGGTCCCGCGCTCGTATCGACGTGGTCCCCGCCGCGCTTGGCGACGACAGCGTACTCTGGGGCGCGCTGGCCCTGGCGCAATCCCAGGCGGCTCGGTAATCGCCTGCAAAATGCAGCAGGACAAGCCAGAGGCGGCGAGGGCGGGAAACTGCAACAACACCGGAACCAGCCGGTCCGGCATTGCTTCACCGCCAATCGTCGCGTGCGTTGGCCAGCCCTTCATTCATCACCGCCTCGAAGCCAGCGTTCTTCTTGATGAAGATCTCGCTGAAGTGCCGGTCCTGCCGCAGCAGAATGGCCTGCAGGCGCACCAGCTCCAGCAGGGCCAGAAACATGGCGATCAGCGCCCGCTCCGAGCGCGTGTGGCTCAGCAGCCGCCGCAGCGCCACCGGCCTGTCTTCCATGGTCAGCCGCCGCGCCAGGAACTGGATCATCTGGTTCACGGTCACCGTGTCTTCTTCCAGGTCGAGGATGGGCCGGTTGCGCGCGCGCTCCAGAATGTCGCGGAAGATGCGCACCAGGTCCGTAGTGTCGGCGGCCATCTCCGGCTCCGCGCCGGTATCTTCGCGAAACTCGCGCACGCCGGGATTGGTCCACGTGGCCGCCTCCAGCATCTGCTTTTCATGCAGCATCTGCGCCGCGTTCCTGAAGCGTTCGTGTTCCAGCAGCCGCTCCACCAGCTCGCGCCGCGGATCTTCGCCCGGCTCTTCCGGGCCGGCAGGCGCGCGCGGCAGCAGCATCTTGCTCTTGATGTGAATCAGCAGCGCCGCCGTGTAGATGAACTCCCCGGCCACGTCCATGTCGCTGGCCCGCAGCCGGTTCACATAGGCCAAAAACTGCGCCGTGATTTTGGCAATGGGAATGTCGTAGATATCGATGTCCTGCCTGCGGATCAGGTCGAGCAGCAGGTCGAGCGGCCCGTCGTACACCTGGCCCACGAAGACCGAGAAGGGCGACTGCTCGGCGTCCTGGCCACGCGCCTTCAGCGCCGCCGCCACTTTCTCGGCGGTGGTTGGCTCGGTCGCCGGCCTGGCGTCGAACGGCAACGCCGCTGCTGCTTCCCGTGGCGGAGCAGCTTCTTTCTCTTTGGCCGCTTCGGCCACGAGCGCCGGTTCAGCTTCCGGGGTTGGAGCCGCCGTCTCCTCCTCCGCCCGCAACTCCTCAGCGTTCACTGCCGCATTTTCTTCAGGCGCAGCCTGCGCCTGAACCTCAACCTGCTCGGCCGAATCGGAGGGATCGTTGGCTTCCACGGCCTCTACTACCCGCTCTTCGGCGCAAGGCTCCGGCTCAATCGCCTCCACCGCAGGCGGTTGAGGTTCTTTGGCCGCTTCGGCCACGAGCGCCGGTTCGGCTTCCGGAGAGGAAGCCGCCGGCTCCTCTGCCGCCGCAGGCTGTTGGGGTTCTCTAGCCTCTTCCACGGCCTCTTCCGCGGCCTCCTCAGCCGCGGGAATCTCGCCGCCGCTTGAAACCACCTCGGCCGCTTGCTTCGTCGCGCCTGCCGCCTCTTCGGATTGTGGGGAAGTTTGCTTCAATGCACTCTCTTCTTTTGGCGCTTCCAACTCTTTCGCTTCCTCGGGCTTGGCTGCAATCGTCTCCGGCCCGGCGCAGTTGCCTGCAGCGCTGCTTTCGTTGCCCGGTTCAACTCTACCGTTGCGCCGGAACAGCCCGAATCCCGAGCGGATTCCGCCCAGAGTAAACTCGAGCGCCCTGCGCCACCACGGGACTTTCTCTTGCATCGCTTGCACGTGCTTGACCCGTTAGCCTCTTACTTCCCGTGGTTGGTTCCTGCCCTTCATGCGGCGTGTTGCCGCGTTTGTCTCACGCGGACGCCACGGTCGTCAACGTCATCCGCATGGCCTCGCGCACCTCGATCATGGTCTGTTCCGCTCGGGCCTCGGCGCGCCGCGAGCCCTCATTCAAAATCTCGATGGCCTGCGCCTCCGTCACGCTGGCCCGCCGCTCCTGGATGGGACCGAGGATCTTCACCAGCGCATCGGCCGCCCAGCTTTTACATTCGATGCACCCGATCCCCGCCGAGCGGCAGCCCTCGTAGACCCTCGCCATCGTCTCCGGCGTCGAGAACACCTTGTGCAGATCGCCCACCGGGCATTTGTCGGGGTCGCCCTTGTCGGTGCGGCGGACGCGCGCCGGATCGGTGACCATGGTCTTCAGCTTCTGCCGCACCACCGGCTCGGGGTCGCTCAAGAGGATCGTGTTGCCATAGCTCTTCGACATCTTGCGCCCGTCGGTGCCGGGCAGCTTGGGCGAGGGCGTCAGCAGGACTTTGGGCTCGGGGAGAACTTGCCTCTCCGGCGCCGTAAGCACCGTGGGAGGGGTATCGCTCCGGCCAAGTCCTCCGCATACAAACAACTTCATAGGAGCGTAGAACTGGTTGAACCTCCGCGCAATCTCGCGTGTCAGCTCCACGTGCGCCTGCTGGTCCTGGCCCACCGGCACAAAGTCGGGCTGGTAGACGAGAATGTCCGCGGCCATCAGCACCGGGTAGCCGAGGAATCCGTAAGTCGTCAGGTCCTTGTTCGCGAGATTTTCCTGCATCTCCTTGTAGCTGGGCACGCGTTCCAGCCAGCCCAGCGGAGTGCTCATGCCCAGCAGCAGCGCAAGTTCTGCGTGTTGCTTTACGCGGCTCTGCAAAAACAGCACGCTGCGCTCGGGATCCAGCCCCGCCGCCAGGTAGTCCAGCATCACCTCCAGCGTGTTCGGCGCAATCTCTGAGGTGTCGGCGTAGTCCGTCGTCAGCGCGTGCCAGTCGGCGATAAAAAAGTAGCACTCGTACTGGTCCTGCAACTTCACCCAGTTGGCCAGCGCGCCCATGTAGTTGCCCAGGTGCAGCTTGCCCGTGGGGCGCATGCCGCTCAACACGCGCGGGCGTTGCGCCGCAGGACCTTGCGATTTTGAATTTTCCGTTACTGTCATGATGCGGTTCAGTTCCTAGTCGGCGCAACAGAGAGCGCCGGAAGTGCTCGGGAAAATGGCCGAATCTGGCTCATTCCATTGTAGCGGGACAACCTGCAGCGAGCACCCGGAGATCAAAGGCGCGAAAGGAACGAAAAAACCAGCACCAGTGCGGGCGTGAGCAGCAGCCGCAGCACGTAGCCACCCACAAAGATCATCAGCAGGTAGCTGATCCAGCCGCCGATCCGGTCGTATTGCTGCACCGCGTTATACGGCAGCATGTTCCGCACCACGCGGCTGCCGTCGAGCGGCGGAATGGGCAGCAGGTTGAAGAAGAAGAGCGACAGGTTGATTCAGAATGGCAAGGCTGAGCAGCAGAGCCACCGGCTGCGCTCCGCCGACCTCGGTGAAACCCAATGCGGCAGCGAACGACAGCCTGACCATTTGCCCGCCGTTGGGCATCGCCACGGCCATCGCGGTCAGCCCTGCGAGCGCCACCAAGACCAGAATCAGATTTGAGACCGGCCCGGCCAGCGTCACCAGGTTGTCGTCGCGCACAATCTTCTTGAAGTTGCGCGTGATGACCGGCGTAGGCTTGGCCCAGCCCACCAGCATGAAGGGAAGGTGGAATCCGACGAGCGGCCCAAAGATCACCATGGCGGGAAACAGAAGGGTTCCAATCGGATCGATGTGGTACATGGGGTTGAGCGTGATGCGCCCCTTGCAGCCGCGCCGTCTGGTCGCCCATCCGCGATGCCATCCACGCGTGCGCGCACTCATGAAAGCTCAGCGAGAACAGCAATAGAACAAATTCGAAGATGCCAATGACGAAGGCGGTGGGCTGCAAACAATCTCTCCAGAATCCATGCCCTCAACACACGGTCTTCGCGCGTTGTAGAACAAGGCTCGAAGGTCTAGGTTAGCATGATGAACCTGCGCAAATTTGCGCCGCGTTTGATGCCGCGGCCGGCCTTTCAGCTCTCGATGTACTCCCAGAACGAATCGGCTAGGTCGGCGCCAAGCTCCGTGGTCATGCGCCGCGCGGCGCGTTCCACCTCTTCCATCAGGCCGTGCAGGTAGTCGCGCGAGCGGGAGATGGCCGCCACGCCCAGCGTCGCCGACTGCCACGTTACCGCCTCGTCCAGCTCCGCCACCGAGACATTGAAGCCCTGCTTCAACTGGTCCTTGAGCGAGCGCACCACCTGCCGCCTGTCCTTGAGCGACTGGGCGTGCTCGATGCGGAGTTCGAGGGTCAGTTGAGCTACCGGCATAACATCCTGGGATAGTCACCGACAGTGTAAGCCTGGCTTGCACGCACAGGACAACTATTTTCTTGAGTGGCAAGCGCTGTTGGAGGATTGGTCTTGCGACAGCGCCAAAAGATGTCCAATTTTTGATCAAAGTTTTCGTTTCGGGAACACCTATTGAATTCCACACCCGATACGTGAGTTTCGTTGTTTCAGTTGACTCATTCGCCTGTAAACTGAATGCGTAAAAGCATGAGATTCTCGGCTCCGCACCCGATTCCGTATCAAGGAAGCAAGCGACGGTTAGCGCAGGCAATCCTGAGCTACGTTCCTGCTGGCTCTCTTACGCGGCTTGTTGAGCCATTCGCTGGCTCCGCAGCCGTGACGCTGGCCGCCGCTGCTCAAAAAAGGTTCTCTTCCTACGCGATAGGCGACACGCTGGAGCCTCTGATTGCGCTTTGGAAAGCAATCCTAGTAAGCCCTGAGCAAATCGCGCTGCAGTATGGCGCCCTTTGGCGCAACGAAAGGGCACTCCCCATCGATGCGTATTATGAGGTCCGTGCGCAGTTCAACCAGGACCACGAGCCTGCGAAGCTGCTTTACCTGCTGGCAAGATGTGTGAAGAACGCGGTTCGCTTCAACCCCGCCGGAGAGTTCAATCAATCCCCCGACAAGCGGCGCAAAGGCACTCATCCCGATACGATGCGTCAGGAGATACTCGCAGCAAATCGAGTCCTCAAAGGAAAGTGCCGAGCTGTTCATTGTGACTTTATGCAGCTATTTCAAAATGCCCGCCAAGGAGACTTTTTCTACCTCGATCCGCCATATCAAGGAACCAGCAATGGCCGCGACCAGCGTTACTTCGCGGGGCTGAGCCGCAGCAGGCTCGTCGAGGGTTTGGAGTTGCTCAATCGCAAAGAGATTCCGTTCATTCTGAGTTACGACGGCTCGTGTGGGCAGCGGTCCTATGGCAGCCCCTTGCCGGATCATCTCGGAAAGAGAATTCTGCTTGATGTTGGCAGGTCGAGCCAGGCCACACTGAATGGACGCAAGGACGTAACCGTGGAATCCTTGTATGTCTCCCATCTGCTTCCGGTAGCTCATCGAAGATCGGTTTTATCCCTCGATGATTTCGCATCGCAGGCTTTGCTTTTCGGCTAGCCGTTCCGCAGTAGCCGCTTGATGTATTCGGGAACTGCCTCCGCTGCCCGCCGCGCCTTCTCGCTAAGCCTCTCGTAATCTGCGACCTCATCTTTACGCCAGACGAGATCGGCTCTGCGCTGCTGTTCCGTCGCGACGTGCAGGTAATCGGTTCGTCCCGCCCAATAGCATGTTTCGCAAACGGCTGCACTGCGCTTGCCGGTCCAGTTTGGGCAGTGCTCGCAGCTCCATGATTTTTTCCGATTGCATGATCCGCACAGAACCATGAAAATGGCCGCTTTGTCTCCACCGGGCTCGCCGGCAACCTCATAAGGAACGCGGTGGTCAACCTGCAGGTTCTCGTTCGCTCCGCAGATCTGACACCTTCCTGCTGCCGCATCGATAATTCCATCCCTCTGTTTCTTCGTGAGGGCCCGCCGCCCGCTTTTGCCGCGCCCGAAGCGCGCATTTTCAGGAAAAATATACGCCGCGATGGTCCGTCCATTCGAGTGCTTCACCTTAATGGTCTGGATGGGAAATCCGAGCTCCCGTGCGTCTCGAGCAGCACGAGGCGGGTGCTCGTATCCAGCCTGGTTGATTTCCTCAGTCGTCACCATCCCCTTCTTTGCAATGGCATCCAGGACAAAGCGGGCGCGCTTGTTTGTCACAGCCGCGATTTGCTCGGCGAGGTCACCTGAGATTCGGCTTCCTTTGGTCATGGCCTTTGGGCTTTCTTCAAGTCAGGGTGGATGCTCTAACCATTATCAGTCCGCCACCCTCGCCAATTGTTTCGCCGTCGGCCGCGGCGTAACGGCGCTGACCACTACCAGCGCAATCACCGCGGCAAACAGCGCCGGAAAGATCGCGTCGCGCTGGGCCAGAATGGGCGGAAACAGCTCTCTCACGCCCGGCGCATCCCACACCAGCGTGACCACTGTGCCTGTGGCGATGGCGGCCACCGCACCCCAGGCCGTTGAGCGCTTCGAGTAGAACGCCGCCAGCACCACCGGCGTGAGCGCGGCCGAATAGATGGTGTAGGCATAGAGCATTTTTTCGAGAATGCTCTCGGCATACACCGCCTGGTAGAGAGCCCAGCAGCCCAACGCGGCTACGGCCAGCCGCGAAATCAGCAGCACGCGCCGGTTCGACGCGCCCGGCGCCATATAGCGCACGAAAACGTCTTCCACCAAATTCGTCGCCGGCGAAAACAGGTAATTCGAGGCCGTCGAGATGACCTTGGCGAAGACCGCTCCCAGCAGCAGCGCGCCCATCACCGCGGGCAGCCCGTGCCGCGCCGTGTAGGGGATAATCTCGCGCGGGTGCAGCGCCGCCTCGCCCGCGGGATAGAGCGCGCGGCCAAACACCGCGATGGCCACGATCAGCGTCTCCAGCACTAGAGTGCCCAGCGTCCAGCCGATCACGGAGACGCGCGCGTCGCGCTCCGAGCGCGCCGAGAAAAACTTCTGGTACATCACCTGGTTGCCCAGCATCAGCAGCAGCGTGGGCACCAGGAATTCGAGCGCCCTCACCACCCCCATGCTTGCCGGCCCGCGCACGCCTCCGCTCATGCGGTAGTTGCCCAGCACCTCGAAGTACTGCGGCGGCAGCGCCGCGTGCAGTCCCGCCCATCCGCCGGCCTTGGCCAGCAGCATGGGCGCGGCAACGATGCAGATGACCGTGACCATGGAGCCGATGGCGACATCCATATATGCGACCGACGACATGCCGGCCAGCGCCGTCGTGACGACCACGAACGCGGCGACGATAAACGTCCCCTGCTCTGCCGTCACCGCATCGGGAAAGATGAGGTGCAGCACGTCGCCGCCGCCCTTGAACTGGTAGCTGGCAATGCCCACGTAGGCGAACAGGATGGCGATCGTTCCCAGCACGCGCGCCGTCTGGTTGTAGCGCGCTTCAAGCAGGTCGGGCAGCGTGAACTGGGCGAACTTCCGCGCGCGCGGCGCAATAAAGTAGATGAGCAGGAGCCCGAGCCAGCCGCCCGCCGGCTGCCAGAGCGCGGCAAAGCCGTTCTTATACGCGTTCTCGGCCCCTGCAAAAAGGCTCCCCGCGCCGATCCACGAGGTCAGCAGCGTGAGTACCAGAACCACCGCCGGCAGCGAGCGGCCGGCCACCAGGTAGTCGGCCTTGGTTTTCACCTGCAGGGCGCGGGAAACCGCCACCGCCAGCAGCACAGCGGCGATGACGGCCAGAACAACGATATAGAGTGCGGACATGCGCGGGTTTCCTTGGCCTCATTCCGGGAGTTTTAGAGCAGTTTAACGGAAGAAGCGCACAGCGCGTGCATCGCTTCGCCGCAACCATCATCGCTCTTCGTGCCGGCTTCCGGCTCGTCCGCGGTTCGGCAGTCGCCCGTCGCACAGGTATCTTCCAAGGCACGAATCCATCCAAAAGTAACAGAGTGCCGGTTGACGCGCCGCCCGGCTCGCGCTAATCTCGCAGTACCGGATTTGGTATTCGACCCCAACCCGCGGTTTCGCAAGGCAGCCTGCAAAATGGACCTGGGTTCGCCTCGCGCTCTTCGGCTCCCTCAAAAACAAGCCGTTTGCCTGCAAGCGCCCTGCCGGGGCGCGCGTCCGCATCGCTCGCTCTCGAGCCGCGCTGCGCTCGCGCGCGCCGCTTCAAACGCCCATCACTTAACTGCCAACCCGCCGGCAGTTGCCCCATCGGGCCGCTGCCGGTCAACCTTAAGCCGCCGTCCCGGAGGACGTTGAACCCTTTGAAGATCGCCCTGGAGATCACGCCCAACCTTGAGCCCCTGTTCGGGACCCGCGATGAAAACCTCAGGCTGATGGAAGACTCGCTCGGTGTGCGCATCGATCTGCGCTCCGACGCCGTGCGCGTGGAGGGCCCCCAGGAAAGCGTGGCCCGCATCCAACGCATTTTCGAGGACTTCGAGGCGCTGCGCCGCCAGGGAATCCATCCCCACAACGGCGAACTGAACGGCATGTTGCGCCTGGTCGTAGCCGACCCCGCAGCCACTCTGCGTTCCGTGGCCGAAGCCGGCAAGCAGCGCTCGGTGGGCATCAAGCGCACCGTCCAGCCGCGCTCGCTCAACCAGCGCCGCTACGTGGAGGCCATCGAGCAGAACGACATGGTCTTCGGCGTAGGTCCGGCCGGCACCGGCAAAACCTACCTGGCCGTGGCCATGGCCGTGGCCGCCATCAACGCCAAGCGCGTCAGCCGCATCGTGCTGGTGCGCCCCGCGGTCGAGGCCGGCGAGCGCCTGGGCTTTCTGCCCGGCACGCTGCAGGAAAAGATCGATCCCTACCTGCGCCCGCTCTACGACGCCCTCTTCGACATGCTCGATATCGAGAAGGTCGACAAGATGCTCGAACGCAACGTCATCGAGGTGGCTCCGCTGGCCTTCATGCGCGGCCGCACCCTCAACGACGCCTTCATCATCCTCGACGAGGCCCAGAACACCACCATCGAGCAGATGAAGATGTTCCTCACGCGCATGGGCAACAACTCCAAGGCCGTCATTACCGGCGACATTACGCAGATCGACCTGCCCAACCCGCGCAAATCCGGGCTGCTGGACGCGATCAATATCCTCGGCGGCGTCGAGGGCATCGCCTTCTGCCACTTCGAGGAGTCCGACGTGGTGCGCCACGCGCTGGTGCAGCGCATCGTGCGCGCCTATGAGAGCGCCAAGCCACAGCAGCAGGAGCTGCCGCTCGAAGGCGCCATCCAGGTCGGTGTTCCTGCCCGCGAAGAGCGGCCGCAGGCGCAGCCGGTGCATCCGGCCAAGCCGCAGTAGGCCGTGCCTTCGCGTATCATCGAAGCAGACCCGGGGCCGCGTCCGCCGCGGCGCAGCCCCGCGCACGATGATCCTCATCGACCCAGAACTGGAGCCTGACCCCGCGTTGGCATCCACCGCAGCGGCGCAAACGGCCGCGTCCGGACCTCTCAGGAATCTCCGCCTGCCCTCCACGCGCACCCTCTCCCGCTTTCTCGCCAAAGCCCAAGCCGCCATCCGGCTGCGCGGCCAGGTGACCGTGCTGCTCACCACCGGCCGGCAAATCCGCCGCCTCAATCGCCGTTTTCGCGGCAAAGACAAGTCCACCGACGTGCTTTCTTTCCCCGCCACGCCCCTCCAAAACGCTAAACCCGCGGAGCGGGTCGCCGGCGACGTTGCCATCAGCGTTCCCACTGCCCGCCGCCAGGCCGTGGAGTTGGGCCACTCCCTGGCCGTCGAGCTTAAGGTCCTGATTCTCCACGGCCTGTTGCATCTGGCCGGCTACGACCACGAAACCGACTCCGGCAAGATGCGCCGCCGCGAGCGCAACTTGCGCGCACGGCTTGGCCTGCCGCAAGGCCTCATCGAGCGCTCCAAAGCAGTGTCCGCCAGAACGAGGAGCCACACGCCATGACCCCGCTCGCGCTCACCCTTCTCGTTCTCCTCGTCGCCGTGGCCACGCTGGCCTCTTACATCCAGCGCGTCTACTCGGAGTTCGGCAAGATCCTCAGCCGCGAGGTGCAGGAGAACCTCGACGCGTGGGAAGAGCGCATCGAGCCCCACCTCGGCCTCAGCCGCGAGCACGCCGATCTTTGCGCCTCCGTTCTCAAGCAGCTCACGCTCGGCCTCATCGCTCTCGGCTTCGGCGCGCTTCTCTTCATCCGGCCCACGCACCCCGGCCCGCCCACCGCGCTTGAGATCGCCCAGGCCATTCTTGCCGTGGTGCTGGTCATCGTCTTCGCCTACCAGCTCATTCCCTCTCTGCTTTTCAATCGCACGCGGGGCCTGTGGGCGGCGCGCCTGCTCTGGCCCATACGCCTGCTGCTCTGGCTGGTTACGCCCGTCACCGTCTTCATCCGATTTTTCTTCTCCGTCGCATCGCTGGCCGAGCAGCCCACCACCCCCGAAGAGGAGACCGCTGTCGATGTCGAAGCCCTTATCGAGGCCGGCGAAGAAGAGGGCATCCTCGAGCAGAGCGACAGCGACCTTGTCCGCAGCGCCGTCGAGTTCGGCGACATGCTGGTCCGCGAAGTCATGACCCCGCGCCCCGAGGTCTTCGCCGTCGAAGAATCGATCACCCTGGAGCAATTCCTCGAGCTGTTGCGCCGGCAAAATTACTCGCGCGTGCCCGTCTACTCCGGCTCGCTCGACAACATCAAGGGCCTGGCCTTCGCTCACGACCTGCTGCAGATCACCGACGTGGAAGCCCGCACGCGCACCGTCGCCAGCATTCTGCGCCCCGCCGCCTTCGTTCCCGAAACCAAGCGCGGCTACGAACTGCTGCGCGAGATGCAGCGCGAAAAGCAGCACATGCGCATCGTCATCGACGAGTACGGCGCCGTCGCCGGCCTGGTCACCATCGAGGATTTACTGGAACAGATCGTGGGCAACATCCGCGACGAGCACGACGAAGAGGTGGAACCGCAGCGCGAGCCCAGCGGCTCATGGCTCGTGCCGGGCAACTTTCCCGCCGATCAACTCGGCGACGTTCTTGGAGAACAGGTCGAACTTGGCGAGGAGTATGAAGCCACAACTCTCGGCGGCCTGGTCAGCGAGATCGTGGGCCGCATTCCCAAGGCCGGTGAAGTGGTCGCTCTTGATCCACTTGGCCTGCGCGTCGAAATCGTCGCCTCCACCAGCCGCCGCATCGAGCGCCTGCGCCTCTTCCCGACGACGGCGCGCCTGCCGTTCCCGCCCGTAGCGTAAGATGCATTCCCGGTACGGATGATTTCATTGCCAATTTACTTCCTACACGCGCAGTAACCGGGCAGCGATGTCCGACCACGCGTGTGCGATGATACCGGGGCGCAGACTGCGACGCCAGAGAGCGAGCACTCCGAACAGAATCCCGTAAAGAACGACCATCGACGCCAGCCTCACACCCTGATACACATGAGCTATTCCAAAAACCGCCGCCTGCAGGACGACGGCGATCGCCGAGCTTCCACTCAATGCTCGAAACTGCCTTTGGAAATAGCCGCGAAAGACGATCTCTTCGCAGACTCCTGCCGACACCGCAACGGCAATCGCAAGAATGCCTTCGAGCAAGCCGACAGGGTAAGGAATCGCGTCGAGTCGGTGACCCAGCAGGGCGTTCTCGATCCAGGAAATGCCAATCCACAGCACCCACAGACCACCTCCGAGCAGAACGTCCACCAGGATGGACTTAGCGTCAGGCCACCGCCCGCCAACCAATTCGCGCAACCGAATGCCTTTGAGGCGCACGCCGAACCAAACCCACGCTGCCGTGGCCCATTCAAATACAATGGCCTCGATCTGGAGCGGCACGAGGCGGTGAGGCAGAGGCGAGCTTGGCGGGTGCATGTGGGCACTAAGTTGAGCGAGCCAGCCGAGAATAGTGAGCGTGGCGAAGAGTGCGAGGAGAACGACGGTATGCCAGGCCGGTGCGATTGCTTGATTGGCGAACGGTTCGGGGCCACCTGAGGGACTTGGGGATCTTGTTCGTTCCGCGGACGACATGATTGGCTCCAATTCAGTACTTAACCGGAGTTTCCGTTTCGCCGTTCGGCTGTGAACCAATATATCCCCATCTGCCTTCGCTCGCGATCTATTTTGCGTTCGTTTCCATCCCAAGGCTCCGGGCGCGGACGGCTAGGTCGCCTCCGGGACCAAAAAGCCACGATTTGCCCAATTGCGATTTCTCTGACACTTCTTCGTCACCCCCCCAAAGTCCAGATTGGTTTCGCATCGCTGCTGCGCTTATCCGGCTGGCAGCGGCAGAGCCTCCATGCGCCGATCATGCCAACCCTTCAAAGGGCACAGGGCACGTCTTCGCTTTGCGATTCTTGCGAAAGCCGGCGAAGACACGAGCGGGCTTTGCGACTCGCTTCTGTATAATCGCCGCAACTTCTTACAGGAGCTGCGGCTTTGCCTTTGAAGGGTGCGCGATTGTCGAAAAGCGGATCGCGGCGGCTTGCGCGCGAGAGCTTCGGTCTGTCGCCGGAAAACCTGCGCACGTTGCGCGCGCTGAAGACGCCGGCGCGAATCCAAAAGTTCATTGACGAGATCGAGTACCAGTACGCGAACACGGCGTGGTCTCCCGCGCGCGTGCTGCGGGAGCGCAAAGGCCACTGCCTTGAGGGAGCGCTCGTGGCCGCTGCCGCGCTGCGCGTCAACGGCTATCTGCCGTTGCTCATGGATCTCGAAGCTGTGCACGACGACGACCATGTGATTGCCCTCTTCCGCGAACGCGGTCTGTGGGGCGGCATTGCCAAGTCAAATTTCGCGGGGTTGCGCTTTCGCGCGCCCGTCTACCGCACTCTGCGCGAGCTGGCGCTCAGCTACTTTGAGCCCTATTACAACCTGCGCGGCGAACGCACCTTGCGCGCCTACTCGCGGCCGGTGAACCTGGCGCGCCTGGACCGCCAACACTGGATGACCGCGGAGGAAGACGTCTGGTGCGTTCCCGAGGCGCTCATTGCTGCACGGCATTATCCAATCGTCCCCGACAAGGTCGCCCGTTCGCTGCCCCGCCTCGATCGCCGCAGCTTTGAAGCGGGCAAGCACGGCTGGGTGAAGCACTGATGAGAGATGACCTACACTGAGTCAAGGACATTCAGTCAGGAGCCGCACCGCGCGTGAAATCCGGATTCGTCGCCATTCTCGGCCGCCCCAACGTGGGCAAAAGCACCCTGCTCAACGCCCTCACCGGCGAGAAGGTGGCCATCGTCACGGCCAAGCCGCAGACCACGCGCAACCGCATCGCCGGCGTGGTCGAGGTGCCCGCGGCGGGCAAGGGTACGCGGCAAGGCGCGAGGCAGGCCGCTCAGATCGTCTTCGTCGATACGCCCGGCGTGCACAGGCCCGGCTCCGAGCTCGACCGCCGCATGTTGCAGGAGGTCCACGAAGCCCTCGAATCGCGCGACCTTGTGCTGGTTCTTGTCGACGCCACGCGCAGAATTCAGCTCGGCGCTGCTGCGCCGAACGCGGAGAAACTACGAAAGACCAGCGCGTACAGCGAAGACGAATTCCTTTTTTCTCTCGTCCGCAGGCTCGACTGCCCGGTCTTTCTCGTCCTCACCAAAATCGATCTCGTCCGCAAGGACCAGCTTCTGCCGCTGATCGAATCGCTCACCCGCCAGTACAACTTTGCCCAGGTGATCCCGGTGAGCGCGCGCAAACGCGACGGCCTCGACGTGCTGCTGCGCAAGATCGTCGAAGTCCTTCCCACCGGCGAGCGCTACTACCCCAAAGATCAGTACACCGATCAGCCGCTGCGCTTCATGGTCGCCGAACTCATTCGCGAAAGCATTTTGATCGAGACCGGCGAGGAGGTGCCCTACGCGTCGGCGGTTGTGATCGAGGAGTTTGAGGAGCCGGAAGCGCAGCCGAGGCCAGGCAAAAGACCGTTGACTCGCATCGCCGCCGTAATCTACTGCGAGCGCGACGGGCAAAAGGCGATCCTGATCGGCAAAGGCGGCTCGAAGCTGAAGGCCATCGGCGCGGGCGCGCGGCGCAAAATCGAGTCGCTGCTCGGCACGCAGGTCTATCTCGAACTGCACATCATCGTCGAGCCGGGCTGGCGCGAGTCGCGGACGTTTGTCGATTCGCTCGATTGGCGCAGGCAGTTGGAGAAATTGGGCGGCGAAGAAGACGGCTGATTTCCAGGTCAAGATTTCGATTGGGCCGCTACAGGGTCAACGAAGAACCTTGAACGGTCCGGAGCTCGCCGGCCCGGGCTTCGCGTTTGCCGCTCCGTAGTCCGAGTCGAAGCCGAGCTGCAGCTTCGCGCCCTCCGACATCATGCCCGGATTCCACGGCGGATCGAAGACGATCTCGACGTGCACCTCGCGCACCTCGGGCAGCGCGGCGAGCTTGCGCTCCACTTCCGCCTTGATCACGTCGGACATGCTGCAGCCCGGCGCAGTGAGCGACATGCGCACGTCGATGCGCCGCCCGCCTTCAACCTCCGATGCAGCCGCCGCATAAACCAGGCCCAGATTCACGATGTCGACCGGAATCTCCGGATCGCGCACCGTCTTGAGCTGCCGCCAGATCATCTCCTCGCGGAACGGACCGGCAACGGCGACGTTGTTGGTTGATGAGCTGTCATATTGGCTCTGCACGTTGAGCGATTTGTCGTGCCGAAATGCCGCACATACCGGCATTAGCCCTGGCGTGCTTACTCGGTGGAGACGGTTTCGTCGTGGCCTTCGAGGGCCGATTGCAGCGTGTGCCAGGCCAGCGTAGCGCACTTCACGCGCGCGGGAAATTTGGAGACGCCGGCAAACACCGCCAGCTTGCCCAGTTCTTGCGCGTTTTTCATCGCCTCGGCATCGCCGGTAACAAGATTGTGGAACTCCTCGAAGAGCTTGGCCGCCTCGGCTTTCGTTTTTCCCTTGAGGATCTGCGTCATCATCGAGGCCGAGGCGCGCGAGATGGCGCATCCCGAGCCCTGGAAGCCGATGTCCTTGATGGCGTCGCCTTCCATGTCGAGAAACACCGAGCAGCGGTCGCCGCACAGCGGATTGTATCCTTCGGCGTGGTGATTGGCCGACGCCGGCTTGCGATAGTTCCGCGGCGCCTTGCTGTGCTCCAGAATCACTTCCTGATACAGATCGGCGAGTTCGCCCATTTCTGCGCTCACGCGAACACCTCACGCGCCGCGCGAATTCCCTCCACCAGCGCAGTCCACTTCTTCGCGCGTGTTGTAGACGGCGAACGACGCGCGCGCCGTGGCGGGAATGCCGAAGCGCTCCATGACCGGCTGCGCGCAGTGGTGGCCGGTGCGGATGGCGATGCCTTCGCGGTCGAGAATCGTTCCCAGGTCGTGCGGATGTACGCCGTCGAGCACGAACGAGAGCACGCCGGCGCGCTCCCGCGCCGTGCCGATCAGTTGCACGCCGGGCATTGCGCCGACTGCTTCTGTCGCGTAGGCCAGCAAATCCTGCTCGTGCGCGGCGATCTTGTCCATGCCGATTCCGCCGATGTATTCGAGCGCCGCGCCCAGCGCGATGGCGCCGGCAATGTCGGGCGTGCCCGCTTCGAACTTGAAGGGCAGAACGTTGTAAGTGGTCTTCTCGAAGGTCACCGAGCTGATCATGTCGCCGCCGCCCTGGTAGGGAGGCATCGCCTCGAGCAGCGCGCGCTTGCCGTAGAGCACGCCGATTCCCGTGGGCCCGTAGACCTTGTGGCCCGCTGAACGCGTAAAAGTCGCAATCCAGCGCCTGCACGTCCACGGCAATGTGCGGCACGGCCTGCGCGCCATCCACCAGCACGGGCACGCCGCGCCGGTGCGCCATCGCGATCATCTCGCCGAGCGGCGTCACCGTTCCCAACGCGTTCGAAACTTGCGTCACGGCGACGATCCTGGTGCGCGGGCCGATCAGCTTTTCAAACTCGTCCAGCATCAGTTCGCCGCGATCGTCGATGGGCGCGACCCTCAGGCGCGCGCCCTTTTCTTCGCAAAGAATCTGCCACGGCACAATGTTCGAGTGGTGCTCCATGGCCGTGATCAGCACCTCGTCGCCCGCGCCGACGTGCGCGCGTCCATAGGTCTGCGCCACCAGGTTGATGGCCTCCGTCGCCCCGCGCACAAAGACAATCTCGCGCGTATCGGCGGCGTTCACGAACCGCCGCACCGTTTGCCGCGCGGCGTCGTGCGCCTCGGTAGCGCGCACGCTCAGCGTGTGCACCCCGCGATGAATGTTGGCGTTCAAATGTTCGTAGTAATGCGCGATGGCGTCGAGAACCACGCGCGGCTTTTGCGAAGTGGCCGCGTTGTCGAGATAGACGAGGGGCTTGCCGTGCACAAGCTCGGCGAGGATTGGGAAGTCGGCGCGAATCTTCGCGAGATCGAGGCCCGAGGCGATGGATGATGCGCTTTGCGCCGCAACTCCACGCGGAAGCGGCTCGCGGGCTGCGAGCGGGGTGACTGGGGGTTGTGCGATTGCCGTCAACGCACTTCCTCCCAGTTCTGCGCTTCTTCTTCCGCCGCGGCGGCCGAGGCAGCAGCCTGCCGGTTCCGCGCCAGCTCCGTCAGCCGTTCGCGAATCAGCCCTTCGGCAAATTCCCGTGCCGCCGGCTCCTGCATGCGGTCAAGGCACTCCGCGGCGAAGGCGTAGAGCAGCGTGTTCCGCGCCGAAACCTCGTCGATTCCGCGCGAGCGCAGGTAGAAGAGCTGCTCCTCTTCAATCTGTCCGATCGTCGCGCCATGCGTGCATTTCACGTCGTCGGCGTGAATCTCCAGTTGCGGCTTGGTGTCGATGCGCGCATCGTCCGAGAGCAGCAGGTTGCGGTTGGTCTGCTTGGCGTCGGTCTTCTGCGCGTCCTTGTGCACAATGATGCGCCCGTGAAACACGCCGTGCGCGTGGCCGTCGAGAATGCCGTTGTAAAACTGCCGGCTGCGAGCACTGCGGCTGCGCATGCTCCACCAGCATGTAGTTGTCCAGGTGCTGGCTCCCCGCGCCCACGAATAGCCCGTTGATCAGGCACTCCGCGCCTTCGCCGCTCAGCACGGGATGCACGTTGTTGCGCACCAGCCCGCCGCCCAGCAGAATGGAGTGCGACGCCACGTTCGAGCCGCGCGCCTGCTCCAGGCGCAGCGTGGATACGTTGAAGGCCGCGAGATTTTCGCGCTCCACCAGGAAATGCGAGACCACGGCGTCTTGCCCGGCCACCAGCTCCGTCACCGCGTTCGAGAATGCCGCCTCTGCGCCGATGCGAAACATAATCCTCGATCACCGCAGCGTGGCTGGTCGGCTCCGCGACGATGAGCGTGCGCGGATGCGTCATGATCTCGGCTGCCCGCGCCGGCGGAAACATACAAAAGATGGACCGGCTGCTCGATCGCCGCGCCGCGGCGGATGCGCAGATACGCGCCGTCTTCCCACAGCGCCGTGTTCAGCGCGGCAAACACATCGCGGCGAACGTCGGCATAGCGGCCCAGGTGCTGCTCGATGCCCTCGGGAGCGCAGCCTTCTGGCGCTGCGCCTACCATGCCGCAATCAATGGCCCGCTCCAGCGGGCAGATCTCCAGGCCCTTGGGCAGGTTCCCCAACTCCGAGAGTTCCGGCGCAAAGTGCCCGTTGACGAAGACCAACTGGCAGGCCGCGCCCGGAACGCGAAACTTCTCGATCTCCTGCGCGGAAACGGCGACGCTGCCCTTCTCAACGCGTTGGAACGGGGTCTTCGCCAGCGCCGCGAGATTGGTGAACCGCCAGTCCTCGTCGTGCGTGGTCGGGAATCCCTTGGCGTGGAATCGCGCCCAGCCATCCTCGCGCAGTTGCCGCAGCCATACCGGATCGCGCTCCTGCCGCAGCGCGATCAGTTCGCCATACGCTTCTAAATATTTGTCCGGCCTTCTCGGTCACCGTCGCCATTGCTTTCTCGCTTCCCGTCTCTCTCGCCGCCGTTCTCATGCGGGCAAAGCCTCGGGCGCATCCACTTCCGCCGAGCCGTATCCCTTGTCTTCCAGCTCCAGCGCCAATTCCGGCCCGCCCGAGCGCACGATCTTTCCATCCACCAGGACGTGCACGAAATCCGTAGTGATGTAATCCAGCAGCCGCTGATAGTGCGTGATCACCAGGAACGCCCGCTCGGGGCTGCGCATGGCGTTCACGCCCTGCGCCACGATGCGCAGCGCGTCGATGTCCAGGCCGGAATCCGTCTCGTCCAGAATCGCCAGCTTCGGCTCCAGCACGGCCATCTGCAGAATCTCGTTGCGCTTCTTCTCGCCGCCGCTGAAGCCCTCGTTCACTGCGCGGTTCATCAGCTTGTCATCCATCTCCAGCAGCTTCATCCGCTCCTTGTAGAGCGGCAGAAAATCCATCGCGTCCAGCTCGTCCTGGCCGCGGTACTTGCGGATCGCGTTCAAAGCCGAGCGCAGAAAATACGCGTTGCCGATTCCGGGAATCTCCACCGGATACTGGAACGCCATGAAGAGGCCCTCGCAGCGCCGCTTCCTCGGGCTTCATCTCCAGCAGGTCCTTGCCGTCAAACAAAACCCTGCCGCGCGTG
Source organism: uncultured Acidobacteriaceae bacterium (assembly GCA_963808805.1). Lineage (GTDB taxonomy): Bacteria > Acidobacteriota > Terriglobia > Terriglobales > Acidobacteriaceae > Telmatobacter. The sequence continues at coordinate 106,054 of CAWEGN010000003.1, read as the reverse complement.
ACCTCGTAGGTCTCGCGCCGCGCCAGCACCTGCGCCAGCGTGCTCTTGCCCGAGCCGTTCGGGCCCATGATGGAATGCACTTCGCCCGCATTCAGCGTCAAATTCACGCCCTTCAGAATCTCGTGGCCGCCCACCGAGGCGTGCAGATCTTGAATTTCTAGCAATGCCATTCGTTTCTCTTTCTCCTTGAAAACCAATGTCATCCTGTGCGAGGTCTCTGCAGCGTCAGGGTCGGAATCCGTTTTCTGATCCCTGATCCCTGACCACTGATCCCTGTCTTTACCCCACGCTGCCTTCCAAACTCACGCCCAGCAGCTTCTGCGCTTCCACGGCAAACTCCATGGGCAATTCCTTGAACACCGTCTTGCAGAATCCGTTCACGATCATTGAAACCGCATCTTCCGCCGTCAGTCCGCGCTGCCGCAGATAGAAGAGCTGGTTCTCGCCGATCTTCGAGGTCGACGCCTCGTGCTCCATCCTCGCCGTAGCATTACGCACCTCGATATAAGGAAACGTGTGCGCGCCGCAACGGTCGCCGATCAGCAGCGAGTCGCACTGCGTGTAGTTGCGCGCGCCCGTGGCGCTTTTCATGATCTTCACCTGGCCGCGATACGTGTTCTGCCCGTAGCCGGCCGAGATGCCCTTCGACACGATCGTGCTCCGCGTGTTCTTGCCGATGTGGATCATCTTGGTGCCCGTATCGGCCTGCTGGCGGTTGTTGGTCAGCGCCACGGAGTAAAACTCGCCCACGGAGTTGTCGCCCTGCAGAATGCAGCTCGGATACTTCCACGTGATCGCCGATCCCGTCTCCACCTGCGTCCACGAGATCTTCGAGTTCACGCCCAGGCACTTGCCGCGCTTGGTCACGAAGTTGTAGATGCCGCCGCGGCCTTCCTTGTCGCCGGGGTACCAGTTCTGCACCGTCGAGTACTTGATCTGCGCATTGTCCAGCGCCACCAGTTCCACCACCGCGGCGTGCAGTTGGTTCTCGTCGCGGATGGGCGCCGTGCAGCCTTCCAGGTAGCTCACGGTCGCGCCCTCGTCGGCCACGATCAGCGTGCGCTCAAATTGCCCCGTCTCCGCTGCGTTGATGCGGAAGTAGGTTGACAGCTCCATGGGACAGCGCACACCCTTGGGCACGTAGACAAACGATCCGTCGGTGAACACCGCGGCGTTGAGTGCGGCATAGAAATTGTCGGTATGCGGAACCACCGAGCCCAGATACTTCTTCACCAGTTCGGGATGCTTCTGCACCGCCTCTGAGAACGAGCAGAAGATCACGCCCATCTCCGCCAGCTTGCCCTTGAAGGTAGTGGCCACCGAAACCGAATCGAACACCGCGTCCACGGCCACGCCCGCCAGCAGCTTCTGCTCGTTCAGGGGAATGCCCAGCTTTTCGTAGGTACGCAGAATTTCCGGGTCTACCTGATCCAGGTTTTCAAGCTGCGGCTTCTGCTTGGGCGCCGAATAGTAGGAGATGGCCTGGTAATCGATGGGAGCGATAGTCAGGTTGGCCCACTTCGGCTCGCCCTCCTCGCGCCTCATCCGGAACCAATGGCGCAGCGCGTTCAGCCGCCACTCCAGCATCCACTCGGGCTCCTGCTTGCGCGCCGAGATCAGACGGATGATGTCTTCGTTCAGCCCCTTGGGCGCGCGGTCTTCGGCAATGTCCGTGACAAAGCCCCACTTGTACTCCTGTTCGGCAAGACCGCGAATTGTATCGACACTCGAACTCATTCGACCTCCACGGGATTCGCGCCCGAAATCCGGTTCAAACCCGGTCTTGCGGCGCCTCGGCTAGCCCTCGGGATTCCCGCTGGCCCTCATGGCGTCTGCCGCTGCCCGAACCGCTCGAGGAAGGGCGCGACCCCTAGTCCCGCAATATAGGACTCTTTTGGTCCTATATTGCTTTAGTGTACCCCGACTCTCCGCCGTTTTCAAGACCGGCTGAATTTCGGCCGAATCAACCTGGTTTTGTGCCTGGAACAGCGAAGGGGCGGATTCCCCTTCGCCGCAGATTCCTCTGTAGATAGGATGCCGGGTGGGTCCCCGACGGCCGCAATTTGTTCAGAATTAGTGGAACTCGTTTCTCTTGTGCGGTCCGGGCTCGCGCACCCGGCTGGCCTCAAAGCTCACCACCTTCCATGCCCCCTGAGCATTCCGGACGTAGACGCGAGTGTAACGGTAGTTTCCGCTCAAGTGCCCGTCGGGGGTGGTGGCCTGGATGTTTGCCAGGGACGTGACCACCGCCGTGGATCCGTAAAAGCGCACCTTCCTGTCGGAGACCTTGATGGCGGTGAAATGGAGCCGGCCGGAGCGCAGGCTTTCCAGCGCCTCCTCCCGCGATTGCAGCGTGCCCGAAGCGGTGATCGCCATGTAGTCGTCGGCCAGCAGGGAATCCATGGCTTTGATGTTGGAGGTCAGCATGGCGTCCCGCCATTCATCCTCAAGCTGATCGACCTCGTGGCGGATCTCGTGCTTTTGCGCCATGACCATTGCGGTGGAAACGGGGAAGGCAACGGCCGCCAATGCAAGAGCTATGGCGATTGTCCGTGCGGCATTCAGCCGACGCCAGCCATCGGGGATCCATCGCTCGACCGAAGAACCCGGCATACGCGTACACGTTATTCCCGAAACGGTGCGCCGGTCAAATGGAAATCTCATAAAGACTATCCAATGCCTTAGGAGGTCACCCGCCCCAGCGCCTCGGCAAACTCCGGTAACACAATCGTCTGCCCGCGGTCGGGCCCCGTGGAGATCATGCCGATCCGCGCCCCGCTCTCGCGCTCCTGGAAGGCGAGGTAATCGCGGGCCGCCTGCGGCAGCTTGGCGTACTCGGTAATGCCCTCGGTCGGCTGGCGCCAGCCCTTCAGCGTGGTGTAACGCGGCTTGATCGCCTCCAGTCCGCGCACGTCGGCCGGAATCTCATCGCCGACCTTCCCGCCGATCTCGTATCCGATGCAGACGGGAATCTCGTCCAGCTCGTCCAGCACGTCCAACTTGGTCACCACCAGCCACTCCGCTCCGTTCACCTGGTTCGAGTAGCGCAGCAACGGAATATCGAGCCAGCCGCAGCGCCGCGGCCGTCCGGTCACGGCCCCGTACTCGTGACCGCGCTCGCGCAGCAAATCGCCCGCGGCGTCGTGAATCTCGGTCGGGAACGGCCCGCCGCCCACGCGCGTCACATACGCCTTGGTCACGGCGATCACCGTCCCGATGGCCGTCGGCCCCACCCCGGTTCCCGTCGCCGCTCCTCCCGCCGTCGCCGAAGACGACGTCACAAAAGGGTACGTCCCGTGGTCGATGTCCAGCATCGTTCCCTGCGCGCCCTCGAACATCACGCTGCCGCCCTTGGCCAGGATGCCGTTCAGCAGCCGGCCCGTATCCGCAACGAAAGGCCGCACCTGCTCCGCCGCCGCCGCGTACTCGTCGTACATCTTTGCAGGGTCCAGCGGGTCGGTGCCGAAGAGAGCATGAGCGATCGCGTTCTTCTCCGCGCAGGCCGCCTCAATGTGCGCCTTCAGCAGCGCCGGATGCAGCAGATCCACCATGCGCAGCCCGCTGCGCGCCATCTTGTCCTCGTAGGCCGGCCCGATGCCTTTGCTGGTAGTGCCGATCTTCTGACGGCCCGGAGCGCACTCCGCCGCCAGCTCGATCATGCGGTGGTAAGGCAGGATCACCTGCGCGCGGTTGGAGACGAAGAGATTGCCGTCGACGTTGACGCCCAGCTCGCGGATCCTGCCGACCTCGCTCAGGAACGCAATGGGATCGAGCACCACGCCGTTGCCGATCACGCCTATGCATCCCGGCCGCAGCACGCCGCACGGAATCAGCTGCAAAACAAACTTGTGCTCGCCGATGATGACCGTGTGCCCGGCATTATGCCCGCCGGCGTAGCGCGCCACCGCGGAAAACCGCTCGCTCAGCACGTCTACGATCTTTCCCTTGCCCTCGTCGCCCCACTGGGCGCCCAGCACCACAGCCGTCCTTGCTCCCATGGCCGTCCCGATTCCACACGTTCACCCGCCGCAGCAAGTTGTTCGGGCCGCTGCGCGGGTGCGGATTTGGATGCGGTCCACTTCCCCGCAGCCTCTTCGATTCTAAACCGGGGTGCTCCCGGGACGGTTCCGGGTTCTGTCTCCGATTTAACCCCTGAGGCATTGCGCCCTGAATGCGGCTATCATTTTTTCGAAACACGTACTACGCAATCGCCGTCTGCGCTCGCGCATAGGTGTACGGGCCATCCGGCAGCAGCGCCACGCGCGCGCCGGGAGCCAGCCCCGCCACCAGCGCCGCGACCGCTTCGTCCAGATTGCCAAACGCCATCGCGCCCAGGCTGCCCAGTTCATCCTTCGCCACTCCCGGCGTGTAAAACTCGAGCTCGTACCTGAGTCCCAACAGCGCGATTTGCTCCAGTTGCCACTGGTCGATCTTCACCTCGGCATCGCGAACCGATTCCAGGAACCGCGCGTGGCCGGGGTAAGCCTTCAGTTGCCGCGTATACTCGGCCGAACCGGCCCCCTCCGCACACTCGCCCAGCAGCAGGATCCTGCCTCCCGGCTTCACGATGTGCTGCGCCGCGCTCAGTCCCTTCAGGCACTGGTAAAACGTCAGGTCCAGCGGATAGCCGGCCGCGCATGCGATCGCCGCATCGGCCGGCTCGTCGAGCCATGTGAGCGACGTGCGCTCGTAGAACTCCACGGCCGCCGCATGAGCCTTCAAGGGATGGCCGGCAAAGACGCCCGAGATCTTCCGCTCCCGCGTCAGCGTCACGTCGAGAATAAAGTCGTGCCGCGCCATGGCGGCAATCTTCACCAGTTCGTCGTGCACCGGATTGTCCGCGATCGACCCCTCGGCAGCCAGCGGCTCGCGGACGAAGCGCGGCGCGTGCACCGCCTTGATCGTCTCCTGCGACGCCAGCCCCGGCGCAACCATCTTGCGCCCGCCGCTGAAGCCCAGCATCAGGTGCGGTTCTACTAGGCCCAGCGTGATGTGCAGGTCCGCCGCCACAAAGCGCTCGTCGATATACACCGGAGTCTCGCGCCGCGTTACGCCCAGCGCGCGATGCGCGGCAAAGTCGCGCGCGTCGTGGCTCGCTACGCGGTACTTTGCCGCGATCTCCGGCCCCAGAATCGCGTCGAGTCTCTTCCCGGGTCGCCGCGCGGTGCAGTCCGGTGGCGATCAGAATCGTTACGCCCTCCACGCCAATGCCGGCTTCGTCCAGCCGCTTCAGCAAGGGCGGCAGCGTCAGCCGATTGGGCGCGGGCCGCGTGATGTCGCACACCGCGATCGCCGCCGTGCGCTTGCCCGCTGCCAGCCGGGCCAGCGGTTCGCAGCCGATCGGCCCGTCCAGCGCCGCGTCGAGCGCGCCGGCCGCATCCTCCAGCGCCCGCGCCGCGCGGCTGCGCACCACATCGCAGCGGATCTCGTCAGGAACCGTAACCTCAATGCCGTGTTTGCCGAAGGCGAAGCGGGTTCTCATAAGCTGGCGTTCGCGCGTCTTTCTGGGCGCCGCGCCGTGAAGCCATTCTAATGCAACCTCCGATGTTCCATTCGCTCTGTACGCCCCGAAAGCGCCGGCCAGGCCGCCTGTTGTGGCATACTACGGCCATATTCCTTTCTTCCATTTGTTTTCGAATGCGGTGTTTTCCGCGGAAAGCGTGAGCCTCCGATGACTGGCCGGGAACGGATTCTTGCTGTTCTTCAAGGGCAGCCCGCCGATCGTCTGGCGGCGATGCCCATCACCATGATGTTTGCCGCGGACATTCTGGGCGTGAAGTACGGCCAGTACGTGCGCGATTTCCGCATCCTGGCTGACGCGCAGGTCAAGACGGCGGAGACTTTTGGGTTCGATTATGTTTCGGCCATCTCCGACCCGGCACGCGAGGCTGCCGACGCGGGCGCTACGGTCCAGTGGTACGACGATCAACCTCCGGCCATCGTCGAAGCGCAGGCGCTGCTCGCCGACAAGGCGGTGCTGGGGCGTATCCAGGCGGACGATCCGGTTCCGGGCGGGCGCATGGAGGATCGCATTCGCGGCGTCGAACTGCTGCGCCGGCGCGTGGGCGGAGAACTTCTGGTGGAAGGCTGGGTGGAAGGCCCTTGCGCGGAAGCCGCGGACCTGCGCGGCATTGGCCGGCTGATGACCGACTTCACTGACGATCCGGAGTTCGTGCACGCCCTCTTCGCCTTCAACGTGGATCGCGCCGTGCGGTTTGCGCAGTTGCAGACCGAGGCTGGGGCCGACATCGTCGGCATCGGCGATGCCGCAGCGTCGCTGGTGGGGCCGCGCATCTACAAGGAGTTTGTCTGGCCATGGGAGAAGAAGCTGGTTGACGCCATCCACGCGCAGGGAGGAAAAGTGCGCCTGCACATCTGCGGCAACACCCGCCGCATTTTGCAGGATATGGGCGCGCTGGGCTGCGAGATGGTCGACCTCGATTACCCTGTTGCCCTGAGCGAAGCGCGCGCCGCCATGGGTCCGCAACAAACGCTGGCTGGCAACCTCAATCCGGTAAAGGATCTCCGCGGCGGTACGCCGGCTTCCATCGTGCAGGCGCTGGAAATGTGCCTCGCGCAGGCCGGTCCTCGCTGGATCGTGGCCGCCGGCTGCGAAGTCGTCCGCGACACGGCGCACGAAAACGTGCGCGCCCTCGTGAACTTCGCTCAAACGCATCGCGCCGTCGCCGCTGCGTAAGCGCGCCTTCGCCGGGCTTCGCCGTCAGTCCAGGGCCGCGGTTGAAAGCCGGCATCCGTGTGTAAGCCTCCTCAAAACCACGAATGGGTGCCCCATCCTAACCGAGCGTTGCGTGAGCGACGCTCAGCCAGTGTCCTGAGTCTGAAGTTCGCATCACAAATAAGCAGTCATCCTGAGCGAATTTTGGCGCGTTTTGCGCCAAAATGAGTCGAAGGACCTGCATTTGGAATGCGGGGTGCCCCATCCTAACTGAGCGTTGCGGGAGCGGCGCTCGGTTAGTGTCCTGAGTCTAAAGTTCGTATCAATAGGAAATTGTCATCCTGAGCGGAGTTTGGCGCGTTTTCTGCGCCAAACGGAGTCGAAGGATCTGCGGTTGTTCTTCAATCAACTTCGGATTCATCACACTAGGGTGGGATCGGACAAACGTCACGCCGCGAGAATCGCGTCCGCAATCCGCGCCGCTTCCACCGCCGGCCGCACCGCGTGCACGCGCACCATCGACGCACCGTGGAGAATCGCCGCCGTCAGCGCGGCCAGGCTCGCATTCTCGCGCGCGTCCATCGGCGCTTCGCTCCCGCCCCCATTCCCATCGAAGAGCGGAGCCAGCGTGTGCCCAAGAAACGATTTGCGGCTCAGCCCCGCGAGCAGCGGCCGTCCCAGCGCAAGCAGCTCGCTCTGCCGGGCCAGCAGCGCGTAGTTCTCCTCGAAGCGCTTGCCGAACCCGTAGCCGGGGTCGAGAACGATCGCTTCGCCCGGAATCCCCGCGCGCCGCGCGGCGTCCACACTCGCCGCCAGCCCCTCGCGCACCATCTTGAGCAGCGCATCGGCGGCAAGCTGCGGCTGCGTGCGCCACTCCTCCGGCCGCCCCCGCGTGTGCGCCAGCACCACGCCCGCGCCAAACTCCGCGCACACCGCCGCTACGCCCGGATCCCACGTGAATCCGCTCACGTCGTTGACGATCTCCGCGCCCGCCTTGAGCGCCGCCCGCGCCGTCTCCGCCTTATACGTGTCCACCGACAGAATTGCGCCGGGCCGCGCCCGCAGAATTCCTTTGAGCACCGGCAGCAGCCGCGCCTGTTCTTCTTCGGCGCCGACCACCGGGGCCCCCAACGACAGGTCTTTGTCGTTGGGGTGAACGGGGCCGCCCGCATGGGATCCCGGCCGCGTGCTCTCCGCGCCCACATCCAGAAGGTCCGCGCCCTCCTCCATCAGCTTCAGCGCGTGCGCCACCGCGGCGTCCCGATCGAGAAACCGCCCGCCGTCGCTGAACGAGTCCGGCGTGACGTTCACCACGCCCATGACCAGCGTGCGCCGTCCCAGTTCGATCGTCCGCGTGCGCAGCCGCCAGTTTGCCGTGTGTCTCATACGCTTTCATCCCCGATGGTACGCCACGGGATCGGAGGTAGGGACCGTGTAAAGCGCACTCCCTCGCACGCCAAATTTCACTCCCTCAAAGACTGAAGAAAACGATCGGCCGAAACAAATCCGAGTGTCAGGACTGCCGGGCCCAGCGAATCCTGCTGCCCGGTACACGGCAATTCCGTCACCGGCAGCGCGAGGACATGCGCAGCATTATCCATAGCGAAGGCGTGCGGGAATGCTTATCAATCAGTAACTTCCGGTTTGCCGGTGATACGCTCGGAACCGCGGCCTGTCCGCCCCAAGGTTCTCGATGGGTTACTCGGCGATTTTACGAGGGCCACGGCTATTTGCGGTTATCGGAGTCCTTCCCGATTACACAGCCAAATACCCTTTACGCGCTTCAGGTGGACTGACTCCCGTTCAGCCATGCCCTCAATCATTACCTCGCCTCGGAAGGACGCTGAATTCAACACGCCGTCAATTTTGACGAAGTGCGTTTGCACGATCTCCTTTTTGGAGGGATATTCGGTGAGGTGTTCTACCCAGTCGCCCTGAATGCTCAAATTCTTGCCTGAAATGCGGCCGGAGAGAGGTATGGCCTCTTTGTTCGGCGCTCCTTCGTAGACGTAAAAGAATGCTTCCACTGTAAAGTCATCGTGCCGCTTAACTGCCAACTCATACCCCAGAATGTCTCCTGTTTCCTGGTGAGCAAATGCATTCGAATATACCTCCATTGCGGCGGTTCGAGAGCATTCGTCTGACGCGCCCAGGCTTTGAACAGACGTGAGGACGAGAAGGACGATGAGAGTAGGGATCCGTTTGCTCATTTACCTAGAGTAGGCCAATTCGCGGAAACATCAAGATGCAAACGTGCCAACCGTCGTTAGCAGGGCAAAGCGTTCATTGAGGCCATTTTCCTGGGCAGTGGCTGGGTCGTCGCCGCTCCGGAAGTAACGCCCTTTGGGGAGCTGCTGCCGGTTGGCCGGCATCTCTGGTTACGCTCGGCATAGTTTTGGTTTCAACCGGGCAGCCTACGGTTATTTTTGCAAGCCGCGCGCGGCTCATTGTAATGTAAGGCAATTTGTATTAGAATGTAAGGAGATTCAATGATGTCCTCAACCTCTTTCAAACCCGCTACTACAGTTGAAGCTACAGTTACCTCCAAGGGGCAGGTAACCCTGCCCAAGGAACTGCGAAAGCGCCTTGGAGTCCAAAGAGGGAGCCGAATCCGGTTCAGTATCCCTTACAGCGGCGCCGTTCATGTCGAGCCTGTCCTGTATGACCTCGAAGATCTTTGGAGAATGGCCGATCGGGGCGGTCAATCCAAAAGCATTATGACTTTCGAGCAAATGGATGCAGCGAAGGCTCGGAGGAAATGGTGATGCTCGCAGCCGATACCAACGTTTGGGCTCGAGCTTATCTGAACGATGACACGGCGCAGGCAGCGAAAGCACGCTCTGCTCTTGCGCAAGCCGGGTCCACGGGCGGAGTATTCGTCCCTCTCATTGTGCTTGCGGAACTGTCATGGGTGCTTCGTGGCAGATGGGACAGAGAAAGAATCCTGAACACTATCGAAAGCCTTCTCCAGACGCGAGGGGTAGTCGTCGAGTCACCGGCCTTGGCCTGGAAGGCCTTGAAAGCCTCCCGCAAGGGCGCGGTAGGCTTCGCCGATCACCTAATTTCAGAAATTTCCTTCGTGTCTGGCGCCAGCGAGATGATCACTTTTGACAAAACCTTCGGACGCTTGCCGCGCGTCCGCTGCTTGCAATAAGTTAGACGCACATTACATTGCGGCACATTGTGCCTGCGACTTCTCCACTGCGGCCTCACATACGCGATAACGGGCGGTTCGTCCCCAAACCTTCAGTACCTCTTCGGTCTCCTTAGACCAACAAAGCACCCCCTGCGTTTGTCTGGAACCCGAGGCTCAACTCAGGCGCCCTATTCGCCGAAGGACCTCGGCCAAAAGCGCCGCCCCGCCCCGGCCTCCTGCTACACTCCGGGCATGCGTACTTTCAGGCGCATTCTGGCAGCAGCGTTCTGCGGCCTCCTGGCCTGCGTTGCGGCGTTGCAGGCTCAAGCCCCGGCTCAGGCCCGCCACAACCCGCATCCCGCCGCGCACCCTGCGCTCGTCACCGGCCCGCTCGCCGCCCGCATCCAGGCCATTCTCGCCGATCCCGCCCTCAGCCACGCCCACTTCGGCATCAGCGTCGTCACCCTCGACGGCCAATCGCTCTACGGCCTCAACGACGCTCGCCTGTTTACGCCCGCCTCCGACGCCAAGCTCACCACCACTGCCGCCGCGTACGCGTTGCTGCCCGTTGACACCCTCACATGGACCACCTTCGTGGTCGCGGATGGCGAAATCGACAACGCCGGCACGCTGCACGGCGACCTGACCATCCTCGGCGTGGGCGATCCCACCCTAAGCGCCCGCCATTATCCCTACGTCGAGCCCAGCGCCGCGCCCGCAACTCCTCCGCCCGGTTCCGAAGCCCGGCCTGACCAAGCTCCCACCTCAGCCCCGCGAACGGCCATGGCCGTCCTCGATTTGCTCGCACAGCAGGTAGAGGAGACCGGCGTGCGCACGGTCGATGGCTCCGTGATCGGCGACGACACATTCTTCCTGAACGAACCCTACGCGCAAGGCTGGGCCTGGGACGATCTGCAATGGAGCTATGGCGCGCCCGTTTCCGCGCTCACCTTCAACGACAACGCCGACGAGCTCTCCATCGCCGCCGATGCCGACACGCCCGGAGCAACCGAAGCCCAATGGACGCCCGACGTGGACTACTACACGCTCGACAATCGCATGACGCCCGTCCAGCCCGGCGAAGAGGCCCACCCCGGCCTCGAGCGCCGTCCCGGATCCATGTACGTGCGCGCCTGGGGCGCCGCGCCCGCCGGCGGCCTTCATGTTTCCGTGGCCGTCGAGGATCCGGCCCAGTTCACTGCCGCGGCATTCAAGCAGGCCCTCCTGCTTCGCGGCATCAAAGTCACCGGTAGCGCCGAGTCGCGCCACAATTACCCGGCCGGCACGGGCGATTTCGCCGGCGAGCGCGCGCAGCCGCTCAAGCTCACGCCCATCGCGCCCTCCACCGTCGCCGCGCCGGTTGAGGGCCGCCGTGTTCTCGGCGCGCGCCGCTCCGTGCCCATCGCCGAAGACATCGCCGTCATGAACAAGACCAGCCAGAACCTCCACGCCGAGCTGCTCCTGCGCCTGCTGGGCAAGGTCTACGGGACCGACGGCAGCTTCGCGCAGGGCGCGCGCGTGGTGCGCCAGTTCCTCGCCGATGCCGGCGTCGACGACGCTGACTTCTTCCTCTACGACGGCTCGGGCATGAGTCCAGGCGACAAAATTTCTCCCCGCGCCTTCACTGGCCTCTTGTCCTACGCGTCGCGGCAGCCCTGGGGCGCGGCCTGGCGCGATACCCTGCCCGTCGCCGGCGTCGATGGCACGCTCGAGAACCGGTTCAGGGATTCGCCGCTCCAAGGCAGGATGTGGGCAAAAACCGGCACACTGAACGAGGTGAACGCGCTCTCCGGCTATCTGGTGGCGGCGAGCGGCCGCACCCTCGCATTTTCCATCCTCGTCAACGGCCGCTATCCCGGCAGCAGCGCCGAGGGGCAGGCCATCGACCGCATCGCCGAAGCCATCGCCGCGGCCGAATGATCGCTACGCATCCCTCGCCGGCTTGTCGAGCGTGGCCCCGTGCGTTCGCATAGATTTTCATCCCCGTATCGCACAGCACGGTCACCACGGTCGCTTGCGGCCCAAGCTTAGCCGCTCGTCCGCTTCCGCCGCTTCCGTCAGGTCCAGCGCTATGCGGTCTTTCGTGCTGCCGGTGGGATTTTCGCTCTCCAGCCTCGGCAAAACGCGAACCGCTTCAAATGTAAAATGCTGCACGCCGCCTAAGCCGCTGTATCATGGATGCAAATGCGCGTTCGGTTTCTTCTTATGTCTTACGCACTTTCAACACTCGCGTTCGGTTTCGCCGGCTGCCGTTCGCTGCCGCCGTCCAAGCCCTCCTCCGAGTGGACGCCGCAGGAGGCGCGTGGCGCGGCGGTCTATCAGGCCAAATGCGCCCGCTGCCACTATCCGACTTCGACCGGGTCCCTGCACGGGCCCGGCTTGCAGGCGCTCACCAAGCTCAAGGCCATGCCTTCCGGCGCGCCGCCCACTGACGAGCGCCTCACCGCGGTCATTCTCTATGGCCGGCAGATGATGCCCTCCACACCGCTCACCGGCGAGCAGCTCAACGACCTACTGGCCTACTTGCACACGCTATGAACGCCGATATCAAGACGCAGGCTCCCCCTCCCGCCAAGCTTCCTCAGCGCGTACCGCGGAAAGCGCCGCGGCCTCGGCTGCTCCAGTTCCCAGGCCTCGTGGCGATCAGCGCCTACATGCTGTTGCTCGCCGCAATTTCCATCGTGAGCGTCGTCAATCACCGTTTCGGGCCGGTTTATCTACTCTTCTCCGTCTTCTTTATCGCCGGCGCGCTGGGCTTGCCGTTGCTGCTTCGCTGGGCGTGGGCCCTGTCGCTTGCCGCTGTGGCGTTCATGGCGGGCTTGTTCCTCTGGAACTACACAACCCAGCACAACTCCTACTCCGTGGTGCAGGGGCTGCTCAATTTAGTCATCTTCCTCTATCTCATGCGCACGGACCTGCGGGAAAAGTTGCGGTAGATTCGCCTACCAGAGCGTCTTGCAAACGCCGGCCGAGGCGATCCTGTCGTTCGCAGTGATGAGCATGCATTTTTCAATGATCGCCGTTGCAGCGATCATCCGATCCATCGGGTCGCCGTGAAATAGTTCGGAAAGTTGCCCCGCACATACTGCAATCGTTTCGGAGACCGGGAAGACCTTGAATCTCCTCCGGATGCGATGGAGAAAAAGGCCAGGCTCCATCGCCGGCCGTACCCGGTCTCGTCGTATGGCGTTTGCTATCTCATAAAGCGTGACCACCGAGATGCCCAGGCTGCCATCGGTCGCATGTCCTTGGCGGATCGCTGCAGCCGCACCCGAAGAGATCTTCTCCGGTATAAGAGCAAGCCAAATCACAACATGCGTGTCGAGCAGGATCACGAGCGCTTCCCTCGATGAAGAGGATTCAAGCTTTCGTCCGCCATCCGCTCCCAGTCTTCAACGGTGAAGTCTGACGCGATGAGGTCTGCGCCTTCGGCAATCGTCCCCATCCCGCGAAGGAACCCAAATAGGGAATCTTCTTCCCCCTCGCGTTTGCCACTCTCTTCCAGGGTCGCCACACGCACCACCGGTTTGCCACGCTTGGTGATCAGCACTGGCTCCCCGGTGGCGGCCACTTCATCCATCACCGCCAGACATTTCGCTTTGAACTCGCCCGCCGCCATGGTCCGCATGCGTGTTGCCCCTCCCAGCCTCATTTAAGTATACATCTGACCATGGTTATTTGACCATGGTCATGTTGGCCCAAAGGCCCGATTCTCCCCGGTACAATGAAGACGTGGAAGACGTGATGGACCTGGTCCAGATCGAGCCCGCGCGCCGCGCGCCCACGCCCAAGCCCCCGTGGCTCAAGGCCCGCGCCCCCATGGGCGAGAACTATCACGATCTCAAGCGCCTGGCCCGCTCGCTCTCGCTCCACACCGTCTGCGAAAGCGCCCATTGCCCCAACATTGGCGAGTGCTGGCATCACAAAACCGCCACCTTCATGATGCTCGGCAACCTGTGCACGCGCCGCTGCGGATTCTGCGCTGTGCCCAAGGGCCGCCCCCAGCCCATCGACATCGACGAGCCCCGGAGGGTCGCGGAGGCAGTGGCAGAGTTAGGGCTGCTCCACGCAGTGGTCACCAGCGTCAACCGCGACGACGACAACCTCGGCGGCGCGCGCGCCTTCGCCCTTGTCATCGCCGAGATTCGCCGTCAGGCCCCCGGCTGCCGCGTCGAAGTCCTCATCCCCGACTTCCAGGGCGACCGCGAGTCCATCCGCACCGTCGTCGAGGCCCGCCCTGACGTCCTCAATCACAACACGGAGACGGTTCCTCGCCTCTATCGCGTGGTCCGCTCCGGCGCCCGTTACGAGCGCTCTCTTGGAGCTGCTGAACTACTCCAAGAAGTTAAGGCCCGGAGGGCTCACCAAGTCCGGCGTGATGGCCGGCCTCGGCGAAGAAACCCATGAATTGCTCGCCGTCTTCCGCGATCTCGCCGCCGTGGGCTGCGACATCCTCACCATCGGCCAGTATCTGCGCCCCTCGCGCGATCACCTGCCGATGGCGCGCCTCTACACCCCGCGCGAGTTCGCCGAGCTAAAGGCCGAAGCCCTCCGTATGGGCTTCCGCCACGTCGAATCCGGCCCGCTGGTCCGCTCCAGCTATCACGCCCACGAGCAGGCCGAGTCGACCGGCCTCGCGGTCGTGGCATGACGGGGAATCACCTCTTCAGCGCAAGATACTCGGCCGGAGTCATGATCCTGATTCCCTTGTAAGAACCGAGCGTGAGTAGGTCTTTATCGCTCGCTACGATCGCCTGCGCACCCGCCTGCACGGCGCACTCGATCACCATGTCATCGTTCGGGTCGCGGCAGACGTGCACTGCGCCGGAGATTTTGACTTCTTCCGACCGCGCAAGCAGGTAGCTGAGCCGGTATCGCACGGCGGATGGCGCCCATCCGAACTTACCCGCAAGAACCCTGAAGATCTCCTCCGCGATTTCGCTGCAGATCGCGATCGTGTCGTGATTTCGGGCGTGCTCAAGCGCGAGGACAGGTTTTCCCTTGCGCCTCTCAAAGTGCATCGCGGAAATCCATACGCTCGTATCGAAGACGACGATCATTCAGGCCCGCTTGCGTTCGGCGGATTCGCGTTCGGCTCGCATCTCGGAGCGAACCTCTTTGATGAGGCGCGGAATGTCTTCCTCGGTGTACCCGCGCGGGTTCCTCGTCTTGGCGTATTCACCCATCTCGTCGAAGAAACGGCTGATCTCGCCCTTTTCGTAGGCGCGGAACGCTTCGCGCATGAGCTCGCTCATGGTGCGATTCTGGCGCTTGGCCATCGTCCTGGCCGTTTTGGCCATCTCAGGCGGCATGGAGATCGTGAACACGCGGGAACGGCGGGTGGCGGGCATGGCGATCCTCCCTGTAATGGATTGTACTGGATTGTCATACAAACATCAACCCTCCCGGCCTCACCCAGAACTTTCCCGCAAGCCGCACCCACCAGCCTGGCCGGTTGCTCCCCGCCGAGTTTTGTAGAATGAGTCGTTGACGCTTTTGCCCAGACCTTCGTAGCGAGGACGATTCCCTATGTCATCTTTCATGGCCGGCCATCCGGCGCTCAAAGACCTCTATGGCGACCTCAAACGCCGCATGGACCACGCCGTCGCCGATTTCCAGGCCAATCTGGCTTCCACCCGCACCGGCCGCGCCAGCGTGCACATGCTCGATCAGGTCAAGGTCGACTACTACGGCACGCTTACGCCCATCAACCAGCTCGCGCAGCTCTCCGCGCCCGAGCCGCAGCTCATCACCATCTCGCCCTGGGACCCGACCATCCTGAAAGAAATGGAAAAAGCCATCCAGGCCGCCGATCTAGGCTTCAATCCCATGTCCGATGGCAAGGTCATCCGCGTTCCCGTGCCGCCCATGACCGAGGAGCGCCGCCGCGAGGTCTGCAAGCACCTCAACAAGGTCCTCGAAGAGCACCGCACCGCCGTCCGCAACGTCCGCCGCGACGGCAACGAAGCCCTCAAGAAGCTCACCAAAGATAAGAAGATCAGCGAAGACGACGAGAAGCGCGCCTTCGACGAAGTACAGAAGATGACCGACGCCGAAATCCGCCGCATGGAAGAGCTCTCGCAGAAGAAGGAAGCCGAAGTGATGCAGGTGTGACGAGCAGCGCCGCTACAGCATCGCCGCCACACGCCTGCGATAGGCCTACACGTCATCAACCTAAATCTGATCAGCGCTTACCTCAGGACAAAAGCAGTCTGCCAAGGCCCGCACCGGCGCTAAAAATCCGCCTGCTGCGCCGGAAAAACTGCGCCGCGAACCGAAGTTTCGACGATTTCGCTGGATTTCGACGACCTGCGAGTCACAAATTCCGCCGATCGCTCCACCTGCAGGTCACAATTTCCGCGAGCTCCCTATGCGACGATTTTTCGGGCAGCGCCACGCTCCGGTTTTTATGACCTGTCGGTGGAGGGATTTGGGCGCGTACGCGCTACTTCTTCGCCCGCTTGTAGAACGGCAGCGGAACCTGCCTGGCCCGCACCCGATTGGCGCGGCACTCGACGAACGCATCGGCTCCGCCGGCGGCCACGGATGCGAGCACCAGCGCCATCGCAATGTTGGTCTTCAAAAACGGCGCGGGGCTCCCGGACGTCACCTGCCCGATCGGCTCACCGTCCAGCGAAAGCACTTGGTACCCATCCCGCGCGATGCCCCGCTCGATCATCTCAAGCCCCACAATCCTGCGCTTCGGTCCTCCCGCTGCCTGCGCCGCCATCAAAGCGTCCCGGCCAACAAAAGAACCCTTGTCGAGCTTTAGCCAGCGGTCGAGCCCGGCCTCAAACACGTTGATCTCCTCCGAGATCTCGTGCCCGTAGAGGCTCATTCCAGCTTCGAGCCGCAGCGTGTTGCGCGCGCCCAGCCCGCACGGCCGTATGCCGAACTCCGCGCCCGCTTCCATCAACGCGTTCCACATCTTCACCGTGGCCGCCTGGTCCGACGGAATGTACACCTCGAACCCGTCCTCGCCCGAGTAGCCCGTCCGCGCGATGAGCGTGTTCGCAATGCCCGCCACGGTTCCCCACGTGAACCAATAGTTTTTAATTGCCGCCAGGTCCACCTTGGTCAGTTTGCTCAGCGTCTCCTGCGCGCGCGGCCCCTGCAGCGCCAGTTGCGAGTAGTAGCTGGAGTAGTCGTTCACGTGGATCCCCGGCCACCCGCCCACCTGCCGGCGAATCCAGGCAAAGTCCTTATCCTTGGTGCCCGCGTTCACCACCAGCAGATAATCGTTCTCGCCCAGCCGGTGCACCAGGATGTCGTCCACAAAGGTTCCCTGCGGCGTAAGCAGCGCCGAGTAGTGCGCCTGCCCATCCTTCAGCCGCGCCGTGTCGTTCATGGCGATGTGCTGCACCGCGGCCAGCGCGCCCGGCCCGCGAAACTGGATCTCGCCCATGTGGCTCACGTCGAACAGGCCCACGCCGGTGCGCACCGCCAGGTGCTCGGCGATCAGCCCTCCGCCGGGGCAGGGATACTCGACCGGCATGTCCCATCCGCCAAAGTCCACCATCTTTGCTTTCAGTGCCCTGTGGGTCGCATTCAGGGCGGTCTTCTTGAGCGGCGCGGCAGGCGCGGTTGCTACGGAATCGGGCATAGAGGAATCCTTTCCCTGGCTTGGCATCACCTACTCACCATAGGGACTCCCTCGACAGGGGGTCAATCCGGCATCGGCAAGGGTTAGGATGAATGGGACTGGCGGCGCGGAAACGAATCGCAGAGAAAGGCGCGGGAATGAACCGGTTTCGAGGCTTGATGATGCTCGTGGCCGCTGCCCTGGCTGTGTGGAAGGGCTGGCAGCTTCATCGCGGCGTGACGGCCGTGCTGGCCTATGGACTCGGCGCTCTGGCTTTTGCGCTCGCCATCTGGCACCTGACGCGCAAGCCGCCGCAGGCTAGGCCGATGCGGAGTCGAATGACAGCTGCGCGGATAGAGTGCCTCCGAGGACAAGGGTAGCGCAGGGAAAGCAAGTCAGCGAGCGGCGATCGGTCAGGGCAGACTCCGAAAATGAAGACTTAGTCGTCGTCGGGACCGGAGGTGTTTTCGGGATCGTAGTCGGGACATATTTTGGCCCTGGGACAGGTGTCGCAACTGTCATAGGCCGGCTCGCAGTTGATTCTTTCAGGGGCGAGGTCATCGCCGTCGCGCGTGCGAGTGATGGATTTAACGACCTGGCCCGGAATCGAAGTGCGACTGCGATCGACGGTTTGTGAAGCGATCTGGAGGCCGTAGAGCAAAAGCCCGGCGCGATGCCGATCGATGTTGTTGTTGACCAGCGCCTTGAGGACCTGGGCAAGAACAAGCTGGAGTGAACAGCGGTCCTCGATGACGGGGATCTCGATCGAGTCAGACGGTGTTATTTTTTTGGCGGCACTGTGAAGCCGAGTGTGGTAGTAGCAAAAGTGCTCGCCCTTGAGGACCGGCGCCTCACACTTTTTGCCGCTGGTCATGACGTGCCGACATTCCGGATACAACATCGCTGTTTCCCTTTCGATTGCTCCACCCCGACTCCCCCCATCTTTGAAGCCAAGTTCGTCATGGCAAAGGGGTTGCGAGGCGGGCGTTGCTGTAAGTTCGTGATTCTAAAGAGCCGGATTTTGTAAAGACTTCATTTCATTCGAGTTGCCTGCATTCTCCGGGCAGTTTTCGTAATTCAGATCCCTCGCTGCACTCGGGATTTCGCCTGCGGGCTCAGACGCCCGCAAACCGTCTCAAGTTCGAGGCGTCCAGCGTCAGCTCCAGATGGGAAAAAGGGCCGACGCCGAACCAAAAGCCTGGATTTGGATTGATGTAGCGATTATGCGGGAGGAGGGTGAAATGATCGGCAAAGTTGGTGAAGAGTTTTTGCGAGTGTTTTCAGGGGGTTAGGGTGGTCCGTGGCTGGGCGGGCTCTTGACATCTAAAAAGGGGCCGAGGAGGATGCTACGGATGCCGCCCGATGTCGAGGAGGGGCAAGGAAAGGGGCCAGCCGGAGTTCGTGCTGTCCCAGGTCCCCATTCGGCGAAAGGACTCACAGTCCCCAGTTCGTGCTATCCCAGGTCCCCAAGTGCGAGGGACCTGGGGCACCCATTTTTTGTGGAAGAACTCACAGTCCCCCGCACCTGGGCCACCTGCCCGGGGCTGACGTCTCGCGATGGTTCCGGCTCCTCTCAGTACCAGCCTTTCGGCTTGTCGAAGCTAACGGACGTGACGACGTTCCGAGGAATATACCGAACGCGGCTGTCGTTCGCCTCTATCACGTAAAATCCGGCGTCAGTTTCATCGACGAGTTTGACGGAAACCGTTGTCAACGTACTACTGCCGCTGGTCGGGAGTATTGACATCTCTGCCGTGGTCGGTTCACCGCCGCCGAACGCCGCGTCCGTGTGTGGGTACACCCAAATCCCGAATAGGATAAGTGGCAATAGCATCGCGGCGGTGAATATAGTCCACTGGCTTTCCTCCCAAGGTTTGAATAGGACGTGAAAATTAATCGCGATTCCAATCGCAAGCTGAACTGATGATAGGTAAAGCGCAAATTGTCGAGCCCCGAATTCTCCGTGACTCGGTACAGACATTCCCACCAACGCCAGTAGCATGAGAATACAAACCAATGTGAACGACCAATGAGTTGAGTATCGTTGTAGTCGTGGTCTGCTCTTTCTTGCGGAGACTGCTATAAAGGACAGCAACATGCCGAGCATCCAGAGAGCAAAAAATAAACCGTCATTGTTGGGTGTCATGTCAAAACGCATCAGCAACATGACAGCGGACGCCCCAAAAATATCAAGGCAGTACATGCCCAAAACGCCACCGAACGTAGAAAGAATACGCCGCTGCGACTCCGACTCGTAGGAACTAGAGTCTTTGAAGAAGGCGCCAACATGACGCTGGATGTAGTTCGCTCCCAGTCCAAGTGCCAAGAACAGAAGGCCAGCCGCTGCCACTTTCGGCCTAAGCGGGTTGATTTCGTTCAGCCCTAACGACGCGTGATAGATGGATACAACGATATATCCGCTTGCATAAATTGCAGCCAGCAGGAATACCCATCCCTTTGACAGAAGTTCCAACGTCTCGCGAAAACCCACCTTTGACAGCCCCGATCTAACGATGTTCGTGTCTTGCTCTTCCGTGGGGTCTGCCATCTCGTTCTCCTCGAAACTGTAAGCGCCCGACCGCTGACTGGCGGGTGGCCGTGTGCCCATCTCTGTCCCAGCACTGGAATCTGGGTGCCCCAGGTCCCTTGCATTTGGGGACCTGGGAGACCGCGGACCTCATCCATCACCCTCTTTGAATCGGTAGGCTTTCGGTAGTTGATGACCGCGGCGGTCGGCGGTCCATGCGGACTCGATCTCGACGGTTCCCTCAATGCCGGACATGTAATGGCGGAAGCTCGACCACGGCCAGTCCTGGGGCCTTGCCACCAAGCCCCGCACGACGGGATTGCGGTGCATGTACCGTAGTTTCTCCACTCGCTTCTCTTCGCTGTGCACGTTGAAGTCATAGTACCGCGCCTGCCAGAAGGGCCGCTGGGTGCGGCGCAGCGAGACGGAGAGCTTGAGCGCATGAATCACCCCGGCGACCGTGCCTTTGAGCGGTTCGCCAATGAGCAGGTGAACATGTTCGGGCATGACGACGTAGCCGGCGACAACAAACTTAGAGCGCCGGCGGGTTCGTTCGAGGGCGTTCTCGAACAGATCGCGGGCCGACGGGGAGGCCAAATAGGGAGCTCGGTGAAAACAACTGAAGGTGATGAAGTGGAAGTTCCCGGTGTGCTGGTAGCGAACAAGTCCGCGAGGCATCGTTGGGGAGAATACTACGGATGCGACCCGATGTCGAGGAGGGGCAAAGAAAGGGCCGACCGGAGTTCGTGCTCTCCCAGGTCCCCAAATGCGAGGGACCTGGGGCACCCACATAACTTTTGTTGCTAGAACAGCAGCGGAGGGTTACTGCGGGCGGCGGCGGAGTTCGAGCTCGACCACGTGGAGCATTTCGCTTTCGGGAGCGGGCTTGCCCGTCCAGATTTCGAATTGGCGCGCGCCCTGCTGGACAAACATCTCGAGGCCGCCGATGGTGGCCAAGCCGCGCGCCTTGGCCAGCGCGAGCAGCGGAGTCTCGAGCGGCGTGTAGACCAGGTCGAAGATGAGCGAGGCGTTGAGCTCGCTCTCCTTGACGGGGAGCTGCTGCTTGATGCCGGCCATGCCGCAGGGCGTGGTGTTGACGATGGCGTCGAAGCGGGTCTTGGCCAGAAGGCTCTGGCGAAGGACATGGGCCTTGGCCTTGCGCGCCAGGGCGACGGCCTTCTGGTGCGTGCGATTGACGATGTAAACCTCGGCGCCCTGCTCGACGAGGCCGAAGACCGCGGCCCGCGCCGCGCCGCCCGCGCCGAGGACGAGGATGCGCGCGCCCTGGAGATTCATGCGCCGTTCCAGCGGGCGGACCACGCCGGCAACATCGGTATTGAAGCCGTAGAGCTTGCCGTCGGCGCCGGTGCGCAGCGTGTTGCAGGCGCCGATGCGGGCGGTGAGGGGGTCCATGTTGGCCAGGTGCGGCAGAACCTCCTGCTTGAGCGGCATGGTGATGGCGACGCCGTCGAGTGGCAGGTCGCGGACGACGGTGAGCAGGTCGTTAAGGGTGCGCACCTTGAGCGGAAGCATGACGGCGTTGACGTTTTCGCGCCGGAAGGCCGTGGAGTGCATGAGCGGCGAAAGGGAGTGGGCAATGGGATTGCCGGCCACGCCGAAGATGCGGGTTGCCTGGTCGATCTGCTCCAGGCGGTAGACGTCGAGGAGGGTGCGCGCGGAGACCTGGCCGGGAGCGGTTTCAGCGCCCTCGGCGGCCGAGGCGAACGTGAAGGCGGCGCCGGCTCGCGGGCTGAGGACGCGGCTGATTAGGCCCTCTTCGCCCATGGCGATTCCAACCACGTGCGCGGTGAGCGACTGGTCCTCGATCATCTGCAGGACGGCAAGGTTATCGGCCAAACCGCGCGCCGTGGTGACGACCTTGACGAACTCGGGCTCGAAAGCGGCGATGCGCCGGGCGGTTTGGTTGAGGCCCTCCGGGCGGCGGGTGCGAGTGAAGTCGTGCGAACTGATCAGGAGGGACGTGCCGGCGGCGCGGAGGGCGGCGCGGAACTTGGCCAGTTGCGGGCGGGTACACTGCTCGGCCGACTCGACTTCGAGATCGACGATGTGGAAGCCGGTTTGGGCGGCTTTGAGAAGGATGTCCAGCTCGGAGTTCAGGGACCCAGTGAATTTGCCGCCAAAGGACTTGCGCCGGCAGGTGGCGATGGATGTGATGTCGCGCCGGCGGGCCAGGAAGGCCTTAAGCTCGGGCAGCGCGGCGGCGGGTTTTGCCAGGAAATCAAGCCGAAACTCAATGAAAACAGAGTCTTTAGATGCTGCCTCGGCGCGGGCTAGTAGCTCGGCATGGGTAGCGCCTTGGACGGCGATACACAGCTTTCCCACGCGCAGGCGTGGCAATGCCGCAGCCGGCGCGGGCACCGAATCGACCGTGTTGGCGACCGCGAAAGGCATTTCCTTCAACTGACGCATGTTAAAGGGGATTTGCTGCAAATGCAACCAGGAAAGTGCATTACAAAAGGGTTTTGGAGGCCACGTCGTGGGTACCAATGGGTGGTAAGGGGGGTTAAAGATGGGGGTTGGCACAGAAACTGGGGGCGGTGAGGGGAACGTATCGGACGAGTTTCCGGGGACGCTGCCGGTGGTGAAAGATGAGACAGCAAGATAACCCTTCCTCGGTATTTTGCTGAGGCTTAGGTTGTATCGGCATATAGGGATATGTGGCGTTGCGTTGCGAAAACCTGCTCAGACGAGGCGGAGGACGACGGCTGTGGCGGGTCCACCGCCTAGGACGACAACGAAGTATGAGCAGGTTTTCGCCGCAACCCTGGGCTGGGAGCCGATTTTCCCGGTTCCGTTGTCGTTCGTCGCTAGCAGACGCCCGGTATCCACCCCATGAACTGAGTTCATGGGGGCCCCGGCGTATGCGTCGCTCCTCTCTCCTAGAACCCGAAAAAATCGGCTCCCAGCGCCGCACACCCCTATATGCCGATACAACCTAGGAGATAAAGAGGTGTTGCGCGCCTTTCGGAGGCTCATAATTGGATGCGAAGTGCGGAAGGGACGTGCCATGCGCAGGTGGGGCATCGTGACAGTGACCTTGCCCTCAGAATGCGTACCCCTTAGCCGGCCGGTTTTGGGGAAAGTATATTCATCCCCGTCGTAGTCGTGGCGGTGGGAATGTGGGAATCACGGTAGCGATTTCCAAGGGCTGTGGGAAGGGTGGGAAAACAGTTTCATCGTTTTCCCGGGCTTTCCACAGACCGTCATTTCCACGGCCTGCTTCGATCCCCGCGAAAAATTCATGCGGCGATCTTCACCGTAGCCTCCATCCAGTCTTGCTCGAACTGCACCGGGCTTACGTAGTTCAGTGTCGAGTGCATTCGTGTTCGGTTATACCAGAGCAGCCATGCGATGACTTCATCCTTGGCCTCGCGGATGGTTTCAAAACGCTGGCCGTGCAGCCGTTCCACCTTCAACGAGCCAAACAACGACTCCGAGCAGGCGTTATCCCAGCAGTTGCCCTTGCGGCTCATCGACGGCGTAATGCCATGCTCTTTGAGTACCTCACTGAAGTCGTCGCTGGCGTACTGACTGCCACGATCGCTATGAAAGATCAACTCTGTATTCTGGCCTGGATTGCGCTTGAACCAGGCCATCTCCAGGGCATCGATGACCAGGCTGCGATGCATGTCCGGCCGCATCGACCAGCCCACCACCTTGCGGCTGAACAGATCGATCACCACGGCCAGGAACAACCAGCCCTCTTCGGTGGGGATGTAGGTGATGTCGCCGGTCCACGCCTGGTTGGGCGCAGCCGGGCTGAAGTCGCGGTTCAACAGATTCGGCACTACCGGCAGTTCGTGCCGGCTATCGGTGGTCATCACGCGGAAGCGCCGCTTGCCGCGGGCGCGAATGCCGTGCTGCTGCATCAGCCGCTGCACCCGCTGTTTGCCCACGCGGATGTCGCGCTTGCGCAACTCCCGCCAGATGCGCGGCCATCCATAGGCGCCGCGATGTTCCGCGTACACCGCGCTGATGTGCGCCAGCAGCGCGGCGTCGCTCAGGTGACGGCGCTGACTGATCCGGCGCCGCCGCGCCCGATGTTGATAAAAGCCGGACACGCTTACCCGCAGCACCCGGCACTGCACACAGATCGGCCAGAGGCGCCGATGGCGTTCGATAAAGGCATACTTCACTTCTGGCCCTTTGCAAAGTATGCCGTCGCTTTTCCCGGGATGTCGCGCTCCATCGTCACCCGCGCCAACTCCGCGCGCAAGCGGCTGATCTCCATCTGCTCGGCGGTTACCCCGGTCTTGCCGCCGACCTCCTTCAGCTTGCCCTCTCGCTTCGCCTTCACCCAGTTGGATAGGGTCTGCTCGACCACTCCCAGACTGCGTGCTGCCTCTGCGATGCTCTGGCCCGACTCAACCAGACGGACCGCCTCCTGCTTGAACTCCAGCGTGTACCTGCCTCGTTTCCCATTTCGCATCTTCGTATCCCTTTCGCCATTAAAGCAGCTCGCTATGGGATACGTTTTGCGCGGGCAAGGTCACAGCGTGTTTTACGCAGCGATCGTGTTGGTGATCCTCTTTCCAATGGTGTATGGTCCTTTGGCGGCGGGCAGCTGGCCTTTCTCAGGCGGTTTCGTGAAGGGGCTCGTGGGGTTTTATCAAGGCGACTCGATCGTATGGATCCCAATCGTGATTGTCCTGTTGGGCCAAACCCTTCTTCTCTTCTTGTCGGTCGATACCTCGTTCAAGAAGCTGAAACCCAGGGCGCATATTGCGGTCACCGCTGTTGTCGCGTCGATGCTGTTCGCGCTGCTGGCGTTCCTTGCGATTTGTTCCATTGACGGCGCAGTGAGGGGCGACAAGTTCGGAAATGGTTATTTGGACACTGGTTGGGAATTCCTCGGTCTCTGCGCGGGATTGTGGCTGGTATGGGGAGTTGTGTTTTATCTGTATGTCAGGAATGCTACACAGGCGATCACGCGCGCCGTCTCGTGGCTGTTAAAAGGCAGTGTTCTGGAGCTGCTGATCGCCGTGCCCTGCCATGTGATCGTGCGGCGGCGCGGCGATTGTTCGGCGCCAGCGGTAACGAGCTTCGGAATCGTGACCGGGATTGCTGTGATGCTGCTGGCGTTCGGCCCCAGCGTGCTCTTCTTGTATAAGAAGCGCCTCGACGCCTACGCGGCGCGCCCATCGAAATAGGTGCAAGGTGAAATATGTGCGCAGAGCGCGCCATGAGAAGCGTGTCTCAAATTCGCCTTGATACTCTAGAGCTTTGGAGGGCTCCCCAACCATGGCAACTGAGACTCTAGCGGGCGCGGCGGCCGGAGAAGCGATTCACGCGTGGCAGGCAGGCGGGGCTATGTCGGCCGAGGCGCTGGCCGCATGGGTGAGCGCGCGCCTGGCTGCTCACGAGAATGCATTGGCCGCACTGCTGGCCGTGGAGGGTGAGCGCACGCCCGGGAATTCGCTGCTGCTCTACGACTCGGCGATCGAACAACTGAGTTTGGCGGGTGCGCAGGCGGGCATTCTGAACTCCGTGGCCGTGGACAAAGCCGTGCGCGACCAGGCGCAGGCTGAGGCGCAGCGCGTGGCGATGGCTGGCAGCGCATTGAGCCTGAATCGCGCAGTGTACGACGCTCTCGTGGCCATCAGGCTGGACGGCGCGAGCCCGGCGACCAAGCACTACATGGAGCGGACGCTCCTCGGCTATCGCCTTTCCGGCGTAGATAAGGACCAGGCCACGCGCGACCGTCTGCACGCGCTGCACGACAAGGCCACGGGCTTTTCGCTTGCGTTCAGCCGCAACATCCAGGAGGGCGCAAAGACGATCGAGGCTGCGCCGGAGGAGCTGGAGGGCCTGCCCGCCGACTACATCGCGCGGCACCCGGCGCAAAAGGGCGAGGACGGCCGGAGCCGGGTGACGCTGACCACCGATCCGCCGGACATGATGCCGGTGATGACCTTTGCGGCGAGCGCGGCGCTGCGCGAACGGATGTTTCTCGCGTACAACACGCGCGCGTATCCGGCGAACCGGCAACTCCTGCTGGACCTGCTGGCCACGCGGCAAGAGATTGCGAGCGTGATCGGGTTCCGCAGTTGGGCCGATCTGGCGACCGCGGACCAGATGATGGGCTCCGCGGCGAATGTGCGCGCGTTTTTAGCCAGATTGGACGAGGCCAGCCGCGAGGGCGCAAAGCATGAGCACGCGCTGGTGCCCGAATTCGCGCGCGAGCGGCAACCGGAGCTCAAGGAGATCGACATCGTGAGCCGCGGCTACTGGTACGAGCAGTTCCGGCGCGCCAAGTTCGACTTCGATTCGCAATCGGTGCGGCCGTATTTCCCTTATGCGCGAGTGGAGGCCGGCGTACTGGAGACGGCGGCGAAGCTGTTCAAGGTCGAGTTCCGGCCGTCGAATGCGACGGCCTGGGATGCGGCGGTTTCGGTCTTCGAGGTCTTCGAGGACGGGCGGCTCGTGGGCCGGTTCTTTCTCGACATGCATCCGCGCGAAGGCAAGGACAAGTGGTTCTCTGCCGCGCCGGTGGTGACCGGCGCGCGAGGGCGCGCGCTGCCTGAGGCCGCGCTGATCTGTAATTTTCCCGCGCCAGATGAAAAAGATCCGGGACTTCTCCAGTATTCCGATGTGGTCACGTTCTTCCACGAGTTCGGCCACCTGATGCACGCCATTCTCGGCGGGCACACGGAGTGGGCGGGGCTGTCGGGCTTTGCCACGGAGGGCGATTTCATCGAGGTGCCGTCGCAGATGCTGGAAGAGTTCTTCCGCGACGAAAAGCTGCTGCAGGCGTTCGCGCGCCACTATGAGACCGGCGAAGTGCTGCCGGCGGAGCTGATCCGCACCATGAAGCGCGCGGGCGCGTTCGGGCGCGCGGACTGGATCAGGACGCAGCTCTACTACACCACGCTCTCGCTCAATCTGCACGACCAGGACCCCGCGGGCATCGATCCCGACTTGGTCACGCGGGAACTCTACAAGCAATTCCAGCCGTGGACGTGGCTCGAGGGCAATCGCATGTACGCGAGCTTCGGCCACCTGACCGGGTACTCGTCGAACTACTACACCTACATGTTCGATAAGGTGATCGCTCTCGATTTCTTCGCGCAATTCGATCCCGCGGATTTGCTGGGCTGCGACGCCGGCGCGCGCTACCGCAAGGCGGTGCTCGAACAGGGCGGGTCGAAACCGGGACGAGAGATGGTGCGCGACTTCCTCGGCCGCGACGAGGAGTTTGCGGCGTTCAGTAAGTGGCTGAACGAGGAATTTGAAGAGCCTGAGCAGCCCCCTTCCATTTAGTCCAGCCGGAAAGCTGGCTCAAGAAAACCGGACAGGGTTCAACTTGCGGGACACCGCCTTCTATACTGAACCCACGATGATCTCTCGCCCTCCGGCCATGAGCCACACCCGCTCCCGGGCGCTCCAGGAGCGTGCCGCGCGCCTCTTCCCCGGCGGTGTAAACTCGCCCGTCCGAGCCTTTCGCGCCGTGGGCGGAGACCCGCCCTTCATCGATCGCGCCGAGGGCGCATATCTCTACGACGCCGACGGCAACCGGTACATCGACTACTTCGGCTCCTGGGGACCGATGATCCTCGGCCACGCCTTTCCGCCGGTCGTCGAGGCCATCCAGCGCGCCGCGCGCAATTCCTCGAGTTTCGGCGCTTCCACGGCCGCCGAGGCCGACCTCGCCGAGCGCATCACGGCCTGCTATCCGGCCATCGAAACCATGCGCTTCACGAGCTCCGGAACCGAGGCCGCCATGTCGGCCGTCCGCCTGGCACGTGCCGCAACCGGCCGCAAGCTCATCGTCAAGTTCGAGGGCTGTTACCACGGCCACGCCGACGGGCTGCTGGTCAAAGCCGGCTCCGGCGTCGCGACGTTTGGCATTCCTGGCTCGGCAGGCGTGCCCGACGAGATTGCCCACCTCACCATTGCACTGCCGTACAACGACCTCGGCGCGGTCGAGTTCGCCTTCACCTCGCACCCCGGAGACATCGCCGCGGTCATCGTCGAGCCCATTGTGGGCAACGCCGGCTGCATTCCCCCAGCGCGCGGCTTCTTGACCGGCCTGCGTAAGCTCACCGCCGCTCACGGCGCTATGTTTATCGTCGATGAGGTCATGACCGGCTTTCGGGTCGCGCTCGGCGGCGCGTACCAGCTCTACTCGCTCGATCCCGACCTCGTCACGCTGGGAAAAATTGTCGGTGGCGGACTGCCCGTCGGCGTCTTCGGCGGCAAGCGCGAGTTCATGGACCAACTCGCGCCGCTCGGCCCCGTTTATCAGGCCGGAACCCTCAGCGGCAACCCGCTCGCGATGGCCGCCGGCCTGGCCACTGTCAGCTATCTCCAGGAGCACGCCGGCGAAGTCTACCCGCGCCTCGAAGCGGCGTCCAAAGCCGTAGCCGAAGGCGTCGCAGCCGAGGCCGCCCATGCCGGCATTCCGCTCACCACCAACCGCGTCGGCTCCATGTGGACTTGGTTCTTCACTCGTGGCCCCGTCACCAACTACGCGCAGGCCGCCCACTCTGACACCGCCGCCTTCGGCCGATTCCACCGCGACCTGTTAGATCAAGGCATCTGGCTTCCGCCGTCGCAGTTTGAAGCGGCGTTTCTGTCAACCGCCCACGGCGACGCCGAAGTCGAGGCCACCATCGCCGCCGCCCGCGAAGCGTTCAAAGCCGTTGCTAGCGGATAGTCTGCGGCCGTAATCGCGCACATTGATTGTGTAAGGGCGTGAACCCACCTGACTGACTATTCAGGGCTATCCCAGCCCGGCACCAGTGCGCGTGCTTGGTCGATCATGTCTTGGAGACACGTTCGGTCCTGATACACATGGTCCCTATTTGACCCCATGTTCGTTAGACAAACTCTCAGCAGTTCCGAAAGCCAGATGGGAAGGGCGGTCTTGGTAAACCAAGCCTCCATATGTCGATACGTTAAATGTACCAACAGGTCGGCGGCTTGCAGGGGCGCTGTTTCTTCAGCTGGCGGGAAAACAAACTCCCCGAGCCGATCCCTCGATCTCCATGTAGAAACTGCTAGGTCCGCTTTGGCGAACTTCCTAATTTGCTTAGACAACGCCAGAGCATATTCAGCGAATGGCTTATTCAAGCCGAAACTAAAACGGGCCTTCCCACCAACAGGGGTATAGTCGGTAACTATCTTGATGGCGTTCTGAAAAGGAACAAAGTAGGGTTTACTTGGACAGCCGCTAGTGAGCAATCTACCCGATTTCGCTCCTATTCTTGCTCCCGTCATGAACCTTCGGTGAATCAGTGAAAAGGACATGAAATCTCCCACGACGAGGCCGTACCTCACAGGGCATACCTTCGTGTGTTCGGCAATTGCCTGCGCCAATGCGCCCAATAGCGATCTGTGTTTTTCCTGTTTGACGAGGTCTTTTGCGTGAAAATCTCTCATTGGGAATGAGTAGACTTTCAAAGTCTCTTTCCATGCTTTTCCGAATCTCTTGATTTGTCCTGGCCCGCCGAAATATCCCGCAATAACGCAGATATTAGCCTTATCGTGAATCCCGCTTTCATCTAAATAAGCGTCGATCACAGGGAAATCCTCTACTTGATGTCGAATTCCTACCCCCACGCCTCCACCGTCACAAACCGGTGCGCCGCCTTGTACCGCTCGATGAGTTTCTCCGCCGCGGCCACCGATGGCGCGCGATTCGCCGCCGGATCGCGGTGACCGCCATCATGCAGCACGATGTTGGCCGCGCGGCCGCGCCGCTCGAGTCCATCGATCCTCTTCGCCAGCCGCTCCGCGATCCGCTCCGCCGAGGGATCGCTCCAATCCGAGGTCATCGCGTTCCATAGCACCAGCATCAATCCCAGCTCGCGCGCCACGCGAAACACAGCGGGCCGCCGCGCCCCGAACGGCGGCCTAAAGAATTTGACCTGCGCGCCGGTAATCTGCTCCAGCTTGTCTTGGGTTCGCTTCAGTTCTTCTCGGATCCGGCTCGAAGAGCTCCGCGCCAGGTTGGGATGCGACCAGGAGTGGTTCCCGATCGCGTGTCCAGCAGCCGCCATCCGCCGCACCAGCTCCGGCTGCGCCTCGGCGCGGCTGCCCAGCAGAAAGAACGTAGCCCGCACTTCATGCTTTTCCAGCAGATCCACCAGCCTGGGCGTCCACGTTGCATTGGGCCCGTCGTCGAAGGTGAGCGCCAGCTCGCCCGGCCGCGCCGGCGCAACCAGCGCCTTGCCGAAGATGCGTGAGCCCGGCCACAGCGATGCGTACGCAAACCCGCCCGCCGCCAGGCCCGCGGCTGTCGCGGCGCCCAGCCCGGCGTAAATCCCGGTCGCGAATGGAGAAATCATTCTGCCTGTCAGTATGCGGCGCTGCGGCGCACGCGGGCAACCCGGGTTTGCGCAGCCGGCGACGCTATCGAAAGAGCCGCCACGCATCGCCGCTCGCAACTTAATTCCCTGATCCCTGTTCCCTGTCTTTCACGTCGTCTTCGCCGGCATCTCTTCCTCGCCGCTTCCGTTTGCCGCCGCGATCCGCTGCCGGGCGCGCTGCTCGCTCGAGCGCCGCTCCTGCCGCCACGTGGTCATCGAGGTCACGCCGTAGTTCCACACCGCAGTGAACATCAGTCCCGTCACCGCCGCCAGTACCCACGGCACGCCGCGGCGGAACGCCTCGTTCGCAATGGCCACGTTCGCCGCTACGCCCAGTCCGCAAGCCAGGCAGAACGTGATCAACCCGCCCATGAATCTCCATCCCCGCAGCCGCCGGTCGCGGTAGGTCACGGAATTGTTCAGCACGAAGTTCAGGATCATGACGATGAACGTGGTCACTGCCTGGCCCGTGGCGAAACTTCAGTCCCCCGACCTGGAGCAGCGTGCGCAAAATCAGCAGATGCACGCCCACGCCCACCGCGCCCACCATGCCGAAGAGAACAAAGCGCACATTCACCACGCCGCCCAGGTGCTTATCCACCAGCAGCTCGAAGTACTCCAGCCCCACCAGCACGTCGAGCTTGCTCTCCCCGTGTTCGCGCAGGCGGAAGCGATAAGGCACTTCGCCGATGCGCAGCCCCGGACCCGCCGAAAGTACGATGTCGAGCAGAATCTTGAACCCGATGCCCGAAAGCCGGTGGGCAAACCGCTCAAAGGTGGAGAGGCGCACCAGGAAGAATCCGCTCATGGGGTCGCTCAACTCGTGCTCCGCGCCCATCAGGCTGAACCGCCTGCCCAACTGGCTTAGCTTCACGCGCCAACGCGCAAACTCCCCCATGCTGCCGCCGGCAATGTTCCGCGAACCCACCACCAGGTCGAGATTCTCTTCCCGGATGCGCCGCAGCATCTCCGGCAAAATGCTCTCGTCATGCTGCAGGTCCGCGTCCATCACCGCGACATACGGCGCTGCCGCGGCCAAAATCCCCTCGATGCACGCCGAAGCCAGCCCGCGCCGTCCAATACGCTGCAGCACGCGCAGGTTATCGCGGTCACGGGCCAGCCGCCGCACCACGTCCGCGGTGCCGTCGGGCGAGTCGTCATCCACGAAAATCACTTCGTAGCGGATGCCCTTGAGCGCCTGCTCCAGCCGGTTGACAATCGGACCCACGTTCCCGCTCTCGTTGAACGTGGGCAGCACGATCGCCAGATCGTAGGCCATTCTTTCCTCCGCCGCGCCGGGCAATTCCAAGACAGCTCCAATTCGCACTCGCTGCCCGCTCTCATCCTTATAGCACTTTGGAAGAACCAGTCAGGCGGTGCTGTTTGCCCTGAGGAACCTCCGGCGTATACTGGACTTGTTCGGGCCGCATCCTTAGTCTTCGGAGCGGCACTGGAGCCTATCATGAGTTTCACCCAACCTCCCGCGAGCGCGCATCTCTCGCCGCCCGGCGTTCCCATCCCCAAAGTCACCATGCCCGCGTTGGCCGAGATGAAGCGCCAGGGCAAGCCCATCTCCGCGCTCACCGCCTACGACTACCCCACCGCGCGCCTCGCCGACGAGGCCGGCATCGACCTCATCCTTGTCGGCGACTCGCTGGCCATGGTTGTCCTCGGCCACGAGAACACGCTCGCCGTCACCGTCGACGAGATGCTGCACCACACCCGCGCCGTTCACCGCGCCGTCCGCCGCGCGCTCGTCGTCGCCGACATGCCCTTTGGCAGCTACCACGGCGCCATCGCCGAAGCCCGCGCCAACGCCGTGCGCTTCGTCAAAGAGGCTGGCGCCGAGGCCGTCAAGATCGAAGGCCCGCGCGTCGAACTTGTTCGCGCTCTCGTCGAAGCCGAAATCCCCGTCGTCGGCCATCTTGGCCTCACGCCGCAAAGCGTACACCGCATGGGCGGCTATCGCGTGCAGGCCCGCACCGCCGAGGCCGCGCGCCGGCTTCGTGCAGATGCTCTCGCGCTCGCCCAGGCTGGCGCCGGCGCCATCGTCCTTGAAGGCGTTCCCCGCGAGGCCGCCGCCGAAATCACCGCTGCGCTGCCGATTCCGACAATTGGCATCGGCGCCGGTCCCGGTTGCGACGGCCAGATTCTCGTCTTCCACGACCTCGTGAATCTCACCTTCGCGCCGCCCGCCAAATTCGTCCGCCGCTACGCCGACGCCGCCGCGCTCTTCCGCTCCGCCATCGAGCGCTACCGCGAAGACGTCGAGCATCGCGCCTTTCCGTCGGATGCGGAGAGCTATCACCTGCCCGCGCGGCAGGCGATGGGCGCCGCCGGTTGACAGGCGATGGGCCTGACCGCCCCTGGCGCGGATTTCGATTCAGACAACGCCGTCGTCAATCAGGACGCGTTTGAGGATTCGACAAACTGAGCCACGCCTGATGCAAATCCTTCGTACCGTCGACGAACTCCGCCGCTGGTCCCGCGCCGCGCGCTCCACGCCCGGCAACATCATCGGTCTCGTGCCCACCATGGGCGCGTTGCACGCGGGCCACGCCTCGCTCGTCCGCGCCGCCCGCGCGGCATGTACCCACGTCGCCGTCAGCCTCTTCGTCAACCCCACGCAGTTCGGCCCCAACGAGGACTACGCCCGCTACCCGCGTTCCTTCGACGCCGACTGCCGCCTCGCCGCGTGCGAAGGCGCCGATGTTCTCTTCGCCCCTTCGGTCGAGGAACTCTACCCCAACGGCCCTGCCTCTACGTTTGTCGAAGTCCCCGGCCTTGGCGATCGTCTCGACGGCGCATCCCGTCCCGGCCATTTTCGCGGCGTCGCCACCGTCGTTGCCAAGCTGCTCCTCGCCGCCGAGCCCGGCCGCGCCTTCTTCGGCCAGAAGGACGCGGCCCAGGTTGCCGTTCTGCGCCACATGGTTGCCGATCTCCGCCTGGCCACGGAAATCGTCGTCTGCCCCATCGTCCGCGATCCCGACGGCCTCGCCATCAGTTCGCGCAACGCCTATCTCACCTCGGCCCAACGCGCCCAGGCCCTCACCCTCAGCCGCGCCATCCGACGCGTCGAGTCGCTCGTCGCCGAAGGCGAGCGCCGCGCCGAGGCGCTGATCGCCGCCGCGCGGGAAATCTTCGCCTCCGAGCCGCAAGTCCGCATCGGTTTCCTTGCTCTCGTCGATTGGTCTACTCTGCTGCCGGTTGAAACCGCCGCGCCCGGCACGCTGTTCGCCGTCGCCGCCTGGGTTGGCTCAACTCGCCTCATCGACAATACGATCCTGAACTGAGCCGCGGAAGAAGCCATTGCGCGCCTGCTCGCTCCGGCCCCGATCCTCATTCCATGCCGGAACGCTCCGAAATCGCGCCTGCTTCAGCGCCCTGGAACCGCGCCTCACCGGCTTCGGCTGGCCCCGCCCGCACATCTCGGCTAATTACCACTTCCGCGTCATATCTCCCGATTTATCTTGACAGTACATCCTGGCCTCCAGCAGAGTATTTGGGGACAACTCCTTTCAGAATCCTGGCGGCGACCCCTATTGTGCGGGGTTTCTGTGGGTCGGAGTTGTATATCAATCCCGTAGTGGAGGATTCACGAATGCACTTTATCAGCTACACAGGGCTCTTTTCTGCGGTGGTGTTTTCAGAGCACTTCGCGATGGCCGTCCTGGTTTCGGCGATCGCTCAGTGGGTGCTGGGCATTCTGTGGTACGGCGTCATCTTCCGGAAGTCCTGGAGCGCCCTGGTCGGCATCGCTGAGGCGGCGAAACAGAAAAGCAGGGTTTTCGGCTTGATCGCGTCTTGTATCGCCTGTCTGCTCCTGTCATTTGTGTTGGCGCACATGGAGGGGTGGGCGGGGACAAGCGGCTTCAGCGGTGGCGCGAAGATCGGCATCATTTGCTGGGTCGGCTTTATGGCGCCCCCGCTCTTTACGCAGCACATTTACGAAAACCGCCGCGCCAATCTCTTTGCCATCAATGCTGCCTATTGGCTCCTGGCCATGGCGCTGGGCGGCGGTATCCTGGCGGCAATGCACGCCTAAGCCCTCTCTCCTGCCCGGAGTTTGGGGCTCGTAACCGGAAGGGGCAATTCCCTCGCGAAGTTGTCCCTCCGCATCCGGCCATGGAAACCGCGTCTCCCGCCGTAGGCGCATCGAATTCGCCGCTTGGGGCCTCATCGGGCATCCACGCGACGATGAAATCGGTGAATTCAGCCCTCCCCATCGCACGGCCGCTGTTCGCATAGCCCGGTAAATCCGGTTT
This sequence comes from uncultured Acidobacteriaceae bacterium, assembly GCA_963808805.1. Taxonomy (GTDB): domain Bacteria; phylum Acidobacteriota; class Terriglobia; order Terriglobales; family Acidobacteriaceae; genus Telmatobacter. The sequence continues at coordinate 71,537 of CAWEGN010000003.1, read as the reverse complement.
CCCGCCGTACAATCGGCCTATGACACGATCGATCATTACGACAGATGGCGCGCCCGCCGCGATCGGCCCCTACGCCCAGGCCGTGCGCGTGGGAAACCTTATCTTCACAGCCGGCCAGATCCCTCTTGACCCGCTCACCCAGCAGGTGGTCGCGGGCGGTATCGCCGAGCAGGCCAAGCGCGTGCTCGAGAACCTGAAGGCCATCCTCGAAGAGGCAGGCAGCAGCCTCGACCGCGTCGTCAAGGCGACCGTATACCTCAAAGACCTCGCCGATTTTGCCGCCATGAACGCCGTCTACGCCGAATATCTCGAGTCCGACGGCGAAGCGCCAGCCCGCTCCACCGTCGAGGTTTCGCGCCTGCCCCGGAACGTCCTCATTGAGATCGATCTCGTCGCCGAAGGCTGAGCGCCCGCGCGCTTCCGTCTGTTTCAATGGAAGAAGGCGCCTGAGCCACGCGGTCCCCACGCGGCTCGCCGTACCCCATCGCGCCATCGAACACGCAGGAGGTCCCCCTTGAGCGATGCGCAGGAAAAAGTTGTCCGCACCGAAGCCGAGTGGCGCGCCATGCTCACGCCTGAGCAGTATCGCGTGCTGCGCGAGAAGGGCACCGAGCGGCCCTTTACCGGCGCGCTCACTGAGAATCACGAAACCGGCAACTACCACTGCGCCGGCTGCGGCGCGCTGCTCTTCCTGAGCGGCGCCAAGTTCGACTCCGGTTGCGGCTGGCCCAGCTTTATGCTCCCCGCCGGCTCCAAAGCCGTCGCGGAGCGCGAGGACTTGAGCCACGGCATGAGCCGCGTCGAAGTCACCTGCGCCCGCTGCGGCGGCCATCTCGGCCACGTTTTTCCTGACGGCCCACGCCCCACCGGCCTGCGCTACTGCATCAACTCCGCCTCGCTCACCTTCACGCGCGAGGGCGAATAGTTCACCGGCAAGCAGAAATGCGGGTGCCGCACTTCTCGAATGCGCTCCAGGTTCAATAACATGAATGCCCTGAAAAATTACGTTGAGATTTTGTGCCAATTCTGAGAACGCTGTCAGCGTCAATTCTCTTTACTGCGAGGTAACTGCCGGGTAGCCGACAAACCGCCCGGAGCGTCAAATTTTCCGGTGTGGGATACTTGTGGTCATGATCCAGAAATGCGTGTGTTCCCTCGGCGTGGCTGCGCTGGCTAGCAGTGCTCTTTGTGCGCTAGCCGACACTGGGGCGGTCTCAATTGCAGTGGGCGGTTTGGTGCCAAGGCAGGAAACTCGTATCGTGATGGCCAAGGAAGTGCTCGTAATCAGCCCCCAGAAAGTCGTCGTCGATTACGACTTCCGCAACGACACGAATGAGGATGTGATCACAGAAGTTGCATTTCCAGTGCCGCCGTACACGAACGGTACCCCCGAGACACTCCCAGCGGAACAGTCTTTCGACAACTTCCGTGTCTGGGTGGATGGGAAACCTGTCTCATACGAAACCCAAGTCACGGCGACGCTCAAGGATAAGGACGTCACGGCGATTCTCCGTGCCGACAGAATTGACATTCAGAGCTTCGGGCACTACTACGAGGCCGGAGGCGTCAACAGAACGCACGACTTTGAGCGTCTATCAGAGTCGGAGCAGAAGAGACTCGTCAACGAGGGTCTCTTCGATAGCGCCGGAGATGTCTACTCCGGGTTGTGGACTGTGCATATCCAGTATTACTGGTCGCAGCGTTTTCCGGCGCACTCGACCATCCATATCCGACACGAATACGTGCCTAGAATAGGAGCGGGATACTACGACTCTGCGACCGATGTCCTTCACTCTCTGGCTACGGACACTCCCATATCGGGGACTCCGGGCGCAAAGACAGAGAACGATTGGGCCGCAGAGATTGCGAGCTTCTGCCCAGCGAAGCCGCTGCTTCGCGATGCTGAGGCCCGCTTTCGCGAAAGTCAGAGCGATCCTGAGGAGCAGAAGAATATCAGCGCCGACACATTTGAACCGCGATGGGTCAATTTCATCCTGACAACGGCAAACACATGGAAAAAGCCAATCGAGGACTTTACGCTGATCGTGGAGCGCGGGGACCCAATAAAGTGCGGCAAGCTGGCCCGCGAAACTTATGTCAGCCTCTGCGCACCCCAGAATGGCAAGGTTGAAGAGCTTGACGCGAACCGCTTCCAGGTCCACATCACGGATTTTGTCCCCTCCTCGGAATTGCACATTGGCTACTTCGATCTACCAGTAGTGAAACGCGCAACCTCCGTACAAACGAAATAAGTGGCCGGAGGTTCGATCGCACCACGGCTACGAGCGCCCGATGGTATTCGGGTTCCGGGTAAACTGTCGAATTACCGGCCAACCGTCAGTTACTGGATGATCTACATCCCAGCACGCCTTTGGCATGGATGATGCTGCCAACTACGCTCATCCGTTTTTCGCCCACAACAAAACCCCGTCCTTCCGGGACGGGGTTTATTGAGTCTCAGAAATGGGTGCCCCATCCTATCCGAGCGCTTCAGCGAGCGGATAGGGTGGGAATCACGCCTTTGCTACTTTTCCGCTCTTGATGCAGCTCGCGCACACGCGCAGCTTCTTGGGCGCGCCATTTACGATCGCCTTCACTGCTTGCAGGTTCACGTTCCAGCGCCGCCGCGTAATGTTGTGCGCGTGCGAGATGTTGTTGCCGAAGCGCGGCCCTTTGCCGCAGATGTCGCAAACTTGTGCCATGATCCAACTCCAGATTCTTCTTGTGTCTTCGGGCGCCGCGGCTGCGGCCGGAGCGCGCACTGCGCCGCGCGCCATCCCTTTGCCGAATCTCCAGTATATCAGTCATCGCCGCCCGTTGACGGTCTTCATCGGGTGTCTAAAGGTACGCGTAGACGCGCCTCGTACTTCGCGCCGCCCGCTCCCAGGTGGCTCTCATACAGCACAAACTCCCTGGCCAGGAATTGCGTGAACGCAGGTCCTTTGCCGGCTCGGGCCGCCAGCTTCCGCAACCCGCTCCCGCGCCCCTGTCCTTTCGCTCGCGCCAATGTAATGTGCGGATGAAAGGGCCGCACCTCCGCCACGAATCCGCACAGGCTCGTCGCCGCCGTCACATGCTGTTGAAGAGCAGCCAGGCCGGGCGTCACGTTCACGCCGGCAAAGAACACGCCCGCGCGATCGAAGCAGCCCAACTCGCCCAGTTGCACGGGAACCGCTGCCGAGCGCACCTCGCCCAGCCGAGCCCTCAGGCACTCCAGTTGCTCCGCTGTCGCGTTGCCCAGAAACTCGAGCGTGATGTGCCACGACTCAGGCGCGGTCCAGCGCAGCTCGCCGCTCCGCGCCACACTTTCGCAGCTCCGCAGCCGCGCCACCGCCGCCGCAAGCTCGCGCGCCACCGCATCCGCCAACGGAATTCCCACGAACAGCCGCATACCGGGATAGTGTAGTGCCGCGAGCGAGACCGCGGGCTTGCGTCACGTAATTCACATCTTCTGCGGGCGTCCCATGTCCCGCTTTTGAGGCATGGGAGACGATGTTGCCAAAGCCGCAAATTCTAACGGGCAATCTAATTCGCCGGCGGGATCGGCGGCGCTCCCGCTGGCGGTGCGCTGGCCGCTGGAGGCCCTCCCGGCCGCTCTTGCTTCGGAATCACGAACTCCTCCGGCATCTTGTGCCCGCGATGGCACGTCCCGCACGTCACCGGCGATCCCATACCGTCCGGGTCCAGGTCCATGGCCTTGCTGATGGTGTCCGCATTGATCTGCTGCGTCATCGTGTACATGATGCGCGCGATCTGCTTGTCCGGTTTGGAATCGTCGGGGAAGTTCAACTGCGGCCAGCCGTCGGGGTCAATCTTGCCTGGTTCCGCCACGTGGCAGGTGTCGCAGTGTACGCCCAGCGATCCGGCCCACTTTTCCATGATCTCGCGCACCTCGCGCCCTGTCAGATTCCTGGGCAGCACCTTCAGGTTGGTCGGCGGAGGATAGTTGCGCATCGGTCGGCCACCCAGCCCCATGTCCGGCGCCGTGTTTTGTGCGGGCGCCATACCCGTCTGCGGCGCCGCCGCACCGGGCAGATTCGGCGCGGTCTGTGTAGCCGGCTGGCTAGCCGGCGCGGCCGGTTGCTGCTGGTCTTGCGTGGCTTGCACAGCGCTGGTGGCGGCAAGCACGGCCGCGGCTATCAAGCCAACCGCGGCGGCCGATGGGAGCAGGGAAGTGAGCTTCACGTGGCAGGGATCCTCTCGGGGCCTGGTCTTGAGACCCCGGGCCGGTTACGACTTCAGTTTAACGGCATAGCCGGAGCGCAACACGATGTGCTCGCCAACGATCGTCCTGGGCCCTGAAACACAAGCGTTTTCCGGAATGGCAAAGCGCAGCGGCAGCTCCACGGCGTTCCGGATGCCGATCCGCCGCGTCACCAGAACCCGCTCGACCCGCGTCCCGTCGTCCCGCACCTGCAACGGCGAGTCCGCATCGAGCAAATCGATCCCGTTATGCCTCTCCCGGTCGAGGCCCAGCGCCTGGCATAGCCGGCCGGGTCCGCTCGTCAGCTCGCGTTCCTCCGGCGGTTCGATCTTCGGGTTGCCCCATCCTTTTTCGTTCGCCGTGGCGAACGAAAAGGGTCGGAGCCCTCGGTTCCGCGCCATCTGTTCGAGCCCTGCCACCGGCTGCAGCGCCCGCAGCAGCACGCACCCGGCCTGGCCCTCACGCTCACAGGAGATGTTCATGCAAAAGTAGCGCCCGTAAATGGCATAGACATACGCGTGCCCCGCCGGCCCGAAGAGAACCGCATTCCGCGACGTCAAACCGCGATAGGAATGCGCCGCTGGATCGTCTGGCTTTCGGTGCGGTCCCAGATATGCCTCGACCTCGACGATGCGGCCTGCCACCAAGCCGCCGCGCGTCTTGTGGACCAGCACCTTGCCCAGCAGCCGCGGAGCTACATGCTCCGGCGCGGCCTCAAAGAACCCGCGCTTCAGCAGCCGCCCGGGGATCAGCTCTTTCCTTTCGCGTCCCACAACCCCCACTCCGCGTCACTCGCCGGCTTGCCATCCTGCAAACTCGCCAACTCCCTAGCTCCGCTAACTCCGCTAACTCCGCCAGCCCCGCTAACTCCGCTAACCACGCTTCATCCCCTCAATCAGCGCCAGAACCTCTTCGGCGTGGCCCTGGGGCGTCACCTTGGGGTAGATGTGCAACAGCGTCCGGTCCGGCCCGATCACAAAGGTCGTCCGCTCGATGCCCATCGTTTTCATCCCATACATATTCTTTTCCTTCAACACTCCAAACTGTTTGCACACTTTCTCGTCTACATCAGCAAGGAGCGTGTACGGGAGGTCGTACTTCGCCCGGAACTTGGCCTGGGCGCGCGGCGTGTCGCGGCTGATGCCCAAAACCACTGCGCCCGCCGTCAGCAGCTTTTTAAAGGTGTCGCGGAACCCGCAAGCCTCAATGGTGCAGCCGGGGGTGTCGGCCTTGGGGTAAAAGAAGAGGATGACCGGCTTGCCCGCAAAATCCGAAAGGCTCACGGTCTTGTCCTCGTCCGTTTGCAGCGTGAAGTCGGCTACTTTCTGGTTGAGCTCCATGGGGAATATCCTCGGTATAGGGATAGCGGGCTGAAGAACCAGCCTCTGGATTCGATTATGGTCGAGGGATGTGCAGAGTGTCATCGCATGGCGCAACTCGCTTGTGGATAACGGCAGGGAACGGGTGCCCCATCCTGGCCGTCCGCCGCGGCGGGTTTTTGCGGCTAGGGTGGGGAATCGCACTCCTGTTCGTCTGCGCGCTTCCTACCGCCGCCCAATATCCCGGCCAGATCACCAACACCAATACGGCCATTCCCGAGCTGCGCGCCGTCGGCGTGCTGGAATGGACTGGCGGCGAAGACCACCCCAAAGCCGGCCGCCTCATTCCCATCTGCATCTACGACGGCCAGAATCTCGAAGACGCCAGCATCTACATGGCCCAGCCTGCTCCACTGGCCGTCGAGAGCGAAGTCGAGTATCAACTCTTTGAGAACGGCAAGCCCGTCGGCCTCTTCGATATCGACAGCGTCGGCCAGCAGCAGGGATTCTGGATGGGCTTCGGCAAATGGAAGCCGCTGCCCAAACCCAAGCCCGCGCCGGCCCAGGTCGCCCGGATCGACGAGGATGACGCGCAGAGCGACGTGCCCATCCTGCACCGCAAGCACCATTCCGGCGACTCTTCCAGCGGCACCGGCAGCGGCTCCGGCTCGGGCAACGGCACGGGGGCCGATTCGAATGCGTCGCCTCCCGATCCCGACCGGCCCACGCTGCACAAAGGCGGCGACGCGTCAGCAGGCAGCGATTCCAGCAGCTCCGGCAGCAGTTCCAGCGACACCGCCTCCGATTCCAGCGCGACCGCGCCCGATCCCAACCGGCCCACCCTGCACCGCGGCGACGACACCTCCTCCTCTGCCGGCGCATCGCCCTCCGACTCCGGCCGCCCCAAGCTGAAGAAGAAAAACGGCGACGATGAGGCCTACGTGGAAGACGTCGCCACCGTTACCGATCCCGGCCGGCCCCACCTCTTCTACGGCAAGGCGGCAGGCTACAGCTCCCCGGTTCTGCCCAGCCTCGTCGGTCTGCCGATCGATATGCATCAGGAAGTCGCCGTCTCCGACGCCAAAACTCGCCCCGAGCACCTCTGGAGCTACACCTGGGCCAACCCCGGCGACGAGGACAAAATGAAGGCCGCAATGGAAGACCTGGCGCGCACTGCGCTCGGCCTCAATCCGCCGCCCGCTCCCCGGCCAAAACCCGCGCCCAAAACCGCCTCAACGCACAAGTCCTCCAAACCCGCTCCACCTCCTCCCGCGCCCGCTCCGCTCCTCGTCGATCAATTCCGTGTCTTCGAGCTCGCCTACGGCTCGGGAGCTACCATGGTCCTCTCCGCGCATACTCTTGGTTCCGGCGCGCAAGAGAAATTCGTCACGCTCGTTGCCCAGCCCGATCTCTACGGCGGCGTCGCGGTGCTCCTCAAGAACATCACTGACGCCGCCCACCTCGACTCGACGCCCCGCATGAAGCTCGTCGATGCCGTTGACGCCCTGGCCGACAACCGCGGCGAACTCCTCTTCGAACTCCGCGGCGCCACCCAGCGCCAGTTCGCCCTCTATCGCGTCCTGCGCGGCCAGGCTACCCGCATCTTCCTCACCGCCGCCACCGCCATCGGCGCCGCGGCAGCCGCCGCCCCGTCCGGCGAATAAATCCCCCAGTATTCCCTCCCCCAAAAGAATCACTCATACCCGCGTCTGCTCGCGCCGCGTCTCCTATATAATGGAGGCACACTAGTGGGCACGCTGCCACTTTTTGAAGGATTCCCCGTTCAATGGCGACTGCCCTGTCTGCACCATCCGCTGACTCCGTAATAGAAGTTCGTTCCGATTCGCTTCCTGTCACAGATACCCCGGCGCTTGCGCCGCCTGGCGACACCCACGCCGTCCCGGCGCGCCGGCTTCTTCGCCTGGGCCGCACCGCCGCCGTCAGTGACGGCTTAAGCTGGCCTATGCTCCTGCTTATCGGCCTCTTTCACGCGGGCGCTCTGGCCGCGCTGTTTCTTTTCAGTTGGCAGCGCCTGGTGGTGATGGCCGTGATTTATGTGCTGGCCATCAACGTGGGTATCGGCATGTGCTATCACCGCCTGCTCACGCATCGCGGCTATCAGGTGCCCAAGTGGCTGGAGTACGCGATGACCTTCTTCGCCACGCTCTCGCTCGAGGGCGGGCCCATCTTCTGGGTCTCCACGCATCGCGTCCATCACCAGCTCAGCGATAAGGAAGGCGATCCCCACACGCCGCGCGAGGGCGGATGGTGGGCGCACGCCGGTTGGGTATTCTTCGGTGAATCGTTGCACGCGCAGACCGAGGTGCTCGCGCGCTACACGCCCGACCTCACGCGCGACCGTTTCCACGTCTGGATGAGCAAGTACCATTGGCTGCCCGTCACCCTGAGCGCCGTGTTGCTTGTTGCCGGCGGATGGTACTGGGGCGGCTTTGTGAATGGCCTGGCCATGCTGATGTGGGGAGTTTTCCTGCGCGTCACGCTCGGCCTGCATGCCACCTGGCTGGTCAACTCGGCAACCCATATGTGGGGCAGGCGCCGCTTTGAAACCCGCGACGACTCGCGTAACAGTTGGTGGGTGGCTCTGCTCACCGGCGGCGAGGGCTGGCACAACAACCACCACGCCCACCCCGTCTCCGCGCGCCATGGACTCAGATGGTACGAGATCGATCCCAACTTCTACGGCATCTGGATCCTCAGCAAGCTCGGCCTCGCCCGCAAGATCCAGGTGGCCAAATTCGATCCCGCCAACCCCAAGCCCGCCGGGTTGTGAGCCGCCGCCGCTACTTCTGGATCTTCGCCTTTACCCATAGCGCGCCGAAGAACGGCAGCGCCACCACCAGCACCAGCACCGCCGCCGGCAAGCCAACGTAGCGGTACGTATCCACGTAGCTCACCGAGTGCCCGCCCAGCACGTTCCACCCCAGCAGCGCGAAGATCGCCAGGCATGTCGCCGCGAAAAACGTCAGGAACGCCGACGCGAACGCCAGCAGCAGGCTCTGGAGCAGGCTGAACCCCTCCAACGGGAAACCGAAAACCGTCCTCCCGCCTTGTCTCTTCGCAGTTTGCACCATCAATCGTGACCTCTCTCGTCTAGAATACAAATCCATGGCCGGTACTGCGCAAATCGAGCTATGGCTTGCTGAGAAAGTGGCCACGCAGGTCACCGTGCTCATCGCTCCCAACGGCATCCATTACGCCTTCTGGGGCGAAACCCGTGTCTCCGAATCCGACATCGAGCGCCTCGTCGGCGCCGTCCCCGCCGCGCTCGCTCCCGCGCTCCGCCAGCGCGCCTACTACTTCGTTCCCCTCGCCATTGCCGACACCGGCGAAAACCTCATTGCGCCCGCCTACACCGTCGAGCTCGGCGACCGCGCCGTCTGCCATCGCAACACCGCCTTCGGCTCCACTGAGGCCGTCTTCCTCTCCACGCGCCTCGTCGAAGACCGCTTCGGCCTGGCCTTCGAGTTCTTCATCAACGTGGCCCACAACTTCGTTGAAGCCGCCGGTGTCCCCGAGAGCTTCTCCACGCTCGCATGGTCGCAGGCCGAGGCCCAGGTCCGCGGCGAAACCAGCCAGGACGCATGGGAGACGCGCCGCCGCGCTCATGAGCCCCACCCCGGCTCCAAATCCCCCGGCGCGAACACCATCGACGAGCGCGCCCGATCGAGCTTCTTCGAGTCGTCGTTCTCCGACGCCCTGGCCATCTACATGCTTTCGCTCGCCGTCGACTTCGACTACCACGACCTGCGCGAGCGCGAGTACCCGCTTCTCGCCGCGCCCGCCCTCGCCGAGCGCCTCCGCCACGTCGCCTCGCTCTTCCCCGCCAACTCCGGCTATGAATTCCTGGTTCACTACCGCCGCAAGGGCTGATCCCTGCAAGTCCCCACGTCCCGGAACCTGCCCTGAGCGAAGTCGAAGGATCCCTGTGCCCCTCAGCCCCTGACCTCTGTCATGGTCCTGTATCCGGGCATGACTGGTAGGTCGGGGCTTCAGCCCCGGCTGCCGCAAACTGCCCACCCATGTGCTGTCATTCTGAGCGACCGCAGTTCGCGGAAGCGGACGGAGGGAGTCGAAGAATCTGCGGTTGCCTTTCGCTCGTACCAGGGCACGACCTCAGGGCCTTCGGACAACTCAGCGCCCTGTTACACGGAGGGAGCGTGGGGCTTCAGCCCCACGAATTCCCGCCCGCCCATTTTCGAGAAATCAAGTCCGCGGCGAAGCCGCGATGAAACCCCGCCCACCCATGTGCTGTCATTCTGAGCGACCGCAGTTCGCGGAAGCGGACGGAGGGAGTCGAAGAATCTGCGGTTGCCTTTCGCTCGTATCAGGGCACGACCTCAAGGCCTTCGGACAACCCCCCGCCCCGCCACACGGAGGGAGCGTGGGGCTTCAGCCCCACGAATTCCCGCCCACCCATTTTCGAGAAATCAAGTCCGCGGCGAAGCCGCGCCAAACCCACCGCAGAGCCCGCTGGGCACCGGGGCGCCCTCTGGGCCGGGTACGGGCGAAAGACGTTAGCCCCAGGCGCAAGCCCTGGGACACCAATCCACCCATTTTCGAGAAATCAAGTACGCGGCGAAGCCGCGCTCAAACCCACCGCAGAGCCCGCTGGGCACCGGAGCGCCCCTGGGCCGGGTACGGGCGAAAGACGTTAGTCCCAGGCGCAAGCCTTGGGACACCAATCCACCCATTTTCGAGAAATAAAGTACGCGGCGCAGCCGCGCTCAAACCCACCGCCCAGCCCGCGTAGCGGGCAAAAGACGGTAGCCCCAGGCGTAAGCCTGGGGACACCAATCCACCCATTTTCTGAGAAATGAAGTACGCGGCGAAGCCGCGCCCAAATCCCCGTTCGAAAACAGCAGCTGCGCCATGAGCCACAACCTACTGGACAAGTATTCAAATCAACACTATCCGCAATTACCTCAATGGATTATGTTGTCCTGTAGATGAACGCACCCCAGACAGTCCTCGATCTGATTGAACATTTCCGCCGAAACGCCGACGATTTCCGCTCCAGTCGCTACAACGAGACCGAGTTACGCCGGGAGTTCCTCGACCCATTTTTCGAAGCGCTCGGCTGGGACGTAAACAACCAACTCCGCTATTCAGAAACCTATAAGGATGTTGTCCACGAGCCCACCAGAGAAACCGAGCAGGGCATCCCAGACTACTGTTTTCGCGTCGGGGGCACACCGAAGTTCTATCTTGAGGCAAAGAAGCCGTCGGTGCGCCTGAGAGAAAATCCCGATCCGGCCTTGCAACTCCGACGTTACGCCTGGTCGTCTAAGTTGCCGCTCTCCATACTCTCGAATTTCGATGAACTCGCCATCTACGACTGCCGAACCGCCCCGAAGCAGGGTGACAAAGCATCGGCCGGCCGTATTTCGTATTACACATTCGAGGAATACCCGCAGAAATGGGACGAAATTGCGTCTCGTTTTTCAAAGGAGGCGGTGCTTCAGGGCTCGTTTGATCGGTTCGCAATTTCGTCGAAGGCCAAGCGAGGCACAACCGAAGTTGACGCCGCATTCCTAGCAGACATCGAGATATGGCGGCACGACCTGGCCGCAACCATCGCGGTTAGGAATCCCAACCTCAGCCAGCGCGAAGTTAATTTTGCTGTCCAGCGGATCATCGACCGCATCATCTTCCTGCGCATCTGCGAAGATCGCGGCCTTGAAAGCTACGGCCAGTTGCGCTCGTTGACTGAGCAACCCAGCATCTACGCGCAACTCTGCAACCTCTTCCAGTTGGCCGACAAGCGCTACAACTCTGGCCTCTTCCATTTTCACAAGGATAAGGAGCGCAACGAAGACCCAGATACGCTCACGCCAAACATCACAATCGATGACGTTCGGCTCAAACCGATCCTCAAGAAGCTCTACTACCCCGACAGCCCGTACGCCTTTTCGCATGTCCCGGCTGACATTCTCGGGCAGGTCTACGAGCAGTTTCTCGGCAAAGTCATCCGCATCACACCGTCGCGCCAGGTAAAGGTCGAGGATAAGCCGGAAGTGCAGAAGGCGGGAGGGGTCTACTATACGCCGACCTACATCGTGGACTATATCGTCAAATGCACAGTAGGCAAGCTCATCGAGGGGAAATCCCCAAAGCAGGTCGTCAGGGCGCGAGTCTTGGACCCGGCCTGCGGTTCCGGCTCCTTCCTAATAGGCGCATACCAATTTCTCCTCAACTGGTACCGCGACCGATATGTGGAGGACGGCTGGCAGAAACACAAAAACGAAATCGTGCTCGACACGGTCGGGAATTGGCGCCTCACGTTAACTGAGAAAAAGAAGATCCTGACCCGCCACATCTTTGGCGTGGACATCGACTCGCAGGCCGTAGAAGTCACCAAGCTTTCACTGCTGCTCAAAGTGCTGGAAGGCGAAACCCAGCTAAAGCTCTTCCACGAACGGGCGCTCCCGGACCTTGGCAACAACATCAAGTGCGGGAACTCGCTGATTGGGCCAGATTTCTATGCGAACCAACAACTGCTCCTGCTGGACGAAGAGGATCGCTACCGTATTAACGTCTTCGACTGGAAGCAGGGCTTCCCCGATACGATGAGGAGCGGGGGCTTTGATGCCGTGGTGGGCAACCCTCCCTGGGGCGGCGACATCGATAAGGAGCTGGAGTACTTCCACTCCCTGTACCCGTCAACAACACAAGACCACACCGACAGCTTTAAGCTATTCATCGAAGCCGGAGTGCGCCTCACGAAAAGCTTCGGGCTGGCATCCATGATCGTCCCCAACGCGATATTGCGACAAAGGCGCTCGCGTGATGTGCGAAGGCTTCTCCTGGCAAATTCGATTGTTTCTGTGGCGGACCTTGGAGAAAACGTGTTTAAGAGGGTCGTCGCACCATCCTGCATATATGTCGTTCAGAGGTCCACGCCCAATTCGGAGCATAACGTCTCACTATATGATCTCGCGTCAATACCCCGCTCCGACCTGCCACGGAGTCTCCTCGAGGCAGCAGCCACACCCGGATCCCGTCTTGCACAGTCCCTCCTAGATGTGAAGTTTCAACAGGTTGTCCATTCGATCTGACTGCGAGAAGCTGGTTCTGCGACGAATCAGATTTCCCGGAGGGATCGAATGGACTATCACCAGAATGCCCGACTGACCGTTCATAGTCGAGAGCGGTTAGCCAGATATGTGCTTGAGCAGGGCAGTACGTTGAAGGCCGCTGCAGCGGCCTTCAACGTGAGCGATAAGACTGCGGCCAAATGGGTGCGCCGGTATCGAGAGCGTGGGCGGGCCGAAATGAAGGACCGCAGCTCAAAGCCGCATCGCTCGCCCCGGCAAACTTCGGCTTCATTATTAGAAAGGGTTTTGGTTCTTCGCCGGCAGCGTTGGAACGGCTGGCGCATCGCCCACGAACTCAAACTCAGTCGAGCCACCGTAAGCCGAGTCCTGCGTCGCGCCGGAATGAATCGGCTCCGCTCGCTTGACCCGCCCCCGCCCATAATTCGCTACGAACACAAGCATCCTGGCGACCTGATCCACTTCGATATCAAGCGCCTGGCGCGCATCCGCAGGCCCGGGCATCGTGTCACCGGTCAGCGTCGCGGAGAGTCACGGGGCGCCGGCTACGAGTACCTGCACATTGCCATCGACGATCACAGCCGCATCGCCTTCTCCGCCATCCTGCCCGATCAGACGCACCACTCTGCCATGCGCTTCTTCCTCATGGCCAGGGCCCATTACGCGCGCTTCGGCATCGCTATCCGCCGCGTGCTCACCGACAACGGCTCCTGCTATAAACACTGGCTGTTTCGCAAACTGCTCCACCGCCAACACATCAAGCATCGCCTCACAAGACCCTACACGCCACGCACCAACGGCAAAGCCGAACGCTTCATCCAGACTGCCTTGCGCGAGTGGGCCTACGCACGCTCCTACCAGAACTCAGAACAACGAACCGAGCAGCTCGAACTGTGGATGCACGATTACAACTTCCACAGACCTCACGTCAGCCTTAAACTGAACTCACCCGCTTCCCGCTCCGGCCTGAATCGGAACAACCTCTTGAGCCTCCACACCTAGAGCAGAACCCCGAACTCGAACTCGCAGGACTTAAGAGCACGCCGGGCAGCCACGTTCTCCCGTTTGGCGAACTTCGAGAATTCAAGTGCAAGGATGCGGGGATCAACTATCAACGAGTCAACGTGGGCATGAGGGTGAAGGGCAATAGCGACCTGGCAGAGCGATTACTGTACGAAGGGAACCAAGAGCGCCCCATCGACCATATGTATTGGAAAGGCTCCGACATATCAAGGTACAGCATCGCAAACAAAACAAAGCGATTTTGTCGACCGGACGTCAGGACGCGAGCGAATGAGGTCATTCACCTTAGCCGGCGAGTCTACGATTCTGCGCCGAAGATCCTTCTACGCCAGACCGCAGATACGCTCATCGCGGCCATGGATTACAGAGGAATATGGTTTGGTCGAAGCCTCATTTCAATAGTAAAGGAAAGCGGCGAATACGCGCCAGAATACCTGCTTGGCATCCTGAACTCGAAGTACCTACGGTACCTTTACGAACGACTCACGCATGAGACAGGACGAGTCTTTGCGCAAGTCAAGCTCTCGAAAATCAAGCAACTCCCATTTCGAACCATTTCATTCTCGACTCCGGGGGAAAGAGAACTGCACGAGAAATTGGTCGAACTTGTGAAACTCGTAACCAAGCTTACGTTGCAGCGCGACGCCGCGCGCACCGACCAGGAGCGCACCGTTTTCAATCGCCAGATCGAAGCAACGGACAGGCAAATCGACAAGCAGGTCTACAAACTCTACGCCCTAACCGAAAAGGAAATTGCGATCGTTGAGTCGTCGGTCATTGGCTAATCGGGCGGAGCCCTCCCGACCCTTGATCCCTTCCCCCTCTTTTTCTGTCAATAGCGCCCACCCACTCAAGCACAGCCATCTCCCTGATTCCACGCCAATTCTTTTCCGCCCGAACTTTGCAGATCATTTCTCCCCTTTCGGCGCATACTGAATGCAAATCGAAATTCCGGCGCGAGAGGACCCGTCCAAAGATGACCGCATATTGATTTCATATACCATAGAGCGGGACAAATCGCTGCAAAACCGCGAAAAAACGCGGGTAACTCTCATAAATCGGTACGTTTACGGGTATGGCCTTCTGGAATCAACCATTTACGGAACATACCCATCCCGTAAACCCTTTGTTATCAAATATGGAGGTATGGCATACCGGGGGAGGGGTAGGGGGTACCGAAAAGTAAACACCGCCGTGCGGGATCTGAGAACTGCGAACGAAGAACCGAGAGCTGCGCTAAGTGCCAGCGCATGACAAACGGCGCAAAACGATGGGATTTGGACGGTTTCGAGTCCGTCTTGCACCAGCTCGCTCACCCGCTCGCGTGCTAACGCATTTCTCCCCATGGTGTATAGGGATGCAAGCCGCAAAGTTGACGCGAACTCCAGTGAGCGGCAACCTTCAACGTCATTGGGCGCTCTTGAGGATGGGGAGAAATGCCTTAAATCGCTGTTTCGCTTGCTGATTCGCTGACTCGCTCGCCTCGCTGCCCGCCTCTCGGTGTTAGCCTCATAGGTTATGGCCAAAGCCTCCTCCGTCGACTTCCTCGTCATGGGCGCTGGCGTTGCCGGTCTTCGCGCCGCAGTCGAGCTCGCCCGGCACGGCGACGTTTTGGTCGTCACCAAGGAGTCGGTCGGCGAATCCAACACTCACTACGCGCAGGGCGGCATCGCCGTGGCCATGGAAGGCGCCGAGGACGTCGCCCTTCACCTTGAAGACACGGTCAACGCCGGCGATGGCCTTGTCTACCGTCCTGCCGCCGAAGCGCTTGTGAACGAAGGCCCCCTGCGCGTCGCCGAGCTGATCGAGTGGGGCGCGAACTTCGACCGCGAGAGCGCCCCCGCCGATCCATCCGGCGGCCACTTCCTCCGCACGCGCGAGGGCGCGCACTCGCTGGCCCGCATCCTGCACGCGCATGGCGACGCCACGGGCGCCGAGATCAGCCGCGCCCTGCTGGCCTTTACTCGCACGCGCGGGCGCATCCGCTTTGCCGAGTGGACGCGCGTTGCCGGCCTTGTGGTTGCCGATGGCCGCGCCATCGCCGCCGATCTGGCCAGCGCCGAGCCGTCCCGAGCCGAGCTCGGAGACGCCGGCCGCAAGCCGCGCGCCCGTCTCCGTGTTGCCGCGCGATCCATCCTCATCGCCTCCGGCGGCGCTGGACAGGTCTACTCCGACACCACCAATCCCGCCGTGGCCACCGGCGACGGCATCGCCCTCGCGGTTCAGGCAAAGGCCGAGCTCGCCGATATGGAGTTCTACCAGTTCCATCCCACCGCGCTCGCGCTCCCCGGCGTGCCGCGCTTCCTCCTCTCGGAAGCCCTGCGCGGCGAAGGCGCCTACCTGCGCAACGATCGCGGCGAGCGTTTCATGGAGCGCTACCATCCCTTGTTGGAACTCGCCCCGCGCGACGTGGTCGCCCGCGCCATCGCCCGCGAAGCCATGCGCGATGGGGCCGCGCATCTCGACCCGGCTGCGCCAGGCGCTGGCGCTCCGCAACCGCGCCCCGTGTATCTCGACATGCGCCATGTGCGCAACCTCGACCTGGCCGCGCGGTTCCCCGGTATCAGCGCCTTCCTCGCGCAATACGGCCTTGACCTGCGCCGCGACCTCATCCCTGTTCGCCCCGCGGCCCACTACCTCATGGGCGGCATCCGCACCGATCTCGGCGGGCGCACCAGCCTTGCCGGTCTTTACGCTGCCGGCGAGGCCGCCTGCACCGGCGTCCACGGCGCCAATCGCCTGGCCTCCAACTCCCTGCTCGAAGGCCTCGTCTTCGGCGCGCGCGCCGCCCGATCGATGCTCTCTGACTCGCTCCCGCTCGTGCCCACCGCGGCTTCCGCGGACGCCGGACCCGCGCCCAAGCATCTGACCGCAAAAGAGCAAAAGCGCGTCGAAGGTCTCATCGCTGCGTTACGAGCCTCCATGTGGACCCATGCCGGCCTGCTCCGCGAAGAGTCTTCGCTTCTCCAGGGTCTGGCCGCGCAAGCTGCCTGCGAAGCCGCTCTGGCCGAGGTCGCCGCTGGTGGCAGGTCGAGCCGTCGCCTGGCCGAAGCGCAGGCCATGTGCCGCGTTGCCCTCGCCATCCTCATCTCTGCGCTGGCCCGCACTGAGAGCCGCGGCGCACACTTTCGCTCCGATTACCCCCGCCGCGACGACGAGAACTTCCAGAACCACTCGGTGATCGGCCGCGATGGACAGGTCCGCTTCGAGGAGTGGTGAAGCGTCCCGCGAATCACACTTCGCAACCTATTCCCAGTTCCGTCAGTCAGTGTGTCTTTATGTCCCTTGTTCCCTGGTTCTGCCCGTCGCCGCCGTCACCACCGCGCACGCCGCCAGAATCGCGCCGATCACCGCCAGCGAAATGGCCGCCGGGACCGCAATCCAACGCGCGGCAATCATCTTGAGCGCCGCAAAGGCAAGGATCGCGCCCAGCCCGTAGTGCAGGTAGCGGAAGCGGTCGAGCAGGCCGGCAAGCGCGAAGTAGAGCGAGCGCAGGCACAGGATCGCCGCCACATTCGACGTGTACGCCACAAACGTATTGTGCGTAACCGACAGAACTGCGGGAATGGAATCGGTGGCGAACAGCAGATCGGTGGCCTCCACGGCCACAATCACGGGCAGCAGCGATCCCTTGGCCGGCTGCAGGCGCACGATCCACTCGGGAATCGCCGCGCGCGGCGAGCCGCCGCGCACCAGCCGCCAGGCCGCGTAGAGCAGGATCAGGCCGAAGATCCACGGGATCCACTCGAACCTGCGCAACAGCGAGACGCCCGCGGCAATGAACACGGCACGCAGCACAAATGCGCCCCACACGCCCCAGAGCAGGGCCTTGTACTGGCGCTGCCGACTAATGCGGAACCCCTCGAAAAGCACCAGGAAGACGAAGAGATTGTCGATGCTCAGCGAGGTCTCGATGGCGTAGCCGGCCGCGAATTCGAGCGCCGACTGCCGGCCCATGGTTACGGCGATCCAGCAGGCAAAGCCGGCCGCAGCCAACCCCAGCCCGGCAATTCCCAGCCAGACGAAGGCCTGCGCATGCCGTGACTCGCGCCGGTGGCCGGGCAGGAACGAGTCCGCCAACAAGACCGCAGCAACCACTGCGTGAAATCCCACCCACCACGCCCAGGAAACGCCTGCGATCATAGCTGGATGCTACAGCACCGCAGTGGCATGAGCGCGTGCGCGACTCCGCCAGCCGCAAGAGGTAACCAGTATGCCGGCGCGCCGGTCCAATCCGCTATCAATCGCTGCCACTTTCGGGCTGCGCTGAGCATCCCTTGGTTAGAGGCAAAGAAACCGAATCCGCGGCAGAAGGGCATTCCGTGAGCGAAGCGACACGGCAGGATCGAAGCGAACCAGCAGTTGCCGGCATCGCGCCAGCGCCCCGCCGTCCCCGTGTCGTTATCGTCGGCGCAGGCTTTGCGGGGATCCATGCGGCCAAAGGGATCGCGCGCTTGCCGGTTGACGTCACCGTGGTCGATCGCCGCAATCATCACACCTTTCAGCCGCTGCTTTACCAGGTGGCGCTGGCAGTGCTGTCGCCGGCCGACATTGCCCAGCCCATCCGCTCCATCCTGCGCCACCAGAGCAACGCCCAGGTAGTGATGGATGAAGTCGTCGGCCTCGACGCCGCCGCACGGCAGGTCGCGCTTGCCAGCGGTGCGCGTCTCGACTACGACTACCTCGTTCTCGCCACCGGCGCTACTCACTCCTACTTCGGCCACGATCAATGGGAACCGCTCGCGCCCGGCCTCAAGACCATCGAAGACGCGATTGAAATTCGCCGCCGCGTGCTGCTCGCCTTCGAGTTGGCGGAGCGCCAGATGCTCGAACAAGGCTGGCACCCTCCGCTCAACTTCGTCGTCATCGGCGGCGGACCCACCGGCGTGGAACTCGCCGGCGCAATCAGCGACATTGCGCGACTCTACATGCGCCACGATTTTCGCCACATCGACCCCGCCAAAAGCCGCGTGCTCCTGCTCGACGCTTCGCCCCGCGTACTGGCCGCGTACCCTGAGGATCTTTCGGCCAAAGCCGAAGCCACGCTCCAACGCCTGGGCGTTGAAGTGCATACCAAAACGCAGGTCACCGCCGTCGGCCCCGGATGGGTTGAAGCGCAGGGCCAGCGCGGCAATCTACGCGTCGAGGCCGCCGTAACGCTCTGGGCCGCAGGCGTGCTAGCCTCGCCGCTGGGCAAGATGCTGGGCATGCCGCCCAAAGTGAACTTTGACCACCGTGGATGCGTCATCGTCGACGACAAGCTCAATCCGCCGGGCCTGCCGGAGGTCTTCGTTCTCGGCGATCTGGCTCACTTCGAGCAGGACGGCCATCAGGTTCCCGGCGTGGCCCAGCCCGCCATGCAAATGGGCGATCACGTCGCCGAAATGATCTCCGCCGACCTCGCCGGCAGACCGCGCCCCGCCTTTCGCTACTTCGATAAGGGCGATATGGCCACCATCGGCCGCATGTCTGCCGTGGCCAAGGTCGAGTGGCCCTTCAAGGCGCACATGAGCGGTTTTCCCGCGTGGCTCACCTGGCTCACCGTCCACATCTTCTTTCTCATTGGTTTTCGCAACCGGCTCTCCGTCATGGCCGCCTGGGCATGGACCTACTTCACCTTCACGCGTGGCGCACGCCTCATTACCGGCGATCAAACTCTGCCCGGCTGGAAGGAACAAACGGAAGCTGGCCCGGCGGAAGCAGATGCACAGGCCGCGTCGAAGACCGTCGGGTAAACTGGGAATAGAATGCTCGATTTGGGATTCGTTCGCGCCAACCTCGAGTTGGTGGAAGAAAAGCTACGCGCGCGCGGAGCCGACCCGGCCGCTCTGCTGGGCGATTTCCGCGCCCTCGACAAGAGCCGCCGCGAGGCGATCACCCTCGCCGAGCAGTGCAAGGCCCGCCGCAACGAGCTCTCGCAGCAGGTAGGCGCGCTGAAGAAGGCCGGCAGGAACGACCAAGCCGCTGCCGTCATGGATGAGACGCGCGCCCTGAAAGAGAAACTTGACGAGTTGGACAAGACCGCTGCCGAGCTTGACGAGCATCTACGCCAGTCCCTCGCTCGCGTTCCCAACCTTACGCGCGACGAAGTTCCGGTCGGCGCCTCAGAAGCCGACAACCGCATCGAGGAGACCTGGGGCGATCCGCGCAAATTCAATTTCCAGCCCAAACCGCACTGGGAGATCGGCGAAGCGCTCGGCATTCTCGATCTCGAACGCGCGGCCAAGCTGAGCGGCGCGCGATTTGCCGTTTACATGGGAGCCGGCGCACGGCTCGAGCGCGCGCTCATTGGCTTCATGCTCGACACGCACACGCGAAAGCACGGCTACACGGAAGTGCTTCCGCCGTTTATGGTGAATTCAAAATCGCTGTTTGGCACCGGCCAGTTGCCCAAGTTTGCCGAGGACTTGTTCCGCTGCTCCGACGCCGACGCCGAGGCCGCTGCGCGCGGAGAATTCAAAGACAACGACCACTGGCTTATTCCCACAGCCGAGGTTCCCGTCACCAATCTCTACCGCGACGAGATTCTCGATGCGGCGCGCCTGCCCATCTCGCTCACAGCCTACACGCCGTGTTTTCGCGCCGAGGCAGGCGCTGCTGGCAAGGACACGCGCGGCATCATTCGCCAGCACCAGTTTCAGAAGGTCGAGCTGGTCAAGTTCGCTCGGCCAGAAGAGTCGGACGCGGAACACGAAAAGCTAACCCGCGATGCCGAGGAGATTCTGGAGGCTTTGGATCTGCCGTACCGGCGCGTCCTTCTTTGCACCGGCGACACCGGCTTCTCCTCGGCCAAAACCTACGATCTCGAGGTCTGGCTGCCTGGCCAGAATCTCTATCGCGAGATCTCTTCCTGCTCCAACTTCGATGCCTTCCAGGCGCGCCGCGCCAACATCCGCTACCGGCCCGCCTCGGACGGCGCCAAGGCCAAGCCCGAGTTTGTGCACACGCTCAACGGCAGCGGTCTGGCCGTGGGCCGTACCTGGCTGGCTGTCCTTGAAAACTTCCAGCAGGCCGACGGCTCGGTGCTCATCCCCGAAGTCCTTCGCCCCTACATGGGCGGACTCGATAAAATCGTGAAGGAGCCATGATGGCATCTTCCAGCTCAAGTGGAGCGGTTGCGCAGCCCAGGCGCGGCGCCAAGCAGATTCTGAAGAGTTATTTCTACTGGACCTATGCGCGTGGCTCGTTCCACTACGACATCATGGTCACGTTGATCCTCCTCTTCATCTTCGTCACCCCGCATTTGTGGGATTACGGCGCCAAACCATCCACAGTGGCTGTCTCCAATCACCCTTTCCAGGTTGTTCCCATTGGCCGCGGCGTCATCATCACTGTGCGGGCTTCCGATGTTCATGTTCCTGCCGGCGCTTCCGACCGGGAAGTGAAGAAGGTGCTGCGCAAAGCCATCGAGCCCGTCACCGGAGACGACGTTTTTGTGGAGCACTGGGAGACGGCTACCGACGCCCAGGGAAACCTCACCTGGAAAGTTTGGGCGCACCGGTAATCCCGCTTGTGTGAATCCGCCGGCCTTCAACGAACGTCAAACACAATAAGGAAAATTATGCACGGGAAAAGCAAGCTTGTGGTATTTGCCTTCCTTACGGCGGCATGGCTGCCGGTATCGGCCGCTCGCGCCGACGACCTTGCCGGCGTGCTGCAACGGCTCGACGCCGCGGCCAAGGATTTTCACACGACGGCCGCTCACGTCGAGTTCGAAACCATTCAGACCGAGCCCATTCCGGATACGGATGTAATGACCGGAACGGCATACTACGAGCGCAACGGCAGCCACTTCGAGATGGCCGCCCACCTCAGGGAGCACAACAATCGGCCCACGGCTAAAACCTACATTGTTTCCGGAGGCGTGCTCCGAGTTTCGGATACCGGCAAGGAAAGCGATGCCAAAACCTACGATCAAGCCCGCAAGTACGAGAGCTATCTGATGCTGGGCTTCGGCGCCAGCGGCAGTCAACTGGAAGAGAAGTGGAATATCAAGTACCTCGGTACCGAGGTGATCGGCGGTATCAAGACCGATAAGCTCGAACTGGTTGCCAAAGATCCCACTGTCCGCAAGAACCTACCCAAGGTTACCATCTGGCTCGACACGGCTCGCGCCGTCAGCCTCAAGCAGGTCTTCGATGAGGGCGAAGGGCAATCGTACGTCTGTTATTACACCAACATCAAAGTCAATCAGCTATTACCCAAAGACGCCTTTAGTTTCGACCCCGGCAAGTGAAGCCGGTGTGTCATAGTGCATAGCGCAATCCCACCCGCCGCAAAGAGCATGGGGAAGCACTCCAGCGTGTAGCGCGCCTCGGGCGCTGCCACGGTGAGCAGCAGCGCACTGCGCAGCAGCATGTAAGCCGCCAGGGCGCGCCAAAAGCGCGGCCGCAGGATCAAACCGGCGATTCCCAGCAGCAGATAGACCGCGTTCAGGCCCGCGTAAGCCCAACTGAACTCTGTCTCGTCGTGATGGTGCGCGAAGACCCACCAGTCCAGATCGATATTCAGGTTCTCCACGCGCGGGCGCAGCCACATATCGGCCACCCGGCCCAGTGGCAGCCAAACATAGTAGCGCAGCGGATGCGCGGCGATGCGCTCCTCGGCCAGCCGCTCAAAGCGCGCGTCGATCTCCGGCGTAAGCTCCATGCCGTGGCTGTTGTAATCCGCGGCAAGCGCCGCCGTCACAGCGTACTGCGCGGGCGAGTCGAACGCGCGGCTGGGCAGATTGCTCACGTCCAGTTTGTCGCCCGGCACGTTCCAGTAAATCTCGTAAGTCGAATTGAAGTCGAGGCACCAGCTCTTCACCCAGCGCTCCCAACCCAGGTTGGGGCGATCGCCTGGATCGGTCGTCAGCCGTGGCGCAAGCGGCTCAAAAACATGGAAGACGCGCCAGTTGCGGGCCGTCCACACGGCAAACGGAGCCAGCGCCAGTAAAGCGCAGGCCACCGTCATGCGGACCAGCTTGCGCAGCGGAATCTTCCCTGGACCATTGCCATATGGCAATCCGATCACGAGTGCAGGCACAAAAGCCACGGCAGCGAGTGCTCCATCGGGCCGCAGCAGCGCCGCCCAGGTGACCGCGAAGGTAAACCACAGTGCATTCGCCCAGTTCGGCCTGTCGCGGAACCTGGCCATCGCCCACAGCGCCAGCGCCAGAGCGAACAGTGTCGGCGCTTCCGTGAGCGGAGCAATCGCGTAGGACGCGGTGAACGGACAAAGCGCAGCCAGCCACAACGTGGCCAGCGCCGCGCCGCGGCTTGCCGCCGCAGGCGCGATACGCCGCACAAAGCCGGCCAGCAACAGGCAGCCCAGCAGTTCGAGCGCAATCTGCACGCACGCCGCGGCAAAGTAGTTCTCCATCCCAAAGAGCCGGAAACACACGGCCAGAAAAAGAGGATAGCCGGGTAGCCGTATCAGCGTCGGATACATCTCCCCCCTGGGCAGGGTCAGCGCAAAATGGCCGTGCAGCAGCAGGTTCCTGGCCAGGTCCCCGTAAACCAGCGAGTCTCCGTTGACCTGAAAAACGTTGCGGAGCATCCACACGCGCAGGGCCAGGCCCCCGGTAAGGGCAAGCAGCACGGGAAGCACAACACGCGTTCGGGCCCCGTGTTGGGCCATGCGCCGCCACGCCGTCGATTGACTCCCTGAGCCAGCTTCCATACGATTTTATGTATAGCGTACGGCATTTCCAGGAATTCCGCGCCCCTGCCGGTCACACGTCAAGGCCGCCTCATTCGTGGGATGCGGCTGCCTGTTTGCGCAGTCATTGCGGAGCCGTTTAATACACAAGAGATGCCCGACCAACAGATTTTTTTCGACCCGGAACGCAAGCGCTGGAAGCGCCTGCGCCGCATCCTGGATGCGACAGCCGTGATTTCCACCCTTGTCGTCGCCGGCTTCATCTTCAACGTGCTGCGCAGCCAGCGGTTGCCCGAGCTGCTGTTGCCGATACCCAAGCACAATTATCGAGCCCTCCCCGAACCATCCATCCTGGCGCGTACCGGAAAAAACCAGCGCCCCGCGCGCCGCAAAACCAAACGCAAACCCTCCGATATCCCGCTTAACACAGGCGAAGGATTGCGCGCCGCCTATTACGTGCAGTACGACGCGGCCAGCTACTCCTCGCTCAAGCAGCACATCCACCAGATCGACATGTTGTTCCCCCAGTGGTTGCACGTCGATTCGCCCGGCGGCACGTTGATGATGATGAGCGGCGACAACCTGCGCGAGGTTCCGGTGATCGAAGGCGCCACGGTACACGACACCGACTACCTGAACAAGGTCAAGCATGTCATCCAGGCGGCCAAGGAAGACACCGAAATTTTTCCTGCCGTCAACAATTTCAATCCCCATACGCAGAGCTGGGACACCGGTGTGGGCGACGTGCTGGCCGACCCGGGCAAGAGCGCTTCGTTCCTCCAGCAAATCATGCGCTTCCTCACTACGTACCCGGCCTATCGCGGCCTTTCGCTCGACGTCGAAAGCATTCCCGACGCAGACGATCCGGCCTACCTCAGTTTTATTCAGGCGCTTTATGCCCAGATGCACCCGCGCAATCTTCGCCTGTACGTCAATGTGGCAGTCGCCACCAGCGACAAGGACCTGAAGACCATCGCCGCCAACTCCGACGGCATCATCCTGATGAACTATGACCAGCACCAGGACACCAGCGATCCGGGGCCTGTGGCCAGCCAGCAGTGGTTCGTGGGCAACCTCGTTCGCGTGCTCAAAATCGTGCCCAAGGACAAAATCATCTGCGCGTTGGGGAACTACGGCTACGACTGGACGCTCTCCATCCCCAATCCAAAGGACCGCCACCATCGCAAGCCGCAGGTCCTCGATACCGAGGATCTCTCCGTCTCCGACGCCTGGGAGCGCGCCTCCGACGCCGACGCCGACCTCGATCTCGATTACGACACGCTCAATCCTCACTTCGAGTACATCGACGAGGACAATAATCAGCGTCACGTGGTGTGGTTTCTCGACGCGGTCACGGTCCTGGATGAGATGCGAGCCGCGCGTCAGCTCGGCCTGCAAACCTTCGCACTATGGCGCCTCGGCGAGGAAGATAGTTCCCTATGGAGCATCTGGGATCGTCCCAGCGATCCGTCAGCCCTGCAGGCGCTGGGCACCGTTCAACCCGGCCACGATGTAGACACCGAGGGCGATGGCGATATTCTTCGCGTCACCGGCCTGCCCCAGCCCGGCAAGCGGACCGTGGAAGTAGACACTGACGAATCCGACCCGCGCAAGAAGCTCATCGTGGATGAGCACATGGATGTCTATCCACATACCTATACCATCGAGCAGTACGGCTACCATGCCAATGAGCTTGCGCTCTCCTTCGACGACGGTCCCGATCCCAAGTGGACGCCGAAGATTCTCGACATCCTGAAAGAGAAGAACGTCAAAGGAACCTTTTTCCTGATCGGCGCCGCAGGCGCTGACAACATCGGCCTCATGCGGCGCATCCTCCGCGAAGGCAACGAGATCGGAAATCACACTTATACCCATCCCGACATAAGCGAAATCTCCACGCAGCACCTCGATCTTGAGGTCAATCTCACCGAGCGCCTGTTCGAGAGCAAGCTGGGCGTGCAGCCGCTCTACTTCCGCCCGCCCTACGATAACGACGAGGAACCGGATACCGACGACGAGGCTGCGCCAGTGTGGCACATTCAGCAGGACGGGCTGACGATTATCGGCAGCAAGATCGACACCAACGACTGGAACGAGCATCCCCGAAAAACGCCGGCGGAGATCATTGACTCGGTCCTCGCCCAGTTGCAGACCATGAAGGTCAAGCCGCAGTTCCGCGGCTCCATCATTCTGCTCCACGACGGCGGCGGCGATCGCTCGGTCACCGTGGAATCACTGGGACCGCTTATCGACGCCCTGCGCGCCCATGGCTACACCATCGTTCCGGTCTCCACGCTCATGGGCAAAACCGTCGCACAGGTCATGCCGCCGCTCACCTTCTGGCAGCGCCTGCGCACCATCCCCGATTCCATCGCCTTTTCCACGCTCGACATCATCGGCAACTTCATTGTCATGGTCTTCTTCGTGGGCGACGTTCTGATGAGCGCGCGCCTCGTCATCGTCGGCCTCTTCGCCGTCATCGACCGCTTCGTCACGCCGCGCCGCGAAATCGCGCCCGGCTTCAACCCTCGCGTGGCGGTTCTTATCCCGGCCTACAACGAGGAAACGGTCATCGTACGCACCATCCGTTCCGTGCTCAACTCCGACTACACCAACCTCCACGTGATCGTGGTCGACGACGGCTCGCAGGATCGCACCGCCGAGGCGGCCGCCGAGGCCTTCGCCCGGGAGATTGCCGCCGGCCGTCTACAGGTTCTCACCAAGCGCAATGAAGGCAAGGCCGCCGCGCTCAATTACGCGCTCGATCGGATGAATGAGGAGATATTTGTCGGCATCGACGCCGATACCGTGATCGCCACGGATGCCATTTCCAAACTCATTCCTCATTTCGAGGATCCCAGGATCGGCGCCATCGCCGGCAACGCCAAGGTGGGCAACCGCGTCAACCTTTGGACGCGCTGGCAGGCCCTCGAGTACATCACCAGCCAGAACTTCGAGCGCCGCGCGCTCGACCTCTTCCACGTCATCACCGTGGTGCCGGGCGCGATCGGCGCCTGGCGTACCGCGCCTGTGAAAGCCGCGGGCGGTTATCCCTTGAACACCGTGGCCGAGGACGCCGATCTGACCATGAACCTCCTCGAACAGGGCCTGGAGGTCGATTACGAGGACCGCGCCCTGGCTTTCACTGAAGCGCCCATCGACGCCAAGGGCCTGATGCGCCAGCGCTTCCGCTGGTCCTTCGGCACCCTGCAGGCGGTTTGGAAGCATCGCGCCGCCTTCGTCCGCAACAAGGCCATGGGCCTCTTCGCGCTGCCCAACATCCTCATCTTCCAGATGCTCCTACCGCTGGTTTCTCCGTTCATCGACATCATGTTCGTGGCCGGCGTCGTGAACTATCTCGTCGATCGGCACTACCACCCCGAAGCGGCCTCCGCGGCCAGCTTTGAAAAGCTGGTGGTCTACTTCCTCGGCTTCCTCGTCATCGACTTCATCACCTCGTCGGCGGCCTTCAGCCTGGAGCGCCGCCATCCCGCCAACAAGGGCGACGGCTGGCTGCTCTTCCACATCTGGCTGCAGCGCTTCGCCTACCGCCAGGTGTTTTCCATCGTCCTCTTCAAGACGCTTAAGCGCGCCATCGACGGCAAGCCGTTCAACTGGGACAAGATCGAGCGGACCGCGCAAATGAGCAAAAATACCGAGATACTGACCGAAGTCGCGCCCTAGGGCATCGAACCCTGGCGTTGGACTGCGGTGCCAGGGCGAGATCTTTATGGCAGTCACCTGATAGCGGACCTGACCCCTTGGATTCGTCCAGTTCGGAATACGCTTTGGACGAAGGAAGGGGAGCAGGTCATCCAGTTGAACGAACGCTCGGCGGGGGTGCTGGGGAGCCAAGGTTCTCAGGCCATCTATACACACTTGACTGGACACGTCTTTAAGTGTATACACAGTTATTGACATGCAAACCAGTGCCGAAGCCCGAAGCGGAGCGCCAATTCGTCGGGGGAGACCCCTTAACGTCTGGGTGTCCGACGACCACAAAGGGCAACTTGATCAGCTCGCCGCAAAGACAAGAGTCACCCGCTCAGAGCTGGTTAGACAGGCTCTGGATCTCTTATTTGAGCACGCGGCGGCTGGCCAGCTGAAGATTGGATTTCCAAGCCAGTCACATGAACCGTTTAGCAGATGAATCGAGGTCTGGAACCAGATTGGGTCCTGACCGGTCTGGAACTGATTAGAATTGTTCAGCCGATGTTTCGCTTGACCTTCGCCTGACGTGATGCTTGAATTTGATGAATGAAGAGGCGGAAAAGCAGTGATTGAGAAGAATCTGGGAGCCGTGTACACACCCGACTTGCTGGCGGACTGGGTCGCTTCCGAGCTTCTTTCCCGCCTGCCTCGGAGAAAGTCTCTGTTGGTGATCGACCCGGCTTGCGGGGATGGAGCCCTTCTGAAGAGCGTACTTAGGAGCGGGGCTCGGTCCTCCATCAGAATTGCGGGCGTAGATATCGATTCTCGCGCAATTAAGAAAGCCCAGAAGACCCTCCCCCCTGGGTCATTTCTCAAAATCGTCGATGCGCTTCAACCGGGCGGGAACGCTTCCAATGTTGAGATCGGATGGAAGCAACTGATCGGACAAGACACTGTTGCCGGTGTGATCTCGAATCCGCCTTGGGGCGCTGGCATGGTACAATCTGCCGCCGAGCTTCGCAAAGCCGGCTACCGACTCGCGCAAGGCCAATTTGATTCGTACGAGCTGTTTATCGAGTTGTGCCTAAGAGTGATGCCAAAACACGCGATCTTGGCGTTCATAATCCCCGACTCTCTTTTCCTTCCCGAGCATAAGGCGTTGCGGACTTTACTATTGGAACGTACTCAACTCCATTTGATCGCGCGACTGGGAGAGGGTTTCTTTGACCAGGTATATCGTGGCACCGCGGTTGTAGTGTGCGAGAAGATGCAGCCGAGGCTTGCGCGCTCCATCGAGTGTTTCAGATTGAGGAAGGAACTCCGCGATCAGGTATTCTCTGCCCACCTTTCGCTTCAGGAGACGAAAGCGCGAGAGGCGCATCTCATCCCGCAAAAGCACTTCCATTCGGACCCGGAGAGGCGTTTCAGTATCGACGTAAGTCTCCAAGATCAGGTTGCATTCCACAAGATCAGCAAGCAGAGAAGTGATTGGGCGTCGCGGCTTATTTCTGGTCGTGGAGTCGAATTGTCGAAAACCGGCTCAGTAATACTCTGCCCAAAGTGCAAGACCGCCCGTCCGGTGCCACGAGAAGAAGCAGCGTTGACATGCCAGGGCTGTGGATTGAAGTTTGAACTGTCAGATGGAATACGGAAAAGGATTATAAAACTCAGTAAGACTGTTCCGGCAGGTTGGAGGCGCCTGATTGTTGGTGAAGACGTGGACAGGTATTCCTGCGATTCTTCCCGAATCATCGAGGACAGGGTGCCGGGGATTAACTATAAGAATCCTTCATCGTTTGAGGGCAGCAAACTCCTGGTTCGGAAGACCGGCGTTGGAATCAAGGCGGCAATTGACGAGTCAGGCGCTTTCACTAACCAGGTTGTGTTTCATTACCGAGCAAAGCCAAATAGCACTCCCTCGTTCTTCTTGGACTATGTCCTCGGTGTTTTGTGCTCGCGAGTTATGTTGGCCTACCACCTGAAAAGGACGGGAGAAAGTGAATGGCGGTCTCACCCGTACGTCACACAAAAAACAATCGCGGAACTTCCAGTTCCTCTGGTGTCTGAAGGGGGATGGCAGTGGAGACAAGCAAGAGCAATCGCCAACGCTGTTGTGGAACGCCGACTAAATAAATCTGCGGATAGGTCAACGGACCTGCGCGTCGATGCTCTTGTTGCCGGTCTCTATGAACTCGACAGCAAAGCATGCGCATGGGTATTGAACGTCTTAGACGAAGCGCAGTCTTTGCAATCTATCACAACAATGAGGGCCGACGTATCTCAACTCCGCGCGGTTAGGGTGTAAGTAAGTGTCATACAGGTACATTGGGAACAAAACTCGATTTCTTCGCCAACTCATGTCCACGATTACTTCGCTGGTCCAACCGGGGCACGTCGTCGCTGATCTGATGTGTGGCACCGCTAGCGTGTCGGCTGCTCTTCGTGCATCCGGATTCGGCGTAATTGCGTCAGACATAATGACCTTTGCAGTTCAACATGCGCGAGTACGTCTTACACTCGATTCGCCGCCACCCTTTGCAAAGCTTGGTGGTTCGTATTTCGGAGTTCTAGACAAGCTCCAGGCCCTTAAGCCAATTGAAGGTCTTATGGTTCGGGAGTACAGCCCTGCGGGCCAGCCGACAGTTGGCTGTGAGCCGCGGATGTACTTGTCTGAAGAAAATGCCGGGATAATAGATGCGATCAATTGTCAGCTGAACGCCTGGAGAAATGACGGTGCATTGACGCAAGTGGAGCACGACCTGCTCAGGCATGATTTGGTACTAGCAACGAATCGAGTTGCCAACATTGCTGGCACATACGGTCACTTCCGCTCAAAGTGGTGCAATGGATCGCTTTCCAGATTAACTTTGTTGCCCGCGGAATTCGTTTGGGGCTTCTCGTGTGACCACGTAATCATGCAAGGTCCGGCTGAAGTGGTTTCTAAGGGCATGGTGGCAGACCTTTGCTATCTTGACCCGCCGTACATGAAGCGTCAATACGCGGCCAACTACCATCTAATTGAAACGATTGCACGCGGAGATGCTCCTGAGGCAATTGGAGTGAGTGGCCTTCGCCCTTGGAGAGACCAGTACTCGGCCTTCTGCTCCAAGGTTAGAATCAGAGATGCATTCTCAAAGATCATAACGGGCATGGATTGTCCGCTTTTTGTTGTGAGCTATAGCGAAGACGGTCTACTATCCAGCGATCAGATGTTGGAACTCTTGTCGCAATTCGGTGCTGCCGAACTTCGAGAGTTTAGCGTTCCGCGTTTTCGAAGCAATGACAGCCCTCTTGCGCGCACAATGACTGAATACCTATTCATTTTGAACCGAGAGAATGCTACTTCGGCTCGAAATCACTTTTCTTTACATACTGTTCAATCAGTTTGAAATGTTTTGAGTCCCAGGTTATTGTGAATGGCTCATCATTGATGTTTATATGCAATTTATTATCTGAGATTTTGTTGAGGTCGATCTCCGTCACATTCGCGTAATGTAACATTCGATGGATTAACGGACTTACAATAATGAGGTTGTAAGGAGAATCTGCGCCGCCAACTCCTAGCGGAATCAAGTGGTGTGCTTCGCAGTAAATCTCGCCGTTAGCCTTCTTAAATGCGTGTGCGGTGCCAGTTAGCTGACACTCTCCACCATATAGAGCTTTAAGGGCCGCAACTATCTTTTGGTTTCGTTGCAGCACATTCACGACAACCTGCTTTTTAGCAGCCTGTGCGTCTACAAAGTCCTCCGATAGAAGATCGTCAATAATCTGTTGTTCAGTTTTTGAAGAGTAGGCCGAAGGTAACTTCGCTGGGCTCTTTGAAACGCCTTTCGAGGCGGCTTTCTTAAGGACGTCGGCAGATACTTTTGCCGGCAGAGTGATTGCGGCACCGGAAGTTGACTTGCCCGTTTCCGCCGTGGTTCGAAAGGGCCAGCCAAGATCATTCTCGTCAAATTCCACGCCTGGGTCGAGGTAGATATTCCCGTCCTCGGCGTTGAACATCGAGATTAGCCGGGAATCGACTTCCCACTCAGCCTTTGGTTTAGCGGTTTGAAACCAACCGGCCCAGTACTCTCCCTCCTTCGTTCGGATGAGGTACACGACCAAACTGGAAATTGGCTCGTGAACTGATGGATCTATTGGAACTGGAAACCCGGTGTGAGTAGGATGCCATGCATACAATCGATTTGATTTCTTACTGAGAAGCTTCTGTGCTCGGATGGCATATGACGCGTCCCGACGTTGACCGATCTTGGCAGTCTGGGACATTCCTAGGCCAAGACTGTTAACCGAAAACTCCCAGTACGGACGACCTTGCGACTCTGCCTTCTTCTGACCGGCGAAGAACTTGACCCAATCCTTCGGGCGCACGCTCGTCATCGGAAAATCGATGTATGACTGCCCACCCCCACCTTCTTCGGTGTCAGGGGGCTTGTTTATATGGAAGAACTCCGCGTCGGTGACCCGACGAAATACTATTTGATTGGCAGTCTTCATTGGGTTAAGGACTGTAATTGTAGCAGGATCGGCATCGCGCGTGATCGTCGGACTGCTGTGTACCTTTCAATTAGCGGGATGGAGTCTATTACCAGAACCTGCACGCCGAAACCTGGGGACAGACGGGATGTTTCCTGGTTCCCTGGCTTCCGAAAGAATGGAAAGATTTCAACCCGGCATTACACGATGATCAGGCGCTATCTTTCGCCCACCCAAACCGATGTCAAGCCCCTCTGCCAGAATAAATCCTCCCGGCTCCCGTAAGTCGCTCATTCTCTGGTCCCTAATCGCTGATACCTGTCTCGCGAAGTTTGCCGGTTAATTCCGCGATTTCTTCATACTTGTATTTGGTAGCAGAGGCGCCGGCGATAGGGCGGCGTGGCGATGGTGATTCCGGATTCGGTAACCGGCGTCCCTCGCGCCGCCGATTTTTTCGCGGGGTGTACCCCCGTGACGGGCTGAGGAACAACGATGCACGAAGAGTTAAAAAACGAACCGAACGGCGCAGGAAACGCCCGTAACTCCTGTGAATTTGTATCTTTACCGGTAAGTCCTTTAGAATCAGATATGGGCTCCATACCCCCCTGCCGTAAACCCTTTGTTATCAAATATGGAGGTATGGCATACCGGGGGGAGGGGCGGAGGTACTAAAAGATAAACAGACGGCCCGGTCCTGGAGTCACATCGGCGAGGCTCCCTCGTTCCCTAAGTCCCTACGTTCCTAGTCCCTGGTCCCTGCTTTTTCACGGCCCCAGATACAGGCTTACGCCCGGCGGCGCAAAGCTGAGTTGGCCGGTTTTGGGATCGTAGTCGAGATCGAGCGCGCCGCTCTTGCGGCCGTTCATGAGCACGGCCACCAGAAGGCCGTTGCCATAGCGAGCGGCGAGCGCAATCCTGTGGCTGCGAATGGCCCCGTATTCGTTGTCCGGACTGGCCGAGCTCCAGTCGCCCTGGAACCGGCTGAAGGGATAAACGCTGTACTGCGCCGGATGCTGCTGCCAGTTCTTGTCATGGACCCAGATACCGTACGCCTTAGGCAGGTCGTTGGCCTCCACGGCGCTGAGAAACTTGTTCACCGTGGCGCGCCCGAACAAGTAGCGGTTCCAGTTCCACGGCCAGTCCACGGGCCGGCTGGCCGCCAGCCACCAGGCCACAAAAAGCAACACCAGAGCACCCGCGCAGCACTCGATGATGAATGTGTTGCGCTTGGCACGCGCGGCATCGAACTGAGGAGCATCGAGCAAAGTCATGGGAGTCGTTCCTTGAAATCAGAATACGGCACGAAGCAGGGATCAGGGGTCAGGGATCAGGGATCAGTAATGTCTTCCTGGGCACTTGTGAACACTACTCCCACGACCTATCGATTTAGACACCAGCAGAGCGCCCTTTGTTCCCCCTTTGCCGCCGGGCACATTCTGTTCCCTGCTTCTTCACTCTTCTCTGCTGTACGTCGTCTTGTCCTTCTCCGCCTTGCGCTCCAGCGCCAGCTCAATGAGCCGCGTGATCAGTTCCTTGTAGCTCAGCCCCGACGCCTCCCACAATTTTGGGTACATGCTGATGCGTGTGAAGCCCGGCATGGTATTCACTTCGTTTACAAAGATGCGCTTCTTGCCGCCGGGCTCCATGAGAAAGTCCACGCGCGCAAGGCCCGAAAGATCGCACGCTTTGAAGGCCGCAACCGCCATCTCCCGGATCTGCCGGCTCTGCGCGCGGGTAATGGGAGCCGGAATCACCGGCACCGATCCCTCCGACAAATACTTCGCTTCGTAGTCGTAAAACTCCTTGCCGGGAACGATCTCGCCCACCACGCTGGCCTTGGGCTCATCGTTTCCCAGCACTGCAACCTCGAACTCGCGTGCGCGCGCCGGCTGACCGGCACGCATGGCCTTGCCGCCCACGCCCTGCTCCACGATCAGCTTGCGGTCGTACTTTGCCGCCAGCGCCAGAGCCGGCCCGAGTTCCTTGCGGTTGTGCGCCTTGGTGATGCCCACGGACGAACCGAGGTTCGCCGGCTTCACGAACACCGGAAACTTGAGCGTCCGTTCCACTCGGGCGATGGCTTTGCGCGGCGATTTTTCCCAATCGGCGCGGAGCAGCGCGACGTGTTTCACGATGGGCAGTTTGGCCTGGACGAAGAGGCGCTTCATCACGTCCTTGTCCATGCCCGCGGCCGAGCCCAGCACGCCCGAGCCAACGTAGGCGATGCCAGCCAGCTCGAAGAGCCCCTGGATGGTGCCGTCTTCGCCAAAGGTGCCATGCAGCACGGGAAAGACGACATCGATCGCTTTCCCCTCCGGGCCTTGAGGACCGGGCATAGGCGTCAGCAATGTCGGAATACCCTCATGCAGCAGTTTGGCGCCCGGCGTGGCCTCTGGATCGCCGGCGCGCAGCCGCCGCGCCACCGCGCCGGCATCGCCATTCAGTAGCCCGTGCGCGTCCGCGGCCGCCAGCCAGCGGCCCTCCTTGGTGATGCCAATGGGCGTTACGTCGAACCTCTCGCGATCGATCGCCCCCAAAACCGATGCCGCTGACAGCAGCGAAACCTCATGCTCGCCGCTGCGGCCGCCAAAAAGAATGCCCACCCGTAGTTTTTTCGCCATTTTCCTGTCAAATCGCCGTTTCCGACTCGCAAAACGGCTCACTTCTCTTTCAGTGTAGAACCACCTACAGAATCTTCTTCCCAAATGCCGAGCAGGCCAGCTCGACGGCGAGGCCGGCGGTACGCTTGTGCTCGTCGACCACCGGGTTCACCTCGACAATTTCCATGCTCAGCAGCCGGACTCGACCGGGTATCGGCCTCCAAGGCCGTAATGTGTTGATTTCCAATGGCCGCCAGCGCATGGATAATACCAACCCCTAACACCAAAAAGTGCTATTCTCAAACACATCCGAGTGAGTAAGATAGGTCAAAGACCTTTCCCCGCAGGGTTTCCACCTCTTGCGCGCCGTACCGCATTAAGCGCGCTGGCACGGGAAACGGCGAACGGCTCCGCGAGCAGAATGCGGGTGGGAAAGACCGCAACAGCGGAAAGAAATTCGAACCCATGAGAAAGATCCTTTTCCCGGCTGCCATTCTCTTCGCAACCCTCCCGGCTGCAGCCGCGCCCCCGCCGCCTACACTGACCACGCTGCATGAAGCAGCCACGCTCACCAACGCGGAAGCGAGCCGGCGCCCTCCGGTCTCCTTCGAGGCAACCGTCACATATTTCCTCTCGCACGACAAGGAACTCTTCGCGCAGGAGGGCGGCGACGCGCTGTATATCCATGCCGGCACGAGCCTCAAGCTCACTCCCGGCGATCGCATTCGGGTAACGGGGACGATGCACGAGAGCTTCCGGCCCTACGTGGAAAGCGATCGAATCTCACTTTTAGGCCATGGCGCATTGCCTAAACCCGAGCATCCCAGCTTAGAGCAGATGATCCGGGGCGAGAGCGATTGCAAGTTCGTCACGGTTCGCGCCTTTGTCCGGTCTGCCGATCTCGAGTCGGACCTCTACAATCCTACGCCGACGACTTTTCTGCACATGACCGTCGATGGCGTACGGGCGGACGCGAAGGTCGACAGCAGCGATGAAGACGCACTGAATGGCCTGCTCGACGCCGAAGTGCAGATCACCGGCATTGTTTCCGGCCACTTCGACAACAAATTGCAACAGACCGGTATTCTGTTCCACATCCAGTCCCTGGCTAGCGTCAAAATCCTGAAACGTGCCAGCTCCGATCCGTGGTCGTTGCCGGTTACACCGATGGACCGCATTATCACCGGCTACCGGGTCATTGATCTCTCGCAGCGGCTGCGCGTTCAGGGATCCATTACCTACTATGAGCCAGGTAAGGCGCTGGTGCTCCAGAACGGCCCCAAGAGCCTTTGGATTGCGGTCAAAACCTACAGCCCGCTGCGCATTGGCGATCGGGCAAGCGCGATCGGCTTCCCCGACGTTCAGAACGATTTCCTCACTCTGACCGGCAGCGAAATCCGGGACAGCCTGAGCCTGGCGCCAGTCACTCCCCCACTGCTCACATGGCACGATCTGACCCTTGGCGGCAACGAAGGGCATAGCCATATCTTCGACCTGGTTTCCGTTGAAGGCCAGGTTGTCACAGCAGTGCGGGAGGCCACGCAGGATGAGTACGTATTCGAGTCCGACGGTCACCTCATCTCCGCCATCCTGCGTCATTCCCGCTTGTTGGCTCCGGCTCTGCTTCCCCCCATGAAAGAAGTTCCATTGGGCGCGCGTATCCGTGTCACAGGCGTCTGCATAGCGGCGGAAGCAGACCCCTTAAATTCGAATGTGTCCTTCAATATCCTGATGCGCAGCCTCGACGATATCCAGATCGTCGCCCAGCCGCCGTGGCTGAATGTGCTCCATCTCAGAATGATCGTCGGCATGCTGCTTGCCGTCATCACCCTGCTGGGCTTGGCGGAATGGTACCGCCAAAGCAAATCCCATCGCGAGATCGGCACTTTGGCTTACGTGGAGCAGCGCCGCGCCAGAATCCTGGAAGACATCAACCACTCCAAGCCGCTGGCCGGGATTCTGGAGCAGATTACTGAGCTGGTTTCATTACGGCTCAACGGCGCTGCCAGCTGGTGCCATGTCGTCGATGGCGCCACTTTGGGCAACCGCCCGGCCCAGCTTCACTCTTCGTCCCTGCGCACTGTCGAACATCCGATTGCTGCCCGCTCCGGCTCGACTCTGGGGTCAATCTTCGCAGCCTTCGACGCTCGCACCAAACCCGGCCCCACGGAGAACGAGGCTTTGGCGATGGCGGCGGAACTGGCCACGTTGGCCATTGAAACCTCGCACCTCTACTCCGATCTCGTACACCGCTCCGAATTTGATCTGCTCACCGATGTGCCGAATCGCTTTACCTTGGAGAAGGCGCTGGAAGAGACGATTCAAGCGGCACGCCAATCCGCCGCCATCTTCGGCCTCATCTATATCGACCTGAATGAATTCAAGCAGGTCAACGACGTGTATGGACACCAGGCCGGAGACCTGTATCTGCAGGAATTGACGCAGCGCATGAAGCGCCAACTGCGTCCCGGCGACACGCTGGCGCGCCTGGGCGGCGACGAGTTCGCGGTGCTGGTTTCAGAAGTTCGCCAACGCGCCGATGTCGAAGAGATTACCGCGCGCCTGGAATGTTGTTTCCACGAGCCCTTCAGCGGAGAGAATTACGTGGTGCAGGGCTCCGCCAGCTTCGGCATGGCCCTCTATCCCGATGACGCCAGCTCCGCCGACAGCCTGCTTAACGCCGCGGATGCCGCAATGTATGTTGCCAAATCCGCAAGATTGGGAAAAAAGCGCTCGCCCGGCGATCAGGCCGACGCCGAACTCGCGCATAAAGACCACGCCTGAACCTGCCCCGCCTCAGCGATCCGCACCCGGCGCAGCATCTGCCGCACAATCACTTCGATTCTAGGGCGGATTAGAAAATGGCGTGAGGAAGGCGCAAGGTCCGGGAGAAGCGTCCCTCAGGGGCTACAGCCCGCAATTTGTTTGGCCCTGTGCGGCACGACTGAAGCCGTGCCCTGATACGAAACACTACGCCATTTCCTAATCTGCTATAGCGCCTTGGTTCCGGCTCCTGGCTATTCTTCACCCAGAGATCATGTATTACCCGAACGTGCCGATAGGCAATTCAAGGGCCAGACGAAGCATTGCCTGTTTGACCGGAGTTTCCCTCATGAAGAGACTGATTCCGGCGGTTACGATCCTGCTCGGATGGGCAGCAGTTGCCTGGGCAACCCCGCCTGCCTCGCCGGCTACGCTGACTTCGCTGCGCGCCGTTCACGCTATAACCAATGCCGAGGCCAGCCATAAGCTGCCGGTCGCCTTCGAGGCCACGGTTACCTACTTCCCGGGCTACGATCGAATGCTGTTTGTCCAGGACGGCGATGTGGCCATTTTTGTGCTCGCCACCACGAACGCCAAACTGGTTCCCGGCGATCGCATCCTGATCAAGGGAACGACACAACCGAGCTTTCACCCCATTGTGGAGAGCAACGACATCACCGTGCTTCGCCACGGCGACTTGCCCAAACCCGTGCCGGCCACCTTCGATGAGTTGATCCGCGCCCAGTACGACTGCAGGCTGGTCACTGTCCGCGCCGTGGTCCGGACCGTCAACATATGGTCAACCCTGACTTC
The DNA here is from genome assembly GCA_963808805.1 of uncultured Acidobacteriaceae bacterium. Lineage (GTDB taxonomy): Bacteria > Acidobacteriota > Terriglobia > Terriglobales > Acidobacteriaceae > Telmatobacter. The sequence goes on along the minus strand of CAWEGN010000003.1, from coordinate 33,973 downwards.
GCGCGCCACCCACCTACAGATGCTCATGGACGGGGGTGACATCGACGTGACGGTTGACAACGAAGATGAGAACGCGCTCAAAGACCTGCTCGACGCAGAAGTGGAAGTCACCGGGGTTGCCGGAGGAAAATTCGACGGCAAGATGCAGCAGACGGGAGTCTTGCTTCACCTCTCCTCGCTTGCGAACGTCAAGATTTTGAAGCGCGCCGGCGCCAGTCCATGGTCCATCGCCCTCACGCCCCTGGACCAGATTCTTACCGGCTATCATGTGCGCGACCTCACGCGGCGGATCCGGGTTCATGGAACCATCACGTATTACCGGCCAGGGTTGGCGGTTGTGCTTCAGGACGGCGCCAAGAGCCTGTGGATCAACACCCCTATGCGCAGCCCCCTGCAGATCGGCGACGTAGCCGACGCAACCGGCTTTCCCGAAACTCATAACGGCTTTCTAGTCATGGTTCACGGCGAAATCGAGGATAGCCGCGTGCAGGCGCCCGTCACGCCGCAGCCGGTGACCTGGACCCAACTCGCCATCTGGGGCGCCAACAAGCGCGATGCGCACATCTACGATCTGGTCTCCATCAAAGGGCAAGTGGTGACGGAGGTCCGGGAAGCCGACCAGGACGACTATGTCCTGAACTCCAACGGACACCTGTTCACCACGATTTACCGCCACTCGGACAGGACCAGCCTGATTCCGCTTCCGCCCATGAAGCAGATTCCTTTAGGAGCCACGGTTCGTGTCACCGGCATCGTCATGCCTGAGAATTCCGATCTATTCAGCGGCCAGGTGCCGTTCAACATTCTGCTGCGCTCCTTCGACGATATAACGGTCGTCGGCAAACCCTCTTTGTTGAATATTCTCAACCTGTCGATTCTGGTCGGCTTGCTGCTCTTGCTTGTCTTAGCCGTGGGCGCCAGAGGCTGGCAAGTCGAGCGCAAGGGACGCCGCCAAACCGCCGCATTGGCGTACATCGAGGGGCGGCGCAGCCGCATCCTCGAAGACATCAACGGCTCCCGTCCCCTGGCTGAGATCGTCGAGCAGATCACGGAACTGGCCTCCTTCAGTCTGCATGGCGTTCCCTGCTGGTGCCAGATCGCCGATGGCGCGCAACTAGGCAACCACCCCGCGCAGCCCGGCTGCGCCTCCCTTCGCATGGTTGAGCAGCCCATCGCCTCCCGCTCCGGCTCGACGCTTGGCTCCATTTTCGCCGCCTTCGACCCGCTCACCAAGTCCACCGCCATCGAATCTGAAACCCTCTCCATGGCGGCTAGCCTGGCTGCCCTGGCCATTGAAAACCGCCGCCTTTACTCCGATCTGCACCACCGCTCGGAGTTCGATCTGCTCACCGACATCCACAACCGCTTCTCGCTCGAAAAGCATCTGGTCGCCATGATTGAAGAGGCGCGCGAGAATGCCGGCGTCTTCGGACTGGTTTACATCGACCTGGATGAATTCAAGCAAGTGAACGACTTCTATGGACATCGGATCGGCGACCGCTATCTACAGGAAGCGGCGTTGCGCATGAAGCGGCAGCTCCGTTCCAATGACCTGCTGGCGCGGCTGGGCGGCGATGAATTTGCCGTTCTGGTCCCGGCAGTGCGCGGCCGCGCCGATGTCGAGGAGATTGCGCTACGGTTGGAACGCTGCTTCGACGAGCCGTATGCCATAGAGGGAAATGTTCTGCAAGGCTCGGCAAGCGTGGGCATTGCCCTCTACCCACAGGACGGCGCCACCAAAGACAGCCTGCTGAACGCCGCCGACGCCGCCATGTACGTGGAGAAAAACAGCAAGAGGCACATCGGTCAAATGCTGGCCAGCCTCGAGAATCGATAACTCGCCACGAAAGACTTGACATAAGAAAGGCCCGGCTTGCCAGGCTGTTACGAAACTCGAGGAATTTCAAAATTCACCACAAGATGTTGGGCTCCGCGGATTGATCGGGCCCAAAATGTGGCCTCGATTTTGAGTTTCGTAACAGTCTGTTGCGCCGGGCCCCACTGACCACTGACCACTGACCACTGACCACTGTTCTTATTCGGTGGCCATCTCCTCCGCCTCGCCTTCCTGCCGCATCAGCTCCAGCTCGCGCTCGGCTGCCTCGATCTCGGCGTGCACTTCCTGCTGCACGCGCGCCGCAGCCTCTTCGAGCTCCGGCGAGAGCTGCACATTGCGGTAGTACTCCAGGCCCGTGCCGGCAGGGATGAGCCGCCCGACGATCACGTTCTCCTTGAGTCCGCGCAGGTTGTCCACCGCGCCGTTGATGCTGGCCTCGGTGAGCACGCGCGTGGTCTCCTGGAAGCTGGCCGCGGAGATGAAGCTGTCGGTCGACAGCGACGCCTTGGTGATGCCCAGCAGCAGCGGACGCCCGATCGCAGGACGGCCACCGTTGGCCAGCACGCGCTCGTTCTCCTCCTTGAAGCGGAAGCGGTCCACTTGCTGCTCGAGCAGGAAGTTGGTGTCGCCAACTTCGTCGATGCGCACCCAGCGCAGCATCTGCCGCACGATGGTTTCGATGTGCTTGTCGCTGATAGCCACGCCCTGCAGCCGGTAGACCTCCTGGATTTCGTTCACCAGGTAAGCCTGCAGCTCCTTTTCGCCGAGCACGGCGAGAATGTCGTGCGGGTTCAGCGGGCCGTCCATGAGCGGATCGCCGGCGCGCAGCCGTTCGCCCTCCTGCACGTTCACGTGAATGCCGCGCGGCACAAGGTACTCCTTCTCGTCGCCGTTGTCGGCCGTCACGTAGATCTTGCGCTGGCCCTTGGCGACCTCGCCGAAGCGAACCACGCCGTCGATCTCGCTGATGATCGCGGTTTCGCGCGGCTTGCGCGCCTCGAAGAGCTCCACCACGCGAGGCAGACCGCCGGTGATGTCCTTGGTCCGCGTGCTCTCCTTGGGAATCTTGGCCAGCACGTCGCCCGGGCCCACCTCGGCGCCGTCCTCGACCATCAGGTGCGCGCCGCGCGGCAGCAAGTAACGCTTGTGGCTCTTCGCGCTCTTCACTGCGATGGCGGGTTGCCGCTTCTCGTCGGGCGAGTCGGCTACCACCCAGCGCGAAAGACCGGTCACTTCATCCACTTCCTCGTTGAGCGTGATGCCTTCCTGCAGGTCCTTGAACTGTATCGCGCCGCCGATCTCCGTGAGGATGGCGTAGGTGTACGGATCCCACTCGGCCAACACTTCGCCGAGCTTCACCGCCGAGCCCTCGCGGACGCGGAGGCGAGCGCCATACACCACCTGGTAGCGCTCCTTTTCACGGCCGCGATCGTCCACAATAGCCACCGAGCCGGAGCGGTTCATGGCCACCAGCTCGCCTTCCTTGCTCTCCACCGTGTTCAGGTTGATGAAGCGCACGAAGCCGTTGTTCTTGGCATCCAGGCGCGACTTGTCGGCCACGCGGCTGGCTGTGCCGCCCACGTGGAAGGTGCGCATCGTAAGCTGCGTGCCTGGCTCGCCGATGGACTGCGCCGCGATCACGCCCACGGTCTCGCCCAGCTCCACCATGCGGCCGGAACCAAGGTTGCGTCCGTAGCACAGCGCGCAAACGCCGCGCCGCGACTCGCAAGTGAGCACGGAGCGGATCTTCACGCGCTCCACGCCCGCGCCCTGGATGGCCGACGCAATGTCCTCGTCGATGGGCTGATTTACTTCGACCACAACGTTGCCGTCGTAGTCCTTGATCCTTTCGAGCGACACGCGGCCGATGATGCGGTCGCGCAGCGGCTCAATGATTTCGCCCGACTCGACGATCGAGCCGACGTAGATGCCTTCCAGCGTGCCGCAATCCGGCTCGGTCACGATCACGTCCTGCGCCACGTCGACCAGCCGGCGCGTCAGGTAGCCGGAGTCTGCCGTCTTCAACGCTGTGTCGGCCAGGCCCTTGCGCGCGCCGTGCGTCGAAATGAAGTATTCGAGCACCGTCAGTCCTTCGCGGAAGTTTGAGGTGATGGGCGTCTCGATGACTTCTCCCGAAGGCTTGGCCATCAGTCCGCGCATGCCGCTGAGCTGGCGAATCTGCTGCTTCGATCCGCGGGCGCCGGAGTCGGCCATGATGTAGATGGGATTCATGGCGCCTTCGTCGTCCGCCTTTTTCATGTTGCTGAACATCTCGTCGGCAACCTGATCCGTCACCGCCGACCACATCTGTATGACCTTGTTCGAGCGCTCGCCGTTGGTGATGGCGCCGTCCATGTACTGCTTCTGCACCTCGATCACCTTCTTGTCGGCTTCCTCGACCGTTTTGTACTTACTCGCCGGGATTACCATGTCGTCCAGGCCCACGGAAAGACCCGAGCGCGTGGCAAAGTGGAAGCCCAGCGACTTGATGCGATCGAGCATGCCCACCGTCACCTCGAGGCCGAGGTTCTGGTTGCAGTAGTTCACCAGTTGCCCGATACCTTTCTTCTTCAGCAGGCCGTTCACGAACGGCAAGCCGTCGGGAAGCGCATCGTTGAGGATCACGCGTCCCACCGTGGTGGAGAGATATTCCTTGTTAAAGTCCACCGGCTCGGTGTGCGTCAGATCCTGATCGTCGTAGGCGGTGGTCATGTCGAGCACTTTGCCGGTGTAGCGCAGCCGGATGGGCGAGAGGGTCTCAACCTCGCCGGCCTCCAGCGCCATCAGCATCTCCTCGGTGTTGGCAAAGACGCGGCCCTCGCCCTTTCCGCCCTTTTTGGCCTTGGTGAGGTAATAGAGACCCAGCACCATGTCCTGCGTGGGCACGGTGATGGGCTGTCCCGAGGCCGGCGACAGAATATTGTGCGAGGCCAGCATCAGCACGCTGGCTTCGATCTGCGCCTCCGGCGACAGCGGAATATGCACGGCCATCTGGTCGCCGTCGAAGTCGGCGTTGAACGCGGTGCAAACCAGCGGGTGAATCTTGATGGCCTTGCCTTCCACCAGCACCGGCTCAAAAGCCTGAATGCCCAGGCGGTGAAGCGTGGGAGCGCGGTTGAGCAGCACAGGATGGTCCTTGATGACTTCCTCAAGGATGTCCCACACCACCGGCTCCTGCATTTCCACCATTTCCTTGGCTTGCTTGATGGTGGTGCACTGCCCGGTCTGCTCCAGCCGGTGGTAGATGAACGGCTTGAACAGTTCCAGCGCCATCTTCTTGGGCAGGCCGCACTGGTGCAGCTTCAGCTCCGGACCCACCACGATGACCGAGCGGCCCGAGTAATCCACGCGCTTGCCCAGCAGGTTCTGGCGGAAGCGGCCCTGCTTGCCCTTGAGCGTATCCGAGAGCGATTTGAGCGGGCGATTGTTGGCGCCCCGCAGCACGCGGCCGCGGCGGCCGTTGTCAAACAGCGCGTCCACGGCTTCCTGCAGCATGCGCTTTTCATTGCGCACAATGACTTCCGGCGCGTGCAGGTCCATCAGCTTCTTCAACCGGTTGTTGCGGTTGATCACGCGGCGGTAGAGGTCGTTCAAGTCTGAGGTGGCGAACCGGCCCCCGTCGAGCGGCACCAGCGGGCGCAGCTCCGGAGGAATGACCGGCAGCACGTCGAGAATCATCCACTGCGGTTTGTTGCCGCTCTTGCGGAATGCCTCCACAACTTTCAGGCGCTTGGCGTACTTGAGCTTTTTCTGCGCCGAGGTCTCGGTCTTCATCCGCTCGCGCAACTCCAGTCCCAGCTCGTCCACATTCACGCGCTTGAGCAGCTCCTTGATGGCTTCTGCACCCATCATGGCCTTGAAGCCGGAGGGACGGAACTGTTGGTCGAGCTCGCGAAAGCGCACTTCGTCCTTGATGATTTCGCGCTCGCGCACCGGGGCGTCCCCGGCATCGACCACTACGTAGGACTCGAAGTAGAGAATGCTCTCCAGATCCCGCAGCGAAATGTCGAGCAGATGGCCGATCCTCGAGGGCAGGCCCTTGAAGAACCACACGTGGGAGCAGGGAGAAGCCAGCTCAATGTGGCCCATGCGCTCGCGGCGCACCTTGCTCACCGTCACTTCCACGCCGCACTTGTCGCAGATCACGCCGCGGTGCTTCATGCGCTTGTACTTGCCGCACAGGCACTCCCAGTCCGTCACCGGGCCGAAGATGCGCGCGCAGAACAGGCCGTCGCGCTCCGGCTTGAAGGTGCGGTAGTTGATGGTCTCCGGCTTGGTCACCTCGCCATGCGACCAACTGCGGATCTTTTCCGGAGAAGCCAGCATGATGCGGATGGCGTCGAAATCGGTGATGGGGCTGGTAAGCTCAAATGGGTTCGAACGGAACAAGGCGACCCTCCAATTTCCGCCAGCGACTAGCTGCTAGCTACTAGCTTCTAGCTTCCCCGGTTCGGGAAGCAGTTGTTCTTTCTCACGCTGTCAGCACGCGTGTCAAAAGCAGTACACACGCACCATAACTTGGTTTTGTTCCGGCCGCAGGCTTCAGCTCGACGCGCTAGTAGCTAGCAGCTAGAAGCTGCCGTTAATCCGCCACCGCCGCCACTTCCGGCGCGGGCGCCTTCTTGATATCCGCGCGCTTGATCAAATCCACGTCCAGGCACAGCGACTGCAACTCGCGGATCAGCACGTTGAACGACTCCGGAATGCCCGGCTCCATCGCCGTCTCGCCCTTGACGATGGCCTCGTAGATTTTGGTCCGGCCATACACGTCGTCGGACTTGGCGGTGAGCAGCTCCTGCAGGATGTAGGCAGCGCCGTAGGCTTCGAGCGCCCATACTTCCATCTCGCCAAAGCGCTGCCCGCCGAACTGCGCCTTGCCGCCCAGCGGTTGCTGCGTGATCAGCGAGTACGGCCCGATCGACCGCGCGTGAATCTTGTCGTCGACCAGGTGCGAGAGCTTGAGCATGTAAATGTAGCCCACCGTCACCGGCTGCTCGAACTGCTCACCCGTCAGGCCGTCGTAGAGCATCGTCTTGCCCGATGACGGCAGGCCCGCCGAAGCCAGCAGCGCCTTGATCTCACTCTCCTGCGCGCCGTCAAAGACCGCCGTCCCGAACCAGATGCCCTTGCCCATACCGCGAGCGACACGTACCAGCATCTCGTCGTCCAGTTCCAGCAACTGCCGCAACACGGCCGTGCCGGCGAACTCCTTCTTCGCCATCTCGCGCACGTACGCGGCGTCGGAGTTGGCCTTCACCAGCTCGGCCACTTTCTGGCCCAGCTCGTGCGCGGCCCACCCGAGGTGCGTCTCCAGGATCTGCCCCACGTTCATGCGCGAGGGCACGCCCAGCGGGTTCAGCACAATTTCCACCGGCGTTCCATCGGGCAGATACGGCATATCCTCCACGGGAAGAATGCGCGAGATCACGCCCTTGTTGCCGTGCCGGCCGGCCATTTTGTCGCCTACGCTCAGCTTGCGCTTCATGGCCACGTAGACCTTGACCAGCTTGATCACGCCCGGAGGCAGCTCGTCGCCCTTCTGCAGCTTGGCCACCTTCTCGTTGGTGATCTTGCGCAGCACTTCGATCTGCCGCGAGGTCATCTCCTCGATCTCGTCGATCTGCTCATTCACCCGCGGGTCCTTGTCGGCATAGCGAATGCGCTTCAGGTTCTTGGTCGAGATGCGCTCGATGGTGTCGCGGTCCAGGATCGCGCCCTTGACCAGCAGGCGCTTGTTGGTGCGTTCGTCGTGCAGGTCGGCCAGCACTTCCTTGCCGCCCAGGATGGCCTCCAGCCGCTTCAACCGCTCGTCGGTCAGAATGCGGATCTCGTCGCCGAGGTTCTTTTCGAGCTTGGCCACGTAATCGGCCTCGATCAGCTTGGCGCGCTCGTCCTTCTCCTGGCCCTTGCGGCTGAAGATGCGCACGTCCACCACCGTGCCCTCAATGCCGGGAGGGCAGGTGAGCGATGCATCGCGCACGTCGCCGGCCTTCTCACCGAAGATGGCGCGCAGCAGCTTCTCTTCCGGCGTCAACTGCGTTTCGCCCTTGGGCGTCACCTTGCCCACCAGGATGTCGCCGTGGCCGATCTGGGCGCCGATGCGGATGATGCCGCTCTCATCCAGATCGCGCAGCGCGTGCTCGCTCACGTTGGGAATGTCGCGCGTGATCTCCTCGGGACCCAGCTTGGTGTCGCGGGCCTCGATCTCGAACTCCTCGATGTGCACGCTGGTGTAGTAGTCCTCGCGCACCAGTTGTTCGCTGATCAGGATCGCATCCTCGAAGTTGTACCCGCGCCACGGCATAAAGGCCACCAGCACGTTGCGCCCCAGCGCCAGCTCCCCATGTTCGGTGCACGGTCCGTCGGCGATCACCTGGCCCTTCACTACACGGTCGCCCTCGTGGACCACGGGCTTTTGATTGATGCACGTGTTCTGGTTCGACCGCTTGAACTTGATGAGCTGGTAGATGTCGGAACCGACTTCGCGCGAGAGTTGCGTGGGATGGTGCTCGCCTTCAACGCGCACGATGATGCGCTCCGAGTCTACAGAATCCACAATCCCATTGCGCTTGGCCAGGATCACCGCGCCGGAGTCGCGCGCCGTCACGCCTTCCATGCCCGTGCCCACAAGCGGCGCCTCGGCCGCCAGCAGCGGCACCGACTGACGTTGCATGTTAGCGCCCATCAGCGCACGATTGGCGTCGTCGTGCTCCAGGAACGGCACCAGCGATGCGGCCACCGAGACCAACTGCTTGGGGCTCACGTCGATGTAATCAACCTCAGCCCGATTCACCAGCACAAAGTTCCCCTGCCGGCGCGCGTTCACCAGGTCTTCGGTGATCTCTCCCTTGTCGTTGAACTCGATGTTGGCCTGCGCGATGGTGTGCCGGTCTTCCTCCCACGCGGAAAGGTAAAAGCTGTAGGGAATGGATTCGATGGCGCGCTTACCCGCCTTCTTCAGTTGCGCGTTCAGGCGCCGTGCCTCGTCCTTCTCGATGTGATCGCCCACGCGCAGGCCGCTTTCGCCGGCGTTGACGATCTCCACGAAATCCAGAATCTTCGAGTCCTTCACCTTGCGGTACGGCGACTCGATGAATCCATATTCATTGATGCGCGCAAAACAGCTCAGCGAGCTGATCAGCCCGATGTTCGGGCCTTCCGGCGTCTCGATCGGGCAGATACGTCCATAGTGCGTGGGGTGCACGTCGCGCACCTCGAAACCGGCGCGCTCACGCGAAAGCCCGCCCGGCCCGAGGGCTGAAAGCCGCCGCTTGTGCGTGATCTCCGACAGCGGATTGGTCTGGTCCATGAACTGGGAGAGCTGCGAGGAGCCGAAGAATTCGCGGATGGCCGCCATCACCGGCTTGGCGTTGATCAGGTCGTGCGGCATGGCCGTGTTCAGTTCCTGGTACACGCTCATCTTTTCCTTGATGGCGCGCTCCATGCGCACCAGGCCGATGCGGAACTGGTTCTCCATCAACTCGCCCACCGCGCGCACGCGGCGGTTACCCAGATGGTCGATATCGTCCACCATGCCGATGTTCTTGCGCAGCTTGAGCAGGTAGCGGATGGTCGCGTAGAAATCCTCCGGCGTCAGCGTGCGACGATCGAGCTGCGTCGCGTCCTGGTTCTCGTAGAGCTTGATATTGAACTTTAGCCGGCCCACGCGCGAGAAATCGTACTTGCGCGGATCGAAGAACATGCCCTCGAAGAGCGCGGTCGCGGTGTCCAGCGTCGGGGGGTCGCCCGGCCGCAGCTTGCGGTAGATCTCGATCAGCGCCTCTTCCGGCTTGTGCACCGAGTCGCGCTTCAGCGTATTGGAAACGATGTTGCCCACGTCGTCGCGGTCGGGGAAGAACACCTCGAAGGTCGCCGCGCCGCTGGAGAGCACCTTGTGCAGCCGGTCGGCGGTCAACTCCACGTTGGCCTCCACCACCACTTCGCCGGTGGACGTGTCGACCACGTCCGCCGCGGTCATCGCGCCATCCAACTCCGCGGCCTCCACTTCCACCTTGTCAATGCCCGCTGTGCGCATAGCTTTCAGCGCATGCGGCGTGATCTTGCGCCCGGTGTGCGCAATCTCCTCGCTGCCGTGCCGGACCCCGCGCGCCGGCTTCACGCCCACCAGGTGCGTACCCTTCGCGGCATCCTGCGGCACTGCCCACAAGAGCTTGCCGTCCTCGACGTGCAGGCGGTTGACGGTGTAGAAGGTTTTCAGAATCTCCTCGTCCGAGCGCAAACCCAGCGCGCGCAGGAAGATGGTGCCCAGGAACTTGCGCTTGCGGTCGATGCGCACATAGAGCGTGTTCTTCTGGTCGTACTCGAACTCCACCCACGAGCCGCGATAAGGAATAATCTTGCCCAGGAAGTAGGTGCGGTTGTTGGCGGTCTCGAAAAACACGCCAGGTGACCGGTGCAATTGCGAAACGATCACGCGCTCCGTGCCGTTCACGATGAACGTGCCGTTGGGCGTCATCAGCGGAATGTCGCCAAAGAACACTTCTTGTTCTTTAATGTCGCGGATGGTCTTGTTGCCGGTCTCTGGGTCCTTGTCGTAGATGGTCAGGCGCACCGTCACCTTTAGCGGCGCGGAGAAGGTCATTCCCCGCTCCTCGCACTCCTGCTGGTCGTATTTCAACTGCAGGCTCACCGGGTCGCCGCACTTGTTGCAGAAGTCGGGGGCGTTCTTGTTGTAGGTGCCGCACTTCTGGCAAAGCACGTCGCCGGGCAGGAAAGGATCGGTGATCACCATGGCCCCGCAATGCATGCAGGCCGTGCGCAGGTGGTGCAGCCCCTTCAGGTGGCCGCACTTGCACTCCCAGTTGCCGATGGAGAAATCCACAAAATCCAACTGCGAGATGCCGCGGAAATCGGTGATCGGGAAAACCGACACAAATACCGACTGCAAGCCGCTGTCGTCGCGCTCGTTGGGCAGCTTGTCCATCTGCAGGAACCGCTCGTAGCTGCGGCGCTGCACTTCGATCAGGTTGGGAATCTGTGTAGCAGTGGGAATTTTGGAAAAATCGAGCCGGCTGCGAATCGCGCGCTTCTCGTTGGGCATGGTCACTCCTGAGCCTCGTTGCTCCGGCGCTATGCGCGCGCCGGTCCGGCGTCCGAGTCCCCGTGGCGCCGGTTTGTTACCGCAAGAAGTCGAAAATACGTAGGAGCGGGCAACGGTTCCCCGCTCGTCTGCTGGCGGCAACGGGAAATTCATTCCCGTTACCGGATAGAACCCGGATCAGGCGGGTTCTCATGAGAGCTCGGTCAATAACGCGTGGTGGATATTGCGCGTTTCGGGCGGGTGCGCTAGACTGCGCACAATTGGAAGTCATACGTACAACGGCCGAGCCCGAAAATTCCGGTGAAACCGGAAAAGGGGGTCTGTGCGCATACGCCTGCTCGCTTCTTAGACCTTCTAATCAGCGCACCGGAAGACACAAATAGCCCGTAAGGACGCAATGCCTCACGAGCGCAGCTCAACGCCTGTGCTCCCAATCGAATTTTCTTCCATTGCCCTCGCCGATCGCAAAATCCGCTTCCGCCGCGAATTGCCAGCTACCCGACCGTCATCAACGGAAGCCCCGCCTGACCCCAGGACAATCCGTTGACCAAAAAGAACTTAACCAACTCACAACGCCCGACCTCAGAGATCCTAACGCTACCCTGAGCAGCAGACGCCTGCGTGAACGCCACGCTCCGCTTCCCGCGCGGCCCAAGCTCCGCCCCGCGATGAAACCGAGCGGAACCGCCAAGACGCGCAACGTATATCATAGCGCGTCCCAGCGCCGGTTGCAAGCGATTGCTCCTACTTGATCTCGATGGTCGCCACGCCCTCAAACTTCTTCCTGATGGCCTCGGCCTCTTCCTTGGTCGCGTTCTCCTTGATCGCCTTCGGAGCCCCGTCCACCAGATCCTTGGCTTCCTTCAGGCCGAGCGACGTGATTTCGCGTACTGCCTTGATGGTGTTGATCTTATTGGCGCCGGTGTCCTTCAGAATGACCTGGAACTCGGTCTTCTCCTCGACCGCCGGAGCCGCTGCTCCCGCCGCCGCGCCGCCGGCAACCATCACCGGTGCCGCAGCCGCAGCCGAAACGCCAAGCCTCTCTTCCAACTTCTTTACCAGAGCCGCCGCTTCCAGCAGGCTCAGACTTACGATTTGTTCTTCCAACTGTGCAATGTCCGCCATGTTCTTCTCCAATCAGAACCGTTCGATTTGGTATTTCCCCGGCCGTCCCAACAAGTTTGAAAGTTTCCGATGCGCCAGACCCGCGCCCTTTCAAAATGCCCCGGCCAAAACCTTCAAAAGCAGCTACTAGCTTCTAGCTGTTAGCTTCTAGCTTGCAGCCACCTTGCCGCCAACCCCTGCTCTTTCCCGAGACAGCCAGTCCCGCCACGGAAAGGCTAGGAGCTAGAGGCTAGAAGCTTCTGCGGCCCTCAGGCCGCAGCGAACTTCTCTTTCTCCACGCCCTGGCCAATCACCACTGCCAGATCGCGTCCCGCCGCGTTGAGCACCGTAACCAGCCGCTGCGCCGGCGCGTTGATGAGAAACAGCAGCTTCGAATAGATCTCGTCCTTGCCCGGCATCGTAGCCAGCGCCTTTACCTCGTCCACGCTTAGCAGCTTGCCGTCCACGATGCCCAGCTTGAAATGGAACTCCGCCGCGTTCTCGCCCGCCCATTTGGCGAACACCTTGGCCAGAGCCACCGGATCGCCCGCGGTAAACGCCACCGAGTTCACGCCCTTCAAGCCCTTCAGCGCCGCTTCCACCTGCGTACCTGTGCCGGAGATCGCGGCCAGCCTGTTCTTCACCACGCGGTATTTGCCGCCAGCCTCACGAATCACCTTGCGCAACTCGTAGTCCTTGGCCACGGTGAGCTTGTTGAAGGTACCCACAATCGCAGTGGTCGAAGGAGCCAGCTCCGCGGCCAGCCCCTTAACCTTCTCCGCCTTCTTCGCTTTCGAAATCGCCATTGCCTTCGCTCCGCTACGACAGGTGTCAGGTTTCAGGTGTCAGGGATCAGTGCCCCTGAACAATGCCTATTCCTTGCCCCTGCCCTCGCTTTCCGTCGCCCATAACGGGCGCTCCACTGAAAATCCCCCGTCTCGTTCTTATAAGATCTCTCGGGCCTGTCTGATTGCCCACGGGGTCACCGCACCAACTGACTCCTGATCCCTGAAACCTGACCCCTATCTTTTTCCCGCCGCGTCCGCAACCGCCGAATCCAGCGGAACGCCCGGCCCCATGGTCGAGCTCAGCGTCACGCTCTTGATGTACTTGCCCTTGGCCGCCGAAGGCTTGGCGCGCACGATCGATGTAATCACCGTGGTCGCGTTGTCGATCAGCTTTTGCGGCTCGAAGCTCAGCTTGCCCACCGGCACATGCACCAGGCTAGTCTTGTCGGCGCGGAACTCCACCTTGCCGGCCTTGATCTCTTTGACCGCCGCGGCCACATCCATGGTCACGGTCCCGGTCTTGGGATTCGGCATCAGCCCCTTCGGGCCGAGAACCTTGCCCAGCCGGCCCACCACCTTCATCATGTCCGGCGTTGCGATCAGCGCGTCGAAGGCGGTCCAGTTCTCCTTCTGGATCTTCTCCACCATCTCCTCGCCGCCTACAAAGTCGGCGCCGGCCGCGGCGGCTTCCTTCTGCCGGTCGCCGGTGGCGATCACGGCCACGGTCTTGGTCTTGCCCAGCCCGTGCGGCAGCACCACGGTGCCGCGCACCATCTGGTCGGCGTGGCGCGTATCCACGCCCAGACGCATCGTCAGATCGACGGTCTCGTCGAACTTCGCATACTTTACTTGCTTGAGGAGATTCACTGCTTCAGGCAGCGGATACGCCGGCTTGTTCACAGCGGCGCGCGCCTTCGCAATATTCTTGCCCGCTTTAGCCATTCTTCCCTCGTCTCCCACCGCCTTTGCCAGCCCGCCCGTGGCGGGACTCCAAGCCGGAGCCAAAAGCCGTGGTGCTGGTGACAGCCCAGGGATCACCCTGGGCAGATAGCTCTATCGTAGCGGAACGATGGGGGGAATGCAAATGCCTTCTGGGTGCTAGAATTGACCCTATCGCGAAATCCGGCGAGACACACTCTCTCTCCGGATTCCGACTGAATCGGCCTCCGCATCCACATCCATCTCCCCGGCCCTTGGCTGGAGGTTTCCGCATTTGCACGGCGCATTCTCAGTTCGCAAGGCCCTCCTGCTCGGGCCGCTCTTCTTCCTCATCTGCTTCGGCCTTGGCTATCCCATTCTGAATCGCTACGACCCAGGCAAAATTCCCGGCACATCGGATGCTGCGGGCTACTGCGATATGGTCAGAAACCCGCTCCATATCGCCTCCTACCGCCCCCTGGTTCCTGCCCTGGCAAAACCTTTCTATTGGATGGCTGAGGGGCGAATCGCCAGTTGGGATCCCGCTCTCTTCGGAATGCTGGTGGCCACATCCATCCTTACCGCTGCAACCGCCGTAGCCATCCTGGCCATCGGCCTTCGCTGCGGCTTGTCCTACGTCACCTCGCTCGCCGGGGCGATGCTTTTCCTGGTGAATTTCGCCGTGCCCAACTGGAATCTGGCGGCCTATATCGATTCCGGAGAGGCGTTTTTCCTGGCCCTCGTGGTCTGGTCGCTTCTCTCCGCGCGCTGGTACCTTTTGCCCCTCTGGGCCATTCCGGGAAGCCTCTCCAAGGAGACCTTTGCACCGTTCGCCTTTGTGTTCGCCATTACCTGGTGGCTCTCTGAGCGGCCCCTTCGCCCCCGCAGACTGGGCTGGATCGCCGGCCTTGGGCTCCTCGCGTCCGCTACGGTTCTGCTTTCGTTTTCCTCCTCAGGAGGGTTCGTCCTGGGCGCCTTGCACTACACCACCGCCATGGGCGTCTTCTCCAGGGTTGGGTTCGCCCCCGCGCTGCTCCACTGCCTCACAGCGCATGAGTTCTGGTTCACTTTCATTTGGCTGCTGCCGCTCGGCCTCCCGCGCCTCAATCGCATGGATCGCCGCTGGGTCTGGGCCACTGTCGCCACCTTCCTGCTGGCCCTGCTCTTCGGCGCGTACAACAACGCCCTGGGCAACACGACTCGCGCTTTTTTCAACATCTCCGGTCCCTTGCTGAGCCTCTCCGCCGCCGCCTTCCTCACAAACTCCAAATCGCAGACGGCTTGATCCTTTTGGCAGTCCCCGATCTCGCCGTGCTAACCGCTCGTCTCCCGAACGATAAACTAGATCCAGGAACCTTCCCGCCGGACTCGACCTTGCATCCTCTCCTCGCCCATCTCAATCCCGAACAACGCGCTGCGGTCGAGGCCGCCGAGGGCCCGCTGCTTATCCTGGCCGGCGCCGGCTCGGGCAAAACCCGCGTCATCACGCACCGCATTGCCTGGCTCATCCAGGAGAAAAACGTCGCGCCCGATGCGATCCTCGCCGTCACCTTCACCAACAAAGCCGCCGGCGAAATGGCCGAGCGCGTGAACGAGTTGCTGGGCCACTCCTCGCTCGCCAAGCCCCTGATCTCCACGTTCCACTCGTTCTGCGTGCGCATTCTTCGGCGCGACATCGAAGCGCTCAAGGTGGCCGGCCAGGGCCTCACCCGCGCCTTCGCCATCTTCGATGAGAACGATCAGTTGGGGCTGGTCAAGCAGATCATGAAGCGCATGGGGCTCGATACCAAGCAACTCACTCCGCGCACCGTGCAGGGCCGCATCTCCTGGGCAAAAAACCACATGGTCGATCCGCAGGACTATTTCCTCAGCTCCAAAGATCCCACCAGCGAGCGTGTCGCGCACATCTTCAAGGCCTACCAGGACGAGCTGCGCAAGAACAACGCCATGGACTTCGATGACTTGCTTCTGGAAGCCGTGCGCCTGCTGAAAGCCTCGGGCGAAGTGCGCGAGCGATACCAGCGCCGTTATCAATATGTATTGGTTGACGAGTACCAGGACACCAATCGCCCGCAATACGAGTTGATGAAGCTGCTGGCCGGCGAGCGCAAAAACGTCTGCGCCGTGGGAGACGAGGACCAGAGCATCTATTCCTGGCGCGGAGCCGACATCCGCAACATCCTGGAGTTCGAAAAAGACTTTCCCAACGCCCGCATCGTCCGCCTGGAGCAGAACTACCGCTCCACGCAGATCATTCTCGAAGCAGCCGGAGCGGTTGTCGCCAACAACATTCGCCGCAAAGGAAAGAAGCTTTGGACCGAGCGGCAGGGCGGCTCGCTCATCGGCTACTACGAAGCGCCCGACGGCGAAAACGAGGCCCTCTTCATCGCCGACAAGATTCAGGCGTTTCTCCATGCACAAGACTCCTCCGAAGGCCAGAACCGCGGAGCGGCGGTTCTCTACCGCACCAACTCGCAATCGCGATTGGTCGAAGAGGCCCTCCGCCGCTACAACATCAGCTACACCATGGTCGGCGGATTCAGCTTCTACGAGCGCGCCGAGATCAAGGACCTGCTCGCGTATCTTCGTCTCGTCCGCAATCCCCACGACTCGATGGCATTGCAGCGCGCCATCAACACGCCGGCCCGGGGCATCGGCAAAACCACGTTGGAAACTCTGGAGCGGCTGGCTCTCGAAACCGGCCGCTCCACGTGGGACGCGACCGCCGCGGCCATCGCCAACCGGCTCATCCCCACGCGCGCGCTCATCGCTCTGGAATCGTTCCGCCAGCTCATTCTCGACGCGCAAGCCATGATGGACCCCGACTTTGCCGGCAAGCTGGCCGCCGACGTGGCCGAGTCGCACGCTGGCGGCTCCGACACCGGCTTCGCATTTGGCGCAGCTACGCCACAGGAAGAACCAATCGGAGAAACCAAGCCGAAATCCGACGCTGAAGAGGGCTCTGGCGAGAAGTCTGTATTTCGCTCGCCCGGCGACTCCGCCACTCTCCCCGAGCTCATTCGCTTCCTCATCGACCGCACCGGCTATATCAAGGCTCTTGAAGCCGAAGGCTCGCCCGAGGCCTTCAGCCGCATTGAGAACCTGAAGGAGCTGGCCAACGCCGCGCACGACGCCGAGGAGCGTAGCGAAACTCTCGCCGAATTCCTCGATCATGCCGCGCTCGCGTCCGACACCGATCAGTTCGATCCCCATGCCCGCGTCACGCTCATGACTCTGCATGCCGCCAAGGGTCTCGAATTCCCTCTGGTCTTTCTCGCCGGGCTTGAGGAGGGCCTGTTTCCGCACTCGCGCACGCTTTCCAACCCCGAAGAACTCGAAGAGGAGCGCCGCCTCTGCTATGTGGGCATGACGCGCGCCATGAACACGCTCATCCTCACCCGCGCTCACTACCGCCGGCGCTATGGCGCCGACATGCCTGAAGCCAGCGTCCCTTCGCGTTTCCTTGAAGAGGTTCCCTCGCAGCTGGTCGAAAATCTCGGGAGCCGCAGCCCAGCGTGGTCCACGCCCGCTTACACGCCCTCCTATGGCGCTGCCCGCCGGCACCGCCGCGCAAGCGGCTCCGGCGGTGCGCACTTCAACTACGAGGATGAGAGCCAGGAGATTCCCCACTCTGCTGCAGCATCATCGTCCTCATCTCGCCAAAGCTCTACTCCAAAACATCAAAGCGCGGGAGCGCCAAGAGATAAGAGCGTGCGAACGCCGGAAGCGCCGCAGCCGAACTCCATCGACAACATCGCCCGCTTTTTCGGTGGCAAATCCGGGGCCCCCACGGACAGGTTTTCGTCCGCGGGGTTGAAATCCGGCGCTGGCCGCCCCGGCTCGTTCGCCCGGCCAGCGATGGAGATTCCAAAGCCGAACGGCGCCTCCGGCCTCAAAAAAGGCCAGCGCGTCATGCACTCCAAGTACGGTGAAGGCACGGTGCTGCTGCGCGAGAGCGACGGCGAAGACGCCAAGCTTACCGTGCTCTTCCAGCGCCATGGCATGAAGAAGTTGATGGAAAAGTTCGCCAACCTGCGCAGGATCTGACTCTGCAGGTTCGCGCGCTTCTCCTTTAGACTGGAAGCGCCATGCAATCTGCAGGAATCCTGGGCGCTCGCCCGTGGCCCTCTGCGCTGCGCTCAGCGCTCATCGCGGCTCTGGCCGCCGCCTTCGCCCTCACCGGATGCGGCATGCCGGGCGCGCCGCTGCCGCCCTCGTTGAACCTTCCCGTTCCCGTCAGCGACCTCTCCGCCGTGCGCACCGGGTCCCAGGTAACCCTCACCTGGACCATGCCCGCAAAGACCACCGACAAAGTCCTGCTCAAGGGCGACATTGCGGTTCGTATCTGCCGCAATGAATCGAGCGCCGCGCGGTGCAACGCCGCTGCCACGTTGCAACTGGCTCCGGGGGGCGACGCCGCATTTACCGACACGCTGCCTCCTGCGTTAGCCGCAGGCACGCCGCGCTTGCTCACGTATTTCGTCGAGCTCGACAATCGCAAAGGCCGTTCCGCGGGCCTGTCAAACGGCGCAAAAGCTCTGGCCGGCCAAGCGCCCCCAGCCGTCGAAGGTCTCACTGCGGAGATGAGCAGGGACGGCGTGCTGCTGCGCTGGACTCCGGCGCCGTCTGAGGCAGAGCCGGTTGCCATTCGCCTCGCGCGCAAGCTGCTCACACCACCCGCACAGAAACCCGGCCCCGGAGAAACCGCGGAGAACCCTCTTGCTCAACCCGCCGAGCCGCTTGAGCGCAGCCTGCTGGTTGAAGCCGGCGCGAACCACGGCCGCGCTCTCGATACCGGCATCCGCTTCGGCCAGACCTATGAGTATCGCGCGCAACGAGTCGCGCGGATCGTCGTAAATGGCGCGACGCTGGAACTGGCCTCGCCGCTCTCCGCTCCCCTGCGCATCGAGGCCGAGCAGTTGTTTCCTCCAAATGCGCCCAAGGGCCTAGCCGCTGTGGCTACGGCAGGCGAAAACGGCGCCAGTTCCGCGATTGACCTGAGCTGGCAGCCCGACACCGAGGCCGACCTCGCCGGGTACATCGTCTACCGCCGCGAGTCTCGCTGCAACCGGCGCGGGCGGCGCGTGGCAACGCATTTCCCCCACGCAGCCCGTGGTGGGACCCGCCTATCACGACGCAAACGTGCAGCCCGGCCACGCCTATGCGTATGCCGTGAGCGCCATCGATCAGGAGGGCCACGAAAGCGCGCGTTCCGCCGAAGCGCAAGAAACCGTACCCGGCCCATAATACACTTTAGCCCCAAGGAGTCAGGCCTACATGAAGTATTGCCGCTTCCTACTCGACGGCCAAACCCATTACGGAGCAGTCGAAGACCGCAACGGCGAGTTGTGGATCATCGGCCCTGCCGCTACGCCCGAAGAGGATCTCCCCCACAGGCTTCAGCAAGCAAACGCCATGCCCTCCTTCGCGCCCATGCCGCTCACTGCCGCCCAACTTCTTCCTCCCGTCACTCCCTCGAAGATCGTCTGCGTGGGACGCAACTACCGCGCGCACGTGCGCGAGATGGGCGACGAAATGCCCGCCGAGCCTCTGCTCTTCTTCAAGCCGCCTTCGTCGCTGCTCCGTCCCGGCGGCGCGGTGCGGCTCCCAGCCATTTCGGAGCGCGTCGACTACGAAGGCGAACTCGCCATCGTCATTGGCCGCCGCACGCGCAACCTGGGCACCAAGGAAGATTGGCGCAGCATCGTGCGCGGCTTCACGCCGGCCAACGACATCTCCGCGCGCGACCTGCAAAAGAAAGACGACCAGTGGACGCGCGCCAAAGGCTTCGACACCTTTTGCCCCGTTGGGCCGCTGGTGAGCGATGAACTGGACCTCGACGCTGGCCTCACCATCGAAACGCGCTTGAACGGCGAGCTCCGCCAGCAAGCCTCCACGCTTGACTTCATCTTTCCCGTTCCCGTGCTGCTGCGTTTTATCACCGCTGCGATGACCCTCGAACCCGGCGATCTGGTGCTCACGGGAACGCCCTCGGGTGTGGGTCCACTCTCGCCCGGAGACCGTGTCGAAGTTTCGATTCCCGGCCTCGGCGTGCTCGCGAATACCGTGGAGGCGGACGAAGACTGAAGCGGCTCGTCCTCCTCCGCCCCGTTAAATCGCAATCGGGCACGCCTCCCCGCGCGCCCACTCCCTTTTTGCCATCCAAGTACCTGTCATGGCTCTCAGAACCGTAGATCCGCCGCCGTCGCGCCGCACAATAATCACGCCCCTGCTGCGATTGATTACAGAACATGGCCTTTCGCTATCCTTCGCTTCGCTCTTCGTCGTGTGCCTTGCCGGACAGAGCATCTGGGGGCACCTCAACTACGACTCCGAGCTCGCCGCGCACGGCCTGCCCACCATCGGCTACGCTAGTTATCTGGCCACCGGCAACTTTCTCGACGGCGCCTTTACCAACTGGCAAGCCGCTCTTCTGCAACTAGGCTGTCTCATCGTGTTCGCCGCAAAATTCCGCGAGAAGGGCGCGGCTCACTCGCTCTCGCCCAGGACGCGCAACAAAAGCAAGGGGGAAGATAAATCCCTCCCATGGATTTACCGCAATTCTCTTTCCCTTGCCTTTGCCGCACTCTTCGCTTTATCTTTCATCGCCCACCTGTTCTTTGGCGCGATGGACTACAACGCAGAGCTGCAAATGGTCCACAAGCCGCCGGTCACCACGGTCAATTACGGCCTCAGCTCCGCATTCTGGTTCTCGAACATGCAAACCTGGGAGGCGGAGTTTGCCGCCCTTGCCATCTACATAATCTTGAGCATCTTCCTTCGCCAGCAGGGCTCGCCCGAATCGAAGCCCGTGGACAGCAGTAACGACGTCACTGGCAAAACGAACCGCTAGCGCCTTTTCCGAGCCGATCGGGACAGCTTTTAAGGAACATGCGCCTGATATGCAACCGGCGTTGATCTTTGACAATCCAATAAGGGTTACACTATCGGTGCGCGACCTGAGCGCCGGAAACTTCTTCCCCGAGGAGGAATCATGCCAGATCTTCTTGAACAGTTGCGTCAGTACACCGTCGTCGTGGCCGACACCGGCGACATGGAAGCGATGGAGCAGTTTCATCCCCAGGACGCGACCACGAATCCATCCTTGATCACCGCCGCCGCTCAGATGCCGCATTATCAGCCTATTGTGGACGGTGTTCTGATGGACGCGCGCAACGAGCTGGGCGAAGGCGCGAGCGATCAGGCCATCGCCAACCTTGCCTTCCAGCGGCTGGCCATCGCCTTCGGAAAAAAGATTCTCCAGATCGTCCCCGGCCGCGTCTCCACGGAGGTGGATGCGCGACTTTCCTATGACACCGAAGCCACCATCGCGCAGGCGCGCAGCATCATCGCGCAGTACGACGCGGCGGGCGTTGGCCGCAATCACGTGCTCATCAAGATCGCCTCCACCTGGCAAGGCATTCGCGCCGCCGAAGTCCTCGAGAAGGGGGACATCCACTGCAACCTGACGTTACTTTTCGGTTTGCATCAGGCCATCGCCGCGGCTGAGGCAGGCGCGACGCTGATCTCGCCCTTCGTGGGCCGCATCCTCGACTGGTACAAAAAGGACACGGGCAAGGACTACCACGGCGCCGACGATCCCGGCGTGCAGTCGGTCACGCGCATCTACAACTACTTGAAGAAATTCGGCTATAAAACTGTCGTCATGGGCGCCAGCTTCCGCAACATCGGTGAAATCTGCGAGCTCGCCGGCTGCGATTTGCTCACCATCTCGCCGCAACTACTCGCCGAGCTCGAAAGCACAGAAGGCGATTTGCCGCGCAAGCTCGATCCGCAAGCTGCCGCCGCGCTGCCCATCGAGCGGATCGTCGTCGATAAGGCCGCATTCGACCGCATGCACTTGGCTGATCGCATGGCCACGGACAAGCTCAAGGAAGGCATCGAGGGCTTCTCAGCCGCGCTCGTCAAGCTGGAGACGCTCCTCGCCAAGCGCCTCGCGGAGCTCGAATCACGTACGCCCGCTGCGGCGTAAGCGCGCGCGGCAGGTTCGCGCGATCTCTCATCGCCCGATTTGCACCGCCAGCCCGCCCATGATCGTCCGCGGCGGCATGTTCACGCCGGTGATCTCCTGGTATCCCGTATTGCTCGCATTCATGAGCCGCAAATACGGCCGCACCTTCCAGGCATTGCGCGTCAGCGTCGCGTTCCACACCGGGTACACCGTCTGCTGATACCGTTGCGCGATCTGCACCGCATTTGTCAATACAACGTTGTGCCCCATCGCCCAGGTCCACGATGCATGAATATTTTCGACCGGATAATTGAACACATACTCCGACTCGAGCCCGTGCAGCGCGGTCTGCGCCCCGTGCAAAGCCGTCCACTCGATCCGCACCGTCTGCGATCGGTTCGGAATCCACGTGAAGCTCGTCTCGACTCCGGCAAAGTGCAGCCCATTCAGGTTGTCCGCGCACCAGATGTTCGCGGGACACCCGGAAGGAAGATTCGCATTCGGCACGGTCGCGCTCTGCACATAGTCGATGGTGTCGTGCTGCTGCGAATAGAATCCCGTCGCCGAGAGCTCGATCTTCGTCGACGGCGTCCAATCCACGCCTCCATCCCCGGTCCAAGCCGACTCCGGTTTTAGATTCGCGTTTCCCAGCGTCGATGGATCGGAGTAATAGAAGTCGGTGTAGGTCGGAATCCTGAACCCATACCCTCCGGTCGCGCGCAGTTTCAGGCTGCTCGCCACGCGAAAACTCCCCGCCAGTTCCGGAGACAACACCGCCTTCGCTCCCCCCGAAAAAATCTCTTCGCGCGCGCCTGCCGACAAGCTCCAGCGCTTCTTCGCTGGATGCAGATCCACGTCCACGTAGCCCGCGCCGCGATTCCGCGCATGAAGGCCGAGATTGTTGCTATGGATGCTGTCGCCGTCCGCCTCCAGCCCCATCAGCAGCAGCGTGCCCGCGGGCAGATTCTCCGTGCGCCGCAATGATCCCTGCCACGACCCGTCAATATGGTTGTTCTCATAAATCGCCGGATCGTCGCGGAACAGCACGAACTCATCCGTGTGCCGCCGGTACGCGAACGCCGCCTGCGTCCGGCTGCCCAGTTCCTGCCTCGCCGATCCGAACCAACCCTTTGTCCGCTCCCAGGAAGGGTAGTCGCCATAAAACTGGTTCGCGCCAAACGACCGGTCGCTTGCCGCAAACATCAGGTCCGTCACGCCCAGCCGCGATCCCATCCAGCTCTCCGCAGATGAATCTTCATTGCGATAATCGCGGTCGGCCATGAATCCCGTGGAAAAGTTGCGTTCCGCCGTTACGCGCCCGCTCCATCGCCCGCGTGTAGCCCCCGCCAGCAGCGTTTCCTCGTTCGATTCGAAGCTGCCCTCGCCGCCGCGCAGAAAAATCGAATCGCGATCCGGCGCCGCCGTCAAAAAGTCCACCACCCCGCTCAACGCATCCACGCCGTGCAGCGTCGATCCCGCGCCTTCCAGCACCTGGACCGAGTCCATGGCCTCCGGCGGGACCGGCAAATCGAGATTGTGGTGCGAAGTCTGCGCGTCGTTGATGCGAAACCCGTTCAGCAGCACAAGGGTCTGTTCAAAGCTGCCGCCGCGCAGCACCAGGTCCACCTGCCCTCCGCCCGCGCCGCGCTCCTCAAGAAATACCGAAGAGTCCTGGCGCAAAAAATCCTGCGGCGACTCGGCGGCCAGCGATTCTCCCTTCACCGGCAGAATCTCCACCGACCGTTGCGACTCGGCCAGCGGCACCGGCGTCGCCGTGCCCAGCACCACCATGGTCTCCGTCTTGCCCTTCACCGTTGCCTGCGGCGGAGCCGGAGCATCCTGCGCGGCCGCGCGCAGCGCTGCCACGAGCAGGAAAAGCCCCAAACCTTGGATCATTTGTCTAAGTTGCAATCGACGCATCGGCCTGCCCAGAACAAGCATGACCGGCAAAGAGCCGATGTTCAACAACGATTTTGTATGGTCTCGAATAGTTGAAGTGCTAAACTACCTGGGTTCCCGTATGCGTATCGACGCCTTTCTCCGCGAAAGCCCCATGTTCGCCGTCAACCGGTCGGCGCGGCGCTTTGAGTCGTTCACGGCGCGCATGCTCGCCGCCGATGGCCTCGGCTTTCTTGAAGCTCTCGTGCTGGCTGCGCTGTTCTTTGAGGCGCCGCGGCAGGTCAAGCCGTCGCAATTGGCGCAAACCTTTGCCACTACGCGCGGCAACCTGAGCCACTGCCTCTCGTCTCTCGAAGCCAAGGGTCTGTTGCAGCGCAAGATCGATCCCGGCGACGCGCGCGCCTACCTGCTCACGCTCAAGCCCCACGGCAAGCGTTGCGCTCTGCGTGTCATCGCCGCCCTCGACCGCATGCAAAGGGAATTCGAGAGCGAGATCGGCAAAACGGCGCTCGCCGAGATGCTCAAGTCCCTCCGCAAGCTTGAAACGCTCGCCGCTGCGCTGTAGGTTGACGCATCCGGTGAAATCTTTACCAGACTATGCCCGCAGAAGAGCATAAGATATTTATTGTCAGTCACTTATGAAATGGTCAGGCTACAGCCGAATTGCCCGTCGGCGCGGGCATTCCCAAAGCATATCGCTGCTTCAAAAACGGGATGATTCCCGTGAAAGGACCAGCTATTTCTTTCACATTTTTGCTTCTTTACTTTGCAGCCGGAGAGATGCTACTTTCCTAAGCATTCCCAGGCCCCCAGGATAGGAGAATCGCCATGTTTTGCCGCCGATGCGGGATGGAGTTGCTTCCGGAGCACAAGTTTTGCAAGAACTGCGGGACGGCGGTGGGTACGGTGGGGAACGCGCAAAGCGTTCCGGCCGTCGCCGCGGCCCCAACGGCGCAGTACGGCGCGGCGCCGCAGCAACCGCCGCCGGGGATGGTAGCGGTGGTGTATCAGGCCTACCCCGGCGGTCCGCAACAGCTCTATTACATGCCGGCGTCGCAGATGCATCCGCAGACCCACCAGTCGGTGATGGAAGGCCTGAGATCGCGCATCCGGAACATGGCCTCGACCGATAAGCTCGAGGGCTTCAGCCTGGGGCAGATGTTCGGCGAGGTGTTCAAGCGGCGGGACGTCGACGAGCTGGAAGATTACTTTATGGTGGGCGCGAAGAATACCACGCCGCCCATTGGCCTTGCCGAGACTGGCTGGCCCAAGCCGTGGATGTTCTTCCGCGTCCTTGCAACCCTGGTGATCGCCTATGTGATCCTGGCCGTGATGTTCCACTTCACCGCCAACCAAAACCTCGTGCCGGCGCTGTTGCTCCTGGGGTCGTTCGCCACGCCGCTGGCCACACTGACGCTTTTCTTCGAATTGAACTCGCCGCGGAACGTTTCGATGTACCTGGTGGGAAAACTGTTCATCACCGGGGCCGTGGTGTCGTTGTGCGCGGCGCTTGTGCTTTATATGCTGCCGGTCTTCAATTTGCTGACCATGGAAGCGGGCATCGTGGAGGAATGCGCCAAGCTGTTCGCCGTGATCGTTGTGGTTCGCAGCGTGCGCTTCAAGTACCAACTGAATGGAATCCTGTTTGGCGCCACGGTGGGGGCCGGTTTTTCAGCCTTTGAGACCATGGGGTACGGGCTGCAGAGTTTCCTCCCGGCCTTCATTCAGGGGCTCCAGCAAGCCGGAACCTCGCAAGCCGGGCAGAGTCAGGCGCTAAGCGCAGCCACCGCGGCGATGATGGGCGAACTGTTCCTGCGCATGTTTACCGCAGCGCCGCTGGGGCACATGGTATGGACGGCGATTTCGGCGGGCGCCCTCTGGCGGGTCAAGCAGGACCGGCCGTTCAGCGCCGGGATGCTTCTGGATAAGCGCTTCTTGATGGCGTTTGCGATTCCCGTGGCGATGCACGCGATCTGGGATGCGCCAATTCAACTGCCGTTCCTGGGGAACGAGATCATCACGGGCCTGATCTCGTGGTATGTGCTTTTCACCCTGGTCCAGCAGGGACTTCAGCAGGTGAAGCAAGAGCAAATGATGCATCTGGAGAGTACTCTGGCCAACGTGGAAGCGACGATGTTGCCGGGGACGATGGCGGTGCAGCCGGTGGGGACGGCGCCGGTGGCCTAGACGCCGCGGACCGCGAGGGCTGGAATGCGCTGAGGCGGGTTGGGGCGCTGCAGCAGGCCGTGCAGGCCGGAAACAGGCAGGCGCGCCGGGCAGCGGAGATTGGGCTGGCAGCAAGAGCAGCATGCGAAAGCATGGCGAGGAGAAGAAAAGCATATGGCATTCTGCGGCAAATGTGGCGCACAGTTGGAAGGCAATGAGCGCTTCTGCGTGAAGTGCGGAAACGATTTGAGCGCCGCAGGCGCGACGGCAGGCGCAACGGCGGGCGCGCCGGTTGCGGCGGCTCCTCCGGTAACGGCGGCTTCATTTGCGCCCCCTCCCGTGGCGCCCCCATTCGCGCCCGTACCCCCGGGTTTTCAGGGGCCGGGGCAGATCCCCATCGTGACTATGCCGCAGCCGGTACCCAAGAGCCATGGCTGGCTCTGGGGCGTAATCATCGTCGTCGGGATTTTGTACGGGCTCTACTACATCGGCACGCACGATCAGCAAAACCAGCAGCCGGGACAGAACCCCACACAGCAGCCGGGAACAGCCCCCGGCCAGCAGCCAGTACAGGGGCAGCCCGGGGCCCCGGACCAGCAGCCTAATCAGGGCCAGCAGCCGGGGGTTGGCCAGCAGCCCTATCAGGGCCAGCAGCAGGGGCAGGGCGGCAATTCGGCGCTGGCCCAGATGCAGAAATTCAACGGGCGATGGGACAACATCGGTGGGATCGTCCAGATATCGAACGCGCTTTGGCGGAACAACTCGAATGCCACCATCCAGTCGGCGACGCTGGAGTGTGCGCAGTTCGCCGCCAATGGGACGATGATGACGCACGCGCAGATCACGCTGAACGGGCCGCTTCAGCCCAACGGAACCGACAGCTTCAAGCCGTTCACGATGGGAGCAATCCAACCGGGCCTGGCCAAGGTGGACTGCGGCATTGTGGACGTGACCCCGGCCAACTGAGGGAACCGCGGCAACTGAATCGCCTGAACGCGAGCATGATATTCTTTGTCCGCGAACCGGGCGATGGTGCTGCGCGCGGGGTGCGCGATGCGCGGCTACTCGTAGCGCAGGGCCTCGATGGGGTCGAGGTTGGCGGCGCGGATGGCGGGAATCATGCCGCTCACCAAGCCGGTGACGATCAGAATCGCCGTGGCCACGATGAGCGACGTGGGCGAGATGATCAGGCGGATGTCGGCGGCCTGAGCGTTTTTGGCGATGGCGCTGTAGAAGGTGATGCGGCCGACCATCACGGAGACGAGCCAGGCGAGGGCGATGCCGCCAACGCCGCCAACGCCGGTGATGGCGAGGGCTTCGGCCAGAAACTGGACGAGGATGTGACGGCGGCGCGCGCCGAGAGCTTTCTCGATGCCGATCTCCCGGGTGCGCTGCTGCACGCTGACCAGCATGATGTTCATCAGTCCGATGCCGGCAATGCCCAGCGTGAGCGCGCCGACCAGCGAGAGCAGCGCCTGAAGGGCGATGGTGAGGATTTGGAACTGGTGGAGTTGGGAGCGGAGATTGGCGACAAAGACGGCGTCGTGATCGGTGGGCCGGAAGTGGTGGGCGGCGGCCAGCGTGTTGCGGATGGTGGTTTCGATCTTCTGGTAGTCGCCGTGATAGCCGATCCACACACCATCGAGGTAGGTGGTGTCTTTAAGGTCGCTCATGGTGTTGAACGGAATATAGACGCTGCGGTTGATGTCGTCGTTGGTCTCCTGCATTTTGGGCTGGAGGACGCCGACGATGGTGAAGATGACGCCGTTCAGCCGAATAGTTTCGCCCACCGCCCAACCGCCTGAGAAGAGCTTGCTCTTGGCCTCGGAGCCGAGGACGCAGACATGGGCGCGCTGCTCGTCCTCCGCGCCATTGAAGAAGCGGCCCTGATCGGGAACGAGCTTGATAATGTCGGCATAGGAGGCGCGCGAACCGATCACTGTCCATGTGTAGGTGTGCAGATCGTTCCGCACCGTTACATCCTGATACTCGGCGGGCGAGATGTGGGTGATTTCAGGGAGGGCCGCGGTGACGCGGTCGATGTCGTCGAGGGTCAGTCGAACTTTGACTCCGGCTTTATCGCCGCCGGCCTGCTGGCTGGTGCGGCCGGGGAAGAAGCCGATGGTGTTGGTGCCCCACTGGGCGAAGATGGTCTCGATGGCGTTCGAGAAGCCGTTGCCATAGGCGAGGAGCAGCACGACGGTGGCAATGCCCCAAGCCATGCCGATGGTGGTGATGGCGGTGCGGCGGCGGTTGTAGAGCATCGCTTCCCAGGCTTGGGCGAGAATGTCTTTGAGCATGGCGATTCAGATCCTTACTCCCTGCGGAGCGCTTCGATGGGGTCGAGCGCCGCGGCCTTGCTTGCCGGGTAGAGCCCGGAAACAATACCGCAGATGGTGAGCGACCCGAGTGCCAGCGCCGCCGACCAGGGAACGATGCGCGGCGGATCGAAACCCGGAACCTTGTCGGTGAACGCGGCCTGCAGAAGGGCCATGAATGCGGCGGAGACAGCGATGCCGATGAGACCGCTGATGCCGGTGAGGAGAAGACCTTCCCAGAAGAACTGCGCCAGAATACTGCGCCGGGTGGCGCCGACGGCCTTCATGACGCCGATCTCGCGGGTGCGTTCGGAGACCGAGACCAGCATGATGTTGATGATGCCGACGGCTCCCAGGCCAAGAGTGACGATTCCCACGCTGCCCAGGAAAATGTCCATGGCGGTGAAGATGATGCCGATGATATGGGCTTCCTGGATGGTGTCCCACTCGTTGAAGGCATCCTTGAGTGAGGGATCGAAGCCGTGATTCTGAGCGATGACGCGATGCACGGCGATGGAAGCGGCGGTATCGTCGTTCTGAATGGTGGGGCGATATTGGATGGAGGTGAGCGCGTCCTGGGGAATGTTGTCTCCCTTGAGAGGGAACAGTTCCTGCATGGTGGTGATGGGAATGTAGACCTTCTCGTCGTCGTATGTATTGTTGCCGCGGCCGATCCTCGCCACCTCGCCAATCACGGTGAAGTCATTGCCGTCGAGGGTGATGGTGTCGCCGAGCATAGGCCGGCCAGGAAAGAGCAGCGAAGCCGTCTTCCAGCCGAGAACCGCGACGCGGCGAGCTTCACGAATGTCCTGGTCATCGAGAAAGCGGCCGTGCAGTCATGGGGACGTAGCGGACGGCGGGGTAGTTGGGCTTCGGTTCCGGTGACGTGTCCGGAGGTGTTGCTCCATTGGCTGACTTCATAGAGATCGGAGCGGGCGAGTTCGTCGGTGACGGCGCGGAGCTCGGGCAAGCGGCGCATCGCCGCCTCGTCGCCGAGCGTGAGCTCGTAGGGGCGCATGCCGGTGTGCTGGTTGGCCAGGGCGGGGATGGTGCCGTTGAACACCATGACGACGTCGTTGCCGAATTGAGCCAACTGCTTGTGCTGGCCCTCGCGGAAGCCCTCACCCAGGCCCACAAGCACGAGCAGCGAACCGACACCCCAGGCGATGCCGAACATGGTGAGAAAGCTGCGCAGCTTGTTGGCCATGATGGCGCGAAAGACCTGCCCGAGCGTGTCAGAAAAGCTGCGCATGAGAATAAGACGGCAACGAGCCGTCTTTGCTTGTTCCTTTGATTGAAGAATACGGCGGAAATGGATCGTGGGTTCCCAGGAAAGGGTATCGCGGTTCGCTTGGGACGGCGCTTCAACCTGTGACTGATTCCGTTGGACTCGATTCGGAGTGATTTACATCACGGAGTGGAACCTTGCGGCGCCCGTTTGCGTAAAAGGGCCAAGAGGGTTACAACGGCGCTTAGTCACCGTCTGAACCTGTAGATCATTTCCTGTTCCAGCAGGGCCGGCATGGAGAGCCACGCTCTCCTTGCGATTTTTTGGGGGATTTGTGGCAGCATCGCGCAAAAATAAGAGGCTTTGGATCGTTGTGGGCACGGTGGCTGCCCTTGTACTGGTTGTGGTGGGCATCGGACTTATGCGTCTCGCCAAGGGAGATCCGATCGATCCCAACAAACTAGCCAAGGTGACTCGCGGCGATGTGGCGCAATCCGTGGTGGCGACGGGCCAGATCCAGCCCATCACCAAGGTCGAGGTGAAGAGCAAGGCCTCCGGCATTGTGGAAAAGCTCTACGTGGACATCAACGACAGAGTGCGCAAGGGCCAGGAGCTGGCGCAGCTGGATCAGCAGGAGATCGAAGCACAGGTGGACGCAGCGCGCGCGCAACTGGCGAGCGCCGAAGCCAATGTGACGACGTACCAGGCGAACATCGAGCAGGACAAGGTGAACGCCGCGGCGCCCGACCTGCCCATGTACAAGGCCACGCTGGACCGGAACCTGGAGATGAATAAGGAAGGCATCGTCAGCAAGCAGACGCTCGACGACGCCAACCGCGACTACCTGGCGGCGCTGACGAAGCGCGATGCGGCGCAAGCGCAGATCGGCGTGGACACGGCCAAGCTCAAGCAGGCGCGCGCGCAGGTGATGCAGAGCCAGGCCAGCCTGAAGCAGCTCGAGGAAGCAGCTTTCGTACACGACCATCGTGGCCCCGATGGATGGAGTGATCCTTTCGCGGGACGTGGAGATCGGCGACGCGGTGAGCTCGATCCTGGTGCTTGGCTCGACGGCCACGCTGGTGATGACCGAGGGCGACACGAACGAGGTGTACGTACAGGGGAAGGTAGACGAGGCCGACATCGCGCACGTGTATATGGGGCAGCCCGCGCGGATCAAGGTGGAAAGCTTTCGCGACCGGCTGTTCTACGGCAAAGTGACCA
This sequence comes from uncultured Acidobacteriaceae bacterium, assembly GCA_963808805.1. Taxonomy (GTDB): domain Bacteria; phylum Acidobacteriota; class Terriglobia; order Terriglobales; family Acidobacteriaceae; genus Telmatobacter. The sequence goes on along the minus strand of CAWEGN010000003.1, from coordinate 3,461 downwards.
AGATTGCGCCCATGGGAGTGGAGAAGGACAACGTGACGACGTTTGAGGTGCGCGTTTCCATCAACAATCCCGGCGGCGAGTTGAAAGCCAACATGACGGCCAACGCCGAGATCCTGCTGGACGAGCACAAGGGCGTGCTGACGGTGCCGGAAGACGCGGTGATCTACGACAACAAGAAGAATGCGTTCGTCGAGGTTCCCGACAGCCATAAGAAAGAGGGGTTGCGCAAGGTTCCGGTGACGGTGGGGCTGTCGAATGGGTCGGTGACGGAGATTCAGAGCGGCGTGAAGGAAGGCGAACAGGTGGTGCTGCAGCAGTAGGGGGCGGCGGGCGGCCGGAGCGGGTCCGGGTGTAAGCCGGAATGGAATCGACAACCTAGAGACGAAATTATCCCTGAGCAAAGGATCGCCGCGAGCCGGCGCACTCGATGCTCAGGGATTTTTGATTTCAGCGGGCGAGGAAGTTTTCGTTGGCGAGGATGCGGTAGAGGGTAGAGCGGCTGATGGCGAGCTGGCGTGCGGTGCGGAGCTTGTTGCCGCGATTGAGGTCGAGGACGTACTGGACGTGGCGGCGGATGACGGCATCGAGAGAGAGGCAGGAGGCATGGACGGCCGATTGCGGGCTGAAGCTCACGGTGGGGTTTGCCGTGGGATTGGCCCAAGGATTGGCGGCGAACTGCGAGTCAAAGGACGGCTGAGGGTCATCGGGCAAGGCGAGGTCGGCGGGTTGAATGACACCGCTGTCGGCTGCGAGCAGAGCGTTTTCAAGGACGCTCAAGAGCTCGCGCACGTTGCCCGGCCAGGAGTGCCGGAGGAGACGGGCGAGGACGCCGGGCCCGAGAACGACGGGGCGCTGCTGGTAGCGGCTGCAAATGCGCTCGAGGAGAAACTGGGTGAGCGGGGCTATGTCTTCGCGGCGCTGGCGCAGCGGTGGGATGGCGAAGCGGATGGGGGTGAGGCGAAAGGCCAAGTCGGGAAGCAGAAGTCCTTGGCCGGCCATCTGGCGAAGAGGGGTTTGCGAGGAGGCGAGGATAGCGGCGCGGCCTGGCGGACGGTCCTGAAGGGTCTTGAGAATGCCGAGAAGCAGGCCCTGTCCGGGAGTGGCGAGGAGGTCAACGCGATCGAGATAGGTGAAGCCGGCGAGGGTGGAAGGATCGGCGTCGGTGGCGAGCCACTCGCGGGCGTCGCGGCGCTGAAAGGTGGAAGAGACGAGGGGCGAGCGGCTGAAGAGATAGCGGGCAAGAGTGTGCTTGCCAGTGCCATGCTCACCCTCGATGGCGGCGACTTGCAAGTGGGGCGCGGCCATCTCGGCCTGCATGAGCAACTTGCGCCATGCGGCGCTGACGCCGACAACCTGGACGGAGGCAGTGGAGGAATCCAGCTCCACGAGCGCAAGGCCGGAGGCGGCAGGCTGCGAGTGGAAATGAGCGGAGTTCTGCATGGTTCTCAACGTGCCTCGCCTCCGTGGCAAAGGTCATGTACCAAAGCGACATTGGCTTCATCGGCGGGGCGGGTAAAAACATGAATGGCAGGGAGCGAGGGAACAGGCGTCAGAACGGCACACGCACTGTGGCGGTGACGGCGTGGTTGTATTGGCTGAAGTGAGTGGCCGCGATCTGGAAGCCGGCGCCGGCGACGAATGCGACGCGATGGTGGATGGGGAAGCGGCCGAAGATGAGTCCCGGCGTGAGGAAGGTCTGCTTTTTGCCGTCGTTGGCGCCGCCCTTCCAAAAGGTGGAGTTGATTTCGGCCTCGGGCCAGAGACGCTTGAGTACGTGAACCTGGAATGCGGTATTGGAGACAATGGCGCGGCCCAGGATATTGACGCTGTTGACGGGCAGCGTGCCGGCAAGGGTGGATTGGACGTCGAATTTGCCCCAACCTTTGCCCCCGGCGAGCGTGGGCGTGACGATGGCGCTGGACGATCCGTTCTTATAGGTTCCCGTGGGAATGCTGCCGCCCAGAAAGGCGGTGAGGATAGCGTTACCTTTCTGCTCATTGCGAGCGTAGAAACGGTACTTCATGGTGAAGGAAACGTCGCCGGGACCGTCGCGCACATCTTGGGTTCTCGTGGAAGAGCCAGGGCGGCAGGTTGATGAGCAGTTCGGTGCGGCTGGAGGGAATCAGTTCGAGGCCCTTGCCGTTGTCAACATTGGTGACGTCGCCGGTGGGCGTGACTTCGTGGAGAACGTCGAAGCGGAACTCCTGCTCGAGACGAGGCGTGACGGTGGCAAGGGGCGTCATCCAGTGGGGCTGCGCAGCCTGGGTTGCGGAGACGCGGCTGAGCCAGCGGCCGGTCCAGGATGGGTCTTGCACGGGAGCCGGAGGCGGATTCTGGGCGGCAATAGCGGTCGAGGTCGCGAGCAAAAGAGAGAGCAGAAGAGAAGGTTTTGGGGACGGCAACCGATTCTCCTGGGAAATAAGATCGATTTCAGGTCGATTTTACACAAAAATCGTATTGAGTCGTATTAATTTAACCGAAATGATCGCTATGGAGGGTTTTGCGGGCGCCGAGCGGGGTTTTGGCGGCCGAGCGGTGACGGCTGGCCTTGCTGAGTCATGGCCGGATGATCATCACTTCGGTGGCTTTGATGAGGGCGATGGCCGAGTCTCCGGGCTTGAGGGCAAGCTCGCGGACAGCATCGGCGGTGATGATGGCTGTGACGCGCTGGCCACCGATGGAAAGAACGACCTTGGCCAGCAGACCCTCGATGGCGACCTCGGCCACTTTACCGAGCAACTGGTTGCGGCCGCTGATGCGAGAAGAGCCCGGGCGCGGCTGCGATGAGGACAGAAACTGGCCGAGGGCCTCAAGCGGAATGCGATGGTGGCCGCCGGGCGTTTTGACGGATTGGATGCGGCCGGCGAGGATCCAGTGCTTGAGCGCGGGATAGCTGATGCCGAGCTTCTCCGCGGCTTGGCGCGGCGTGAGCAGTGTGGAAGAAGTCATAATGCGGAGCGATGCCTCCGCCAGTACTTTACACTTTCCGCGGCGGAGCGTGGAACAGGAGGTTACTCTGTGAGCGCGGCCCGGAATGGAACGAAAACAAGCCGGGAAAGGCGCGCCGAGGGCCGGTGACAGCTATCACTCGACAGAGATATACCCGGATGATAGCCTGCCGTTGGCTGTTCCCCTAGGGTGTTCGCGAGGTCCGTTCAGGGGCCGTCCGTCATACGGCTTCAGAACCTTAAGTATGGAGGAGATGTGACTGCACTGGGTTGGGTGTACTTCTTTCTCGGCGTGAGCGGGTTGTCGCTCCTTGTGGCCGTGTTTTTTGCGCGGCAGGTGATCGGATCGGGCATTGGCACGGCGGATATGGAAAAGATTTCCGCCCCAAGCCGGCGAGCGGGTATAGGAAGGCGTATGAAGAGCAATGTATTTTCCTGGCGCATGGGGAGATTGGCCAGCGTCATTGCCACACTGATCCTGCTTGGTAAAGGCGCGGCTTTTGCGGCGCCTGT
>CAWEGN010000002.1:0-9355 GCA_963808805.1 uncultured Acidobacteriaceae bacterium | reverse complement strand
ACCTAGTCCCTAGTCTTTCTCCAGCACCTCGTCCAGCAATCCGCGCAGGTTGGCGGCGCGCGCGTGGCCCAGTTGCAGATCGGCCGACGTGGCCTGCGACAGCTCATCGGCCAGGTTCAGCGCGGCCAGCACGGCCACGCGCAACGAATCCGCTGTCCGTCCCTGCGCCGCCACGGCGCGCATCTTGGCGTTGACCACCGCCGCCAGTTCGCGGATGTGAACCGTGTCCTGTCCGGAAAGATGGTAGAGCTGGTCGTAGATCTCCACCGTCACGTAGTTGCCCGGATTGTTGCGCGCCGGATTGTTGTGCGTCTGTTCGGCCATCATTGTGCCTCACAGTTCCAGCGCATCCAGTTGCTTCAGCAGCCGCTCCACCCGCTGCCGCACCTGGTCGCGTTCCGCGCGCTGCGCGCCCAACTCGCGCTGCAGTTTCTCTATCGCCGGCGACTGCTCACGCAGTTGCGCTTCGGCCATCGTAGCGCGCTCCTCGGCGGCGGCCCGCGTCTGCCGCTCCCGCTTCACCAGCTCCGCGGCCCGCCGCACCCGCTCCTCCAGCGCCGAAAAATCGTCCACGCTCACAGCCAACGCTCCCGGCTCCTCGCGCTTCTCCTGCGGCTGTTCCCCGCCCTGTGTTTCCACCGCGGTTTCAGGCTCAAAAAACGACTTCACCATCGATCCAACCTCCGCCGAACAGGCCCCGTTTGCGTTCGAGTATAACGCCGATCGCGCGCGCGGTTTTGCTCAGGCTCGCAGCCGCGCTCCTGCCTTGCCAACAGCCTCCACCACGCGCGCCTGAAAGCTCTGCAACTCCTCCTCGCGCAGCGTGCGGTCCGGCGCCTGGAAGGTCGCGCCCAGCAGCAGCGCATACTCGCCCTTACCCAGCCGCGTGTCGCGGAACACCTCGCGCACACGCCACTCCACCAGCTCCGGAATCCCGATCTCCGCCATCGCGCGATCGATCGTCTCCCACGGAATGCTTTCGTCGAGCACAAGCGAGAAGTCGCGCCGCACTGGCTGATAGCGCGAAATCTCCCGCGCTGCAGGTTTGCGAAGAGAGAGCTTGTACAGCCGGTCGAGGTACAGTTCGCCCACCAGCACAGCCTCTTTGATCTTGCGCGCCGCCGCCTCGCGCGGATGCAGTTGCCCCAACCACCCCACCGTCACGCCATCGGCAACGGCTCGCGCCGCGCGATACGGATGCAGCCATTCGGGAGTCAATCCAGCCTCCGCCGGAAAACGGTCGAAGTACATCGCTCGCGCCTCGAACCGCGCCAGTACCTGCTCCACCACGCCCTTCACGTCGTGGAACTCGATCGTCCGCCCCGCGTCGAGCGCGCTCTCCTCCGGCAAGCTGCCCACGGCGCCAAATGCCAGCGCCGGCCGCTCGTCTACTTTGTCCGTCGTCCCGCTAAATACCGTGCCCAGCTCGAACAGCCGCACGTCGCTTACGTCACGGTTCAGGTTGCCCGCGATCATCGTTAACATGCCCGGCACAAGCGACGGCCGCAGCACGCCCGCCTCTTCGCTGAGCGGATTGCCCAGCGGAATCACCTGCCCCGGCTGCGGCGCGGTCAGTGCGGCCTCGGCCGCCGAGCAGAAGGTGCTCCCAATTGCCTCGTGGAATCCGGCCGCCAGCAGCGTGCCGCGCACCGCCGCCTCCTTCTCCACCCATGGCAGCGCCTGCACGCCCCCGCCGAACGCCGGCAACGTGTTGGCGAACTGGTTGTACCCGTAAACCCGCGCTACCTCTTCAATCAGGTCGATCTCGCGCTCCATATCCAGCCGCCAGCTCGGCAGTGTCACCTGCCACGAATCCTGTCCAAAGGTCCGCACCACCGCAGGTGGCGCAAGCTCCGCTAATCCACATCCCAGCGCCTTGAGCACGCCCTCGACTGTCTCCGCGGTAATTCCCTCTTCGTCCCCCTCTTCGGCTTTCGTCGCGCCCAGAATCCTCTGCACCTGGTTCAACGCGAGCGGGATGGGCTTTCGCCGCGCGGTCCGATCCTCGATTGCCTGCACGCGCACGTCCACCAGCTCGCCCTCAGCCCATCCTCCGTTGGTCAGCAGAATCGCGCTCACCAGCGCCGACGCCACCGGCGCCGCATTAAAGTCCGCGCCGCGCTCGAACCGGTGGCTCGCATCGGTGTGCAGCCCATGCCGCCGCGCCGTTTGCCGCACCGCTATGGGATCGAACCACGCCGCCTCGACGAGCACGTTCTTCGTCTCCGGCGTGATCATCGTGTCCCATCCGCCCATCACCCCGGCCAGCGCCAGCGCCTTCTTGTGATCGGCCACCACCAAGTCGTCCGCGTCCAGCACGCGCTCCATGCCGTCCAGAGTCTTCAGCCGTTCGCCCTTGCGCGCCCGCCGCACAATGATCCCGCCCTCCACCTTGTCCAGATCGAAGGCGTGCGTCGGCTGACCCATTGCCAGCCAGGCAAAGTTGGTCGCGTCCACGGCGTTCGAGATCGTCTTCTGCTCGAGCAGCCCAAAATACGTGGCCACCTCGGCGCCCTTGAACCAGTCCAGCGACTCGCCAATCGTCACATCGCGCAGCACCCGCGCCGTAAACCGTCCGCATGCATCCTCCGCCTCGATGCGCACAGGAAACGCCTTGGCCGCCGGCCGCGCCGCGGGCAACGCGAAATCCAGCTCCGGCAACGCGAGCCCGTAAATCGCCGCCGCCTCGCGCGCCACGCCGTAGTGGTTCATCGCGTCCACACGGTTGGTGGTGATGTCCATCTCGTAGATTGAGCCATTGCCGATCGAGCCGTTCCGCTCGCCCAGCGGATAATTCCCTTCCACCGCAATCCCGCGCAGAGTCAAATCCTCGGCGAGCTGGATGTCATCAACAGCCAGCCCCGGCAAGTAAGCTCGCAGCCATTTGGTCAGTATCTTCATGCAAACTGCCCCAGAAACCGCATATCCCCCGCAAAAAAGCTCCCGATCTCGCTGATCCCGTACTTCATCATCGCGATGCGCTCCACGCCCATGCCAAACGCGAAGCCGGAGATCTTTTTTGAGTCGTAGGCCGGCTGCTTTTCCGCCGCGAAGGCGAACACCGACGGATCGACCATGCCGCAGCCCAGCAGCTCGATCCACCCCGAATCCTTGCACTTGCGGCAGCCCTTGCCGCCACAGAAAATGCAACTGATCTGCACGTCGGCGCTGGGCTCGGTGAACGGGAAAAACGACGGAAAGAAGCGCGTTTTTACGGCCGAACCGAAGAGCGCCTTCATCGCATAGTCGAGCGTGCCCTTCAAGTCGCTGAAGGTGATGTCCGTGTCCACGCACAGCCCTTCGACCTGATGGAAGATCGGCGAGTGCGTGGCGTCGGCGGCGTCGTTGCGGTGCACCTTGCCGGGAATCACAATGCGCACCGGCGGCGGCTGCTGTTCCATGGTCCGCATCTGCACCGGCGAGGTATGCGTGCGCAGCAGCAGCCGGTCGCGCAGCGGCTTGCGCTCCTGGTTTGCGACCACCAGCGTGTCCTGCGTGTCGCGCGCCGGGTGCCCGGGCGGAAAATTCATGCTCTCGAAGTTGTAGTAGTCGGTCTCGACCTCCGGCCCCACGCCCACCGAGTAGCCCAGCGCGGCAAACACGGCCACAATCTCGTTCATCGTGCGCGGTATCGGATGCTCGGCGCCGGTCAGCCGCCGAGTGCCCGGCAGCGTGATGTCGATGGCCTCGGCCCTCAGTGCGGCATCGGCCGCGGCATTGCCCGGCCCCCCGCTCAGCGCCGCATCCAACAAGTCCTCCACCACCGCTTTCAGCGAGTTAAAACGCAGGCCCAGAGCTTTTTTCGCCTCCGGCGGCGCAGCCTTCAACCACCGGCCGGAAACTTCGTTGAGCCGCCCCTGCTTGCGCCCCAGCCATTCCAGGCGGAAGGCCTCCACGGCCGCCTCGCCGTCGAGCGCAGCGGCAGCCTCGCGCGCCTGCGCTTCCAGCGCGGCAAATGCTTTGTCCAGCGCAGCTTCGTCAAACGCCGTCAGATTCGGTATCGCTTCGTTCGCCATGGGTTAACAGCAGGATAAACCACCACACCGATGCTCAGGATAAGCCGATCTGATTGATAAACTCGGCGAACACATCTTCGACTTGGCACACGCGTCGAATCGCTGCGATTTCGATTCTCGTCGCCAACTGGACTGCCGAAATCCCTTTGTAGTACTCGGGCCAGACCCGCATCAGCGCCTCGATCGCCAATTCGCTGGTGGCTGGCCGCACCATCTGACGGCCTTCAAAGTGCTTGAGTAGAAATGCCTCATGGCAAGGCATTTGCCAAATCAACGACAGGCCGCTCTCCTTAGCGAGTGGAACGATTAGCCTGTCCCGTTGCGGATTCTGTCCGAGTTTGTCACCATCCAGAAGAATGGCGCGATGAGCAAACGCTCCTCCGCGCTGTCGTTCTTTCCACTCAATTCGTCGGATCGCAAATTGGACCAGAGCCAAAGGGTCTCCACCACCGGGCTGAAGCACATCATTGTCAATGTGGATGTGCAATCCAAGGGTGTCTGCGATCGCGCTTAGTAATCTCCCATAGCTCTGCTCGCTTTGCCCCTCGCAACCCAAATAGACGCGAACCCGCTGAGGAATCCGCAGCCTGCTCATCCGATCCTCGGTACGGCGCCGTACACGCCTCCCAGATACTTCTGGTAGAAGTTGTCCACCCGGCGCACCCCTTCGATATCTCTTAGACCAAAAATCCTCGTACGCCCCTGCCCATCTTTCTCAGTGAAGAAGACCTCTTCTTTCTGCAGATCCTCGAGCAGCGAGGCGCTGTGGCCACTAATCCAGAGTTGTGCCTGATGAAGGTTGATCACAGGATCGTAGAACCAGCGCAGAATCTCCGGGAGGAGCATCGGATGCACAGTAGAATCCATCTCGTCGACCACGGATATTCCGCCAAGTTGCAGCACCTCCCACAGGATTGGGAAGATTCGGACAAATTGCCTCGTGCCCTCACTTTCGAATAGAAACAAGAGAGGTGCCTGCAAGCCTGAATGTTGAAACTGACCGAGCGGCCCATTCGGTGTGTTTATGATGGACATCTCTGTAATTCCAAGATCCACGCGTCCAAGCTGCTTGTTAAGGGCATCGACAAGAAATGGCCTTTCCGCGTAATAACGAAACACCATCGCGTGATCGAGCGTAATCATCTCAAACAGTATGTTCGAGGAAATTCGCTTAGCCCATCCCAGGAGCACGTTCGTTGGGGTATGCTGGGCAAATTGCGCAATGGTCGCAGTCACACTCACGTTTGGTCGCAATTTTGCGAGGATATGGCTTAGGCCCCTCAGCGAGAAGCTTGAACCGCTTTCCACAACGCCATTCTCATTTCGAACAAAGATGCGCCGAGATTTACCGGAAGGTGGCTGCAATCTCAACTCTTCCGAGAGAACTGCATACGGCAACCCCGTGGAGCCTCCGACGGACACCTCGTATATATATTGTGCAAATGAAGATGTGTCGTTCGGGCTCGGATTGCTAAGGTCAGCAAACCAGTCGAAGTGTACCCTGATTCTAGTCGGCAACGAGTTACCGTCGGCGAATCGAAGGATAGGGAGCGGCCCATCAGGAGGAGTCTCAAAGCTCTCGACGAGGAACCATCTTAGAAACGCTAACGCTTTCAACACATTAGACTTACCTGAAGCATTTGCACCAAAGAACGCCACTGCCTTTGGCACCCGAATGCCGCTCCCATCATGCAAGCTGCCGAAGCGCCCTTCCTCTTCAGGAACACCGGCATTGATTGTTAAATCAATCACTTGCGTCTCACGAATAGAATAGAAGTTCTCGATCTCCAGGCGGCGAATCATGGCATTTTTCGATCCTCAGCCTGAATTTACTCTACTATACTCTACAAGTCAACATATTTATGTCGATAATTTGTTTATAGTAGATTTTCGCGCCTCTATGCCCCACACGCACAACGGCCCGGAGTCCTTTCGGAACCCCGGGCCGCATTCTCCGCCAGTCAAATTTCCGTCTTGGTTGCGTCTCCTGAGCGTAGCGGAGCGGAGCCGAAAGCCGGCCCTGAGCGAAGTCGAAGGGAGCCTGCTTCTTGGTTTTGTCGGCGCTGGCGTGGGAGAGCACGAACTCCGCGAACCCGCTAACGTGCGCGCCAGCGCACGCTAACTTGCTAACACGCGCAAAGCGCGGCTAGCTCGCCGCTTCCTATGCCGCTTTGGCCTTGGCCGCCAGCGCTCCCTTGGCCTGCTCCACGAGCTTGGCAAAGCCCGCCGGATCTTTCACTGCAATATCCGCCAGAACCTTGCGGTCGAGCTCAATGCCGGCCTTCTTTAGTCCGTTGATGAACTGCGAGTAGCTGGTCCCGTTCAACTTGGCCGCGGCGGCGATGCGCACGATCCACAGCGAGCGGAACTGGCGCTTCTTCTCGCGCCTGCCGCGGTAGGCGAACTTCAGGCCGCGTTCCACTGCCTCCTGGGCCGCCTGGTAGAGCTTCGATTTCGTCAGGAAATAACCGCTGGCGCGCTTCAGAATCTTCTTGCGGCGGTCACTCCGCTTGGTGCCACGTTTTACGCGGGGCATGTTGCTTCTCCTTTTTTGGATCCCGCCGATTCACTTCCGTTCGTCGCGGAGAATCGCGGAATCCGGTTCAAGCACGTCGAGCTAAAAGCTCGCGGCTCTGGTTACGCGGCTGGAGGCAGGAGGCCTTCGCGCCGGGGCGCTAAGGCTGTCAACCTCTTCACTCGCTCTGGTCAAGCCTGATCGCTCGCCGGCTGCAAACGCATTTTGTTTGCCGGCGGGGGCCATGCATCGGCCCGTTCGCATCGCACGCCCCTCCTCCAAAGAGTCAAGGGCGCGGAGCGCCTCAGGCGTAGGGAATCATGCGCGCTACCTTCTTGTAGTCGCCATCGCTCACCAGCAGAATCTTTCCCAGCTTCCGCTTGGTCTTCGGCGCCTTCGACGTAAGGATGTGCCGCGTCTTCGTCTGGCCCCGCTTGATCTTGCCGGTGCCGGTCTTGCTGAAGCGCTTGGCCGCGCCCGTATGGGTCTTCAACTTAGGCATGTTGTCTCGTTTTCTGGTTTTGGGCAGGCCAGGACCGCCCGGCCACTGGCCTCAAGAACAGGATTTCCCGTTTCTCTCAAAGCTTCTCTAAGTATACAATGGCCTTCCATGAAGGGAAACTCTAAAGTCCTCGACAAGCTGAATCAGGCCCTCCGCGACGAGTTGACCGCGATCAACCAGTATTTCGTTCACGCGGAGATGTGTGAGAACTGGCGTTATGAGCGGCTCGCCGATCACATCAAGAAGCAGTCGATCGACGAGATGAAGCACGCCGAAAAGCTCATGGAGCGTATTTTCTTCCTCGACGGCATACCCAACATGGACCATCTTGCGCTCACCGTCGGCTCCGACGTCCGCGAGATCATTCAGTCCGACCTGAAGCTCGAACTCGGCGCCGTCGCGTCGTATAACGAGTCCATCCGAACCTGCGTCGAGAACCGCGACAACGGCTCCAGAGACCTCTTCGTCAGTCTGCTGAAAGACGAAGAAGGCCACGTGGACTGGCTTGAGGCCCAGCTCCATCAGATCAAGGAGCTCGGTTACGAGCGCTACCTGAGCATGCAGATGGAAGAAGAGGAATAGCCCCCACTCCGGCGCAAATCTTGGCTGCGCTTTGAAACGGCACGACGGGGTACCCTCTGGGCCTCGTGCCGCAAATTGCGCCAAACTAATCGCGGACTTTAGCCCCTGAGGGAAGGTTCCCTCAAACCGACCCACGGCGCGAACTGAACCCCGCCAACCCCGCCAACCCCGCTAACTCCGCTAACTCCGCTGTTTTCCCTTACTCCGACGGGTCCTCTTCTGTGAACGGCGACCAGCTCGGTTTCACGGTCGCGTGGAAGTCCATCAGCTCGATGCGCGTGGCGTCGGGATCGAAGAGGTTGAACTGGTACTTCCCGTCCCCGCCGATCTTTGGCGCCGTATCGTGTATCCCCTCGAGCCGGTTGCCTTTCACGAGCACCTGATACGCATCCGGAACCGAGACCTCGCCGATCGACAAGTGGTCCACGCCGCCAAGGGATCTCCGCGTCGTGGTGGCCGGAGCTCCATTGTCCGGCTTGGACTCAATCATGTACTCCAGCCACTGGTGCCCGTCGGGACATTGCTGGGCCACCCAGTTGACCTCGCCCTCTTTCATCCCGCCCCACCAGTACGGCTTGAATCCCAGCAGGCCGCGGTAGAACGCGTCCTCGGCCTCGCGGCTCTGCACCCTGAAGCCGAAGTGAATGATCTGATCCCCGATCACGTTCGGCGCGTTCACCGGCTTGGGGTGCGCGGGCGGCTCCACAAACTGCACCTTGTTGCCTTCGGGATCGAGCACTTCGAACCACCGGCTGCCGTCCGCGCCGCGCTCCACGCGCGCCGGCACCTTCCATCCCTTCGCCGCCAGGTACTTCCGCATCCCTTCGGCGCTCTCCGTATTCCACGCCGTATGGTCCATCCGCCGGATTCCCGCGTCGGCGGGCAGCGGCAGCACTTCGATAAACTGTGTGGCGCTCAACGCATAGCGCACGCCCCGCGGATTCTCGGGATCGGGCAGCTTCGCCGCGCCCACAACCACGGTGTAGAAGTGCTCGGCGGCCGCCGCATCCGACGTGTACACGGCCATGTGCGAAATGCTGGTGATTTTTGGCCGCGGCGGCACAGTCTGCGCGGCCGTGGTGGCGGCAGCCGCGGTAGCGGTCACTATAGAAGCTCCGGCAAGAGCGGCAACAACAAATCTGGTTTGCATTCGAATTCCCTCACGATCTCCTGAGCCAAATAACTATAAATCCATCTTGGACCGCACGCAAACGGGGCGAGTCAGTGGTAGTGTCCGAGGCCTCTGACCGCTTGATTTTGTACCAAAAGGGTGCCCCAGGTCTCGATTTTGAGACCTGGGAAAGGCGGAACAACTCCATTTTTTGAAAGGGCACGACTTCAGTCGTGCCGTAAGTGGAATCAGATCAATGCGGCCTTTAGGCCCTGAGGGATGCTTGTCGGCAGAATTGTCAGAAATCGTGCCCTTTTCTGTAGCCTGTTTAACCCCTGAGGGACTGCAAACACGACACGATGGACATTTCCGACACACGCCGCAACCCGGAATCGGTAGCCTCAATCCCCAATCGCTGCAGGCAATGTGCTGCGAACCCATTCTGATGCGGGGGTACAATTTTTACATCTCCGAAAAGGAACGGCAAGGCATGGACGAGCAGAAAAACGCGGGTCAGCAAAAGCAGGAAGCTCCCCCAGAAGTACCACCACACGCTCCGACTCCCACTGATCCAGCCCAACCTACACCAAATTCAAACCCAGAAGAGAATGAGCGCGAAGATAAGTGAC
>CAWEGN010000001.1:667500-697254 GCA_963808805.1 uncultured Acidobacteriaceae bacterium | reverse complement strand
TCTGCTGCTTTCCAATCTGGGTGGAGACCCCACACTCTGGTGGAAACTTGCGACCATCGCTTCCTGTGGGACCATTGCGGGCGCACTCATTCCCGAGCTGGTGAAGGTGTTTACATCCACCAAGGCCCGCCATGTGCAAGAGGTGGTGGCGTCGGCCAGGGAGGGCGGAGCTGCTCTCGGTCTGCTGTCGGGGTTTGTCGCAGGGAATTATTCCGCCTATTACCTTGGGGGCGCGGTCATCATTTTGATGTCCCTTGGCTACGCGGTGAGCACCGCAGGGTTCGATCAGGTGATTCTGGCTTCGCCGATGTTCGCTTTTGGCTTGGTTGCATTCGGCTTCCTGGGCATGGGACCGGTAACCATCGCCGTCGATTCTTTTGGACCGGTGACGGACAACGCCCAATCCATCTACGAGCTGTCGCTCATCGAAAACGAGCCAGGCGTGCGCGAGGATGTGAAAAAGCAGTTCGGCGTGGAAGTGGATTTCGAGCGCGCCAAGAAGGTGCTGGAGGCGGGCGACGGCGCGGGCAATACCTTTAAAGCCAGCGCCAAGCCGGTGTTGATTGGTACGGCCGTGGTGGGCGCCACTACCCTGATCTTTGCCACCATCATGGCGCTTACCAACTCGCTCACCGAGAATCTTGACAAGCTCTCGATTCTCCACGCTCCCTTTCTGCTCGGCCTGGTGACAGGTGGCGCAGTGATCTACTGGTTCACCGGAGCTTCAACCCAGGCGGTGACCACAGGCGCCTACCGCGCCGTGGAGTTCATCAAGAGGAATATCCACATTGAAGGCAACGCGAAAGCTTCCACCGAAGACAGCAAGAAGGTGGTGGCCATTTGCACCCGTTACGCGCAAAGCGGGATGCTGACCATCTTCATCTCGCTGTTTTTTGCCGCATTGGCTTTTGCCTTCCTGGATCCTTTTTTCTTCGTCGGCTATCTGATCTCGATTGCGATCTTCGGCCTGTACCAGGCTATTTTCATGGCGAATGCCGGCGGCGCATGGGATAACGCCAAAAAGATCGTCGAAGTCGATTTGCACGAAAAGGGAACGCCTCTGCATGAGGCGACTGTGGTGGGCGATCTGGTGGGCGATCCATTCAAGGACACAGCCGCCGTGGCGCTCAATCCGGTGATCAAGTTCACCACACTCTTTGGCTTGCTCGCAGTCGAGTTGGCGGTTCAAATGTCCGCTACCAGCGGCGTGTTTTGGACGCATCTGCTGGCGGCGGTATTCTTCGGCATATCCTTCTTTTTTGTCTACCGCTCGTTTTACGGTATGCGCATCAAGAGCGACGAGCCGGCTGAAGCGTCTCAGCCGAAGTGAGGCGTTAGTTTGAAGCTGCCGGTCAAACAAGGCCGGCAGCACCGTTCGCGCGAAACCGAAGGACACTGCCGGGAATATTGCGCCGAGCCCGTCTTACGGTCGCTTGTGCCTGGATTCCAGTGTGGTGAATCCGAAGTGCATTGAAGAACATCAGTAGATTGTTCGACTCTGTCCGCCATGGTGGACTCCGCTCAGGGTGACAGCGCAATGATCATGTGAGCTTTATTGCGTGTCTCCTGCAGGCGTAGACCAAGGCACAATCGCTAAGTGGCCTTTTCATCAAGAAAAGGCCGCCATGAATGCTGTCCGGAATGGCTCATAGTTACAGGAGAACCGCCGTAGAAAAACGTTTGCCTAAAAAAAGCAACCTTGTGCCGCCTTGTATCGTCTCATGTAAAGCGGTAGAAGGTTCGTCATCGACATCCCCGGGGGCTTGGCAATGCCAATTCGCATCGTTTTTCTCACCAAAGAGCTGGGTCCCTGCGTTGATTCTCTTGTAAAGAGAGGGCGCTATGCCAGCGGCAGCGAAGCGATCCGCGCGGCGCTGCGCTTGCTGGATCGCGAAGAGCGGGAACATGAGGGAAGGGTGGCTGCGTTGTGTTCCGCGATCAAGGAGGGGCTTGCCAGCGGAGACACGGATCCGGGCGTTCTCGACCGGATGTTGGCGTTCATCGACGCGTTGACCGAGCAGAAAGAGGCGCAGGAGAATCCATGCGGAGCTGCAGCGTAACCAAACTTGCAGAATGGGATCTGAAGGAGATCGCAAGATATATCGCAAAGAGCCAGGGAAGCGCTGAAAGCAAACGTTATGTACAAGGCCTTTGGAAATGCTTCCAGCTCATCGCCAACGACCCGACACTGGGCCGGCGCTCAGAGGCCGTCCTCCCAGGGCTGCGCAGGATCGAGTACAGCGCGCACGTGCTTTTCTATGCGACCGAGGCAGAACGAGTGGTGATAGCGCGCGTCCTGCCCCGGCACTTGATTCCGGGCATACCCCAGCCGTGAACCCCGAGACAGCCTGACCGGCCTTAATTGTCCACAACTTGAACAAGAATGCCGCCAAATGCACAGTTTCTGCGCCTTGTACCGGGGTCGGGATAAGGCTAGGCTTGAGGAGTGGGCCAAGGCCAGGATGGGACCCACTATAGCGGGTCTCCTGCAGGTATAGACCAAGGCACAATCGCTAAGTGGCTTTTTCATCAAGAAAAAGCCACCTTGAATTCGGTCCGAAATGGCTCATAGTTGCAGGAGAACCGCCATAGAGCAGTTTCGGAAATACCGTGTCCGGTCAAAGCGTTTGCAAGGGTCGTCGCTCCCTGGTGGTCGCGCCGGCTTCAATCTCGTGAATGCGGCTATACCATTTCAGAAACTGCTGTGTTTGCTCCAGGATTTAGGCACTCTGGACCGCGCAACCCCGCGCCGCTCAAGGCTGTTTCAAGCTTTCCACAGGCAAATGACGGGGTTTAGAGAGCAGGTGCGCGAAATGTGACCAAAATACTAGATGTTGTGGTTTGTTGTTGACACGCACCACGGACAGCGGTATTTTTTCATCTGCGGCTGTAAACAGACTGTAACGCAAGACCGGAGCGAATCGAGCAATTCCCGAGTTCAGGTGCTCCTTCCAGCGTCTCGCGAGTGGGCATAGGCGACAGCAGTTCCTGCTTGGCGAAGATAGCCGCGGGGCACGGCGACGAGGGGAAGGCTGGAGGCGACGGCAAGCCGCTGGCGGCACAGAAGCTCGTGGAGTTTTAACCCCGTCTTCCGTTTGTTTTCAAAATGTTGCGGGCTGGCCCGCACTCTGGCCTCGCGGCCGGACCAAGGATTTGTTCACTGAATTTTCCCCTGGAGAGGATCGAGATGAACGAGGCTTACCTTCAGACTTCGGCTGTTGCCTTTCAATCCACCCCCCGCGCTCAGGAGGGCCTGACCTTTTCCCGCCGGTTTTCGAAGGAGGGCATCTCCCCCTACGACGAGGTCCATTGGGAATGCCGGACGGCATTGATCACGGACGCCAAGGGCAGCACGATCTTCGAGCAGAAGGACGTCGAGGTCCCGGTGGACTGGTCGATGACAGCGACGAACATCGTGGCCTCGAAGTACCTGCATGGGCAGTTGGACACGCCGGAACGCGAGACGGGCGTACGGCAACTGGTGGCGCGCGTGGTGGAGACGGTGCGCGACTGGGGCCTTGCCGGGGGGTACTTTGCCACGCCGGTGGATGCGGCGATCTTCCACGACGAGCTGGCGCATCTGCTGCTGACGCAGAAGGCGGCGTTCAACTCGCCGGTGTGGTTCAACGTGGGTTGCGACCGGCTGGAGCCGGAGGCCGACGGGCAGAACTGGCACTGGGATCCGGTGACGGGCGGAGTCCGGTACGCGGCGACGGGCTACAGGAATCCGCAGTGCTCGGCCTGCTTCATTAATGCAGTGGACGACTCGCTGGATTCGATCCTGACGCTGGCCAAGACGGAAGGAATGCTGTTCAAGTGGGGATCGGGCACGGGGACGAATCTGTTGTCGTTGCGCGGGTCGATGGAGCTCTTGTCGGGCGGCGGCGTAGCCAGCGGTCCGTTGAGCTTCATGCGCGGGTTTGACGCCTTCGCGGGAGTCATCAAGAGCGGCGGCAAGACGCGCCGCGCGGCGAAGATGGTGATCCTGAACGTGGACCACCCCGACATCGTGGATTTTATCGAGTGCAAGGCGAAGGAGGAGGCGAAGGCGTTCACGCTGATCAAGGCGGGCTACGACGGAAGCGGGCCGGATTCGGAGGCTTTTTCTTCGATCTTCTTCCAGAACGCCAACAATTCCGTGCGGGTCAGTGACGAGTTTATGCGCGCCTACGAGGCTGACGGCGACTTCACGACGTACACGGTGAAGGGCCGCCAGCCGGTGAAACCCTACAAGGCGCGGGAGATCATGCGCAAGATTGCCGATTCGACCTGGCAGTGCGGCGATCCGGGGATGCAGTTCGACGATACGATCAACAGGTGGCACACGAGCAAGAACACGGCGCGGATCAACGCTTCTAATCCGTGCAGTGAGTACATGTTCCTGGACAACTCGGCGTGCAACCTGGCCAGCCTGAACCTGATGCGGTTCGTGACGCCGGCGGGGACGTTCGATATTCCGGCGTACCGGCACGCAATCTCGGTGCTGATCACGGCGATGGAGATCCTGGTGGACAACTCGGGATATCCGACGGAAGCCATCGCGCGTAACTCGCACGACTACCGGCCGCTGGGGCTGGGCTACGCCAACCTGGGCGCGCTGTTGATGTCGTTCGGGCTGCCCTACGACTCCGAGGCCGGGCGCGACCTGGCAGCGAGCATGACCGCGATCATGACCGGGCAGGCGTATCTGCAGTCGGCGATCATCGCGGCGCAGTGCCCGCCGCTGAGCTCGGCGACGCCGCTGACGGCGAGCGTGGAGCACCAGGGCGGAGCATGCCCCGGCTACTACGTGAATCGCGAGCCGTTTCTCGATGTGGTCCGCATGCACCGCGCGGAGGTAAACAAGATTGGCAAGCCGGTTGCCGCGGCGCCCCGGGAGCCATTCACGGTGCCGCAACTGGACGCGCTGATCGGCGCCAGCCGCGAGAGCTGGGATATGGCGCTGCTCTACGGCGAGCGCTATGGCTATCGCAACTCGCAGACCACGGTGCTGGCGCCCACGGGAACCATCGGCTTCATGATGGATTGCGACACCACGGGCATCGAGCCCGACCTGGCGCTGGTGAAGTACAAGAAGCTGGTGGGCGGCGGCATGATCAAGATCGTCAATCAGACGGTGGCGCCGGCGCTCTTCAAGCTGGGCTATGGCGAGGACGATGTGAACGCCATTGTCAGCTATATAGACGCCACGGGCACAATCGAGGGCGCGCCGGGCATCAAGCCCGAGCACCTGGCGGTGTTCGATTGCAGCTTCAAGCCGGCCAAGGGCACGCGCTCCATCCACTACATGGGGCACATCAAGATGATGGCGGCGGCGCAGCCGTTCCTCTCGGGAGCAATCTCAAAGACGGTGAACCTGTCGCACGAGGCAACAGTGGAAGACGTGGCCGAGGCATACGCGGAAAGCTGGCGCCAGGGCATCAAGGCAGTGGCGATTTACCGCGACGGTTCGAAGGGCACGCAGCCGCTGAATACGAGCATGGACGCGAAGAAAGAGCCCTCGCCGCTTGACGCGGCGGGGAACCGTCTGCTGGGGCACATGGCTGCGTCGCAACCTGCCGCGGAAGCCGACCTGAAGACGCTGGAGACGCACTCCGGCGACAAGGTGGAGGTGAGCGCCATGCAGTTGCTGGCCGGCGTGCAGGCCTTCCAGCGGGCGCTCGACGAGATCGCCACGGCCGCGGCGGTGCCAGTGCTAACGGCAACGCCGGCGCTCGATGCCAGGAACGAGCCGCCTAGGGACGAGCAGGACCTGAACGCGCCGCCGCGCGCGGTGCGCCACCGGTTGCAGGAAGAGCGGGCGTCGATCACGCACAAGTTTTCCATTGCCGGCCACGAGGGCTACATCACCGTCGGCCTGTACCCCAACGGCCAGCCGGGCGAGATCTTCATCCGCATGGCGAAGGAGGGATCGACGGTCAGCGGCCTGATGGATGCGTTCGCCACTTCGGTTTCGCTCGCCCTGCAGCACGGCGTACAACTGAAAGTGCTGTGCGAGAAGTTTGCGCACACGCGCTTCGAGCCCTCGGGCTGGACGCAGAACGAGCAGATCGGATACGCCAAGAGCCTGATGGACTACATGTTCCGCTGGCTCAACCTGCGCTTCCTATCCGGCGAGCAGTTGACGCTCTTCGCAGGGCTGGCGCCAAAGGCGCCGCAACTGCCTGCCTCGCCGAGCCTGTTGCCGGAGAGCGATGCCGATGAAGATGCGGACGCCTCGACGCAGCAGCACATTGCCCGCCTGGCCGAAGAAGTGGCCAAGCGGCTGAGCCAAATGAGCAGGCAGGGCGGCACGGCCGGTGGAGGCATTGCCCCCGAGACAAAGGCTGAACCGGCGAGTCGGGCATCATCGAACAGCGCCGTAGCGGCCGAAATTGCCTCGGGGAAATACGGCTCTCTTCCGGGGCTTACTCCAGAAAAGCTAGCTTCGAGCGGTGTGCCCGTTCCCCAGGGTCTGGACCTTAAGGACCGCGGCATCTACCACACCGCCGATGCCATGCGCGACATGTACGACATGGGCGACGCACCCAGTTGTAACGTGTGCGGGGCCATCATGGTGCGTAACGGCAGTTGCTACCGCTGCATGAGCTGCGGATCGACGAGCGGATGCAGCTAGGAGCAGGTGAAGGCAGCGGTTATCGCGTGTGATCCGGGGCATGAAGTCCGTAACCGTTTTGCGACGTTTGGCGACGAATTTCGCCTCGGTTTCGGGCGTTTCGAGGAATGCCCATGCTGATTCCAAATGACTTGCTCGACAAAATGAGCCGTTTTTATACCCCACCTGGGTATAGGGGGGTAGGGTGTTCATTGGGATCAGGGATCAGGGATCAGGGGTCAGGGAACAGCCCGTAGCCGGTAGCCGGTAGCCAATAGCCGGTGAGGAGACCTGGTTGAACGCTCATGAATTGAGTATGCGCCGGAAGGCCGAAATTACCTGCAAAGTAGGCAGAGATCGGAGACCAGGGGTCAGAGAACAGAAAAAGAAAGACTTAGGGCGGTGACGGCGGGCTGGTTTGGGTGGCGGGGGCTTGACAGAAAAGCAGGGACTGAGGGACATAGGGGCAAGCGAGCCGGCTAGCCAGCGGGGGGCGAGGACACGGAAAGCAAAATGGTATATACTCATGGTATTGACCATCTGGAGGACCGTGTGCCGCCAAAAGTGGAAGCCAAGCTGAAATCGACGGATGCGAAGCTGTTCTGGAACGGCCGCAGCCAGGCTGTGCGGCTGCCCAAGGAGTTCCGGTTTGCGGGCGATCGAGTGCGTGTGACTCGGATGGGCGCGGGAGTGCTGATTGAGCCCTTGCCATCAGTCAAGAAGGAAACGCCGGAAGAGATGTTTGCACGGATGGATGCCATGGGAGGCGATCCGATCTTTCCTGAGGGCCGCAAACAGAATCTTGCGCCGATTCGTGAGTACTTCAAGTGAGCTATCTGCTGGATACGAATGTCTGCATTGCGTTGATCAATGGGACGTCTAGCCCGGTTCGCCAGCGCTATTCCCAAGCGGTCGGCCGGGGGCCGATTCCCGCAACTTCGTCGATTGTCGCCTACGAGCTATGGTATGGCGTGGCCAAGAGCGGCCGCGTCGCGCAGAATGCGAACCGACTGGCCACTTTTCTGGGAAGCGCTGTAAGCCTGCTCGACTTTGCCGCGGAAGATGCGCAGGCGGCAGGGGAGATTCGGGCCGAGCTCGAGCGGCGGGGCAAGCGCATCGGCGAGTACGACACTCTGATCGCCGGACAGGCTTTTGCCCGGAATCTCGTTCTGGTGACCGCGAATACGAGCGAGTTCCAGCGAGTGAAGGGGTTGGTTGTGGAGGATTGGACGGTATGAGCGAGGTGGACGAGTCGAAGTTCCCCTACGGTTATGTGCCGGAGCACCTGAAGGAAAGGGTGAAGAACTGCGCAAGCCTTTCCGTTGGCGAGCGGCTGAGTCTGTCATTCGAGTTGAGCGAGGCGGGGTGGGCAAAGATTGGCGTGGTTCGCGATCCGAGCAAGCCGGCGGATAAGACGATTCGGCGGTTTCGCCGCAAAGAGAATGGAGAACTACAACCCTATTGATCGAGGCTGATGCTTAACGGCGGGCCTCCAGATCCCAAAATCGATGGGCACCCGGCCTTATTTAGTTGCCCGCCCAAGCCTTGCGTTTGACCGCGTGATACGAGGCGGCCAACTGTGCGTATTCCTCCGGAGTAGTCTCTTTCGGGAACTCAGGGCCATACTCAACCAACAGCCGCTCTATTCGCATTTTCGCTGGATCTTGGAACCACGCTCTTCCGAATTTCCCAAAATTCAGAACAGTTGTCATGCGAAGAGTCGCAACGATGATCTCGCGAGTCTGCTGGTCAGCTTGCATGCATTCCTCTGCCCTTTGCCTAACCTGGGGCAATATGGCCATAATCCGAGAGCGTAACGGCTCGTCCGAAATGCGGGCAATTTGATCGATGTCCTCGCCCTTAAGAAAATTCACAACTTGCGCGGCGAGAGCGCTGGCCGCCTTGCCGTCCATTTGCGAGGAGTAAATGTTACGAAGGTCTGCGTACAGATCAACCTGTATTGCACGCAAACACGTTGCGAATAACTGTTGCGTAGTCTCCATGTCGCTTGATTTGTGGAAAAAACGCGATAGGAATCCCATGCCTCCTCCTGCTGCGATGGGCACGATACGACCGGTGACCCTCCCTGTAACGCCCCGCGCCCAACTCATTCCCCTATTGTTTTTGTAAATCCCTTCATCTCAATTCTCGCTACGCAAGTTGAATCTTCTATTAGACGGAATGAAGCTATGCCATGTTTCGTTCTCTTTCCACACATAACCCACGATCATTTGGTCGTTACAAGAACTCAATACAACAATATAGTCAATAGACTCGTCTATTTTAGCCCTCTCGAAAGGAGTCAGTCCCTGCGTGATTCGTTCGTGTTGTAACCCAGCCACATCTTCCAAGATGAGGGCTGTTTTAAAGCTCTCAGATAAGTTGCATTTATACTTAGTGAGTTTGTCGATTCCATGTTTAATAGCTGTGTCGAATGCTTCCTTTTGCGATGTCGCGACATCTGCCGGGCCCTCCGGTATTCGTCCCACCCGTCCATTCCACAGCGGATGCGTACCGCCGCAGGTCAGCCTAATCTTGTAGCATTCAAATCCATATTGCTTGGGTTCGTCGTCTGTTTTCAATTGTGGCGCCTGCTGAATAATCCAGGAAGCCAAGCTCTTATCAAAGGCCTCTTGCCTTTTCTTGTCTGTAAGAGAGCGGATGAGCAAGTGCGGCGCTACTATATAGTAATATCGGTCTTTCGGTATCTTTCCCTGACAAAGCTCGTTAATTTTCTCTGCCCTATCAAAGGACGATATAACGTAGTTACGTTGTCCTTCAAATAATGGAATGACAGTGTGTTCAACCGCCATCCTTGCCATTTCAACGTTCGTAGATTTTAGGATAAAATCTGGTTCTCTTTCTTTAGATGCCCCTTCGTCCGGGAAACTTTCGCATTCATATTGCACGCCCGCCACTCTTTCAAACATCCTTATTAAGGCATTGCAGGCGTTAATTTCATTCTTTTTCTTCATCTTCTTTCGGACCGTGATTACCCCGCTTAGCTTTCTTCATTCACGCCTAGGAGTGCGCGGGACTTTCCGTTTTCGCGCTCAGGACTAGCCCCGGCGTCCCGTCCTTGTCCACGCCTATGCTAGTTCACTGGGTGGCCCAGGCCTCGCCCTTGAGACTTGGGAAACCACGAACCACGGCCACCTTCGTTCCGTCGAACATCGGATCACTGACAACTGTCCTGACTGCAGCAGCGGCGGCTGCTCCTCGTGGTGGCCGTTGCCGTTCAGCTCTTCGGGCGGGATGATGACGGTGGCGGCGACCTTGTCGTCGGGCTCAAGGTTGAGGATGCGGACGCCCTGGGTGGCGCGGCCGGCGGCGCGAATGGTCTTGGTGTCGCAGCGGATGATTTTGCCGAACTGGCTGATGACCATCAGCTCCGACGAATCATCGACCATTTGAATGGAATTCACGCGGCCGACTCGATCGGTGACGGAGAGGTTCTTAACGCCCTTGCCGCCGCGCGTCTGCAGGCGATACTCCTCGACATTGGTGCGCTTGCCGAAGCCGTTTTCGGTGACGGAGAGGATGCGGTAGGCGCCGGGGGCGTGCTCCTTGGGCGTGACTACTGCGCCGACCACGTAGTCGTTTTTGATGAGGGCGATACCGCGCACGCCGTAAGCGGGACGGCCCATGGAGCGCACGTCGCTCTCTTCAAAGCGGATGCCCATGCCGAGGTGCGTGGCGATGAAGATGACCTGTGAGCCATCAGTGATGCGCGCGGCGACAAGCTCGTCGTCCGTGTCGATGCCGATGGCGATGATGCCCCGCGACATGACGTTGGAAAAGTCTTTGAGCGGCGTCTTCTTGACGGTGCCCTTTTGCGTGGCGAACAAGATGTACTTGCCCTCCTCCTCGAGGTCACGGACGGGCAGGATGGCGCATACTTTTTCGCCGGACTGGAGATCGAGCAGGCTTTGCATCGACTTGCCCTTGCCCGCGGCGCTGACGTCGGGAATCTCGTAGACCTTGAGCCAGTAGACGCGGCCGGTGTTGGTGAAGCAGAGCAGATAAGCGTGCGTGGAGTTGACGATGAGCTGCGAGACGAAGTCCTCTTCGCGCGTCTTCATGCCCATGCGTCCCGTGCCGCCGCGGCGCTGCTGGCGGTAAATCGAGATGGGCGTGCGCTTGAGGTAGCCCTGATGGCTGACGGTGACGGCGACCTGCTCGTCGGCGATGAGGTCTTCGAGCTGCAGTTCCGCGCTTTCGTCCACAATCTCGGTGCGCCGCTTGTCGCCGTACTTGTCGCGCACCTCTTCGAGTTCCTTGACAATGACAGAGCGCAGCTTCTTTTCGCTGGCCAGGATCTCCTCGTAGTCGGCGATCTTGAGGCGAAGCTCCTTCAGCTCTTTCAGGAGTTCGTCGACGGAGAGCTGGGTGAGGCGATAGAGCTGGAGTTCGAGGATGGCATCGACCTGGCGGAGGGTGAGGCCGCGCTCCTCGTGACGCTCGAGCTCGCGGTCCAGCACGATGACGATCTCAGTGCCCTTGCCCCACGCGTACAGGTTTTCGCGCGCCTCGGCTCGAGAACTCGATCCGCGAATAATCTTGATCAAGGTGTCGAGGTTGTCGAGAGCGATCTTCAAGCCTTCCAGGATGTGCTCGCGCTCCCGCGCCTTGCGCAGCAGGAAGACGGTGCGGCGCTGGACGACGTCGATGCGATGGTCGATGAAGACGCGGATGGCTTCGTGGAGGCCCATCTCGCGCGGCTGGCCGTTGACCACGGCCAGGAAGATCATGGAGAAGCTCTCCTGCAGTTGCGTGTGCTTGTAGAGTTGGTTGAGCACGATCTCAGGCTGCGCGCCGCGCTTGAGGCCGATGACCATCCTCATGCCGTCGCGGTCGCTTTCGTCGCGCGTCCATTCAGTGCTCGTGTCGATATCGGAGATAACCTTGTTCTGCACCAACTCAGAGATGCGCTTGAAGAGCATGGACTTGTTGACCTGATAGGGAAGCTCGGTGACGATCAGCGCCTGCCTGTCTTTGGTCACGTTTTCCGTGGCCACGCGGGCGCGCATCAGGAAGCGGCCTCGGCCGGTGCGATAAGCCTCCGCAATGCCGCTGCGGCCATAGAGGATGGCGCCGGTAGGGAAGTCCGGCCCATGCACGTACTTCAGCACCTCGGCCAGGCCGGCTTTGGGATTTTTGATCAGATCGATGGCGGCGTTCACTACTTCGGTCAAATTGTGCGGAGGAATATTGGTAGCCATGCCCACCGCGATGCCGTTAGAGCCGTTCACAATTAGCGTCGGAATGCGCGTGGGCAGCACGGACGGCTCGTCGGTGGTCTCGTCGAAATTGGGAACCATATCCACGGTTTCCATTTCGATGTCGGCCATCATCTCTTCGGCGATGCGCTCCAAGCGGCACTCGGTGTAGCGGTAGGCTGCCGGCGGATCGCCGTCGACCGAGCCGAAGTTGCCCTGCCCGTCAACCAGCGGGTAGCGCAGTGACCACGGCTGCGCCATGCGGACCAGCGCGTCGTACACCGACGAATCCCCGTGCGGATGGTACTTCTTCAAACACTCGCCAACGACGCCAGCACACTTTGAGTACTTCTTGTTGTGCTGCATCCCTTCTCGGTCCATTGCCGTCAGAATGCGCCGGTGCACGGGCTTGAGGCCGTCGCGGGCCTCGGGGAGCGCGCGCCCGATAATCACCGACATGGAGTAGTCGAGATAGGAGCGGCGCATCTCCTCTTCAATGTTGATGGGAATGAGATTCGTGCCGCCGGGAGGGTTCGATCCGTCGAGAGGGAGTTGGGGATTCTGATCGTCTGCCATAGATTTTTCGTGGCCCGCAAGAGGGCGGCAAAAAGGTCCGGAAAAAGCGGGGCCGGGTCCGCAGGTCTCTGCCCTTATTTTAATGGTTCGAGGCGGGTTTTAGCAAGGCGGAGATGTGGAAATAAGCTCTTATTTTACTTTAGCTTATGAAGCTGCGTCCAGGTTCTGTGAGAACGCCTGCATGCGCTCGCGCGGCGCGCCCGATTTCTGACATGGATTTGGCGGCGTGCGGGCTCGTTTCGCCGGTCTGCGCGCGCGCATTCGTGGCGCGCACAACTTCGCGTCTCGCAGCTCGCGAATCTCGCGAACGCTACAACAAACCCGGCAGGCTCAGCAGGCAGAACACCGCCTGGAGAAAGACGAGCGCCGCGCCTGCGCCGAGCGCCAGACGCCCGCGCGGGCCTTCGTATGCGTCGGCAAACACGCCGCCTACAAACGTCAGCAGAAACGGCAGCGACCACAGCCAGGGACTCCCCGGCGCGCCGGTCATCACGAGGGCCATGAGAATCAAAGCGCAGAGCAGGGGGGCGGTATTGCCAAAGTAGCGCGACTTGCGCGCCGCCAGATAGAGAACGCAGGCCGCGCCGCAGGCCACCGTGACACCGCCATTGGCGAGCGCCAAGAAGAACCTCCGCGCCGGATCCGTGGAAAGCCACAGAAACCCCGCCGAAGAACGGAACACATAACTGAACGCATCCGGCGAGAAGCCGTAGCAGGCAAACACCAGCACCAGCGCGCCCGCCGAGCCGGCGAGCACCACGGGTAGCGCCTGGCTTCTGCGGCCTTCGGCGATCCACACCATGGCTGCCAGCCCCAGCAGCGCGGCAACAGGCAGCGCCACGATGTGCGCCGCCGCGGCGATGCCGAGGATGACGGTAAGCAGCACAATGCGCGGGCGCCATTTGCGCCGCGGCCCCTGCATGGCGTGGGCTACTCCGATGCAGGTATACACGCCGCCATAGACGCCCAGCGCGGCCCACACCTCGGGGCTGGGGGCCACGCAGGCCTTCAATATCGCCGGAGAAAAGCAATAGAGGGCAAGCGCCGTGTAGCCGCCCAGGTTGCCGTAGAGGCGCCGCGCGACCCACCAGATGCACCCGCCCAGCGCGCAGCCGGCAAAGAGAAACGGCAGGCGCAGCAACAGCAGAATGTGCGTCATCTGGTGCCGCAGTTCCCAGGTGCTCAGCCCGCTGCCTCCCTCCTGCACTACGCGGTTCTCCGGCTTGCGGAACCGATCGATGCCGCGTTGGGCAAGCAGATTCAACGTGAGTGGGAGCCCGGCGAGCCGGTAAGCCAGAATGCCGTCGTGAATGTTCCCGCAGGAGGTGTAGTAGCCGGCCAGAGGAGACGGCTTTTCCCAGGTTTCGCGGCCGCAGCGCGCGTATTGGTAGTCGTTGTCCGTCAGAGTCTGGCGGCTGACGAGCCAAAATCCCTGCAGGAGAAAGAGCGCCAACAGCCCCGCCGCAATGCGCTGCGGCAGATTGAAGCGAAAGCGGCGAAGCTTGCCAAAGCGGTGGGCCATTACGTTCGATCGAACCCTACCAGTCTAAACCGTGATTCGAGCGGCCAGCCCGCGATCCGGGATCCTAACCTTGCGGCGCTGTCCTCACGCCGCGTACGACGCACAAAAAAGCCGCCCCGAGGGGCGGCTTTTCAGCTTGCGCTTGCGCCTTAGTTAAAAATCGCTCCCACCGTGTCGCTGAAGGTCAAAGTAACCTGGCAGGTATTGGGCCCGGCCGCAGTCACGCCCGAGGTTGGTATGCAGTTGTAGGACCATCCGCCGAATGCCCCCGCTCCGGCCGGCGCCGTCAAGGTCACCGTGGTGCCTACCGGGTAGGTAGCCACGCACACCGAACCGCCCAGGCCTGCGCCGCTCGAACCGGGGCCGCAATGCAGCACGTCAGGCGTGCCCGTGGCCGAGGGAGCCGTCACCAGCCAGTCGGTGGTGTTCAAGCCTTCGTTATAAACCGTCAAGGTGGAAAGCAGAGCCGACGCCTCAGAGCCCGGGAAGCAGGAACCTGCCGTGGTTGGCGTGGGCAGAACCAGCGGACAACTGAAGGTTGCCGTAGCCGTCTCGATCGAGCCGGTGGTTAGGTCTGTGGCCTCGGCAATAATCGTCGCGCTTCCGTTGCCGTAGGCTGTGGCTACTCCCGCGTCGGCTCCCGGATTCGGAGTTCCGGTTCCATTGGTGTTCACGGGGAACACACTGGGAGCGGACGTGCTCCATGTAACCGAGTTGGTCAGGTCTCTGACGGTTGGCGCAACCGAAAACGTCCCGATGGCCAGGAATTGTCCTGTATCCAGCAGATTGCCCACCGTGATCGAGCCGGGAACGATGGTGAGCGAAAGCAGCGGTTCCGGCGCCGGCGTCAGGGTCACGTTGACCGTGGCGGAGTTCGACACCAGGGAGAGATCGGGGTTGGCCAACAACGCGGTGATGGTGCTGGTTCCCTGGCTCACTCCCGTGGCAAGTCCGTTCCCCGAGGCGAGCCCGGATGTGACGGTAGCAACCGATGGAATACTCGACTGCCATATGATTTGCGGCGAGTTGGTGACATCTTCCTCGAGGCCGTTGGCTCCTAATGTGGCAAGCGCAATGAATTGTCCCGTCTGGCCTGAGGCGGAGACGGACTGGGAGCCGGGAACGATGGTGACAGCGGTATATTCTTCGGTTGATCCGCCGGTTCCCGGGGACCCGCTTCCCACTGTAAAGGCCGCAGTGCCCGTCAGTGTGTTTCCGCCGCTAAGATAAGTCGCGGTGATCGTGACTGTGCCCAGACTCACTGCGGTGGCAAGCCCAGTGGAGGCGCCGATGGTGGCAATCGACTGGCTGCTTGAACCCCAGGTGGCCGTGCTGGTCACGTTGACCGTGGCCCCTGTGGCAGTGGTCTCAATGGCCAAGAATTGGGCCGTGTCCCCCACCATCGTCACCAATTGAGTGCTCGGGATAATTTCGATCGATAACGGACCCCCTCCTCCTCCCGAGCTGCCCGATACGGTGAGCGAAGCCGCTGCCGAAACAACGCCGGTAAATCCATTGATGCTCGCAGTGATCGTCGTTGTGCCTGCCGATACGCCGGTGGCAACTCCGGTGGCGCTGATGGTGGCCACGGCGGGCACGCTGGAGGCCCAGGTGACGGAATCGGTGATGTCCTGCGAGCTCGAGGGATGGTTACTCCCATGGCCGTAGACTCCCAGAGCCGTGAACTGCACGGTCTGGCCCATTGCGACCGATTGCGAGGTGGGCGAAACCGTGACGGAGACCGCTAAGGGATTGGTGCAGCCGGCTATCGGCAGAACAACCCCGATGAGAATGAGCAGCCACGGTAAAACTCGATCATGCATGGTTGACCTCCGGAGCCCGCAGACCGCTTTGACGTTGCTACATCGCCGTCATGGCAGACTCTCGCTGGCCTGTATGCCTTCGACTATAGGGCATCTATTCCCCGCGCCGCCCTCACACGAACGTGTTACTTTTTGTTTGGCATCAAGACAGTCAATAAGCCGTTTGGCTCAGTCCCTGGCCGGAGCAGCGAACCGGATCGCTACAGTGTCCGCACGGCAAAAAAATGCGAAGCGCGCGCCGGGAGCGAAAAACCTCCGACGGGTGGTTCGCCGGCCGGTTCCTTTGCGGCGTATCTTTGGGGTTTCTGCTTTGCCGCCGGCAGGAACCGCTACCGCAAAACCGGAGAAAATGCATTTTCGAGCCGCAACATTCAAGGCGAATCGGCCCCCGGAGCGGTAACCTCGATCAGAGCCGGACAGGAAACTGCTGCAATGGTCTTGCTGTACACTTCTGCTCAGCATGGCCATCGCCCGCGACAACACTCCGGAACGGCTGGTAAGCGCCGCGCGCGCCGACGAAGAACAGAGCTTCGAACTCAAATTACGCCCGCGCTGGCTGGGCGAATTCATCGGCCAATCGAAAGCCAAAGAACAGCTCGCCATCGCTCTGGAAGCCGCCAAGTCGCGCGGCGAGGCGCTGGATCACGTGCTGCTCTCCGGCCCGCCGGGCCTGGGCAAAACCACGCTGGCCGCCATCATCGCCAACGAGCTCGACGTGGGCTTTCAGCAGACTTCGGGGCCGGCGCTGCAGATTCAGGGCGACCTGACCGCCATCCTCACCAACCTGCGCGAGCGCCAGGTGCTCTTCCTCGACGAGATTCACCGCCTGCAGCCCGTGCTGGAGGAAAAGCTCTACACCGCGCTCGAAGACTACAAGCTCGACATCATCATCGGCCAGGGGCCGGCGGCGCGTACCCACGTCATGGAGATCCGGCCGTTTACCTTTATCGGCGCCACTACGCGGCCCGGCCTGCTCAGCTCGCCCTTGCGCTCGCGTTTCGGCATTCTGCTGCGCCTGGAGTTTTACACGGAAGAGGAACTGCGGGTCATTGTGGAGCGCTCCGCCGAGGTGCTGCAGATTCCCATCGACCGCGACGGCGCGGCAGAGATCGCACTGCGCTCTCGCGGCACGCCGCGCATCGCCAACCGCCTGCTGCGCCGCGTGCGCGACTACGCCCAGGTGCGCGGCTCGGGCACGATCGACCGGCCCACGGCCAACGCGGCCCTAATTATGCTCGAGGTGGATGCGCACGGCTTCGACGAGATCGACCGCCGCCTGCTGCTGACTATCATGCAGAAATACGATGGCGGGCCCGTGGGCCTGGGCACGCTGGCGGCAACGCTCGCGGAAGAGGAAGACGCGCTCGAAGAGGTCTATGAGCCATTCCTCATTCAGATCGGGTTTCTCGACCGCACGCCGCGCGGCCGCGTGGCCACGCGCCTTGCTTACGAGCACTTCGGCCTCGCCGTGCCCGGCCGGCAGGCGGGGTTGTTCTAGGTTGTGTCCGAGTGAATCCTTCGCAACAAAACGGCATCTCTCTCAATGGGTAACAACGCGGCGGGGAGCCCCGTCCTCGCCGTGTCTTTGCTTTTGCGGCCAGGGTGGGGACGCAAACCCTCTAACCCGCTAACCCTCTAACTTTCTGACTAGCTGACTTGCTAAAGGAGAAACAGTTATGTCCCTCACCGAATCCACCATGCTCGCCCTGGGAACCATTGCGCCCGACTTCGCGCTCACCAACGTGGTCAGCGGCAAGATCGTCCACCGCGACGACTTCCGCGGCAAACAGGCGCTGCTCGTGCTGTTCATCTGCGCCCACTGCCCTTATGTCAAGCACATCGAGAAATCTCTGGGCAAGCTCGGCGCCGACTACGCCGGCAAGCCGCTTGGCGTCGTCGCCATCAGCGCCAACGATGCGATCACGCACCCCGAGGACAGCCCCGCGGACCTGAAGCAGCAAGCCAAAGACAATGGCTTTGTCTTTCCGTACCTATACGACGAATCGCAAGACGTGGCTCGCGCCTACAAGGCCGCCTGCACGCCCGATCCCTATCTCTTTGACGCCGATTTCAAACTCGTTTACCGAGGCCAATTCGATTCGAGCCGCCCCGGCAATGATATTCCTGTGACGGGCAAAGACCTGCGCGCCGCCATCGACGCCGTGCTTGCCGGCAAGCCGGTTCCCACGGAACAGAAGCCGTCGATCGGATGCAACATCAAGTGGAAGGAGTGAGAGGCAGAGGAGATAGCGGAGTTGGCGGAGTTAGCGGAGTGAGTTTCGTAGTTCTGCTTACTCAGCGCGAGTTTGCGACACACCCGGGAGAAGGTTTTGCTGGCGCCGCTAATCCCGCTAGCTCCGCTCACTCCGCTGCTTTTACGCGCTAACCGGCGCGGGAGCCAGGCCGGCGAGCAAATCGCGAATCTCGAGCAGAACCTCGTCGGGCCGCGATGCTTTGAGCGGCAGCTTGAGCACGCCTTGCGGCGTGAACTGCGCGCCGCGTTTGGCATTGCGCGAAACCAGTTGCATCACGTAGGCCGGATCGACTGAAGCATTCTCCATGAAGCGGATCTGCAGATCGTTGCGTTTGCGGTCCACCTGCGCAACGCCGAGGCGCTCGCACTCGAGGCGCAGGCTGGCTGCCTCAAGCAGATAGACGGTGGCGTCAGGCGGCGCGCCATAGCGGTCTTCCATCTCCGCCCGCACCTCGTTCACCGCCGCTTCGCTGCTGGCGCCGGCAATCTTCTTGTAGAGCCGCAGGCGCTGGTTCTCTTCCGGTACGTAGCTCTCGTCGATGCGCAATGCAATACCCAGGCTGAGCTGCGTGGCAGGCCGCTCTTCGGCCGCCTCGCCCTTCAGCCCCTTCACGGCGGCCTCCAGCATCGAGGTGTACAGCTCAAATCCCACCGCTTCGATGTGGCCGCTCTGCTCGCCGCCCAGCATGTTGCCCGCGCCGCGCAGCTCCAGGTCGAGCGCGGCGATCTTGAAGCCCGCGCCCAGGTCGCTGAACTCCTTGAGCGCCGCCAGCCTGCGCCGCGCAATCTCGGTCAGCTCGTTCTCCGGCGGAATGAGCAGGTACGCATAGGCGCGGCGGTTGGAGCGGCCCACGCGCCCGCGCAACTGGTAGAGCTCGCTGAGGCCGTGCCGCTCTGCGCGATTGATGAGGATGGTGTTCGCCAGCGGAATGTCGAGGCCGTTCTCGATGATCGTGGTAGCGACGAGCACGTCGAACTCGTAACGCATGAAGGCGAGCATCACCTTCTCCAGCTCGCTTTCGCCCATCTGCCCGTGCGCCACGGCCACTCGCGCCGCCGGCGCCAGTTCCTGGATGCGCGCGGCAATTTCGTAGATCGATTCCACGCGGTTGTGCACGAAAAACACCTGCCCACCGCGCTCCAACTCCACCTCGATGGCCGAACGCACGATCTTCTCGTCGAACCGCGCCACAACGGTTTGAATGGCCATGCGGTCCTTGGGCGGCGTCTCGATGATGCTCATATCGCGCAGGCCCACCAGCGACATGTGCAGGGTGCGCGGAATGGGCGTAGCGCTCATGGCCAGCACATCGATCTGCTTGCGCAACTGCTTCAGCCGCTCCTTGTGGCGCACGCCGAAGCGCTGCTCCTCGTCCACGACGAGCAAGCCGAGATCCTGAAACTTGATGTCCTTTGAGAGCAGCCTGTGCGTACCGATCAGGATGTCCACCCGGCCCATCGCCACGCGCTCGATGATGTCCTTCTGCTCCTTCGCCGTGCGGAAGCGCGAAATCATCTCGACGTGGATGGGAAACTGCGCGAAGCGCTGCTTGAAGGTCTCGAAGTGCTGGAAGGCGAGCACTGTAGTCGGCGTGAGCACCGCAACCTGCTTGCCGTCCTGCACCGCCTTGAACGCGGCGCGCATGGCCACTTCGGTTTTGCCGTAGCCCACGTCGCCGCACAGCAGCCGGTCCATCGGCGTGGGCGATTCCATGTCTTCCTTCACGGCTCGAATCGCCGTAGTCTGGTCGTCGGTTTCGCTGTAGTCGAAAGCGTCCTCGAACTCGTTCTGGAACTCGTTGTCCTTGGAGAACGCGTTGCCCTCGACGGTTTGCCGTTCGGCATAGAGCTTGAGCAGTTCGGCGGCCATGTTCTGCATGGCCTTGCGTACGCGCGCCTTGGTTTTGGTCCACTGCTGCGAGCCAAGCCGGCTCAGCACCGGCGCGGGCCCCGTGTCGGTCGAGCGGTATTTCTGGATCAAATCCAGCCGCGTCAGCGGAACGTAAAGCTTTGCGCCCTCGGCAAATTCCAGAATCATGAACTCGATGGAGAGGCCGTCCTGCGCGATCTCCTTCAGCCCCTGGTACTGCGCGATGCCGTGCTCCACATGGACGACGTAATCTCCGACACCGAGGTCGCGGAAATCCGACACAAACGCCGCCGTCTTCGACTTCTTCGGAACCGGCCGCGCCGCCACGTCGGCTTCATCGGAGAGATCGTTGGCGCCGAAGACGACCAGGTTCGCCTCCGCGAAGACCACCCCGGCCGCCAGCGGCGAACGCACAATCACCGGTACGCGCAGGTCGCCCGCCATGTGGCTGGCTTCTTCCAGCATGGTGTCGCCGCCGGGGCGCTGCGCGCGGCTGCCCAGGCGGTAGGGAACCTCGTATTCGCGAAGCACCGTCGCCAGCCTCTCCACGTCGCCCTGGTGCGCAGCGGCCAGCACGATGCGCGTCTCCGCCGCCATCAGATCCTTCAATTGCTCAGTCAGCGCGGGAATCGACCCGTGGAAACGCAGCGTGGGCCGCGTGGGCAATTCGATTTCGCCGAGCGTAGCATCGTCCTCGAGCACGTCTACCGCGCCCAGCCGATCCAGATCGAGGCCCATGCGCGCGCCGAGCGACGCCTGCAAAACTTCGGGGCGCAGATACATGTCCTCCGGCCGCACCAGCGAGCCAATCCCAGAGCGGTCATGCCGCAGTTCGACCTTGCTCCACCAGCGGTCGATGTGGTTGCGCACCATCGCCGGCTCGTCCACAAAGAGCGCGCTGCGCGGTAGAAGCGTGAGCAGCGAGCGCCTCCGCTCCGGCAACGGACGCGAAGAACTCCCACCCGGGAAACACGCTCAAGCCGCCCGCCGCCGCAGCCTCGGCTGCCATCTCCTCGTTCTCGGTTTCGATGCGCTGCGCGCTCAACCGCCCGTTCACCGCGGCCAGCAGATGTTCCGTCACCGGCGTCTCCGTCAGCGGCAGCAGTTGCGCCTCATCCAGCCCGCTCTGCGAGCGCTGCGTCTCCGGATCGAATTTGCGGATGGTTTCAATCTCGTCGCCGAACAGCTCGATGCGCACGGGGCGGTCGGCCTCCGGCGAGTACACGTCCAGAATTCCGCCTCGCCGCGTAAACTGCCCGGGCATCTCCACCAGATCCACCTGCGTATAACCCACGCCGGACAGGTGCGCGATGAGAGTCTCAATGTCGACCTCCTCGCCGCGCTTGAGCGTGACCGCCAGCCCGGCGTAGTACTCCAGATCGAAGAGCTTCATGGCCGCCGACTCGACGGGAGCGATCAGGATATCGACGGCGCCGGTGGAGAGCTTCCACAATGCCGCCGCGCGCTGCTCCTGCACGTCAGGGTGCGGCGAGAGATTTTCGAAGGGAAGCACATCGTGGGCGGGAAAGCGCACTACGCGCGCGGGATCCACGGCGCCGGTCAACTCGCATCCCGCCTTGAGCAGCGGCTCCAGCGCCTCGGCGGCCTTGTTGTCGGCCACGATCACGATGACCGGCTGTTTGGCGGCACGCGCCATGAGCGGCAGGTACAGCGCCTGCGCCGTCCAAGTCAATCCGGACACACGCCGCCGCCCCGCACCCAGGCTCAGGTGCCTGCGAACGCGTTCAAACCCCGGGGCCTGCTCCAGCTCCGCGAAGATTTCGCGGACAAACGGGAGGATCATCAGAGTTCAGTTTAGCAGTGATTGCATCCCGGCAAACTTCGCCTTAGCCGCCAAAGACTGAAGAGATTGGCGCCGGCTCGTTCAAGCCTTGCGCAAGATCGCCGCATGACTGCGGCGAACCGCAGGCTGGCTCACGCTCTCCATCCCGGCTTGGCGCGAAGCATGGAGTTCCTTCTGGAAGCTCTCCTGGGTCACATGACCGGAGGGGCTCGGCGAAGAATAGCAAGCCGCCGGGTTTGAGCGCGATCGCGGCCTCGTTGAAGAACGCTCCAGCCGAAGGCATCTCATGGACCACAGCGAACGCGAGCACAAAATCCACTGCTCCCTTCAGGTCGTCAAGCTCCATGCTCTCCGGCTTCGCGAGCCTAGTTTCGACGCGTTCCTGCACACCGGCCTTTCGTGCGCGGCGCTGCAAACTGTTCAGCATCTTGGGCTGAATATCCACCGCAACCACGCGCCCGGCCGGGCCAACCAGGCGAGCCAAAGGCAGAGTGAAGAACCCCATCCCCGGCCCCGGCTCAAGCACGGTCATTCCTTCCCGGACATAAGGCTCCAGCAGGTTTTCGGGATTCCCCGCCATCCACCGGCGCGCGGGGCTGGCCAGGAGATAGCCGATCCACCACGGACAAACACGTTCCGCCATTGCGCGTCCTTGCCTTTCGCAAGAGTTCGATTGCGAAATTGCCGATGGGGAATGGCCGGACTCCTCCGCAACTGCACAGATTTTACTCAACTTCTGTTGCTGCGGTATGGCGCGAGTCCTGTGGTTGCAGCTCGCGCTCTCAGATAATCTCGCCCGGCAAAGCGCCTTTCCGGGGGAACACGTTCAGTCGATGCGAGGCGTTCCGCGGCGCAGCACCAGCCCGGCGATGCCGAAGACCACGATCAGGATGAGGGCAAGGAAGAAATAGTACGCCATGGGGTGCGCCCATCCCGGCGAGTACTCCAGGTCCTGGCCCACCCAGAGCAGCAGGATGGTGGCGATCACGGCAAACTGGCCGGCAATGACCAGAAACGTGTGTCCCAGGTCGCGCCGCTTGTCCAGCGCCTCCACTTGGTCGGGTGTCAGGTTGCGCTCTTGGGGGGGAAGCAGGGAATTTGCCATTTTCAGCTCCGTGCCGGCTGTGCGGATAATCTCCAAGTCCGGCTCTCCTACACTCGATTCAATCACACGCCGCCGGACCCGCGCCAGCCTTCGCCCGAACCCGAAATCCGGTCTACTGCTGCGGATACCCCACCGATTGCGCGTAGAGAACGCTGCGGTCGGAGCCAATCCCCAGCTTCGCAGCCACGTCCTGCGAGCGCACGGTATAGAACCAGGCGTTCAGTCCCTCCGACGCCGCAAACAGGTACACATTCTGGCCGATAAACCCGGTATCCACCTGCGCGTAGTCGTCTTTGGCCGGAGCCACGTAAAGAATCGTGACCGCCGCATGAGCCGCGGGTGCCGGGCTGATCGCGCCGCGCACATCGCCCGAAAGCACCGGGCGCAACAGATTCTGCTCGGCGTCGTATACGTACGCACCGCGGGCCAGCACGACCTCGAGGGTGATGTCCTGCTTGTTGTAGGCCGAGGGCGCGGTCCGCCCCACTCCGGGCTTGACGCCGCGCGAACGGTTGATGCCAAAGGCCGCCCAGAGCAGGTTCGAGAGCGTTTGCAACGGCAGTGGCTTGTCCATGAAGACTCGCGTGGTTTTGCGCGCGCCGAGCGCCTGCATCAGCGGCATGCCGCCGGTGATCTCTGGCTTGGGAAGCGGGATTGGCTGAAGTTCGGCAGCTACCACGGGCGCAGTGCCGCGATGCGAACGCAGGATGATCCCCGCGCCCCAAAGCAAAGCGATCAATGCAAAAAAGAGGGCCGTCCAGCGGACGGCAGTTGGAGTAGAAATGCGCATGGTCTCACCTCGAAAGAGAGGGGCTGCGCACACCCGCCTCCCGGGGTGTGCGGATCGACAGGGAAGGACAACCGTGATCTCTGGAGCAGTTCCACTACTGTCCGGTTAAAAGTCGAACAGAGTCAGTTGGTTGGGATCGGGGATGGTTGCGATTGTGTAATCGGCTTGCTGAAGGGCCTGTGAAATGGGCATTTTCTCGAACAAGGTGACTGAGAGCACCTGGAGAAAAGTGTAGAGAGAGCCGGGTAGTTGAAGGCGTTTTTTGATGATGGCAACCAGCAGATAGACCGAGACGGCGATCCAAATCTGCGTTTTGACGGCGTTCTCGGTGGTGCCGTAGAAAGCTTTGATGCGCAAGTGCTGCTTGATCCATTTGAAGAACAACTCGATGCGCCAGCGGCTTTTGTAGAGGGCACAGATGGTCTTGGCAGGCAACGTGAACTGATTGGTAAGGAAGACCAGCCGCTTGCCGGTTTCCGGATCGTGAAAGCGGATGCGGCGCAAGTGAGAAGGATAACCGCGGTGGGTTCGGAACACCTCCAGGCTGACGAGCTGATCCACCATGATGCCGCTGGGCTTGTCGGCGGGACGGGAATAGACGCGGCGGACGCGCTGATCGCTGCGGGCGCGGGTGACGAAGAACGCTCCGGCGAGGTGGATGCGATGGAGGCGGAAGAAATCCATATAGCCGCGGTCCATGACGTAATAGGCCCCGGGCTCGATCAGGATCTCATCGAGCGTGTTGACATCGTGTCGATCTCCGCTGGTGACGCGGATGAACGCGGGGATGGAGCCGCGCAGATCGAGCAGCGTGTGCACCTTGATGGCGGACTTGGCGGAACGGAAATGCGCCCAGGGAAACAGGCTCAGGCAAAGGTCGATGGTGGTCGAGTCCAGCGCGTAAGCGGCGGCATCGAGATCGATACCGAGGCTTTCGCTGGCATAGAGCCTGCGTGCCTGCGCCATCAGCCGTTGCGCCAGCTCGGCGTAGATGCGCCAGTCGCGCAGATGGTTGGCATCGGCCAGGGTAGAACGGCGCAGCGGTGCGCGAAAGCCCATGGCGTAGAGCTTGTTGGGTTGCGCGTTCAGACACGCTTCGATGTCGCGCAGGCTCTCGCGGTAGGTCAGTTGCGCGAAGGCCATGGCGCGATACTGCTCGGTGCAAGTCAACACACGGACGCGAACATCGCCGTCGTAGCGGGCCACGCTGCGTGCGAACGAGGTCCAGGGCACGAAGTCCATCAACTGCGCAAACAGCACCTTGCCGGCATTCATCGCTGCCTCCAGAGCAAATCTCTGGAATCAGCATCGCGGCAATTTCAAATCGACACCACTCTAAAATGTCTGCAACTGCGCGCACATCAGCAGCTTGCAAAATGAAACGCATCAGTTAACCGGACAGTAGTGGAGCAGTTCCACACTTTACGCGCTTCTTCAGGCGCCGCGCAAGATGGCGCAATGCCGGCGATCCCGCCTGGCCGGTGTCTGCAGATGAGATGGGTCCGGAAATCGCCTTACGCGCCGCGCGAGCTCAATCCACCAGAAACGCCAATGACTGCAGCGCGGTGATCTCGAACGGCTTGCGGCAGCGGATATTGGCGCATTGCAGCTTGTCGTCGCGCTGCACCATGTAGGATTGCGCCTTGGCGAAGCGGGCCCGGTCGCGCTCGTCGGCCCCGCGCGGCAGTTGCGCGCGCTTGCGCCGCACCACCCAGGAGACCTTGTATTCGGCTGCCTGGCCGCACTTGGGGCAGGTCAGGCTGTGCGTGCGCTGCTCCACCGTCTCGTTGAAGAATTCCCGCTCTTCCATCCCGTTTTTCCTTTGCCGCCCGGTCCTCCGGCTCGCCGTGTTCGCCATTCATTCGCCGCGGCCCAGAGACTCCGCGCCGCCACTTCCGCGCCGGCGGAATCTATTCCATACTCATCCTTGCCATGGGGAAACGCAAGCCAGTCCGATTTTCGGCCGCCAAGGCCGTCAAGGCCAACGCCCGCGAGCGCGTGGGCCAGCCCAAGCCGTCTCGGGTTGTGGCCGACAAGCCGCGCACCGGCCGTAAGGCCAAGCACAAGCCAAGACTCGAAGAGATCATCGGGCAGGAGGAGTAGACGTGGCCAGATTGGCGGGCGCGGGGTGCGGATGGAGAGCGGGGTGTTCGGCGGCGGCGTGTAAGACAGTAAGACGCGGCGCAAGACGGCAATACACAGGCCCAACAACAGCGTCTTACGCTGTCTTACGCCGTCTTGCATTTGTCGGGCGGCGTAAGACAAATATCGAACTGCCTCGCCGAGTGTCCCACCCAACCCGTGCGCCATCTCTTCCTTAGTGTTGTACGCTATACGGCCCGGGAAGCGAAGGCGCGGCCGGCTCATCGCCCGCTTTGGTCAAAACTGCAGTCCGCTTGGAATATATGCGGAACTCCACCACCAGGTCCAGCAGCACGGGAACCGGCTTGCCATCCTTGATGGCCGGCTCAAACGTGACCTTGCGAATGGAATCCACTGCGTTTTCGTCCAACCCGAAGCCGATCGGTCTTGCCACCGCGATCTCGCCCGGCTTGCCGTCGGCTCCCACCACAACGTGATAGAGGCACATCCCCGCCACGCCGTGGTCCTGCGCGTACTGGTTCGACGCGGGCTCGAAGCTCGTCACCAGGTGGGCCTTCTTATCCACCATGCTCTCGCGCAGCACGGCCGGATCCGAGGGCCGGTAATCGGTCTTGGCCGCCGCGGCCCCGTAGTAAAGCCTCCAGAACTCCGGCATCGACGCCATCATGCGGCTGTCAAAGCCGAAAGCGAACACATTGTCCAATGCGTCCCGCAGCACCTTGCCTGCGTGCGCCGGCGAGGTGGTCGTGGTCACGCTTTTCGCGCCGGGGGGGCGCTCGGCCAGGGAAGTGGCGGCAATCTCAGCATGCGCTTCGCTCGTCTCGCT
Source organism: uncultured Acidobacteriaceae bacterium (assembly GCA_963808805.1). Lineage (GTDB taxonomy): Bacteria > Acidobacteriota > Terriglobia > Terriglobales > Acidobacteriaceae > Telmatobacter. The sequence goes on along the minus strand of CAWEGN010000001.1, from coordinate 670,767 downwards.
CGTCTCCGCGGGCGGGCCCGCCGAAACGGTTGTCTGCGCCGCCTGCATCGGCGCGCCCGCGGTCTTACCTTTCTCTTTTTCCCGCTTCGGCTTCACCACCAGTTCGCGGTCGATCGCGATCCTCACCAGCTTCTTCTTCGGCGTGATGTTCACCCGGTCCACTGCTTTGGTGGGATCCTCATATGGCAGCGCGCCCAGAAAGTGCAGCCCGAAGCGCTGTCCCTCCAGCTCCACCTTGTTCCGGGTCAGGCGCACCTTGTTGATCTGGATTCCGCTGAGCGTGTACGATCCCTGGGGCGAGTGGCCGATCAGCACGCCGTGCTCGTTGTAACTCAGGTCATTGTCCAGGTAGCCGCCGCGCAGGAAAAGCTCCTTGCCGACGAGCAACCGGCGGATCTCATCTTCCGTGATTTCTCCAGGTTCTGGAACGTGGGACGGGCTGCCTTGCGAGGCCGCGAGCGCGGGCCCGACCGGAACAGCAGAGGGAGCGGGCAGGCTTTGGGCAGGTACTACGGGAGACGCGGGCGCTGCCTGCGGTTGCGCGGCGGGTTGGGCATCCGGGGCAGGAGCGGCAGCCGTCGGTGAAGATGGGCCGGAAGCCGGCGCGGCGGGCCGATTGTCAGCCGCAGGCGCCTGTTGTGCTTTGGCTCCGTTAAGAACAGACGAAGCCAGTAGGAGAAGAATCGCGGCGCCGAAGACCAACAGGGTGAGCCGCGCCGGGGACTTTGCAAGCAAGAAGGAGAGGAAACGAGAAATCATGTGGGGCATGGGGGAGCCTTTGAAGGCCACTTTATCAGGAATGTTTCTCTCTTTGCCGTGAAATTTCGTCGATGGTACCCGGCTTGCGCCGGTCTTCCCGCTCTCATCATCGCTTCAGCCGCCACAGAATCCGCCGGAACAACCCCAGAATCCGCCCGGCATCGCGCCGCGTAAGGGCCAGCCTGCGCAGCAACAGATGCAGATCGTGCCGGTTGGCCTTGTGCATTGCCGCCGGGGAGTAGTTTGCCGCCAGCATGGTCTGTTCCACCACCCCGGCCAAAAGTTCCAGGTCGCCCGCGGAAGCGGGAGCCGTCGAATCGTCTCGATCGAGGCGTACGCCGTGCTCTCCCGGTTTTGCGGCCTCGCCGGGCGCGCCTCGATCCGCCACAGGTTCACGCGCCTCGCCGATCCGCGAAGCCAGCTCATAGAGGCACACCGCAACGGCCTGCCCCAGATTCATCGAAGGCTGCCGCGGATCGGTGGGAATCTCCGTGAGCAGATGGCAATGCGAGAGATCCTCGCGCGTGAGGCCGCGCTTCTCCGATCCAAATACCAGCGCCACACGGCCGGCGCGCGCGATCTCCCTCCACACCAGCGGCGCCAGTTCAGGCAGCGCGACCACCGTCTGTTCCGGCTTCCGACGCGCCAGGGATCCGGTACCCACCACCAGCGTGCAATCGCATACGGCCTCCGCCAGGCTCTCCGTCTCCCGCGCGTTGGCGAGCAGTTCCGGCGCTCCCACCGCCGACTTTGCCTCGCGCCAGTGCGCCTCGTAGGGAGCTACGACTGCCAGCCGCTGGAATCCGAAGTTTGCCATGGCCCGCGCCGCCGCTCCTATATTGAGGGGGTTGCGCGGCGAGGCCAGCACCACTTCGATGCGTTCGTGTTGGGATTCGGGCGGCAAGTAGTCAGTCTAACCGTCCTGCAAAGCAAATGCTGGACACGACGGCCCTCCCGGCGTATTCTCATCTCCGAATTCCGGTCCCTCCATTTGATTTGTTTCCGCTAACGCCGTGGCAGCGCGGCGCACTTCGCCTGCCTCACGGAAGGGAGTGCCTCATGACGAATTTCCTCAAGACGACATCATGGTTCCGCTTCGTGCCGGCTGCCGCACTGCTGGCGTGCGCCGCATTCGCCTCCACTGCCATCGCGCAGGAGGAGATTCCTCCCCCACAAGGCAAAGGCCGCGTGGTCGTCTTCGTCGCAGGATTAGCAGGGCCCAAGCATGACAAAACGCTGGCCGATGATATCGCCGCGCTGGGCTACGATGTGGTCCTCTACGACGGCCGCAAGATGAGCGAGGTGCAGGGCGACGCGCTGAGAGCCGACATTCAGCAGGCCCAACAGATGCCGCACGCGCTCCCCGGAAAGGTTGCGGTGGTTGGCGTTTCTCTGGGCGGCGGATATTCTCTCGGTTTCGCCTCCAAGTGGTCCGATCTGGTCGCTCAAGTCATCGTGTGGTATCCGGCCACGGGTTTTGTGCTCAGGATGCCCGGCTTCATCGCCCGCGTCCGCGTTCCGGTGCTGATGTTTGCCGGCGAGTCCGACAACTTTATGAACTGTTGCCTCATCAAGACGGCGCGTTCGCTCGCCGCCGATGCCGCGTTCGTCAAGGCTCCCTTCGAGCTCGTAACCTACCCCGGCGTCAACCACGATTTCATCCCGGGAGGAATGAACTACAACGCGGCGGCGTACAAGGACGCTCTCGCTCGCACCGCGGCGCGGCTGAAAGCCGCGTTTGGCGATTAACCAGCGCACGGCCGTGCCGCCGAGCACGTCCGCCTTTTTCCGCGCGCATCGAACCTCGCCTCTATACGCCGGCCTCGCCAATGTTCTAGCCTGAAACGTGCTCCTCACCAATCCAGCCGCGGCGGCATTGAACGAACTCAGCCAGGCGTCCATTGTGCGCTTCTCGGTCCTCGCGCTCAGCTCCATCTTTTTTCTGGTCGATCCCTTTGCCGCGATTCCGTCGTTTTTGGCCATCACCAGCAGCGCCGATCCCGCGCGTCGCCGCCGCATGGCGCGCAAGGGCGCGCTCACTTGCTTCATCGTGCTCACCTGCTTTGCCGTGGCTGGCCAGCTCATCTTCCGCATGTTCGGCATCACCCTGCCCGCCTTCGAAGTCGCCGGCGGGTTGATCCTGCTGCTGATCGGCCTGGACATGCTGGAAGCAAGGCGGTCGCCTACGCAGGAGACGCACGGCGACACGGTGGAAGCCGCCGCCAAGGAAGACGCCGGGATAGTGCCGCTGGGCATTCCCATGCTGGCTGGCCCCGGCGCCATTTCTTCGGTGATGGTTCTGGTCGGCCAGGTTCCCACCATCTGGGGGTGGCAGATGGGCGCCATCCTGGGGTCGATTACGATTACCGCCATCGTGACATATTTTGTGCTGGCTGCAGCAGGCCGCGTTCGCCTGTTCATGGGCGACACCGGCATCCGCATCCTGGTGCGCATCATGGGCCTGCTGCTGGTGGCGCTCGCCATGCAGTATTTTGTGAATGGAATCAC
>CAWEGN010000001.1:0-662500 GCA_963808805.1 uncultured Acidobacteriaceae bacterium | reverse complement strand
TAGGGCTAGCCTCGGATGATTTGCGCTGGTGGTAGAGAGATGGATGGACTAGGGGGCTTTCCGGCTTACTGAATCCAACCAAACTGCGAATGCCAGCGACAACCAGTCCGGGAGTCAGACGGTGGCGGCTAAGCGTCATCGTCGAGAGGAAAACAGTCCAGACCGCCTGCTAAGGTCCCCAAGTTACGGTTAAGTGGGAAAGGAAGTCGGAACGCTCAGACAGCCAGGAGGTTGGCTTAGAAGCAGCCATCCTTTAAAGAAAGCGTAATAGCTCACTGGTCAAGCGGTCCGGTGCCGACAATACAACGGGGCTCAAACCGTACACCGAAGCAGCGGATGCGCGACGCAAGTCGCGCGTGGTAGGAGAGCATTCTCAACAGCAGTGAAGCCAGACTGAGAAGACTGGTGGAGCGTTGCGAAGAGACCCTGCCGGCATAAGTAGCGATAACGGAGGTGAGAACCCTCCGCGCCGAAAGTCTAAGGTTTCCTGAGGAAGGTTAATCCGCTCAGGGTTAGGCGGTCCCTAAGTCGAGGCCGAAAGGCGTAGATGATGGACATCCGGTTAATATTCCGGACCTCCCAATGTTCGATATTACGATGGGGTAACGCAGAAGGATAAGCAGGCCGTCCTATGGCTATGACGGTCGATGCGCGTAAGCTGGTCCTGGCAGGCAAATCCACCAGGGCAACAGTGAGGCGCAAAGCAGGCCCGTATGGGATTCAGCTGCTGATTTCACGCTGCCGGGAAAAACCTCTAAGGAGAACAAAGGGAACCGTACCCCAAACCGACACAGGTAGACGAGGAGAATATCCAAAGGCGCTCGAGTGAAAGCTCGTTAAGGAACTCGGCAAATTGGCTCCGTAACTTCGGGAGAAGGAGCGCCCGCGTAAGCGGGCCGCAGTGAAGCGCGTACGGCGACTGTTTAACAAAAACACAGGTCTCTGCTAAGTCGAAAACGACGTATAGGGGCTGACGCCTGCCCGGTGCCGGAAGGTTAAAGGGAGAGGTTAGCGCAAGCGAAGCTTTGAACTGAAGCCCCGGTGAACGGCGGCCGTAACTATAACGGTCCTAAGGTAGCGAAATTCCTTGTCGGGTAAGTTCCGACCTGCACGAATGGCGTAACGATCGTACGACTGTCTTAACGAGTTGCTCGGCGAACTTGTAGTACCGGTGAAGATGCCGGTTACCCGCAGCTAGACGGAAAGACCCCGTGCACCTTTACTACACCTTAACTATGGGTTATGGTTCTCGCTGCGCAGGATAGATGGGAGGCTTTGATTCCGGGTTCTCGGATTCGGAGGAGCCAACGGTGAGATACCATCCTGCGAGTGCTGTGATCCTAACCTCCTCCCGTAATCCGGGAGAGGGACATAGTTAGGCGGGTAGTTTGACTGGGGCGGTCGCCTCCTAAATTGTAACGGAGGCGCGCGAAGCTACTCTCAGGCTGTTTGGAAATCAGCCGTCGAGTGTAAAAGCATAAGAGTGGTTGACTGTGAGACCTACAAGTCGAGCAGGTACGAAAGTAGGCTTTAGTGATCCGGTGGTTCTGTATGGAAGGGCCATCGCTCAACGGATAAAAGGTACGCCGGGGATAACAGGCTGATCAATGCCAAGAGTTCATATCGACGCATTGGTTTGGCACCTCGATGTCGGCTCATCGCATCCTGGAGCTGTAGAAGGTTCCAAGGGTTAGGCTGTTCGCCTATTAAAGCGGTACGTGAGCTGGGTTCAGAACGTCGCGAGACAGTTCGGTCCCTATCTGCTGTGGGCGTAGGAGATTTGCGGGGGGCTGTCCTTAGTACGAGAGGACCGGGATGGACGAACCTCTTGTGTTCCAGTTGTCCTGCCAAGGGCACGGCTGGGTAGCGAAGTTCGGTTGTGATAACCGCTGAATGCATATAAGCGGGAAGCACGCCCCAAGATGAGATCTCCCTGAAGGGCCCAGAAAGACCATCTGGTTGATAGGCTGGAGGTGGAAGCGCAGTGATGCGCGTAGCTTACCAGTACTAATCGCCCGTTCGGCTTTACCATAGAATTAACTCCGCGCAGTTGAAGCGGATGCTCTTCTAGCCTTGTAGCCCAATCCATTTCGTTCAACGAGCGCGTTTCCAAATCAAAACGCGCTCGGCAAAGTTTGTTGGCGCCAGTTTGTTGTCCGTGTTCCTGAGCGGCCCGGGAGAAACCATCCGGGACAAATCAGATGTCGCGGCCCACTGCGGGGAACCACCCGCCAAGCGCCATCCAAAGATTGAGGCGGCCTCGGGGCGTCAGCCCCGAGCCGAAATCCTGAGCGTAGCGAAGGATCCCGGATCTCGCCTCTGTCACCTTGCCGGTGACCATACTGCGAGGGATCACCCGTTCCCATCCCGAACACGGAAGTTAAGCCTCGCTGGGCCGATGGTACTGCACGGGCGACCGTGTGGGAGATTAGGTGATCGCCGGCATTAGTTCAGCAAAAAGCCCATCCCGAAAGGGATGGGCTTTGTGCGTTTGGGGCTAGAATCGCGAGCGGAATGGAATATTAGAACGGCTTATAGAGATTGTGCCCCCATAGAACATGCATGCGCACTCCCTCGCAAAGCGGGACGCTTTGCTGAATTCGGCTGCAGGCCCCACAACAATTTCCTTTAGTGCCCCCTGCGTGGCCTTTTTCCAATCGAACTCGATGTACTTGACGAGGGAGTAAGAACGGGTCCTCTTCATCACAGCAAGCGGATGGCTTGCCTCGAAGACTCTTAAGAACCTATATTCCTTCTCATTGCTGTAGCCTTGGTGTTTGAAGTACAGACTGGCATGCATTGAGTGCGCCGCAAGCAGCACGAGGAGCCTTACCACATCTTCCTGGGGGATCGTCTTGGATGGCTTTATTCGGGACCGCAGCAATTGTAATTGATCGATGATCTTACAATGTAAGTTAGCCAGTCTGGCGTCATCGTATGTAACTGGGAATGTGGCGCTGTTCGGCACCTGACCACATTTTTGCGCAGCAAATGCGCTCTCGAGGGCTTTGGCGTCGAACCCGAGGGCGTAGCCACATCCGTTATCGGCATACGCGCGCCACTGGCCAAGATCGTCTCCGCCGCACTGAACGAACAAATGAAATATTGCGCGGAGTCCGAAATGCGGTTTAAGAAGTGCAGCATAAGTTCAGCGATTCGGTGCAATTCGGGGGCCCGATTTCTCAGACTTTCGAGGAAAATCGAAAATCCGTGGCTTAACTCGGACGGGTCATTGAGACTGAAAGCATCTGACAGCCAGATTTTGCCCGTCTCCAGAATGCCCTTTAACCAAGAGTCATTCGTATAGTGATAAATGATTGGAGGCGGCTCTCGAGAAGCAATGTCAGATAGGAACGATTCGACGATCTGGTTCGCGTCGCGACCGAACTGCTCGAGGACGCCGTGCAGATCCTGCGGACTTGGTTCTGAAGCATGCATGACTGATGACGGGTGGCCGACCCGACGAGCTACGGACAGGCGCCCTTCTCAAGCATCTCGACTCTGGCCTGAACATCATTCCCAATCCGAGTAACCAGCATGCCCGCGTCCAGTCCCGCTTTCACGGAATCGTCAAAATGCACGAGGCTAGCAAAATCATCCGTCGATTCCCACAGTGCGGTTGAATCGAAGAATGTATCCAGTGATTCCTCCAGGGCCAATTCTCCAGACGCGCTGCGCTTGACCCGTAGCTTCGATACCTCTTTGCGGATGATATCAATTTCCATCAAACCGAAGTCGCGCTGAGCTTCGATAGATTTCCCGCGTGAGTATGAGATTTGTGGAGCTTTGTCCAAGTCGATGCCCTTCAATTGCGTTTCCCATGAGGTGAGCGTTGTTTCAACCTGACTCAGAACAGCCCTGAAATCGCTATCGCTCAACAGCCGTTTGTCTGACATTTGAGTCTGTGCGGCTGCAAAACTTGAGCAAATTAGAATGTCGGCTAGGGCTAACACGGCTTTCATAGGTCTCCTCCGAGAGACGGTCGGCAGAATTTGGAAGCGATCTGCCGACGTTATTAGAGTATCGCCTCAAACCCCTTGCGGCGCGCTACGTTCAACAACACCAGCGCCGGGCCTTTGGGCTGTTTGGTTCCGCGCTCCAACTGCGAGATGTAGCCCACGCTCAGATTGAGAGAACGGGCGAATGCGGCCTGGCTCATATTGGCCTTCTCTCTGATCTTGCGAATTTCTTTGCTGCTAATGGGCCGAACCGTCTGAAGCGCTTGCGGTCCCAAATGCCGGACAGTAATCTTCCTGTACTCATCGTCATCCATAATGCCGAGGCGGTGCAGGTCGCCGGCCGTCTCAAGAATGGCTTCGACGATACGGCTGTTCTTCTTAGGCATCTTCAACCTCCTGTATTGCGTGGTCCTCAAGACCGATGCAAATCTCTGTGGCATTGGCCGAAAGCCAATAATCCGCAGCCCTGCGTAAAGAGATAAGTTCGTCGCGTTCGGTGTTCTCGCGCTCGCTTTTAGCGAATCCGTAGAGGAACACGGCTCGATTCCGGCTACGATAGGCGATAATCGTGCGGTACCCGCCTGACCGTCCCTGTCCACGCCGGGCCACGCGCTGCTTGATGAGGCCTCCGCCCAAATCGGCGTCAACCAAGCCCCGCTCGGCCCGCTCGATTGCCTCACGCAAACTCTTGTCCGCGATCCCTTCGTTCCGGGCATACCGCGCGAACCACTTCGTCTTGAAGACTTGCATCGCGCCTACTAGCACTAAGAACTATAGCACAAGGTGTTATATTTTGCCAGCCAGTCCTACTCCACCGTCACGCTCTTCGCCAAATTCCGCGGCTGGTCCACGTCGCATCCGCGCCGAACGGCAATGTAGTATGCCAACAGTTGCAACGGGACAATCTCGATGAGCGGCGAGAGCAGCTCCAGCGCGGGCGGAATCGCGATTACATGCTCCACCAGGCCGCCGATCGTCATATCTCCCTCCGTCGCCACGGCGATTACGCGCCCGCTCCGCGCCGTCACCTCCTGGATATTCGACAGCGTTTTCTCATAACGCAGCTTCGACGCCGGATCGGCCTCATCCCGCGTGGCCAGCACCACCACCGGCAGCGTCTCGTCGATCAGCGCGTTCGGTCCGTGCTTCATCTCTCCGGCCGGGTACCCCTCCGCGTGGATATAGGAAATCTCCTTCAGCTTCAGCGCGCCCTCGAGAGCAATGGGAAAGTGAATCCCGCGGCCCAGGTAGAGGAAATCGCGGGCTGTGGAGAACTCTTTCGCCAGTGCCTCGCACTGCGCACTCCGCCCCCGCAGCACCTCCTCAATCTTCGCTGGCACGCGCCCCAGCTCCTCCATCAACTCGACCGACCGCGCTTTGTCCAGGTGCCCGCGCAACTGCCCCAGCTTCATCGCCAGCAAAAACAGCGCCGTCAGTTGCGCCGTAAACGCCTTCGTCGAGGCCACGCCAATCTCCGGCCCTGCGTGCGTGTAGATCGCTCCATGCGCTTCGCGCGCCACCGCCGCCCCCACCACGTTGCAAATGGCCACGGTCTTCGATCCCAGCGCCTTCATCTCGCGCTGCGCGGCCAGCGTGTCGGCCGTCTCACCCGACTGCGTAATCAAGAGGCCCAGCGCGCCGGGACCGGCGATGGGATCCCGGTACCTGTACTCGCTCGCGTAGTCCACGTCCACCGGCAGACGAGCCAGCCGCTCGATCATGTATTTCCCGGTCAGCGCCGCGTGCCAGCTCGTGCCGCACGCCGCAATGTTGATGCTTTCAGCCCGCTTCAGTTCCTCATCGGCAATCTCCATCTCCCCCAGGAACACCTTGCCCGAGTCGAGCGAAACGCGGCCCAGAGTGGTGTCAGTGACCGCCCGCGGCTGCTCCCAAATCTCCTTCAGCATGAAGTGCTTGTAGCCGCCCTTTTCCGCCTGGATGGGATCCCACTGCACGTGGATTAGCTCCCGCTGGATCGCCTTCCCCTCGAAGTCGGTCAGCTTCACGCCCGCCTTCGTCAGCACCGCCATGTCGCCGTCGGCCAAAAAGTACACGTCCCGCGTGTGGTGCAGAATCCCCGGCACGTCGCTGGCCACAAACGCCTCGCCCTCGCCCACGCCGATAATCACCGGAGGCCCCATCCGCGCCGCCACAATCTTGTCCGGCTCGGCCGCGCTCAGCACGCCCAGCGCAAACGCACCCGTCAGCCGCTTTACCGCGCTCCGCACCGCTTCTTCGAGCGGAATCGGCTTGCCCGCTGCTTCAGCTTCCCTCTGCACCTGCTCGATCAGGTGGGCAATAATCTCCGTGTCCGTCTCGGTCACGAACTTGTGCCCCTGCGCCGTCAGCTCCCGCTTCAGGTCGAGATAGTTCTCCACAATCCCGTTGTGCACCACCACAATCCGCCCCGTGCAGTCGCGGTGCGGATGCGCGTTCTCCTCCGTCGGCCGCCCATGCGTCGCCCACCGCGTGTGCCCGATCCCGAACGTGCCCTCCAGCGGATGCTCGCGCAGAACCTCTTCTAAATTCGACAGCTTGCCTGGCGCGCGCCGCAGATCGAGCGTCTTGCTCCCGGGATGACCCACCGCTATGCCCGCCGAGTCGTAGCCGCGGTATTCGAGGCGTCTTAGCCCCTCGATGATTACTGGAACGACCTTCTTCTCGCCTACGTAACCGACGATTCCGCACATGCCTAGATTCTAAGCGACTGGCCATAAAGAGCATGCGACCCAAAGGGGGAAGAGAAGCGAGAAGAACAGGGAACGAGAACCAAAGGAACAAGGGAACAAGAAGACAGGGAGCCATGGACTAAGGCAGCAAGGGAGCGAGTTACCGGGCGCCCCACCCTCGCGGCGTAGTTGCCCGATCTAAGGCATTTCTCCCAATCCTCAAGAGTGCTCAATGGTTCGAAGGTTGCCGCTCACTGGGGTTCGCGTCAACTTTGCGGCCTTGAACCCCTATAAACCATTGGGAGAAATGCGTTAGTCCCAGCCTTACCTGGGAAAATGCCATTTAGTTCGAAAATTGGGAGTATTCGAGCTAATGAGGGGTGCCAGGGAGACTATAGGGACTTCTAAAGGCTCCTATAAGGGCTGTATTTTGAAGGAACTGCAAGATTCTAAAGATTTTGCTTGACATGCTGGTGCCGAAGAAGGGACTCGAACCCCCACACCCTTGCGAGTACATGGACCTGAACCATGCGCGTCTGCCAATTCCGCCACTTCGGCACGGATGAGATGCTCAGGCGGCTCACGCCCAGCAGGCAGCAATTCTGAGTCTCGCAAATGCGGGGGATGGTGTCAAATTCCGCTTGCGAACACGGGCCGAGGCGTTGCGCCCCGGCCGCTGCATCCGTTTTTGTGCCTACACCAGCTTGGCGTCGAGGGTGATCTCGGTGTTATTGGCAAAGAGCTTCGAGACCGGGCAACCGGCCTTGGCATCGGCCGCGGCCTTGTCGAAGACTTCCTTGCTCGCTCCCGGAACGCTGGCTGTGGTGGTCAGCGCGATGCGGGTAATCGCGAATCCCTCGCCCACCTTGGCCAGCGTGACCGCCGCGTGCGTTTCAATCTTGCTGGGGGTCAATCCTGCTCCGCCCAACTGCGCGCCCAGCGCCATGGAGAAACAACTGGCGTGAGCCGCCGCTATCAGCTCTTCGGGGGTGGTGCCGCTGGCAGCGCCCTCAAACCGCGTGGCGAACGAGTAGTTGGCATTGTTGAGCACGCCCGTCGCCATTGAGATAGTGCCCTTGCCTTCCTTCAACGACCCTGTCCATACCGCACTTGCTTTACTTGCCATAGTCCCTCCTTGGGGATGCGAAATCCTGTGGTGATCGGTGGGTTGACGGCGCTGCGCTTCGGGGAAGAATCTTTGCGCCGTTTTTCTGTCGATGCCTGGGGCGCCTGCGGAAATACCGTGGAGCAGGCGGCCACACTTCCATGCTAATCTGTCGGGCATGTTGCCGGAACGCCCCCGCGCCCTGAATTCGAACTTCGATGCCGATTCCGCGGCCGAAATCTCACAAAGTGGTGCGCCCAGCCCCACAGAGGAAACCACGCCCATCGAGCACCATTCCCAGGTCTGCCCCACCTGCGGCCATCGCCTCATCGGCCACCGCTGCAAGCTGGTTTGCACCCACTGCGGCTACTACCTCAGTTGCGCCGACTACTACTGATGCGTGGCGGGCTGCGCGCCGCCCGCGATCTGAATCGCCGGAGCATCGGCGTGGCCGTCGCCGTTCGAGCCGGCCGTGCCGGCAATGCTTTCGCGATCGAAGGCGTCCGAACCTCCGGCTGGCTGCATGAGTCTCGCCAGACGCGTGCAAATGGGCAGTTCAGAGGATCTCTCAGGGTACGGTTTCGTCTTGCCGCCGGGCAAGAACCCGGGCCGGTGGCGAAGGCGTCAGGCGCGCGCGCTTAAGAACCTTGCGCGTGAGACCCGTGAGCGCCATGCCTGCTGCCTCGCGCAGTGGAACCCAGCGGCGCTCCCCGCCGGTCACCGTCATTGTCTCCACGTCGTCCTCAAATACGGTGCGGATGTTCACGTAGTAGTTCACGCGCATGATGGAGTGGCGGAGCGCCATGCGCAACTCCTTTGTGGGGACATCGGGATCGAGCAGCAGGGGCAGCTCCCACATTCCCGGCATCACCGTCACATCCGCCGGCCGCCGCTCCAGCAGAACTTCGCGCCTGATTCGACCGCGGCGTTTGCCGGGCACGAGCCTGGTGCGCACTGAGATGCCATAGGCCACCACGCGGCTGGTCATCGGGGCGTGCTCCGGCATCTTGTGTTCGCCGCGCGTAATGCAGTCTACCATCAGCGGGCACACCAGGCATTGCGGATTGCGCGGCGCGCAAACGGTCGCTCCCAGCTCCATGATCGCCTGGTTGAAATCGCCGGGCCGCGCGGGATCCAGAAGCCGCCCGGCGAGATTTTCAATCTTGTGCCGCAGCGCGGCGCCGCCGCCTTTGCGGCTGCCCGCCTCCCAACCCGCTACGCGGCAAAGCACGCGTTCCACGTTGCCATCCACCACCGCCACCGGTTCGCCGTGCGCGATGCTGGCCACCGCCGCCGCCGTATATGCGCCGATTCCGGGCAGAACGCGCAGTTCCTCGGCCCGCGTCGGCAGATTTCCTCCGAGCTGCTCGGCCACAAACTGCGCTGCCTTGTGCAGCATGAATGCCCGGCGATAGTAACCCAGCCCGCTCCACACAGCTAGCACTTCCTCTTCCGGCGCCAGGGCCAGCGAAACCAGGGTGGGAAATCTATCGTGAAACGCTTTATAACGCTCTACCACGGCGGCCACGCGCGTTTGCTGCAGCATGGTCTCCGCAACCCAGATCGCGTAGGGATCGGCGCTGCGGCGCCACGGCAAGTCGCGGCGGTAGCTCGCGTACCAGCCGAGCAATCGCTTGCGCAGCGCCGCGATCCTCTCCGAATCCTCGTTCAGATTCACCATGCGCTCAGATTACGGCATGTGGCGGAAGCGGCCGCCGGTTTTAGCCAAGAATTTCCCTGACGATGCTTGGCGCGGCCTTCAGCGCCGCGTCGATCTGCGCCTGGTCCTTGCCGCCGGCCTCTGCAATCTCCGGCTTGCCTCCACCCGACCCGCCCACAATCTTCGCCACCACGCCCACCAGCTTGCCCGCCTGAATGCGCTTCACAAGCCCCGGCGTCACCCCGGCAATCATCGCCACCTTGCCCTCCGGCTGCGCCGACCCCAGCACCACCACGCCCTCGCCGATTTTCGTCTTGAGATTGTCCACCAGCGTCCGCAGTTGCCCGCGGTCCAGCCCGTCGGCGCGGTGTGTCGCCACCTTCACGCCGCCAACCTCCACTGCGCGCGCCGCCGCCTCGTCCAGTCCTCCGGCCGCCGACTTCATCCGCACCTCTTCCAGTTCGCGCCTGAGCCGCTTCAGCTCGTCGTCCTGCGCCGCCAGCTTGCCTCGCAACCCATCCGCGAGATTGCCGTCCGCGGAGACGATGGAGGCAGCAAACTGCGCCAGCTCAAAGTCCCGCCGGAACGTGTCCAGCGACCCCATCCCGCTGATCGCCTCGATCCGCCGCACACCGCTCGACACCGATTCCTCGCTCGTCAGCTTCATCAACCCGATCTCGCCCGTCGCGCCCGTGTGCGTTCCGCCGCACAGCTCCGTCGAGAATCCGTCCGACAGCTTCACCACCCGCACCTTGTCCCCATACTTCTCTCCGAACAGCGCCATCGCGTGGTACTCGTTCACGGCCACGTCGATGGGCACGTCTTCCAGCGTCTCGACCTTCGCGTTGGCCAGCACCTCGCGGTTCACAATGTCCTCAATCTCCTGCAACTCCTCGTCCGCCACCTGCGCAAAGTGCGAGAAATCGAAGCGCAGCCGGTCGGGATGCACCGCCGACCCCGCCTGCTTCACATGCGTCCCCAGAACCTGCCGCAGCGCCGCGTGCAGCAGATGCGTTCCCGTATGGTTGCGCTTGATCGCATCGCGCCTGCTTCCATCCACCACCGTATTCACGCGATCGCCCACCGCCAGATCGGCTGCTTCAGGATCGCCTTGTGCGCCCGCACGCCCTGCACCGGCAGCACGCAGCCAACAATTTCGGCAACGGTAGAATTCCCATCCACCGTCAGAAAAACTCCCGTATCCCCCACCTGCCCGCCCGAGTCGCCGTAAAAGCTGGTGTGGTCCAGCACGACCTCAACCTCGTCGCCCGCCTTTGCCGCCGGAACGCCTACGCCGCCCTTCACAATGGCCAGCACTTCGCAGTGGGTCGAGTTCGTCTGCCGGTATCCCTCGAACACCGTCTTCGGCAAATCGCGAAACGCCGGGCTGGCCGTCTTTTGGCTCCCGCCCTTCCACGATGCCCGCGCCCGCGCCTGCTCCTCCGCGCGAGCGGCTTCAAATCCCTCCATATCAAACGCAATTCCCGCATCCCGCGCCGCATCCACCATAAAGTCAAGCGGCAGTCCGAAGGTTTCGTAAAGGTGGAAGGCGTCCTTGCCCAGTAGCCGAATCGAGTCCGGACATTCTCGAGCAGCAAAAATGAGCGGGTCTTCATCTGCTTGGACGGCAGACCACATCCATTTCAATGCAGTTAACGCCGCTGCCATTCCGCGGTCCATTCGTCGACCCACTCGTTTCGGCACCCTCGATCAGATCTGTTCGATGCTTCTTCGAGCCGCCCCGGAGCCTTCATTCAGTTCTTGTTCAAGCTCTCTGGCTCCGATCTTCGAGCACTCCGTCAAACTGCCTCTCCTCCGCCTCCACCACCTTCGCCACGCGCGCAGCCGAATCCACTAACTCCGGATAAGCCTCCTGCATCAGATCGCGCACCGCAAACACCATCTCGAACAGAAACGGCTTCTCCTGCCCCAGCAGCCGCCCATGCCGGATCGCCCGCCGCAAAATCTTCCGCAGCACGTACCCGCGCCCCTCATTCGACGGCAACACTCCGTCCGAAATTAGAAACGTCGCCGCCCGCGCATGGTCCGCAATGATCCGCAACGATGCAGTTCACCAGCTCGCGAGTTCCCGTCATTCGAACGTCGTTTGCAGTCACGTATTGTCGGAAGCCCCATGCGCCTCGCGTACGAAGATCGTTCGATTGAAGTTACCGTCAGCTCCGCTGCCTTCTCTATCAGCGGCGTAAACAGATCCGTCTCAAAGTTGCTCACCTTCCCCTGCACTACCGCCGCCACGCGCTCCAGCCCCATCCCCGTGTCAATCGACGGCTTCGGCAGCGGAGCCAGCTTGGTAGGCCACCGTCGCTCCTCCAGAACCTGCGTCCGCGGAGCGCGCGGAACGATCGAATTGCATGAAAACTAAATTCCAGATCTCGACGTACCGCGCCTCGTCCTGGCCAAAAGGCAAGTCGATTTTCGATCCATCGGGCCCGGTCGTCTCCGCGGCCTCGATTCCCATGTCGTAGAAGATCTCCGAGCACGGCCCGCACGGCCCCGTCTCGCCCATCTGCCAGAAGTTGTCCTTCAACCCGTTCTCGCCGATCCGCTCCTTGGGCACGCCCACTTCCAGCCAGTACTTTTCCGCCTCATCGTCCCGCGGAACCTCCGCCGTGCCCTCAAAAATCGTCACGTATAGCCGGTCCTTCGCAATCCCGAACCACTCCTCGCTCGTCACCAGCTCCCACGCAAACCGGATCGCATCGCGCTTGAAGTAGTCGCCGAACGAGAAATTCCCCAGCATCTCGAAGAACGTATGATGCCGCCGCGTAAAGCCCACATTTTCGAGGTCGTTGTGCTTGCCCCCGGCCCGCACGCACTTCTGCGAGGTCGTCGCCCGCGTGTAATCGCGCTTCTCCGCCCCCAGAAAAAGGTCCTTGAATTGGTTCATCCCCGCGTTGGTAAACAGCAGCGTGGGATCGTTGGCAGGCACCAGCGACGACGAGTGCACCCTCCGGTGCCCCTTCGTCTCAAAAAACTTCAAAAACAGCTCGCGTATCTCGTTCCCCTTGCGGATTTGCATGGCTCTTTCAGTGTAACGGTCCGCGCAGTCCCAAGCCCGCGTCAGCGGGCGCAAGATGGTAGCCCCAGGCGCAAGCCTGGGGACGAGCCCGCGACGAAACCCGCCAGCCCGCGTCAGCGGGCGAAAGAATCCATCGATCGTCCCCTCCCTGTTCCCTGTATTTATGTCAAGACCCAACCCCGCCTGCTCCCTGCAATCCGCTGAAAACACTCCGAAAATTCTCCGCCAACTTTGCAGATCATTTCCTTGAGATCGCTACACTTGTCTTAGGTAGGCAAACTGCTGACTCGCAGACTGGCCGCCTTCTGGTGGGCGGAAAATAAAGAAAGGAAATTTTTCTGGGTGCCAAAAACGCAAAAATGCCACTTAACTCTATTCGAATCAGCAAATCGTCCTCAAAACCGCGGTCAAATTTGTTCGATTTTGTGCACCAAAATGACCCTTTTTGAGCCGATTCTTCGCGATTTCCGGCACAGGCGGCGACCTCTCATTCTTCGTGCGCCTCATCCTCTAACCGGTCCAGCGCCGCCAGCTCCTCATCCGGCACGTCCCACTGCCGCAGCACCTTGTAGATCGTCCCCGTCGAAAAGCCCGCCGCCGCCAGCCGCCGCACCACCCGCGCCGTCTCCTTCTCGTTCGTCGGCTTCCCGATCCGCTTCCGCTCCAGGTGCTCCCGCGCCAGCGCCTCCTCGTTCGTGCCGCCGTATCGAGCCGCAACCGTCTCGTTGATCAGCTCCGGCCGGATTCCCTTCTGCTGCAGGTCCTGTCGTACCCTCCGCGCGCCCAGCTTCTCGTTCTCCTGGCGCAGCCGCGCGTAGGTTTCCGCAAATGCCCGGTCGTTGAGATAGCCGTGATCCTTCAGCCGCGCCAAAACAATCTTGACCGCAGCCTCGCCGCGCTCGCCCGGCTCGGCACGCGCGCTCATCAGCCGCCGCAGCTCCGCCTCCGTGCGCATCTGCCGCCCCAGGGCCTTCACGGCGTAGTCGTACAGGGCGGCTTCATCGAGGAAGGTGCGGGGCTTACGAGATTTGCTCCTCAACACGAGCTTCTAGCTCCTAGCTTCTAGCCTCTAGCTGATCGCGCTGAGCATGAGGCTATTTGATATACAGGCAGACGAGCTAGCAGCTAGAAGCTAGCGGCTAGTGGCTGCTCTTCGTCCACTCATCCACCCAGTCGTTCACCGTCTTGTACCACAGCTCGGAATTCTGCGGCTTCAGCACCCAGTGGCCTTCATCCGGAAAGTACAGCATCTTGCTCGGCACGCCCAGCATCTGCAGCGTGTCGAACAGTTGCAATCCCTCGCTCAGGTCGAGCCGGTAATCGAGCTGCCCGTGAATCACCAGCGTCGGTGTCTTGAAGTTTTTTGCCGAGAGCGACGGTGACCACTTGCGGAACGGGTTTTGATCATCTGGTTTGCCATAATAATCCCACGGATGCCCCTTAAACTCCCATATGTTGAACCAGTCCTCTTCGGTCGTTCCAAACGCCGACTCCGCGTTGAACATGCCGTCATGGCTCACGATGCACTTGAACCGGTCCGTGTGCCCCAGAACCCAGTTCGCCACGTAGCCGCCGTAACTCGCGCCCAGCGCGCACTCGCGCGTCTTGTCGATGAACGGGTAGTGCTGCTCCGCGTAGTCGAGGCCGGTCATCAAATCGGTAAAAGGCTTGCCGCCCCAGTCGCCACTTACGGCTTCCACAATCGCCTGCCCATAACCCGTCGACCCGCGCGGATTGATCATGACGACGACATATCCGTTCGCCGCAAACAGCTCCGCATTCCACCGATAGCTCCAGTCGTCGCCCCACGCGCCCTGCGGCCCACCGTGAATCAGAAACTTCACCGGATACTTCTTCGCCGCATCGAACCCCGGCGGCCGGATCAGAAACCCTTCCAGCTTCGTCCCATCCTTTGCCGTGAACCAGAACGACTCCATACGAGGACGGCCATGAACGGTACTAACGGCTCCCTCAGTACCAGACGGCGAACAAATTGCGCGGCATGGCTGTTCGGGGAGGTCGAACTGTGACAGCAAAACGTCATTCAGATGCGTGATCGGGAAAATCATCGAGTCTGTCTGCATGATTTCCGGCTGTTCTTCCGCTGGGTGATTGGTGTCGTTGATGTTGACCGCAACAACCTCTGGCGGCTGATCGACACTCATCATGGAAGCGAGAATCCCTTCCGGGATTTCGACGGTTGGGCGGTTCAACTTGAAAGGGATCAGCTTGAGATCACTGAATGTACCTCCACGCGCCACAAGCGTCGGCGTCCCGGCCTTCAAACCAACCTCGTATACATTGACCTCACCGTGGTTGCTACTGGTGAAGTAAAGACCGTGAGAACCGAGACTCCATGCAAACTCCTCGACCCACCGATCAAACCTCGGCATTAAATCCCGTAGTGCTGACTCGCTGGCCTGCAGACTCGCTGACTTGCTGACTCGCTCGTACACCACCAGCCTGAACTTGTCGCTCTCATACCCATTCCGCGCCTGACTCCGCCATGCCAGATACTTACCGTCCGGCGAGTACGCCGGCGAGAAGTTGCCGCCGGCCGAAGTGGAAACCTTCACCGGCTTCGCCGCTGGATCGCTCAAATCCAACGTAAAGATGTCGGCGTGTGTCGAGACTGCCGGCACGGGATCGAAATTCTCCGTAAACGCGAGTTCCTTCGAGTCGGGAGAGAAGTCGCAACCACAGCCCTGTTCCACCGAGGGATAATCAGGCGGAACGTTGCGTGGATCGTTCGGCGTCAGGTCCCGCACCGCGCCCGTCTCGACCGAAACCAGAAACAAGTGAGACCTCTTGTCTCCCGTGTAGTGGTCCCAGTGGCGATACAAAAGATGCGTCCAGATCTGTGCCTTCACCTTGCTCGCCGCCAGCGCCTTGTCGCGATCCGAATTGCACGCGTTGCCCGTCGCAAAATCCGCTATCGAAATCGCCGGACAGTCCGGATACACCGCCGAAGTGAACACGATCGACTTCCCGTCCGGCGACCACTTCGCGTTGTCGGCCCCGGTCGTAATCGCCGTCAGCTTCCTCGCATTGCTCGCCGCTCCCGTCGCCGCATCGAAGTCCGCGATCCACACCTGCTGCCCGCCCTCGCGGTCGCTCAAAAACAGAATCCGCTTGCCGTCCAGCGCAAACTGTAGCCCGCCGTCTCCGGGCTGGCCCACGGCCAGCTTCATCGGTACCGAATTCTCGGACGAGGGGCCCGCGATCGCCTGCAACCACAGCTCTGGCGTCATCGTGTTCTGGGCCAGGTTCACCGTGGTCACGCTGTACGCCAGCCATTTGCCGTCCGGCGAAACGGCTGTCTCGCCCAGGCGCTTCATCTGCATCATGTCCTCGAAGGTCATGGGGCGCTTCGGCTGCGCGGATTGCCCCGGCTGAGCGGATTGAGCGGACTGCGCGGCCGAAAGCGCCGGAAGGACGAAGGCAAAAGCAAGAACCAGTGCAAAAGAAGGTCTGCGCATGGAATTCCTCACCGCACGGCGCGAACAACTCCTCCGCGCGAAGAAAAAGTGTACACCTGAAAGACAGTTGTCAGTTTTCAGTAGTCAGCTCATAGTGCGCAGTTCGAAGTTCACGGTGAGGAGTTTTCAGGGCGATGCGGGCACGCAGGACCGCGGACTAAGAACTGCGAACTAAGAACTGCCTTCAGCTCACTTGTACTCGTTGCCAATCAGCCGGAACGTAATCGTGCCCCAGAACAGCCGCGCGCGCATCTGCACGGGCAGATGGCGATCGTCGTCGGTGTACCAGATCCAGATGTTCCCGCGGTTCTTCACTACGCCGGCGTCGGCTGTGGGTTGCACGCGAATCGTCTTGAAGGCGCCGAGGCTTGTCTTGATTTCTTCGCGGCCTTCCACCTTCATGGTGACCAGGACCGTGCGCGCTGAGTTGACCACAGGGATGACGAAGTTATGCCCCACAACCAGCGGCTGCGACGACGCATAAAACACCCCAGTCAACAGATCGGTCAGGCAGCCGTGCACCGGCGATTCCATGTGCTTGGTCTGGCCATTGACCATGTTCTTCTCGTCGAGGGTGGATTTGGAGTTGGCGTAGTCAAGGTGGAGAGTGGAATTGATCTGGCGGCGGCCCTCCACCGTCTGCTTGTCGAAATCGTAGGAGCATCCTTTGGCGCGGTCGAAGTCCGACTGAAAGTTATCCGCGACGTGAAAAAGAAGGTTGATGGCGCCGCCGGTATAGGCGGAGGCCAGGATGCGCTCGCGGTCGCCCGCCGCCTCAAAATGGACGACGGCCGTGCCGGCGGGAAAGACACGCCAATCGACGGAATAGGTGAGGGTTTGCCTCTGCGGAAAGCTGTAACCGGGGCGCGGCGGCGAGAGGGTAGCCTCCTGCTGGCCGTGCGAGGCGCCCGCAAAAAACAGAGCGCAAAAGAAAACTAGCTGCGTTGGCGCGTGTCTTCAATGTTCGGCACGGCTCCTTATGGGTCGTCCTGATCCTGTTGGTTTGACTTCATGGATACGAAAAGCGCTCACCGGGCCAGGCGCAGGACGGTTTCCAGCACCGGGCTCAAATAAAGCAGGCTCAGGTAGAGTAGTGCGGCTCCTAGTAATGCATTGTACTCGCGATGCTTGAGATAGAGGCCGAAAGAGAATCCGCTGCGGGGCGCGCCGCCTTTCTCCTCGTGGTATCGGGCCGGGGTCAGGCGGGGGAGGAAGCGAGGCGTCTGACGGCAGTAGCTGTCGAACTCGGGGAACGTTGCGCGCAGGAATTTCTCCTCCGAGGCGATGACAGGGACGTAGATTGCGGCAAATCCGGCGGCCAGCAGCACCGCTACCGGCCAACTGAGTAGCGCCAGCGCAAAGCCGGATGCGATCAGAGCGGATCCAAGATAGAGCGGGTTGCGGGTATAGGCATAGGGCCCGGTGACGGTGAGCTCGCGATTCTTTTTCACCGTGCCGGCTGCGGCGGCGCGCAGGGCCAGTCCGGGCAGAACCAGCGCCAGGCTCCACGCGATCGCGGCAAAGTGCGGAGCGCGCCGTGCTGCCTCAACCAGATAGATGGCCGCGGCGAGAAAGCCCAGCGGCACGCGAATGCGGCGGGCGGCTCTCTGCCACCGCTCCGCGGCTCCAGCCTTTGGAGGAGTGTTGTGGCTAGTCTGCGGGGTCATCGGGCACTCTCCTCGGCGAGCAGTTCGTCGGCGGCGCGAAGCACGTCGTCCGGCGCGATGGTGAGCAGGCCGGGGTCGGGGGCAGCGCGGCGGGAGTGGTCGCGGCGGCTATCGGGGCTGCGTAAAACCCGGGCGCGGGCGCCGTAAGGGCCGTTGCGGCTGGGATCGGTGGGACCGTAGATGCCGACGACGGGCCGTCCGAGCGCGCAGGCCAGATGCAGCGGGCCTGTGTCTCCGCCGATGCACAAGGCGATGCGGCGGGTGAGCGCAATCAACTCCGGGAGCGTCGCGGTCACGGGAACCGCGGCGCCGCTGGCGGCGATCGCTTCGGCGAGCGCCTCTTCGCCGGGGCCGGCGTTCACCAGGACACGCAGGCCGCGCTCTGCGATCCCCAGCGCCACGGCGGCGTAGCGTTTGGGCGGCCAGCGCTTGGCGCCCCATCCGGCGCCGGGAGCGATGAGAACGATGGGCCGGACATCGCCGGGGAAGGTTGCGGCAAGCCAGGCTGCGCACCAGGTTTCTGCTTCGGGGTCCACGGGGAGCAACGGGTGGGCAGCAGCGAGCGCATCGCCGGCGACGGACGACGCGAGTTCCACGTCCTGCTCGATCACATGCGCGCCGTGCGTGGCAACGCGCTCCGTGAAGAGCCAGTGTGCGGGCCACTCGCGCGGCGCAGCCTCGCCGATGCGGCGCGGGCAGCCGCTCATGCGGCCGATGACAGCGGAGCGGATCGCGCCCTGGAGGTCGAGGACGGCGTTGTAGTTTGCCGCGCGGAGCTCGTGGCGCAGAGCCAGGATTCCGGCCACGGTTCTGGCGTTCAGCGGATGGCGTTTCCACTCGCGGCTGGCGGCGAAGTGCAACCGGTCAACCACCGGCATTTCGCTTCCGCGGTCTTCTCTGATCCCCGATCCCTGATCCCTGTTCCCGGCTTTTAACAGCGGTTGCCAGCGCGGTTCCACAACCCAGCCGATGGTCCAATCAGGATGGGCTTGGCGCAGCGCCGTGACCGCGGGCAGCGCGTGCAGAATATCGCCCATGGCGCCCAAACGAACCACGAGCAGACGGAAGTTGGATGGCGTGTGCAAAGAATGATTTTCGCACAGCACCGAAGGATTAAAAACGGAACTGTGAAACTGTGGAGCGAGCGGCAGCGCTTGAGCGCGGGACGCAGCACGGCACGGCGCGATGCTCCCCGGCCCAGCCCAATCCAGTCCAGCCCGAGGGTGCTTCGGCGCAGCGGTCTCGCCCTTTCAAAACCGCGCCGTCAAACTGAAGGAAGCCGTGCGGCCATGGCCGGTGAGCGGCTTGATCTGGCCCATCCACATTCCGGCCATGAAGTCGTCGAAATTCACGCCTCCCAAAGGCAGCTCGTAGGCGCGATTGAAGAGATTCCCGGCCTGCGCGCCGGCGGCAAAGGCTCCGCGCCGGTAACTGGCGTGGACATTGAAGAGCGCGTATCCGGGCGTGGCCTGCTCGTAACGGCGGGGATCGAGATGGCGCTTGCGGTTGACGGCTTCCACGCCCACGCCCGCCGTGAGGCCTTTCATCTCCTCATCCAGCGCGACGCGCTCGTGCACCGGCATCATCTGGTAGAGAGGCGTGTTGCTATCGGTGCGCTCGCCGTGCAGCCATCCGCCCACGCCGCTGAGACGGCCTACGCCCAGGCTGTCGCTCTTCCACAACGCGCCGCTGCCGGAAAGATCGGCGCCGGCGATGCGCGCGCTGTGGTTGGCGAACTGCAATTGGGCAAAGGTGCTCATGCCGTACGTCGTGGTCGTCAACGTATCCACATCCACGAAGTTCCGGATGAGAGTGAGGTAGGGCGTGGCCTTCAATTCCCACTCGCCGTGCGTTGCCTCATGCCAGCTTGCCGTTCCGCTCACGGTGTTGGCGGTCTCCGGCCGGAGGGCGATGTTGCCGACGTAGTAGTTGCCGTCGCCGAACCAGCCGATCATGCCGCTGGCCATCATGTTGGTAGACCAGGCGTAGCGCTCGTAGAGGTTGGGAGCGCGGCTCTTGCGCGCGTAGCCGAATTCGAAGGCGCTTGCCGGGCCGCGTTGGTAGCGCGCCATGGCGGTCAGATCGAAATCCGGGTCGGTGTGCGCGCGGTTGGCGGCATTGAAGGCGCTGGCGTCGGCGGCATACAGATCGGAGTAACCCTGCACCGCGCCGGCGTTGGTCCACACCGTATCGTTGCGCGCGCCCACGAGCGTGGACCATTGCGGATTCCACTTGCTGGCCGCTTCAACAAACGTGCCCACGCGCAGGCGGCGTCCATGGTCGATGCTCACGAAGGTGTTGGGACCCATGTAAGGCGCAGTACCCGCCACCGCGGGCCAGATGTCGTCGAGAACAAAGCGGTGCATCTCGTTGCCCACGCGCAGGGTGTGGCGCGCGCCGAGGGGCAGCTCCCACTGGATGGAATAGCCCAGATCGCGGCCATGCGTGTGCATGGGCATCCACATGGGCATGGGGAAGGTTTGCTTGTCGTGGCCGATGTTCATGTCGTGCCAGGTGTTTTGCCAGAAGACGCGGGCATCCAACGCCGCAGGCCCGAGCGAGCGGCGGTAATGCAGGTTAAGCGACTCGGCAAAGTTGCGCACCAGATCCATCTGCGCGTTCACGAAGCCCTCGTAAGGCGTGTGATGCAGGCCGGCTTGGAGGACGAAAAGATTGCCCGCGCCCTGCGCCGCCAGTGTGACGGTGTGATCCGTGGTCTGTGCGTAAGTGGAGGTGACTTTGTGGCCGCTGCCGTCGGTATAATCGCCGCCGGTAGCCCACCAGCCGTTGTAGCCGATGGCCAGGCTGCGCCCGCCGATCCACCCGGAGAGCGAGCCGCCATAGTTTTCACCGTTGCTGCGATAGAAGCCCGAGGAGCTGCCTTCCTGATGCAGGCGCTGGCCGGGAGCGGCAAAGACGGGATCGGGGGAATCGACAATCACCGTTCCTCCAAGGCTGTCGCCGCCCACGCTCACGGGTGTGATGCCGGCCATTACGGTTACATGCGCCACCTGCGCGGGCGAAACATACGAGAGCGGAGGGTTCATGTGGTTGGCGCAGGCCGAGGAGACGGTCATGCCATCCACGACGAGTTTGGCGCGTTCGTCGCCCAGGCCGTGCAGGAAAGGAGCGGAGGCAAGCTGGCCATCTTCGCGCAGACTCACGCCCGGTGTGCCGTCGAGAAGATCGGCTGCGCTGCGCGCTCCGGCGCGCTCAGTTTCTCCCGACCTTGCGCACGATTGCGCCGCTCGTGTCCGGTGCGTTCACTTCGATCTCGGTTTTCACCGGGCCAATGCGCAGGGAAATCTCGACCGTCGTCTCGCGGCCCGCGGCGACAACTACGCCGCGCAGGATCGCCATTTCAAAACCGGGGACAATGACGGTGATCTGATACTGGCCCGCGGGAAGCGCGTCGAAGACGAAACGGCCTTCCCGGCTGGAGGTCACCGACCATTCCGCCTGAGAGGATGCGTTCCGTGCCTGAATTGCGGCTCCGCCTACCATCGCCCCGGTGGGGTCTTTGACCGTTCCGGCGAGGCTGCCGGTTCCGGCGCTCGATTTAGCGCCAGGCGCCTCCTGCGCACAGATGGAATATAGCGGCCATCCCAGGCAGACGACTGCCAGCAGGACCAGCGGAAGTTTGGCCTTCACGATTTCTCCTCTTGGTTGAATGGCACGCGGCAACACTGCGGAACGAGTGCCGCTCGTCAGCGTGTGGAACTGGAAGTGGTCAGGCGAGGAGAAAAGGAGGGCCGCGTTTTTGGTGGCCGCGAAGGAAGGTGTTCACTGCAAACGGGGCGGTTGGCGGAGCAACGGCTGACTGGCTGCCGGAACCGGTGTAGAACGAACTATCGGCGCGCGGCTGGTAAGCGGAAGTGTGCGCGGCGGTTACGGATGCCGGCCCATACGGGCACTTCTCGGTCACCCTCGTAAACGCCGGATGCCCGCTCTCCTGCCGGACCATCCGGCTCATCATGCAATGATGCTTGCCATGCCGCCGGCAGCAGGGCGGCAGATTGGCCTCGGCGTCCGGGCTGAAGGCCGGCGCGGCAAACTGCCAGCTGAAGACCGCCAGCAACGCGATCGAAACGATGCGGCGCATGAAGCTGAGGAAAGTCTACAGTCCGGATAGTTTTGACCTTGTGCCCGCAGTCACATGGCCGCATTCAATGCCCGCTGGATTGCGCCTGCTCCAGCACGAAGATATGCTTCTTCGCGCACATCTGTCTGAACAGTTTGGGCTGCTGGCGCTCTTACCGCTGGAAGATGTCGATGGGCTGGGTGAAGTCGGTGACGCGGATGTGGCGGGCCAACGACGGGTGCTGGCGCTGGAGCTTCAGGAACATCTCCCAGGCGACGCGGCGGTAGCTGAAGTGACCGGCGGGGGCGCTGCGGAGTTCGGTGATGTACTGAGCTTCGGCGAAGTCCATTTTGAAGATAGCGCGGATGCGCGTGGCGAGCGGGTACAAGTAGGCGGCGGACTGGACAGCCTCGGGCGGCCGCCGCGGCGACGCGGCGATCTGGGCAGAGGCTTTGTGAGCGGATTCGATGGTGGCGCAGTAATCGGCGAGGACGCCCGCGTCGGCAAGGATTTCAGCGCCGGAGGGCAGGTCGCCGGAGCCGGGGGTTTCGTAGCCGTGCTGCGCCGTGAAGCCCTGGATGATCTGGGTGCAGCGGCGATGGCGGTGCAGGTCGCGGAAGCCGCCAATGTCCATGAGGAGGTCGAAGCGGAGAGCGGCGCCGGCCTGGAAGGCGCGTAGGATTTCGTCGTGGAGGCCGCGGTGGCGGAGGCCGAGCTCGTTGATTTCGGCGATGCGGGCGGCGGGAAGGGCGGCAAGGAAGTCGCGGATCTGGCGGTAGGGGTGGTGGCTGGCAGAGTAGAGGAGGGTGGCGGCAATCTCCACTTCGAGGGTCTCAGTGCGCTCGACGAGGTTGACCAGCGGGGCCGCGGCGGGGGGAGTGTTCTTGAGGATCTCGGCGGCGGCCTGGGCGAGATCGGCCTGGGTCTGGATCAGGTACGCGCTGGACTGGGCGTATTTGACGAGGGTGGGCGCGGCGTGTACCTCGCGCGTGAAGAGCGCGGCGGCTTCGGCGGCGAGGGTGGGGTCGGAATCGTCGCAGAGCAGGGCGAGTTTTTCAACGAAGGCCTGGGCGGCGCGGGCGTTGAGGTTCCAGGCCGGGCCGGTGGCGGCTTCGCGGAGCTTTTCCCCGAGCAGACGGACTTCGGCTGCGGGGTGGGAGAGCAGGCGCGAGACCTGGGTTTCGAGGGTGCGGGCGCTGACAATCTGGCCGAGAGAGGTATTGGTGGCCAGGGGAAGCAGGTAGCGGGCGACATCGAAGGCGCGCGCGCGGAGGGTGCGCTCGTAGGCCTCGGGCTTGATATTTTCGGGGCGCGGGACGCGGCGGTGGAGCAGATCGAGGACGGCGGCGCTGGTGCGCTGGTACGCAGTAAAGAGCTTGCCGATGGTTTCGGCGTAGAGCTGGGCGGAAACGGCGTCGGAGGCAAAGTCGGGGAAGTACCATCCGGACTCGAGGAAGTTCTGGTAGCGGGTGGAGCGCTCCTGGCCGTCCCAACGGGTTTCGTCGACGAGGACGATAGCGGCAAGAAGGCTTAGGCGCTCGACGGCGAAGGCGATGTGGGCAAGATCGGCAATGGAACGGTGCCCGTACTGGAAGTAGAAGGTGTTGAGGAACTGCTCGGCGCGCTGGGTGCTGATTTCGGCCAGCGAGTCGCGCATGGAGAGCGCGGAGCGGGAGTACTTGGCCATGGCGAAGGCGAGGACCTCGGGGTCGGCGCCATGGACGGCGATGACTTCCGTTTGGTTCCGGGCGGAGGGAGGGAGGGGAGGTTCGTTGAACATAAGAAAGCTCTCGCGGACAGAATACGGCATGAGGCCGGCGAAGCGTCAGGGCGGCGACGCGGCGCGTTGCCGTGACACATTGTTACATTCCCGCGGGGCCGTTTTAGGCTCATAATGTAGCTAGGGCCTGTTCACACTATTGGGATGGCGGCGCGAAGGTAGGTTGACTCGACGGGAAGGCCCCCAGAGGAGAACCGCCGGCAGAGCGGAATCCCGGGGGCGCAGGAGCAGCCATGCGGGAGTATTTGGTGCGGTCGTCGCACAAGCCGCGGCCTTTGCCGGCAGGCCGCTGGGCAGTGACCCAGCGCTGGAACGATTTGCTATTTGCGCATTGGCCGATTGCGGCGGGGCGGATTGAGGCGCTGCTGCCGGAGTGGTTGGAAGCAGATACCTTTCAAGGGTCGGCATGGCTGGGCGCGGTGCCGTTCTGGCTGGACCGCGTGAAGCTCCGCGGGGCGCCATCGATTCCGGGCCGGCGCAACATTCCCGACCTGAACCTGAGGACGTATGTCCGCGACCGGATGACAGGGACGCCGGGGTTTTACTGTTTCTCGGTGGATTCGAGTAGTTTGCTTGTCGTGGCGGCGGCGCGGGTGTTGTATCACCTGCCGTACCACCTGGCGGAGATGCGCCAGGAGCCGCGATCGGAGCGGGAGTTCGCGTTCTACAGCCGCAGGCGGTTTGCGCGGCGGCAGGTGATCTTCAAGGCGCGCTACCGGGGACTGGGACCGACGCGAAAAACTGCGGAGGTGCGGCCGGGCACGCTGGAGTACTTCTTTACGGAGCGGCCCTGCGTTTTCAGCGCCAACCGGGCGGGACAGCCGATCCGTGCGAATCTGCATCATGTTTCGTGGCCCCTGGAAGAAGCGGAGGCAGAGATCGAACGCAACGATTTGGCCGCAGCTGTGGGTCTGGAGTTGCCCGGCGTGGAGCCGGTGCTGCACTACTCGCGGCGGCTGGCGGTGTATGTGTGGCCTGCGGAACTGTTGCGCCCGGCGCTCGCCGGCCGGCCGGTGACGGTGGCGGCCACGCCAACCTGAGAATTGCTGGGGTTAGGGATCGGGGGTCAGCTTCTAGCTTCCTGCTCCTTGGCCGGAGCTGCTTGCTTGTGTGGTGAGTTGCGCGTGAGTTACCCGCTGTTGGCTCCGAGCATTTGCCGGGAATCCCAGTAACATCGAAATTAGGCGCCTGCGCGGCCCGTTTATAATCGGGCGTGGAAAGGCGCGGCTCGCGACAAAGAGCGTGCAGAGAGGTCAAGGGAAAGATGGGAGATTTGCAGGGAAGAATCGCGCTCGTCACCGGTGCGGCACAGGGGATCGGGCGCGCGATTGCCGAGGAGTTGGCTGCTGCCGGCGCGGTGCTGGTGCTTGCAGACGTGAATGAGGCCAAGCTCGCCGAAACAGTGGGAGAACTGAAAGCTCAGGGGATAGAGGCGGCGGCGTTCACCATGAACGTGTCGAGCCAGGAGTCGATCGAAGCCGGGGCCAAGGCGATTTTGGAGAAGTTAGGGAAGGTGGAGATCCTGGTGAACAACGCCGGGATCACGCGCGACAACCTGACGTTGCGCATGAAGCGCGCGGACTGGGACCTGGTGCTGAGCATCAACCTGACCGGGGCGTTTCTGCTGACGCAGGCGCTGCTTAGCCCGATGCTCAAAAACCGCTGGGGACGCATCGTGAACATCGCCAGCGTAGTGGGCCGCGCCGGACAGGCCGGACAGGTGAACTACGCGGCGTCGAAGGCGGGGTTGATCGGGTTTACGCGGTCGCTGGCGCGCGAAGTGGCCTCGCGGAACATTACCGTAAATGCGGTAGCGCCTGGGTACATTGAGACGCCGATGACGGCGGTGCTCTCCGAAGATGTGACGAAGGCCATGCTGGCGACGGTTCCGCTGGGCCGGCGAGGAACGCCCAAAGACGTGGCGCAGGCAGTGAAGTTCCTGGCTTCGGACGCAGCGTCGTATATCACCGGGCACGTACTGGACGTGAACGGCGGCATGTTTATGGGCGGGTGAATCCCTGCGTCCCGCGGCTCATCTGAGAAAATAATGGAAGTGAAGCCAGGCTATCATTTTGTTTTCCGGCGGGCCGCGCCGGAGCTTTTCGTCTTCCTCATTTTGTGCGGCGCTGCGCTGGGGGTTCTCTCCGGCATGTCGGCGCATGCGCAAAATCCAACATCGGCAGCCAATCCTTTTTGGGGCAGCGTAACCGCCCAGCCGGTGACCGGCGAGCCGCTGAAGCTGTCGCTGGACGGTGCCGTCGAGCGGGGCCTCAAGAACAATCTCGGGCTGAAAGAGGCGGAGAACGCGCAGAAGGTATTACAGGGCGAAAAGAACGAGGCAATGCAGTTATTTCTGCCCGCCATCACGCTGACCGGCGACACCGGGTACTACATGCACGACCTGGCGGCACTGGGATTCAGCCCGAAGGTTATCGGGGAGTTTGCTCCGTTTTTTCCCGGGGGCAAGGTGCCGGTGGGGCTCTCGCTGATCACGCGCGACGACCTGACCGAGGGGCAGCTCCACTACAGCCAGATCCTGTTTTCCGGTCCGGTGATCCAGGGCTGGAAGGCGGTGGGCGCGGCGGAGCGGTCCTCGTATTTCGCGAAGATGAGTGCGCGCGGCGAGGTGGTGCAGCAGGTGGCCACGGCGTATCTGCGCGCGGTTGCGGACGAGAGCGAAGTGGAGAACGCCAAGGCGCTGGTGGCGCAGGCGCAGGTGCTCGAGGAGCACGCGCACGCGGCACGCCAGGCGGGGACGGCTGCAAACCTGGACGAGTTGCGGGCGCGCGTCGAACTGGAGGCGCAGCAGGAGGCTCTGATCGCGGCCCAGAACCAGCAGGCGAAGGACCTGATTCTGCTCAAGCGCGAGATCGGCGTCGATCCGGGACAGGCGGTCGATTTGACCGATCCGGCGCCATACAGCGAGCTTGCGGCGCAAACACCGGAAGAGGTGCGCGCGCTGGCGTACAAAGACCGGCAGGACTACCAGAATCTCGAGAATCAGGCGATGGAGTACAAGGCGTTGCACGCGGTGTATCGCAGCGAGCGCCTGCCGACGCTGAGCTTCTATAGCCAATACGGGACGAGCACGGTGAACGGGGCGGGCACGCGCGGCAACTTCATTGCCATGGGGATGCTGAATCTCCCCATCTTCCGCGAGGCCAAGCTGCGCGGCGACGGCGACGTGGCAAAGGCGCAGATGCAAGCCGTGAACGCGCAGCTCGACGACTTGCGCGGCCGTATTGACGAGCAGGTGCGCGCGGCGCTCTTGGACGTGAGTGCGAACCAGCAACTGGTGGAAGTGGCGCGGTCGAACGTGGATCTGGCCACGCGCGCGCTGAGCGACGAAACCGATCGCGTGAACGCCGGCGTGGACGACAACCTTCCGCTAGTGACGGCGCAGGCCGCGCTGGCTACCGCCGAGAGCACCCTGGTGGAGAACCTGTACCGGTACAACGTGTCGAAGATCGGGCTGGCGCGCGCGGCGGGCGTACTGGAGCAGCAGTACCGCGTGTATCTGGGACGGTAGGAAGAGGGGCTGCCGCCTTGCTGGCGTCAGTTCCTAATGACAAAGCAGGCACCTTGAGTGCTCGGGGCGCTCAGAGTGGTCCCTTGCCTGCTATTATCCGGCCATGCCGTTATCTTGGAACGAAATACGCCACCGCGCTATCGCGTTCTCCAAAGAGTGGGCCGGGGTAAAAAGCGAGCGCGCAGAGAAGCAGACTTTCTGGAATGAATTTTTTGAAGTGTTCGGCGTGCGCCGGCGCGTGGTCGCTTCCTTTGAGGAGCCGGTAAAGAAAATTTCCGGAGATTATGGCTACATAGATTTGTTCTGGCCCGGAACTGTGCTGGTCGAGCACAAGAGCCGCGGCAAAGACTTGGGCAAAGCGGAGTCACAGGCATTTCGATACATCCAAGACCTTATACAACAGGGCCGGATGGATGAGGTTCCCCGCTATGTCATCGTTTCCGACTTTGCCCGTATCGCCTTGCACGATCTTGAGCCGGAGGAACAGCTAGATTTACCACTCTTCCAAGGCCTGCGTGTACATACTGTGGAGTTGCCGCTCTCTCAGTTGCACGAATACATTCACGCCTTCGCGTTTATCCCCGGGTATAAGCAGCACAAGTTTGAAGAACAAGACCCAATCAACATCGAGGCCGTCAAGATCATGGGGCGGCTTCATGATGCGCTCGGTGAGGGCGGCTACTCTGGGCATCGTCTCGAGAGATTCCTTGTTCGCATCCTCTTTTGTCTTTTCGCGGAGGACACCGGTATCTTCGAGCGCGAATCATTCCACCTCTATCTGGTCAATCGCACAGCTAAGGATGGCTCAGACCTCGGGCTGCATCTCGCGCGCCTCTTTGACGTGCTCAATACGCCGCATGAAAACCGCCAAGCTAATCTCGACGAGACTCTCGCAGCGTTCCCCTATGTTAACGGCGACCTTTTCGCCGAAAACCTCGGTTTCGCGGACTTTAACACCGATATGCGGAATGCCCTCCTCGGCTGCGCCCATTTCGATTGGTCCCGGATTTCCCCGGCGATCTTTGGCTCGTTGTTCCAGGAGGTGACGAAAGAGCGGCGGCAGATTGGCGCCCATTACACAAGTGAGCGGGACATCCTGAAGGTAATCCGTTCCCTATTCCTTGACGAGCTCCGTGCGGAGTTCAACCGCGCGAAGGGCAGCAAAGCCGATCTCAAACGGTTCCACGGGAGGCTGTCAGAGCTTCGTTTTCTTGACCCAGCTTGCGGCTGCGGCAACTTCCTTGTGATTGCCTATCGCGAGCTACGTCTGCTCGAAGTAGATGTCCTCAAAGGATTGTTTACCTCGGACTTTCAGGAACTCGACATCCAGCGTCTTTCCCTTGTCGACGTGGATGCCTTTTACGGGATAGAGATCGGCGAGTGGCCAGTGCGCATTGCCGAAGTTGCAATGTGGTTGATGGACCACCAGATGAATATTCGGCTCTCAGAGGAATTCGGCCAATACTTTGTGCGGCTACCCCTGAAGAAGTCGCCGACCGTCGTCTGCGGTAATGCGTTACGGACGGAGTGGAAGACTCTTCTTGCGCCGGATAGGTGCAGCTACGTCCTCGGAAACCCCCCGTTCGTCGGCAAGAAGGCCAGGAACGCACAGCAGCAGGCGGACATGCAATTCGTCTTTGGGAACATCAAGGGGACGGGTGTTCTAGATTACGTGTGCTGTTGGTATTTGCGCGCTGCCCAATATGTTCGTGGGACAAAAATTGCGGTGGGGTTTGTCTCAACGAACTCGATTACCCAGGGGGAGCAGCCGGGCGTGCTGTGGCCAGTTTTATTTCGCCATTTCGGGATAAAGATTCACTTCGCGCATCGAACGTTCGCCTGGGAGAGCGAGGCTCGCGGCAAGGCGCATGTCCACGTTGTCATCATAGGGTTTGGTGCGTTTGAAGTAAGCAACAAACGAATCTACGACTATGAGTCGGCGGGCGGTAGGGTGCTGGTAAGTGAGGCCAGCAATATTAGCCCTTACCTCATTGAGGGCAAGGACCGGGCATTGCAAACGCGCAGCCACACGGTGAGCAGCGCGCCCGAGATGCGGTTTGGAAGTATGCCGAATGACGACGGCAATTTTCTCCTCTCCGACGAGGAAAAGAATCAATTGCTCCGGGATGCTCCGGAATCGCGTGCCTTTCTGCGACCGCTTTTGAGCGCCGATGAGTATCTTAATGGGAGGGAGGCGCTGGTGCCTTTGGCTAAAAGATGCGTCGCCTCGTGCAATTCGAGCGATCCCAGAGATCCACCGTCGTGTCACAGCCGTGCGCGCTTACCGCGAAGCAAGCAAGAGAGAGGCGACGAACAAACTTGCGAGTTACCCCGCGCGGTTCGGGGAAGATCGCCAGCCCGCCACAAGATATGTCCTGGTTCCCCGCCACAGCTCCGAGGCACGCCGATACATCCCCCTGAGCTATTTCCCGCCTCGGTTTATCGTCAGTGATAGCTGCCTTTGCTTGCCGGACGCCAGCCTCTTTCACCTAGGCGTGCTCTCGTCCTCGATGCATATGGCATGGGTGCGTCAAGTCTGCGGAAGGATTAAATCGGATTTTAGGTACTCGGTGTCGCTTGTGTTCAACAACTATCCTTGGCCCATAGAGCCAACCGCGAAGCAGCGGTCTGTAGTTGAAGTTGCCGCGCAGGGAGTATTGGACGCTCGAAAGGAGTCTCCCGATGCCTCACTGGCGGACCTCTACGACCCCTTGGCGATGCCGCCTGCACTGGTCAAGGCTCATGCCGCGCTCGACCGCGCAGTCGATCATTGCTACAGGCCGCAACCCTTTGAGAGCGATCGCCAGCGCGTTGAATTCCTGTTTGCCCTCTACGAGAAGCTCTCCGCTCCGTTGAATTTTCCTTCCAAGAAAAGGCGAAGGGGATAAGTTCTTCTAGGCCCTGTTGCCGTCCATGCCACTCCACCGATGTAATGTAGTAGCGGAGGTGAACGCCCATGCCTCACAACCTCAAAGTCATTTATTTCGTTGCGCCGGATGCGGCGGCGCTCGCCGCGCGGGCGGCGCGGTTTTTTGTGGAGCAGGCGGAGCAGGCGGTGGCGGCGAAAGGCTGGGCGCGGATTGCGATCAGTGGTGGATCGACGCCCAAGGCGGCGTTTGCGGCGCTTGCCGAACACGGCGAGCCGTGGCGGGAACGGATGCCGTGGGACAAGCTCGATCTCTATTGGGTGGACGAGCGGTGCGTGCCGCCGGACCATCCCGACTCGAACTACCGCATGACGCGCGAAGCGTTGCTGGACCATGTGCCGCTTAGGCCAGAGCAGATTCACCGCATAGAGGGCGAGCTGGAGCCGGAGGAAGCGGCGGCGCGGTACGAGGCGGAGCTGAGGAACAGCTTCAGGCTGAAGGGGGCGAAACTGCCGCGCTTCGATCTGGTGGCGCTGGGAATGGGGCCGGATGGACACACTGCGTCTCTTTTCCCCCGCACTGAGGCCCTCCACGAGACGAAGCGGCTAGCGACGGCCAACTATGCGGCCGATAAGGGCATGTGGCGGGTCACGTTGACCTGGCCGGTGATCAACCAGGCGAGCCAGGTGTTCTTCCTGCTGAGCGGTGCGGAGAAGGCATTGATTCTGAACGAGGTATTCGAGGGGCCGCGCGACGTGGAGCGGCTGCCCAGCCAGTTGATTGTGCCTGCGGACGGTATACTAACTTTGCTTCTGGATGAGGCGGCGGCGACGCTGCTGCCCGAGACGGATGCGCAAGGCTGCGGGATTTTAGAGAGGACTGAATGATTCTGGCTGGCGATGTGGGCGGCACCAAGGTTCACCTGGAGCTGTTTGACTTTACCGACGGTATGCTGAAGCACGCGCGCGATCAGCAGTTCCCGGCCAAG
This sequence comes from uncultured Acidobacteriaceae bacterium, assembly GCA_963808805.1. Taxonomy (GTDB): domain Bacteria; phylum Acidobacteriota; class Terriglobia; order Terriglobales; family Acidobacteriaceae; genus Telmatobacter. The sequence goes on along the minus strand of CAWEGN010000001.1, from coordinate 631,676 downwards.
GAGTACGCGGGACTGGAAGAGATCGTGAAGGAGTTTGTGGTTACGGAGAAGGTGACGGCGGCATGTTTTGGCGTGCCGGGTCCTGTGCGGGAGGGCCGGCTGCGGCTGACCAACCTGCCGTGGACCTTGGACAGCCGCGAGCTGGCGCACAATCTGGTCATCGATTACGTTTTTCTTATCAATGACTTGCAGGCGAATGGGTACGGAATCGCGGAGCTCGGCGCGGAGCAGATCTACACGCTGAGCGACGGCGATGCCAGCCAAGTGGGCAACCGGGCGCTGATCTCGGCGGGAACCGGGCTGGGCGAGGCGTTTCTGGTTTGGGATGGCCGCGACTACGTTCCCTACCCCTCGGAAGGCGGGCACTCGGACTTTGCGCCGCGCAACGAGGACGAATTCGACCTGCTGAGGTTCCTGCGGCAGAAGTACAACGGGCGCATCAGCTTCGAGCGCGTGGTGAGCGGGCAGGGGCTGACCAACTGTTACGAGTTTCTGCGCGAGGTGAGGGGCCTGGAGGAGCCGGCGTGGCTGGCCAAGCGTATGACCCAGGAGGACCCGAATGCGGTGATCACGGAGCTGGCTCTGAAGGCCAGGAGCGAGATCTGCGAGAAGGCGCTTGACCTGTTTGTTTCGGCGTACGGGGCTGAGGCGGGGAACCTGGCGCTGAAGATTCTGTCGGTGGGCGGGCTCTACGTGGGCGGAGGCATCGCGCCGCGCATTCTGGAGAAGCTGAAGGACGGAACATTTATGAAGGCGTTCACCGACAAGGGACGGCTGAGCCAGTTGCTGGTGAACATGCCGGTGCGGGTGATTCTGGAGAGCCGCACGGCGCTGATCGGCGCGGCGGCATATGCCGAGGCGCGGGCGGCGGAGCTGAGCGGGATTTCTCCGCGGGCGGCGAGCGTGAAGTTCTAGGTGCGAGCTTGCAGAACAAAGAAGGCCAGCCGCAAGGCTGGCCTTCGTGTTGATTTGTGCGTAGCGTGTTATGGGCCTAAGGTGTAGGCGACCGAAATGAGGGTATCGAATTCTTCTGGAACTCCGTTGACAAGATACGGCTTGTACTCCCAGCTCGAGATGCATTCAAGGCTCGACGCCGAAAGGATCGGCGAAGGCGACGCAATCACTCGCTTTTGCTTGATCTTCCCATCTGTGCCAATTACGGCTTCAATTAGCACCGTTCCTTGAATTCTGCTTTCCTTTGCAACGAGGGGGTAGAGAGGAAACTCCTTCTTGATGAGCAACTGGTTTGCCTCTTCGCTGCTCACAGTGGCCCCCGCAGGCTTGAGTTCGGCATCCTTTGATGGGGTCAGGTTCGGATCAGCGGGTCCAATCTCATTGAGGCGGTTGACATTCACCGAGAAGAGCACCCGGGATCCGGTATAAACCGACATTTCGGTTGCGAGGAACTTACCCTGAAACCGTGTGATTTTGTTGAATGCAGTGGACAAGGCGCCAGAGTGGTTATTGCTGAGACGAAGCACGGGTAGCGCGGGGTCAAAACAATAGGTCGGGAAATGAACCGGTCCCATGGGGCCCCTCGACGAATTCCAGATGAGTGAAATACAGGGCAAAGCTTGGCCGTCAACCTTGATGCCATCGCGAACAGCCCTGTTTTTTTCTGGGTCTTGTTCAGCAGGGCTCGGCAACGGTGATAGAAGCTCTGAGGTGAGTCTGTCTTCGAAGTAGCTCAGGCGGTCCCCGCTCGTCATGTCGGCATTTGAGCCATTAGCAAGTTCCCAGTCGGTTCGGGTTGCGCTTGGCCGCGTCCAGCTACTGCGATGAACCTTTGGCGAAGCCCACCAATACTCGAAGGTTCCTTGCTCGGTGGGTTTGCCGTGGTCGTCGTAGAGCTGGTAGGTAGCCTTGAGGTGCCAGGGCTTGAGCGAGGGATCGTTGAAATCGTAGTACGGCGCGGCCATGGCGAGGATTTCGTGGGGATCCTTCGGCAAGGCTTGCGGCGGAGCGGCGGCTTGGCCAAGTGCCGATAAGGCGGCGCCAAAAAAGAGAGCAACGAAAACTAATTTGCGCATGTTGTGGACAGGGTAGCATTGCGGGGTATTCGGGTCCATTGTTTTGATTTGAGTTTTTAACCGCGGGATATTACGGCTATCCTGAGAGCAGTCTGCAGGAGAAGCACGACGATGATGAGGCGGATCGGACTCTGGTCGATGCGCGTACTGGTGGCGTTCGCGGCGATTTCGCTCGCGGCTTATGCGATCGATTGGACGGTGTACAGGCTGCGCGGTTCGCCGCACTCCACGGTAGCGGTGAGCCAGTTCCTCGTGATCCCGCTGAAGGGGCAAAAGACGGAGTACGACTATCTCGGGACCGCGGACGTTCCCTGCGCGGTGGCGCTGTTTCCGCACGGCGGGCAGGATCCATGCTGGCATCTCAGGCGTAATCCGAACCAGTGGGAGAACACCGGCTCTCCTGCGTACTAGATAGCGTCACGCGCGGGAGCGGCGCCTGGCTGAACAGCGGTAAACATGTATAGGTGACGCGAATCACGCCGGGAAAATACGCAGTGCGGCTACGATCGTCAGGTATTTCCTCGGATCGCCATGTACAGCCGCACACAGAACGAAAATGGCAGCTACAACACGCGCTGCCTCGATTGCTTTATGACGATTGCCTCGTGCGTGGAGACTGAGAAAGAGCTGGACCTCCGCGAAGTACACCACCTGTGCCCGGAAAAGGTGCTGGCGCAACTGCTGGCGCAGGAAAAAGCCGCCGCAGCTCAGGCGGCGCGGAACTAAGGCATTTCTCCCAATCCCGTGGAGTGCCAACCGCTCTCAGGCAGCAGAGCCGGCCTTTCCGCTCTTACTCGCTATTGTGTTTCCAGGGCAGAATGCTCTCCTTGTGCTCCTCGCCGGTCTCGAGGAAGACGAAGGCATTGCCGTCGGGATCGTGGACGAAGACGAGCCCGCCGTTGCGCTGGGCGCGCACGCCCGCGTACTCCAGTTTCTCCAGAGATCTGCGCGCATCGGGCACGGGAAAGAGGAACTCCGGCTCAGAGCCGGGGCGCGCGGGGCGCAGTTCGATGTGCACATCGGGAGCGCCAGGCGTGGTGAGGCGCACATTGCCGTTGGCCACTTGGGCCTCGAAGCCGAGGTCGGTATAGAACTCCTTCATCGCGGCGCCGTCTCTTACCGGCAGATCGAAGCCCATCAGCTCCTCTGAGACGCGGCCGACGCCCAGTTGCTGCCCTATGTCGAGAGTCTGGCGTGAGCCCGGCATGTACTGGATGAACTCGGTAACACGGCCCACGGGATCGTTGAAGGAGGAGATGAGATCGCCGGCCGCGGCCTTGCGCACGGGCGAGGGATTGAGGCCTTCGGAGGCGTAGTACCTTTCGAGCGCATTCAGGTCTCCGGCCTCGAAGCAGACGTTCATCAGGCCGATAGGTTGCGAGGGGCTGGTTTGCGGAAAGAGCTCGATGAACTGGCGGTCGTTGATCTTGATAAAGACCTCGGTGGCTTGGCCGCCGTTGGTCGTGGTGAACGCTTCTTCGTACCCGAGCTTGCCGAGGAAGGCGATCTCGCGGTCGAGGTCGCTGACGCGGAAGGCGATGTGCGCAATGCCAATGATGCTTTCATTGGGCGGGGGCGGTTGCGCAATTGAGGTTGCAGAGCAGGCGCAGGCGAGCGCCAGGGTTCCGAGCCAGCGCAAGTTGGTTGTCATTCGAAAAAACCTCCAAAGCCCGAAGGGCCGGATGGACCAGGCAACAGGGAAAAGGTGGAAAGCCGCAATGGATGGCATCAGCGGTTGAGCCAGCCTCCGTTCACTATGAGGATGTGGCCGTGAACAGTATCGCTGGCGCAGGAGGCGAGAAATGCCACCGCGCCGGCAAGTTTCCCGGTCGCGCCCCGGCGGCGGGCGGGAATGTGGCGGCGATGTTGATCATCTTGCCCGAGCCGCGCTTGAGCATATACCCGTAAAGTCCCAAGCCAAGCTTCATAGTCACCCTGAGCCAGTGTAGTTGGTTGCTCAAGGAGCGAAGAAGTTTGTTTGGTGAAGGATCGACGAAACTATGCGTTCTGGACTTGCCTCGTTGCGCCCGAAGGTGTAGTGTCAAATACCTGCCGTCGCTTCCCCTCGGCGGTATATCTTCCCTCAGAGCTGTTGTGAATCCCCGCCCCGGTTGGGCTGAAGACCGCGCAGGCGAGCAACGCCGCGCTGGCCGCCACAATGGCGGCTGCATGAAGAGAAGTACGAGGTCCCGCCTGCAGGCCTGCCTCCCCACGCAGACCAGGGAGCACCGGCATGGAGGAGCTTGCATCATGATCGAGGCACAAAATTACGCATTCGTCCAGGCTGCGGAAATCGGCCGGGAGCAGGAACTGGGGCGCGTGCGCCCCACGCTGGTGCGCAACAGCAGGGTTCTCATCGGACTGACGTTCCTGGGGAGCGCAGCCGCATTCGTGATTAGCCTGTGTATGGCGGCACTCGCCCTTGCTTCCATCTTCCCGCTGCATGCGATCAACTTCGACAGGGCCGCGGATGCATTTTTGTGGGCGGTGGGCGCCTGGATCGTGGCGGCGTCGAATGTCTTTTTGTGGAGGCAGGGACGCTTGATGGCCCATTGCTCGGTGCTGCTCGACAACCATGGAGCGCACTTCAAGCTGGGCGACACGAATGGCACGGAAGAAGTTTTTATGCCTTGGAATGGGATCGCCGCTGTGCACCACAAGCGCACCCCGGATGCACAAAAATTCGTCATCCTGGGCAAAGACACCAGCATCGTTACGTTCACGCCGAACAATTTTTACCGGCCCAGGAAGCTGGCGCATCTGATCGCAGCGCGCGCCGGCCTGCCCCTACTGAGAGGGTAAGGGGAAGACGCGCGAGACGACCTGCCGCGCTGCCTTGACGTCAGGGATGGGAACGGGCGACCGGAACTACCGCGCTTGAGGCTCTTCTTGCGGCCGCGGTTGCGCCAGAAGCGCGCGCACGCGGATTTCAATGGCCTTCACATCCGTTTCGCCCTGGAAGCGCGCGCGGACCACGCCATTTCTGTCGATAAGGAACGTAAGCGGCAGGCCCAGCACACTGCCGTAGCGTGTGCCGAGGCGTTCATCGCCCATGGCCACGGGATAGTTGAGCTTAAGCCGCTCGACGAGATGGCGGGCGGGGGCAGGATCGTCGTCCATGGAGATGCCGATGACCTGGAATCCCCGCGGGCCATATTGCCGCTGCCATGCGGCAAAGTCCGGCATCTCCACCTGGCAGGGCGCGCACCACGTGGCCCAGAAGTTGAGCAGCACTACCTTGCCGCGGAAGGAGGCGAGGTTCACCGTGCGGCCATCCAAGTCTCTGATCGCGAATTCGGGCGCTTTCCTGTTAAGCAGGTTGTCCGCCGCGAAGGCAGTGCCTGCGGCTGAAGCGGCGAGAGACGCTGCGACAAGGCCGGCAAGGAGCGCGCGGCACAGGGCGCGATGCGCGGCACGCGACCGGGGCGCGGCACTAATGTCCGGCTTCAACGGCAAACCCCTTGTTCACCCAATCGTCGCCAAAGTTGTCTGCAAGGTAAAGAACCTTGACGCGGGTGAATCTCATGCCTTGCAGAAGCTGGAACGCAGGGCCAACGTTGGGGCAGCGATTCCACGGGCAGCAGCCGCAGTAGAGGACAATCAACGCCTTATGCGGCAGCGCCGACACAAGGCCGCGCAGTTGTTGCAAGCCCGCATCCTGCGAGCCCTGTCCAGCGTACTCCGCGCCGGGAATGTGCGCCTGTTCGAACATCATGCGCGAGCCCACCTGCAGGATGAGCGGCTTCTCCGCGCCGTGGGTGTGCAGAAGGCGGTTCAACTCTTCGGGCTGGATGAGCTGCGCCGCGGGAATGGTGAGTGCGCTGGCCGGCGGCGGCACAGCCCATTGACCCGCGGCTCGCGCCCGCTGCTGCGCCAGACAAAACAACGCCAATGCGGCGATGGCCGCAACTCTTCTGCATATGAAGCTGGATGACATGAGGGATTCTCCGCATCCAGTGTAATGCTGGCTCGTGCGCCGGCGGCAGCCGCGCACGGTGACGGACAGGAAAGGCGCACAAATTGAAAACGCCAGAGACCGAAGCCTCTGGCGTTTCAATCTTGATGATCTCGTAGTACAACCGGCTGTCGCGTCCTCCGGCTACCCCAGCGGCGAACCTGCAGCTTTCGCTGCCGTTCCTTCCTCTGGCTGCGCCGTCTTCAAGAACCTTCGGCTTGCGCCTACTGTTCTCGACTCCGGCTCGACCGGCGGCCGACTTCCCCGGCTCGGATCGGCGTGGTTTCGCTCAGCTCGACCGGTGGCAAACCCCCGACTCGCATCGGGTGTTACGCGCTTCCGACCGCCCGATGGCGACCCATCCGGCTTGCGCCGAACGATCCCTCCACCGGCAAGGCCGACGATCAACTGCCGACTCGCACCGGATTTTGATCCTTCAGCTCGGCTGGTGGAACAACCTCCAGCTTTCGCCGGCTGTTGTCGCAGTTTCCAGCTTGCGCTGGCTACCGCCGCAGCCTCCGGCTTTCACCGGCTGCTGCCTCCGTGGCCAAACCGGCGGCGAACCTCCGACTCGCATCGGCTGTTCCACCTCCGGCTTCACCGGTTTCGATTCACCCGGCTTGCGCCCGGCGTTTCTACCTCCGGCTGGGCCTTCGATGCGCCCCTAACTTCAACCGAACCTTGCATCGCCGGCTAAGCCGCCGATGAGTATTCAATTTCCGCCGGTTCGCGCATCTTCCGGATCTGCCAGCTTTGACAACTTCCGACTTGCGTCGGCCTTTGTAATCTCTGGCGCGGCCAGCGATCCCTCTCGGGCTTTCGCCCCAGGTTTCACCCTCTGACCGGGCTGTCGGCGATCTTCCGACTTTCATCGGCTTTTCGTTCCACCAACCGTTCCGGCGACCAACTCCCGATGCCCCACAGGGCCATCAGTTGAAGCGACAGTACGTCCGCTCAATCTGTGAATGCAAGTGCAAAAATCAAGTAAATCTGTGAATTTCACCAGGTTTGGTGCAGACTGAAGATCATCGAACGCCGGAACAGTGTTTCGTGCCGCATTTGCACAGGAGGGCCAGCAGGAAGAAAGAGATGCGGGGCGGATTTCTGCGTCGCTGTGCGCGACCGGCAGACTTCGGCGTTGCGCACCTTTCGGATGGCCTGTTTACCGGAGCGTCAGGGTCCGGCCCCCCAAGCTGCGCCGAATCAGGCGCAGGATTGGCAATAAATAGCACTGAATCTGCTAGATGCCAGATGTTTACAAATCGATTAACCCATTTGGTTACGAGCGCGTGTTACCGGGGCGCGTGACTCGTGACCATTGTGCCATTGACACCCCTCCTGTTCTCCCCTATTGTCAGGGATAATTGCAAGGTCGCAAGTATCCTCAGTTCGCTCACCTTTTTGAAACCTGTTCAACGCTCTTGGGGGGTTTACGTAGGATTTCTCTTTTTTCCCAGGGAGGTTGCCCGCTAGGCGACGGGCGAACAGAGTGCAATGGATCGTTGGACGATGCGATAAACCAAGGTTCCTCAAGCGGTTATTTTTGATAGCCGATTAAGAGGCTAAATACCCCATTCCATCGCTCATTGCTGCTGCGCGGGCAACCGTTCAGCCAGAGTTAGGGGAGTCCATCCTATTGCAAACGGGCTTGCATTCATCGCATCTCTTGGATGCCTCAAACGGGTGTCTATCTAGTAGGACGCGAACATGCAATGTTCAAGGTTAGCTTGGTCTTTGTTGGCTTCATCTTTTGAATAAGACTGCAGTCCCAGAAAGAGGCCTTGGTGAGACCGCTGCTGCTTGTTCTGACTGTTATACAGCATGCAGAAGCCCGCGCCTTTGTCAGGATGGTCCTGGAAGGCGCAGGCCATAGGGTGATCGAAGCGGCCGGAAGCTCGCAGGCCCGCGCGCTGTTGAGCAACGGCCTTGAACCCGATTTATTGCTGTGTGAGGTTTCCCCGCTCGACTCGACAGAGACCGCTCCATACCGCGGGTTCCTGAGATTTGTTTCCGCACCTAGCATGTGCCTGATTGCAAGAATGAGCGAACAGGGGCTTCAACAAGAGGCCTTTGCGCTGGGCATCAGGCATTTTCTGACGATGCCGGTGACCCGCGGAGACCTTGAGTCGGTGGTCGATTCGCTGAGTCCCTTCAAGGGCCAGTACTGTGCCGACTGCGCTCCGGCCCATGATTCCGGTGCTGCCGCCGGACCGGGCGATTCCGCGAAATGGGCGAGCGATCCCCCCGACATGCCTGCCGTTCCGTACGTAGAAGAACTCGGAGGCAAGAGCTTCTTTCTGGCGGCATCGCCGCAGATGCTGGAAATTCATCGCCAGGTCAAATTGCTTGCCGATATCGATGTCAATGTGCTGATCCTTGGCGAAAGCGGTACGGGCAAGGAAATCATCGCGCAACTGATTCACAAGAATTCGCGGCGGTCCAGGGAGAAATTTCTGAAGGTGAACTGCGCGGCCCTGCCCGCGGACTTGCTCGAGAGCGAGCTTTTCGGGCACCGGCAGGGCGCTTTCACGGGAGCCATTAACGATAGGGCGGGCAAGTTCGAGCAGGCGAATCGCGGCACTCTGCTGCTTGACGAGATCGGCGACATTGGAGTGCAGATGCAAGCGAAGCTTCTCCATGTTCTGCAGGATGGCCAGTTCGCCCGCCTGGGAGCCCAGGAAACCACCAAAGTCGATGTGCGAGTTCTTGCGGCCACGAATGTTGAGATGGAAGATGCGCTGTTCAAAGGAACATTCCGTGAGGACCTGTTTTACCGTCTCAGTGTGTTCACCATCAAAGTTCCTCCGCTTCGCGAGCGGCGCGAGGAAATTCCTTACCTGATCGAGGAGTTTATCCGCCGGTCACCGGCGGAGATGAGGAACGGGTTTGGAAGCAGCCTTCCCTCGCGGCTGATGGATGTTGCACTTCTTTACGATTGGCGGGGAAACCTGAGGGAACTGCTTAATTTTGTCACCCGGGCCATTGTCATGCGCGACGCAGACGCAGCCACCCGGGAACTGGAAGCCAGGGTCGCCGCATTCGCAGCGACAGATGTGCGGGATCGCTTCGTTGACGCAGCGCCTCCGTGCGTAGGGTTCCGATCCGTTGTGCGCGATGTAAAGGCGCGCACCGAAGCGCAGATGATTCAGAGCGCGCTGGAAACCTTCGGTTGGAATCGCCGCCGCGCCGCGCAATATCTGAACATCAGCTACCGCAGCCTGCTTTACAAGATCCAGCAGCATCATCTTCGGCCTTGGCCGGGCGGCGATCCCCAGCAAGCATTCCAGAAGATCCAATCTGCCCGGAACAATGCGGTCTAGCCGGCAGGCAGAGAATCGCAGAGGAACGCTCGCAATCGCTGTAGCTGGTCATTCCTGATGGCCGAGCGGGAAGCGACCCTGTTAGGTTCATCCTGTCAACCCTGCCGCTAACGCCGCACGACATGCGCGGCTCGTTTGTCTCCGTGCGATGTTGAAGGCAATCCGCTGCAATATAATATACTCCCTATCGTTCGGAAGAACTTACGACCGAAGCAGACACATGAGTTAAGCTTCAAAAGTGGATGAGAGGAGAGCTGTGGCATTGAAATTCTCAACGCAAACGAACGAACTGAAGCATCGCATCGAGACCAGGGAGGCGCGGATCGGCATTGTCGGAATGGGCTATGTTGGGCTGCCGCTCGCGCTCTTGTTCAGTGAAGAACGATTCAACGTGACCGGCTTCGATATCGATGCCCGCAAGGTGGAGACTCTCAACCGGGGCGGTTCGTATATTGTTCGAATTCCTGGCAGCGCGATTCAGACGGCGCGGGAGAACGGGTTCGGGGCCACCATAGATTTTGGCGAGATCGCGCAAATGGATGTTGTCATCTTGTGCGTGCCGACGCCCCTTGACGAATATCATGAGCCGGACCTCAGTTATGTTCGCGATACCGTTCGGAGCATCGCGCCTTACGTCCATGACGGGCAGCTCATCGTTTTGGAAAGCACGACATATCCAGGTACTACGGAAGAAGTCGTTATCCCGCTTCTCGAAAAGGGGAATCAAGCCGATCTCGGCCTGGCGATGGACGATGACCGCCGCGGCTTTTTCGTGGCGTTTTCTCCGGAACGGGAGGACCCGGGCAATGATTCCATTTCACGGCGCGATATTCCAAAAGTTGTGGGTGGATGCGGCGCGGCCGCGGTCGAACTCGCGTCGGCTATATACGCATCAATCTTCAACCGAATCGTTCCGGTCTCTTCGCCCGCGGCCGCGGAGATGACGAAACTGCTGGAGAATATCTATCGTTGCGTGAATATCGCGCTTGTCAACGAATTGAAGCAGCTTTGCATGCGCATGGGGATTGACATCTTTGAAGTGATAGAGGCTGCCAAAACAAAGCCATTTGGTTTTCAGGCGTTTTATCCCGGCCCTGGCCTGGGCGGGCACTGCATACCCATCGACCCGTTTTATCTCTCATGGAAGGCCAGGCAGTTCGACTTCCATACGAAGTTCATCGAGCTGGCAGGCGAAGTGAACATTGCCATGCCCTATTTCGTTGTCGAAAACATTATTGAGGCGTTGAGCCAACGGCATCAATCGCTCTGTGGTTCGCGAGTGCTGGTTCTAGGACTCGCCTACAAACGCGATATCGATGACCTCCGCGAGTCCCCATCCCTCACGATCATTGAGCTGCTGCAAAAGCGCGGGGCATCTGTCGCATACAACGACCCCTTCATTCCATCGGCAGGGCAGGGACGCAAGTATGCGCTCAATATGACCAGCACCTCCCTGGACCATATTCCGGAGTTTGATTGCATTGTCATCTCTACGGATCATTCCCAATACAACTATCCCGACATCGTTTCCAAGTCGCGGTTGGTCGTGGACACCCGCAACGCCACGAAGGGCATCGCGGCAGGGAATATCGTCAGATGTTAGCTGCAAATGATGGGACAGGATCATCACCGCTTCTTGTGAACCCCAATGTTTAAGGCCGGGAGCCACTGCGATTTATCTTTCCTTTCACATCTGTTGTGCGGCCGTTGCTGTGAAATCCTCGACCCGGTAAACCGGATTCGGGATGGCCTCAGGCATTTGATTTTTGATGTTGACCAAACCAGGTGAAGCGAGATGCGGAAAAGGGGAGTTTGCAAGACAGTAGTAAGAAGTGTGCAAAGTTTTGCACATCCGTGAATGCATCCAAGTAGCGCCAGCATCGGATCGGGCTATAACGACCCACAAAATCAACAACATAATCTGTAATCGAACATTTACGCCAGAGCCGGATTGTGGCCACCCGCGTGCACCCTGCAGAAGCGTGTTTCCCCCAGTCTTCCCGAGGTTTATGTCCGCAGACCTGAGCCAGAGCTTTCGCATCGACCCGGCGGATTTGCCGGGTGAGGCTGTCATTTTCGGCAGCACGACGGCTATGCGGGAAATTCGAAGCAAGATCGATTGTGTCCTTTCCAGCGATCTTCCTGTTCTGATACAGGGAGAAAGCGGAACCGGCAAGGAGGTCGTTGCAAGATTCCTGCACACGCGCTCGAATCGGCGCGATGCCCCGTTTGTCAAGCTGAACTGCGTAGCAATCCCAGCCAGTCTGCTCGAAAGCGAATTATTTGGTTGTGAAAAGGGATCCTATACGGGAGCCAACGGAGATCGGCCCGGCCTGGTTGAGATCGCAGATGCCGGCACGCTCTTCCTGGATGAAATCGGCGAAATGAGTTGGGAACTGCAGGGCAAATTGCTTGGCCTGCTGCAGAACGGCTCCTATACGAGGATCGGCGGCCACGAGGAGCGAATGGGGCGCGTACGCGTCATCTGCGCAACCAACATCGACTTGCAGGAGGCTGTCGAAACGGGTGCTTTTCGCGAGGACCTCTTCTATCGCATTGACGTTGTGTCGCTGCGCCTATCGGCGCTGCGCGATCGCAAGACCGATATCCCGCAGCTTTGCGAGTACTTTCTTCAGAAGATGTCCCACGAGTTTCGAAGGAGCATACCACAGCTGAATCCAGTGACGCTGCACCTTCTGAAGCAGTGGGACTGGCCCGGAAACTTGCGCGAACTGGAAAACTGGATTGCCCGGGCCATCATTCTCGGCGACGACGAAGCTCTAGGTGCGGAACTCAAGCGTCAGGTAGAAACGAACAACACGTTGGCCAGCAGACAGCATCGGATGGGCTCTTTGAATGAGGCGTCCCGCCAGGCGACCTCAACGGCAACCATCGCCCTGATTCTGAAGGCCTTGCAAGCAAATCACTGGAACCGGCGAAAGACGGCGGAAGAGCTGAATATGAGCTATCGCTCGTTGCTCTACAGGTTGCGCGATGGGGGCCTGCCCCAAAGGTGGAGAGGCCATCGGGGGCGTCCGCCAGCGCATTAATCCTAGCCGGCCAGGAGTCCACCGAAGGGTGTGGCTTCAGCAGGCGGGAATGGTTTTGGAGGATCGTAGAACGAATTTGGCAACATTGGCGATTTGGGTACGCGGGAACTGATCATCGTGGCTCCGCCACATGTTATGAGCGTGCTATTCGTACGTGGAGCCAACATGCCGTCAAGGGACTTGAAGGCGGTTGAAGTACGGACGGACTGGTTTTTTAGCTGGGTCACCTTTCGAACTGTTACCAGCGGTGTTTTGAACCTGTTACCGGGAGCAAAGTCGCTAGCACGATTGGGGCATTGTCACTTAACCGCCAGGTTCACGATGATGGTGACACTTGCAACTCCTCTGTGTCGAGATATTTGACACGCGAGTCCTGTTCACAAACGGTGAGGACAAAGAACCCGCAGGGGGAGCCAAGTGAGGGCCACGAAATGTGGCTCACAGGGCGAAGCTTTATCTCGACGGGCCCATTTCGAGGCGCGCGCCGAAGACAAGGGAACTCGAATTGCCGATCTCTGAGACTTTCGAATCCGGATTGCTTGCTGCCTCTCCCTGGTGGGCCGTTTACACGCGCCACCAGCACGAAAAGGTCGTTGCAGAGATGCTCTCCGCGAAGGGCTTTGAGGTCTTTCTGCCGCTCTATGAATCCACTCGCCGCTGGAAAGACCGGAGAATGGTGCTTCATCTACCCCTCTTTCCGTGCTATCTTTTCGTGCGCGGAGGCATCGATCGCAAACTGCAGGTTGTGACAACTCCGGGGATCCACATGATTCTCTATCGCGGAGACCGGGTCGCAATCATTCCGGATCGGGAGATTGAAGCGATTCAAAGAGCCGCTGATGGGCCTTGCCGCGTCGAGCCCCATCCGTTTCTCAAGTGCGGCACGCGCGTTCGAGTCACAAGGGGATCCCTTGAAGGTGTGGAGGGGATTCTGATCCGCAAAAAGAACCTGTACCGGCTGGTACTTTCCGTGGACATGCTCGCGCAGTCCGTGGCCGTTGAGGTCCACGCTGGCGACGTAGAACCCTGCAGCAGCGGCGTTGATAGGGCTGCTCGGTCCTCGCCCGTCTATCCGGACCGGAACCGGGTGCTGAACGTCGGTTCGGCACGGGTTGCGGCAATCTAGGCTTTTACCTATTTTGTTTCTTTTTGCCGCATCAATATTCGCCCTCTAAACACAATTTCATCGGACCTCTGCCTCCTAAACAACCTATACAGCCTAAAATTGAAGTAAAGTGATGACAGGAAATACGATGCAAAATTACGGCACGAATCCAACACCAAGCTCTCCCGCCTTGTTGGCGAGAGCCGTCACAAAGCTTTGGTCCGGTTACGCGCTACAAGTTGGTCTCCTGTTCGCGGTCGCATTCTGCACTGGGCTAGAGGGCCAAGTCGCGGCCTCGCAGCAGAACGAGGGGTCAACCGCTGCCGCAGCGCCGACGGCTTCGCCAGCAGAGCCCAATCCCCCCTCGAGGCCCGCACGATCCGACGATACGTATATCATCGGCGACGCTGACGTTTTGGGGATTAACGTTTGGAAGGAACCTGAGCTTACACGCTCGATTTCGGTGCGCTCGGACGGAAAGATTTCATTGCCGCTGATTGGCGATATTCAGGCTACGGGGCGGACTCCGATGCAACTCGAGGAAGATATCGCGGCGAAGCTGAAGAGTTACATCACCGATCCACAGGTAGCCGTGATCGTAGAACAGATTAATAGTCAAAAGTTCAATATTCTTGGTCAGGTCGTGAAGCCAGGATCATATCTACTCGCCGCCGGGACAACAATTGTCAACGCCATCGCACTTGCGGGCGGACTTAAGGATTTTGCTAAGAAGAAAGGCGTGTATCTCCTCCGCCAGGATTCTGCCGGGAACGAGGAGCGGTATAAGTTTAACTACCAAGACTTTATTAAGGGAAAGAACACGGCACAAAACATCAAGGTCAAGCCACGTGACACCATCGTCGTGCCTTGAGGGGCGCTTATGCTTCCACGGGCTCATTCTCTTCTCGTATTCCTTATCTTCGTCGCGTTGATCCTGACCATCCCAGTGCTGGCTCAGGTGGAGCCGAGCGCGACAGGGAACCCCGGAGGTTCGCTCGACGAGAGCGAAATGATGACACCCCCACCCGTGAGCGGTCTGCCGTACGCCAATACCGCCGGCTCGGAAACGCGATCGAATTACCTTGCGGCCAATGTGACCGTATCACCGGCCTACATCGACAATGTTCTCCCAAATTCCACTTCTAGTCCGGTCAGCGACGTCACCTATTCGATCCTTCCGAGCTTGTCATTCGATCACTCCACGCCGCGCCAAAAGGAGCAATTCAGCTATAGCCCAAGCTTTACCTTTTACGAGCCAACGAGCGCCCTCGATTCAGTGGATCAGAATGCCGCGGCAGGACTTCAGTACCGCTTCAGCCCAGAAGTGGCCCTCAGTTTGGAGGATAGCTTTTCCAGGACCTCCAATGTGTATAACTCGTCATATGTGTTTTCCAATGCGGTAACTGGGTCCACACTCACTCCGGCGCCGACTGTCATCGCTCCGTTTGCGGAACAGCTGATCAACACCGCAAGCGGCGTTCTAAGCTACCAATTTGGACAGAACGCGATGGTCGGCGGGGGCGGGTCGTTTACCAACTTCGACCTTCCAAATCCAGCTAACGCTTCCGGTCTTTACAATTCGAATGGGAGCGGAGGCCAAGTTTTTTACAATAGGCGCTTATCCAGCGGGCAGTATCTCGGCCTGACCTACCAGTACGCCCGCATCTTGGCCTATCCTGTGAATGGAGTGACTGAAGTTCAGACACACATGCTGCTTCCGTTCTATACGCTCTATCTCAATCAAGCCTTTTCCATTTCCATTTCCTTTGGAATAGAGCACGCTGATACCGCCGCCCCACAATCCCCCACTTCTGATTCATGGTCTCCGTCCGTCACTGCAAGTGCCGGTTGGCAAGGGAGCCGAGGCGATTTTGCAGCTAGCTTCTCGCGTACTGTTACCGCCGGAGGAGGCCTGCTTGGAGCCTACGAATCGAATAGCATTTCTTCGTCTGGAGGCTGGAAACTTTCCCGCACCTGGAGTGGCGCAGTGTCAGTCAGCTATGCGAGCATTAATTCTGTGACGCTGGCTATCTCATCTCTTCAAGGAGGGAACACGCTAACCGCGGGGGTCTCGGCTGAGCACTCCATCGGAGAACGCTTAAGTGCTAGTTTCCAATATCAACATCTTCGCGAGGATTACAACGGCATCACTGTGATTACTGCCGATCCGGATAGCAATCGCGAGTCTGTCAATTTAACCTACCAGTTCAGAAGGCCTCTGGGGAGATAAGCATGGCAGAAGCTTTGGAAGAGCAGGAATTAGAACGACCCGACATCTGGCGCTTGTTCGGGATTGTTCGCCGCCGTCACCTTCAGTTCCTAACCCCTTTATTCCTTGGATGGATCGTGGTCTGGGGGATCAGTTGGGTTCTGCCGTCGCGCTATAAATCAAGCACGCTCATTCTGGTGGAGCAGCCCACCATGCCGCAGCATTATGTCGCGCCGAATATCAATGACGATTTGCAGGCACGATTGCAGAGTATGACAGAGCAGATACTGAGCCGGACCCGTCTTCTGCTGATTATTCAGAAACTTCGCTTGTATGGCGGCGCCCAGAAAGGGCTGACAGACGATCAAAAGATTGCGAACATGCGCAAGGACATTGGCGTCCAGCTTGTGCGGGACCCGCAAAGGCAAGATATTTCCTCTTTTACAATATCGTACTCAGCGAGTGACCCACACCTGGCACAGCAAGTGACAGCCGAACTTACAGGACTTTTCATCAGTGAGAATCTAAAGGTGCGCCAGGAGGAGTCTGCAGGAACCACCGACTTCCTCCAGCAGCAATTAGAGGGTGCTCGCGAGACCCTTTCGGAGCAGGAGGCGAAAGTTCGAGAGTTCGAAGGCCAGCACGAAGGAGCTTTGCCAACGCAGGAAGCGAGCAATCTTCAGATCCTGGCGGGTCTACAATCGCAACTTCAAAGCGAAGAAGATGCGCTCAATACCGCGAAGCAGCAGCGTGTCTATCTCCAAGCTCTACTGGAACAAGAACGGACTGTGCAAAGCCATGTGCGCCCGGCTGGCGCAGAGGGGGTCAGCGCTACGGCCCCAACAGATCTGGCGTCGATCGACGCACATCTCGACAAGTTGAAGACTCAACTAGCCGACCTCAGCTCCCGCTACACGGATCAATATCCCGATGTTCAAAATGTCAGGAATCAGATTGCCAGACTGGAAGTGGTAAGGGACAACTTCATAGAGGCAGCGAAAGCGAAGAGTAAGGAAGCTAAACAGCCTTCGGATAATTCCGGCGCGGCCGATCCGACGCTGACTGGACCGGCGATGCAGACGCAGAGCCAATTGCAGGCCAACCAGCTGGAAATTGGAAACCGGGAAAGTGCAATTGACAACCTAAAGGCCAGGATCAACGACTACCAGGGCCGCCTGAATGCAGAGCCGGCGACCGAGCAGCAGTTGGCAGAGTTAAGTCGCGGCTACGACCAATCCAAGGCAAATTACGATGACCTTCTAAAGAAGGAAGATGAATCCGCGATGGCCACGAGCATGGAGCAGATGCAGGAAGGCGAGCGGTTCACAATGCTCGACCCTCCCAGTTTGCCATCAAAACCCGACTTCCCGAATCGTCTTAAGTTCTGCGGCATTGGGCTGGCCGTGGGCCTCGCCTTAGGACTGATCGTAGCGGGCGGATTCGAGTTTATGGACGATCGCCTGCACACCGAGAAAGAAATCAAATCGCTCTTGCCCATTGCGGTTATCTCTGAAATACCAGAGATTGTGAGCCCGCTGGATAAACGAAATACAAAAAAGAAATTGGCGTTGGGGTGGGTTGCAACCGTACTGGTCGTCGGCACTATCCTTGCCGGTTCTGTTTTTAGTTTCCTCCATAGCTAGGACCAGACCCAATTTGCGATGTACAAAGCCTATTTTCATCTCAAGCGGAATCCGTTCGATCTGACGCCGGATCCTCATTGTTTCGTGCCCACACCGCGGCACAATGAGGCCCTTGCGGCGCTTTACTACGGTGTACGGCGGCACAAGGGTTTCGTCGTCGTAACTGGCGAAGTGGGTACCGGGAAGACGCTCCTGCTTAGGTGCCTCCTACGCCTCTTGGAAAACAGCAAGGATATTGCCTACGCCTATCTGTTCAATAGCAGGCTTTCACCAACGGACTTTCTACAGTACGTTGTTTCCGACTTCGGACTGCCTGCGTCGGGCAAGAACAAATGCGAACTCCTGCTCGACCTCAGCAAGTTCCTTGTCGGTAGGGGTTCAAAGCAAATGACCAGTGTTCTCATTGTCGACGAGGCGCACGATTTATCCGCAGACACACTGGAAGAAGTCCGTCTTCTTTCTAACCTGGAGACGGCAGAAGACAAACTGGTGCAGATTATATTGGCTGGACAGCCCGAGCTTGATAAAAAACTCGATTCCGTTGAGTTGAGGCAGCTTAAACAACGAATTGCGCTGCGGACGCAACTTGGCGCCTTGAATGCGAATCAAACCCAAGAGTACATTGAGCAGCGCTTGCGTATAGCGGGCGCGGGATCAAGTGAACCGCCTATATTCTCGACGCCAGCCATCGCCGCGGTGTTTTCATACTCGCGTGGTTTTCCGCGTCTCATCAATACCATCTGCGAGAACGCGTTAATTAGTGCCTACGCAAGGCAGTCGCCAACCGTGACAGCACAGATCATAGAAGATGTTGCATCTGAATTCCGTCTTGACGCCTTCGTGCCGGCGCATCAGGCTTCATAAGCGGCATGAGCGACCGTATCGCTGCGAAAGGGAAGAATCATGAGCAGAATCTTTGATGCATTGCAAAGATCTGAAAAAGAGCGGTCGGGATCTGAAGGTGCGGTGCTGCCCGCGGGACCTGATCTGCTGATTCGTGCGGAGCGCAGAGTTGCATCGAAATGGGAAGCTATCTCGTCCCATTCGGAGCCTGAGGCCACAAGTATTGCGGATGAGCATGGGATCGTTGAGCGAGATGTAATTCCGTTTGCCGAAGCAGCTTCAGAGCCACTGAGTAATTCGGAAGTTCTGGCAGCGGAAGAGCGGCCGGACGTTCTAGGCGGATTTCGGCCTCTGGAGATTTCGCTACCCCCGCAAAGCCGACTGGTCTGCCTTACCGATAGGGAGAACCCGACAGCCGAAGCTATTCGCCTTCTGGGAGTGCGATTGCGAGACCTCCGCCTGGTGCGGCCGCTGAAGAAAGTGCTTATTACGAGCACAATCCCGCAAGAAGGCAAAAGCATGATCTCAGCCAACCTTGCCTGTGCCCTTGCTCATGCTTCGGACGAAAGGACATTGCTGGTTGAAGGCGACCTGCGCCGCCCATCCTTGTCGTATATGTTCGGAATCCAAAAGACCCCGGGAATCTATGAGTGGCTGCGCGAGGACGCCAGCCCGCTTCCGGGCATCTATCGTCTTGAGGATGCAGGCTTTTGGATTTTCCCGGCAGGCAAAGCTTCAAGCAATCCCATCGAACTTCTGCAATCGCAGAGGCTGCCAGCCCTGATGGACCGGCTTGCCGCGTGGTTCGACTGGATCATTATCGATTCTCCTCCAGTGCTGCCTCTCGCAGACACAAGCGTCTGGATGAGGCTCGCGGACGGAGTCCTCCTGGTCACGCGCCAAGGAACAACCGAGAAGCAGCAATTGAAGAAGGGGCTCGAAGCGCTTGAACCCAGTAAGTTACTTGGCGCACTCGTCAACGGCTCCATGGCCTCAGCTTACAGCGGGTACTACTACCGCTCATCAGTTTCTTCCTGACAATCTGCCATTCCGTTCGTGAGAATAACCCACCGTAAACTATCTGAAGTTCTTCGGCATATCGCCACGAGTCGCCAAGTCTGCTGCCGAACACGAATGAAAGCTATTTCAATCCGCAACATTTTCACCCCTTCCACACAAAGGATCATGGAAAAACAAAATCCACGTGGCTGCTACAGTAGCACGAACAGTCCTGTTCAGGTCGATGATCGCCACAAGAGGAGCGTGTCGTGACTCTATCAAATCAAACTAAGGCCCCGAATCCTGCCGACCCGTTGCTAGAGGCTACTCCCGCAGTGGAACGAACACCTTTGGACGAAGAGACATTCAAGCGGATGATTGCCATTGAACGCAAGCGGACAGAACGTTCTAAGGCTCCCTTCCTGCTTATGTTGTTTGAAACTGTCAGCGACAAGGGAGCGACCGGGGGCATGGCTATCCTTAACAGTGTCACGTCGATCCTGCTGTCTTCCAGCAGGGACACGGATTTGATCGGCTGGTACAAGGACGGAGTCATCGTCGGCGCGATGTTTACGGGCTTGGTCATTCATGACAAGCGGTCGGTTTTGGATACTTTCCTGACTAAAGTGAGCAATACGCTTCGGGATGAACTGACGCCCGAGAAATTCAATCAGATCACTATCTCATTCCACTTGTTCCCTGACGACTGGGACCACGAGAAACCTGGACGGCCAAGCAACACCGCACTCTACCCGGACCTCGTGAGTCACGACAAAGGAACGCAGACCTTACTCCTGATGAAGCGCGTCATTGATATTATCGGCAGCACATCGATGCTGATATTGTGTTCCCCGCTGCTTTTGGCAGTCTCTGTGGCAATTAAAGTTACCTCCAAAGGCCCCATATTCTTTCGACAGCAGCGGGTTGGGCGATACGGAAAGACCTTTACATTTCTAAAATTCCGTTCCATGTACATCGACAGCGATTCCAATGTCCATCGCGAGTTTGTGACGAAACTTATCGCGAGCCGTTCCGCGCACGATGAATGGAATGCCGACAGCCCAAGCGTCTATAAGCTCACAAATGACAAGCGAATTACCCGCGTGGGCAAATTTATACGGCGCACCAGCCTCGATGAGCTGCCGCAATTCCTGAACGTCCTCGCAGGCGATATGTCTCTTGTCGGACCCCGTCCTCCTATTCCTTATGAGCTGGCCGCGTACCAAACGTGGCACCGCCGCCGCCTCTTGGCCGTCAAGCCAGGAATTACAGGCTTGTGGCAAGTTCTCGGCCGCAGCACGGTCCAGTTCGATGAGATGGTACGGCTTGATCTTCGGTATGCCTCTACGTGGACTCCCTGGCTGGACCTTAAGATCCTCATCCGTACACCCGGCGCCGTGATTAAAGGTTCCGGCGCGTACTAGCCGCAGAGAGGCTTGCTCCTCGCGCGGTCCAGCAATCGAGAAAGTCCCTGCGCGACAAGGCGCATCGCAGGCTTCGCTTGCGGGCCTTGCCCAAGAGACGCTCCCCCGGCCGTCAGGTAACCAACTTCGACTCCCATCCGATTCGCGCCGCATCGGCTGTGCCTTGGGAAGTGTTGCACGGCTATAAGCCTATGTAGCTGAGTCGAAGCGATGAAGGAGAAATCTAATTATGAACTTCGGAGTAATTGGATACGGGTACTGGGGCCCCAATGTCGTCCGGAATCTCATGAGTCTCGAAGGCTCCGATGTCCGGGCTATTGCTGAGGTAAGTCCCGCTGCGCAAGCGCGCGCGCGGAAGGCCTATCCCGGAGTAACTGTGACTGCGAGTGCCTTGGAAGTCATCTCGTCTCCCCAAATCGATGTTATCGCAATTGTCTCTCCAGTGTGGACGCACTACGAGCTGACAAAAGCGGCTCTCCAGAATGGCAAACATGTATTTGTCGAAAAGCCCTTCACGAGCACCGCGGCGCAGGGGGAGGAATTGATCAACCTGGCGGAGCAAAAGAACCTCAAGATTATGGTCGATCACACATTCCTTTTTACCGGAGCAGTCAAGAGGATTGGTCAGCTCATTGCAGAAGGCGCGCTCGGAAATCTCTATTACTACGACTCAACGCGGGTCAACCTTGGACTGTTTCAACACGACATCAATGTGCTTTGGGATCTTGCACCGCATGACCTTTCGATCATGGACCACCTGATCAAGGCGAGTCCGGAGGCGGTGGTTGCGACGGGACAGGGGCATCTCAATGGACATGAAGATGTGGCGTTCATGACGCTGTATTTTCCGGACAAGATCATTGCCCATATTAACGTCAATTGGCTATCTCCAGTGAAGGTGAGAACGACTCTCATTGGCGGCGAGAAGCGGATGATCGTGTGGAACGATCTTGAGGCGGATGAGAAGGTAAAAGTCTATGACAAGGGCGTCAAGATCACCAGCCGTGAAGGAGTTTACGAATTGCTCGTAAGCTACCGCTCTGGAGATATGTGGTCGCCGCAACTGGAACAGGTTGAAGCATTGCGCCAGGAACTCGGCTATTTCGTAGAATGCATCACCACCGGGCGGGAACCATTCAACAACGGCTGCGCAGGACTCCGCGTAATTCGGATGCTTGAAGCTGCCAGCGAATCGATGAACCGGAAAGGAGCTTTCATCCGCCTATGAACCAGGAATGTTCCGTAGCAGCAGATGTCAAGCTTGGGGAGAACGTGCAGCTGTCGAAATTCGTGAATCTGTACGGGTGCGAGATCGGAGACGAGACGAAGATCGGCGCTTTTGTAGAGATTCAAAAGAATGCTCGCGTTGGAAAGCGCTGCAAGATTTCGAGCCACTCGTTCATTTGCGAAGGTGTGGAGATAGAAGACAATGTGTTCATTGGCCACGGAGTTATGTTTATCAACGACACTTATCCGCGGGCCACGAATGCGAGCGGAGAACTCCAGACTGAGTCGGATTGGGGGGTTCAGCGGACGCTAATAGGAAAAGGCGCATCGATCGGGTCAAACGCCACGATCCTGGCAAATACCAAGGTGGGTGAGAACGCCATCGTGGGCGCTGGCAGCGTAGTCACGAGGGATGTTCCACCATGCGCGGTTATGGCGGGAAACCCCGCGAAACTTCTGCGCTTCATGGAGCGACCCCACGAGGACAAAGCGCCCGACACGGTTCCTTTCCTTGATCTCGTCACGCCTCATTTAGAGCTTGAACGCGAACTCGTAGGGGCCTTCCGGCAGGGGCTTCATACTGCGGGGTTCGTGGGAGGGCCTGTTGTCGAAAGGTTTGAGGAGGACTTTGCACTTTTCTGCGGCGCGAGGCACGCGATCGCCGTCAGCAGTGGAACGGATGCGCTGCGTTTTGCCATCCTCGCGAGCGGGATCGAAGCGGGCGACGTAGTTTTGACCGTACCGAACACGTTTATTGCCACCGCAGAAGCCATCTCTCAGGCTCGCGCAATCCCCGAATTCGTCGACGTCGATGAGCGCACCTACAACATTTCAGCGCGGATGCTGGAGCGCTTTTTGGAGAAACAGTGCGTCCGAAACCATGCGGGGAAGCTCATCAGCCTGCGCAGCGGCAGGCCGGTGACCGCGGTTGTGCCGGTACATCTCTACGGCCAGATGGCCGACATGGATGCGATCCTGAGCCTGGCAGACAAGTATGGTCTCACTGTGATCGAGGATGCATGCCAGGCGCATGGTGCGGAATATTTCTCGAAACGCCAGAATCGCTGGATGAAGGCCGGCTGCATGGGCCATGCGGCCGCATTTAGCTTTTACCCCGGAAAGAATCTCGGAGCATGTGGCGAGGGCGGCGCGGTCACGACCAATGACACGGACGTAGCGGCAAAAGTCAGAATGCTGCGTGACCATGGACAAGTGAAGAAGTATTTTCACGAGTTAGAGGGATATAACGGACGTCTGGACGCAATCCAAGCGGGCATACTGCTTGCGAAACTGCCGCATTTGGCGGAGTGGAACCAGCGGCGTCGTGCGCGCGCGGAGGAGTACAACCGGCTTCTGGAGTGCAACGATGCGATAATTCTCCCGCATGAGCCTTCTTGGTCCCGTGCCGTCTATCACCTTTACGTAGTGCGAACCGGCAATCGTGGCGGGCTGACCGATTTTCTGAGAAACAAAGGCGTTGGCACAGGAATTCATTATCCAATTCCGTTGCATCTGCAGAAGCCGTATGCCTTCTTGAACTACACGCGCGAAGATCTTCCCGTGGCATCGCACCTGGCTGCGGAAATTGTATCCCTGCCGATGTTCCCGCAGCTCACAACTCGGCAGCAGGCCAAGGTGGCCAAAGAGATCCTGGCGTTTACCTCAGGAGAACCCCGTGAAGAAGCCGCAGACAAAGAAGGCGCGAAGACACAGGCAAAACAACTGGCATAGGAATCATGATCACGGTCATGGCTGGCGTTGCATTGGAGATGCGGTCGGACGTATGTGGTGTTCGTGTCCGACAGGTGAATTGCATGAAAAGGTTACTTTCTTGCGAGAGGATGAACGATCATGAAATCCAGAGAGTCTGTTGTTGTTGTTGGACTGGGGGAAGTGGGAAGGCCCCTTTTCGAGCTCGCTTCAAGGCATCATTCTGCCGTTGGCGTGGATTTGGCACCTGCACCTGCCGGCGTCTGTGCCGTTGATGTCCTGCATGTTTGCTTTCCCTTCGAGATCGGAGATTTTTCCGGCGAGACCGCCCGGTACATTGAACTGCTCCGGCCGAAGCTGACGATCATCAACAGTACGGTTGGCGTGGGCACAACGCGTTCGATCGCGGAACACACAGGTGCAGCAGTGGTAAACAGTCCGGTTCGCGGAAAGCACGTTCGAATGCTCGAGGAGCTGTGCCACTATACAAAATTTATCGGGGCGCTGGATCCAGCAGCAGGCGAGAGAGCTGCTCAGCACTTCCAGTCCCTCGGGCTAAAGACGAAAGTCCTATCGACTCCCGAGGCCTCGGAACTGGCAAAGCTGACGGAAACCACCTACTTCGGCCTGATGATTGCTTGGGCACAGGAGATCGAAAGGTATTGCGATCGAACGGGCGCCAATTATGAGGAAATCATTTCGTTTTACGAAGAGATAAATTTCTTTCCACCGGTCAAATATTTCCCGGGCGTTATCGGCGGCCACTGCGTGATGCCGAACATCCAGATTCTGCGCAAGTTCACCAAGTCGGATCTTCTGGAGGCGATCCAAACTTCCAACCAAATGAAGGTCGAGCGCGAGTCGCGCAACAGGGAAAGACTGCAACCGCAGCAAGTCGCAATTTAGTTTGAGAATATGACTGTCCAGACAGACCACGCCCTTCGGATTGCCGCGGAAGCGGAGGAGGTTTCGTCTCCTTCGCCTGCGTGTCCCGCCGATCCAGCCAGGCAGCGCCTGAGCGGGAAGCGGGCCGGCATGGTAGTTTTCTCGCCTTATCCCTTTGATCCCCGGCCGCGCCGGGCGGCGCATGCGCTGCTCGAAGAGGGAATGAGCGTCGATCTTATTTGCGAAGCAGAAAAGGGGTTCGCCCGCCGGGAGAGAAAGGGTGGGCTCGATATAACTCGAATTCCGGTCCACCACTACCGCGGCGGCACTCTCTCCTACGCGTATCAGTACTCCGTTTTTATCCTGAGCTCTGCCGCCATCCTGGCGTGGAGGGCATTGCGACGCAGATATGACCTGATCTACGTGCATAACATGCCGGATGTTCTGGTGATCAGCGCGATCATTCCGAAGCTCTTTGGGGCAAAGGTCATTCTCGACCAGCACGATCCGATGCCCGAGCTAATGATGACGATCTTCGGAAAAAACGAGATGAGCCTCGCCGTCCAGGTTCTTCGCCGGCTGGAAAAATGGAGCGTACGGCGGGCGGACCTGTTGATCACCGTCAATGTGGCATGCAAGCAGATCTTCTCTGTGCGTAGCTGTCGTGCCGAGAAGATCGGTGTGGTGATGAATTCTCCCGACGAACGGTTATTTCCATATCGCGCTGCTCGTTCCTACCCTACTCGCTCTGCAACCGGGCCATTCGTAATCATGTATCACGGGTCACTGGTAGAGCGAAACGGCTTGCATCTGGCAGTCGCCGCGCTGGCACTCCTTGCCGAGACAATTCCGGAGCTGGAACTTCGCATCTACGGACGCAATTCACCCTATCTCGAGCAAGTTATGGCCAAGGTTCACGGCGCAGGCTTGGACGACAAAGTTGTATATTTGGGACCCAAGAAACTGGAAGAACTGGCAGGGGAAATCGAACGATGCGATGTGGGGGTTGTTCCCAATCAGCGTAATACATTCACCGACATCAATACACCGACCCGGATCTTCGAATATCTTGCCCTTGGCAAACCTGTTATTGCTCCTAAAACTCTAGGGATAACGGATTACTTCGACTCCGGATCGCTGGTCTTTTTCGAGGCAGGTAATTCGGAAGACCTGGCTGCCAAGCTTGAATATGTGGCTTTCCGCCCCGACGAGGCTGCCGCAATTGCAGAGCGAGGTCAGACAGTATATCTGGCGCACGCATGGCAGCAGGAGAGAGAAACGCTCCTAAACCTAGTGAGTACGCTGATCGAGTGCTGATTCTCAGCCGGTGGCTTGAGAAACACCGACGATCCAGGAGAATTCGCGTTTGTGAATACCAGGCAGAGAAGATGATAGGCGTTATAGCGAATGATTCCGAACATGCGGCTATTGCCGAGTTTTTCGAATTGTTCAAGACTCCGTGGGAGTTTTACCGGGACGAACAGACCTACGAGGTTGTACTTTGCACTTTGGACAACAACATTTTCCCCTGCGCAACGAAGTTGACCATGTTTTATGCCGCTCGCGGGCTTCCGATTGATTGCGCGGAACATATCGATCTTAGTCCCAGAGGGGCCAACAGAATACTTTTATATAAGGGATCCAGAATTCCGATCTATGGAGGTAGCGTAACGTTCCGAGAAGAGCGAGCTGGGCTTGAGGCCGATGACGATCCCCGGCAGGCCGGGATGTACGTACGTCATTCAAAAGGCAGAACGGTAGCCCGTGTAGGCTATGACCTCTTCGCTGAAGTGACCACTTTATTGACACGCGGTCAGCCTTTGGATTATGCGGACATTCCGACGCTGGAAATGCATATTGGCCTGTTGCGCGACCTGATCCTAACTAGCGGAGCGGGGTTGGTTGAGATTCCAGCTGTTCCAGTCGGTCATCGTTTCATAGCTTGCCTGACCCATGACGTCGATCATCCGTCGATCGTGAAGCACAAGTTGGACCATACGATGTTCGGGTTTCTGTATCGTGCGCTCTTTGGCTCGGTGCACAACTTGGCTCTCGGGCGGATTTCCGTCCGGAATATGGCCGCGAATTGGGTGGCTGCCTTTAAACTGCCATTCGTCTACTTGGGTCTCGCGAAGGATACCTGGCGTGGTTTTGCGGATCGCTATCTGGAATTGGAAAACGGACTACCGTCAACGTTTTTCGTAATCCCCTTCAAGGACTATCCCGGCAGGAGTTCCCGGGGCATGGCGCCGGGACTTCGCGCCGCTACCTATGGAGCCAAAGACATCGCGGATGTGATTGCAAAGATCGGGGATGCAGGCTGTGAGGTCGGATTACATGGAATTGATGCATGGATCGACAGTTCCAAAGGTCGCGAAGAGATCGGCGAGATTCGGCGCTTGACAAAGGCTTCGGAAATCGGTGTGCGGATGCATTGGCTCTACTATGATCAGCAGTCGCCTATGGAATTAGAGAATGCCGGAGCTGCCTACGACTCTACCGTTGGCTACAGGGACACCGTTGGATATCGTTCCGGCACGACGCAAGCGTATAAGCCGCTGCAAGCAGACCACCTGCTCGAACTGCCCCTGCATGTGATGGATACCGCATTGTTTTACCCGCCATATCTTAATCTTTCGCAGCAAGAGGCTACACGGCTCCTTAAGCGAATGGTCGACAATGCTGTGAATTTTGGCGGCTGCATAACGATTAACTGGCATGACAGGAGTCTCTTCCCGGAAAGAGTATGGGACGCTTGCTACCGCGACCTGATTGGGGAACTGAGAAGCCGCGGCGCGTGGTTTGCCACGACTGGGCAAGCAGCCTCATGGTTTCGAAAACGCCGTTCGGCAGAGATCGTCTGGGATGCTGATTCTTCCAATGCGGTGCTTGCCGGGGCCTTAGAAAGCGCCGAAGAGTTTCTGCCTCGCCTGTGCTTGCGCATATATAACGCGCACGAAGCATACGAAATTGGCGATTTCACTTGCGAACAACACCTAGACGCGGTCGGCTGCGAAAGCGTAAACAGTCGGGCTAAATGCCAAACCGCAGGGTGAACAAGCCTGAAGCCGATTTAACCAAGCGCATGAGGAGACAAAGGTCTTGGGAGATTCAATCGCCACGACTTTGAGGGCCTTTAGGTTTCTTCGCACACGATGAATCTGGAGTTCGAGACCCCCTTGACACGAATCGAAGCCGTAATTCGACGTTGCGAGTAGGCCTAACGGAGGCAATTCGAACCTAGTTAGACACCAAGACTTCAAAAGAGGTAGACAATGGAAACTACGGAAAAGGCTGGAGTTTTGTATAAGGGGTTTCTCGATGAGTACGTTTCTGAAGATGCTGTGCGGAAATATACAACGGCGACTGCAGGATACGGGATAGCTTATCTGCTACGTAATGACTACGCACGGATATACATGAATGTCGTAGATTCCTACCTGCGCTCGTCAAGGGCAACGCCTTTTCGCCTTCTAGAGTTTGGCTGCGGCGCAGGCATGAACATCACCCGGCTCGTCGCTCTGCTTGAGGGAAAGGGTATCCATGTTGACAGCGCTTACGGCACGGACTTCTCCCCACGATTAGTGCAGGCTGCGGGAGAGGAGGCCAGAGCATTTCTCCCCGCCCACATCGCAAGCAAACTGAAGTTTTGCGTTGCACGGAATGAACAGCTCGTAGCAGACTTAAATGACCGGATCGGAAGCACCGATGCAGGTATTGCTTCTTTCGACCTGATCATCGGCGTTAACACATTTAGGTATTGCCATCGTCTCGGGAAGGAAGATGCTTGCGCTAAGGACATCCATCGTTTGCTGAAGCCAGGAGGAGTATGCGTCATCATCGATATGAACAGCCGTTTTCCCGCATTTCGCAGTCGGTTACGTCGTGTGAGAAATTGCGGAGTTGAGTGTTATTTGCCTTCGCTTGGAGAGTACAGCTCTCCCTTCACACTGGCTGGCTTCGAGATCTTGGAGAAGGGCAACTTCTGCTGGATCCCCCATTCAGCAGGGCGCTCTCTCACTTTTCTTGGCGCGCTCTCAAGCCCGCTTTTGAATTTCGTCCTTCGCGATCGCGCCATGCGATCGCTCGTGATCGCCCGGAAACCCGCTTAACTTCTCTGCCATTTGTGCACCTATCAAGAGGAATCAGTCTTGGCTAAACAGGCAGTACTCTTATCTCACGAGGACCTAGGAGGTGAGCATTCTCACCTTGCCAAAATCCTCGACTTTTTCGGCGTGCCTTGGGAGCGGGCACAGATTGCGACGCTTTGGGATATGGAACGGAATTTTGCGAATAGTGCCATATTCAGTTCATTGCAAACGGCGTCAGTAGCGTTCGCGGAGGCCCGGCGCAGGGGCCGGTCCCTTGCGCAAGATCTAATATTCTACGCTTACGCGGACGCTAATCGGAAGGCGAGCGAACGAGCGCTTCAGGCCCTGATAGGGACTGATGACATTTCATTACAAAAGGCCCCGGAGGGTAAGCTCTTACTGTCGGTTTCCAGTGAACAGCCAAATTTAACTGGGCCGATGGGGGGAGTAACACTCTCGTTGTCACTCCGCAGTGAAGACAACGTTCTCCTCGGTGTTCCCAATGAGATTTCGCCGCTTACAAATATCATCTCTGCGGGAGATGCCTCTCTGTTTGTCCGGTTCCAGGTGGATGGTATACCCATTTTCTTCTGCGCAAGTTCGGAAATGATCGACATTGATTATGTAATCGGCCCTGGCTATTATGATGTCAAGGGGCATTTCTGCTCGGTCGTTCCCCTGGTAATGTTCATTAAGCATATCTTCCGAGAGGTGGCGTGGCACCCTCAAGAGCTCGGTGCGTGTTTGATCATTGACGATCCTCTGCTGAGACCACGTTATGGTTCATGCGATTTTCGGATCCTCCTTAAACTTATGTGCCGGTACGGGTTCACGACTAACATAGCCTTCATTCCCTGGAACTGGCGCAGAACCTCTCCTGCAGATGCGAAGTTCTTCAGAGCGTGGCATGGTCTATTCTCGGTTTCAATTCATGGCTGTGACCATATCGAAGCGGAATTTGGGAGAGTATCGTCACCAGCCCTGAACAGCAGGGCTAGGCTGGCCCAGTTAAGGATGAAGCAGCATGAAGTTCGAACTGGGATTCACCACGAGACCGTAATGGTCTTCCCCCAGGGTGTCTTCTCTTCGGCTAGCGCGGAAGCCCTCAAGCGAAATGGGTATCTCGCAGCAGCAAATACGGAAACATCCCCTGTAGATTCTGAAGGCGAAGGGACGCGAGTAAGGGACGTCTGGGATGTCGCTATCTTGAAATACGGCGACTTCCCGATTTTCTCACGCCGATATGCAAAGCACGGTCTGGAGAACTTCGCCTTCGACCTTTTGCTGGGTAAGCCTTGCTTGATTGTTGCCCATCATGACTTCTTCAGCGACGATTGTACGCGGCTAATCGAATTGATTGAGAAACTCGAATCCCTACCCTGCACGTTGACTTGGCGTCCGCTGGGCGAGGTAATTCGACGGGCTTGCCGTCGCCGTGCCGCAGGTGCGGGCAAAGAAGCGATCGAGATGTATGGTAGCGAGTTGCTGATAGACAACTCCTTCGAGCAAGCGATTGATGTGCACATTCTGAAGAGAGAAAACGAGGCTGATATTGTTGCTGAAGTGCTGTGTGATCAGAAGCCCATCATGTGGAAGGCTGGAGGTGGTCATTTGTCTTTGAGGCAACAGTGGCGCCACGTAGCGAACGGCTCATCCGGGTGCTCTATCAAAATCAAGACGAGCTTGTGAGGGTAGAGCGGAGGTTGCGCATCGAACTTGCGGTTGCCATCAGGCGATTGCTCTCCGAAGCTAGGGATGAGTACTTCTCACGAAACCGTT
Source organism: uncultured Acidobacteriaceae bacterium (assembly GCA_963808805.1). GTDB lineage: Bacteria > Acidobacteriota > Terriglobia > Terriglobales > Acidobacteriaceae > Telmatobacter. The sequence continues at coordinate 601,406 of CAWEGN010000001.1, read as the reverse complement.
TCCTGAACAGAGCAGCGTCCAAAATGAAAAACCTTCTCACGAAGACTAATTAGGACATTCAAGGCTAGAACTGGTCCGATAAATCCCAGAACTCATAAGTGCCTCAACATGATCTTCATGCAGTCGAGCCGAACCATACCGAGGAAGTTTTCAGCATGGAATTCGTAGCGGACAACCAGTCGGCGGAACCAGTGCAGCCAGGCGAACAGCCGCTCCACGACCCAGCGGCGCAGGTAGCGCCGCAGCGCTCTGCCGTCCTGCGTCTGGCTCCGGTTCTCGCGGTTGGGCGCAATCATCTCGATTCCGTATTCCTCGTCCAGATGCCGGTCGAGCGGGTCCGAGTCATACGCCTTGTCGCCGATCAGCTTCTCGCACAGCTCGTCGAGGAAACTGCCGGCGAACGTTTCGTTAACGAGTTGCGACTCGTGCGGCGAGGCCGAGTCGATCGTGACAGCCAGAGGAACGCTGTTTCGGGCGGCAATGGCCATGATCTTGGTCCCTTTGCCCCGCTTGGTCTTGCCCACCGCGAGGCCCCCTTTTTTGCAGTCGCGAAGCTGCCGTCGATGAAGCCTTCGCCGGGATCGAGTTTCCCTTCCTGGCGCAGCCTTTCGGCCAGCACGCGCAGCGCCTTTTCCAACTGCCCGCTGCGCACCCACTGCTGGAACCGTCCATGTACCGTTTGGTACGGCGGATATTTGCTGGGCAATTCCCGCCATTGCGCCCCGGTGCGCAGAATCCACAGCACTCCGTTCAACACCTCACGCGTATCCGCCGGCGGGCGGCCGCGCCCGTCAGCCCGCTGGGGAAACCGCAATAGCGGCTCCAGCACCGCCCAATCTCCGTCCGACACCTCGCCCCGTGCGTGCATTCGTGGTTCGCGGAATCACCAAAGCTACTCCCTTTGTGCTGCCATCTACATGAAAACTCAAGCCAAAAACGACCCCCGCTATTTATCGGACAGGTTCTAATACAATGGCTCCCTCTTTAGCGTTGTTTCTTTGGCTCGTCCTTCTGATTGCACTATTGTATTTCGACCCGGCCAGAGAATCCGGAACTTCGCTGGCTTTGTGGGTGCCGGTCATTTGGATGTTCATTCTTGGTTCGCGGCTGCCTTCGCAATGGCTGGGCGGCGGCATGGGACAGTCGGCTCAAGCTCTTGTGGAGGGGAATCCCCTAGACCGCATCATCGATCTCATTTTGATCTTTCTGGCGATTGGCATTTTGACGTCGCGGTCTTTCAAATGGCGCGGTCTCTTCTCGCGGAATCTGGCCCTAATGGCATTTTTGTCCTTCGCCCTTATCAGCACCTTCTGGTCCGACTTTCCGTTCGTCGCCTTCAAGCGATGGTTTCGCGATCTCGGAGGCTACATCGTAATTCTCGTTGTTCTATCAGATCCGCGCCCAGAAGCGGCAATTCGTGTTGTTCTCAGACGATTGGGTTATTTGCTGGTCCCGCTTTCCATCGTGCTTGATAAATACTATCCGCAGCTCAGCAAGGCGTATGACCAATGGACTGGGATGGGGTACTACCAAGGCGTGACAACAAGCAAGAATATGCTCGGTCTCGCCTGTCTTGTCAGTGGTCTATTTTTCTTTTGGGATATAGTGACGCGCTGGCACGAGCGAAAGCAACGACAAACACGAAGAATCCTCGCCCTGAATGCCACATTCCTTGGAATGACCGTTTGGCTATTGCAAACTTCACAAAGCACGACCTCTCGCATTTGCTTGCTGCTTGGGTGCCTGGTCATCGCGGCAACTCGGAGCAAAGTGTTCCGACGCCGCCCAGCGTTTTTAAAGGTGTTGATTCCTGCGTCCTTCGGTCTCTACCTAATCCTAAATTTCGGCTTCGGACTGAGCGGCTCGATGGCTCAAGCCGTCGGTAAGGATCCGACGCTTACCGACAGAACGAAGATTTGGGCATTTCTGCTCAGCATGCAAACGAACCCGATCGTTGGGACGGGCTATCAAAGCTTCTGGCTCGGTTCCCGCCTCGAGCAGTTTTGGAATAATTCCGGGCTGGGGCACGTCAATGAGGCGCACAATGGCTACCTTGAAGTCTATCTTGAGCTGGGGTTGATCGGTGTGCTCCTTCTGATCGGATTCCTGGTTGCGGGCTATAGGAGAATTTGCCGGAGATTGACCGCCTCTCCCAGTTTAGCGGCCCTCGGCTTGGCGACTTGGCTGGCAATCGTTTTTTACAACATGTCTGAAGCGGCGTTCGGGGGCGGATTGTTATACATGTTATTCCTGATGAGTGGCATCACCCTCCCGGATCGTGTCACGAGCCGCATAAAAAGTGCCGCCGCCTTCGATAACGCGAGCGCTCCGGGCGGATTGGCCAAGCTTCCCTTAGCGGCGGCAGGTCAGCGAAGATAATCATGGACACTGTAATCGGTCCCGTTCGGCCGCCAACCGGAACAGCTCCAGAGTCCAAGGGACCTGCTGCAGGCCGTGGACAAACTGAGATTCGCGTGAAAGGGAGGCCCGTGCGTGTCCCCTCAGTCCAGATTGGAGAGAGGACAGTGGTTGCGACCGGTAAGTGGCTTAAGGTGGCAGCGCTACGAGACGAGGATCTGATTGAAGGCGATTCGGTTGAGGATCCCAACTGTTTTGTCCCCTTACTAAAAGGCAGCGGCCTGAGCGCCGACCTCGTCACTTTTGGGCAGCGAATCCCAGATTGCTCGCGTAAGTATAATTACTGTACAGAGTGGGAAAATGCCGCCGCGATCCCGATTACGGACTTTTCACGCTGGTGGAAGGACTGCACCGAATACAGCATTAGAAAGGCAGTAAATCGAGCGAAGAAAAGTGGCGTAACTGTAACAGTTACTGAATTCAACGACAAACTGATTGAGGCTGTTTGCCGTATCTATAATGAGACACCCGTTCGACAAGGGAAGCTGTTCTGGCACTATAAAAAGGACTTTCACCTGGTAAAACGGGAGCTTGCGACATATCTAGACAGGAGCATCTTTATCGGGGCCTACTATGAGGACGAACTGATCGGATTCATGAAAATTACATGGGTCGGAACCACCGGAACAATAACGCAGATTCTCAGCATGAGGAAGCACTTCGACAAGCGGCCGAACAACGCCATGATCGCAAAAGCCGTCGAGATTTGCGCGTCAGAGGGGAAATCGCATTTTATTTATGGAAGCTATGTCTACTACGACTCGAATAGCTCTCTCACCGAGTTCAAGCGACGGAACGGTTTTGAGGCAGTTCCGCTGCCGCGCTATTATATTCCCTTGACGCTAAGGGGGAGAGTCGCCTTGAAGCTGGGGTTCCATCGCGGTCTGGCAGCAAATACGCCGAAACCAATCATGAAGGCGTTTTTGAGAGCCAGGAAGCTCTGGACTGAGCGCAGAGTGAAAAGCTACGAAGGCGCCGTCAAAGGCAGCGGGTGACAGAGCGAATTAACGCTCTGCATGAAGCGGAAGAGATCGCGGTGTGCAGGCGCGATCGACCAGCGTCCCTACGGGATGAGCCGGTGTAGCTCAAAAGTAGAGCAGCCGATCCGTTATCGGCAGATGGGGTGTTCAAATCCTCCCGCCGGCTCCAGCATCTAAGCCTTAAAGAGTAGAATCGAAAACCCGGACTCGGCTAAGACGCTTATATCGCCCGGGTCTCCTAGCGACTCGAACTGACCAACCATGCCTGGAATCGTCACACTTATAACAAAGATGCCACGCCGTGAGGCGGTACCGCAATTGATGCGGATGGTCGAGTCTCTTCGCCACGAGTCCTTCTACGCAACAGGAATCTGGATCGATGAAATATCCGGCCTATATGTTGGATGGGCCGCTAGGAGGGGTTCCTTTGCCGATGGAATGCCGCTGCGGAATGAGCGGGGAGATGTAATGCTGGCATTTTCGGGCGAGGAGTATCCGGAACCGGGTACGGCCCAACGTCTGCAGGCGCGAGGGCATGAGCTCGAAGTGGATGGGCCTTCGTATCTGGTTCACCTCTACGAGGATGACCCGGCTTTTCCAGCGGGACTGAACGGGAGGTTTCACGGGCTCCTGGCAGATCGCAATCGCGGAACCGCGATGCTCTTCAACGACCGCTACGGGATGCACCGGATTTACTATCACCAGTCGGCCGATGCCTTCTACTTCGCAGCTGAGGCCAAAGCGATTCTGGCCGTGCGGCCGGAACTGAAACGATTGGATTCAAGGGGACTCGGAGAATTCGTTTCCTGCGGGGCCGTGCTGGAGAATCGAACACTGTTTGAAGGCATCCAGGTTTTGCCGCCGGCTTCGGCATGGACTTTCCGCAATGGACAGCTCGTGCGGAAGGACAGCTATTTCCAGCCGAAGGAGTGGGAAGAACAAGAACAGCTCGATCCCGAACCTTACTATCAAGAGCTTCGCACGGTCTTCGATCGAAACCTGCCGCGGTATTTTGCGGGCCGCGAGCGAATCGGCATGTCCTTGACGGGAGGCCTGGACACGCGAATGATTCTGGCCTGCCGTAGACCAGCCACAATGTCCCTTCCTTGTTACACCTTCGGGAGCATGTTTCGCGAAAACCGAGACGTGCGCGTAGCGAGGCGGGTTGCGGAAACCTGCGGCCAATCCTTTCAAACCTTCGCAGCCGGCCGGGAGTTCTTAGCGGATTTTCCCCACTATGCGGAGCGCGCGGTCTACCTCACCGATGGAATCGTAGACGTGAGCCGCGCTCCCGACCTTTACTTAAGCGAGAAGGCCCGCGAGATTGCTCCGGTCAGGATGACGGGACTCTATGGCGGAGAAATCCTGCGCGGGGTCCGCGCATTTAAACCCGCAGAACCAGATGCAGGTTTGTACAACCGCGAATTCCTTTCTCACATTGATCAGGCAGCGCAGACATATGCGAGGGTTTCTCACGGCCATCCGGTCACCTTTGCGGTATTCCGGCAGTGCCCTTGGTACCTCTACGGTTCATTGGCCCTGGAGCAGACTCAGTTCTCGGTGCGATCCCCGTTTCTTGACAACGATTTTGTCCGAACGGTCTTTCGGTCGCCGGCGTCGGCCCTGCGCAGCAACAAGGCATCCCTGCGGCTGGTTGGCGACGGGAACCCCGCCCTGCTCAGAATCCCGACGGATCGTGGTCTGGCGGGAAACCGGGGAATTATCCTGGAAGTAGTCTCCCGCGGGCTTCTCGAGTTCCTGTTCAAAGCGGAATACGCATATGACATGGGCATGCCGCAATGGCTAGCGAAGCTTGACCATGCCCTCTCGTCGCTCCGGCTCGAACGTCTCTTCCTGGGGCGGCACAAGACATTCCATTTTCGTGTTTGGTACCGGGATGTTTTGGCCGGATATGTCCAGGAGATCCTGCTCGACGAGCGGGCGCTCTCCCGGCCCTATATCGAACGAAAAGGGCTCAAGATGGTGGTCCACGGCCATCTCAAAGGGAACCGAAACTACACGGCTGAGCTGCACAAACTTTTGGCATTGGAACTCATTCACCGGCTCTTTCTTGAAAGCTCTGCAAGAATCTTTTGCAAAAAAGAGCATCCGTCGCCGGATGCACAGCCACACGTGTCCTGAACGTTCTTGTGCGCTCGATGCGTACTGTGGATTGTAGCGAAACGCCCTCCACGGTCCGCATGCGTTTGTGTCAATTGTGGATACACGACAAGCGACGAGGTGGGCTATGGCTCGTTGAGGGCGCGGCGGAGGTCGTGGCCGCGATGGGGGGCAATCAACGGTACTTTAGTGACCATAAGAGTGATTACCATCACCGAGCAAAGGGTTCACTCTGGCGATAAACTATGATTTAAACGGAACGTGAGTTCCGGCAAGGAAGATGGCCCCCACAATGACTGTGAAGCAAATTTCGTTACTGTTCCTGGCACTTTCAATATGTGCTCTCTATCAGGCAGAGGCGCAAACTATCACCGCGGCAAGCTGCAAAGCTTCTGACGTGCAGGCAGCGTTCAACTCAGTCTCCAGTTCCACCACGACTGTGAACATCCCGGCTGGGACATGCACTTGGACGACGCAAGTGACACTAACCGTTCCCTCCGGCAACACTACTCTGACCGTGCAGGGACAGACGACGACCGGGATTACATGCAATGGTTCCGGCGCCTGTACGGGCAGCGCCACGGACAGCACGGTGATCGTGGACGACTACGCCAGCAACAATTCCCTTCTCATCATCACTACGAACAGCACGCCATCTGCTTACTTCCGGCTGTCCGGCATCACGATCCAGGGCGGTTCTGGTTTGGTGAAATATAAGGGCTTCATCATTATGAGCGGAAGTTCGCAAAATTTCCGGTTCGACCATAACCACTTAAACACCACCACCTACAGCCCGAATGTTGCCACCGCCGGGATGCAGATTGGAGGCTGCGTTTACGGTGTAGCCGACCACAATATCATCGATAATGTAGTTGGTAGTGTGAATAACGGAATTCAGGAATACGAAGGATCATGCAACGGTGATTCGGCTGGTCAGGGAAACGGTGCTTGGGCACAGCCCTCGTTAATCGGAACAGCTACTTCCTTCTATGTTGAGAACAATATCTTTAATAACGGCTTCGGGAATGACTGCATGTATGGAGGCCGATTCGCTTTTCGTTTCAACACGTTTAACCTTACTTCTCCAGAAGCCGCCGTTCAAGAGCACATGACTGGCTCAACAACGGACGGGCGAGGGTGCCGAGAGTACGAATTTTACAAGAACACACTGAATTCGACGAACTACAACACAAATTATAATGCCTATGCGTCTGACCTTTGGAGCGGGTCGGGAGTGGTATGGGGCAACACCGCCTTGAGTGGCGGCACGGGAAACAGCGTGTACGGCTTCGGGACGTTTATAAGCTTGTTCAATAGCCGTGCCAACAACAGCACTGGAGATCACACACCCACTGCTTGCACAAGCAGCACAAACTGCTCAAACTCTTTTGGTTGGTGTGGCAACGGAAATTCAGCGCAATCATTTGACTCAACCTGGGACCAAAACAGTAACACGACTACTGGATATTTGTGTTTGGATCAGCCTGGAGCCGGACAAAGTGATCTGCTTGGAGGGGCTTTCCCAAATAAATGCGACGAAACCACAGGCTGCACGACCTATAACGGGACTTGGCCGAATCAAATACGCCAGCCTATTTATGAGTGGATGGATGATTGGGAGCCTGTTCCGCAAAACCCTAGCAATTTCGTTGGAGTTGTGGCAGGTTCAATCACGAACAATGTGGATTACTACGATTGGTGCAACGCATCTAGCCCCTCCGGTTGTACGAGCTTCACTGGCGCGGCGGGAGTAGGTAGCGGCACGCGCGCATCGCGGCCATCCACCTGCACGAAGGGCGTAGCCTACTGGTCAACCGATCAAGGCAGTTGGAATCAGAGCGGCAGCGGCAGCCAGGGGGTGCTCGACCTCTGCACAGCGACGAATACCTGGACAAACGCTTACTACACGCCGTACACGTATCCACATCCACTGGACACTCCGCCGGTGGCTCCAGCTCCACCGATAAACGTCAAAGCTACATATCCCTAACTGGCCGCCCGGCGCATTAAGCAGTTGGCTGCGTGCCCACTGAGGCATTTCGCATTGGCGCAAGCAATCTGCACATATAAGCTGCACACATACCGACTGGCCACTTTTCCCAGTTCCCCACTCACGCGTCCCTATCCAATCCCTGCTGACGATTGACCGGGACCGTTCAATTTAAGAACTTTTCAATCGGGGATCACGGGCTCGAACGACTTAGGAATCAATTTTGGGAAGTTTTCTATGAAACCACTTGTCAGCATTCTCATTCCCGCCTATAACGCAGGAGGGACCATCGTTGACGCGATCCAGTCCGCGCTTGCGCAGACTTGGCCACGCAAGGAAATCATTGTTGTCAACGATGGGTCTACTGATAGTACCGAGAAGATTGCGAGGAGTTTTGCACGGAGAGTGACTGTGTTATCCACGGAGAACCACGGTCTTTCCGCTGCTGTGAACAATGCTTTTCGGCTCTGCAATGGCGACTACATACAGGAATTGGATGCGGACGATCTTATGCTGCCGGACAAGATCGAGCGGCAGCTAGCAGCGCTGAGGGAAGGGGAGAGTAAACGAATCCTTCTTTCCTCGCCTTGGGCTCCATTTTATTACCGCACACACCACGCGCGCTTCGTGAACAACTCGCTGTGTGAGGATCTTTCTCCGGTCGAGTGGCTGTTGAGAAAAATGAACGAAAACCTCCACATGCAAAACGCAACCTGGCTGGTGAGCCGCGAACTCGCCGAGGCCGCCGGACCATGGGACACGCGGCTTCACTACGATCAGGACGGCGAATACTTTGCCCGAGTCCTTTTGGCCTCCGAAGGCACGCGTTTTGTGTCCGGCACGGGGATATTTTATCGAGTCAGCGGCATGAGGAGCATCAACTATCTAGGAAACTCTAGGAGCAAGAGAGAATCGTTGCTTCGTTCACTAATGCTTCATGTTCAGTACCTCCTCTCCCTTGAAAATAGCGAGCGTACCCGAAAGGCTTGCCTGACGTACCTCCAAAACTGGTATTTTGCCTTCTGCCCTGGACATCCGAAAGCTGCTGCAGAGCTGAGCAGCCTGGCGGCGAAACTTCAAGGACATCTTGAGACGCCTTCTCTGCGCTGGAAATATGCTTGGCTCTCCCCTTTGTTAGGTAGGAAATCTGCAGCTTGGGCTGAGATTGCTCTTCCACACGTCAAAGCCACATGCATCCGACATTGGGACAAGATTATCTATAGGTGGGAGCGTCGGAATGCCGCGAAGGCAGAAACGAGTTACCTGCACTGAATGGGATCAGCGTTCTCAGAGAATGACGACCATCGGACGGTCCAAAACGGACAAATATTCGAAGCAAGACCCCAATATTCGCGATAATCAAGACGTCGTGCAAGGTCTTGGAATGCCCCCTGTTCCCAAGGGATCCGAATTAGGTACTAAGATTGCGGTCGCCCTGCTTACGGGCGGCAGCGATCGGCCTTATGTATTCGGCCTGACAGGAGCGCTTTTATCCAAGAGAGCAGCCGTCGATCTGATTGGAAGCGACGAACTCGATTTTCCTGAATTTCGCGGCCAGCCCAGCCTGAATTTTCTAAACCTGCGAGGCGATACCCGGACAGGTGTCAGCTTAATCAGAAAGGTCGTCAGAGTCTCGGAGTATTATGTTAAGCTGATCCTCTACGCTAGGACATCCAGACCTAAAATATTTCATATTCTGTGGAATAACAAATTTGAGTACGTTGATCGAACGCTGCTGATGCTGTACTACAAATGCTTGGGGAAGAAGATCGTCTTGACTGCGCACAATATAAACGCGGACAAGCGAGACTCCCGGGATTCCTTCCTCAACCGGTTTACCCTGCGCATCCAATATCGGCTCAGCCAACACATCTTCGTTCATACGGAAAAGATGAAGTACGAGCTGATCAAACAGTTCGGCGTCCAAAGTGCAAAGGTCACAGTCATCCCGTTCGGCATCAACAACGCGGTTCCGAACACATCTCTCACTTCTAGCGAAGCAAAGCAACGGCTTGGAATTCGTGAGGATGAATGGACGGTTCTCTTCTTTGGGAGAATCACGCCTTACAAGGGTCTCGAATATTTGATTACCGCGTTTCGTGAGATCCTGGCGATACATGACAATTATCGATTGATCATTGCTGGAAGAATCGACAGGTGCGAGCAATATTGGAACACCATTCGGGAAGATATCCGCGAAGATGCGCGAAAAGAGCAAGTACTCCTTAGGGCGGGCTTCATTCCAGAGGATGAAGTCGAGGTTTATTTCAAGGCAGCAGACGTTCTTGTGTTGCCCTACAGGGAGATTTATCAGAGCGGCGTGTTGTTCCTAGGGTACAGCTTTGGCTTGCCGGTAATCGCAGCCGATGTGGGCTCTCTGAAGGATGATATCGTCGAGGGTACTACCGGGTTTGTGTTCAGACCCGAAGATCCAGTGGACTTGGCTAAAGCAATTGAACGTTACTTTGCGAGTGACCTGTATACGAATTTGAGCAACCGGCGCAGCACGATAAGCGCTTACGCGACCGAGAAACATTCTTGGGATGTGGTTGGTCAGACAACAATGAGCGCCTATGCCGGCCTGCTTCGATTGCCCGCCCCAGGAAATTCATTGAATCGCGATGTCCCGAGCGCTTCACTTGACATGAAGACGCCACTATGAAGAATTCCACTCAATCTCGCCGCACGCCCTAACTTATTGTTTAGAAAAATGGAAATCTCAGTTGCTATGAGAATTCTTGAGAAGGCATCCGAATGTTTTCGGCTCTTCGGGTGGCGCGGGGCGTTCCTTACGGCTTCCCATCACTTCATTCAGCGCCCTCGGTACATGCCAATTGCCTATCAGGGCAAAGCCATATACTTGCGCTTTCAATCGTCGGATCAATGTGTCTACCAGGAAGTCATTCTTGACAAGGATTACGAATTCGATCTGGGGTTCACTCCAACAGTCATCGTAGACGTGGGGGCGAACATCGGCTTATGCGCGGTCTTCTTCGCCAATCGTTACCCTACAGCCGAAATCATCGCGATTGAGCCAGAGGATTCTAATTTTGCTATTCTTGAAAAAAACGTGCGATGCTACAAGCAAATCACGCCAATTCATGCTGCCCTGTGGACCCATGAAGGGTCTATTCATCTTTCCGCTCCACTGGAGGAGCGCGGTAAGTGGGATAAGTGGGGCGTGATTACTTCAGAGAACGGCAGCGGAGAAGAAGTTCGCGCGCTAAGTCTGCGCTCTCTGATCGATCAATTTAAACTCCCAAGAATCGACCTTTTGAAAATAGACATAGAGGGTTCCGAAATGGAGATCTTTAGTGCGTGTGATTGGTTGCCGTTGATCAATGCCTTGGCGGTCGAGACCCATGACCGTATCCGGTCTGGAAGCTCTCATGTTGTTGACGCTGCTCTCGGCGAATTTCAGAAAACTCCTATCGGAAGAGCCGGGAATGCCGCAGTCTATACGCGTCGAAGTCAGCTCCAAGGTTAACTGAGCAGACGATCAAAGCGAGGTCACAGCGAAGAGGAGATTCTGCGTTGAAAAGAGATGTTTTCTCTGAAGTTCTCGATCGTTGCGACCTCGGAATCGCTTCTGTGGGCATGTTGGTTTAGACGAATTCGAGCCGATAACGGTCCGATTCACCACCTATACCTGCCGATCGTGAACATTCAACCTGGCACGAAAACTCTGGTATCTTCAGGTCGTGTATCAAGGTACATCGATCCGGGAAAGCATTGCGTGGCAGCCCCACAAGATACTCTTAACCACTTCAGTATCGACCACCTGCACGCGGATCTGAAGGGCAGATCCGTGCGCGGAGGGATGCTGACACTTACGTCACAGGGTACACAGTTTCTTATTCAAACTGTAGGCACCGTCGTGCTCGCGCGCCTGCTAGTCCCGGCCGAATACGGACTAGTGGCTATGGTTACCGCCGTTACGGGTCTCGGACAGGCATTTGCCGATCTAGGACTGTCTGAGGCGACCATCCAGCATCCGGAAATTAACCATGATCAGGTGAGTAACTTGTTTTGGATCAATGTCAGTATCGGCGCTGGGCTGATGTTCATTACCGCAGGGCTTGCGCCGCTATTGGCATGGTTTTATCATGAACCGAGACTAATCAATATTACTCTTGCTTGCTCGATGACATTTCTTATTGGCGGTCTGAGAGTGCAGCACGACGCCCTTCTGAGACGACAGATGCGGTTTAGATCGTTGACGATTCGGGATATAACATCGTATGCCGTTGCTGTTCCCTTCGCCATTGTTCTCGCTTGGCGCGGGGCCGGATATTGGGCACTAGTTGCGCTTCCGCTCACATTGAACTTTGTGGTGATGTTCCTCTCTTGGGTAATGAGTGGTTGGATACCCGGGCTTCCGCGGCGCAATGCCAATGTCAGATCTCTAGTTTCCTTTGGCGGTAGTGTCGCTGCGTCGTACTTCGTAACGAACGTAACTCGAAGCGCCGATAGTATATTAGTCGGATGGCACTGGGGAGCGGGCCCGCTCGGTCTGTACTCACGAGCCTACAATCTATTGATGCTCCCAGTCCGCCAACTGGGCACCCCGGCCCGGGCTGTTGCCGTTCCGGCGCTTAGCAGGGTTCAGGATGATCCCGAGCGTCTCGCACGTTACTACCTTCGTGCCGTTAATGTAATTATGTGGATCAGCGCGCCCATTTTTGGATATCTCTTTGTTGCGGCCGACCCCGTCATAGTTTTGACGCTCGGAAGCCGATGGCGCGAAGCAGCGCCCGTTTTTCAACTCCTTGCCATCTTCGCTCTGGGTCAGTTGCTCATGGATGCAACGGTGTGGTTGTTCGTGAGTCGCGGTAAGTCGCTACGCATGTTGCAAATGACACTTGTCATCGCTCCCATTATGATTGGTAGCTATGCACTCGGCCTCCCCTTTGGTATCCGATATGTGGCGCTCTGCGGTTCTGTTGTTCTTCTACTGATCTTTCCTGGAATACTCAAGTTCAGCTTTCGCGACACGACGATCACTCTACGCCGCCTCGCAAGGTCCATTTGCTACCCGGTCTTGCTGTGTCTTATAAGCGCTGGTTCCGGGCAACTGGCGCTGCACTACTTTGGGCGTGGCGGAGCTGTCGCGGAACTGTTGGTTGCGGCTCTTGGATTTACGCTCGGTTGCCTACTGTCACTGCTTTTCCGTCAGATAAGGGAAGAGCTGAAGTCGCTCTGGTCGTTGCTTGCTCGATCGCGTTCCATACAGCCGCCGAATCCGGCTGGAATTGTGAGCGAGGGTCTGTCATGAAAAGACCGAGAGTAGCGCTTGTGACTGGCGCCGAAGGCTTCATTGGCTCTCACTTGGTCAGATTCCTTCATGCTCGTGGGTGGCAGGTCATCGGAAGCTATCTCACGGACAGTCAAACCGCATTTCCAACGGCTGGCAAGCTGCACTTTGTGCAATGCGATCTACGGAATGGCCAACGTGTATCGCAGCTTCTAAACGAGTACCAACCTTCCCACGTTTTCCATCTGGGAGCACAGAGCCTACCGATGGTTTCTTGGGCCGACCCCGTACGGACGTTTGAATCCAATATCATGGGATCGCTCTATTTGCTCGAAGCGGTACGCCACATGAAGAAGTGCCCAGTCGTTGTGTCGGCATGCTCGAGCGCGGAATATGGGTATGTTCCACCGTCTAGCATACCGGTTACGGAAGACCAACCGCTGCACCCCCTTCATCCCTATGGAATTAGCAAGGTGTGTCTGGATTTGCTGACGAGAGAGTATTTCCTCGACTATAAGATTCCGACTGTCAATCTGCGGTTGTTTAATACTACCGGCCCCGGAAAAACCGATGATGCTCCGTCAGATTTTGTCCGACAATTGGTTCGGATCAAGAAAGGCCTGCAACGACCTGTAATTGAAGTTGGCAATCTGAAGCCACGTCGTGCATTCCTCGATGTAAGAGATACAGTGCGCGGTTTCTATCTCGCGGCTCTAAAGGGCTCTCCTGGTGAGACTTACAACCTATGTGCGACATCAACGCAGGCGATTGGGACACTTCTACGCACGGCAATCCGATTGTCCGGAATCAAGCCGAAGATTCAGATTTCGCCCCGCTTAATGCGTCCGTCAGACGAGAAAATCATCTTCGGAGACACGAGAAAGTTTAGAGAGAAAAGTGGCTGGAGGACATTGTTTTCGATCGACGAAACAATATTGTCGATGTTGAGATACTGGGATAACAAACTTCGGAATTTACCAAATTGAAACCGATGCCTTGGATTAGGCTCGATGCGTGCGGCACGAGTAGGGATATACCGGCAGATGGAATTTTCAACTGACACAGGGACGAGGGCCAAACTGTTTTGCGAGAAGTAAGAGGATGAATCTATGATTATCACAAGTACACCGCTCCGGATATCCTTTTTCGGGGGCGGGACGGATTATCCGTCCTGGTATCGCCAGTATGGAGGCTCCGTATTAGCGACGACGATCGACAAAAGTTGTTACATTACCTGTCGCCATCTACCGCCCTTCTTTGAATACCACAGCCGGATCTCGTACTCGCGGATCGAGAATGTTAACAGAAATGATGCAATTGAACATCCCTCCGTGCGCGCGTGTCTTCAGTTCGTTGGAATTAACGAAGGCATTGAGATTCACCATGTGGCCGATTTGCCCGCGCGGGCCGGGCTCGGTACAAGTTCTGCGTTTACTGTGGGCCTTCTTTTGGGTCTTTACGCGCTTAAGGACCGCATGCGAGATAAGCACTCGCTCGCGAAAGATGCAATCCATGTCGAACAGGAGCTGATTCATGAGGTTGTGGGCGCGCAGGATCAGGTGAGCGCAGCATACGGAGGGTTCAATCGGATCAATTTCATGCCTGACGGGTCCATAGAGGTGCAGCGAGTGCTTGCGGGATCAGGTAGATTAGCGGAATTGGAAGGAAACCTTGCCCTGTTCTTTACTGGATTCTCCCGAACGGCTTCTGAAATTGCCCGGGAGCAGGTGGCGGTTATGGCTCAGCGAACGAGGGAGTTGAAGATGATGCAAGAACTTGTAGATGAGGGCGAAGCAATTATCACGAGTGCCAGCCGCTCAATGGATGACTTCGGGAAACTGTTGAATGAAAGCTGGCAGGTGAAAAGATCCTTGTCGAGCAAGATCACAAACCCAGCAATCGACGAAATTTACAATGCCGGCATCGGCGCCGGCGCCCTCGGAGGAAAACTCTGCGGCGCTGGTGGAGGGGGATTCATGTTGTTCTATGTCCCTCGCGGCCGCGGAGAAGCAGTGAAGGCGCGCCTGAAAAACCTGCTAAGCGTTCCGTTCTCCTTTTCAAACAGAGGAAGTCACGTGGTTGTGTACGAGCCGGAGGCAGTGTACGACGACTCGCTCTCAAATCACCGCGACGTAATATATGGCGAGGAGCCTGACAATTTGCAACATTCTCAAAGATAAGCAACGGCCGTGCACGCGGTGCTAAGAGCCTTCACATTGTCTGAAGGTTCCCTTCGCTGCCAACTACGGGATCCTGAGGCACCTAGATGAGTGATTTGCCGCTGTCCTATGTTCTCATTACCCCCGCTCGCAATGAGGAAGCATTGATTGAAAGAACAATCCAGTCTGTAGTCAAACAGACTTTTCTACCCAGCAAGTGGGTGATTGTTAATGACGGGTCAACTGATAAGACATCAAGCGTTATTCAGCTGTACCTCGCGGATTATCCGTGGATAGAATTAATTGATCTTCCCGTACGCCGTGACCGACATTTTGCAGCGAAAGTAAGCGCGTTTAATGTTGGTCTCGAAGGGTTCAAGGGCCTTCACTATGACGTAATTGGAAACCTAGATGCTGACGTTTCTTTTGATGAGACCTATCTTGAGTTCCTCCAAAATGAATTCAGAGAAGATCGGCGCCTAGGGGTCGCTGGCACGATATTCCGCGAGGAAGGCTATAGTTCGGAGACTGACAGCTTCGAGGGGGAAGACCACGTTGCCGGGGGATGTCAACTATTTCGGCGGCAGTGTTTTGAGGAAATAGGTGGATACCGTCCGAACAAAGCAGGTGGCATCGATTGGATAGCGGTTACTACTGCTCGCATGATGGGTTGGAAAACGCGCTCCTTCCGGGAAAAGTGCTTCTTTCATCATCGCGCCATGGGAACCGCCGAGCGAGGCCGTCTGGCTTCGAGCTTCTCCTATGGCGAAAAGGACTATTACCTCGGCGGACACCCGGTATGGGAAATCTTCCGGGTTGTGTACCGGATGACCAAACGTCCGTATCTGGTGAACGGGATGGCTCTTGGCCTGGGATATCTCTTCGCCTTTGCACGGCGAGTGGAACGGCCCGTCTCCGCCGAGCTGATGCGGTTTCATCGCAAAGAGCAGATGCGGAAGCTGCGGTCGATTCTTGGTTCGTTGCTCCGGCTGAAGCGGGTGGACAATTTCAACGCCAGCGCCTTGGGAAAAGAGGGCAACTGAATTCCATGACGACAGCCGTGCTCGAGAGAGCCGAAACGATCCCCCCGGATCTCGCCGAAGTGCGGACGGCGGTCGTCCGGTTTGTGGATTGGCTTGATCGCTTTGGAGAAACGTCGTACGACCACCAGAGCTTTTTCGCCAGCGATCTGGGCCGTGCCGCCAAAGCTCTGTACTATCGCAGACCTGTGCTCGGTAAGCTCGCGGTTGCTCCGATGATCTTTTCCGAGGCTTTTGCGCCCTCAGCGCGGAACCTGTTCTGGAAGCCACAGAGGTTCCCCATCGCGGATGCTCACTACGCGATGGGCTTCGCCATGCTCTCGCAGGTTCTGAACGACGAACGATACTACCGCCGCGCGGTTCACTTCCTCGAGGTACTGGAAACAACCCGCTGCCCGGGATATGAGAACTACTGCTGGGGCTATCCATTCAATTGGGAAACCCGGCGGGGAACGATGTGGGCTCAGACTCCGCTCATTACGACCGTTCCGTATGTCTACGAGGCATTTTTTGAAGTCCATCGCATCGATCGGGACCGGCGCTGGCGCGACATTATGCGGTCGATCGCGGAACACGCGGTCCGTGACTACCATGACTATCCAACCTCTCCCACGGCGTCGAGCTGCTCGTATAACCCGGACCCGGAGGAACACGGAGGGGTGATCAACGCGAGCGCCTATCGGGGCTTTCTGCTGACCCGGGCGGCTGTCGATTTCGGCGAACCGCGCTACCGGGAAATCGCCGGCCGGAATCTCAACTTTGTCCTTGAGTCGCAAAACCCCGATGGTTCCTGGTATTACTCGGTCGATGGCGAAAGGGACTTTGTCGACCACTTTCACACTTGTTTTGTTCTGAAAGCGTTGGCCAAAGTCGAGGAGCTGACCGGCGATTGCGCCTGCACCGCGGCCATTGAGCGTGGCGTCGAGTATTACGTGGGCAATCTATTCGATGAGCGTGGATTGCCGAAACCGTTCTCTCGTCGTCCGCGGCTCACAGTGTACCGCCGCGAACTGTACGATTACGCCGAGTGCATCAATCTCGCTGTGCTCTTGCAGGACCGCTTTCCGGCGCTCGATCGGATCCTCGCGCGCGCCGTGGATTTTTCGGCATGGCAAAAGACCGACGGGTCGTTTCGCAGCCGGCAGCTTCTGCTTGGTTGGGACAATGTCCCGATGCATCGGTGGGCGCAGTCGCAGTTCTTCAGAAGCCTTAGCTTCCTTCTTTACCGGAATTCTTCGGGCATAAATCGCGATTCGGAAGAGCGGCAATAGCCGGTTACTATGTGCGGAATCTGCGGACAATATAACTTCGGGGACAGAGCTCCGGTTCTTCGTGAGAACCTCGAGGTGATGGCGAGGAGCATTGCTCATCGCGGGCCGGACGACGAGGGCTACTATCTTGCCGGGCCGCTTGGACTGGGTTTTCGCAGATTGTCCATTATCGACCTGGCGGGCGGCCATCAACCCATGTCCGATCGAGAGGAAACGGTCTGGGTGGTGTTTAACGGCGAGATCTATAACTTTCCCGAGCTCCGGCGCGAGCTCGAAGGCTATGGTCATCGGTTCCGCACGAACTCCGATACCGAAGTCATCATTTATGGGTACAAGCAGTGGGGCGAGGAGGTGTTTGATCACCTGAACGGGATGTTCGGGCTGGCCATTTGGGACGCCGCGAAGGAAAAGCTGGTAATCGCCCGGGATCGCTTTGGCATCAAGATGATTTATTACCGCATCGATGGCGAATGCCTTTATTTCGGATCCGAGATTCGTGCAGTCGAGGCGACAGCGCGCGAAACTGCGGCAGTGGATCATACCGCTCTGAACCTGTTTCTGCGCTACCGGTACACACCCTCTCCTTATACGATCTTTCGCGGAATCCGGAAGCTGGCTTCGGGAACGATGCTGGTGTGCGAAAAACGTTCCTGCAAGGTGCGCCGCTGGTACAAATATCACCCCACGCCGGTGTCGCCGCCCAAATCCGATGCAGAAGCATGCGAAGACCTGCTCGAACTGTACAAGCGGGCGATGAAGCGGCATCTCCTCAGCGATGTTCCTGTGGGGCTCCTGCTCAGCGGCGGGGTAGACTCCGGCATGTTGCTGGCGCTCATGAACCTGTATGGAGAATCCTGGCGCACATATACCGTGGGATACGGTTCCAGCTTTTCGGATGACGAACTGAGAGACGCGGAGGCGACCGCTTCTCATTTTTCATCGCAGCATGCGGCGGTCACACTGGACAGGGCGACGTTCGAAGGCTCTCTGGAAAACATCGTTGCGTGCCTCGAAGAGCCGATCGCGTCTTCCTCCATCGTTCCGATGTATTTTGTTTGCCAGCGTGCGCGTCAGGACGTAAAGGTCGCTCTGATCGGACAGGGCCCGGACGAGCTTTTCGGCGGGTATCGCCGTCATCTTGGCGTACGTTATGGGGCCGTCTGGGGCGCGGCGCCCCGTGGGTGCGGGCTGCGGCTGCGAAGTTCATCGCCCGGCTGCCGAGAAACGAGACACTGAAGCGCGGCCTCTACTCGCTCGACGTTCCGGACAGGCTGCAGCGCTATCAGCATGTGCTGTCTCTGCTTCCTGGACCGGAGATCGATGAGTTGTTTCAGGAAGGCCTGCTGGAGGCGAATACAGGAGACGCCATTGTGGAGTGCTGGCGCGACCTTGAGCCACTTATGAGCGATACCGACGAGCTTGGCGGCCTGCAGTACCTTGAGATCCGCTCCACGCTACCCGATGAGCTTTTGATGTTCGGCGACAAGCTTTCCATGGCGCACGGTTTGGAGGCCAGGGTTCCCTACCTCGACAAGGAGCTTGTCGAATATGTCGAGCGGTTGCCCGCCAGCTTTAAGGTGCGGTACGGTTCGCGGAAATGGATTCATCGCCGCGTCTGCGAGCAGTTTCTCCCTAAGTCGTTTCTGCGGAGAAAGAAGCGCGGATTTGCCGTCAACGTGACCGACGATTGGTTCCGGAAGAGCATAAATGGCAAAGTGCGCGATTCCCTGATGGACGGTGAGTCGCTGCTGTATCAATACCTGCGTCCATCGGCTGTGCAGAAGCTATTGAGGGAGCACCAGTCGGGACAAAGTGACCATCACAAGGTACTTTTTAGTCTGGTCCTGTTCGAGCAATGGCTGAGAGTTCGGCGCTCGTCGTCGGCGCGAATCGAACGTGACGCGGTTCCGGCTCATTAAGAAAGAAACCCGGCGGAGTTTCAGCGTGCGGCGAGCCGGGGAACGGAAGCACCGAATGATCTTTCAGAAGACCGGAATTCCAGGAGTTTTCGCAATCGAGCTGGAATTCAGCCGTGACGCGCGGGGCTTCTTTGCCCGTTCGTGGTGCGAGGAAGAATTCAGAAGCCATGGATTGACGCCTCGGATTGCGCAGTGCAACATTTCCTTCAACGAGCGAAGGGGAACGTTGCGCGGAGTTCATTACCAGTCGCCACCCTGGCAGGAAGCAAAGGTGGTTCGTTGTACCAAAGGCAGCCTTTACGATGTGGCCCTTGACCTCCGGCCCGGCTCGCCTACCTACAGGCAATGGTTTGCCTTGACCCTGAGCGCCGCCAATCGTCGTGCGCTCTACATTCCGGAAGGGTGCGCACACGGGTTTCTGACGCTGGAGGACCAGACTGAGGTCTTGTACGAAATGTCCGAGTTTTATCACCCCGAAGCCGGCCGCGGAGTGCGCTGGAACGATCCAGCGTTCGGAATCGTCTGGCCTGCGGAAGTAAAAGTCATCTCCGATCGCGATCGGAATTATCCCGATTTTGTTTCCCTATGAATGAATTCGAAGGAATGAATCCATCGGACCTTGGCATCGAAATGCACCGGTTTGCGGCGGAGATTTACCCCATTTGCCGGAGCATCACGGGCGAGGGCATTCGCGAGACTTTCAAACAGATTCAGAAGTTTATTCCTGTTCAGCTCAACGAAGTTGCGAGTGGAACGAAAGTCTTTGACTGGGTGGTTCCCAGGGAATGGAACATTCGCGATGCCTATATAAAGGATTCAACCGGGGCGCGTGTCGTGGATTTCCGGCAGTCGAATCTTCATGTCGTGAATTACAGCGTGCCGGTCAGCGCCCGGCTTCCGCTCAGCGAACTCAAAGATCGTCTGTTCACTCTTCCCGAACATCCTGACTGGATTCCCTATCGAACGGCCTATTACCGGGAAGACTGGGGTTTCTGCCTTTCGCAGAATCGATTGCGGCAACTCCAGGATGCGGAGTATGAGGTGTGCATTGATTCGACGCTTGAGGATGGCCACCTCACCTGGGCGGAATGCTTTCTGCCGGGCGCGTCCACCGAAGAAGTCCTGATATCGGCGCATGCGTGTCATCCATCCCTGGCGAACGACAATCTTTCCGGGCTGGCCGTGGCAACATTTCTTGCTCGGCTTTTGTCCGGGCGGGCGCTGCGATATTCGTATAGGTTCCTATTCATTCCGGGGACGATTGGGGCGATCACGTGGCTGGCGCGAAATCGGGAGGCTGCTGGACGCGTCCGGAATGGATTGGTCTTGACTTGTGTGGGCGACTCCGGTGGGTTTCATTACAAGAAGAGCCGGCGTGGGGATGCGGAGATCGACCGTGCCGCGGCGCAGGTCCTGCGTCACTGCGGCGAGCCGGCAGATGTCCTTGATTTTTCACCATACGGATATGATGAACGGCAATACTGCTCACCGGGTTTCAATCTTCCGGTTGGATGCCTGATGCGGAGCGTATGGGGGACCTTTCCCGAGTACCACACGTCGGCGGACAATCTCGACTTCATTCATCCGGAACAGATGGCTCGGTCGTTACGCTTGTGCGCATCCATCTTCGACGTGCTCGAGAAGAACAAAAAGTATCTTAACCGGAATCCCTATTGCGAGCCCCAACTCGGGAAGAGAAACTTGTATCGCAGCACCGGCGGGGAGCCAATTGATGTAGAAGTAAATGCCCGGCTTTGGGTTCTGAATCTGTCCGACGGCGAACATTCGCTTTTGGATATTGCGGAGCGCTCAGGACTGCCGTTTGCCGCCATTCACGATGCGGCAGAGCTCCTCCGGGAGAGCGGCTTGCTGGCTGAGGCAGCTGAGATCGGGAGCGACGGTTTGCCCTTAAGAAGAACCCAAGCGGATTGCGAGCGCACCGAATTCCAGGGCAAAACAGGGCCTCGACCGACGGGAACAATGGACGTCCCGGCTGGTGATCAACGCCCGAGAAAAGTACGCACGTGATGCAATCTCTTCTGCAAATCCTCAAAGAGGTGTGGCGAGCGCGCGTCAACTCCTTTCTGCCAATTTATGTCTTTATGACGGGGGTAGCAGCGATTGCCGTGGCCTGCGTGGTTGGGTGCCGATCTGTTCCCATACCTGAGCTGAGTAAAGAACCTGCCGTATCCCAAACGCAGGCCTGGCGTCCGGTCACTTCCCTTGCCGCTACTATCTTGGTGGGGTCCATTCTGGCAGGTTACCTTGCTATAGCCTTGAAGTGGGAGGCCTTTGCTGACTACGACGATTCGTATTTCACGCTTTACACGCTAAGGGGCCGCCCCTTCGGGCCAATGATCGTGCA
Source organism: uncultured Acidobacteriaceae bacterium (assembly GCA_963808805.1). GTDB lineage: Bacteria > Acidobacteriota > Terriglobia > Terriglobales > Acidobacteriaceae > Telmatobacter. The sequence goes on along the minus strand of CAWEGN010000001.1, from coordinate 579,889 downwards.
AAGCACTGGCAGGTTTTTTCCGTTGCACCTGCAGGAATTCAACTTCATACGTCATTTCACAAGTTCAGTTGCTGGCTACCACGCCGTGCCAATTGCCCAGCTTCTGGTTGTTTCTTGCATTCTCCTGTTCTTGAACAATGCATTGAGCGCGAAAGCCCGCGTAGCCATAACAGCCGTTTACTTAATTCTCTCCAGCACGGTTTACACCTTCACCGGATTAATATTCCCAGAACGCAACGTGATCTTCTGGCTCGCTTGCATGCTGCTATTCGTCACACTCTTCGACCGAAGTCGGTTTACAGCATGGGCGGTGGCTGCTGCGATCTCGGCTCAGATCATGCTCTATTACAAGGAGACAGCGTTTTTGCTGCTGCTGGGGTTTGCAGCCGGTAGACTGATGTTACGGTGCCGAGGCACAAATGGGAAGGATTGGGACTTGGGTCAATTTCGCAACCGGAGAAGCCGCCTTGATCTTTGTCTTATTTCCTTGGCCATGATCTTTCTGCTTTACTACGTATCAGTCATGTTTCGTCACCCCAACATGCAGTACGCAAGCGAGTCCGCAGTGTCATGGCGCAGTGCTGTACTTTATTATCTGAGGCTTGACCTATTGGCCTTGCTGCTGCTTGTCGTACTGGTGAGAAGGGCCTACTTGATTTTTCGCCGCGGATTGACGCCCATGCCGTTGTGGGACGGACTTGCACTTGGCGGTGTCGCTTATTACGCCGCTTACATTTGCTTGCGAATGGTTAGGCCCTACTATTTAGCTCCGGTGGACTTCATTGCTCTGTTGTATGTTGGCCGGCTTCTCGCAGTCTCGTGGGACAAAATGCGCCCGTGGAGCAGGATGGCCGCATCGGTAGTGGCACTTGCAGTCTTGGCGCAGAACCTGTCGTTCTCAGCCTTTCATGTTTATGAGCGGGAAAACATGATTCACGCGAAGGTAATATTAGCCGACGTGATTGCGGCCAGGTCGGAGGCTAACGCGAACCATGCGGGGAGACTCTTCTTCCCATTTTCGGATACTTACCCTCTTACCGAGTTTGCGTCTTATCTTGTTTATCGGGGTGTCCTAGTTGAAGGAGAGGATGCGGCGCTGGGCTCCGAGGTTCCATACGGTGATGTTATTGTCTCTCCTGCATTCACGAAGGATAGCTCCTGCGTGGATTATCGCAGATTTGTATGTCACGCCGCCAAGAGTCCCAGATCAGGCGACCTTGTAATTGAATTGCCGGACGATCTTGAATCCATGGCCCAGATCGAACCGTACCGAATGGGCGGCAGCCAGTTGATTACGTATAACCCTCGTCCTGGTATTCCGCAATCGATTTACCCGTCGCTGAACTATCTTCGCGTGGTCTCCTATCGCTGGCGGTTCGTGAATCTTCCTGATCGCTGGCTGCAGGCGTCGATCACTGAATGGAAGTAGGCGCTGACAAGCGTCAAAGGAGAGTGGGAGAGGAACATGAAAGTATTGCTTACAGGCCATAAGGGCTATATCGGTGCCGTTGCCAGCCCCATTCTGCGCTCTTCCGGCCACGAGGTTGTCGGACTGGATACCGATCTCTTTGCAAATTGCGATTTTGGCGATCCGGCCTTGGGCATCCACGAAATTCATAAAGATCTGCGCGACCTTACGGCAGCCGACCTTGCAGGTTTCGACGCGGTCGTGCACTTAGCTGCGTTGTCGAACGATCCCCTTGGGAATATCGATCCGCAGCTCACCTACGACATGAACCACCACGTGTCGGTTCGGCTGGCGAGACTCGCTAAGGAGGCAGGTGTAACACGCTTTGTCTTCGCATCGTCGTGCAGTACCTACGGCGCCGCCGGAGACGATTTTCTCGACGAGACCTCCGATCTGAACCCGGTCACTCCCTACGGTGAATCGAAGGTTCTGGCAGAGCGCGACATCGCTAGGTTGGCCAGCGACGGATTTAGTCCAACTTACATGCGCAATGCGACGGCGTACGGCGTGTCTGAGCGTCTGCGCCTAGATATTGTGTTGAACGACCTGGTGGCATCGGCATTCACCACGGGCCGGGTTTACATTAAGAGCGACGGAACGCCTTGGCGCCCGATCGTTCACATTCGCGACATCGTGGCGGCCGTCGTTGCTGTTCTGGATGCACCGCGCGAAGCGGTTCACAATCAAACTTTCAATGTTGGGCGCAATGATGAGAACTTCCGCATCCGGGAACTTGCGGATATCGTTGCCGAGGTTGTTCCCGGCTGCCGCATCGAGTACGCCCCGGGCGGCGGCCCGGATCTGCGCTGCTATCGCGTCAGCTTTGACAAGATCGGCCGTCTTGTCCCGGGATTTCGGCCGCTATGGACCGCGCGAAAAGGCGCTCGGGAACTTTACGACGCATATCGCAGGATTGGGTTGACCGCGGCGGAAGTCGATCAAGGGCGCTACGTTCGTATCCGCGAAATTCACCGTCTACAGCAGGCTGGAAGCTTGGACAGCGATTTGCGCTGGATCGGCAAATTTGCCGAGACCTCCGTCCGCGGCTGAAGGGGATCGGAAACAGACCATGGCCACGATTACAGTGCATCAGGAAGTTGACACCCAGACCACCACCGGAACCTGCCGCTTTTGCGGTGCGGGGCTGCATAGGACGTTCGTCGATCTGGGCATGTCCCCGCTGTGCGAAACCTATCCTTCGGTTGCCGATCTGAATCGCGGCGAGGTCTACTACCCGCTGCACGTCTACATCTGCGAGAAGTGTTGGCTGGTGCAACTGGAACAGTATGAAAGCGCGGCAAACATCTTCAGCGACTATCCCTACTTCGCCTCGTACTCCGACTCTTGGCTCAGGCATTGCGAAAAATACTGCGGCGAGATGCGGTCGCGCTTCGGTCTCGGAAAGCAAAGTTTTGTGGCCGAAGTGGCAAGCAACGATGGCTACCTGCTGCAGTATTTTGTGCGCGAGGGTGTTCCCGCTCTCGGCATTGAGCCAGCCGCCAATGTCGCTAAGGCCGCAATTGAAAAGGGCATTCCGACGCTGGTGCGGTTCTTCGGGACGCAGGTGGCGAAGGAACTTGCTGTTGAAGGGCGCACTGCCGACCTCGTTATTGGTAACAACGTCCTCGCGCAGGTTCCCGATCTGAACGATTTTGTGGAAGGTTTGCGGATCCTTCTGAAACCGGAAGGCGTCCTTACCCTGGAATTCCCGCACCTGCTTCGCCTGATTGATCTCAATGAATTTGACACCATTTACCACGAGCACTTCTCTTATTTCTCCCTGATCAGCACCATGAAGATCATGGAGGCCCATAGACTACGTGTCTTCGACGTTGAGGAGCTCAAATCGCACGGGGGTTCGCTACGCGTGTTTGCATGCCGCGCTGAAAGCCGGATTCATGCGATTGCGCCAAACCTTCAAAAGGTCCTGAGCGACGAAGTCAATGCCAAGCTGGACAGAGTCGAAGGATATGAGAGCTTTGCAGGGCAAGTTAAAGGAACAAAGCTCGAGTTCGTCGGCTTCCTGGTCGCTGCGGCCAGTCAAGGCAAGAAGGTCTGCGGCTATGGAGCGCCTGGCAAGAGCGCCACACTCCTGCATTATTGCGGCATCGGCAAAGACCTGATCGAATACACAGTGGATCGCAGTCTGCACAAGCAAGGGCGCTATCTGCCGGGAAGCCGCATACCGATCTATCACCCAGACCATATCCGCGAGACTAAGCCGGACTACATCGTGATTCTACCGTGGAATCTCAAGGATGAAATCATGCAGAAGTTGCAATTTGTCCGGGACTGGGGCGGGCGGTTTGTAGTACCGGTTCCTCGGCTGGCAGTCTATTAGGACATGTCGGACGCTCCGTATTGCGTAGTGGAGTCGGATGTGGGGTTCTGCCTTTAAAGCATCACGGCAGAAAAGGAGGCCGGTCATGAACATTTTTGTCGATTCAACAATGAGCGATGATTCGCGGCGTAGAGTCTCTTTATGGCGGTTCGATTTTCGTCCATTCTCCAACTGAGAACACTTTGAGACTTTGCCGCTTGGCGCAGGAACTGATTGAAGAAGCCTTTCATCCATTTGACCCTTTGCGGGTGAGCGAGAGCTTACCTGCCGAAAATTGTGCTGAAATACTCGCGGTGCTTAAGCCCAAGTTCATTCACCACCCTCGGTCCAAAGAATGCATTCAGGGAATTCTGGCTGAATCGGGGTACGATCTTGAGAAAACCTATTTCGATGTACCCCGCATGCGTACGGCATTTCCAGGGGATTATCTGAAATCCGGAATCGCATACGCCTTCCACCCCCATCGCGACACTTGGTACTCGGCTCCAATGTGTCAGATCAATTGGTGGATGCCGATCTATGAGCTGAACAGCGAAAATTGCATGGCCTTGCATCCCCATTACTTCGGCCGTGAGATAAAAAACGGATCGAGCCAATACGACTATCAAAGGTGGAATCTGGAGAGCCGGTTTAACGCTGCAAAACACGTGAAGGCCGACACGCGGGTTCAGCCGCACGCTGAAGAGCCGATCGAATTGGACCCGCAAATCCGCCTGGTGTGTCCCGTCGGTGGCGCATACCAGTTCTCCGCGGCTCATCTGCATTCAACCGTCCCGAATACATCGCCTATGACACGCTACAGCATCGACTTTCGAACGGTGCACGTCGACGACTTGGTCGGCCAGGCCGGAGCGAACAACGTCGATTCGGCATGCACGGGGACCACCATCGGTGATTATCTTCGAGGGACCGACTTGGCACACCTCCCAGATGAGGCCCTCGCGCTTTATTGAGATCGTCGGTAGTCCAGCAACAGCGCTCTGGTCCTCACCGCCCAGAAGGCGCGCATTCTTGGGGGTTAGGGAGCTTAGGTCGCCAGACTGCTCTGGGGATCGTGTATTGGAGGAACGAAAATGAAAGTGGTATTGTTCTGCGGCGGCGCCGGAATGAGGCTTCGCGGCTACTCCGAAGACGTGCCGAAACCCATGGTGACCGTAGGTTCGCGCCCGGTGTTGTGGCATGTAATGAAGTATTACGCACACTTCGGACACAAAGACTTCATTGTATGCCTGGGCTACAAGGGCAACGTCATCAAGGAATACTTCCTGGAGTACGAGGAGTCGGTGTCGAATGATTTTGTATTCTCGCATGGAGGACGCGAACTGGAGTTTATGCAGCGCGATATCGATGACTGGCGGATCACCTTTGTCGATACCGGACTCCGCTCCTCCATCGGGGACCGCCTGCGCCTGGTCGAGCCGTATCTCAAAGGCGAGGATGTGTTTCTTGCCAATTACAGTGACGGCCTGACAGACTTTCCACTTCAGGAACTGACTGAAGAGTTCTCGCGACGCGATGCGTATGCCTCGTTTATTTCAGTCCAGCCGCGCGCCAGCAGTCTCGACACGGTCGAGCTAAGAGAAGACGGGTCCGTGGCTGCAATCCGCTGCATGAAAAACTCCAATATCTGGGTAAACGGCGGCTACTTTGTGCTCACCAAAGATGTATTTCGCTACCTGAGGCCGGGTGAGGAGCTCGTCTATGAACCGATGCAGCGGATGATATCCGAAGGCAAGGTTTGGTCGCGGCGCTACGAGGGTTTTTGGCAGTGCATGGACACCTTCAAGGACAAGCAAATTCTGGATGAGCTCGAGGCCTCCAGCTCGGCGCCTTGGTGTGTTTGGAAGAACGGAATTCAGGCGCGGGCCACCGCATGATGAAGATAAGCTGGAACAACGATCGCTGGAGGCAGCTCACAATTCTTTGTTTTGGAGCGCACTCTGATGATATCGAGATTGGCTGCGGCGCGACCCTGCTGCGACTGAGCAGAAGCGACGCGAAACCAAGATTCTGCTGGGCCGTGCTGAGCGCCATTGGGGCACGTCAGACGGAGGCGCGGAGGGCTGCTCAACTGTTCACGGATGGCTGCGAAAGTGAAGTTTACTTGAAGGAGTTCCGGGACGGCTATCTGCCATATGAAGGCGGGGTTGTGAAGGACTTCTTTGAGGAAATCAAATCGCGTATCAATCCAGACTTGATTTTCACCCACTGGCAAGGCGATGCGCACCAGGACCATCGGCTCGTGAGCGAGCTCACGTGGAATACCTTCCGGAACCATCTAATTCTGGAGTACGAAATCCCCAAATTCGATGGAGATTTGGGTCGGCCGAACACCTTTGTTCCATTGGAAGAATGGGCGGTCCAGCAAAAGGTGAGCAACCTGGTTACGATCTTTGAGTCCCAGCGGACGAAACCATGGTTTAGCGACGATACCTTTCTTGGTTTGATGAGGCTTCGCGGAATGGAATCAAACGCAACCAGCGGATATGCTGAAGCATTTTACACGCGTAAGATGGTGATTGATCCCCTTGCCTGAAAGAAGAGCTTCTATGTCCAGTCTCCCGAAAAACTTCTATATGCCCGGCAGCGAGCACCCCAACGTTCATTCTGCTTCCCAGGCCCTTCGGCGCAAAGCGCACGAACTTATCCCAGGTGGCGCGCATACCTACGCTAAGGGCGACGACCAGTTTCCCGAATGTGCCCCTGTGTTTATCGAGCGTGGCAAAGGTTGTCACGCATGGGACGTCGATGGGAACGAGTTTATTGAATATGGGATGGGGTTGAGGGCAGTTACTTTAGGACACGCCTTCGAGCCCATTGTGCAGGCAGCTTCCCGGCAGATGCAGCTTGGCGCGAATTTTACGCGGCCTGCCAGAGTTGAAGTAGAGGCGGCCGGCGAGTTCCTCAAGATTATCGAAGGAGCCGATATGGTGAAGTTCGCCAAGAATGGCTCCGATGTCACGACAGCCGCCGTCAAACTTGCGCGCGCGTTTACAAATCGGGAAATGATCGCCATATGTGGCGATCAGCCGTTCTTTTCCACCGACGATTGGTTCATTGCAAAAGGAGAAATGAACGCGGGAATCCCGCGCCGTACTGCAGACCTGACGGTGCAGTTTCACTATAACGATCTCGCCAGCCTCGTGGCGTTGTTCGATCGGTACCCGGGACAAATCGCGTGTGTTGTGATGGAGGCAGAGGCGGCGACACAGCCCAAGCCAGGCTATTTGAATCAAGTGAAGGAATTGTGCGAAGAGCGGGGAGCGCTCCTGATCTTCGACGAAATGATCACGGGCTTTCGCTGGCATCTCTGTGGGGCGCAGAAGTTTCACGGAGTAGTGCCGCATTTATCCGCCTTTGGCAAGGGACTGGCCAATGGCTTTGCGGTCTCTGCGTTGGCCGGCAAGCGCGAGATCATGCGCCTGGGCGGCTTGGATCACGATCAGCCGCGCGTCTTTTTACTTTCGACAACTCACGGGGCAGAAACGCATGCCCTCGCAGCTGCGATCGCGACAATGCATGTTTACGCCGAGCAAGGTGTAGTCGATGTCCTCTGGCGGCAAGGAGAATTGCTGCGGAAGCTCGTCGATCAATCCATCCGGGAAAATCGCCTCGGAGGCTATTTCGAATTGCTCGGCCGTCCATGCAATCTCATCTTCGCCACGCGCGACCAGAATCGCGAGCGTTCGCAGCCGTTCCGCACGCTCTTCATGCAGGAGCTGATCCGGCGCGGCGTGATCGCACCTACTTTTGTAGTGAGCTTCTCCCACAGCGATGCGGATATTCATCGCACCGCTGAGGCAGTGCACGAAGCTCTCATCATTTATCGCAAAGCTCTCGATGAAGGCGTGGAGAAGTACCTTGAAGGGCGTTCTGTAAAGCCCGTCGATCGCAGGTTCAATTGAGTATGCGCGAGGAATTAAAGGAATTAAGCAAATACCGAGAGCTGCTCTTGATGATCACCTATCGCGACATCAAGGTCCGCTATAAGCAGTCGGTCATGGGATTCATGTGGGCCGTGCTCATGCCCATTCTGATTGTGATGTCAGGGATCATTGTTCGCTACGCGTATGCCCTCGCTTCTTATAAACCGCTCAGCATGGAGGACATTACTAGTGTTGCGGTGAAGTCGCTTCCGTGGGCATTTTTTGTTTCGAGCATTCGATTTTCCTGCCTGAGCCTCACCAACAACGCAAGCTTGGTGACCAAAATCTATTTCCCGAAGGAGATTTTTCCCATTTCGGCAGTGATGGCCAGTTTTTTTGACTTTCTCGTCGCGTCGTGCGCGCTGATCATCTTTTTGATTGTTACCAAAGTGGGAGTTAGCCTTAATCTTTTGTGGATCCCACTTCTTCTTGCGACGATGGTCCTTATGGCCATCGGCATCGGGATGATCGTATCGGCTGCCAGCCTGTTCTTCCGCGATGTGAAATTCATCGTGGAGGTGTTCCTCACATTCGGAATCTTCTTCACGCCTGTCTTCTACGACGTCGGCATGCTCGGCGAAAAGGGCAAGTGGCTTCTGCTCAATCCGGTAAGCCCCATCCTTGAGGGGCTGAGCGCATGCATTGTCCGGCACCAGCCGCCTGACCTTGCTTGGCTTGCTTACACGCTAACCTTCGCGCTCACATCATGCCTTGGTGGGTATGTCTTCTTTAAGCATCTTGAGCCAGCGTTTGCGGAAAGCATTTGACCGGAGCATCTTGATGTCTGATATTGCGCTCCGCATGGAGCACGTATACAAGAAGTTTCGCAAGGGTGAAGTCTACAACTCTCTGCGGGATTTCCTGCCCGCTCTGACGGGAAAGATGTTTCGGCAACAGGAACTCAGTGAGCACGACAATCGCGACTTCTGGGCACTGCAGGACATCTCTTTCGAGGTCAAGCAGGGCGAAGCTCTGGGAATTATTGGCGCCAACGGCGCAGGCAAGAGTACAATCCTCAAAATCCTCAGCCGGATCATGAAACCGACCAAAGGCTCAATGCTCGTAAATGGCCGTCTTTCAGCGGTTATCGAAGTTTCCGCGGGCTTCCACCAGGACCTTACGGGTCGCGAGAATATCTACCTGAACGGGACCATCCTGGGCATGACCAGGCGGGAGATTGGCTCGAAACTCGACCAGATTATAGACTTCTCCGGCATTGAAGAATTCATCGATACTCCGGTCAAGCGTTACTCCTCGGGAATGTATGCCCGGCTAGGGTTTGCGATCGCGGCTCATGTGGACCCGGATGTTCTTATCGTAGATGAGGTCCTCAGCGTCGGCGATCACGTTTTTCAAATGAAATGTCTCAAACGAATGAAGGAAGTAGTCTCGGAGGGGGTCTCTGTCCTCTTTGTCTCTCACAATTTGAAAAGCGTAGCAGACTTCTGTCCCAGTGTCCTCTTATTGGGACATGGCAAGATACTTGCCATTGGTCCTTCGCAGGAAGTTATCTCAACATATTTAAGTTCGCCGAGTGAAATCCACAATAATGGCCATGACGGTAAGCCGGTTGCAATATCCAAAGTAGTAATGCGCAACGAATCTGGCGAATGTGTTCGATTTCGCGCGGGTGAACGGGCATGGATCGACGTCGAATTGAGTGCTCGCGCATTTTGTAGCAAGTTGTCGGTCTCCCTTTTCATTAATGATGATCAATCAAGATGTATCTTCGATACAAATACGGAGCGACTCGGGTTCGGAAACTTTGCCATGAATGGCGGCGATATTTACGCCTGTACCTTTGAGATCAATGTGAATTTAGCAGGCGGCACCTTTTATCCCTCAATTGCGGTTTATAGGTATGACATCGAGACCGCCTACGACAGGCGCGTGCCTGCGACGACCATTTATGTCAGTTCCGAAGACGATGTGCGCGGCGCAGCCAATTGCTTCCCCCGAGTTACCCGGGTCGAAATACGCCATCCGTCGGCAACGAGCATTGTTTAGGATTTTCCGGATACCAGCAACCAATACCGTTAAAAACGAAGGTGTCCGTTTTAATGCGTGCTACCGGCGTCCTTTCTCACGCTCCCATAATTGTGCGACCAAGACTATGCCAAACAGCAATGAGTGCGATCATGATCCAAAAATTTCCCATCCGATACACGGTGTGCGTTTGGCTTCTCTGCCTTTGATTCGAAGCATACTATGCCCCCCTTTATTCCCCCGTGAATCTCGTATGTTCATCGCGCTGTAAGCTTGTTCCAGTCGTTCCAAGTCCATTATGACGGAGCCCAAGACGAGTGTCATTTGTATCGTACCCTCTAGAAATGAGTCGTGGATACTTCCCCACTTTCTCGAGTGCGCCAGTTTGTGGGCTGACGTCATCATCCTAGGAGATCATCTCTCCACCGACGATTCCGTGTTGGTTACCCAGCGATATGACAAAGTCAGAGTTGTATCCCTTGATGAGACGGGGATTGATCGAGGGCTCAGGCGAAGGATTTTGCTCAATGAAGCTAGGAAAATTCCGGGTGAGCGACTTATCGTCTCGATAGATGCAGATGAGATGCTTTCGGCCAACTGGTCGGTGAGTCCGGAGTGGGAGCTGATGCTGAACGCTGAAAGGGGAACGAGCTTTCGGTTTGATTGGCTTGAACTGCTTCCTGGCTTGCGGAAAGCAGCTACTTTTCATAAACTCGTTGCTTTCAAGGACAACGGTGCAGAGTACATCGGGGCGGTAAAGCACGAGTCACCAATACCGGAAACAGGCGGTGAAACAATACATCTAGGAGACATTAAGTTGCTTCACTATATCCTGATTGAGCCAGAAAGAATGTTTAGCAAGCATCGTTGGAACAAGTGTTTCGAGGTAGTGGAATTGGGAAAACGGCCGTGGCCCATGTGCATCATGTATCAGGATCGAGAGATTAAGCATTATGGTTCGCCGATAATTTCTGTGCGGGATGAGTGGGTGAACGGGTATGAATGGCTGGAGGAATATCGGTTAAAGAAAGAGGACATGGGCAAATGCTACTGGTATGATGAACAAGTGCTCGACTACCTCGATAAATACGGCATCAATAAGTTTCGAAAGCTCAATATCTGGGATGTTGACTGGAATCAGAAAGCACAACTTCTAGGCAGAGCAGGCAAATACAGTGACCCGCGATCGATTGTGGAGATTTGGGTGCATAAGTTCATTGAGAAACATCGAGAGGATCTCAAGATGAGGCGAGGCCTTAAGTGGAAGGTTGTCTGCAAATTCGGGGAAACCGTTCTAAGATCAATGGGATGGTGAGCAAGATGTGAACAATCCGAAGGCTCCACGTAACCTGATGGTATTGATCTGGCAGAAGTGTGGCAAACTGCATGCGAGGTTGGGGCCACACCTTCAGGTGGATCAGAGGTCGAACCTTTTTATGAGACACGCTCTAACGATTGTGATCGCAGCAGCATGACTGGCTGCGAACGAGGACGACGAATCGCGCTGCTGACGCCCTACACCGGAGGAAATCTTGGCGATGCCGCAATCCAGGACGCGATGGTGGCAAACTTGCGGGCACGAATGTCCGATGTCAAGATCGCAGGGATTTCGCTCAACTGCGAGAACTTTGTGGAACGTCACGGTGCTGAAGCTTTCCCACTCTGTGGCAGAGACAGACCATTCTACGGAATGTCCTACGGAAGTATGGAGCAACATCGGCTCGGAGAGAGGCAGACGGGCAATGAAACAGCAGGTCGGCAAGAAGTGAACCGAGGCCCGAAGTGGTGGGTGCGAGAGCGGATGCCCACGCTTTGGCGGTATCTCAGGACGGTTTACTCTTCGGCTGGAGGCCCCTGGAAAGAGATTCGGCATTGGCTCAAGGGGTATCAGTTCCTTCGTACCCAGGATCTCCTGATCGTATCCGGTGGAGGCCAGCTTGACGAGGAGTGGGGCGGACCCTGGGGACACCCGTACGCGCTCTTCAAATGGGCTGTGCTGGCTAGAATCGCACGGGTGCCCTTTGCCGTCGCGAGCGTTGGCGCCTGCAAGATAACTTCAACCTTCTCCCGCCTGTTTCTGTCCGCTGCGCTCAGCTTGGCGCAGTACCGGTCTTACCGAGACATGAACAGCAAAAAGGCTGCCGCTCGTTTGCTGCGAAGAGCCGTGCTCGATCCCGTCATACCGGACATAGCCTTCAGTCTGCCTTCCGCGGAAGTGCCGCCCCCTGCCGGAATCCGGTCGATTTCTCAAGGCCGCCGGGTTGTGGCGATCAGCCCGATAGCGTACGCTAAGCCGCGAATATGGGTGTGCGAGGACTCTGCTTTATATGAGCGCTACCTGCAGGAGATGGCCCGCGTGATGTCGCAACTCCTCCAATGTGAGTATTTCCTGGTCTTCGTCTGGTCCGGGCTAGGCGAGGACGACCGCGTGGTCCATGAAATCATGGGACTGTTGGACGACGAGTCTAAGCAGAGGGCGGCGCGGCAGATGTATATCCCAGTAATCCGAAACTGGAAGGACCTCGTTGCGTTACTCCAGGACGCCGACCTCCTCATTGCGAGCCGCCTGCACAGCACGATTCTCGGCTTCGTGACGCAGACACCAACCGTCGCGATTTCCTTCGATCCAAAGGTCGATTGGGTTATGGAAGACCTCGGAATGACAGAATACTTACTCCAGATAGGGGACTTCTCAGCCAAACATGTCATTCATGCACTCGATCAACTTATGCTTCGCCGGGATTCTGTTTTAGAGAAAATTGCATCCTACCGAGATGCAACCCCCTCCATTTTTGCAAGGCAGTATGACGCTTTAGTTGGGTTAGCTCTGCAGCAACACTGTTAATAAAGGAAGTAAGCCCTCATGCTGTCCAACCCCTTCGTGAATGTGGTGACCCCGTTCCATAACACACGCAGTTTTCTTGAGAATGGACTGAAAGCGTTGCAAGGCAAACAAACCAGGACTGGGAATATGTTCTTGTCAACTGCCGAAAAAGGAGATACTGGTGAATAGAGGTCTCTTCATGTCAGCCGAGAATCGATTAGTTCGCGGCACACACGCCCTCGGTTCACGGATTTCTTCGGCGGCCGCTAAGCTACCCGAAACGATGCGCTCAGAATCGACTGTCGGCTACCGCCGATCGGGTTTTGCCTTGCTCGCAGGCTTTGTAGTCCTCGGAACGATCTTGGCCATTCTTGGTGCCCCGTCTTTTGCGGGAGGTCCATGGGACATGGTCTGTTTGCTGGACGGAGGATGGCGGATCGTGAATGGGCAAGTCCCGCACACCGGCTTCCACGTTCCGGTTGGGTCACTAACATACCTGCTTACGGCATTTGGAATGAAGATCGCCGCGCCGTCCGCATCTTCGCTCACATATGGGAGTGTTTTGTTCGCGGCGCTTCTGCTTCCCTGCGTGTGGTACATTACATCTTCACGCCTTCCGTGGGCTTTTACCTTTATCTTTGTTTTCTTTGAAGGGTTCCTCCTTCTCACGCCCCGGCCGCTCGGTTACCCGATCCGCTATACAACCTACGCAATGATCTACAACCGATACGGCTATGTCCTAATTTCCCTGTTCTTACTGTGCGTATTTCTGAAACCGCGGAACACGAGACGGGAACATGGTTTGCTCGACGGAGTGTTTGCCGGCGCGCTTCTCGCATTGATGCTCTACTGCAAGATCACATACTTTCTGGCTGCTACCGTCCTCTTGCTTCTCGCATTTGCACTCTATACAAGACCGCGACGCTGGTTCTTCGCGCTCGCAGGAGCTTTTGCGGGTGTGTGTGTAAGCTTTTTTGTCCTCTTTCACATCAGCCTCTATTCGTATGCGTTAGACATTGTTTTGGCCGGGCGCGTGCAGTCATTGGCAATGCGCACCACCCTTATTTCGCAGGCTTTTCACAACAATGCCCTGCGGATATACACAATTGTCTTCTGCCTTGGACTTTGCACATCGGTCGGCGGTGGGCTTGGAAGGCAGGGCCTTCCGGCATTCCGGCTCTGGCTTGTCGCAGGAGCGATTTTAGCTGCGGCGTTGCTTATTGTCTCTGGGAATGGAGGTCAGCGCGGCGGGGTGGACGATCCGATGTATTTCTTGGCAGCCGTGATCTTTCTCGAACTCTTTCGGCGGCAAAGCTCGGCACAGGGGGAACAGTTCAGTGCCAGAGCACGGTGGGCATACACAGCGTCTTGGGTACTCATGTTGCCGGTCTTTTGCGGAACCATTCTCGCTCGAGACGTTGCGTCTTGCGCGTATGCCGTCAAGTGGGACCTCAAAGGACGCCCGGTATATGCCTCCTCGCAGCGTATGCACTCGGCAAACCTGCAGGATTTCTATATCTCGCCTTCAGTTTGGAAAATCACAGCTTATTGGCCTGTGCGTGATTTTCCGGCAAGGATTAATGATGGCATCGACTTGCTGCAAAGAAATTTACAAAAAGATGACCACGTGACGACCCTTGACTACGCAAACCCATTTTCGTTCGCGCTCAGTCTGCCGCCGGCCGATGACGACTTTCTTTTTTGGGATATTAATTTCTCGTTCGACCAACGTCACTTTCCTCAGTCGGACAAGTTCTTGGGGAGCACCTCGCTGGTCATGGTTCCGCGGCTCGCTGATCGCAGCTTGGGATGCTGCTTTGAGACTCCCGATCTAATGCTGCAAATCTATGGAAGCTACTTGCACTCGCACTTTCACGAGATTGCATCGACAGATACGTGGGAGCTTTATCGGCGCAATCCGGAGTCAAAAGATGGGCTGGGAGAACCTTCGCGAGCCGACCGCCTGGGGCAATGAAATGCCAGCGGGAGAAACCATCTAACACGGTGCTTGTTTGCAGGCATGCTGCTGACGTACTCAGCCTGCATTCACGCGGCAATATGACACCCTCGCTGAGCTTGCGATCGGAAGCAGTTAATATCGGAGTTGAGAGTTCCCATGGAATCTACGCCTTTGGTTAGCGTCATAACACCTTTCTACAATACCGCGGAGTATCTTCCGGAGTGCGTTGAAAGCGTGCTGCGCCAGACTTACCAGAATTGGGAGTACGTGCTGGTTGATAACTGCAGCACAGATGGCTCAAGCGAAATCGCCGCGAAATACCAGTCGCAGCATCCCGATAAGATTCGCATCATTCGGACCGATTCGTTTCTATCGCAGGTACAAAATTACAATTTTTCGCTGACCTGCATTTCGCCAGACAGCAAGTATTGCAAAATGGTTCAGGCGGATGACTGGCTGTTCGCAACCTGCGTTTCTCAAATGATCGATTTGGCTGAAGCTCATCCTTCGGTTGGAATCGTCGCTGCATATGAGATCGCAGGCGACCAAGTCCGCCTGGACGGCCTCCCCCACCCCAGCCTTGAGGTGCCGGGCCGGGATGCCTGTCGGCTCTATTTTTTTAAGGGCAAGTATCTTTTTGGCTCGCCGACCTCTTCGTTGCTGCGCTCCGAGGTAGTAAGGTCGCGCAATCCATTCTATGACGAGCGGTACTTTCCCTTCGAAGACGGCCATGTTTGCTTTGATCTGCTCAAGGCATGGGATTTCGGCTTTGTCCATCAGGTACTGACATATACACGGTGGGATAACGGAGGACTCATGTCGCGCCTCCGCCAGTTCGACATTGTTCCGTTCTTGCGTCTTTCGATGCTCGTTGCGCACGGCCAGGATTATCTCTCCCGGGGGGAATACAATCGCTGCCTCAAGCGCGCCGAACGACAATATTTCCGCTATCTTGCCAAGCACGCCTGCTCGTTGCGCCGTGACGGCCGCGAGTTCTGGGAATTCCATCGAAGTGGGCTGGCCTCAGTCAAATACACTCTTGATTGGCGGCTCTTGGCTAAATGGATCCCTCGCGCTCTACTCGAAAAGACCTGGGACGCTCTCTGGAGCCGGTGGGACCAAGATTCCGGGCAAGACTTGGATAACTGGCGCGCGCCCCAGGGGCCCCGTGCGGCCGAGTCTACTGGAGCGAATCGGCGCTTACATAGAGCAGAATTGCCATAGCTCCGACTTTCTGCCATGTGGTATATCATCCCCGCTTTCTCGTAACAGCTCAATTCTTTCTCGAATGGCTGCTCATCCTGAATCTGAGGTCAAGAGAATGATTACCCTACAGAAGCAAACAGAAGCCTTGCCACATCAGGCCGGAAGAGAGACGAATCGCTTCCTATTCATAGCCTCTGATTGGCGTTGGGCAATGCTGTCACCCGGAGGAATTGCCACCTATATAGATGCACTCGCGCGGGGCCTGAGGAGCTTTGGCGACAGGGTAAGGATGCTCGCCGTCGTTCGGCCCGACGAAAAGAAACTGATCCACCTCGTGGAAAGGTACGAGCCATGGGTGATTCCATTCCAACTGTTGTTCGACCAAAAACCCACAAACTGGCTGGGCAGGAAGTCTGTCAGCTTTCTCGAAATCCTTCGCTGCATGAGCCCCGGTTGCCTGCGTGTGCTGGACAGAACCCCCTTTTTTAAGGCGTCAACCACTTCGGCGGCAGAATTGGAGAAGATTCTGTCCGAGGAGAAGCCAACGGCGATTGTCTTCGTACACTTCGATGTAAGGGTCTATACGCTTGCCTTGTCCCTGCTGGAACGGCGGCGGCCGTATGGGATCATCGCTCACGGTTGTGAGATCTGCCGCTTCCCGACTGACGGAACGAAAGCCCGCGCAATAAGGGAAACAATACTTAAAGGAGCTAGCTGGATTGCGGCCAACTCGCGTGACACTAAATCACTTCTTGAAATGCGGGGAATACCATCTGAAAGAATCAAGATCGTTCATCCGCCGATACCCGAAGAGGCGATCAGGGAATCCGCCGTTTTTGAGCCTAGATATAGGAACGATGATGATCTCAATCTTGTGACCATCTGCAGATTGGCGAAGGGCAAGGGGATTGACCTTGTACTGCGCGCCCTGAAGATTCTTGCTGCAAGAGGGATCCCCTATCGGTACGTGATTGGCGGCGATGGTTGCGAGAGAGGATCTCTTGAGGCGCTCGTGGATGAGCTTGGATTGCGGGAGAAAGTCCAATTTAAGGGTTCCGTCGAGGGTCAGGAAAAATGGCGTCTCCTGCGGAATGCTGATGTCTTTGTTATGCCGTCGCGATTCGACCCGGCACTCCCATGGCCATGGCGGGAAAGCTTCGGCATCGCGTTTGCCGAAGCGGCGGCATTTGGAGTTCCGGCGGTTGGATCGAGAAGCGGCGGCATTCCCGATGCCGTAGTCGACGGCGAAACAGGCATTCTGGTGCCGGAGGAGTCTCCTCAGGACCTCGCGGACGCGTTGACGCTCCTTTACCGAAAACCGGAGTTGAGAGAGCAGATGGGCAGGGCTGGCCGGGAACGCGCCAGGGCACAGTTTTCGCCGACCGCCATTGCAACTCGTTTCAGAGAAGCAGCTTTGAGGGCGACGCATCAATGACGTCAGCTTCCGTCACTCACCTGCGGGATCGCCGCTCAGAGAGAGATGCTTTGATTACCACACTGAACCGAGAGCAGTGCCTTCGCGAGCGGGAATGTGTGGGCTATATGAAGGAGATCGAGAAGTGATTAAACTCCCAGGTAAGTCGAAGTGGCTGGTTGTAGCGGCAATCTTCGCACTCTGCGTGGCGCCCACTTTTATTAGCTATCAGTCGTATATGTTTAAACAGGACGACGCAGATTATTTGTACAGAGCTATTGCGGTTAGCCGTGCCTTTTGGTCCGGGAACGTGCATGGAATCGGCGTTGCGATGATCAGCATACGGCCCCCGGTCATGACGTTGATGGGCCTGCCTTGGGGCTCGTTGCCAACCTGGCAGGCTGCCGGTAACTGCTTCATCACGCTTGCCGCAGCGATCTCACTCTTGGTAGCCCTGTGCCTGTATCTGCTGTTGCGCATCGGAGTGAAGCCGTTCTTCCTTGTTGCAGCAAGTCTGTGCGTATTTGCCTCAATGGGACCTTATCCAGCGGGAGCGAACGCGCATGCCAACGCCACGGCTTTCATGGCCGACAGCCTTTTTGCGTGGACAACCTTTGCGGCCATACTCCTCATCCCCTATGAGGCCAGGGTCCCCTGCCTCTCAACCGGAGCCGCGGTCATGAGGGGCATTTTGTGGGGGTGCATACTCTCGTGGGGGGCGATGACGAAATTGGATTTCTTTTATTTTATAGGGCTTATCGTGCCGACCCTGTTTTTCCTGAGCCTTCATTACACAGGGTTGCGGCGTACGATTGTCGCGTTTGTTGCCTCTTCTTGCTGCTCAGCACCGGCTGCTTTCTATTTGATTCGATGGGGACGAGCTGCGTTCGATAATGCGAAGACATCATCCTTCGGAAAGATCTCAAACGTCAATCCAACCCCTCTATCGCAGTTCGTAGGTGAAACCATTCGACAGTCACCAGGCCTGCTGCTTTCCATGGTGCTGATAATTGCTGCGCTCGCCTTCCTCGCGGTCACAAGACGGATAAAGTTCTGGGACCAGGATTTTTTGGCGTTTCTGATCGCCGTGGTTTTCGGTCTCGTTGTGCTTTCCTCTCCTGCCAGGATGATTCGATATGCCTTTCCAGCTATCGTGGCGCTGCCGTTCTTGACCGCGATACTTATGTCCGGTAGGGGGCGGCCGGTCGCTAGTCGATCCGCAGCTCTCGCCGCCGGCCTCGTCTTCTGTGGTCTGCTTGTGGCTGGCCTGCCGATGCGGCATCGGCCCGACAGGGAAAGTATTACCAGGTCGGATGCTGTCTTGGCTGAGGCCGCTGCATGCCATGCGACGAATATCTTGTTTGCTACCGATAGCGCTACTCTGAACCCGAATCTGATGGACGTGGCTATCGAGGTGTCAGAATCTGCAACGCCAGTTCGTGTTGATCAAGTCGGCTCTTTGGAGTACGACGCTATCTACAGTACGCCAATCACAGAGAGTTTTCACAAGATAGACAAAGCCGATGAGGTCGTCTTTCAAGACAAAGGTAATTTGGGCGCGGAGTGGCCAAATCAGCGAGTCTCCGAATACGAGCGGTACGTACAGCAGCGTGTTTATCATCCCGTTAGAGTCGTAGGCGATCTTACTGTCTACTCGGCGCGCTGCAGACCTTGACCCCAAGTTATGAAACCCCAACTTCAAACAACGGCTGCCGGTCGCGCCGCCAGTCGGCACGCGGCCCCGCTTTTGCTGAAGAGCAGAGTAGTGACAGTCAGTGATTACAAGATGGCGCTCGGAATAGGGGTTGCGTCCGGTGTACTGTGGTATTTCGTCCTGGCGCGCATTCACCCATTCTCTGGCGATAAGATTCTGATCTTGGCAGGGTTCCTCCTGTTCCTCCCCGTCGCCACTATCGCGGCAGCGCAGCGATTCTTCCGCGGCCACGTCTTACACAAGTTCGTGAAATTTGGCGCAGTGGGCGTCCTCAATGCCGGCCTCGATTTTTTCGTCTTCAACATGCTCATCAGTGTTACCGGGCTCGACCGGGGAATCTCGATCGTCATGTTTAAGTCTGCTTCGTTCCTCGCCGCCCTCTTTAACAGTTACTGGCTGAATCGGACGTGGACATTTGATCGGCAATCGGCGTCGTCGTGGTCGGGGCCGGAGCTTGCGCGGTTCGCAGCCATAACGGTTCTCGGCATGCTGATAAACGTCGGTATGACCTCGCTCATCGTCAACACCATGACTCCACTCTTGGGCCTGGACCAGCTCCGGTGGGACAATGTAGCCGTTGCGGTTGCAGCTGTTTTGACTCTGTCCTGGAATTTCTCTGGCTACAAATTGCTCGTCTTCATTTCTCCGCAGGGCGCCTGAAGATTTCCCTACTTATGCAAACGTGGTCGATAGGTGTGTTGTGCTACAACGAAGCAGGCACACTGCCAGGCGTTGTGAGCCAACTTCTCGATGTCTTGCCGCAACTGACTAATACGTTCGAGGTGATTATCGTAGACGACTGTAGCACCGACAGGTCTCGAAGAGATTGCCCTCAAACTACAGCAAGACAATGCAGCCGTGCGGGTCATTCTACACAAGGCAAACAGGGGAATCGGTGGGGTATTGCGAACGATATACAGCATTGCACAATACGAGAATATTGGGATTGTCCCGGGTGACGGACAATTTGATGCGGCTGAGTATCTTCCGTTCAAGGAAATACCAGCTAATTCTTTCGTCTCCTTTTATCGAAAGGAAAATGCTTCCTATTCCACCTTCCGTACTATACTCTCTCTCGTCAATAGGAAGCTGAATGAATTCACCGTGGGAATGAAGCTGAAAGATGTCAACTGGACGAAGATATATAAATCGAAGGACTTGAATGCGCTTAGCCTGGAGCTTACAAGTTCTCTGATCGAAAGCGAAATATGCGCTAAATTATTGTTTACTGGAAGCAGGGTCATCGAAGTAGAGTCTAAATACTTGCCCCGCCTCTACGGAAAAAGTAAAGGGGCATCCTGTGCAACACTAATCAGGGCTTTGAATGATACTTGGACATTGGTGCGCCTTATGCGAAGTTTTAAATTATCGAGTCGGGCTCACTAGATCTGCAGTGCCGTGTCGAAAGAACCAGTCGGCGGTTTTTAGCAATAGCCATGAAGTTGCGTCAACTGGAACGGCAATCGCAACTTGCTTGCGACAGATAGCTCGACACCGAATAGACCTGTTCTGCAGCTTTTGCACCACACCGAAGATTGACCCACTGCCGTATAACTCCGGGAATCGCGAACGACACAGACAGAAGTTCCGCAAGACGCGGGAGTTGGGCTGCGTTATGTTCCAAGATGACGATCAGTTGAGTCCGCCCTCTACCAATCGGCGAGTTTCGAATTACATAAGTGAAATGGAGCAACAACGTGGCTATGCGCCGATCGATGTCTCGGGAGGCGTTGCTGTCTATTCAAAAGGGTGATTTTCACCGGCCAGCCACGGCAACTGAACGACCGCTGGAGAGACCCCGGCGGGAAGGATTCTTAGGGAAATTTTGGCTGCGCCGACGTCGGATGAGTCATCAATTTAAGCTGCAACTGGTTGAGAACGCTCCTGGGGCAAAGAGATGAACCTGCAACGTCAGTTTGAGGGCCTGCCGCGCCAAGCGCGAGCGCAGACGAACTATTTCCTATTTATAGCGTCTGACTTATGGCTCGGGGGGATCGCCTCATATATAGAAAGCCTCGCGCACGGCCTCATGAGCCTTGGTGACGCAGTAAGGCTGTTGGCTGTCTTTCGGCCCGACGAAAGGGTGCCGACACACTTTCTGCAAGAGCACGAATCATGGTCGAGTCCATTCCAGTTGGTCCGCGAGAATAGACCTACGAATTGGCTGCTCAGGAAGTCTGTGAGCCTGCTGGATATTCTTCGATGTCTCAGCCCTACCTGCCGGCGAGTACTGGAAAAGACCTCTCTCTTTAAGGCGTCGAAGGACGCAATCGTAAGATTCGAGAGACTTCTGTCACAGGAAAAGCCAACGGTGATCGTCTTTGGGAATTTTGACGAACGGCTCTATCCGCTTGCCTTGCCTTTGCTGGAGCGTCATCTGCCGTACGGAATCATCGCTCATGGATGCGAGATTTGCCGGCCCGTCAAAAGAAAGAGAACCGACCTAGTCCAGAGAGAGATCCTATTGAAAGGAGCGAGCTGGATTGCGGCTAACTCCCATCACACGAAATCATTACTACTGGAAAACTGGCAGATTCCGCCTGAAAAGATCAAGATTCTTTATCCTCCGATATCTGAAGAGGCGATGCGGGAATCTGCCACCCCTGAGCCAAAGTGTAGAAAGGACGACGCTCTCAGTCTTGTGACAATCTGTAGGCTGGTAAGGGGCAAGGGCATTGACATTGTGCTGCGTGCCCTGAAGATCCTCACTGCAAGAGGGATTCCCTATCGGTGTGTCATTGGTGGCGACGGGGTAGAACGAAAGTACCTTGAGGAACTCGCGAATGAACTTGGAATCTGTGACAATGTCCACTTCATGGGCTCCGTTGTTAGGGAGGGAAAGTGGCGCCTCCTTCGCGATGCTGATGTCTTTGTCATGCCTTCGCGGTTCGACCCGGGAATTCCACCTTCGCGGTTTGACCCGGGAATCCCCCCCTGGCAGGAGAGCTTCGGGATTGCATTTGCTGAAGCGGCGGCATTTGGGGTTCCGGCAGTTGGATCGAAGAGCGGCGGTATCCCCGATGCTGTTGTGGACGGCGAGACAGGCATTCTAGTCCCCGAGGAGTCTGATGTAGACCTCGCAGACGCGTTGACTTTGCTTTATCAAAAACCAGAAATCAGGAAGCAAATGGGCATGGCTGCCAGGGAACGCGCCAGGAGGCAGTTTTCGCCGCGCGTCATCGCAGCTCACTTTAGAGAAAAAATCACAACGTGTGAAGTCACAGCAAGGACACGGATCTGATGAGCCAACCGTTAGTTTCAGTCACAATGGTGACGCGCAATGTCGAACACTTTCTACAGGAGGCGATCGAAAGCGTTCTCGGACAGACGTTTAGGGATTTCGAGTTCATCCTTGTTGACTTCGGTTCAACTGACAACTCCAAATCGATTATTTCCAACTATGCTGCTGCCGACAGGCGAATCAGATTCCATGAGATACCGCATTGCGGCTTGGCTGAAGCGCGCAACGAGGCCTGTTCCAGGGCGCAGGGCAAGTACATCGCCATTATGGACGCTGATGACGTCTCCCTCCCGAACCGCCTTCTCTGGGAGGTGAACTTCATGGAGGCTCATCCCGAAGTCGGCGTCGCCGGCGGCGCGGTCGAATGCATCAACGCGGCAGGCAGGGTCTTGACAACCTGGAGAAATCCTACGGAGAACCGGATGATCCAACAGGCGTTCACCGAACGATGTCCACTGTGCCAACCCACAGTGCTAATGCGGCGGGATGCTTTCGTAGGCGTCGGCGGATATCGAGCGCCTTTCGCCCCTGCTGAGGACTACGACCTGTGGCTCAGAATCGCCGAGCATTCCCAGATTGCAAACCTTGAAAAAGTAGTGCTCAAATACAGAATTCATCCCCACCAGGTTTCATTGCGCAAACGGACTCAGCAGACACTGGGCGTACTCGCGGCACGAGCTTCCGCTTCCCGGCGAAGAAACGGGCTCCCGGATCCGCTGGACTCCGTGACGGAAATCACCCCCGAGCTGCTCGCCGGATTAGGCGCTACCAAAACCATGCAGCAGCGCCAACTTGTCTCGGACCTCAGGGATTGGGTCCGATATCTATGCAATGCAGGCGAGTACTCAGCCGCTCTCGAAGCAGCGCTTGAGGCCTTGCGGCGCGAACTGCATTCCATCGAGCGATGGAGGGTTGCCGATCTGCGCCTCACGGTTGCGCGGCTTCAGTGGAGGCAGGGCAGGCCGTTAAAAAGCGGCCTCAGCGCGGCCCACGCAGTTCTCACATACCCCGTCATGCTAGGGCGCCCCCTAAAACCCTTGTTGCGGCGGATCGGACTTGTTTCACCTGCAGGTGACGGCCGTGAACCCCCGGGAAGTAGCGTATGGCGCGAGGCTGACCACGGAAGGTCAGAGAATAAGAGGAATGGCGGTGGAAGATGATGAGGGCCACAGTGATCCTATGCACATACAACCGTTGCCAGAGCCTCGCGAAGACACTCGAAAGCCTTGCCGCCTCCGCGCTTCCCGGCTGGATCGACTGGGAAGTCCTCGTAGTTGACAACAACTCGATCGACCAGACTCGGGAAGTGGTTGAAGACTTCTGCCTCCGTTACCCGGGCCGATTCCGCTACATCTTTGAACCACATCCAGGCAAGTCGTTCGCTCTGAATACCGGAGTGCGAGAGGCTCATGGTGATGTGCTGGCTTTCACCGACGACGATGTAAGCATCGAGCCAACATGGCTGCAGAATTTGACGGCGAGCCTTAACGACGGAGAATGGGCCGGCGCCGGAGGACGGACACTGTTAGAACACACCTTTTCGCCCCCCAGATGGTTGACTCTCGAAGGGCCAGACGACCTCGGTTGGGCGCTCGCCCCGTTGTTTGACCAGGGCCCTCAGCGATGCGAGATCCGCGAGGCTCCTTACGGCGCTAACATGGCGTTTCGGAAAGAGATGTTTGAAAAGCACGGACTCTTTCGTACTGACCTGGGACCCCGCCCGGGCAGTGAGATCCGGAGTGAGGACACTGAGTTCGGCCGTCGGCTGCTGTTCGCAGGAGAGCGGTTGCGTTACGAACCCTCAGCCGTTGTGTTCCACCCGGTCCCTGAAAATCGGGTTCGAAAGCCCTTCTTCCTGGCGCGGTTCTTCGATATGGGACGGGCAATACTCCGGGAATCGAGGCCCGGACCTGATATCCTAGGAATCTCACGGCGCTGCTTCACCTTTCTCAGGTTGGTGGGCACTCAACTTCCCATCGAAATCCTGCATTGGCTCCTGACACCGGATCGTAGGCACAGGTTCCACCAGAAGTGTGAAACTTGGAAGACAATCGGCCAAACCGTCGAGAGTTACCGACAGTGGCGCAGCCGCCGGCGGCAAGCGAGCGAGGTGGTAAGCGAAAAGGGTGAACATGGCAAGCAGCCTGTGCGTATGTGATCGTGCCAAAGCCTGCTAAGTCACCTCAAAGCGCCGCCAACTGTAGAGCTCCCGAACTTTTAGGAGCATCTAGAAGAGGTTCCGCGTTTCAGGAGAGCCCCTAACACTTCGGCCCCCGCGCCATCGCGCACCGGCGCGATCATTGGAGCAGCAACTATTGTCCTACCGAATCCCAAAACGGATAATTCAAACCGGAAAGCAGCCCGAGCAGCCGCTCCCTACTCGAGCCTTCATGTCGAGTGTAAGGCTGCTGAACCCCGATTACGAATACCTGTTCTTCGACGATGAACGGGTGGAGGGATTCATCGCTCAAGAGTTCCCCCAATATCGCGCCGTCTTTGAGTCATTCAAGGTTCCAATTCAGCGCTATGATTTCTTTCGATATCTTGCTGTTTACCACTACGGCGGGTTTTATCTTGATCTTGACGTCTTGTTGGGAGCGGGCCTTTCGACTCTCATCGAGAAGGGCTGCGTCTTTCCTTTTGAGAGGCTCACTTTCAGCCATCGCCTGCGCACCGAGCTTGGCACAGACTGGGAAATAGGGAACTACGCTTTTGGGGCCGCTGCAGGCCACCCGTTTCTTGAAGCGATTATCAAGAATTGCGTCAGGGGCCAGACGGATCCGCTGTGGGTCAAGTCGATGATGCGCGGAACGCCCCCCCTCGACAAGAATTTATATTCCATCTTTTATTCGACCGGCCCCGGCCTCTGCTCTCGTACCCTAGCTGAAAACCCAGAGCTGGCGAAGACGGTCACCGTGCTCTTTCCGGATGATGTTTGCAATGTCCAGAACTGGTACCACTTTGGGGAATATGGCGTTCACCTAATGAACGGCTCGTGGCGGCCCGAGAGGGGCTTCGTAACCAGGCGTCTAGGGTATTACCATTGGCGTTGGATGGAACGAAGGCTCTTGAAGAAGAGCCGGGCGTTGGGCAGGTCCAGGCAGCACCCCATAGATCATGAGTTTGGGTACGGCCAAACACACGGGCAATAACTGCATTGCTCCGGTCCCTCCAATTTGTCCGTTGACGGGATCCCGGGCTCTCAGGCTCTCATCGGCAGAATCGTGGGCCGAACCTTGCGGTGAGCGGCTCAATACCAATCCGCGCCTTTGGATATGACGTAGAAAACGGGAACGAGGCTTCACTGGCAGATCGAGCCGACGATTTTGCATCGCCCTGCATTCGTCTGCTAAGGGATCCGCAACTTGGAGAAGCCCTTTCAGGGAGAGCCTACAAACGCTTTCTTGAGCGTTGGACTTGGGATTCATTTGCGAACAACATTGGGACTGCAGTCCAAGAATGCACTACAAGGAGCAGGCAGTGCACAAGATAACCACATTGCTCTCAGTGCTTCAGTTTGTGTCTCGAATGGCCCCCATACTCTCCGACTTACAGACAAAACCAATGGCTCAAGTAATGCCGTTTGCCCACCAGCCGCATAACTTGCCAAGTCAATTTGGTAGCTTGCTTAATCAAGTCGTTCATTCGCCGCAACGATCTTCTGCACCTCGACTTCTCGGGAGCGAGTTCGGTGAGGGTCGAAACGTGTGTCGAGGAGCTCTGGGTGCGCCATGAGTAATTGCATAGGCCAATATTTTCGCTGCCCCGAAAGTTATGACTGCTTTGTATCGACAGGGAAGCTTTCGCCGACCAGCGGCTATTTCCGTTTTGGCAGTACGTCGATCTGCTACGGAAGTTACCATCGGCAAAAGCCGTCGTTCAGATCCATGGAATCCCTTCAAGATGCACTCCCCGAGGTTTCGATTGAAAATGGCATGGTCTTCTTACCCTTCAACCCCACTCAGGTTATCTCAAATCTCAGCCGTGAGGCTTACGTGGATGAGTGGCGTAGCGGGCCGATGTCCGCACTGTCAAGGCTTTATTACTGGTTGCGCCCGGCCTTGCCGGTAAATGTCCGCAGGCATTTGCAGATGCTGTATCTGAAAAACTGGAAGCGACTCAGCTTTCCTTCTTGGCCTGTCGATTGTTCGGTGGACAACCTGATGGCGCGGCTCATGCTACTCTCTATCCGGGCCAGAGGGGCGGACCGGATTCCGTTCATTTGGTTCTGGCCTCGCGGCAGTTCCAGTTGCGCCATCATGACCCACGATGTCGAAACGCGAGCGGGGTTCGACTATTGTCCGGCCATGATGGATGTGGATGACTCCTTCGGCATTAAGGCGTCTTTCCAGATTATTCCTGAGGAGCGCTATCAGACTCGCCCGGAGTTTCTAGAGGAGATTCGCCGGCGCGGGTTCGAAATCTGTGTCCACGACTTGAACCACGATGGCCACCTATATAAGAATCGCGACCAGTTCCTCGAGCGAGCCGCCAAAATCAATGCGTACGGAAAAGAATTTGGCGCCGAAGGCTTCCGCGCCGCAGTGCTGTACCGAAAACAGGTATGGTACGACGCGTTGAAATTCTCCTACGATATGTCCGTGCCCAATGTGGCGCATTTGGATCCCCAGCGCGGCGGCTGTTGCACCGTGATGCCGTATTTCCTGAACGAGATTTTGGAGATTCCAGTGACAACGGTGCAGGACTACTCGCTTTTCAACATTTTGCGCGACTATTCCATCTCCCTCTGGAAACAACAGACGAAGATCGTCATGGAAAAACATGGGTGCATGAGTTTCATTGTGCACCCGGATTACGTGCAGCATCCTCGGCAGCTCTCCGTCTACAAAGAGCTGCTCGCGTATTTGAATCAGCTGCGCCGTGACAACGGTGTCTGGATCACCGTGCCCGGTGAAGTCAACCGATGGTGGAGGCAAAGAGCGGCTATGCGGTTGGTTGAGACTGAGCTGGGCTGGCGCATTGAAGGTGAAGGCGCAGAGAGAGCCCGAATCGCCTGGGCCAGTGAAGAGGACGGCCATCTTGCACTCTCTTTGGGAAACTCCCAAAGCAGCCCCCTGGCGACAGGAGCTTTCGCAGTTGCGTCGCGCCGAGCCCCGAACGGCCCTGCCGCGAGCCGGCCGGTCCATTCGTGATCGGTGGAAGATACAACGCCTGAATCCCGCTAACAAAGTCGAACCTGTGAGAGGACCCTGCCGGCTTCGACAAAAGGCAGCTAAACAGTAACAGTGAATACCTTCGACTGTCAGATCGCTATCGTTGGTGCCGGCCCCTACGGTCTTTCCGCAGCTGCCCACCTCCACGCATTGGGTATGGAACCCATAGTCTTCGGTGAACCGATGAATTTCTGGGCAAACGGGATGCCTGCCGGCATGCTCCTCCGATCGCCCCGGGAAGCATCCACGATTTCCGATCCACGCTCCGCTTTTACCCTCGAAGCCTACGAGGCCGCCAGCGGAACCAAGCCGGCCAAGCGCGTTGCATGGGAAACCTTTGTGGCATACGGAAAATGGTTTCAGAAGCAGTTAGACTGCAATCTCGATCAGCGAAGCGTCTCCGAGGTTCGCCGCAACGGTTCAGGTTTTAAACTTACCCTCGCCGATGGTGCTGTTATCGGCAGCCGGCGTGTTGTCATTGCGGCAGGCATCGGGCCTTTCAGGAACACTCCCGATGTTTTTTCGAATCTCTCGCCTAAAAGCGCTTCGCATTGTTATGAAGGCCGCAAGCTTTGCGAGTTAGGCAAGCGCGTTGCGGTTATCGGAGCTGGTCAGAGTGCCCTCGAATCAGCCGCAATTCTTCACGAAACGGGAACAGATGCAGAGGTCATCGCCAGAATCCAGACCCTTCGTTGGATTGGCATGCACAAGCGGCTGCATCAGCTTGGGCCCATCTCAAAGGCTCTGTATTCCAAACACGATGTCGGCCCCATCGGCATTAGCCGACTCGTCGCCTATCCTAACGTCATGTACCACTTTCCCATGGGGCTGAAGGACCGCATCCGTACACGCGCCGTGCGCTCAGCCGGCGCGCCCTGGCTCATGCCGCGGCTACGGGACGTGAAAATATCGACTGGGCGAACGGTAGTCCTGGCGAATGAGGTTGACGGTGAGGTGCGTCTGCTGCTCGACGATGATACCGAGCGGCGCGTTGATCATGTTCTGATGGCCACAGGCTATCGCGTGAATATCGCGAAGTATCGATTCCTCGCTCCGGAGCTGGTCCGGGAGGTTCGCCAGCTCGATGGATATCCTGACGTTACTGCTGGGTTCGCCACCTCTGTGCCCGGTCTTCACTTCATCGGTGCTACAGCTGCGCGCAACTTCGGCCCCCTGATGTACTTTGTCACCGGCACTGAATTTGCTTCACGAGAACTGGCATCTGGGATTCGTCGTAATCGCAACTAAGAGAGACCCATCCGTCGATTGAAGACCGTCACATATTCCGCTGAAGGTAAGATTCCGCGCAGCGCGGTGGCCTATCCTGCATCGAGTTCCACCATCGGTGCGGTGGTTGTTGGCGGCGATCACCCGGGTCTTGGTATCCTGCGCAGTCTCGCCCGTCGAGGCATTCCCGTCTATGTTATTGACGATCAGCCCTGCATTTCTCGTTTCTCCCGGTATGCATCCCGCGTTATTCGCGTGTCCGACATTCTTGACGAGCGCAGAACCGTTGACAATGTGCTCGACGTCGGTAGGCGCTTCAACCTTCGCGGATGGGTTCTGATCCCTACCAGGGATGAGACAGTCGCTGCGTTCTCGCGCCACCTGGCCGAGCTCGCCGCTTTCTTTAAGGTTTCCACGGGAGAATGGGAGAGCGTCCAGTGGGCTTGGGACAAGAAGAAGACTTATGACCTGGCTGAGACACTGGGCATCCCTTGTCCGAAGACATTTAATCCAAAGAACGCGGATCAGCTCCCATCGCTCTACCCACGGCTGCCTCTGGCAATCAAGCCGGCCGTTAAGGAAAATTTCTTCTACGCCACAGGCGCAAAGGCCTGGCGCTGCGATTCCATCGAACAACTTCACAAGAACTACGAACGTGCAGCTCGCCAGATCCGGCCGGAAGAAATTCTTATCCAGGAAATCATTCCTGGAGATGGCCGCGAGCAGTATTCCTGGTGCGCCTTTGTTTGTCACGGACACCCGCACAGCACGCTGACGGCTCGGCGCCTTCGCCAGCATCCTCGCGAATTTGGCCGTGCCGCGACCTATGTGGAGACGGCAGACGCACCGGAGATTGAAGAGCTCTCCGAGCGTTTCGTCCGGGCTATTCATTACCATGGTCTAGTCGAGATCGAATATAAGCGTGATCCGCGAGACGGCCGGCACAAACTCCTCGACGTAAACGCCCGCGCTTGGGGATTTCACGCGCTCGGCGCTGCTTCTGGCGTCGATTTCCCCTGGCTCTTGTATGCCGATCGGACTGGGCAACCAATTGAACAGGCTCGCGCCCGAGCAGGCGTCGGATGGCTCAGGCTCCTGACGGACGTTCCAACAGTTCTGTCCGGCTTCGCGCACGGAAGCCTCGGCATCGGCGCTTACCTGAGATCGTTGCTTTCCACGCGCGTGGAATCAGTCTTTGCCTGGACCGACCCGCTGCCGTTCGCGGCGGAGATGGTGCTTCTCCCTTGGCTCATAGCGAAGAAGCTCCCGTCCGGAAGTAAGTGAACGCGCAGTCGCGCGCGAGCCTGTTGTGCAGTACGCGCCGCCCCATAAATCCTCGGAAATCTAGATTTTGGAGTTGCGGCCCTCCGAGCTCTGAAGAACGAAACCAATCGGGGCGGGCCATCTTCTGTTCTGCGCATCCCACAAAAGTTCACCCCAAAGTTATCCCACAAAAGTTTACCCCGACGGATCATTGACCAGATCGTACTTCATTGCTAGCGTCTCATGCATGTTGTAACCTCATAGTGAGGCGTCATCCGTAGGCAATGATGCGCGCTTTCCTTATTCGAAGCGCGAGAGCAATCTTGATTCCTGGTTTATTTAGGCGCCGTCTGGGTCCATCCGTAAGTTTCCACACTCGAAGCTAGTCCATACGATCATTAGCCAACTGGGCCGGAGACGGGCCTCCATGTATGGTTGCGTCGCAAGGCACAGTCCAAAACCGGTAGGAGTTTTCCATGTCAAGTGAATTGCCAGTGGTTGCTTTTCGTCGTATCCGTCGCGCTTTAATGCCTATCCATCTCTATGCCGCTGCGATGACACTATCGCTGTGCACTTTACCCCTTGTGGCACAAACGGCTTACTTTAGCGGCATAACAGAAACACTGCCCGGCAGTTATACGAGCCCCTCCGATATCGCGATCGACGGCAAAGGGAATATCTATGTTGCCGATGCTGGGGCGAATACCGTAAGCGAGATCCTGGCATCCAACGGCAGTCAAGTACCCTTGGCCAGCGGATTCAATTTCCCCCTGGGACTGGCATTAGACAGCAACGGGAATGTCTATGTTGCCGATCACGCTAATGGCGCTGTTAAAGAAATACTTGCGTCCAACGAGAGTGTCACTACGTTGGCCAGCGGATATGGCCACCCACAGGGTGTAGTGGTGGATAGCAGCGGTGATGTCTATTTCTCAGATAACATTAGCAGCAATATATATGAGATTCTCGCAGTCGATGGCAGCATCCCAGCCTCGCCCATAATCAACATTGTGGGTGGCGGGTTTTCCGGGCCCGAAGGTTTGGCAATAGACAATGAAGGTAATATCTATATCGCCGATGTAAGCAATTCCGCAGTCAAAGAGATGACGCCGGGGTGCTCCAGTACGGCCTGCGTCACAACGCTGGCTAGCGGATTCAATACGCCTGAAGGAGTAGCAGTTGACAGCAGCGGGGACGTTTTCGTCTCAGACGCCGCCGCGAACTCGTTGCAGGAGATCCTAGCAGTTGACGGAAGCATTCCCGCTTCACCCACCATTATCTCGCTCGGTAGCGGCTTCAGCCATCCGATAGGCGTGGCGGTTGACGGTGTGGGGGACGTTTTTGTCGCAAACTACAGCGGCCCCTCTGTCTTCAAGGTGATCACTGCGGGCGTGAACTTCGGCACAGTCAACATTGGTACGTCCTCGCCGCCCTCGTTCACGATTCCATTCACCTTCAGCGCCGGCGGCACCATCAAGGCGCCCGTTGTCCTCACGCTGGGCGCCACGGGCCTGGACTTTACCGATACCGGCTCCGGGACCTGCACAACCAACGGTACAAGTTACGCGTATGTCTCAGGGAATACTTGCACCGTCACGGTTCAGTTTGCGCCCAAAGCCCCGGGTCTGCGCCTGGGCGCGGTACAAATCGAGGACTCGTCCGGCAACCCCATCGCGACGGCGAGGCTCTACGGAACCGGCTCCGGGCCGCAAGCCGTCTTCCCCAGCAATTCCACTCCTGCCGTCGTGGGCAGCGGATTCAGCTATCCCAACAGTGTTGCCGTTGACGGAAGCGGCGACGTTTTCGTCGCGGATAACGGCAGCGGCGATGTCGCGGTGAAGGAGATTGTCGCCGTCGGCGGCAAGGTCTCTTTCGGGCTCGACCGTGAACGCGGTGGGCAGCGGATTCTCCACACCCTTCGGCGTGGCGGTGGACGGCAGCGGCGACGTCTTCGTCGCCGACTACGGTACCGGCGCTGTTGACGAAATCGTCGCCGTCGGCGGCCAGGTCTCCTCCAGTTCCGCCGTTGTCACAGTGGGCTCCGGATTCTATCGTCCCTCAGGTGTCGCGGTCGATGGCAACGGCGACGTCTTCGTTGCGGATTACGGCAATAACGCAGTGAAGGAGATTGTCGCCGTCAACGGACAGGCCTCCGCTAGCTCGACGGTAGTCGCGGTGGGCAGCGGATTCAGCGAGCCGTGGGGCGTGGCGGTGGATGGGAGCGGCGACGTCTTTGTCGGGGATCAGGGCAATAACGCGGTGGAGGAGATTGTCGCCGTCAACGGCCTGGTCTCTTCCGGTTCGACCGTGAATACGGTCGGAAGCGGCTTCAACCAGCCCGCCGGCGTGGCGGTGGATGCAAGCGGCGACGTTTTCGTTGCGGACCTGGACAATAACGCCGTAAAGGAGATTGTGGCAGCCGGCGGCCAGGTCTCCTCCATCTCGGCTGTGGTGACACTGGACAGTGGGTTCTCTATGCCCCCCGGTGTAGCAGTCGATGCGAACGGAAATGTCTTCGTTGCGGACGCTGGAAATAGCTCCGTGAAGGAGATCCCGCTGGCCACGCCGCCCACGATCGCCTTCCCCACCGTCACCCAGGAAGGCACAACCGATACAGTCGATGGTCCGCTTTCGGCAACCGTTGCCAACAACGGCAACACGACGCTGACCTTCAACCTTACCGGTAGCGACAACCCCAGCGTACCAACCAATTTCGCCTGGGACGACAGCTCCACCTGCAGTCAGACCAACGGCAGCTCGTCCACGGCTTTCACTCTCGACGAAGGCGCAAGCTGCACGGTCGCCGTCGACTTCGCCCCAACTACCGCCGGCAGCCCCCTGACGGGCAATGTGACCCTCACGGACAATTCCCTCAACGCCATAGCCGCAACCCAGCAAATCCCACTCAGCGGCACGGCTGTCGACATCACGATGACGCCGGCGGCGAACACGGCGCTGCCGTCAGGTTCCGTGGGAACCGCCTATTCCGGCACGACCTTCGCGACAAGCGGCGGTTCCGGATCGTACACTTACTCGGCAACCGGATTGCCGGCAGGTCTGACCCTCGATTCCAGCTCTGGCGCACTCTCTGGAACGCCGACCGCGGTGGCAAACTCCGCCAGCGTGACCGTCACCGTGACCGATGCGTCCAGCAGCGTCCAGATCAGCCAGAACTACACCATCACCATCAGTCAAGGCACAGTCACGCTCAGTTGGACGCCTCCGTCGAGCATCACCTACGGAACCAACCTGTCGACAGTGCTCACAGCGACGGCCTCTGTGGGCGGGACGACCGAACCGCCATCGTTCGGTACCGCCACCTACACCGCGAGCCTGAACCCCAGCGGAACACCGGTTACAGTCACCAGCTTGACTGTCCTCGGCGCAGGTGCCTACACGCTCACGCTGAGTTACACGCCGGTCGATACGACCGATTACACAACCCCGGCGCAGGTTCAGCAAACGCTGACGGTCAACCAGGCCACGGCCACCATCAGCGTGAACAACATCCCCGCGAGCCCGGTGTACAACGGCAGCTTCACGCCGGCCTACACCTACTCGGGCAACGGTTCCCCGACCGAGTCGGTCTCCTCGAGCACACCCGGCGTTTGCACGGTGAGCAGCGGGGTGGTGAACTTCGGGGGCGTGGGCGCCTGCACGCTGACGGCGGCAGCCACGGCTACGACGGACTACCAGGCGGCAACGGGAAGCCAGCAGTCATTCTCGGTGGGCCAGGCCACGGCCACCATCAGCGTGAACAACATCCCCGCGAGCCCGGTGTACAACGGCAGCTTCACGCCGGCCTACACCTACTCGGGCAACGGTTCCCCGACCGAGTCGGTCTCCTCGAGCACACCCGGCGTTTGCACGGTGAGCAGCGGGGTGGTGAACTTCGGGGGCGTGGGCACCTGCACGCTGACGGCGGCGGCGACGGCGACGACGGACTATCTCGCGGCCACAGGCAGCCAGCAGTCGTTCACGGTCAACCAGGCGACACAGACCATCACCTTCACCCCTCCCGCTTCGCCTGTCACCTTTGGAGTCTCGCCCATCACGCTGTCGGCAACTTCGACCTCGGGCCAGACGGTCACCTTCACCATCGACGCGGCGAGCACAGCCACGGGTAGTATCAGCGGCGACACGCTCACCGTCACAGGTGCGGGTACTCTGATTATCGACGCCAATCAGTCAGGCGATTCCGACTATCAGGCCGCAACACAGGTGCAACAGACCATCCTGGTGAATCCGGCCGCTCAAATTATTACCTTTACTCCACCCACGTCGCCGGTCACCTTCGGCGTCTCTCCCATTACGCTCTCGGCGAGCTCCACCTCGGGGCTGACCGTGATGTTCACCATTGATCCCAGCAGCACAGCCACGGGTAACATCACTGGCAGCACGCTCACGATTAACAGCGCCGGCACGCTGGTCATCGATGCCAACCAGCCCGGCAACGCGGACTACCAGCCGGCCGCTCAGGTGCAAAACACCATCGTCATCAACCCGGCCAACTTCGTAGTCACAGCCAGCATCGACGATGCCGGTACGGCCGCCAACTGCACGCCGCAGACCACGCCGGGCACGGGCTCTGATAGTTCGTGCAGCCTGCGTGACGCGCTTCTTGAGACGGCTGCCACCGGCGGCGGCAACATCAGTTTCGACTCCACAGCTTTCAGCGGCCCAGCCACAATTACACTCTCGAACGGAGCGCTGGCGGTTCCCGCGACGACCACCATCGCCGGGCCGGCCACCGGCAGCGGCGCGTCGCTGGCCAATCTCGTGACGGTGGACGGCAACGGAGCCTCAACAGTGTTTACAGTCAGCTCCGGTGTCACGGGCGCATCGATCGCAAACCTGACCATCCAGCACGGCAATAATGCCGGCATCCAGAACGCTGGCTCTCTGACCCTTACCGGCGACAGCATCGCGAGCAATACCGCGTCCGGCGCGGGCGGCGGCATCAACAACAGCGGTACGCTCGTCCTCGGCAGCAGCACCATTTCCGGGAACACGGCGGGCGGCAACGGCGGCGGCGTCAGTAACAGCGGCAGTCTCACGCTGAGCGATGACACGATCGCCAACAACAACGCCTCCGGCTCGGGTGGCGGCATCGATAACAGCGCGACCTTGGTCGTGTCCGACAGCACCCTGTCCGGCAACACCGCCGCAACCGCATCCAGCGGTGGCGGCATCGACAACACCGGGTCCGGAACAGTCGCGCTGGCCAACAGCGTCCTGTCCGGAAACAGTGCGAATAGTGCCGCCGACGACTACGACGGCGCCGCCTATACCGACAACGGCGGCAACGTGGCTGGCGTCGTAAACGGCACTACAGTCAACGCAACCGCCATCAACCTTGCTCCGCTGGCCAACTACGGTGGACCGGCGCAAACCCTCGTTCCTCTGCCCGGCAGCCCGGCCATTTGCGCCGGCCTTGCCGCCAGTATTCCTTCGGGCCTCACCACGGACGAGCGCGGTCTGCCCAACACCAACACCAGTTATCCAAATTACTCAACCTGCGTAGATGCAGGCGCGGTGCAGACGAACTATGCTCTCAGCTTCTCTACGCAGCCCGCCGGGGCCGCAGTGGGCGTCAACTTCGCCGCGGGCGTAACGCTCGCCGAGAGCGGCAATCCTTTTGCGCCTTCGGTCACCATCCCGCTCACGCTGACTGGCGCGGGCGCCTTGAGTGGAGGTTCCGCTGCGACCTCGAGCGGCATTGCCAGCTACACGCTTCAGGTCGACACGGTCGGAACGGGCGACACTCTGTCGGCGAACCTCACCCTGAACGGCGCGGCCACGCCGGCTGTCGCCATTTCCACCACCAGCGGCCCCTTTAATATCGGAATCGCGACGACCACGGTAACGCTGTCGCTGTCGTCTTCTTCAATCACCTATGGCACGCAGGAGACGTTGACGGCGACGCTGCCGTCGGCGGCCACCGGCTCGGTGACCTTCTACAACAATGGAACCACCGTGCTGGGTACTGGGACGGTGAACGCGGGAACGGCGTCGTTCTCCAGTTCGACTCTTACGGCGGGATCGTATTCGATCACCGCAGCCTACTCAGGCGACAGTAACTACAGTCCGGAAACCTCCGGCGCGCAGTCGCTCACGGTGGGCCAGGCCACGGCCACCATCGGCGTGAACAACATCCCCGCGAGCCCGGTGTACAACGGCAGCTTCACGCCGGCCTACACCTACTCGGGCAACGGTTCCCCGACGGAGTCGGTTTCCTCCACCACGCTGAGCGTTTGCACGGTGACGGACGGGACGGTGAACTTCGGGGGCGTGGGCACGTGCACGCTGACGGCGGCGGCGACGGCGACGACAGACTATCTCGCGGCCACAGGCAGCCAGCAGTCGTTCACGGTGGGCCAGGCCACGGCCACCATCAGCGTGAACAACATCCCCGCGAGCCCGGTGTACAACGGCAGCTTCACGCCGGCCTACACCTACTCGGGCAACGGTTCGCCGACGGAGTCGGTCTCCTCGAGCACACTGACGGTGTGCACGGTGAGCAGCGGGGTGGTGAACTTCGTGGGTGTGGGCGCCTGCACGCTGACGGCGGCGGCGACGGCCACGACAGACTATCTCGCGGCCACAGGCAGCCAGCAGTCGCTCACGGTGGGCCAGGCCACGGCCACCATCGGCGTGAACAACATCCCCGCGAGCCCGGTGTATAACGGCAGCTTCACGCCGGCCTACACCTACTCGGGCAACGGTTCCCCGACGGAGTCGGTTTCCTCGAGCACACTGACGGTGTGCACAGTGACGGGCGCGACGGTGAACTTCGTGGGCGTGGGCCCGTGCACGCTGACGGCGGCGGCGACGGCCACGACAGACTATCTCGCGGCCACAGGCAGCCAGCAGTCGTTCACGGTGGGCCAGGCCACGGCCACCATCACGTGGGCCCCCGCCGCGAACATCTCCTATGGAACCAGCCTCGCCGGCGAATTGGATGCAAGCGCGGCGTACAAAGGCCAGAATGTTGCGGGCACGTTTAGCTACACAGCTCAGCCCACGGGTGGCACGGCAACGGCGGTGACAGGTGCAACGATTCTGCCGCCGGGAGGCTATACGCTCGCAACCTCGTTCGCTCCAACTGACCCGGCGGACTACAACACCGTCACGGACTCCGCGGCCATCACTGTCTCCCAGGCGGCACTGACTGTGGCGGCCAATGGCGCGACAAGGGCCTATGGCGTCGCCAATCCGGTCTTCACCGGCAGTGTTATCGGCGCGGTCAACGGCGATACCTTCACCGAGAGCTTTTTAACCTCGGCCACAATCGCTTCCAATGTTGGAGCCTACAGCATAGTTCCCTCTGCTGCGGGCGCAAATCTTGCCGACTACACCGTTACGGTGCAGAATGGCACGCTGAACATTACGCAAGCGGGGACAACCACCTCGCTGAACGTGAGCAGCGGCTCCATTACGCCGGGAGAAAGCGCCACGTTAACGGCCCAGGTTGCATCCTCAACCACAGGTACCCCTACAGGTTCGGTCAACTTCTACGACGGAGCCACCCTGCTCAACATCACACCTGCGGCGCTTGTCGGGGGCACGGCGTCATTTGCCACCACAACGCTCTCCGCGGGAATTACACACCACTTGACAGCGGTCTACAGCGGCGATGTCAACTTCGCCGCCAGCAGTACTTCTTCGTCCACCCCGATCGTCGTGGCGCCGTTGGACTTCAGCCTGACACCTGTGGCGCCGATAGACCAGACGGTGAATCCGGGCAGCGCGCCAACCTATCAGGTCGTCGTTGCCCCGCTCTACGGAACGTATGCGGGTCCTGTGACGTTCACAGTCAGTGGCCTTCCCCCGGGAGCCACAGGCACATTCGCTCCCCCATCCATTCCGGCCAACGGTGGTCAGCAGACGGTGACAATGACCATTCAAACGGCAGCCACAACCGGAGCCTTGCAACCGGCGCCTGAGACCGGGCGGACGAGGATGCCGCTCGCGCTTGCGTTCTTGCTGTTACCGTTGCTCGGCGTCCGCCGCTTGCGCCGTCAGGGACAAAAGCTGAGCCGCGTGCTCTGCTTGCTGCTGCTTCTCCTAAGCGGCGCAGCCACTATCGTTCTCGGCGGTTGCGGCGGTCACCCTAAGTCCTCGCAGTCGCCCCAAACCTACACACTCACTGTCACAGCGTCCAGCGCCAA
Organism: uncultured Acidobacteriaceae bacterium; assembly: GCA_963808805.1. GTDB lineage: Bacteria > Acidobacteriota > Terriglobia > Terriglobales > Acidobacteriaceae > Telmatobacter. The sequence continues at coordinate 541,974 of CAWEGN010000001.1, read as the reverse complement.
TTTGCAGCATTCCACCACATTCAACCTAACCGTTGCAGCAGAACTGCCGTAGAATACATCACGTCGCAACTTCCAGGGCCGTACGCACCAGGGCCGGCGGCGCAATGGGGCAAAGTGAGCCCCTTTCTGCGCTGCCGGCCCTTCGTGCATTCAGCCGTACTCGCCGGAACTACGGAAGCGTCACGCTGGCCATGTTGGAGGGGGCGCTGGTGACGCCGGAGGCGTCGACACTCTCGACGATGTAGTCGTAGGCCTGCCCGGCCACTACGGAGATATCGGTGTATGCCAGCTCGCTGCTGCCCACCGACGACAGAAGTTGGTACGAAGTGCTGCCGCTGGGTGCCCGATAGACGTTATAACCGGCGACCGAGTCCGGCGAACTTATAGGCGCGTCCCAGGTCAAATTGACCTCCTCCAATTCGCCTGTTCCGCTCAAGCTAATCACCGCCGCGCCGCTTGTAAGAGAAGTGCTGAGAATCGTCAGTTGCCCCGTCGCCGCTCCCGCGGAAGTTGGATCGAACGTGACCTCGATCGTCGCCACTTGACCGCCTGTCAACGTGAGCGGGAATGTTGCACCCGAGATCGAGAAGCCGGTCCCCTGCACCGTCGCCGCGGTGACGGCAATCGGCAGCGCCCCCGAAGCCGTCAATTCCACCGATTGTGTCACCTCCGTATTCGCCTGCACAGAGCCGAAGGCTATGCTCGTGGCGTTGATGTTCAGTCCCGCTGCGCCGACGTTCAATTGCACTGAGAATTCTTTTGAAACACCGCCCGCGGTGGCTGTCAGCATCGCCGCCTGGGCGGCGCCGACCGCCGAGATCGTTGCTGCGAAGACGACAGCATTTGCTCCTGCCGGCATGGTCACCGTCGCCGGAACCGCCACCGCTGAATTGTTGCTGGCCAGGGTGACGGTGAATCCGCCGGTCGGGGCTGCTGCGTTCAGTGAAACGGTGCAGTTGTCGCTTCCCGCCCCGGTCATCGAAGCCACCGTGCAGCTCAACGAACTCAAAGCTGCTGTGTTCGCTGTACCCGCCGCCGTTCCCGTCCCGCTGAGCCCGATCACGAGCGTTCCGCCGGTGGGTGAGTTGCTGATCACCGTCAATTCCCCTGTCGCGGATCCCATCGCAGTTGGGGTAAAGTTCACATTGAAGTTGAAAGTACCGCCGGCCGGTACCGTAATTGGCAGATCGCTCGTAAGGCTGGCTGAGAACGGCTGCCCCGTTACTTCGATCTGCGAAACTTGGACCGCCGCGGAACGCTCGTTCACGATAGAGACAATCGAACTTGCTGTTTGGCCGGATAACACCGCGCCAAATGCGATCGACGTCGGCGACGCCTGAAGAGATCCTGAATCCGCACCCGCTGCATTCGAGATAATTTGGCCACCCAGGCAGCCAGACAGGACGAAGGGTAGGCAGCATGAGAGCGCAAGAAAGAGGGGAGTTTCCAGCCAACGGTTGCACTTGACGGCGCGAGTTACCGGGTGCGCGTCGATTCGATTCGTCCGCGAAAATTGGCAACAGGCCTCATAGGCTTCTGCACAGTCACATCCGAACAGCGCGCAAAAAAAAGGAATGATGCGCAAATGCCTCACTGTATAAATCCCTTAAGAATCGTGGTGCTTCATGGCCCAGTCCTCTCCCTAGAGGCCTGGGACCGGATGTTCAACTTAAGCCCCTCGTTTGATCGCAAGCCAGCGCCCCGAAAGACGCATCTGCGAGTCAGATAAGCATCTTTCGAAACGCCCTGTGCATGAGGAAACAGAAGGGATGTGCAATCCGCTTGCCAAATCGATTGCACAGGGACGCGATTTCCTATTTCCCTCATAGGGAGAAACTTGATGCATAGTGAGCGGTGGAAAACAAGATTTGCAGCTTGCGCAAAAGTCACCGAGTGTATGTAATTTCTTCACACCTGCGTAGATATTTCCCGATCGCGGCAGCGGACGCGCGCCCTTGACGCCCACCCCCCTCGGCTCCCTCCGTGGCGTCAATTCAGTTCGAGCGCGGAGCCGATCCAAAAGGACAATTCATTCCTTCGCCGAGGGGCCTCAGAGCCTCCGCGCAGAACTGCGCGAAGATCCGGGTGCTTCTTTGCTTGTCGTGGAAACGGCTATATGTGAAGTTTCAACAGGTTGTCCATTCGATCTGACTGCGAGAAGCTGGTTCTGCGACGAATCAGATTTCCCGGAGGGATCGAATGGACTATCACCAGAATGCCCGACTGACCGTTCATAGTCGAGAGCGGTTAGCCAGATATGTGCTTGAGCAGGGCAGTACGTTGAAGGCCGCTGCAGCGGCCTTCAACGTGAGCGATAAGACTGCGGCCAAATGGGTGCGCCGGTATCGAGAGCGTGGGCGGGCCGAAATGAAGGACCGCAGCTCAAAGCCGCATCGCTCGCCCCGGCAAACTTCGGCTTCATTATTAGAAAGGGTTTTGGTTCTTCGCCGGCAGCGTTGGAACGGCTGGCGCATCGCCCACGAACTCAAACTCAGTCGAGCCACCGTAAGCCGAGTCCTGCGTCGCGCCGGAATGAATCGGCTCCGCTCGCTTGACCCGCCCCCGCCCATAATTCGCTACGAACACAAGCATCCTGGCGACCTGATCCACTTCGATATCAAGCGCCTGGCGCGCATCCGCAGGCCCGGGCATCGTGTCACCGGTCAGCGTCGCGGAGAGTCACGGGGCGCCGGCTACGAGTACCTGCACATTGCCATCGACGATCACAGCCGCATCGCCTTCTCCGCCATCCTGCCCGATCAGACGCACCACTCTGCCATGCGCTTCTTCCTCATGGCCAGGGCCCATTACGCGCGCTTCGGCATCGCTATCCGCCGCGTGCTCACCGACAACGGCTCCTGCTATAAACACTGGCTGTTTCGCAAACTGCTCCACCGCCAACACATCAAGCATCGCCTCACAAGACCCTACACGCCACGCACCAACGGCAAAGCCGAACGCTTCATCCAGACTGCCTTGCGCGAGTGGGCCTACGCACGCTCCTACCAGAACTCAGAACAACGAACCGAGCAGCTCGAACTGTGGATGCACGATTACAACTTCCACAGACCTCACGTCAGCCTTAAACTGAACTCACCCGCTTCCCGCTCCGGCCTGAATCGGAACAACCTCTTGAGCCTCCACAGCTATAGCGTTTTCGGAATTGCTGTAGACCGAAGGAAAACACTCAAGTGGCTTTTTCCTCAAGAAAAAGCCACCTTTCACAACCCTGAAAAAGTCTACGTGTATTCCGAAAACGCTCTACGGAAGCGTCACGCTGGCCATGTTGGAGGGGGCGCTGGTGGCGCCGGAGGCGTCAACACTCTCGACGATGTAGTCGTATGTCTGCCCGGCCTGAACGTTGCTATCGGTGAATGCCAGTTCGCCGCTGTTCACCGACGACAGAAGCTGGTACGACGTGCTGCCGCTGGGCGCCCGATAGACGTTATAACCGGCGACCGGATCGGGAGAGCTGGTCGGCGCATCCCAGGCCAGGTTCACCTGGATTGTCTCTCCTGTGCCGCTCAGCGGGATCGCCGCCGTGGGATTTGTCGAGGAATTGCTGGTGATGGTCAGAGTGCCGGTCGCTGCGCCAGCCGCGGTGGGATTGAACTCCACGCTGAGGGTCGCGGTCTGAGTGGGATTCAGGGTCAATGGGAAGCTGGCGCCGGAGACGGAGAAACCGGTCCCGGCGACCGTCGCCGCGCTCACGGTCACTGCCGCAGTCCCCGTTGAGGACAGGGTCACCGACTGGGTTGCGGGCGAATTCACGTACACATCGCCGAAGCCGATGCTCGTTGCGTCAATGCCCAGCGTAGGCACGCCGGCGTTCAATTGCAGGGCAAAGGTCTTGGCCACGCTGTTGGCGCTGGCGGTCAGGGTAACGGCCTCGCCAGTGCTGACCGAGGAGACGGTAGCCGTAAAGCCGGCGGTCGTGGCTCCTGCGGCCACGGTCACGCTGGCCGGAACCGTCACGGCGCTATTGTTGCTGGACAGGCTGACGGCGAATCCGCCCGTGGCTGCTGCTACGTTCAGGGTCACGGTGCAGCTATCCGTCCCCGCCCCGGTCATCGATCCGCTGCTGCAGCTCAGAGCGCTCAATACCGGCGCGCCCGTGCCGCTGAGGCTGACCAGGGTCGAAGTGCCGCTGGAGGAGTTGCTGGTCAGGGTGAGGGAGCCGGAAGCTGCTCCTGCTGCCGTGGGGTCGAACTGCACGTTCAGCGTCGCCGTCTGAGTGGGGTTCAGGGTCAATGGGAAGGTGGCGCCCGAGACGGTGTAGCCGGTTCCGGCCGCCGTGGCCGCGCTGATCGTGACCGCAGCGGTCCCGGTTGAGGACAGAGTCACCGACTGCGTCGTGGCCGTGCTCACGTTGACGCTGCCGAACGACAGGCTGGACGGACTCACGCTCAGCGTAGGCACACCGGCGTTCAATTGCAGGCTGAAGGTCTTGGCCACGCTGTTGGCGCTGGCGGTCAGGGTAACGGTTTCGCCAGTACTGACCACGGAGACGGTAGCCGTAAAGCCGGCGGTTGCGGCGCCGGCGGCCACGGTCACGCTGGCCGGAACCGTCACGGCGCTATTGTTGCTGGACAGGCTGACTGCGAATCCGCCCGTGGCGGCTGCTGCGTTCAGGGTCACGGTGCAGCTATCCGTCCCCGCCCCGGTCATCGACCCGCTGCTGCAGCTCAGCGCGCTGAGCGTAGGCACGCCGGCGTTCAATTGCAAGGCAAAGGTCTTGGCCACGCTGTTGGCGCTGGCGGTCAGGGTAACGGCCTCGCCAGTGCTGACCGAGGAGACGGTAGCCGTAAAGCCAGCGATTGTGGCGCCGGCGGCGACGGTTACGCTGGCCGGAACCGTCACGGCGCTATTGTTGCTGGACAGGCTGACGGCGAATCCGCCCGTGGCGGCGGCTGCGTTCAGGGTCACAGTGCAGCTATCCGTCCCCGCCCCGGTCATCGACCCGCTGCTGCAGCTCAGAGCGCTCAATACCGGCGCGCCCGTGCCGCTGAGGCTGACCAGGGTCGAAGTGCCGCTGGAGGAATTGCTGGTCAAAGTCAGTTGGCCTGTCGCCGTACCGGCGGCAGTAGGGTCGAACGCGACGCTCAGCGTAGCTTTTTGATTGGGGTTCAAGGTCAGCGGGAAGGTAACCCCGGAGACGGAAAAGCCGGTTCCAGCCACCGTGGCCGCGCTCACGGTCAGCGCAGAGCTTCCCGTCGAGGATAGAGTCAGCGATTGCGTTGTCGTTGTGCCCACGTTCACGCTGCCGAAGGCCACACTGGACGAACTAAGGCTCAACGTGATCGTTGCTGCGCCCAGCTCCAGTCCGAAGGTCTTCGTCCGGCCGCCCGAGCTGGCGGATAGGGTCACGGCCTGCGCCGTGCTCACCGCCGTGACCGTCGCGGTAAAGCTGGCGCTGCTGGCCCCGGCCGCCACGGTTACCGAGGATGGCGCCGTGACTGCCGGGTTGTTGCTGGTTAGGCTTATGCTAACCCCGCCGGTCGGGGCTGCGGCGCTCAAAGTAGCCGTACAGCTATCCGTCCCCGCTCCGGTCATCGAACTGCTCGTGCAGCTCAGCGCCGACAGCACTGGCACGCCTCGGCCCGTCAGACCGACTCTCTTTAGCGCCCCGTCCACCGAGTTACTGGTCAGATCGAGCTCGCCTGTCGTCGAACCTACGGCGGTGGGATCGAACTGCACGGTGAGCGTGGTCGATTGATTGGGGGCCAGGGTGAGCGGGAAGCTGGCTCCTGGGGCCGAGAAGCCGGACCCTGTCAGGGATGACGCACTGACCGTCACTGCCGCGGCCCCTGTTGAAGACAGAGTGAGCGTCTGCGCCGCCGGCGTGTTTACTGCTACATCCCCGAAATCCACGCTTGTGGTGCTCAGGCTTAGCGTGGATGCCGCGTTGAGTTGCAGGGCGAATGTTTCTGACACTCCGCCCGCACTGGCGGTCAGCGTCGCGGATTCGGTGGAATTCGCCGGGGAGACCGTCGCGGTAAAGCTCGCGCTGCTGGCCCCGGCCGCCACGCTTACTGAAGCTGGCACGGTCACCAATGAATTGTTGCTGGACAGGCTCACTGTGTACCCGCCGCTGGCTGCCGCCGCGTTCAACGTCACCGCGCAGCTATCCGTTCCCGATCCGGTCATCGAGTTGCTCGTGCAATTCAGCGCGCTCAGTACCGGCACGCCCGTGCCGCTCAGGCTGACGCTCGCCGGCGATCCGGTCAACGAGTTGCTCGTCAGCGTGAGTTGACCTGCGGCCGCGCCGGCAACACTGGGATCGAATTCGACGGTCAGCGTCGCCGTCTGGCCGGGACTCACCGTTAGCGGCAGACCCCCATCGGAAATTGCAAAGCCGGTCCCCGTCAGCGCCGCTGCGCTCACCGTTACCGCCGCGGTTCCAGTCGAGGACAGAATCAGCGATTGTGTCGTCTCTGCCCCCACCTTCACGCTGCCGAAGACCAGGTTGGATGCGCTGAGGCTAAGCCCAGGCGCCGACGCGCCCAGTTGCAGACCAAAGGTCTCTGTCACGCCGCCCACACTGGCGGTTAATGTCGCCGCCTGCACTGTGGTTACCGGGGAAACAGTCGCCGTGAAGTCGACGCTGGTTGCGTCTGCCGGTATGGTCACTGAGGGCGGCACCGCCACGGCGCTGTTGCTGCTTGCCAGGCTTACCCCGAGACCGCTACTGCCCGCCGCCGCATTCATCGTCACCGTGCAGATATCCGTTCCTGCTCCGGTCATCGAACTGCTCGTGCAGGTCAGCGCGCTCAGCACAGGCACGCCTGTGCCCGTTAGGTCAATGGTGGTGGAGGATCCGGGCAACGCGTTGGCGGCGATGGTCAATTCACCCGTCGCCGTTCCGGTTGCGGCAGGATTGAATTGGATGGTCAGCGTGATGCTGCTATTCGCGCCAACCGTAATAGGTAAGCTGCTCTGGCCGATCAGAGAAAAGGATTGGCCGCTCAAATCAAGCTGAGTGATTGAAACGGACGCCGATCCCTGATCCGTGAGGGTAACGCTCGTGCTCGCTGTTTGACCGACAGCCACAGAGCCAAACTTTACGGTGTTGGTCGAGGCGACGAGTGTTCCGGCCGCGGAATCCATCGCCGCATCCTTCAACACAGCGGAGCCCGTACAACCGCACACAGCAAGGCTGCAACAGAGCGCAACCAGAAACCCGATTCGTCTTGGCGTCAACTGGTGCATTTGCATTCGAGCCCGCGCACCAGCTTCATCGGCCCGGCGAGATGAAAGTTGATCAGCGGAGGACGCAAAAGTAATCATTATTGTGTTACTCTAGTGGCTAAGTATAGGACAGAATAGGGTACTAAAAAACATTACCATGCATTACTTCCGGGGTGGTTATTCCGGGATCGGTAATGCCACTTTCGTGTTATCGGAATGGGACGAAGGGAAAATCCGGTTCCCGCTGGGCGGAAGGGAATGGAAAGAACTAAGAAGTAAGGTTGGAAGGCAACTTACAGTGGAGCCTACAGATAGCGTTGGCTGAGTGAATTTAGCGATGCATCTTCGTGCGGTCCGGTCAATGGTGGGCTAACTGCCCTGAAGCATTTCGTATACGCTCTCACAACATCTTTGCGATCGCCGCCGGTTGCATAAACGGCGTTCCTTCGTAGATGGTTCCGGCCTTGGCGCAGAGGTCGAAACTTTTCCACAGGAAATTCTTCGGCAAATCCCGATCCTCCTATAGCGGATCTCCTGCAGGTGGTGGCCAAGGCACATTCGCTACGTGGCTTTTTCATCAGGAAAAAGCCACCTTGAATACTGTCCGAAATGGCGCATCGTTGCAGGAGAACCGCCGTAGGATCTCAGCTGCCAAGCTTGCTACGCGCTCACCCAAGTGCGAGGCGAAGTATTTGCACATGGCCGCTTCCTTGCGGAATTCGAGCTGCGCGCCTTTCCGCCGCGCGGCGTCGTATACGAACGGCAGGAGGCGCCGGTTCGAGCACTTCTCCCAATGGATATAGGAATTCAAAGCAGCTAGGTTGACGCGAACGCCAGTGCGCGGCGGCCTTCAACACAGTTGGCGCTCGACGGGATGTGGAGACATGCCTTACGCGCCTGCTAGAGCGGCATGAGCCATGCCGCCGCCGGCGTCAGGCTCGACGTGCGTGACCACTGGCGCCGTGTCGAGAGCGTGGGACAGCTCCCATGCCGAGCGATCCTTCAGCAACCGCGAGACAAAAGCGGTGTGCATGGCGTGGCCGGCGCGCACCGCCACCACGTGTCCCTCAAGCCTGCGGCCAGCCAGCGCCAAATCGCCGATCAGATCCAGAACCTTGTGCCGTACGTACTCGTCGGAGAAGCGCAGCGGTCCGTTCTCCGGGCCGCTCTTGCCCAAAATAATTGCGTTCTCCGCGCTGGCGCCACGAATCAGGCCCATGTCGCGCAGCCGCTGCTCATCGGCTTTGTAGCCAAAGGTGCGGGCCGGAGCGATCTCGGAGCCGTATGTTTCCGCCGCCAAATCGACACAGGTTTTCTGCTGGCCGATGGGCGCGGGGAAGTCAATGGTGTACGAGATCCGGTAACCCGAGCCGGGATAAACGCCGATGAATTTGTCGCCCTCGCGGACTTCCACTGCGTGCAGTACGCGGAGGGTCTCGCGGCGGCGGCGTTGCTCGCGGATGCCAACGCGTAAGAACGCTTCCACATACGGCATGGCGCTGCCATCGAGGATTGGCAGCTCCAGGTTGTCGATCTCGGCGATCACGTTGTCGACGCCCATGCCGATGAGCGCCGAAAGCAGGTGTTCAGTAGTGGAGATGAGCACGCCCTGGCGCATCAGGCTGGTGGCGTAGCTCACCTTGGCCACGTTGCGGCCGGTAGCGGGAATTTCAAAGTTATCCAGGTCTGTGCGGCGAAAAACAATGCCCGAACCCGCGGCGGCTGGCAGCAGGCGCATAGCCACCGGCGCGCCCGAGTGCAGCCCTACGCCGGCAAATTCCAGCGGTGCTGCAATGGTCTGTTCCAAGTGAGCGGCTTGAGCCAATTCCTCTCTCCAGGGCAGAAAACCTGACCGAAGGCTAGATTAGCCGAGTTGCGGAAATCCTGTCGTGTGGCATTTTTGCCACACTATGCGCCTGTCTGTCCCGCGGAACCTTATGCATTACCCCGGTCGCGGCGTGGCCTAAGGGTCGTAGAATCAAAGAGTCTTTCAGGGAACGAGCGAAGTCGGGTGGGAAGACAAGGAGGGCGCATGCCCGAGACTTCCGATTCCAGCATTTCCATGCGGGCGCTGCTGGCTGGGGCCCGGCGCAAGCAGGCAAGCCTGGTTGAACTCGTCAGCCAATTGGTTCGCTATGAGTCGCCCTCCGATGACAAAGCCGCGGTGGATGCATGCGTTGCCCTCGCCGCCTCCCGCGCCAGGCGCCTGGGCGGCCGGGTGAAGCTGCGCCGCCAGCACGGCTTTGGCAACGTGCTTGAGGCTCGCTTCGGCCCGCGGAAGCCGGTTGCTCGCGAAAACCCTGTAAAGCCTATCCTTTTGCTCGGCCATCTGGACACGGTTTGGCCGCTGGGCACACTCAAAACAATGCCGTGCCGTTTGAGCGGCGGACGGCTCTGGGGCCCTGGAACGCTCGACATGAAGGCGGGCGCGGCCATGGCGCTCACTGCCCTGGAGATGCTGGCGGAAGCTCGCCTGCTGCGACGGGAGATCGTGCTCCTGTTGACCGGAGATGAGGAGATCGGCAGCCCGGTTTCGCGGCCGGTCATCGAGGCGCTGGCCAGAACCTGCGCCGCGGTCTACGTGCTGGAGCCGGCGGAGGGTTTGGCCTGCAAGACGGCGCGCAAAGGAATAGGCAACTGGCGCATCGAGGTCCACGGGGTGGCCGCTCACGCGGGCGTGGACTTTGAAAAAGGAGCAAACGCCATCCGCGAGCTGGCGCGCGTGGTGGAGACGGTGAGCGACTGGACGGATCTCAAGCGCGGCCTGACGGTGAGCGTAGGGGTGGCGGGGGGCGGCGCCAAGAGCAACGTGATTCCCGCCGAGGCGTGGGCGGAGGTGGACGTTCGCATCGCGCGCTCAGCCGACGGCCCGCGCATCGAGCGCAAGTTTGCCGCGCTCGAGGCCGCGGATTCGCGCTGCGCGCTGACCGTGTCCGGTGGCATCGGCCGGCCGCCGATGGTGCACAGCCGTGGGACGGTGCGGCTCTACCGCAAGGCTCGGGCACTGGCCAGGGAGTTGGGCTTTACGCTCGACGAGGCCGCGACCGGCGGCGCCTCCGACGGCAACTTTACCGCCGCGCTGGGCATTCCAACGCTCGACGGCATGGGCGCGGTAGGCGAGGGCGCGCACGCGCGCCACGAGTCGGTCTTCGTCGAGCATCTGGCGACGCGCACTGCCTTGCTGGCGGGCTTGCTGGTGGGCTGATGCGCGCTTGGCTCCGGTCACTCCGGCCTGATAAACTCCCCTGTGGAATCGAGTTGGAGACTCTGCTTACCATGAAACAATTTGTCCTTATCCTCTTTCTCGCGGCATGTACGGCAGCCGCCAGCGCCCAAACCGCTCCCAAAGCGTCTGCAACCAAATCGGCAACGCCCAAGAACGCTTCTTCTACTTCCACAACCACCAAGCCCTCCACTGCCAAGCCCTCCACAACAGCCCGCGCGCCGGAGCCGTGGATCAAGCTTCCGCCGGGCGTGCCCAGGGTCGCTCACGGTCCGGTCATGATGCCCTTTGCAGTGCGCTATGAGGACATCAATATCGGCGCCGGCGCTGAGGGCGAGCCGGGCCAGCTCTGGCACATGAAGTACACCGCCTGGCTCGCTGCCGACGGCGTCGAATTCGACTCCTGGGAGGATCACAACAGGCAGCCGGTCGTCGGCAAGGACGGCAAACCCGAGCTCGGTCCCGACGGCAAGCCCAAGATGGGCGATCCGGATCCCCTTGTGGTCAGGAAGAGCATGCACAACATAATCCCCGGCGTCGATTACGGAATCGAGGGCATGAAGATCGGCGGCAAGCGGCGGATCTTCGTTCCCTGGCAGTTGGCCTTTGGAACGCAAGCCATTCCTGCCCGTCCTGGCCATCCCGCCGTTCCAGCCAAGTCCGACCTGATCTTCGACATGGAGCTGGTGAATGTGACGGAATTGCCGCAGCATCAATATCCACCGGCGTCCGGCGCGCAGCCGCAACCCGGCGCGAGCGCCCAACCCAGTGCCGCGCCGACCGCTCCTGCGGCGCCTGCAAGCACTGCCCCGCCCGCAGCCAAACCGGCCACAGCTACGCCGGCGCAGCCTGCGGCGGCTGCTCAACCGACCACGCCCGCGCAGCCGGCAGCGCCGGCTCAACCGCAGACGCAGCCGAAGTAGCGCGCGGTTCTCGCAAATCCTTCAGGCCACGCCGGCAGGCAACTCCGGCGTGGCCGCGATGAGCTGCCGCGTGTAGGCTTCGCGCGGATGCGCGCACAGCGCCTCGGCCTCGCCCACCGAAATCGTCAGCGACACGTTGTCCACTACGGTCTGCTCCGTGGTGCGCAGTCCCATGCGGCGCGGATAGCTCTTTGACACCGAGTTGACTTCAACCAGCGGCATGTGTCGGTGGTAAACGTGCAGGATGCCGCTATGATTGGGTCAAGTACGCTTTCGGCGGCAGACGATCTATGACTCCGGTTGTTTTCATCTCGGCGGGGGAGGCCAGCGGCGAGCACTACGGCGCGCTGCTGGCCGCGGAATTGCGCCGCCACTTCGCGGCTGCCGGAGTCGCGCCTCGGTTCTTCGGCATGGGCGGCGCGCGCATGGAAGCGGCAGGCGTGGAGCGCGTAGTCCGCTCGGAAGACATGGCGGTGATGGGCCTGACCGAGGTGGTGCTGCATCTGCCGCGCATCTATCGTGAGTTCCGCAAGCTGAAAGGCGCCATCCGCGCGCGGCGGCCCGATGTGGCCGTGCTCATCGACTTTCCCGAGATCCATTTCCGGCTGGCGAAGCAGTTCCACCGCCTGGGTGTTCCGGTGATTTACTTCGTCAGCCCCCAGCTCTGGGCGTGGAAGCAGCATCGCATCCGTCTGGTGCGCAAATATGTGCGCCGCATGCTCAGTCATCTTTCCGTTTGAGGAGGCGTTCTACCGCGAGCGGGGCGTAAAGGCGGAGTTTGTCGGCCATCCCCTCGCCGATCTGCCCCAGCCCTCCATCGGCCGCGAGCAGTTTGCGGCGGAGAACCGGCTGGATCCGGCGAAGACCTGGATCGGCCTGCTGCCGGGTAGCCGCCTCCGCGAGATCGAAGATCACCTTCCGGAAATGCTTGAGGCCGCGCGGAAGCTGGCGCAGCCTGCGCCCGATGCGGCTCGGCCCTCACCCGCGTATGAGTTTCTGGTTCCTTTGGCTCCCACGCTCGATGCGGCGCAGCGGCAGGCGGTGTCGCGCCTCGCGGAAACAAGCGGTAGCGGACTGCGCGTGCGGCTCGTCCACGACGCACGCGCCGCCCTGTTCCATGCCCGGGCCTCGGTGGTGGCCAGCGGAACGGCTACGGTAGAGGCGGCGCTGATCGGCAATCCTTTTGTGGTGGTGTATCGCGTCTCATCGCTCACCTATGCCATCGCCAAACGGGTAGTCAAGGTGCCTCATGTGGCCATGGCCAACCTGATCGCCGGCAAGCGCGTGGTTCCCGAGCTGATCCAGAATGACTTCACCGCGCCAAATATCGTCCAACAGCTTAAACGGCTGCTACCCGACGGGCCGGCTCGGGAGTCCATGAGAATGGAGCTGGGGGCCATACGGGAGGCGCTGCGAGTGCAGCCGGCGAATGGCCGGTACGAAGGGCTCGGCGTCATGGAACGAGTCGCAGGGATTGTCTTGCAGGAACTCGGAGCACCGATCCCCGTGGCCGCGGCGGCCACGCAACACTGAGAAAAGTCGGGATTTCCCCGCGAAATGAAAACCGGCGAACCATCGGCGCCAAGAACGAGCAGCGGCATGAGAGTGAACATTAGGGTGCGGAGAGACATGAGAGGCTTGCGGTTCGAAAGCAGACGGCTTGTGAGCCGATGCGCGGTGCTCGGCCTGCTGGCCGCGGCCTGCCTGGGGATGGCAACGGCGCCGGCCGCCGCGCAGCAGCGGCCTGGGCCGAACATCGCCAGTTACGTGATCGACGCCGAACTGGACACCACGGCGCATCATCTGACGGCCACCGCGGTGGTGGGTTTTACCGTGCCCGCCAATCTGGACGTGGTGACCTTTGGCTTTCACCCGGCGCTCAAGGTCACCAAAATTACCGATGAGGCCGGCAAACTGCTCGATGGGGAGCGGACAGCCGACGGATCCATCCGGGTGACGCCTTCCACGCCGCTAGTTCCCGGCCAGACCGTGCACTGGACCTTCGCCTACGACGGCGTCATTACCGGCAACGAGGACGGGCCGGTGGAGGGTTTGAAGCTGGCGGCCATCCAGGAACCCATCAGCTATCTGCTGTATCCCGCGCGCTGGTTTCCCATGACCGGCTACATGACCGATCGCTTCACGGCCCAGATGCGCATCCGCGTTCCGCAAGGAATGCGTGTGCTCGCTAGCGGCGCCGTGGGGGCGTCGAAGCCGGTAAAGCTTTCCACCGGCAAGCCGGGCGACGAATACGGCTTCAACTGGACGAAGCCGGGGTTTCCGGGGACCGTGATTGCCGGCCGGTTTGTGCCGCCGGTTTCAGTCGGGCCGGGCAGCGTGAAGGTGTACGTGACCATCGGCCATCAGGCCTCGGCAAACCAACTGGCGCAGATGGCCAACCGGGAGTTTGACTTCTTTACTGACACCTTTGGCGAGCCGGAGACCAGCCGGTTGAATGTGGTCGAGCTGCCTGACGACACTCTGCCAGCGGCCTACGCGCCGGAGTTGGCGGCGATTCAAGGCTCGCGGGTCGGCGACAAGTCGGCCATGCGGCTGCTGGCGAATACCATCGCCCACCAGTGGTGGGGATGCGAGGTGAGCCCCAAGACGCTGAACGACGCCTGGATCACCAACGGCATGTCGCGCTACGGAGAGCTGATGGTTTTGGAAGACGAGAGCGGCAAGAGCGCGCTGCGGGCCGCCCTGGAAGACGTAAGCGCCGGCGCTCTGGCCTACGACACCGTGCCGCTCTCAAGCTCCGGGCGGCTCGATCCTTTCTCGCCCCAGTTTCAGTCCATGACCCTCGAAAAGGGCGCCATGATCTTCCACATGTTGCGCTGGGAGGTGGGCGACAAGGCCTTTGACGCCATCCTGAAGGGCGCTCTGAGCCAATACACCGACAGCTCCATCCGCACCGAAGACTTTGAGAAGGTGGCCGAGGCGCAGAGCCAGCACCAGTTGCTGCCGTTCTTCTCCCAATGGATCGACGGCACCGGAGCGCCGCGCTTTACCGACAAGTACGCCGTTTACCGGCTGGGCAACAACAAGGGCTTTCGCACCATTGGTGAGATCGACCAGGATCTCGATCTCTTCAACATGCCGGTGGAACTGCGCATCGAAACCGAGGGCAAGACGGAAAACCAGAGGATCGATGTGGTGGGCACCGACACGCAATACGTTGTGGATACCTTCGGCCGTCCGCGGCGGATCAGTATCGATCCCGGCGACTGGGTGCTCAAAACCACACCAGACCTGCAGGTGCGTATCGCCATCCTGAAGGGGCAGCAACTGGTGGCGCAGGGCGATCTGGTCGGCGCTCTGGCCGAATATAAAAAAGCGCTCGACGCCAACCCGTTGAGCTCGCTGGCCAGCTATCGCATTGGCGAAGTGCTGTTTACGCAGCACAACTACCAGGCTGCGGTGAACGCCTTCCGCGACGCGCTGCGCGGCGACGACGAACCGCCCTGGACCGAGGTCTGGAGCCACATCGCCATTGGCAAGATCTTCGACCTGACCGGGCAGCGCGACCGGGCCGTGAACGAGTACCGGCTGGCCGTGCAGACCAACGACAATACCCAGGGAGCCGTGAACGAGGCCCGCGTGTACCTGCAAAAGCCCTACACGCAGCCCGAAAACAACTGAAGGCCTGAAGGCGACGGAAAAATTGAGGGGTTAAACAAGATCGGCCAGCCCACGGGACTGGCCTTCTTGCTCTGGGAGGAGGGAGCTTTATCTCCAGGCGCCTGGCTTGCCCAGCGATAGAACCTGCAGATCCACCTTCGCCAGGCCGGCACGGGTCATGCCCAGCTTCTTGGCTGCGCCGTAGGAGAGGTCGATAATCCGCCCCTCTACGACCAGGTCGCCCCGATCGTTAATGCGGACGACAACCGAGCGGTGGTTGGACTGGTTCACGACTCGAACAACGGAGCCAAAGGGAAGGGTCGGGTGGCAGGCCGTCATGGCGTACATGTCGTAAATCTCGCCACTTGCGGTCTTGCGTCCATTAAAGACGCCACCGTACCAGGAAGCCACTCCACGAATCTTGCTTTTCCAGTCTTGAGCGGCGGGGGTTGGGGCGTTCTGTGGGATCTGCGGTTCCTGGTCAGCGAGGAAGGCCGGCGTCGCACTCGCTGCAGGGGAAGACGCAGGCGGGGTGAATGCTGGTCTGGAAAGACCCGCATCCGCTTGCACCGTCCGCGCTGAGAACAGAACCACCAGCGCGACCAGCGCAACGGCGGAGACACCGGCTACGAGGCAAATCCATAGCGGCGCTCTTTGTCTTAAGTTGCGTGTTTTCCTTGTTCTAACCATCTGTCCATTTTACTAAACCGGCACTGGCAGCCCCGTATGCATTGTCAAGATGGATAAGGGGATTTCTGTTGAAAAATGCCCGGTTTCCGGGGTTTTTCTGGTAAGGCTTTAAGTCTGTTCGAGTTACGGATTGTACTGGAAACAGCTCGAATTTTTCCCGATTCGGGCAAAAGAAAACTGTGGAAAATCGTACACAAAAGGCAACCCGGGTGACCCCGGTTGCGGAATTCATTATGTTATTAAAAATAAACAAGTTAATAGACATGTGCGTCGATCTATGAAATTGCGGAGTTTCCAGCCGCCCGCGATGGCCCTCCCCAAAAAAATCGCGCCGCGTTTTGCAGATTAATTCCGCGATCCTGGCAAACGACGTGCTGGAGGCGGAGCGGGAGGTTAGCCGGCTGGTCCGCGTGGAGCTGGCCCAGGGGCAGTTCGACGCGCTGGTGGACTTCTGCTTCAACCTGGGTGCGGGGCGGCTGGCCGGCTCGACCCTGCTCCGGGAGCTGAATGCAGGCCGCTACGTCGCTGCAGCCGGGCAGTTGCTGGCATGGGACCACGCCGGAGGGGTGGAGAATCCTGGGCTGAAGACGCGGCGCGAGGCGGAGTTTCGGCTGTGGACCGGCGGGGATGGCCTCAACCCATGATCGCCTGGCAGATTTCGATGTCCGGACCGGAACCGCTCCTCGCCGACTATTGGCTATTTGCTACTGGCTACTGGCTATTGGCACTGGCTACTGGCTACCGGCTGTTCACTGACCCCTGATCCCTGACCCCTGACCCCTGATCCCTGTGAACCCCCTACCCCCCTATACCCGGGCGGGGCATCAAAACGGCCAATTTTTCTGCATAAGTCGTTCAGAATCAGCAACAGCTCGTCCAAAAACGCTCAAAATCGCGGCGATTTTCGTCGCCAAACGTCGCCAAAATCGACGCGCAGGCCTGCATTCGATTCACTGTCGCCGCCGTAGCGCAGAGGCAAGCCGCTGTTCAGGCCTGCCGCGTCGTCTCGATCACTTCGAGACGCTCGCCGGTTTTCAGGTAGCCTTTGCGGCGAAACCAGTCCTCCATGGCGGGTTGCAGCCGGTCAAGGGGGACGCGATGGCCCGCTTCGAGCACCCCGTCGGCTGCTGGGAACGTGTCGTCGAAGACCGCGTCGTTGGTAAAGTTGCGCATGGCAAAGTTGTCGATCCAGCGAATGGGGCAGGCGTGACGCTCGCCCGCGGGGTCGATGCGCTGAACGGAGAGGCGGCGGGCGAACATGGTTTTACTTTAAATCCCACGATGACGTCCATTTCGATAGCTGCAGGCCGAGTAACCCGATTCCGGAGCGGGGTGTAGCATCTTAGGGAAGATGCGCCGCGGCAGGATGCTGCGGCAGCTTGAATGAAGAGGACCGGGGGCATTCACATGATCGCACTTCTGGTGCAGTGGCTCTTATACGCGGTTGCGCTTTTGATCGTTTCCAGGCTCGTGCCCGGCTTTCACGTGTCGGGATTGTGGCCGGCCCTGATCGCGTCGCTGGTCATCGGGCTGCTCAACGCCACCGTGGGCTTCTTCCTCAAGATCGTCACCTTCCCGCTCAGCATCCTCACGCTGGGGCTCTTCCTGCTGGTCATCAACAGCCTGATGATCCTGCTGGCGTCGAGCATCGTGCGCGGGTTTACCGTGCGCGGGTTCTTTCCCGCCTTCTGGGGCGCGGTGGTGCTGGCGCTGCTTGGCATGCTGATCAAGGCCGTGATGAAGAACGCGTGAGGGGGAGGCGCCGCGGGCTTTACCTGGACGCGGCAGGCTGAACCACGGGTTTCGCGGCCGAGGCAGGCTGATTGCCTGTGGAACCGGCAGCTTTGAGGCGAGCGGCGGGCTTTTTCGCGCCCTTGCGCTGGACTGCGCCCGCGTTGGCAGGTTGAGGCGCCGCCGGGCCGGGCAGGGTTTGCGGGGTACGGATGGCGCCTGCTCCCGAGAATCCGCCTGCGGCCGGCATGCGTGGTGGCATCGCGATCACCTTGGCAGGCTGCCCCGGCTGTACGCGGGTGTAAATGCCCCACCCTCCGCCGACGACCACAAAAACAATCGCCGCCGCGGCTGCGGTGCGCATCCAGTTGCTCTCAGGGACCATCTTCAGGCGCAGATTCGAGGGCCAGGCCAGAACACGCCCCCGTCGCGGTGCGGCGCGGAGGGCCGCATGTACACGGTCTTCAAGACCCGCGGGAGCGGCAAGGCCGGCGATCAGCCGCAGGGTCTCTTCGCCGGATCCGGGAACAGTGCAGGAAGGGATCGGATTATGAGGGTTCGGGTTCATCGCAAACTCCTCTGGTGATCGAGCAGGCCGGCCATCAGGTTGCGGGCGCGAAACAGGCGCGAGCGGACGCTGGATTCGGTGATGCCCAGAACCGCCGAGATCTCCACGCTGGTGAGCTCTTCAAAGGCCGAAAGCATCAGCACCTGGCGCTCTTTGGCGGGTAGCCGGTCGACGCAGGCAAGCACATGGGCGTGATGTTGCGCCGCGGCGGCGATTTCCTCGGCGGAAAGGCCCTTGGAGGGCAGCACACGCGCCAGTTCCGCCACGTCATCGGTTTCCGGCCGGGTCTTGGCGCGGCGTTTGCGGTCCAGCACGATGTTCCAGACGATGCGGATAAGCCAGACGCGATGGTCGCGCACCTCGCCCAGCGTCTGGCGATGGCGCAGTACGCGCAGAAACGCTTCCTGCACGACATCTTCGGCGTCGGCGGAGTTGCGCAGGACGGAGTAGGCTACGCGATAGAGGGAGCCGGCGTACTGGCCGACCAGCGCGGCAAGCGCATCGTCTTCCGCGCGCAGGCGGGCTTCGTCGTTCAACGCGCTCGTGGGAATCTCCATCCACCCTGCGACAATGGCCTGGCTGGTGCTCATCACTCACCAGACGCAGGCCGAGAAGAAAGTGCTCAGGCCCACCCGGCCCCTGGCCCTGGAGCCTGTGAGAAAAGCGCCCACGGCATGTTGCTGTACCGCCAGGGCCGCCAAGCGCAATCCTACTTACCCGCGAGCTTTTGCGCGGCGATCGACCCGGCCGCGCCGTCCTTGTCCGCGTCTTTCACCTTGGCCCACAGGACGCGCGCGTGGTCCTGATTGCCCTCGGCGGCATAAAGGTCGGCAAGGTCGAGCTGCGCTACGCTGGCTGACACCGTAACGGATGGCTTGGCCGCGATCTCGTTATAGAGCGCGAACGCCTCGCTATCGCGGTTCGTCTGGCGGTAGAGTCCGGCAAGGGCCAGCTTGGCCAGGTTGGCAAGATTACGATCCCGGGAGCCGGCAGCGGCTTTCAACTCGGTCTCGGCCTTGCCCGTCTGGCCCAGTTCCTCGTAGGTAACCCCGGCAAAGTAACGTGCCTTGGTTCCCTCGGGCAGCCAACTGAAATTGTGAGCAATCGCCACAAACTCACGATTGGCCTCTGTGGCGCGCGCCGCGGCAGTGGTGTATACGCCTGGTTCTGGCGGAGCGCCGGGAAGCGGCAAGGGGGTTGTGTACACATCCAGGGCTGCGCCCAGGGCAAGGTCTGAGGCCGAGGAGCGCACACTCCAGAAAATCAAAGCGCCAATCGCCAGAACCAGAAACGCGCCGATCCCGATGCTCCAGCGCACCACGCCGCTCTGGTGCTCGCTGACCCAACTGGCGCTGCTGGCCGCAGCCTGGGCAAATTTGTCCTTCTTAAGAGCGTGACGAGTTCTTGTGTCCACGGCTTTCTTTTGTCCTTCGCTGATTGACTTGCGGGCGGGTCCAAACGGATGTAGAGGGCGCCACTCGAACCAGATTAGTCTATCAGTGCGGTTCGAGCAGCGGCAACCGGGCACGGCCCCCGATACGCACGGCTTGCCGCGGCACGGCCGGAACGATAGGCTATCAGCATGTACGAAGACTTCCACGTGACCGACCGCTGGAGCGGCGAGGACTTGCACTGCCGCTGGAAAGGGACGATGGTGGCCATTGCCACGCGCCACGCCGACGCCGTGGACGTGCGCTTCGACGTGAACGGCCGGCCCATGTGGATCGCGCTGCCGTGCACTGCCTGGGTGGAACAGAAAGAACGCTCCGGCAAGGTGATCACCGATCAACTGGCGGCGCAGATCGCCGGGCGGTATCTGAAACAGATTGTCGAGGAAGGCTGCGATGCCCGGCGCGAGGTCTATACCATGACCGCAGCCGAGGTGCTGGTTCATCTGGACGCGGTCGTGGCCGAAGCCAGGGCGCAGGGTGCGATGCCCGCACTGCCGGTGGCGCCGTAGCAGGCAGTTGCCATCTCTGCTGAGCTACGGCCACGCAGGTGGGACCGGCAAAGGTGGGAAGGCTGAGCCGTAGACCGGCTAACCACACTAGCTTTCCGCCTGCGTCTCCTCTGCCACATCGTTGTGTTGGAGCAGACGCCTCAGGATCACATACAGCACGGGAATGAACACCAGGTTGAGCACAGTTGACAGCAACATGCCGCCGACAATCGTCGTTCCCACTGAGCGGCGGCCAAGCGCGCCGGCTCCCGTGGCGAATACCAGCGGCAGAACGCCCATGATGAACGCGAACGAGGTCATCAGAATCGGCCGCAAGCGCAACTCCGCGGCTTCGATCGCAGCTTCTGAAATGGTGCGGCCCTTGCGCCGCAACTGCTCGGCAAACTCGACAATCAGAATCGAGTTTTTTGCCGAGAGGCCGATGAGCATCACCAGGCCGATCTGGCAATAGACGTCGTTGGCGAGTCCGCGCAGCGAGACCAGGCCCAACGCGCCCAGCACAGCCATCGGCACGGCCAGCAGAATGATGAACGGCAGGGCAAAGCTCTCGTATTGCGCTGAAAGCGTGAGATAGACGACCAGGATGCCGAGGCCGAAGATGAGGAGCGCCTTGCCGCCGGACTCGATCTCGTCGAGAGTAAGGCCCGTCCATTCGAAGCTCATGCCGCGCATCATGTTTTTCGTCGCTACATCTTCCATGCTTTGGATCGCCTGCCCGGAGCTGATGCCTGGAGCGGCCGAGCCGTCGATCTCCACCGCGCGGAAGAGATTGTAGCGCGTAATCACCGGAGGCCCCGCGCTATCGGCAACCGTGACCAGGTTGTCGAGCGGGACCATCTCGCCGGAGTCGGAACGCACATAGTAGCTGTGCAGGTCGTTGGCGCTCATGCGGAAAGGCTCATCGGCTTGCACATACACGCGATAGGTGCGCTCGTTGTAGTCAAAGTCGTTGATGTACTCCGATCCCATGAAGACGTTGAGGGTGCTGGCGATCTGCGTGATCGAGACGCCCATCGCCTTGGCCTTGTTGCGGTCAATCGTCACCAGTTCCTGCGGGTCATTGGCGGAGAAAGTGGTGAACAGATCGGTGAGATCCTTCTGCGTGCTGCCTGCGTTCACAATCCGATGCGCCACCCGGTCTACGTCGCTCAACGTATTGCCGCCCCGATCCTGCAGCATGAACTGGAACCCGCCGAAGGCGCCCACGCCCTCTACCGCCGGCGGCTCGACCGCTACCACAAGGCCGCCGTTGGGAGCGAACATCAGCATTTGCAGGTGAGGCGAGACATCCTTGACAATGTCGGCCGTCGAGTATGACTTTTCGCCGTGCTCGTTCGTTGTGTTTGTATTCACAAACATCATGCCCGCGTTGGACGCGCTACCGGAAAAGCTGAAGCCAATGATCGAAAACAATCCGCCCACGTGGGGATTCTGCGCAATGATGGCGGCCCCCTCGTCGGCGAGGGCCGTGGTGTAGGCGAGCGAAGATCCCGGTGGCGCCTGCACGATCACCATGAAATAACCCTGATCCTCCTGCGGAATGAAGCCCGTGGGAACCACGCGATAGATCCACACCGTTGCGGCAAGCCCGGCAAAGAAGACCACCAGGAGCACATATCGCAGTTGCAGCGCGACATGAATGATGCGTGCATAGGTGCCGGCCAGCCAATTGATGAAAGCGTCGGCGCCGTGAATGAACGCCGCGAAAGCGCGCGAGACCAGCCGGATGTGGAGAAAATCCAACTGGCGTGGACGAGCCTCTTCGCCGCGCAGGAAGAGCGCCGACAGCGCCGGCGAAAGCGTGAGCGCATTGAACGCCGAGATGGCGATGGAGAACGCGATAGTGAGCGAGAACTGGCGATAGAGAATGCCGGTGGTTCCGGGGAAAAAAGAGACGGGCACGAAGACGGCGATCAGCACCAGCGAAGTGGCGATCACGGCGCTGGTTACCTCGCCCATGGCGCGCGAAGTGGCCTCGCGCGCTTTCGAGTGCTCCATGTGAATGTGGCGCTGCACGTTCTCGATGACCACAATCGCGTCGTCGACCACAAGGCCCGTCGCCAGCGTGATGCCGAAGAGAGTGAGTGAATTGATGGAAAAGTCGAAGATGCGGATAAACGCGAAGGTGCCGATGAGCGAAACGGGAATAGTGACGGCGGGAATGATGGTGGCGCGCCAGTCGAGCAAAAACAGAAAGATGACGGTAATAACGATGATGATCGCTTCGACCAGCGTGATGAGCACTTCGCGAATCGATTCGCCCACCGCCGTGGTCGAGTCGAAAGCGATTGCGTACTCCAGACCGGGCGGGAAGTTCTTTGAGAGCTGTTCGAGAGCGGCTTTGGCCTTGCGGTCCACCTCGAGGGAGTTCGCGTTCGACAGTTGCTCCACTCCGATGCCCATCGCGTCATGGCCCTGGTACTTGAGCGCAGTGGCGTAATCCTCGGCGCCCACCTCCGCGTGGCCCACGTCCTTCAGCAGCACCAGGCCGTTGGGCGAGTTCTTGACGATGAGGTTGTCGAACTCTTCAGGACTTGTGAGCCGGCCCACGACCCGCACCGGGATCTGATACGCCTGTTTCGGGTCGGCCGGCGGCTGGCCGAGCTGTCCGGCCGGAACCTCGACGTTCTGCTCCTCGAGCGCATTCACCACGTCGGTTGCGGTCAGGCCGCGGGCAGCCAGGCGCACGGGATCGAGCCACACGCGCATGGCGTACTTGCGCGCGCTAAAGTTGACCACGTCGCCCACGCCCGGCACGCGCTTCAGCGCGTCGATGACGTAGATGTCCAGGTAGTTGGAAATGTATTCGCTTGAGTAGCGCCCGTCCCGCGTAAAGAATCCGGCGCCTAAAACGAAGTTGAAGTTGGATTTCAGGACGTCGATGCCCGTGGAAACCACCTCGCCCGGCAAGCGGCCCTCCACGCTGGCCACGCGGTTCTGCACGTCCACGGCCGCGATGTCCAGGTTGTATCCGGTCTGGAAAGTGATGTCGATTTCGCAATTGCCGCTATTCGTGCTCGCTGAGCTGATATAGCGCATTCCCTCTACGCCATTGATCGCCTCCTCCAGCGGAATCGTAACGGCCTTTTCGACCGTCTCCGCGTCGGCGCCGATATAATCGGCGGTCACCGACACCACAGGCGGAGCCAGCGTGGGATACATGGCCACGGGAAGATTGGGAATGCAGATGGCGCCCGCCAGAATGATGAGCAGGGCGCAAACGGTGGCAAAGACCGGGCGATGAATAAAGAAATCGACAAACAAAATGAGCCTCTTCCTTATGAGACCGTCGCGGTCTTCGTGTGCCCGCTCTTCCGTGCCCGGGCGTTCCGGTGCTTCCTGTGCGGCGGATGGGAGACTGCGGCGGCGCGCGCTCCGGCATCGTTGGCCTGTGCTCCACGGTTCGTGCCTTGCGCTCCAGCGCCTGCTCCCGGAGAGGGTGCGGGTGGCGCTGCGCCGCCCATGGGTATCACCGGCATGCCGTCCACCAGAAATTGGGTTCCCGAGACGATCACGCTGTCGCCCGCGTTCAATCCTGAAACAATCGAGTAGTCGTTCCCCACGGTGTCGCCCAGCACAACCGGCGTGCGGTGCGCCACGGCCATTCCGTTTTGCTTCAGCACCACGAACACGAAACTCTGCTCGCCCTGCCGCGTGACGGCCAGCACCGGGACCACCGCCATGGGCTTCGTGCTCCAGATCACCCTGGCTTCCACCAGCTGCGCGTTGCGCAGCATCGCCCGCGTTTCCTGCACTGGCGCCTTCACCAGAATCCCTTGCAGCGTGCTGTCCACCTCGGCGGAGATGAAATCGACCTTCGTCTTCTCCAGTAGCTTGCCGCTGTTGTCCGTCAGGTCCACGGCCAGGCCCTCGTGCACTTCGGCGGCGCGCTCGGTGGGAATGTAAATATACGCCTCCAGGTGGTTGTTCTCGTCGATCGTGGTCAGAACGGTGGCCGGCGACAGATTTGGACCCACGTAGTCGCCCACGTGAACCGGAATGTCGCCCACCACGCCCGCGAAGGGCGCGCGAACGGCGTAGTAGTCCAGCAGTTGTTCCCCTGCTTTGCGCGCCTCCACTGCCGACTGATAGTCCGCCTTGGCGTTTTGATAAGCCTGTTGCGCCTGCTCGTAAGCGTCGCGGCTGGTCACGCCGGCTTCAAACAGCTTGCGCTGGCGCTCCACTTCGACGGTGTCGTAATCGTCCAGCGCCTTCTTCTGCCGCTCGGTTGCGCGCAGCGAATCCACCGTGGCCCGCTGTTGCCGCGCATCGATCTGCATCAGCAACTGCCCGGCCTTCACCTGGTCGCCGGAGTGAACGCCGATCTCCGTCAGTTGTCCGCTCACCTGCGGCAGCAGCGCCGTTGACCGGCGCGACTTGATGGTTGCCACATACTCGCTGCTCTGCGCTACGGGCGCCATGGTCACGGTGACCGTTTGCACCGGCAGGCCCTGCGTCTGCGGCCCGCCGGCCGCCGGCGCCTGCGTTTTGTGGCAGCCTGTGGCCGCCAGTGCCCCCGCGAGCAAACAACCGATCGTATAAATGCGTTGCAATCTGCTCTGGCTCACTCGATTTTTCCTCTTGTCACAGCTCTCCATCGATCTCAGAACCCGCCCGCCCGTGGCCGGCCCGGCTCGCCGTAAAAATCCACCCCTCCTTGCACCCTGTCGCCCCCGATTCGGGGATAGGATCCCGGCCTGTTCGCGCTGCCTTCAGCTCGTCGTTCCCGGCTATGGGTTATCGATACAGGCGATGGTCCGAAGCCATGGTTTGAGCCGAGGGATGTGCGATGGCAAGGGCGGCAAACCGCCCGGTGCGCCGCCACCGCCGTCCTGCGCGATTTTCGCCGCGGCGGGCCTGTCCGGCGCCCTTCCGCGAAGCTTCATTGCGATCGCTGCATGGACGAGGTGACATGAGGATCTGGGCAATTGATGCAAAACAACACTACGGCGCGGTTTGCCGCTCGGGCCAGGCCACGCCAGGACTCTCATCGAGAATAGCGCACAACACGTGTGGGCATCTTGACGCTTCTGGTTCTCGCCCAACGGCTCTTGCCGGGCCGTGACGCGACCCTGGCGGCCCCATTTTGGCCGCTTGCAAGCTCCGCGCACAGCAGACCGCTCTTTTTGACACGCCTTTCGCGAGTTGATAGCCTTGCTTAGGGCGCATCTTGAAAGGTGTAGCAAGCCGCTCTTTCAGCCGCTCTCAGCCCTCCCAATCGTCCCCGTCGTCTAGCCCGGCCTAGGACACCGCCCTTTCACGGCGATAACACGGGTTCAAATCCCGTCGGGGACGCCAATAGAAACGATATTTACAGGATCAATCCTCCGGTACGTCTTCTGGTGCCTCTGTGGTGACAAAGTGGGGGCCACCTGCAGCCTTTCTCTGTATTCTTAACAGGGTGGGCTCGCGGTGAAAAAATTCCACGCATGAAAGTCCATCTCTCTGTTCTGCACACTTCGATGTTTTCGTCCGCATGAGCACTGAGGAGTTGGAGGTACACGCGCAGACTGGGGCGTTGCCGGAGTGGCTCCTGGCGACGGCGGGGACAAGGGAGTAGTCACACCTTAATCCGGTGCGGATTCACGCAGACTGAAGCGTCAGGCCCGAATCTCGAAGCTCGCGTTTAGGGTCTGAGTTTGCGCTCGTTTTACATCAGGACCTTGCACTCCGGCACCAGCTCGCAATCGCGAGCAAGAAAAACAGTTCTGCCCCGAGCAGAAAGCTGGAGTAAGAAATGGGCCTGCCGGAAACACCGATGTGGATAGTCGCGACATTGAAAAAACTGACCAGCCGAAAGATCAACGCGAGGACCGTGCAGATCAAGCCTAGCCAATAACCGAGTGTGAAGAGTTGTTTTTCCATTTCAACCTCCCTGGTTCAAGTTGCTTGTAGTTAGGCCCGTCCTCGCAAGCGTATACCCATGAGTGCCCCGCTCGCCATTTTTCTGTATTCATTCCGAAGCCAAAGACGCTGCCCTGCTCGATAGGGCCATCGCCGGAGCCCAGGACCACGATTTTCCACTTTTCACGAGAGATTCCCGTCACCTCCTAGTGTGGTGAGTCAGAAGTTCATTGAACAACCGCAGATCCTTCGACTCATTTTGGCGCAAAACGCGTCAAAATTCGCTCAGGATGACAGCTTATTTGTGATGCGAACTTCAGACTCAGGACACTAGGTTGGCAATCGTCTTATCCAGTGATGGAGATGTGCCCTTTTTATGAAGTGTCCGCGAAATCCCGCTTTGGTCAGATCCGCCCTGTTCTGTCTATAGACCGGTAGTGGCGGCCGCAACAGCCGGAGGCAGTGAAGAAAGCGCGTCCCTTTGGCGAATAAAGGCCCTCAGAGGCGGCCAGGCGCAACAGATTCGGGTCCAACGCCCGGATGCTTCCCGCTTGGCGCTGCGCAGTCTAGACGGCGCAGTCTAGGCGGCGCTCAAAATCGCGTCGATCCGTGCCAGCTCCTCCCCTGAAAAGGAAAGATTGGCGAGGCAGGCGACATTCTGCTCGATCTGCTCCACGCGGCTGGCGCCGATCAGCGCGGACGTCATGCGGCCGTCGCGCAGCACCCATGCCAGAGCCATCTGCGCCAGCGTCTGCGTGCGTTCGCGGGCAAGCTCGTTCAAGGCCCGCACCCTGGCGAGCCGCTGCTCGCCGATGTCGGGCTTCTTGAGGAAGCCAAGCGGCTTCGCGGCGCGCGCGTCCGCGGGGATGCCGTTGAGATAGCGATCCGTGAGCAGGCCCTGCGCCAGCGGGCAGAAGGCGATGGCGCCTACGCCTTCGTTGCCCAGCACATCGAGCAGGCCGCACTCCGGAGTTCGCTCGAACATGGAGTATTTGAGCTGATGAATAAGGCAGGGCGTGCCGAGCTCGCGAAGGATTTTGACGGCTGCGCCGGTTTGCGCCGGGTTGTAGTTGGAGACGCCGGCATAAAGAGCCTTGCCGGAACGCACGGCCTGATCGAGCGCCGACATGGTTTCCTCAACCGGCGTCTCGGGATCGGGACGATGCGAATAGAAAATATCGACGTACTCCAGGCCCATGCGCTTCAGGCTCTGGTCCAGGCTGGCCAGCAGATACTTCCGCGATCCCCAGTTGCCATACGGGCCGGGCCACATGTCGTAGCCGGCCTTGGTGCTGATGATCAATTCGTCGCGATAGGGCTTGAGATCGAGACGCAGGATCTCGCCGAAGCTGCCCTCCGCGCTGCCGTACGGAGGGCCGTAGTTGTTGGCTAGATCGAAGTGGGTGATACCCAGGTCGAAGGCACGGCGCGCCATGGCGCGGGAGTTCTCGAAGGCATCGACACCGCCGAAATTGCGCCATAGGCCAAGAGAGATGGCGGGCAGGCGAACGCCGCTGCGCCCGCAGCGGCGGTACTGCATGGCGTCATAGCGGTGTTCGTCGGCTACGTACAAAGCGGCTCCTCCTCAATGAGCGGCAGGCACAGCGCAAGATGATCCACGCGGCCAAAACGTCTGAGTGGCTTTCGCGCCGCATACGGGAGAGAGTATCTCAGGCGCTGGTGCATTTCTCCCAATGGTATATAGGCATTCCAATGTATGTTCAGCATCGCCGTCGCGATCGAGTGGCAAGTCGCCTTACGGAACCGCAATGGTCTGGGGAGCAAGATTCCAGCCGCGCAGACCGATCGCGGGCTTCGCGTCTCCGGCCGGAAACGCAACGGTCACCGCGCGCTCCTCGCCGGGAAGAAGCGAAATATAGTTCTCGCTGTAGTAGGCCGGCAGGATGCGTTCGCCCGTGGCGGCATCCGTCAGCGTGAGCTTGATCGTGAGCGCCGCCGCGGAGCCGGTGTTCTTCAGCTTCACTGTCACCTGGCGCTCGCCGCCAGCCTCGCCTGCAGAGGCCGACGCGGCGACTGTGGCCCGCGCAAGCGAGTTCAGCTCGCGGTAACTCGCTTCGTCTGCCGCCCACCAGTAGAAGTTGTCGCTCACCGGCGCGCCGGCCGCATCGCTCACCGATAACCTGACGAAAATCGTATGCCCCTCGGCCAGTTTGTCCAGGTCGGGCTTGGCTACGGGAGTCCGGTCATCGGTCGCGGCCAGAATCTGGTTAGTGTGATCGCTCAGTGTCTTGCCGTCGAGACCCTCCACAAGCACACGCACTTTGAAGGAGCGTGCCTCGCCCAGGTTGATCAGATCCACCGAGCCATCGGTCAGATCAAGCTGCGCATGTACCGGCTCGCACGCCTTCTGCGTGCCGTAGAAACTGGATTGCGTGTCGTAGTCCCAGCTCAGGAAGTTCCACTCCATGCTCGGCCAGGCCGGTTGCGTCATCCAGATCATGCGGCCGGAGTTGGGCTGCCACAGGTGCGCGGCAAAGCCCTCGAAGATGGCGCGGTAGCCCGCGTAATCGAGCATCTGCGCCTTGCGTTCAAAGTCCTCCAGGCTGGTAGGCGCGCCAAACTCGGTGTTCATGTGGGCCAGGTACGGCTGCACCGCGCCGTTCCCGCTCTGGTGCCAGTCGTGATAGGCCCAGGTATCGCTGATCGGCCAGCGGTCGGGCTCGGGGATGAGCGATTTGAGGCTCTCCAGCGTGGGCACGCTGGGAATGCCGAGTTCCACGCTGAAGCCGCGATTGATGCCGTAATACGCGTCGAGCGGCTGAAATTGATACGGCCCCGAGTTGCGCAGGTTCACCTGGTTTGAGCTGCCCGTGTAGTAGCGCGTGTCATTGAGCGTGCGCACCAGATCGGCTAAGCCCTCGTTGATGATCGGCTGCGGCATGCCCTCGTTGCGCCCGCACCACACCACGATCGACGGATGATGGCGGAAGCGCAGTATCGTGTCGCGCGCGTTCTTTAGGAACAGCGCGGGGTCTTCGGCTTCCAGGTTGTAGTTCTCGGTCGAGTCCCAGAAATCGTTCCACACCATCAGCCCGTATTTGTCGGCCAGCGCATAGAAGCTCTCTTCCGTACTTTGGCCCATCCAGTTGCGGATGATGTTCACGTGCGCGTCGCGATGCAGGCGGAAATACGGCTCCAGGCGCTCGATGCTCACGCGCTTGAGCATGTCGTCCATGCCCCAGTTGCCGCCGCGCGCGGCAATGCGCACGCCATTCACCTTGATCGCCAGGTCGGTTCCCGGCCATCCGCCTTCGACGGGACGAATAGACGGTGTACCATCAGCTCCCGCTTCGAGCGTCTGCACCCACGTGTGCAGCATCCAGTCCGGCAGCGTCTGCCCGGGCGGCACTTGATTCGGTGTCCAGTCGTAGATCTTCCGGATGCCTCTGTGAGTCCCATCGATCAGCGGCAGCGCTTGGTCATAGGTGCGGCTTGGCAACACCTCTACGCGCCGCAGATGCCCCGTTGCATCGAAGAGCGACAGCTCGTAGCTCACCTCTCTCATGCCGAATTCGATCTGCCGCGCGGCGCTTACCTTCTGGCCGAGAGTGAACGTAACTTTGAGACTGTGCAAGGCAGGATCGCCGTAGCCATTCGGCCACCACAGCCGGGGATGCTGCACTTTGAGCTGCGCAAACTCCGCGGGCTCCAGCCGGACTATCGAGTCGCCCGGAGCAAGCTGCACGTGCTTTGTCACCGTCACGTCATCGAAGCTGGCGGTCAGATCGCCTTCCACGGGCGTGTCATTCAAGTCCACCAGCGGCGCTTCGATCTCAATGTCGGCTTCGCTGCGGTCGGCTTTGGGCAAGGTCGTAATGACATTCAGGTCGCCGATCTCCACGGGCCCCGTCGCCGTCAGTGTCACGTCCTGCCAGATGCCCGTGTCGCGGTCGCGAATGCCGGGAATCCAGTCCCAGCCCTCGGCGGCGGCAAAGGTTGGCCCGTCCAGCACTTCCATGCCGCCGTTCTCGCCCGGTCCGGCTTTCAGCGACTGCTCGTGCGCAATTCCCGGATGCGGCGGCGGAGATACGCGCACGGCCAATGCGTTCGTACCCTTTTCTGCAACCAAGCCGGTCACATCGAATCTGCCGCGCAGGAATGCGCCGGTGAACCCGCCTAACTTCTTGCCGTTCATCCAGGCTTCAGCGGCGTAGTTCACGCCTTCAAAGGTGAGCGTAAGTTTCTGCTCACGCGCCGCCGCGGGCGCCTTGAACTCCACACGGTACCAATAGTCCTGATGGGCAAGGCTCTCCGGGATGGCCAGATTGTTGAGCCCGTACTCGGGGTCGGGATAGAGGCCGCGATCGATCATCGTGGTCAGCACGGTACCCGGCACGGTAGCCACGAGCCAGTCCTTATCGGGAAACCCGGCCCTGGAAATCTCGTCGCCGGATGCCTTGACCTGCGGCGCCGCGGCCAGCCGCCAACCGCCTTCGAGCTTCCATGGATTGCCGCCAGTTAACCGGCAATGCAGGTCCTCCCCACGCGGCTTTTTCGCCACGGGCTTTTGCAGGGCGCCCTGGCCGCGTGGCAGAGTGGATGGATCCTGCGGCGCGCTGTATCCGGCCTGTGCGCTGGTCTGCACCGGCCAATGCTGCGAGGCTTCTTCATAGGTGAGCAACTTGAAGTCCGGCGGCGCGGCGGCCATGGCCTTCACCTGCTCAGCCGTCAGCGCTTCACGGTAGATCCGGAGCGCGGCAACGCGGCCGCCAAAGTGGCTGTTGGCAACTCCAGGCAACGGCGCCGGCGCCATCTCCAGCACGGGCGCGACGTTGCCCTGTGCAAGAGGGGTTGCCAGCACCTGGCGGCCATCGGCATACAGAACTACGCGTTCGCGGTCACTCACCGCGGCGGCCATGTGCCATTTTGCCGGGCCCAGCGTGCTGTCGCTGGCCGCAAACCCGGCCGATGCTTGCGCCTGCCCCAGCCAAAGCCCAAGCCGATTGTCCCGGATACCGATGAAGCGCGCATCCTCCGCGGCAGGATCGCCCATCCCGGCAAGCAGTGTCGTCCCTTGCAGTGGCTCCGGCGACTCGAACCAGAAGGCGAGCGTCCACGCCGCGTGCCCCGCCAGAATAGGGTCCTGCCCCGCGGTCTGGCCCGATCCCTCGCGGTCCCACGCTACGGTTGCGAGGCCGTCCAGCGAAGTTGCCGGAGACAAAGTCTTGTTCAAGCCGGGCCCGTCGGCAAGAAAAACTGCATTGAAAGGGCCGTAAGCCTCAGCAGGCAGCGCCGGTGCTTGCGCGTGCAGCGGCGCCTGCAGCAAGAGCACGAGAACGGCGATGGTCACAGAAATGCGGGGCCGAACGCAGGCAGGGCGCCGGAATCCAGCTGCCGGCGAGAATGCGGTGTGCATGGACATGGCTGAACCATCTTACGAAAGTCGCGTCCCAATCGTCACGAGCGGTGCACCGTGACCGTCCGGTCTGCCGGAAATCATTGAACTGAAATGCAAGCGGCCTTCCGCCGCTCTTTGGAACTCGTGTCCGCGTATGAGCCTAAACCAAAGCACATTCTGAACTGCATCGCCAATTTCGATGCTGCGAGGGCGCGTCCCCGCAATTTGCATGGGATGGAGGTATCGTTACCTTCAAATCGCGATGCGGGTTTCGCTGCGGGACACGTTGGTTAGCGTCCATCCGGAATGAGCGTAACGGTCACGAATCAGAACTATCGAGAGTTTTATGCGGTTCCGAACAGTTTTACTCAAAGATACCGTCGTTCCATCCGGGACTTGTGATACAAACGATAACGGTCTCAACTTGGATGGGAACGCTCTCATAAGTTGGGTCTTGCGGCGTGCAGAATGGCTGAGCGGGTCGAGAAATGCGTCCTCGCGTTTGATGTTGGCGGAAGCCATGTGGCCTCCGCTCTGTGCTGTGGGGACGATTTTCACCTCGGACCCGTTGTCAGCGCGCCGCATTCGGCCACGCATACCTCCGGCGCCTTTCTCGATCTGCTGCACGATCTGGGCGTGAAGGCCGGAGCCTGCCGCGACACAAACATAGGGGCGATGCTTGCCGTGCCCGGCCCCTTCGACCTCCAGGCGGGCGTGAGCCTGATGCGCCACAAGTTGCCCTACCTCTACGGAATCGATCTGCGCCAGCCTCTGGCCGCGCGTTTCGGCTGGCAGCCGGCCCAGGTGCGCTTTTTGAACGATGCCGATGCCTATCTACTGGGCGAGGTCGGCGCGGGAGCAGCGCGCGGGTTCCATCGCGCCGTGGGCCTCACGCTGGGTACGGGAATCGGCTCGGCGTTTGCCGTGGAGGGCCACCTGGTAACCACGGGTCCCGGCGTGCCTCAGGGCGGCGAGATTTGGAATCTTCCATACTGCGGCGGAATCGTGGAAGACTTCGTTTCGTCCAGGGCGATCGTGGGGAACTACGAGCGGCGAACCGGCAAGAAGCGGGAAGTAGTTGACTTGGCGGCTGAAGTCTCCAAGGATCCCGCCGCGGAACAATCCTTTACCGAATTCGGCCAGCGCCTCGGAGACGTGATCCAGACCCTGCTCGCCGGCTTTCACGCGGAGGTGATCGTGCTGGGCGGCGGCATCTCCCGCTCGGCACAGCTCTTCTTGCCCGCCGTGCAAGCCCAACTCGGCGATTCTCTGACTCAGTTGCGCGTGTCGGAACTCAAGGACAAGGCGGCGCTTGTTGGATGTGGCGTGGCGGCCTTCCGCAGCGGGAATGGCTCGCCGGATCCTGGCAAATCCACGCCGGCTCGCACTACTGTACAAACGTTGCGACACTCCGCGCCGGAAACATGCAGTTGAACTGCCTGCTCCAAACGGCGATCGCGGATTGCTCCGCGCTGAATCTGGAGCCGACGGTCAGACTTGAACTGACGACCTGCTGATTACGAATCAGCTGCTCTACCAACTGAGCTACATCGGCCTGCCTGTGATAGTCTGCCGTGAACTTTCGCACCCTGCGCAGCACGCGTGAAAGTCAATAGCTGACTCTTCGATTGTATCGTTGCGCCGGACCGCGGTAAAGCCGCGCTCATCCCCTCGCACCGCCGAATAAGCGTTACAATGCTGCCCATGCAAGCCGACCCGATCCTTGAATGGCAGAGACTCACCGGGCATTATCGTGAGATCGGCGACGATGAGCTGCGTGAGCTCGCCGCCGATTTTGCCGATCTGACCGAAACAGCGCAGCAGGCTTTGCGTAGCGAGATGCGGAGCCGAGGCCTGGGCGACCCGAAAGCGCCAGAAACCGCGACGCCATCGAATGCGCCGTCAGCGTCTGCCGCTGCCCACGTTGAACCAGAGCCTGGCCCCGAATATCCCATCATTTACCCCGGGTACTTTGGCCGCGTGCCCGAGCTCGTTTCCGATGCGCCCGACGGCGCGGACGACGAGGGCCCGCACGAATACACATGGAAGACCGTCCTCTGCGACTGTGATACCGATGAACAAGCGCAGGAACTCTCTGCAGCGTTGCAGCAGGCCGGAATCGAAAGCTGGGTTCAACAGCCGCGCGAATTCGGCCGCCGTTATGCGCGCGTGCTCGTCGCGGCCGATCGGCTCGATCAGGCGCGCGCCGTTGCCGCGCTCCCCATTCCGCGGGAAATCGTCGAGGAGTCTCAGGCGAGCGTGCCCGATTTCACGCCGCCCGCGTGTCCCAAGTGCGGTGCTGCCGATCCGGTTCTCGAAGGTGTCGATCCAGTGAACTCATGGCGGTGCGAGCTATGCGGCGAGCGGTGGAGCGAATCGGTCCCAACCTGCGATCAGCAAGCACACGAGGCAGGAAAATCTCTCCTCTAAACGGAAAGAGCCGCCCGGCAACGGGACAGCTCTCTCCTCAGGGAGAATAGTTCCAACGGAGGCAAACCCATCAGAACTTTCTGGCTGCATAGTAGGTGTGGGGGAAAGCAGTGTCAAGGGAAATGTTCTGGAAAATAACTCGCTTTGTTTCAATTATTTAACATACCGTATCACGATCCGTGCGCGGTTTCAGTTTCGCTGTACATTCGCCTGGAATTTTCCGGCATTTCCCGTGATTTCGCGGTGTTTTTTCTGGTTTTTGTCTATTTTTCCACAGGATAACGGCGGCATTAACCCTTCGGATGCGGCCCCTGAATTGCCTCGGCGTTTTCGTTCCATTTTTCCCGCAGATCGAGATGAATGAACTCCTCGTCGAAGACCGAGGAGATCGGTTTGCCCCTCGCCAGGCGGTAGAGAGCCCTGCCGCCGCCCAGGAACCCTCCCAGCAGGATTGCCGCCGCTGCCCCGATCACCGTCAGCACGGTAATTCCCATCAGCAGCCTGCTGGTTTTCTCCACATCTGACTCCACAGGCTGCGGAATCGCCGTCAGGTTCGCCTCGTAGTGTACTGACTCGAGCAGCCGGTGGCTATCGTCGGGAATGGCATCGCCGCTCACCACGACCACCAGCGGTCCGCTGTGGCGCACCTCGAGCGATGCCTGGTCGGAATCGATCAAAGGTTTGGGCCACGGCGGCTGCGCCTTGCTGCCCGCTTTCAGATACGCGCGAATGGCCGCTTCCTGCGCCTCGGCAATCTGCGGCGTGGGGTAATCGATGAGGGTCAGCGTCGCTGGGCCCGAGATCAACGAGTAGTTCGCCGTCACCGCTTCCGCTCCCTTGTCAAAATCCACCAGAGCCGCCGGCAGCACGCCACCGGATCCGGCGTAGCCCGCCGGGCCCTCTGCATAGTGCGTCGTTTGTCCATCAAGCTGCGCTTGCGGCAGGTTCACCAGGACGGGCGGAATCATTCCGCGGTTTCCCGTCGGCGCCGGCAACTCGCGCGCAATCTCGCGCAGTTCTCCGGCCGTCATCGGCCCGATGCGCGAATACGTGGCATCCACCACGGTCGTCCCTTTCCAGAACAGAACGCGGTTGTGGTCTGAGGCTGCTCCTGTGCCGATGTCCTCTTTCGGCCAGCCATTCTGGCGGTAGTAAGTGTATGCGCCGTAGGCTCCGGTCGCGTCGTCGAAGCGCAGCGCGCGCACGCTCAGCGTCTCACGCTCCCGCTTGTAGTTGGCCTCCACCGCGGCATTGAATCCATACTCCTTCAGCGCCGCCGCATTGGCTGGATCGGCCTGCGCGGGATCTGTGAGTACTGCCGATGGCTTCGCCAGAACCCACCCGTCAAACGCATCGGGCAGCAGCGCCTTCGGCGAGGGCGGCAGAACGATCGTTGTCGCCGACTGCTTTTCCGCCGCCGTGGGCTGCTCTGCCTGCGCAAAGGCAAAAGCCGTACCGTAGCCCAGCGCCAGCCAACCCGACAGAATGACTATCCAACACTTCAAGAAAAACTCCCGTCCCCCGCGGCGCGAATGTTCGCTCTTGTCGTACCCCACGCCCCAACCTTCAGGGTACACGCTCGCGCCGCGTCTTTGCCGCGAACCACGCATCGAACGCCGCAAGCGCCCTCTCGCACTGCATCCGGTGCCGCTCCTGCTTGTCCCGAACCCGCCGCCGCGTCTCCTCGTCCAGCGGCTCCAGCAGGTCGAATGTGATGTTCGCCGGCTGAAAGTTTTTCGCATCGGCGTGTGTGATGTAGTGGACCAGCGAGCCCAGCGCCGTCGCGCGCGGCACAGGCGCCGGCTCTTCGCCGCGCACCATCGCCGCCGCGTAAATCCCCGCCAGCATCCCCGTGGCGATCGACTCCGTATACCCCTCCACCCCGCAAATCTGCCCGGCAAACATCAATTGGGGCGCCTTCTTCAGCCGCAGCCGTTCGTCCAGAAGCGCCGGCGCGCACAGGTACGTGTTGCGGTGAATCTGCCCATAGCGCAGGAAGTGTGCATTCTCAAGGCCCGGGATCAAGCGCAGCACACGCGCCTGCTCGCCAAACCTTAAATGATTCTGGAATCCCACCAGATTGTAGCTGTCGGCGCGCAGATTCTCCTTACGCAGTTGCACTACGGCCCAGGGCGTCTTGCCGGTGCGCGGGTCGCGCAGGCCCACAGGCTTCATCGGCCCAAAGCGCAGCGTGTCGCGTCCGCGCCGGGCCAGCACCTCGATGGGCAGGCAGCCCTCGAAATAATCTAAACGTTCCCACTCCTTCGCTTCCGCAGGCTCGGCCGCAAGCAGCGCCTCGTAAAAACGGTCGTACTCCGCGCGGTCCATCGGGCAGTTGATGTAGTCCGCCGTTCCCTTGTCCCAGCGCGCCGCAAAGTACACGCGGTTCATATCGATCGATTCTGCATCGACAATCGGCGAGATCGAGTCGTAAAACGCTAGATGCCCCGCGCCCGTCAGCCGCTCAATCTCCCGGCTCAGCGCGTCCGAAGTCAACGGCCCCGTCGCCACAATCGTCAGCGCGTACTCGGTTCCCGCCGCTTCCAGGTTTGCCGCCTCTTCCCGGATCACTCGAATGCGATCCTCCGCTGCGATGGCCTCCGTGATGCGCCGCGAAAACTCCACGCGGTCCACGGCCAGCGCGTGGCCCGCCGGCACAGCCGTCTCACCGGCGATGCGCAAAAGAACGGAGCCTCCCCGCCGCATCTCCTGCTTCAGCAGCCAGGGCGCGGTATTTGGCGACTCGCTCTTCAGCGAATTCGAGCAGACCAGCTCGCCGAAATCCGCCGTCTGGTGCGCAGGCGTCAGCCGCAGCCTTCCGTCCACCACGGCGCGCATCTCGTAGAGATCGACCGCGCAACCCAGCCGCGCCGCCGTCAGCGCAGCCTCAGGCCCGGCCAACCCGCCGCCTATTACGCGAACCACCTGCGGTGGGGCAGCCGCCTTCGGCTCGGAGAGTACAGCGTGAAGCTCGTCTTCGCAGCGGTCGCAGTGCAAGTTCATGCCTGCTGCCCTTCCATTCCGGCCAGCCGCTCGAGCGCCTCGCCGCTCAAGCGCACATTGCGCCACGCATCCAGAAACTCCGCGCCCATGGCGCGATAGAAGTCGATTGCCGGTGTATTCCAGTCCAGAACCTCCCATTGCAAACGCTGGCAACCGTGCTCCAACGCAATCGCGGCCACCTGTTTCAGCAGCGCCTTGCCGATGCCCCTCCGTCGAAACTCCGGCAGCACAAACAGGTCTTCGACATAGATACCGGGCCGCCCCACCCACGTCGAGTAGTTGAAGAAATAGAAGGCGAAGCCGGCAGGCCGGCCGTCGTCTTCGGCAATCAGGCAGTAATAAAAGGGGTTAGGGCCAAATCCGTCGCGCAATAAGCTCTCCTCGGTTGCCGTCACCGCGTCGGGCGCGCGCTCAAAGGCCGCCAGGGCGCGAATAAACTCCAGAATCAAAGCGGCATCGGCCGCGGTTGCCTTCCGAATCACCGTCTCCATATTCGAATTCTAGGGCCTGCCAACACTACCTGGGGTGAGCAGCGTTGCGAGGGAAAATCGCGTCAGACGAGGCGGAGGACGACGGCTGTGGCCAGCCCACTGCCCAGGACGACAACGAAGGATGACGCGATTTTCCCCGCAACCAGAAGGGACGGCGCCCGTCGCTGCCATCCCAGGTAGTGTTGGCAGGCCCTGTTGTGTGATACACGCCACACGTGCCTCTGCGCCCGACGCACTACCATGGCAACCGGGATTCCCGCGGCGCAGCGATGGTTCGCCGCGGAAAAAAGTAGTTTGCGGAACCGCTTCCTCGTCCACGAGGTGCGCCGCAGCCCCAAGCGCAAGTGGGATGTGTTTCTCTGTCCCCTCTTGTGTAGGACGATGGGTTGGATTTAACGTGGATTTTGCTGGAAATGCGCTCTGCCGGATGAGCCGTGGCAATCGTGCGTGCACGTCCGCGGCAGATGCCGGCCTCTTCACGGCGGGGGCGGTCGTTTGCAGGGCTGGGCGGCCTCGATGCGCGGAAACAAGCCCGCGGGACCATGGTTGTTACGCTGGTCTGCGGGGCAGGGAATTTGATTTTTTCGAGCCCGCGGGAAGCAGTCTTCCCGCCGCTCCTAAGGAGAATACATGAAACGCACTCTTTCACTTTGTTTGGGCCTGACCGCAGCGGCCGGCCTGCTGGCATTGGCTCTCGCTCCTGTTCAGGCGCAACAAACGCCCGCTGCGAACACAGGCAAAATTCACGGCCAGGTCATCAATCCCACGGGCCAACCGCAAGGGGGCGGCACCGTGAGCCTCTCCACCGATGGCGGTAAGACGCTGAAGTACACCTTCCCCGTCTCTGGCACCGGGGATTATGCCGGCGAAGCGCCTCAGGGAACCTACATGGTCATCTTTCGCGCGGCCGATACGCCTGTCGGCAAGGTCGTTGACTTCTTTCCCGGCATAAAAATCGTGGCTGGGCAGGACACGGCGCAGGACATCGACATGTCGCGGCAGGAATACGTCGACAAGCTGCCGCCGGAGGAGAAAAAGCAGCTTGAGGATCTGAAGAAGGCCAATGCCGAGGCTATAAAAGCCAATGTGATCGTTCACCAGCTCAACGCCGACCTAAAGGTCGTCAACCAGGACCGTACAGACATCGACGGCGCTCAGGCAGCCGCCAAACAAGCTCTCGGCGCAGCGGCCTCAAAGACCGACATCGATGCCAAGGCCAATGAGATCAAAACCGCCAAGTACACAGATGTCGAGAGCCTGATGACAAAGGATACCGGCCTCAAGCCCGACGAGGCGCTGTTGTGGGTCAATCTGGGTTTCGCGCAGGCCGGGCTTAAGAAGTATGACGATGCGGTCGTATCGTACCAGAAGGCCATCGATCTGGAAACAGCGTCAAAGACGCCGCGCCCGTTCGTTTTTGGCCTCGCCTATGCCGGCTTGGGCGAGGTCGATGCGCGCATGGGCAAAGTTCCCGAAGCGAATGCTGCTTATGACTCCGCCGCCAAGGCCGATCCCGCGAATGCCGCCTTCAATCTGAAGAATGAGGCGGTCATTTTCTACCAGGTAAACAACGGTGCCGCCTCAGCGGCCGCGGCCGATGAGGCAATCAAGATCGACCCCAACGACCCCCTCCTCTACTACATCAAAGGCCAGGGTTTGGTGCAGAATGCAACGATTGATCCCAAAACGAACCGGATCGTTCTGCCCCCCGATTGCATGGCTGCGTACGAAAAGTACCTTCAACTGGCCCCGAATGGCCTCTATGCGAACGATGTGGCGGGAATTCTGCAGCAGGCCGGAGAGAAGATCAGCACTTCTTACAAGGCGCCCAAATCGAAGTAACCGGGCCGCGTGCGGCCAAAACTGAAGGGCGTCCTTGCATGGACGCCCTTTGTGTCTGCCCTCCTTGCGCGTGCCAGCCGCACCTGGCTTCTGCCGGCGCTTCGCACCCTCTACAATCCATTGCATGAGTCCTACTCTGCCCAGCGCCGCACTGCCTGGCTACGACGAGGCCGCCGCGCTGATTGCCGGCTACTCCGCGAAGCGGGCCCGTCTTCGCCCTGGCGTGGAGCTTGTCGCACTCGAAAAGGCAGCCGGTCGCGTGCTCGCCGAGCCGCTCCACGCCGACCGCGACCAGCCGCCCTTCGCCCGCTCCGCCCGCGACGGCTTCGCCTGCCGGGCCGCGGAAGCCTCCACGCATCGGCCGCTCGCCGTGGCTGGCGCAACCCGCGCCGGCCAGGCTACATCGGGCCCGCTGCCGCGCGGCTCCGCATGGGAGATCATGACCGGCGCTCCCGTTCCCTCTGGCGCCGATGCCGTAATCATGCTCGAGCACGTCGAGACCTCGGGCGGCCCATCCGCGCGAACTGTCCGGCTGCTTCCGCCCCGCACCATCGAAAAAAACGGGAACATCGTGGCCCGCGGCGCGCAGGCGCGCAAGGGAGACAAGCTGCTCCCCGTGGGAACCGCGATCGGCGCCGCGCAGGCGGCGCTCGCCGCGGCCTGCGGCTTCCCTGCGCTCAAAGTGTTCCTGAGGCCGCGCGTGGCCATCCTCGCCACTGGCGACGAGCTTGTGCCCATCCGGTCTTCGCCCGCTCCCGGCCGGATTCGCAACTCGAGCAGCGCCATGCTGGCCGCAATGGTCGCCGCTGCCGGTGGCGAGCCCTGGGTTCTGCCCATCGCGCGAGACACCGCCAAATCTCTCGACGCCGCCATTGCTCGCGTCGGCCAAGCCGATCTTCTCCTCATCGCAGGCGGCGTTTCCGCGGGCAGATTCGATCTGGTCGAACCGGCTCTCGCTCGCGTCGGCGCCCGCTTCCACTTCACCGGCGTGCGCATCCAGCCCGGCAAGCCGCTGGTCTTTGGTGACCTGCCCAAGAGAAACGCGAAGATGGGCAATAGCATCCGCCGCGCATCGCTCCCCATCTTCGGCCTTCCCGGCAATCCCGTCTCTTCGGCTGTCACCTTTCTGCTCTTCGCCGCGCCGGTCTTGGCCGCGTTGGCCGGCCGGCTTGACCGCGGCCCGCGCTTCGCCCTCGCCCGTCTCATCTCGGACGTCAAGGCCAGAACTGGGCTAACGCGCTTTCTCCCCGCCGCCTGTTCCTTCGCCGGCCCGTTGCCTCAGGTTGCGCCAGTTCCCTCGGAGGGAAGCGGCGACCTGGCTGCCATGGCCCGTGCGAACTGTTTTATCGTCGTGCCCGAAGAGGGCGATCTTCGTCCAAAATCGCGCCTTGAACCGGGCGCCACCGTCCGCATTCTGCTTCCCTGAGGAGTCCTATGCCTTCGCCCTCCAAACTCTCTCACACCTCGAAACTCTCGCACTTCGATGCATCCGGCCAAGCCGCCATGGTCGACGTGAGCTCTAAGCAGCCCACGCGCCGCACCGCAACTGCCTCTGCATTCGTCGAGCTCTCCGCCGCCGTTCTCTCGGCGCTGCCCTCGAACCCCAAGGGCAACCCGCTTGAAGTCGCTCGCTTCGCCGGCATCCAGGCTGCCAAGCGTACCTCTGACCTCATTCCCATGTGCCATCCCCTCGCGTTGACGCACGTTGACGTACAGGCCCGGATCGTTGCGGGCGGCGTGCGCATCGCGTCCACAGCCTCCACCACCGGCCTCACCGGCGTCGAGATGGAAGCCCTCACCGCCGCCGCCGTCGCCGCGCTCACCATCTACGACATGACCAAGGCGCTCGACAAAGCCATCGTCATCCGCGACATTCGCCTCGAATCCAAATCCGGCGGCAAAAGTGGAGACTTTTCTTCAGGTGCGCGGGAAGATGCGCTCTAACCCGTGTGGCGCTTCGGCGGCATTGCACCCGCGCTCTTTCCCCTCTAGACTTGAAAGGGTCAGTACCAGCTTGGCCGCCACCCCGTGCGGAAGTGGTGAAATGGCAAACACACCAGCCTTAGGAGCTGGCGCCCAAAAGGCTTGCGGGTTCAAGTCCCGCCTTCCGCACCAAAAGTCAAGCAAAATCGTTAGAAATCCAGCAAAATCAGGCGACTGACCCAATATCAAAGCGTTGACCGGTCTCTTCGGAGGCCGTTTCTGTCTCAGCAGTCTCACTGGGGGACAGTGGGGACACCCAAAAATTGATGAGAGCTAACTACAGTATCCACATGGGGTTGCGAAAAGTTTTTCCAGAAATCGAGTCTGAGCCCGTGTTCAGTTCAAAATCCGCAGTCAAAAAAACATTGCTAAAAACTAACTAAAACTGACTACGGTTCCGTATCCGTTTAGGCCAGAAACCGCCTCCGATGAGCGACTCAGCGCCTAAACCGCTCGGCGTACAATTGTTGCAAACTTCGCACACCGGAAAGGGGCAGCTTGAAATGTCAATAATGCCCGAAGGTGGTTGGGTAGACCCGCCACGGCAAGAGTCTCAGCAGACGCCGAGCTACCCGCAGCAACCTGCCTACACGCATAGAAGTTCTTACCTGACCTGCAAAGTTTGCGACCGTGGAACTCTCAGTTCGAAGACGGTATTTCGCATGAGCGGTCCGGCAGTTGCAATTGGTTTCATTCTCTTGATTCCGTCAATTCTCGGGATGCTCTCTTGTGCGGTGATGCTTCTTGTGTTCAACACTTCCATTGGAGCCACGCTGGGTGTCAATGGTTCCGGCCATACTTATCAGAGTGCATTCGATGCCAATTTCCGCCGGTCTTGCGCTCAGAGTACCCGACTAAGAAGTCAAGATGCAGGACGATTCCCATCACAGCAGCAAATTGAAGAGTATTGCGAATGTGCGCTCTCCGCTTATAAAGAGTCAGGAACGGTGGCGGAGACGGCTGAATTATGCACCCAACGAGTGAATGACGGCACACTCGATACCCCAAGTCGAGAGGTCGATGCGTTTTATTCCGACACTGCTTCGCGAACCACCGATGCACGAGCCGCCCTGCCAATCGCCTTCTTTGGAAACTCATTTCTCATTGCTTTTGGTATCGCCTTTTTTGTCTCGGGTCTGTTGGGTTGGCTCCTCGTAATGAAGAAGCGGGTTCTTCAATGCGATGTCTGCGGTGCCGTGGTAAATGCGTCCTAACGAAGAGACGGAGGAACCGAAATGCCAATTTCAGTTGATGATGTGACAACGCTCGAACGGTATTTGCACGGTGTTATGGGGAGGTCGAAGCATCACGCCAAGACGGTTGGTGCAGTCGCCTTAGCACTCTTTGGCGCGGTTCTTTGGCGAAAGGACAAAACGCCGCTTAAAGTGCGTGGGTACGCGGGGAGAACAGCAAACATCGTCTGGTTTGAAGTCAACGGAAACAAATATGCTCTAAGGTACGCTCACCGTGCTGACCGTATTGAACTGCGTAAGAGAACGCAGGGCGGTACCGTGCTTCACAGCTTCACCAACAAAACGCCAGTCACCGAGGTTCGGGATGTCTTCGAGAGTCTTTAGTAGAAGCCGACTGGCCTAGAGCCCCTTGAACAGTTCGCTGATGG
This sequence comes from uncultured Acidobacteriaceae bacterium, assembly GCA_963808805.1. Taxonomy (GTDB): domain Bacteria; phylum Acidobacteriota; class Terriglobia; order Terriglobales; family Acidobacteriaceae; genus Telmatobacter. The sequence goes on along the minus strand of CAWEGN010000001.1, from coordinate 499,497 downwards.
TGAGCCCTAGCGAGTTTGCTGTTGAAATCGGAACGCAAACCGGCTCATCTAGCCTTTTTGCGGTTTCCTCGGTTGCGGAGCAGGATAATCAGCGCACTTGTGGGCCTCGAATTCGAGTTGGAGCGCGGTGCCAACGCTCAAAAATGGTGAAATTGTCTTTTGGAACCCTGCTGGCGCGAACAGCCATCCACACGCTGCACATCCATACCCTGAATCGCGTTTGACAAGTTCTCTCTCTCTGCCATGTCCAAAGCCTACGCCGGGTTCTAACCTATCGCCAGTCTGTACATACCCAAACTGCACCACTACCACATTTGTGCAACGCCACGCAGTTCTATAATTGTGCAGATTCTGTTTAGGGGGTTACTGTGGCAATTCTAAAGCTCCCCGCCGCCCGTGATTCCTTTCCAGGCTTCACACCGGCAGCCTTGCCGTCATCCGTGCGGAACGCCGCTTAGTGCACCCTGGCTGCGCACGGCCGGCACAACGCTTTTGTGAGCGCGCGGGCTGGCCCAAACCTGATAGCTGTTGAAGAGGAATTGCCCGCCCAGGATCAGCAGCCAGACCCAAAGCGCGAAACGCAGCGGGCGGCGCGGGATGTGCGCGCTCAGTAGGGTTCCTCCAACGGCCCCGGCTATACCGCCGAGGATGAGCTGCAGCAACAACTCAGGGTTGGTGGCATGTGTAAACCAGTGCGCGCCGCTGCCCATGAGCGAAACCAGAAAGCCGAAGACGATGTCGGTGCCCACCACCTGCGCAGGGGCCAGCGGCGTCAGGCTCATCAGCGCGGCGCTGCCCAGAGCGCCCGCTCCGGCGGAAGAAAAACCCACCTCCGCGCCCACGGAAAACATCAACCAGGAGAGTAGTGGGCTGCGGTCGCGCGTCTCCGTGCTCTCGCGCATGGGGCGGAACGAGTAGAAGATCTGCCAGCTCGCCGTGCTCACCAGAATCGCGCCCAGGATCGCATTCAGCAGGTTCTCCGATCCCGCGTTGATCAGATGCTTGAGAAACAGCGAGCCAACGAGAACGCCCGGCGCTCCACCCAGCAACATGTAGCCCAGCGTGCGCCAGGCCACGTTGCGGCGCGCGATCTGCGCGGGCGCCAGAATCAGCTTCACCGCCGCGGAAAACGCCAGCCCGATGCCTACCGCAACCGGCGCGGGCACGCCGAGAAACAGCACCAGAACGGGCACGGTAATCGTGCCGGCGCCCACGCCCGTAAGCGCGATGAACAGCGCGATAAAAAATCCGATGATGTACTGCATCGCAGGCCTCTGCCTTCCCGTATTCGCCTTAACGCGCCGGCGCCGCCTGAATGTGTATCCCGCACTCCACCTTGCGGCCGCCCCACCGGCCCGACCGCGGATCGTTGGGATCGAGAGGCAGCGTCGTGCATGGCTCGCAGCCGATGGAGGTGTAGCCCCGCTCATAAAGCGGCAGCAACGGAATCGCAAGCTGCTCGCACGCATACCACACATCGCGCGTCGTCCATGCCGCCAGCGGCGCCAGCTTCAGCACCTGCTTGCCGCCGGGCAGCGAAAACATCGCCGACTCTTCCAGTGCCGCGCGGCTCCTGGCCTGCTCGCGGCGCAGGCCGGTCAGCCACACGCGATACCCGGCGACCGCCTTGAACAACGGCTCAACCTTGCGCAGGCCGCAGCAGCGGTCAGGCGCGGTCTCATACAGCAAACCGTGCTCCGCTTCCTGCTCGGCCACGGTCTTTTCCGGCAGCAGATTGATCAGGTTCAGATCCCACTCGCGCGCCATACGGTCGCGATACGCGTAGGTCTCGGCGAAGTGGTAGCCGGTATCGAGAAAAAGAACCGGAATGCGCGGGTCGAGCGCGATGGCCAGCTTGGCCAGCAGCACGTCTTCCGCCTGAAAGCTGCACGTCAGGCACACATCGCCCTTACCCGTCACCTCGCGCGCCAGCGTGGCCCGCGCCGCGTCCAGCTTCGTGTTTACTTCCGCGGCAATCTCCGCAATGCTCATTACAAATCCGCCCCCTCTGAAGAAATGAAGATTCCCGCGCGCTGCAACAACTGGTGCACTGCAGTCACGGCGTGCATTTTACTGTCCGCGTCGAGCGTGATTTCTAGGCCGCCCGCGCTTGCCGTCAACACATCTTCCTCGCTCGCATGCGCCACCAGAGTGAGCAAACCCGACTGAGTTTGCATGTCGGTCAGTACGTCAAGCAGCCCCAGGTGTTGAAGGGCTGCTTGCTGGCCGCTATCGATGCGGCAGGTCGCTGCGCCCACGGCAAACAGCGAGCGTTCGATGGCGTCCATCAGCTCCGCGGGGCCTGACAGTTCCAACACGCCGCCACGATGTCCCCAGCGCGCCTCCCGCTCGCCGGCGGTCACGCGGCCCCACGCAGCGGCTTCGTCATCCTCGTTTGCGGCCGCCTGGCCTTGCGCCGCGGTCATCATGCCCGCCGCTACGGTGGCGTTGGTTTCGGGATCGATCAGAATCAACGCGCCGGTCCCGCGATTGTCGCGATAAAGATCGACGGCGATGGGCCGCAGCAGATGCAGCGAGACCGCGCCGATGTCGTTCATGCGCAGCGCCGGCGCCGGTTCGTGCTGTCAGCGTCCCAGATCCACGCGATGATCGATCGACGAAACCAATGCAGGCACAGTGTGGCTGGTGTGCTTCAGAAGATAGCGGCGATTTACATCCAGCGGCCGCTGATCCATCCACACCAGCGACGCCTTCATGCTGCGGGCTACCGTAGGCGCCGCCCTGACGCCGGCAATCAGGTCGCCCCGGCTGATGTCGAGTTCGCGATCGAGCACCAGTGTGACGGAGAGCGGCGCAATGGCCGCGTCAAGATCGCCATCGAACGTCACGATGCGCTCGATCTTTGCCTTGCGCCCCGAGGGGAAGACCGCGATCTCGTCTCCGCGGCGAACCGTTCCCGACGCAATCTGCCCCGCGAAGCCGCGAAAAGTATGATCGGGCCGCAGCACGCGCTGCACGGGGAACCGGAAAGGCGCGCTACGGGAATCCTGAGCGGACGGCAGCGACTCCAGCAGCTCCAGCAGCGACGGCCCCTTATACCACGGCATCGCGCGCCGTTGCGCGCACCACGTTGTCGCCCTTCAGCGCGCTCACCGGAACAAAGTGCGCTTCCACCGGCGTGCCGGTGTCGGACGCGATCTGTTCCAGCACCGCCCTGAACTCCGACTCGATGGCGCGGAAAGCCGCCTCATCGTAGCCGATCAGATCCATCTTGTTCACGGCCACCAGCACGTGGCGCACGCGCAGCAGCGAAGCGATGTACGCATGACGCCGCGATTGGATCAGCACGCCCTTGCTCGCGTCGATCAGCACAATGGCCGCGTCGGCGGTCGATGCCCCCGTGGCCATGTTGCGCGTGTACTGCTCGTGGCCGGGCGTGTCGGCGATGATGAACTTGCGCCGCGCCGTAGAAAAATAGCGGTACGCCACGTCGATCGTGATGCCCTGCTCGCGCTCGGCGCGCAACCCGTCGGTCAGCAGCGCGAAATCGATCTGCCCCGGTGCGGTGGTGCCTTTGCCTTCAATCGACCGCACCTGGTCTTCGTAGACCGACTGCGTGTCGTAGAGCAGCCGCCCGATCAGCGTCGACTTGCCGTCGTCCACGCTGCCCGCCGTGGAAAAGCGCAGCAAATCCTTCTCGCGCTCCTGCGCAAGAAACTCGCCGATCTCAAATTTTCTGTTCTCTGTACTCTGCCGCGGCTGCCAAACCAACCTCCAAACCCTCTACTCCCTGTGTTCCCTATTCCCTGTTTTTCAGAAGTAGCCCTTCCCGCTTCTTGATCTCCATCGAGCCTTCCTGGTCGTGATCGATCACGCGATTCGCCCGCTCCGACGAGCGGAACCCGATCAGCTCCGCAATGATCGCGGGAATCGTGTCGGCGTCGGAGCGGATGGCGCCCGTGCAGGGACTGCAGCCCAGCGAGCGCAGCCGGCACTTCACCATCTGCGGCTTCTCGCCCGGCCGCGCCACAAAATCCTGCTCGATCGGCAGCAGCGCGTCCTGACCCGCGCTCAGGGGCGCACGTACATCGGCCGCTCCTTGGCAAAATACAGATCCACCACCGGAATCTTTTCCTCGTGGATGTACTGCCACACGTCCATCTCCGTCCAGTTCGAGAGCGGAAACACGCGAATGCTCTCGCCGGGATGGATGCGCGCGTTGTACAGGTTCCACAGCTCCGGCCGCTGGTTCTTCGGGTCCCACTGCCCGGCCGTGTCGCGGAACGAGTAAATGCGCTCCTTCGCGCGCGACTTCTCCTCGTCGCGGCGCGCGCCGCCAAAGGCCGCGTCGAAGTTGTAGTGGCGCAGCGCATCCAGCAGCGCCTGCGTCTTCAGCAGCCCGCAGCAGCGCTTGGTGTCGAGCACGATGGGATTGGTTCCCGCGGCGATGGCCGGCTCGTTGCGCCACACCAGCAGCTCCGCGCCTGCCCGGCGCGCCATCTCGTCGCGAAAGGCGAGCATCTCGGCGAACTTGAATCCGGTATCGATGTGCAGCAGCGGAAAGGGAATCGGCGCGGGATAGAACGCCTTCTGCGCCAGCCGCAGCATCACCGACGAGTCCTTGCCGATGGAGTAGAGCATCACCGGCCGCTCAAACTCCGACGCCACCTCGCGCAGAATGTGAATGCTCTCCGCCTCCAGCAGGCGCAGATGGTTCAGCCGCGGCGATGTGACAGTTGGCGTTCGCGGCGATGTTTGGACTGCTTCGCTTTCGGCGACCGGCATCGTGACCTCTCAGTTTCGGGGAGATGCTGAAGGCCGGCGCGCGCAAAGACAAACCCGGCATTCAGCTACGGGTGCGTCTTCTGGATCGATTGTTCTCAGGAGAACGAGACTAGCGGGGACACCCGTCGAAGATGTTCGACAGGCAACAACAAGAGCGGCTTGAGGAAGCGCAAACCATGTCTACGGCCATCATAACAAAAGCGGCATTCCCGCGCAACGCCGGACTTCGCGGCAACGAGAGAAAGAGTTTTCTACTTCAGCCGCGCGCCCAGCGGCACCTCTTCCAGAAATCCGGCCAGCACCGGCGCGCCGCCTTCGAGCGAAGCCGCCAGCAGCATTCCGTTCGACTCCAGCCCGCGCATCTTGCGCGGAGCCAGGTTCGCCACCACCACGATCTTGCGGCCGATCAACTTCTCCGGCTCGTAATGCTGCGCAATCCCGGCCAGAATCTGCCGCTTCTCGTTGCCCAGGTCAACTTCCAGACGCAGCAGCTTGTCGGCCTTCGGCACGCGCTCGGCCACCATAATCTGCGCCACGCGCAACTCCACCTTGGCAAAATCGTCGATCGAAATCTGCAACGCCTGCCCCGCGGCAGCCGTCGCTTCCGCTGCAGCTTGCGGCGCGGCTGGCTGTGCGCTCGCCGCAGCGGATTGGCCAGCCGGCGCCGCAGGAACCGCAGCCGCTGTCTGAACCTTTTCGGCAACGGGCGCATTGGGCTTTGCGGGCGCTGCAGGCGCCTTCGGCGTCAGCCGCCTTCGCGGGCGCCGCGACTGCTTCCTGCCGTCTGCTTTGCAGCTCAGCGCGGCGCCGCCGTCCGGCTCGCCAATTTCCGTCCGCTCGCCGCTTCCACCGCCGTGCGGTTGTTCTCGTCCTCAAGACTCTGCATACGTTCCATCGCGTCCTTCTCCGCGCGGGGAAACAGCGGCGCGGGCTCGCCGAACTTCGTTCCCGCCTTCAATCCGCCCCACGCCAGATCCTTCAAAAATCCGCGTTTCGCCGCGTCCGCGATCTCGCCCTGCCCAAGCTGCCGCCACACCTTTGCCGCCGCATCCGGCACAATCGGATACGCCAGCGCCGTAATCGACGCGAATCGCCTCCGCCGCCGTTGCCAGAACGCGCGCCTGTAACGCTGCGTGGTCGGCTTCCAATCGCTCCGCCGGCTTCTTCCACGGAGCGTTGGCCGTCAGGTAGCCATCCGTCTCCGCCACCAGAGCCCATAGCGCCTTCAGCGCGTCGGAAAAGTTCAGCTCGTCGAATGCCGGTCCGAACGCCACCATCGCTGCCTCGGCGCTCGCGCGCAGCGCGGCCTCGGCTTGCGTCTCCGCGCCTGCGGCAGGCGCCACCCCGCCAAAGTACTTGTGCACCATGTTCACCACGCGGCTCACCAGGTTGCCGTAGCCGTTGGCCAGGTCGCCGTTGTACCGCTGCACAAGCGCATCGAACGAAAAATTCCCGTCCTGCCCGAAGGGAATCTCGCGCAGCAGGAAGTACCGCAGAGCATCCGCGCCCAGCACCTCGTGAACCGTCTCCGCGCGCACAATGTTCCCGCGCGACTTCGACATCTTGCCCTGGTCGAAGAGCAGCCAGCCGTTGGCCCGCACCGAGCGCGGCGTCGCAATCCCCGCCGCCATCAAAAACGCCGGCCAATACACGCAATGGAACCGGCTGATCTCTTTGCCGATCAGGTGAATATCCGCCGGCCAGAACTTCTCAAACCGCGCTATGTCCTTGGGATCGTCCGACCCATATCCAAGAGCAGTAATATAGTTCGCCAGCGCGTCCAGCCACACGTACACCACGTGCTTTTCGTCGCCCGGAACGGGAATGCCCCACGAAAAACTCGTCCGGCTCACGGAGAGATCCTTGAGCCCGCCGCGCACAAACGAGATCACCTCGCGCCGCGTCGACTCCGGCCCCATGAACCCCGGATTCGCCTCGTAGAACTCAAGCAGTTTCCGTTCGAAGGCCGACAGCTTGAAGAAATAATTCTCCTCGCTCACCGTCTCCGTCGATGCGCCCGCAATCGGGGCAGGGTGTGCCCGGCGGGCCGTCTACATAAAGCTCGTCGGAGACGCAGTACTGCCCCGTGTACGAGCCCTTGTAGATGTAGCCCTTGTCGCGCAGCGTGGCGAACAGCTTTTGCACGCCGCGCTTGTGCCGCTCCTCCGTGGTGCGGATAAAGTCGTCGTAGGTCAGCCCCAGCCGATCCCACAATCCGCGAAACTCGCCCGCAACCTTCGTAGCGAACTCCTGCGGCGTGCACCCGGCAGCCTTGGCGCTGCGCTCGATCTTCTGCCCATGCTCGTCGGTGCCGGTCAAAAACCACGTCTCGATGCCCAGCGCCCGCTTGCGCCGCGCAATGGCGTCGCACACGATGGTCGAATACGCATGGCCCAGGTGCGGCCGCGCGTTCACGTAGTAAATCGGCGTGGTCAAATAAAAGCGGTTTGATTTGGAGCTTGAATCCGTCATCGGGAGCGCATTCCGTCCGCAGTCAAATTCACCCGAACGCTTGTGTCTTGAATCCGGAATTCAACCAACAACCGCACTGTCATCCTGAGCGGCCGCGCAAGCCGGAACGGCGCAGCGAGGGAGCCGAAGGATCTGCGGTTGCTTTCAACAAACGTTGGATTCGCCACAAAAGGAGCGTTCAATTCCATCTTACGGCATCGCACTTGAGCCGGTCGGCGCGCGTTTCTCCGACCACCGCCGGGTGCCTCAGGTCTCGATTTTGAGACCTGGGATGCCACGATGCGTCAGATACAAATTCATCGGTTCTGAGACTCGGATGCTAAAATCACTTGGAAAATCAAGGTTTTTTTGAGGCTCTCGCGTGGTTCTGGAACTGGAGAAGCGGCTTGGCCGTAGCCTTCGCGCCGTCCTGAAAGAAAAATACGATCTTGAGATCGGCCAGATTCCTCTGGAGACGCCGCCCGATCTGCGCCTCGGCGAGATCGCCACGCCCATCGCCTTCGAGCTGGCCCGCAAGCTGCGCAAGGCGCCCAAAATCATCGCTCAGGAAATCGTCGCCGCGCTCGGCGCCGTTGAAGGCTTCGCCAAATTCGAAGTCGCCGGCGCTGGGTATATCAACGCCTATCTCGACCGCGCCGAGGCAACTCGCTTGGTGGCCCAAGCCGAAGGCGTCCCGCCGCACGCGCAAGGCCATGTGCTCGTAGAGCACACCTCCATCAATCCCAACAAGGCCGCGCACATCGGCCACCTGCGCAACGCCATCCTTGGCGACACGTTTGTCCGCCTGCTCCGCGCCGCCGGCTACAAGGTCGATGTACAAAACTACATCGACAACACCGGAGTCCAGGTCGCCGATGTGGTCGTAGGATTCCTGCACCTGGAGAAGAAAACCGCTGCCGAAGTCCGCCAAATCGTTGAACAGCTTTCCGTACCGCCGGTCTCCAGACCGGCTGTCGTGCGGGCGTCCTCGCCCGCACACAGCGATCAAATCCAGCGCATCGACTACTACTGCTGGGATCTCTACGCCCGCACCTCGCAGTGGTACTCCGAAGGCACTTCCGAAGAGCAGGCCGCGCGCAAGCAACTCCGCCTCGACACGCTGCACCTCATCGAGCACGGCGGCAACGAAACCGCCGAAATCGCCGACCTGATCTCCACCGCCGTCCTTCGCCGCCATCTTGAAACCATGCTCCGCCTCGGCATCGAGTACGACTTCCTCCCGCGCGAAAGCGAAATCCTGCACCTCAAATTCTGGGAAGCCGCCTTCGAGAAGCTCAAAGCACTCCGGCGTGCTCTACTTCGAAAACGAAGGCAAGAACAAAGGCTGCTGGGTGATGTCGCGTGGCACGTCTCCCGTCCAAAACCAGGACGGCCCGAAGGGCGACGACGACGCCAAGGTCATTGTTCGCTCCAACGGCACGGTCACCTACGTCGGCAAGGACATCGCCTACCACCTCTGGAAGTTCGGCCTGCTCGGCCGCGACTTCGGCTACAAGCCGTTCTTCACCTATCCGAATCACGAATGCTGGATCTCCGCCGAATCCGGCGAACCAAACCACCCGCACTTTGGCGGCGCAACCGCCATCTATAACGTCATCGATTCGCGCCAGTCCGATCCGCAGTCGAACGTCATCCAGGCGCTGCGCGGCATGGGATACACCGATCAGGCCGAACACTACACGCACTTCAGCTACGAGATGGTCGCGCTCACGCCGCGCTGCGCCGTCGAGCTGGGCTACGGTGTCTCCGACGAGGACCAGAAGAAAGCGTACATCGAGGTCAGCGGCCGCAAGGGTTTCGGCGTCAAGGCCGACGACCTCATCGACAAGCTCATCGCCGCTACGCGCGCCGAAGTCGATGCGCGCCAGACAGGCGGAACGGGCGAAAATGCCGAAGCCGAACGGCAGAAGATCGCCCGTCAGATTGCCATCGGCGCTCTGCGCTACTTCATGCTCAAGGTCACGCGCAACTCCGTCATTGCCTTCGACTTCAAAGACGCGCTCAGCTTCGAGGGCGAAACCGGCCCCTACATTCAGTACGCCGTGGTTCGCATCCGCAACATTTTCCGCAAGGGAGACACCACGCCGGATGAAGCATTGACGGACTTCGCCCGGCAATTCGGTGATTTGAAAGGGCACGACGGAGCGCCCTCTGGGCCTCGTGCCATAAAGACCATAAAGGATGAAGGGGCTTTAGCCCCTGTGGTTTCAAATCTTGCAAGCTACCTCAGTGGCGAGGAAAACGAAGACATCTGGCCTCTATGGCTGCGCGCCGGTCGTTTTTCCCAGGTCTTGGAGCAGTGCATCAGCACATCGGAGCCTGCCCATTTGGCCAAGCACGCCTTCCAGCTCGCTCAGGAGTTCGCCAACTTCTACCATCGCCACCACATCCTCACTGAAGAAGACCCCGCGCGAAAGACGTTCCTGCTCGCCACCGCCGCCGTCACCCTGCGCGAACTCGTCCGTGCGCTCGCCCTGCTCGGCATCGAAAGCCCCGAAGCGATGTAAAAGCAGCTCTCAGCCTACAGCCAGCAGCCACCAGGTTTTTGCCCTTTGCGACTGCCGATGTGTCCGCGCTCGAAGCGGAGAGCTACAGGCCAATAGCTGAAGGCTGAGAGCTGAAAGCTAGCAGCTATTCCCTCTTCCGCCTCTGGTGCGTCGACGGAATGTTCATGTCCTCGCGGTACTTGGCCACGGTGCGGCGGGTGAGCTGAATGCCATGCGCCTGCAGCACGGCGGTAAGCTGATCGTCGGTCAGCGGATGCCGCGGATCTTCTTCCTCGATGAGCTTGCGGACTTTGCGTTTCAAGACCACCAGCGGCGTGTCCGCGCCCTCCGGTCCGTTGGCGCCTTCGCCGAAGAAGAAGCGCAGTTCCAGCACGCCCTGCGGCGTGTGCGCGTACTTGTTGGAGACGGCGCGGCTCACCGTCGAAGGGTGAACCCCGATCTCCTCGGCCACTTCCTTGATCATCATGGGCCGCAGCCCCTCCACGCCCTTTTCGAAGAACTCCTGTTGCCGCCGCACAATCACTTCGCAGGTGCGCAAAATCGTGCTCTTGCGCTGCGCGATGTTGCGCATCAGTTGCAGCGCGGAGCGGAACCGCTCCTTCACGTACTCCTTTACTTCCTTGTCGGTGTCGGCCGAGACCAGCATGCGCCTGTAGCGCTGGCTCAAGCGCAGGCTGGGCAGGTCCTCTTCGTTCATCGTGACCACCCACTCGTCGCCGCGCTTCACAAAGAACACATCGGGCTCGATGAGCCGCGCCTGCTCGCGGTTGTACATGCGCCCTGGGCGCGGATCGAGCGTGCGGATAAACTCCACCGCCGCGTGCGCCTCTTCGGCGGTCACCTGCGCCGCGCGCGCCAGGTTCTTCAGGTCGCGCTTCTGCAAGAGAGGCAAGTGCCGTTCCACAATCAGCGCCGCTACTTCCATCGCGCGCCGCCGCTCGTCGATTTTAGCTTCGGCCTCGGCGCGGAAGCCCCTATGCGGGTCTTGCGGCGAATCGCCATTCGCCTGGGCGCCCGCCTCGCCGGTCGCCCTCCCGTACAAATGGCAGAACTCGTGCTGTTGCGCCGCAATCTGAATGGCCAGGCACTGCCGCAGGTCGCGAGCCCCCACGCCCGCCGGATCGAGCTGCCGCACCAGAGCGAGGGCGCGACGGATCAAATCGAGCGTTGCGGCCTGGTCCAGCTCGTGCCCGTTGCCGGCTGCCGCATCCCGCGGCGCCGGACTGAACGCCGCGGCCAGCTCTTCTTCGCTTGCCGCCAGGTATCCATCCTCGTCCAGATTGCCCACCACGAACTCGGCCGCCTCATGCAGCTTCGCATCCAGGCTCAGAGCTCCCAACTGCCACGCCAGGTGATCGGACAAAGTCGTAGGCTGGGAGAGAAAGTTTTCAAACGAGGGCCTCTCAATCTCTTCGTACTCCGGCTGCGTGCGATAGCCGGGGTCGAGATACTCCTGGAAGTACGAGCCAAAATCGATCTCGCTGAAGACGTCCTTGGGCGGCGCGGCTGCCTCCTCTGCGCCGCGTTCCAGCCGCTCCTCGCGGCCCGCCACCTGATCCAGCATCGGAACCGTCTCGTCAATCTCCTCCAGGACCGGATTCTCCACCATCTCGGCATCGATCATCTCCTTCAGCTCGAGCTTGTTCAGGGCAAGAACGCTCACCATCTGCATCAGGCCCGGTGTCAGGACCTGGCGTTGCGCCACTTTCAGAGTCAGTTTTGGTTGCAGTAGCGCCATCAATGCATTCTTTCCCGATTTGACTCAAGCCGAGTCTAATCGTGCGAGAAAAGCTTAATGCAGAAAATGCCTCAAATCGAATCACCCATTCGCGTCATTTTTCCCGAATCGGTTACCTTCCCGTCCCGGTACTTATGTATCAATCTCTTAGCGCCGGGGGAGACGCGCCCCCGTCAGGATCAACTAGGATATGCCCGCTTTCCGTCCAGCGTCCAGCGCCTTAGCCCAGCGAGAACCCTTCGCCCAGGTAAATGCGCCGCACGTCGACGTCATTGCCCAGCTCATGCGGCGTCCCGGTGCGGAAAATCCGCCCCTCGGCAATAATGTACGCCCGATCGGTCACGCTTAGCGTCTCGCGCACGTTATGGTCCGTCACCAGCACGCCGATGCCGCCCGCCTTCAGGTCGAAGATAATCTTTTGCAGCTCCAGCACCGCGATGGGATCGATGCCGCTGAACGGTTCGTCGAGCAAAATAAAATTCGGCTGGATGCACAGCGCCCGCGCAATCTCCACGCGCCTCCGCTCGCCGCCTGAAAGCGCGTAGCCCCGTGTAGTGCGGATGTGGCCGAGGTTCAATTGGTTGATCAGCTTTTCCGCCCGCGTCCTCCGCTCCCGGTTGCCCAGCGGCTGCGCCTCCAGCACCGCCAGGATGTTCTCCTCCACGGTGAGCTTGCGAAACACCGAAGGCTCCTGGGGAAGATAACTGATGCCGTAGTTGCGCGCGCGCAGATACATCGGCAGCCGCGTGATGTCGGTCTCGTCCACCAGCACGCGCCCGCTCTCCGGCTGCACCAGCCCCACGATGATGTAAAAGCTGGTCGTCTTGCCGGCGCCGTTCGGCCCCAGCAGCCCCACCACCTCGCCGCGGGAGATTCGCAGGTTGACGTCCCTCACAACCTGTCTTCGCTTGTAGCTCTTGCCGATTCCCTCGGCAATCAGTGTTTGCATTCGTTTCGCCGGCTTACCGCAAAACCAGAGTATCAGTATCCCGCAGCCGCGACGCGCAAGCCGGTGCGGCCATCTCGGGGTCCCCACGGACAGGTCTTCGTCCGTGGGGTGGAGTCCCGGGGCCCCCTCGGACAGGTCCTCGCCCGCGGCGCGGAGCGGGCTGCGGCTTTGAAGTCGGCAAAATACGGCACAATCGCTCTGGTTTTGCGCGAATTCCGCCGTTACTTTCCGCGCGCTTCCGGAGCGGTCGTCTCGGTTCTGGTTTCGCGGCCGCCGCCCTCGATGCTGACGCTATCCTCGCGGCCATGGAAAATCAAAGCCGCGCCGGTCACGGTTCCCCGCTCGGGATTGGTCATCTTCGGCCACGCTGCGGCGGCGCCCGATAGCACGTACTCCCCGGTTGCGCCGGAATACACCAGTTGCTCCCCGGTTCCACGCCAGTTCTGCCAGGTCAGCGCCACGTGGCCCGTTGCCGTCATGCGATCCACCTGGGCCTGCCCGCCGCCTCCCTCGTGATTTCCCGCCGGCAGCAGCCGCAGTTCCACGGCATCTGAAGACGACGTTGCCGTGCCCGTCTCGGCAACCACTGCCCCCAGCGCTCCGCCGCGCATCACCGCGCGCCGCTCGGCATCGGAGTACCAAAGCTCGCCCCCGCTCACGCGGATCACCGAGGGAGCTTCAGGTTTTGCGCCTGCATTGCTCTCCGCCGCCTGCCCTGCGGGTTGCGTCGCATGTTTGTCCGCGCCCGCCCCGCTTGCGCTCAACAGCACCGCCCTCACCGGCTCTGCCGGATCGCTGCTTCGCGCCACCAGCGTCTGCATGTGCTGGTTTAACGTAATCACCGGGCCGGCCACCGAATTCGCCTGCTGCCACAGCCGCGCATGTCCGCGAAACGTCGCCTCGCCCGTCAACTCATTCAGTTGCGCGTCCGCCGCAATCATGTGCGCCGGTCCCCTGCCGCCCAGCGTCAATTCACCCTGCCCTTCGCCGCCGCTGGCCGCGCCATTCTCTTCCCCGGAGCCGCCCGCTCCCGTATTCGTCCACGTCGCCTTTACGTTGCCGTGCGCAAAGGCATCTCCCGACTGCTGCGACACGTCCACCTTGTCCGCGGTCAACTCCAGCCCGCCATCCTCCACGCGGGGATGAACCGTCAGGTGCAGCCACTGGCCCGTGCCCTCATATACTGCCATGCCCGCCGTCGCATGCATCGGCGGCTGCGGCTGCGCGCCGGGCTTGGCCGCCGGCTGCTCAACGAGCACCACATGCCCGTCCAGCTCCGCCGATTGCACCTGGGCAGCGCTCGCCGCCTCCCCGCCGCCATTCACCGCCTCGCTCTTCGCGGGTGCCCCGGGTCTCGATTTTGATACCTGGGATCGTGCGCCGCTCGCCGCGTTCCCGCCCACCGGTGCAAATTGCGCTAGGAGCAGGTCGCCGCTTGCGGTTTGCCGTGTTCCCGTAGCCGTCGTCTGCTCCACCCCTGCGTGACCCACGCCGGTTATCGCGCGCAGCGTCGATCCGGGCCCGAACGCGCCCGTCACCTCGTCGGCGGTCATCTTCGCGGATGTCGCCGCCCCGTTCCCGCGCCGGATTTCACTGGTAATCGCCACGCCGCCCGTGCCGCGCATCGTTTTCGGTTCCACCTGCTTCTTGTCCGTCCCCCGCGGCAGGCCGAAGTCAATGTCCACCACCGGCGAGCGCCATGTCCGGCTCACTTGCGGCGCCGCGCCCTGCCCCTTGCCCTCACCGCTCGTTTCTTCGCTTTCGAGCGCCACGCCGCGCTCCAGGTGCGCGCTCTTGAGCAGACCGCGGGCCGTGAACGCCAGCTCCGCCGTGGGCGACGTTCCATGCACCGTGCGGCCTTCCCTCGCCGAGTTCATGGTCACGCCGCCCTCCAAGCGGCCACGTTGCGGCTGATTGTGCTCGTCAAAGTCCATCCGCGCCACGGGCGCCGCCAGGCTCCCTCCGGCTGCGGTCGCCAGCGTAAAGCCGTCGGTCGCGTCCAGCCCCTCCACCGAGCCGTCGCCGCGGAATAGAATCGTGGCCTGAGCCGCGTTGGCCTGTCCGCCGCGATAATCCGCCTCCGCCGCGCGCAGCAGGCAGGTCCGCGCGCCGCGGTCGAACTCCGCGTGCTGCGCATGAACCTGCACCGCATCGCCGTCGCGGCGCGTGGTCAACTCCACCGCATGCTCCAGCGTCAGGTAGCCGCTCTGCGAGTCGTACCGGGCCCCCATAGCGCTTCCGTATCCCTGCGTCAGCCAGAAATTCACCAGCTGCGCCGTCGTCACCAGCCCGCTATTCCGGTCGAACGTCACGCCGCTGGTCTTCACGTCGATCTGTCCCGCCGAACCCGTTGCCGCGCCAACCTCCGCAATCACATGACCCTTCGTCTTGCCGGCGGCCTCCACGGCCGCTGCGGCGCTCGCCGACGGCCTTGTCAGCAGCATCTCAACCGGCCCTTGGGCCGTGGCCAGCCCGCTCTTCTGGTCGTACTCAAAGGTGTCGCCCGCAATCCGGTCGATGCGGCTGCCGTCTTCGCCGTAGAGATCGATTTGCACGTCGTGCAGCTCAATGCGATCGTTTCTCAGCTGCACTTCCCTCGAAGCGTGAATCGTGTACTGCGAGTGTGCGCCCAGGGCGTGAACGAAGGTGTACCCGCTCGCCTCCTGCTCGATGTCCCGGGCCAGCCGCTGCGGCAGATCGTGCCGGCTCAGAAGGTTCTTCCACCTGGCCTTGAGCAAAAACGCTCCCAGCGCCGCCAGCAGCACCACTGCCGCCGCCAGCACCAGCGTCCGGATTCGCTCGATCGTGATCCGCACGTGCCTTACTCTCTCACTCTGAACCGCGGGTGCCCCACCCTCGCGACGCCTTTGCTTTTGTCGCTAGGGTGGGAGGACACTGAACGATGAAAGTCGCTTGTTCGTGACATCAGTTCCCCATGCCCAGCCGCGCCGCCAGCCGCTGCGCAAGGCTTTCGCCCAGCTCGCTCCATAACAGGCGCGCCGTCGCGCCCGACGCCTTCTCCACGGCCGCCGCCAGCTCCACCAGTTGCCGCACATTCTCTTCCACGCGCCTGGCACCCACCTGGTCCAGATCGGCGCCCTCCTCAAGAAACGGCGCGTCCGGGCCGAAGTCGATGCGGATGTGCCCGTCCTGCTCGTACGCCCCCTCGTCGAAAAGCGGCCCATAGCCGGTGACACGAACCAGGCGCGGTGCGCGTGCCCAGCGTGCATCAAGCTGCACTAGCGCCCCGCCTCCGATGCTTGCATCAAAAGAGTCCCTGTCATCCTGAGCGAGTCCGCTCAACTCTTTTGATCGGTCATCCTGAGCGAAGTCCGCCGCGGCGGACGAAGTCGAAGGATCTGCGGTTGCTTTTGGCCTGCCATCATGCGCGCCTTGCGAAGCCGGAGGCCCCGCCTCCAGCTCCCACAAGCTCCAGCCGATCTGGAACTCGTAGGCGTAGTCGTCGTGCAGCAGCTCCATGGCATCTTCAACGGCCTGGCGCGGGTCAACACCGCGCTCCGCCCCGCTTCCCATGCGCCCATACACGCGCTCAAAGACCGGCGTCTCGTTCCAGCCCACCGGCCACACGGCCGCGGAGTACACCTTCTCCGCGCCGCCGTGCGCGGCAAAAGCGCCCAGCACCGCGGTCAGCTTCTCCGCCAGCGCCTCCAGGCGCAGATTCGGATACCACAGGCTCAAATAAAGCGTATCGGACATCTCTCTCGATTTTAGTTCGCATTTGCCGCCGCTGAGCGGCTCTGCCCGGGATCTCCGCTGAGCGGCGAGCGCCCTCTGGGCGGCTCGCTATGACGGCTTGGTTCCTGTCCCTTGCTTCTTTGTCAATCCCCCGCCGCCCAAGAAAGCCCGCCACTTCCTCCATAAGTTGTTCATTTCATATCCACTACGTCCAAATGTCTCCACGTCCCCGTATTGCAGGTAATTTTGCCCTTTCGGAGCATACTTATTCCATGATCGACGTGCAGGCCAGAACGCCCCCCTCAACCATTCCAGTCCCCGGTCCGTACCGTTCCCTCGGTCCCTCGGCCCCAGCTTTTCCGCTCCCAGCCTTTCTACTCCCTATTGGCTACCGGCTACGGGCTGATCCCTGACCCCTGACCCCTGATCCCTGTGAACCCCCTACCCCCCCTATACCCAGGTGGGGTATAAAAACCGCTTATTTTGCAGCCTAAGTCTTTCAGAATCAATAATGGCACGTCCAAAAATGCTCAAAACCGCGGCGATTTTCGTCGCCAAACGTAAAAAAACGAAACCTCGCCGCCGGAGCGGCAGTTCAGGCCTCGTTGTCCCGCACCAGATATTCGTCGATCAGGACGGAGACCAGCACGGCGGTGGGAATGGCGACCATGGCGCCGGGAATGCCCCCAAATGCGGAGCCCAGGAGGAGAGCAACGAAGATGGCGAGGGCGGGAAGATGGACGCGGTTCCTCATAATGCGGGGAATGAGCCAGGAGTTTTCGATCTGCAGCCAAAGCGTGAAGAAGATAGCGACGCCGAGCACGCGGCCCCAGGAGTCGATGGCCGCCACCAGAAGGGCGAGGACGAGCGAGACGGTGACGCCAAGAACAGGAACGATGTTCAGCAGGCCGGCGAGCACGCCGAGCGCGTAGGCGTAGCGGACGCCGAGCGACAGGAAGACGATGGTACTGACGACGCCGAGAACCAGCATGAGGCTGAGTTGCCCGAGCAGCCAGCGTTGCATACGGATGGCCGCGCGCTGCAGCGTTTGGTCGAGCCGTTGGCGGGGCTGCGGCGGCAGAAACGAAAGAAACCAGCGATACGCGGCCTCGCCCTCAAGAATAAAGTAAAGCGTAAGAACAAAGCCGGCGGCCACCTGGACGAGCGCGCCGGCCCAGGACTTGAGCGAGAGCAGCAGATAAGCCGCCGCGCTGCTGAGCGATCCCTGAATCCACGAGATCACATCGGCGGGGTCCAGGCGATCGGCGAAAGGAACCTCTTTGAGCTTTTCCAGCAGCGCGGGAACGCGCGCGGGCAATTCGCCGCTGAGGGCCTGCAGATCGCGGATCACGGGCGGGAAGGCGAGGAATCCAAAGGCTGTGAGCGCGGCAGCGGCAGCCAGCAGAAGGATAAAGATGGCTACCGAGCCCTGAAACGGTTTCCAGCGGCCGGCGCGAAGCCGCGACGTGGCGCGCACCACCGGCGTGAGCACGACGGCAAAGAGCGCGGAGACATAGAGCAAAACCAGCACGCCCCGGACCATCCACGCCAGGTAAACAGCCAAAGCCAGGGCGAACGCAAAGACGATGGGTCCGCGAGCGTTCTGTGGTTGCCGGGCGTGCTCAGTCATGCGTGACGATCCTTACTGGCCCCCGCTTAATATGGACCCGACGATGCCGCCGAGGAGTCCGCCGCCGACGCCTGCGGCGGCCGCCGGCTGCGCTTGAGCGGGCGGCAGATATTCGCCGATCTGGTGCGCCAGGCGCGAGATGGGCAGCGTTTGCAGCCAGACCGCGCCCGGGCCCACCATCTCAGCCAGAAAAAGTCCATCGCCGCCGAAGATCATGTTCTTGATGCCCGGAACCATGGTGATCTGGAAACCGACCGACGATTGAAACGCTCCCACATGACCGGGATGCACGCGCAGCACTTCGCCGGCGGCCAGGTTCTTTTGGATGAGCTCGCCCGAAAGTTCGAGCCACGCCGTGCCTGCGCCGCCGACGCGCTGCAGGAGGAATCCGTCGCCGCCGAAGATGCCCGCGCCGAGCGACTGCTGAAAGCCTACCGAGATCGTCACCTGGGGCGTGGCGCAAAGAAACCCGTGCCGGTGCACCATGTACTCCGGACCCTGGCCCAGCTCGACGGGCACAATGTGGCCGGGGACTTTGGTGGCAAACGATACCGCTCCGGGATACTGGAGCGCGCGGTACTCCGTCATGAAGATGCTGCCGCCGCCCGCCACGCGCTTGAGCACGCCAAAAAGACCGCCGCCCCCGCCCATCTGCGTGTGCGTCGCCATTTGGATCGAGGCGGTCATCCATGAAAGCTCGCCGCTCTCTGAAAAGACGCTTTCGTTGGGATCCAGTTGCACTTCGAGCACCGGCATGGTGGTGCCCAGAATCCGGGTTTGCATACGGCGCGCCTCCTGTCAGTGAACAGTGTAACGGCCCGGAGTCGCGGGCCATGAGAATGTTTGTGCAATCGGAGAACGAACCGGCGAGAGTGCAATGCCGGCCGGTTTTTTGGCCGGTCGCCGGTGCAGTCATTCCTGGTCGCGATGCGCGATGACGTAGTCCTTGATGCGATCGTAAACATCGCTGGGAAGCACGCCGCGGTCCAGCAGATCCTGCTTGGTGCGGTAAGGGCGGAAGCGCACGATGCGGCCGGCCCAGCTGGGCGTCATGCCGGGAACTTTCAGCAGCTCATCGGCGCTGGCGTGGTTGATGTCGATACGCGCCTCGGGCGGCGGAACAGGTTTTGTCTTCGCTGCGGTTTGCGTTGGGCTCGATTGCGGAGCAGCCGGAGCGGCTCGCCCGCCGAAGGCAAGGCTGAAAGCCAGAATCGCCAGGGGAACGAACGTGAATCGCGCTTGGTCTTGCACGAATTCATTCTCTGCCCGCTCATGGGCCGGCGGCAAGAAAAGGATTTGACACCTTCGGGGCTTTACCCGTACCTTGAAGAGAGATGCAGAGCCTCCGCCATCACGGCCACCACCATCATGGGACAACCATGCCGGCGGACTGCCATGGCCTGAAGTAGACGGCCAGAGAGATCGGAAAGAAATACCAAGCCCGCCGGCGAATGCTGCTGGTGGGTTTTTTTCGTGTTCGGAGAAAAATTCCAACCCCATCATGGGGACGAAGACAGGATGGAAGATGAGCGAGAAAACGGCGAGAATCGATTTTGACAAGATGGATGGCCTCGTGCCGGGCATTGTGCAGGACGCGCGCACGGGCGAGGTGCTGATGCTGGGCTTTCTGAATGCGGCCAGCTACGCGAAGACGCAGGAGACCGGCTTTGTGACCTTCTGGAGCCGCACGCGCCAGAAGTTGTGGATGAAGGGCGAGACCAGCGGCAACCGGTTGCGTGTGGTTTCGGCCGCGACCGACTGCGACAACGACACGCTGCTGTTTCGCGTGGAGGTGGAAGGTGACGGCCTGGTGTGCCACGAGGGCACGGTGAGCTGTTTTACAAAGCCCATCGCCGCGGGTGCGGAGGTGAACCGTGGCCAATAAGCTGAGACTGGGAATTCCCAAGGGCAGTTTGCAGGACGCGACCATTGCGCTGTTCAAGCGCGCGGGATGGAATATCTACTCCGACGGCCGTTCCTACTTTCCTTCCATTGATGACCACGAGATTGAGTGCATGTTGATCCGCGCGCAGGAGATGGCGCGTTACGTGGATCACGGCGCGCTCGATGCGGGCCTCACGGGCATCGACTGGGTTGTCGAAAGCGGCCTGGACGTGGAGAGCGTGACCACTCTGACCTATGCCAAGCAAAGCCGCCGCAAGGTGCGCTGGGTGCTGGCCGTGCCCGAGGCAAGCGGGTATGAGAAGGCCGAAGACCTGGAAGGCAAGATCATCGCCACGGAGCTCGTGGAGGTGAGCAAGCGCTACTTTGCCGCGAAGGGCGTGAATGTGAAGGTGGAGTTCAGCTGGGGCGCGACGGAGGTGAAACCGCCCATGCTGGCCGACGCGATCATTGAAGTAACGGAGACCGGCAGTTCGCTGAAGGCCAATCACCTGAAGATCATCGACACAGTGATGGAGAGCGAGACGCACCTCATCGCCGGCAAGGCCGCCCTGGCCGACAAGTGGAAGCGGCAGAAGATCGGCCAGATTGCGCTCATGCTGCGCGGCGCCATCGACGCGCAGGCGCAGGTGGGGCTGATGCTGAACGTGAAGCGCGAAGACCTTGAGGGCGTACTGGCCGTGCTACCGGCCCTGAATTCGCCGACCATTTCGCAGTTGAGCGATTCAGAATGGGTCGCGGTCAACACCATTCTCGAAGAGCGCGCGGCGCGGGATGTGATTCCGCGCCTGAAAGCGGCGCGCGCGGCGGGGATTGTGGAGTATCCGCTGAACAAAGTGGTGCTGTAAAGAGAGACGAACGATGAAACTGATCCGGACCACAGGGCGAAATGCGCGGGCCGCGGCAGAGGCGCTGGCGGAGCTGGAACGGCGCGGCGGCGCGGCGCTGGATTCTGTTCTGCCCACGGTGCGGCGCATTGTGAGCGATGTACGCAAGCAAGGCGACCGCGCGCTGCTGCGTTACGCGGCGAAGTTCGATGGGTTTGCCAGGCCGGAAACGGGTGTGGCTGCCCTGCGGGTAACACAGGAAGAGATGGCCGCCGCGTGGAAGGCGCTCGACCCCGCGCTGCGTGACGCGCTTTCTACGGCGGCGGCGCAGATTCGCGGGTTCGCACAGCGGCAGATGCCGGCATCGTGGAGTGATTCGACCACAGAAGGCTTGACGACCGGCCAGCTTGTGCGCCCACTTGGTTCTGTCGGGTGCTATGTGCCGAGCGGAAGGCATCCGTTGCCCTCGACGCTGCTGATGACGGCGATTCCGGCGCAGGTGGCGGGAGTGAAGCGCATCGTGGTGGTTTCGCCAAAGCTCGCGCCGGAAACTCTTGCCGCCGCGCATCTCCTGGGGATCGATGAGTTCTATCGGCTGGGCGGCGCGCACGCCGTGGCGGCGCTGGCCTACGGCACAGCGAGCCTGCCGCGTGTGGACAAGATCGTGGGACCGGGCAATCTGTATGTAACTGCGGCGAAGCGCCTGGTCGCGTTCGACTGCGCCATCGATATGCTGGCTGGCCCGACGGAGATCGTGGTCACGAGCGAGCGCGGCAACGCAGCGGCCATTGCAAGCGATCTGGTGGCGCAGGCGGAGCACGATCCTGAGGCGCTGGCGGTGTTTGTGACGACGCGCGAGAAGCTGGCGCGGGCGGTGATGGCCGAGACAAAAGAGCGCAGCCACAAAAATCCTGTAGCGCGTCAGGCTCTCAAGCGCAACGGATATGTCTTCGTTGCCGGGTCGTACGAGGAAGCATGCGACATCACCAACTGGCTCGCACCCGAACACCTGACCGTGGACGCGGCGAGCGATCTGGAATGGGTTCAGAACGCAGGGTCGGTGTTCGTCGGACGGTGGTCCGCGCAACCAATGGGCGATTACATCTCCGGGCCGAATCACACGCTGCCGACGGGCGGCATGGCGCGGGTGCGCGGCGGGCTGA
This sequence comes from uncultured Acidobacteriaceae bacterium, assembly GCA_963808805.1. Taxonomy (GTDB): domain Bacteria; phylum Acidobacteriota; class Terriglobia; order Terriglobales; family Acidobacteriaceae; genus Telmatobacter. The sequence goes on along the minus strand of CAWEGN010000001.1, from coordinate 477,867 downwards.
GCGTGAACGATTTCGTGAAACTGATCACCTTGCAGGAGTACACCGCGAAGGGCGTGGAGAAGTTGGGACCGAAAGCTGCACTGCTGGCTGAGGCGGAGGGACTAAGCGGCCATGCAGAGGCGATTCGGGTACGGCTGCGCAAAACTTCGAATCCGGGGAGGGCCCGTGGCTGAAACTATGACAACACTCTCTCCGGCGCCGCGCGCGCGTGTGCAGGCGATGAAGGAATATCACCCTCCGCTGGGCAGCCGCGATGCGTTACGGCTGGACTTCAACGAAAACACGCTGGAGTGCTCGCCGAAGGTGCGCGAGACGCTGGCGCAGATTTCGGCTGGAGCGCTGACGCGGTATCCGGAGCGCGAACCGGTGGAGGCGATCGTGGCCGCGCATCTGGGGCTGCGCGCAGAGCAGGCGGCGCTCACCAACGGCGTGGATGAGGCGATTCACGTACTCTTCGAAACATTTCTCGAGGCGGACGATGAATTGCTGCTGCCCGTGCCCACTTACACCATGTACGAGGTCTACGCCTCAGCGACGGATGCACGCGTGGTCGCGGTCGAGGCCGCGAACGATTTGCAATTTCCATTCGACAGGCTGGCTGCGGCGATCACTCCGCGAACGAAGATCATCGCCATCGCCAATCCCAACAGCCCGTCGGGCTCGGTGGCCACGCGCGCGCAGCTTCTCGAGTTGGCCCGGCGTGCTCCGCAGGCTGTGCTGCTCGTCGACGAAGCCTACTTTCACTTCCACGGCGAGACGCTGATCGATCTCGTGGGAACGCTGCCGAATCTCGTGGTGGCGCGAACGTTCTCAAAGGCGTACGGGCTCGCCGGGTTGCGGCTGGGGCTGCTGGCCGGTCCAGCCGATCTGATGCGCTGGGTGCGGCGCGTGCTTTCGCCGTACAGCGTGAACTCGCTGGCGCTGGCCTGCCTGCCGCCTGCGATGGAGGATACGGCGTATCTGGATTGGTATGTGGGTGAGGTATTGGCCGCGCGCGGCGAGTTCGAGGCGGCGCTCGATGCGGCCGGAGTGCGCCGCTGGCCGAGCCGGGCGAATTTCATCCTTGTCGAGATTGGCGCGCGGCACGCGGAGTTTGTGCGGCGGATGCGCGCCGCGGGCGTGCTGGTCCGCGACCGCTCCAGCGATCCAGGCTGCGACGGGTGCGTGCGCATCACGATTGGTACGCGCGAGCAGATGCGACAGGGTGTTGCGGCGCTGAACGAAGCGCTGGCCGCGCTGCGGACGGAAGGCGGGAAGGGATGACAACGAAGAAAAGCAGGGCGACGGCTAAGAACGCAAGTGTCCGGACCGCGACGCTTATGCGCAATACAGCTGAAACGCGCATCGAGATCGAGCTCGCGATCGAGGGCCAGGGGCGGTACAAAATCTCAACCGGCATTCACTTCTTCGATCACATGCTGGAGCTGTTCACGCGGCACGGCGCCTTCGATCTTGCGTTGAAGTGCGACGGCGACCTCGATGTGGATCAGCATCACACGGTCGAGGATGTGGGCATCGCGCTGGGCGAGGCATTTGACCGCGCGCTAGGTGACAAGCGCGGCATTCTGCGCGCCGGATATTTTGTGATGCCGATGGACGAGACGCTGGCGATTGCGGCCGTCGATCTGAGCGGGCGCGCGGCCTTTGCCGTGGACACGAAGGTGCGCACGCGGCTTGTCGGCGATCTGCAAACCGAGCTGGTAACGGATTTCTTCGAGGGGTTCGCGCGCGGCGCGCGGGCCAATGTGCACGTGAAGACTATGTATGGGCGCTCCAATCACCACAAGATCGAGGCCATCTTCAAGGCCTTCGCGCGCGCCTTGCGCGTGGCCTGTTCGCGCGATAAGCAACTGGGCAAGATGCTGCCGAGCACGAAAGGATTGCTATGAGCGAAATCCCTCGTTGGCGCAGAGTGGTGCTCACGGCTGGCATTGCCATCGCATTGTTGAATCCCGCCTATTTCATCGTTGGAATTAACTTCGCCTCATCCTTGATTCGGTCCGACAGCGCCTATGGCAGGTTCGTCGCCACCGGCATTTTGTTCGGCGTTATTGCTTTTGCGTGCGGAATTCTCGGAAAAGGTCCGCATCGATGGAAGGTGATTGTGGGAGCGTGTGTTGAAACTCTAGTCTGGTGGGGCATGGCGGTGATTGGATGATTACCGTCATCGATTACAAAGCCGGCAACCTGACCTCGGTGCTGAAGACGCTGCGGCATCTGGGCGCGGAGACGGTCGTGACCGACGGCGACGTGTCTCTAGTCGAATCTGCCGAGCGCATCGTCCTTCCTGGCGTCGGCCACTTTGCGGCAACGGAACGGCTGGACGCGGCAGGACTGACAGGCGCGATTCGCTCGGGCGTCGCGCGCGGCGTGCCGTTTCTGGGCATCTGCGTGGGCATGCAGTGGCTCTACGCGGGATCGAGCGAAGCGCCACAGCAGCCGGGGCTCGGATTTTTCCCTGAATTATGCACGCGGTTTGCGGAGAGCACGGAAAAGGTGCCACATGTGGGATGGAATTCGCTGGAAGTGCGTACAGGTTCGCGGTTGCTCGCAGGCGTCGAGCCTGGCGAGTACGTCTACTTTACGCATTCGTACAAGGGGCCGGTTACGGCGGACACCGCTGCGGTGACGCAGTATATTGAGCCGTTTGCTTCGGCTGTCGAGCGGGGAAACGTGATGGGCGTGCAGTTTCACCCGGAGAAGTCGGGCGAGACGGGGCTGAAGATTCTGCGCAATTTTCTCGCCTGGCAGGCGAAAGGAGCCGCATGTTGACCAAACGCATCATCGCCTGCCTCGACGTGCACGCGGGCCGCGTGGTGAAGGGCGTGCAGTTTGTCGATCTGGTGGACGCTGGAGATCCGGCGACGCAGGCGGCGCGGCACGCGCGCGAAGGCGCGGACGAGATTGTGCTGCTGGACATTACGGCGACGCACGAGGGCCGCAAGACGCTGCTCGATACGGTGCGGCGCACGGCACGCGAGCTGTTTGTGCCGTTTTGCGTCGGCGGAGGCATCAAATCTGCGCGCGACGCGGAGCAGGTGTTCGAGGCGGGCGCGGACAAGGTGAGCATCAACTCCGCGGCTCTTGCCGACCCTACGCTGATCAGCGCCATCGGCGCGAGCTTCGGCGCGCAGGCGGTTGTAGTGGCCATCGATGCGCGGCGCGATCCGAAAGCCGCCGACCCGGTCCGAAGTGCGCAAGTGTACGTGCACGGAGGCCGGCGTCCCGTCGGTCGAACCGTGGTCGACTGGGCGCGCGAAGCCGAGCAGCGCGGCGCGGGCGAGATTCTGCTGACCTCAATGGATTCCGACGGGACGCGCGCGGGATTCGACTGCGAGCTGACAGCGGTGGTGAGTGCGTCCGTTGGCATTCCGGTGATTGCATCGGGCGGCGCGGGAACGGTGGCCCACTTTGTGGACGTGCTCACGCGCGGCAAAGCCGATGCGGCGCTTGCGGCCAGCATCTTTCACTTTGGCGTGAAAAGCGCGCGCTCACTCAAGGAAGAACTGGCGCAGGCGGGCATTCCAGTGAGGCTGCCATGCTGATTCCTTCGATTGATCTGATGGGCGGGCGCATCGTGCAGTTGGTGCAGGGTGAGAAGCTGCGCCTGGCCTTCGACGATTTTGAATACTGGATCGAGAAATTTTCCAAATTCCCGCTGGTCCAATTGATCGACTTGGACGCGGCGATGCGGCAGGGCGATAACTCCACGCTGGTGGAGCAGATTGCCCGGCGGCTGCCCGTGCAGGCCGGCGGCGGAATTCACTCCATTCCGCGGGCGCGACAGGTACTGGAAGCGGGTGCGAAGCGCGTGATCATCGGTTCAGCGCTTTTCTCCGCGGAGGGCGCGGTCAACACGGACTTTGCGGCCGAGCTCGCCCTGGCCGTGGGCGCTGAACGCGTTGTCGCCGGGATCGACACGAAAAACGGGCGCATTGCGGTGAAGGGCTGGAAGGCGCAGGTGGCGCTGACTCCCGATGACGCGATCCCGCAGCTTGAGCCCCACGTTGCAGCGTTTCTCTATACGCACGTGGACACCGAAGGCACTATGCAGGGCTTTCCCGCGGAAACCGCGGCGCGCTTGCGCAAGCTCACCGGGAAGCAACTCATCGTTGCCGGCGGCATTCGCAGCCAGCAGGAAGTGGACACTCTGGATACGCTGGGGGCCGATGCCGTGGTGGGGATGGCGGTGTATACAGAGATGCTGGCCGTGTGAGCCCCGCTGTCCGCACCCTACGGCGGTTCTCCTGCAACGATGAGCCATTTCGGACAGAATTCAAGGTGGCTTTTTCTTGATGAAAAAGCCACTGAGCGATTGTGCCTTGGTCTACGCCTGCAGGAGACCCGCTATAGCGGCCGGAAGGCCGGCGTTCCTGTGAGCAGTTTGGCGTCTCTGATTGGCGAGCGTGAATGAAGGCGACTGCCATGAGCATGGCGGAATAAGGCTGGAGTAGCATGGAATCGAGGAGCCCGCGGCCGGTTGGGCTAAAGGACAACATGCTTCGCATCGGATATCCAGCCGTATTGTCAGCCGATTTGTTCCGCGATTTTCCCGAAGGAATCGAGCTGATCCCGGTGCCGGACAAAATAGATCGCGATGTCGAGATCGATGTATGGATTCCCGATCCCTATCCGACGCGCGCCTTGCGCGTATGGCCGCGGCTGCACGGCGTGAAGCTGGTGCTCTCGATGATGGCGGGAACGGAGTGGATTCCCGGGACGGTGGGGCCGCACGTAACCATCTGCAATGCGCATGGCGCGCACAATATCCCCACGGCGGAGTGGACACTGGCGGCTATCCTGGCAATGCTGAAGTACTTTCCGCTGTATCTCGATATTCAAAGGTCGGGCGTGTGGAAGCGCCGTTTTGAGGCCAGCGCGCACTACGCGGCGATCACTGGCGACAACCGCGCGATGTACCCGCCGGTTTTGCAGGAAGAGTTGACCGGCAAAACGGTGCTGCTGGTGGGGTACGGTGCGATCGGTAAGGAGATCGAGCGGTTGCTGACGCCTTTTTACGTGAGGCTGCTGCGTGTGGCGCGCCGGGCGCGTACCGAACCCATGGTGCACGCCGTTGGCGAGCTCGACGGCCTGCTCCCGCAGGCCGAGGTGGTGGTATTGATCCTGCCTTCCACCCCGGAATCGCGCGGGCTGATCGGCCGCCGCCAACTCGCGCTGCTGCCGCAAGGAGCGCTCGTGGTGAATGCCGCGCGCGGCCCCATTGTGGATACGGATGCGCTGATTGAGGCGCTGCAACAGGGGAGGATTCGCGCCGCGCTCGACGTGACCGAGCCGGAGCCCTTGCCCGAAGGCCACCCCCTGTGGAACTGCCCGAACCTGCTGCTCACGCCGCATGTGGGCGCGTCGACGCCGCAGTTTGCGCCGCGTGCGCTGCGCACCGCCGCCGATGAACTGCGGCGGTACATGAACGGCGAACCGCTGAAGAACGTGGTGCAGGCGGCGAGTTAAGCTCCGGACTCAGCTGCCGCGCGGCGCCAGTCGCGCAGGCCCAGAACGGCGAGCCCGACGAGTCCCGCGTAGAGCAAGGCCGTGAGCAGAAGATCCTTGTAGATGTATTCGCCGATGTAAATCAGGTCCACGACAATCCAGAGCCACCAGTTGGCGATGTGCTTGCGCGCCTGCCACCAGGTTGCCACAAGGCTGTAGCTCATCAGCGTGGCGTCGAGATAAGGCAACGCAGCGTGAAGGTGCTTGGCCAGCGATCCCAGCATATAGCTGCCGGCAACGCCCAGAACGGCCGCGATGACCAGGTTCGGCAGCGGTAGCGGGACGACGCGTACCACACCCTCCTGACGGAAGCCGCGCCACCAATACCACCAGCCATAGAACGTAAAGACCACGAAGAACACCTGCAGGAGCGCATCGGAGAGGAGGCCCGCGCGGAAGAAAACGACCATGTAGAGGAAGATCGAAACCAGGGTGACGGGCCAGCAGATTAGCAAGCGTCGCGTAGTGAGCCAGATTCCGAGAGCTGCAGTGATGGCTCCGGCGAGTTCAAGGCCGTGAGCGGCAAAGTAGGCGCCAATCGCAGTTTCCGTCATGGACGCGCCGCCTCGAGCGGTCGCCGGGCATCGTCGCGGCGGCGCAGCGCATCGAGGAGAGCGCTGCCTGCTGTGCCATGAAACCAGTGGGCGTGGCCCACGAGCCAGCCGTCGTAGGCCATGGCGGCCTTCTCTTCGGAATGCAGAATGCCGAGAAGGTAATCGGCCTCGGAGAGCGCGAACTCAGCGTGACAGAGAGCTGTCATGGGCGCGAGCGCGGCCGACTCTTCGCGCGAAAGCGGGCGTACGGATTCGTAGCCGCCGAGAAGCGCCTGAAGATGGTCAAAGTGGATGGGCACATCGTCCGGGTGCGCGGGATCGTTGACGAGGACAAGCCACTCGACGATGTTGCGCTCAATCGCATGGGCGATGTCGTGCACGGCGTTGGTACGGTCGGCGAGGCCAAAGTCGATGATGGCCGTAGCGCGCGCCGCAAGATCGGCATTGGGGCCGGCATCGCTCCAGAAGAGATTCGAGGCGTGGAGGTCGTTGTGCGTCCAGAGCGGCGCGAGTTCCGGCAAGAGCGGAATAAGCTCGGCATGAAAGGGCGCGAGGAGCTCGATCGCTTTCTCCGCGCAGGCGCGGACGGCTTTGTTGCCTGCAAGCGAGGGGCGGGCGCCGAGGTAGCGTTCCATCTCGACGGCCGGATCGCGGCCCGAGAAGATGGTGAAGCTGGCGACGAGTGGGCGGGGCATGCGGCGCGGGACCGTGAAATCTTGCGCGGCGATATTGAGACGCGCGAGCGCCACGCCAGCAGAGTGCGCGTGGGCCGAGGAACGAAAGGGGGTCCACGAGATCGCATCTTCGTAGAGGTCGATGCCCGGTGGAGTCTCGTGCACCTCGTAGGTCCATTCGCCGGTTTCGATGGCGGTTTCTCCGGCCGCAGAAGCAAGGACACGCGGCACGGGCACGCCGCGCGCCAGCAAATGCGAGAGAAAGCGGTGCTCTTCGAGCAGTCCTTCGCGATCGCGCACGGCGCGGTGATGGCGCTTGACGAAGACGCGCTGCTCCGTTCCAAGATCGTTGCGTGTGGCGACGATGCCGGCAGCAGAAAATGGGCGTGGGCTGACGGAGAGGATGCGCGTGGGCTCGCCGATCCCGGGAAATTGACGCAGAAGCAAGCGTAGCTCGGCAAGCGTGAGCGGCGGCCAGTCAGGCTCGACCAGCGTGCCGTCCATACCGTGCGCTTTGCTTGTTGAACTCATCTCCTGCCGATCCAGCGATCAGTTCTTAGCTTCCCGCCTCATTGCCTGCGCTGCCACATTGACTGACCCGTCACGGTACAAGCTGAGGGCTGAAGGCTGATAGCTGACTGCTAAAACATGTAGTGCGCTGAGAGCCGCACAGTCGGCGGCGCGCCCAGCCAGACAAAGGTGTCGCCATAACTTGCGCCGGTGTCGGACCAGTAGCGCTTGTTGCCGATGTTGTCCGCGTAGAGGTGGAACGTGACGCGGCCCTGCTCCCCGCCTGGCGTGTAGCGCGCGCCGAGATTGAAGAGGTTGTAGCTGGGCACGCTGACCGCATCGTCGCGCGTGGCCTCTTTGCGCGAGGTGTAGCTCCAGCCGGGCATCAAATGAAGGCCGTGGATGCGCGGCACGGTAAGATCGGCAAACACGTTGGTGTGCAGGTGCGGCACGTTGATCACTTGCTTGTTGTCGAAGGATGGCGTACCGGTGTCGGCCGATGTCGCATTCATGGCCGCGGCCGAACCGTTCAGACGTAGCCAGTTGGCGGCCTTGCCTTCGGCGTTGAGCTCGACGCCGTTGTGCGTTTCGCGGCCCTCGGATTCGAAGCAGAGATTTGCCGGCGCTGTGGGATCAAATGCACATGCCGGATAATTGTTGTCGGCGGCGGCAAGCATTTTGGGGTAGAAGAACGGCGCGCGCATGTGGAAGAGCGCCGCTGTGAGCAGAATGCGTTGGCCGGGTTCGTACTTAGCGCCAACTTCAGCCTGGCGCGTGAAGAACGGCGCGAGGAACTGGCTGCCGTTCAGGGTCCAGAAGGGCGCCTCGGGACCGAGCGAGAGCATGACGCCGTAGTTCGAGTAGAGCGTGAGGTTCGGAATGGGATTGTAGGTGACGGCAAATTGCGGCAGCCAGACGGGTTTGTCGGTGATCGTTGGCGGCGTGGTGGGATCGGTTGCCCAGAGCGAGTAGTTGTGGTCGCGCAGCGAATCGTAGCGGCCGCCGGCGAGGAGCTGGATGCGGGCAGGGAGTTGAATGCGGTCTTGAACCACGCCTGAGGATTGGTGGCTGTCTTCCCACAGGCGGCGCGGACCGGCGGATTGGAGCGTGCTCTCGAGCGAGTTCGGGTCGCCGGGCGGCGGGAGGGACGCGATGGGCTGGTAGATGTTTGCCGAGCCGACGTAGGTGTAGACGGCTCCATCCTGCACAACGCCGTCGGGCGAATAGGGATTTGTGGCCGTGTAGAAGCCGGGCTGCTGCACCGTGCGCAGAAAGACGGCGACGCCGGCAGTCACGTCCTGCGTGATGGCGCCGGTTTTGACGTGCCCGCTGATCATGGCTTCGGCCTCGGCGTCGATGCGCAGCTCGTTAGGGTCGCGATAGTCATAGATGTCATATGTGCCGTCGGGCGCAAAGAACCATGGATAAGGAGCCGAGCCGGTGTTGCACTCGGCCTCGTAATAGCAGCCATACACATAGAGCACATTGTCCTGGATGAGCGAGTGGCTGAGGCTGGCGGCGGCGAAGGCGACCCAGGACGGCGAGAATGTGTGGTCGAGGCGCGCGCCGGTGTTGAAGGTGTCGTAGGTGTCGGGAGGGCCCCAGAGCTGATCGCCGAGCATGGTTGAGCGGTAGATGCGATTGATGTCGGGCAGGGTTGTGCCGCCGAGCAGCTGATAGCCGCTGCCGTCGCGCTCGGTCTTGTGCTGATACTCGAAGTCGCCCTTGAGAGTCGTTGCCGGGGTCAGCTTCCAGTCGGCTGCGCCCGCGCCCACCGCGCGCCACCCGTTGGTCGAGTTCATGTAGGGAACGATGCGCTCGCCGGCGAGGTTCACGCGCGCGCCCACCTGCTTGCGGCTGCCGAAGAGTGCCCCAAGGTTGACGGCTCCGTAAGCCGTGCCGCGATGATCGGTGGCGAAGTCGGCGGCCCCAATGTTGGCCGGGCGCTTGGTCACGTAGTCGATGAGGCCTCCGGCAGAAGCCACGCCGCTCTCAACGGCGGCAATGCCCTTGAGAAACTCGACGGCCTCTTTGTTTTCCAGCGGAACATCCTGCTCGCCGGCGATGGTCATGCCGTTGACTTCAAGTCCGGTGGCAAGATCGATCGGGAATCCGCGAATCTGGTAATCGCCGTAGTAGCCTACGGGCACGTAGTCCTCGCCGACCGAGGCATCGTTCTGGACCACGTCGGAGAGCAGGCGCGAAACCTGGTCGTTGAGCAGGTCGCGGGTGACGATGGAGACGGCGAGCGGCAAGTTCTTAATGGGCACGCTGGTTAAGCTTCCGACCGTGGCGGACTCGGGAAGATAGTTGTCTTCCACTTCGCCGTGGACCACGACCGTGGTGGTGACGGGAGCGGGTTTCTGCTGCGCCGGAACTGGCGTATGTGCGCCGGCTTCCGGAGCCGGAGCGGGCAGTGGCGCCGTCTGCGGAGCGGTTTGCGCGCGGAGCGGCAAGGCAAGGCAATAGGCCAACAAGGAAACCTTCGCGAGCGCCCGCCAGGCGCAGACGGACTGCATGGTTCGCACGCGTGCAATGGCGATGGATGCGGCTGGCATGGAAATCCTTCGTTTCAGAGCTCAGATGAAACAAAGGAACTTGCGCCGCGAAGTGAGGTGAGGAAGAACGCCGCTCGGCCGAAGAAAACTTCCCACGCCGGTATTATCCGGATCGGGTTCGAGGGTATTTCTCAGCCCCACTCGCGTGGAGCACCCCTGTTTCAATAACACGATTGAAACACCGCAGGCTTGGCATTGGCAAATGGACGGGCGCTGGATGAAAGGCTATCGCCGGGCCGGGTTCGCGGCGACATGGAGGGCGTGCGCGCCGCTGGCGGAATGGCCTGGCTTGGCCGGCGATGCCTGGACTGCCATGGAGGCGATGGAAGCGTTAGAAAGGACCTCCAGCATGGCCTGCTGAGCGCGCGCCCAAACCGGATGCGCGGGACAGCGCGCCTTCCTTGGGCAGGAGCGGCCGTGCACGAGGCAGATGTTGAGACTGATGGAACCGTCGATGGCCTCAACCACATCGCGCATCGATGCATCGCGGCCGCGTTGTGTAACGCGAAAACCGCCCGACTGGCCGCGCTGCGAGGTAATGAGCCCGGCACGCGCCAGAGTCTGCAACACCTTGGATAGAAAACTTTCCGGAGCGCCCGTAGCCTGCGCGAGCGAGGGAAGCAAGGCGCGCCCGTTGGCCTGCGGCGCGGCTAACTGAATCATCACGCGGACGGCATAGTCGGCGGCGCGCGTCAGTTGCATCGATGAATGCGGTTTCTTCATCCCGTTGTCCAGTCGAACAGGCCTCTCATGCATCCGAGCGCCGCTGGTTCCAAATAGGGGCGTTTGCGCGTGGAAGCACGAAACGATGGGCGCGGCGAAACGGCAGCGTAATTGAATTTTGTCACACGAGGATGAATTCCGTATCGCATACCGCTGGCCGCGGCGCACTACAAATCCGGCTCGATTCATATTGGGGACAAACAGTCCACAATGTCCAGCGCCTGCTCCGCCGCCCGCCAGCCTTGACCGCTTGGCCCGGCAAGGAGGAGTGGCGCCAGCGCGGCAGCTTTTTTACGTTTGGCGACGTTTACGGCGGTTCTCCAATTCCTGTGGAGTATCTGCGATGTTCAAGGTGGCGTTTTCTTAAGGGAAAACGCCACTTAGCGGATGTGGCTTCGCTCTACACCAATTGGAGAACCGCTTTGGCGACGAAAATCGCCGCGGTTTTGAGCGTTTTGGGACGAGCTGTTGCTGATTCTGAACGACTTATGCAGAAAAATGGGCCGTTTTGATACCCCCTCTGGGTATAGGGGGGTAGGGGGTATTTCAGGCGGCTGAGGATTTGGGCGGTTTTGGCTCGCGCCGAACCGTGCCGATGGCGACCTGGGCGGCGTAGAGAAGTTGCGTGACGTCGTTTTTCCGGAGGACCTCCATGATGGCGGCCTGCGCGACGCAGGCGATGTAGTCGCGGATGTTGTCGAGTCCGGCGAGAGGGGGCATGGCGCAGAGATAGGCCCTGTTACCGGCTTGCTCGGCCTGGAATTTGCTTTCATCGTCCTCGAGTTGCTTCTTGTAGGCGCGATGCCAGGCGCGGATGCAGCGCGCGACGGCGGCGTTGTCGCTGGGGCGGTCAGGGGAGTTCGACTCGGGTTCCTCGGCCTGCGAGGCTGCGGGTTCTCTCGATTTTGCCATTTGCAATGCTCCTGTATCACGCCGCGCGGGCGTGCGTTCGAGAGGTCGAGCGAGCGGGCGGAAAAAGGGGGCGGCGCGAGGGATACCGGTCGCCAAATCGGCATCCGCGCAGCACCCCAGCGACGAGGACCTGTCGCCGGGGGCCCCGCGTATTTCCGCACCGCCCTGCTGCCAGCTCACATCAACCACATACGACAAGTGTAGAGATTTGGCGGAAATAATCTGCAAAGGAGACAGGGGTCGGGGATCATGGGTCAAGGATCAGAGAAAGAACGACTTAGCGTGGGGATGGCGGGAGTGTTCGGGTGGTCGGGGGCTTGACAGGAATGCAGCCGGGAGCCAATAGCCAATAGCCAGTAGCCGGGAGCCGGTAGCCGGTAGCCAGTAGCCAGTAGCCAGTAGCCGGGAGCTCGTAGCTTGCCGGGGGCGGGGCGGAGTATTTTCCGGCGAGATGGGCGTTTACGTTCTCTATCTGTCCAGGCTCGAATAGCCTTCAACAAATGTATTTGCAATCCAGTGTGGTGAGCCAGAAATTCGTTGAAGAACAACCGCAGATCCCCATTCGGCTCCGCTCAGGGCAGACTTTCGGCTCATCCCGGCACGCCGGGATTCGCTCAGGATGACAGCTTATTTGTGATGCGAACTTCAGACTCAGGACGCTGGCGCGCCCTGCGGGTTGGAACCGGCATTCTATCGACGGGTCACATTTGTGTTACTATGATTTGTGCCGCGGATCGTTGAGTTCCTGAATTCTGCCGGGGTATCTCCGTTCGCCAAGTGGCGCGAGAAGCTCGACCCTATTACGCGAGCGCGAGTGACGCTTGCGGTGTATAGGCTCGAAGCCGGCAACTTTTCGGCTGTGAAGGGCGCAGGCGGGGGAATCTTCGAACTCCGGATGGATTTTGGTCCAGGCTACCGCGTGTACTTGGGCAAAGACGGCGAACATCTGGTTGTTCTGCTTGGCGGCGGTACAAAGAAGCGGCAACAGACGGATATTGAAGCGGCACAGGCTTTTTGGCTGGAATACAAGCGAACCAAGCGGAGGAGCGATGGCGCACACCCGGAGATTTAGTGAAACAGTGAGAGAGGATCTTCAGGAGAGCGCGGAATTCCGCCGCGCCTTCCTGAGCGAGGCTCTGGCCTGCATGGCCTCAGGAGATTTGGAAACCGGGAAAGTGGTTCTGCGCGAATACATCAACGGAACCATCGGCTTCATCAAGCTTGGAGCCGCACTCGGCCGGTCGCCAAAGAGCCTCATGCGTATGCTCAGTCCCAGCGGGAACCCGCAGGCACGGAATCTTTTTGAGATTGTCGCCTACCTTCAGAAAAGGGAGGGTGCGGTGCTTGAGGTCCGCGCGCGAAGAGCGACAGCGGCGTGATGAAGCCGGCGGCAGGAATTTCGGCTGCCACGACGTGCGCAGAAACAAATACCAAAGCGGGTTGAGCCAATGCAATGAGGCGAGCGGGGAGCTGCTCCGATGCCCAAAAACTTGCCGAGACGATCACGATCGAGGAGTTCTCATGCCAAATCGGCAAGGAGCTTCGATTTACTGGTTGGTTGCGGAGGTTGTTGTTTCTCAAGCATCTATGATTAGGTTGGCCCATGCGGTAGCCCAGCCAGGAGGCCCCTGAAGCCGATGCGCGCTGTCACCGTATCCCCCATTGTTGCCGCCGCCGGCGGCAGTTTTCTGCTTGAACCTCGCACGCCGGATGAAGTTTTCACTCCCGAAGACCTGAACGAGGAGCAGCGCCAGATCGCGGCCACCGCGGAGCGGTTCGCGCGCGAAGAGGTTCTGCCGCGCGTGGCGGCGATCGAGCGAAAAGAGCCCGGCGCGATGCAGGCGCTGCTGCGCAAGGCCGCGGATCTGGGGTTCGCCGCGGTCGATATTCCCGAGGAGTACGGCGGCCTGGAGATGGACAAGGTCAGTTCCATGCTGATCACCGACCACATCTCCGTGCTGGCCAGCTTCTCCACCGCTTTCGGCTCGCATATCGGCATCGCCACGCTGCCGCTGGTGTGGTATGGGACCGAGGAGCAGAAGCGACGCTACCTGCCCAAGCTCGCCACCTGCGAGTGGATCGGCGCCTATGGATTGTCAGAGGCCAGCTCGGGCTCCGACGCCATGAACATCCGCACTCGCGCCACGCTCTCGCCCGACGGCGCCCATTACATTCTGAATGGCGAAAAGCAGTGGCTCACCAACGGCGGCATCGCAGGGCTGTACACGGTATTCGCCAAGATCGTTGACCGGGAAGCGGGGGGCGGGAAGTTCTCGGCATTTCTCATTGAGCGCGGCACCCCGGGCCTCACCATCGGCGCCGAAGAACACAAGATGGGAATCCGCGGTTCGTCGACTTGTCCGCTGGTCCTTGAGGACTGCAAAATCCCCAAAGAAAACCTGCTCGGCGAGGCAGGAAAAGGCCACCACATTGCCTTCAATGTGCTCAACGTGGGCCGCTTCAAGCTGGGCGTAGCCTGTGTCGGCGGGGCCCGTCATGCGCTGGCCCATATGATTCGCTACGCTAAGGAGCGCCACGCCTTTGGCAAGGCCATCGCGGAGTTCGGCATGATCCAGCGCAAGATCTCCTCTGCCGCGGCGCGGCTCTATGCCGCCGAAAGCATGGCCTATCGTACGGCGGGCCTTATTGACGCGCGCTTAGCCGGACACGGCGGCGAGGAACCGCGGGAGCGCGGCGATGCTCCGCGCAGCATTGAGGAGTACGCGGTGGAGTGCTCCATCGTGAAGGTCTACGGCTCGGAGATGCTCGCGCTGGTGGCGGACGAACTGGTGGCCACGATGGGCGGCTTCGGGTACGTCGAGGAGTATGCGGCGGAGCGCACCTATCGCGATGCGCGCATCAACCGCATTTTTGAAGGAACCAACGAGATCAACCGCCTGATCATTACCGGATGGCTGATGAAGCGCGCGATGAGCGGAAAGTTGCCGCTGCCCGGAGCCATCCAGCGCGTGATGGACGAAGTGACGGAGCCGCCCTCGTTCGGCGTCGGCCCCGATGACGGCGAGGCGCTGGCGCGCGAAGCCGCGGTGCTGGCCGCGGTGAAAAAGATCGCGCTGTTCGCCGCGGGCGTGGCCAGCCAGCGGTTCATGACCGGCCTTGAGGAGCAACAGGAGATCATGGCCGACCTGGCCGATCTCATCGGCCATGTCTACGCGCTGGAGTCGGCGCTGCTGCGCGCGCGCAAGCTTATCCGCGCGGGCCGCAGCCCGGCCGCGGCTGCCGCAGCCATGACGGGCCTGCTGGCCGATGAAGCCATGGGATTTGCCGAGCAGGCGGCGCGCCGTGTGCTCGCCGGCTGCGGCGAAGGCGACGCGCTGCACACACAGTTGGCCATTCTGCGGCGGCTGGCGCGGTTCACGCCCGCCGACGCGATTGCATTGAGCCGCACCGTGGCGCATCATGCTATCGCGCTGGAGCGCTACCCGGTTTAGGACCATCCTCCGAATCCTATGCAGCCCACACCGATCGATTCCGCAACCATTCGCGCGCTGCTCGCCGAGGCCGAAGGCACGCTTGCCAAGGGGCCGCACGGCGAGCGAGCGCGCCGCGACGCCGAGGCGCTGCTGCTCAGTGTGCTGAGAGAAGATGCACCGGACAGGAATCTCGCCTGGCTGATCGCGCACGGCGGCGAACGGGTTTCGCCTGCCGCCGCCGCCCAATTGCGCGGCTTCGCCGCTCGACGCCGCGCTGGCGAGCCCATCCAATACATCGCCGGCGAAGTGGAGTTCTACGGCTTGCCGTTTTATGTGAACCAGGATGTGCTCATCCCCAGGCCCGAAACCGAGCACCTGGTCGAAAAGGCGATTGCGTTGGCTGCGGCGTTCGATCGGCCGAGGATCGTTGACGCCGGCGCCGGCTCAGGCGCGATTGCCGTGGCGCTGGCTCGTCATCTTGCCGGCGCGCGCATTCGCGCCACGGAAATCTCCGCGCCGGCGCTGGCCGTGGCGCAAGCCAATGCCGCGCGCAACGGTGTCGCGGAGCGGGTACGCTTTTTTGAAGGCGATCTGCTGGCTCCCGTTGCGGGTCAGCCGTTCGATCTCGTCGTCTCCAACCCGCCCTACGTTCCGGGGACGGACCGCGATACGCTCGCAGTGGAAGTGCGCGATTATGAGCCCGCTCAGGCCCTCTTCGCCGGGGCTGACGGCCTCGCCATCTATCGCCGGCTGATTCCCGCGGCCTTCACCGCGCTTGTGCCCGGCGGATTTGTCGCGCTCGAAATCGGCTACGGCAAGAAGGCGGCTATGGGGACGTTGCTCGCGGATGCGGGGTTCAAGGACATCGAATTTACTGAAGATTTACAGAAGATTCCCCGCGTGGCCGTTGCGCGGCGGACGTGAATCCGATTGCGACCGCGCGGAATCCAACGAAATGCCGGTACAATGCCGAATCGGCGCCTTCCTCGATCTAATTCGCTCAAGTTGGATGTTTTACCATTTCCCCGAAAGGATTTTTTCTCATGCCCGCATCGAAAGGCTACGGAACAACCAACGCGCAATCGCCGCTCGCTCCCGTCAGCTTCAGCCGCCGCGAGCCTGGACCTACGGAAATCGCCATGGAGACGCTTTACTGCGGCGTCTGCCACTCCGATCTGCACATGGCCCGCAACGAATGGGGCAACGCGATCTATCCCATGGTGCCGGGCCACGAGATTGTGGGCCGCGTGACGGGTATTGGAAGCGCGGTGAAGAAATTCAAGGCCGGCCAGATCGCGGCGATCGGCGTTATCGTCGACTCCTGCCGCCACTGCGCGCCGTGCACGCGCGGAGAGGAGCAGTACTGCGAGGAGGGCGTGACGCTGACCTACGCCTCGCCCGACCGCGTGGACGGGTCGCTCACCATGGGCGGCTATTCCAACAATTACGTAGTGGACGAGCGCTTCGCGCACACCGTGCCGGCGAATCTCGACCTGGCCGGTGTCGCGCCGTTGCTGTGTGCCGGCATCACCACCTACTCGCCGCTGCGCCACTGGAACGTGGGACCGGGCAAGAAGGTTGGCGTCGTTGGCCTGGGCGGGCTGGGCCACATGGCGCTCAAGTTCGCGCATTCCTTCGGCGCGCATGTGGTGCAGTTCACCACCTCGCCCAAAAAGAAGGACGACGCCATGCGCCTGGGCGCCGACGAAGTGGTTCTGTCCACGGATGCCAAGGCCATGAAGGCCCACGCCAGGTCCTTCGACTTCATCATCGACGCTGTTTCAGCGCCGCACTCGCTCGACCCCTACACGGAGATGCTTAAGCTGGATGCGGCCATGACGCTGGTTGGCCTGCCGGACAAGCCACCCGCGATCAACGTGGGAAATCTCATCTCCAGGCGCGCCGCGCTTACCGGTTCCTCGATCGGCGGCATGCCCCAGACGCAGGAGATGCTCGACTACTGCGGCCAGCACGGGATCACCGCGGACGTGGAAGTGATTCCCATGCAGAAGATCAACGAAGCCTTTGAGCGGATGCTCAGGCAGGACGTGAAGTACCGGTTTGCGATCGATATGAGTACGCTGTAAGGGTGTTTGGGGCCAGTGGCCGACGGCGCCTACAACAACTGCTCCGCAGTGAGCGGCGCCACGCACTCCCTGAGCCGCGGCCAATACTGCACGAACAGCTTTTTGCGCGAGAACTCGAGAAACAGCGTCGCCAGTTCGTTGTCGTTTGCCGCCATCTGGCGATCCGTCCCTCTGCACAAACCGGAATGTCAAAGGCCGCGAGCTAGAGCAGCTCGTAGCCCGCGAACCAATAGCCGATTTCGAAGGCCGCTGTCTCTTCCGCGTCGGAGCCGTGAATGGCGTTCTCCTGGATGGAGCCGGCAAACTTCTTGCGGATGGTTCCCTCTTCGGCATTTGCGGGGTCCGTGGCGCCCATCAGCTTGCGCAGGTCTGCAATGGCGTTGTCCTTTTCCAGGACCATGAGGATCAGAGGCCCCGACGACATGAAGCCGGTAAGGCTGTCGAAGAACGGCTTGCCGCGGTGAACGGCGTAGAAGCCCTCGGCTTCCGGCTTGGAGATGGATTGTTTCCCGATGGCGACGATGCGGAAGCCGGCACGATGAATCTCGGCCAGAATGGCGCCAGTGAAACCCTTGCGGACCGCGTCCGGCTTGATGATGCTCAGCGTGCGTTGCTGCACTCGATTCTTGCTCCTTCAGTGGGTATCCTCTTCGCTTTATTCATTGTATTGGAGCGCGTTATGCACAGTCGGCCATTCCGGCTTCGAAAGCGCCAACCCGGCGCCGGCCGGCCATGCCGGTTGCGACCATGGCTGCTCCAAAGTGCTCTAGGCTAAGCACTTGCGCGCTCGCGCAAAGATCTCTGCAAGCGGCGGATTTGGCTCGCAGCGCTGAAATGTTACTTTCGTACAATGTCCGATGGAGCGGTATCGTATCCCACAAAAGAGGTATTTCGGAAGCGCTTTTTCCGCAGACAAGTGCTTTGTTTTCTGCTACAAATAATGTTGTTACAGGAGTATTGCGGGTTCGGCCGCAGGCCGAGAAGTAGACCAACAAGCCCGATTCTGAAGGTCACCGATGGTGTTGACTGTACTCCAAATCGCTGCCGTGGTTGCAATCGCGCTGTATCTTGTGCGTTGGTGCAAGAATGCACGAAGGCGTAGTGCGCAATCATGGGAAACTCTGCTGGCACGGCTTCGCCCCGAGTGGAGCGCGCGCGAGTTGAGCGACCATTTCCTTTGGCAGGAAGGTTTGAGCACCACGCCTGAAGATACCTGGCAGCGCATGGAGGGCATGAAGGGCCTCTGGGTCATCTTCCAGAATGCGGGAGTCATGTTGGAGATGGCGGATTTCGCCGCGAAGAATTGCGTAGGCGTTGACCGCTTGCTGGTGGAGACTTTGCACAGCGACGCGATGCAAATTCGCGTCTGCGTCCTGTCGGCACTGGCGCAATACGCATTCAAGCACACCAGCGAAGGAGTTCGCGTGAATGCCTACCGCGCCGCTTCGATGTATATCGGCATGGCCGCCCGCATGACGCAATTGCTGCAGGAATACGCAGCCGTCGCCGTCCCGGACTTTGTAGCGGCGATGTAATCAAGATCCCTCCTCCTGACACAAGACCCCGGCTGCGGCCGGGGTTCTTGTTTATGGCTTGCGCTATCGGGCTGTTTCAAGCCTGCATCGAAGCGAGAAATCCGCCGATCCTTTCGTGTTCTTCCTCGCTCAACCGGAAGCGGAGCGCGGAAGCCGTCTCCTCAACCTGTATTGCGCTGCGCCCGCCCACAATGGCGGCGGTAATGGCGGGATGATGCAGCGTCCACGCCACGGCCACCACGCCGGGGCTCACGCCGTGCCCGCTGCCGATCTCGCGCAGCAATTCCACCAGGCGAAGATTCTGGCTCAAACGCGGCTCGCTGAATTCCGCGTTCTTGCGGCGCCAATCGTCCGGCGGCAGTGACGCCGCGCGCGCGGCGGTCATCTTGCCCGTGAGCAGACCGGAAAGCATGGGCGAGTAGTTGATGACGCCAATGCCGTTGGCCTGCGCGAAGGGCAGAATCTCCGCCTCGATGGCGCGGCGCAGCATGGAGTAAGGCGGCTGCAGGCTGGTGATGGGCGCAATCTTCCGGGCGCGTTTCATCTGCTCCACGGAAAAATTCGAGACGCCGATCCAGCGCAGCTTGCCCTGCTCACGCAGCCGTGCGAGCGCCTCCCAGCCCTCTTCAATCTCATCGTCCGGGATGGGCCAGTGAATCTGATAGAGGTCGATGGTCTCCACGCCCAGCCGCCGCAGCGAGGCCTCGACCTCTTCGGCCAGCGATGCGGCCTTCAGCGAGTTGTAGATGGAGCGATCGGCGTGCCAGCGCATGGAGCACTTGGTGAAGATGTAGGGCTTGTGAGAGGAAGACTTGACCGCGCGCCCAACGATCTCTTCAGAGTGGCCCAGCCCGTAGATGGCCGCGGTATCGATCCAGTTGATGCCCAGATCGAGCGCGCGATGGATGGCGGCGACGGAGTCGTTGTCGTCCTGGGGGCCCCAGGAGAATTCCCAGTCGCCTCCGCCGACGGCCCATGCGCCAAAGCCGATGGGGGTGATTTGAAGATCGGAGTTGCCGAGGGTGCGCAGCGAGAGCGAGGCAGGATGTGTCATCTCTAAAACATAAATGATATGCGAGGGCCGGGCGATTCGAAAAAAGGCAGCAAACTTGTCGAAATTGCACAGTTTTCATTGCGCCAAAATCGCATCGTCAACCGTATAATCCCCAGAGCGGCGGCAGCGCAGCCTGATCATCAGCCCTTCCCCCCCTAAGGGCAGCGCTCCCTTTTCGTTGCCGCCGCGCCTGCTTCAATTCCACCCCGGTAAAGAGTCTGCCGGCAGAGCTGCATCCCGCCCGGCGATCGAAGGTATGAAACACTAGCTCAACACTGCAGAAACACCGACTGCCTGGGAGACACGCGATGTCCAACAAGAGCCGATGGGGGATTGCCGGAGCCGGGTTCCTGATGCAGATGGCGCTAGGCGGTATCCACATATAGACTTTGCAGCGGGTGTTTGATTTGTTGCACTTGTAGCATGTCGAGTCGATATGAGTTGAGCGAAGGGCAGTGGGAGCGGATCAAGGACACGCTTCCTGGCCGAGTGGAGCATGTTGGCCGTACTGCAGCGGACAATCGCCAGTTCGTCAACGGAGTATCGTGGGTGCTTCGTTCGGGGGCCCGTTGGCATGATCTTCCGGAGCGTTACGGCAAGTACAAGAGCGTGCATGCGCGGTTCATGCGCTGGGCGCGATCGGGTGTCTGGGAGCGCATTTTCGCCGACCTTGTGGCGGACAAAAAGAATCAATACCTGATGATCGACTCGACCATCGTGCGCGCTCACCAGCAGGCGGCCACGGGCCGCAAAAAGGGCTCCGAAGACAAGGCTCTGGGGCGTTCCCGAGGTGGACTGAGCACCAAGATCCACCTGCTGGCTGACGAAACTGGCCTGCCCGTAGCCTTCCGCATCACACCTGGACAGGCTGCGGAATACCCTCAGGCAATCAGCTTGTTGGAAGGCCAACGGGCCGAAGCCGTGATTGCCGACAAGGGCTACGATTCGACCGAGATCGTCGCCACTATCGAAGCCCTGGGTGCGGTTGCCGTGATCCCGCCAAGGCGGCACTGGAAACAGCCCCGCAGCTACGACCGTACCTTGTACAAACTACGAAACCTCATCGAACGCTGCTTCAACCGCCTCAAGCAGTTCCGCCGCTTCAGCACCCGCTACTGCCGAAATATAGAAGCTTTCCGAGCCTGCACCGCTCTTGCATGTGCATGGCTCAGACTTCAGCTATATGTGGATACCGCCTAGGGGGCGTCTATGCATGGAGCGTGTTCCGCACCCCGCTGATGGAGCGCTTTCATTGGTCCATCGCACAGGTGACGCTGACGTTTACCATCTGCATTTCCGTAGTGGGAATGGCGACGTTCGCCGGGGGGCTGTGGATGAAAAAGGCGGGGCCGCGCGTGGTGGCGTTGACGGGAGGGAGCCTCTACGGCCTCGGTGTCTTTCTGGCGAGTTTTTGCTCGGGCAAGCTGTGGTGGCTCTATCTTTCGTACGGACTGATCGGGGGCCTGGGGTCGGGCTCGGCTACATTGTTCCGGTCGCGGTGCTGGTGAAATGGTTCCCTGACCGCCGAGGCCTGATTACGGGCATCGCGGTGAGCGGATTTGGGGCTGGAGCTCTGGTGACAGCGCCGCTGGCCACGCGCCTGATTCAAAGCGCGGGAGTGCTGTCAACTTTTGCTTATTTGGGCATTGCGTATTTCATCGTCACCATTGTGACCGGCTGTTTCATGCACAATCCTCCTGCCGGATGGCGCCTGCATGGCTGGACGCCGAGCGCCGCGCAGGCCGCACAGCGCAGCGCGGTGGATTACACCGTGAGCGAGGCGCTGGCGACGTGGCAATGGTGGGCCCTATGGCTTGTGCTCTTCCTCAGCCTCTCGGCCGGCATCTCCGTCATTTCGCACGAGGCGCCGATGTTTCGCGAGATTGCAAAGACGAGCGCAATTGACGCGGGGTTCATGGTGGGCATTGCCAGCATTGGAAACGCAGTGGGCCGCATCGCGTGGGCTACGGCATCCGACGTCATTACCCGCCGGCGGACATTTGCCCTAATGTTCCTCCTTCAGGTTGGCCTTTTCTGGATCATGCCCGGAACCACATCGGCAGCGGCGCTCACGCTGGTCTCGTTCGTCATCCTCATGTGTTACGGGGGCGCCGCGGGAACGATGCCGGCCTTTGTTGCGGACTGCTTCGGCCCAACGAATGTTGGCCCGATTTACGGGCTGATGTTGACCGCCTGGGGCTGTGCGAGCGCATTCGGTCCGCTTCTTATCGCACACATGCGGGAGATAGGCGGCAGCTACATGGGGGGTCTGCGCGTGATTGCCGTAATTCTGGCGGCATCGGTTCTGTTGCCACTCATCGTGCATCCGCCGCGCGCTCAGCAGGCCTGAGAACGGCCTGCCTTTCCAAGCCATATTTTGATGCGGATAGCCTGTTTGCCTGCGTCCAGTTCAAGAACATCGTCCGGTAGAGCGTGTCGCGCTGGACGGGCTTGAATCCGGCGTCGCGGCCTGCGCGTTCCGGCGTCGCGGACTGCTTTCGCCGGTTTTCTCGATGCGCGTTTGCGCGCCGGCTTTGGCGGAAGCACAACCGGGAGGCGCAAACCAAGCGGCTTGAATATTGCCTCGATTACCGGCTCGCCAAGTCATGGCACTACGGCGGTTCTCTTGCAACTATGAGCCATTTCGGACGGAATTCAAGGTGGCTTTTTCTTGAGGAAAAAGCCACTTAGCGATTGTGCCCTGGTCTACACCCGCAGGAAACCCGCTATCGTGAGCGAGAACGGGACCGGCCGCCCGGCCGTGCCGGCTCACTGCACGCTGAACGTCACACCGGTCACCGGGAACATCTCGGGGCTGTCGCCGGGGGTCGCGCAAATCTCAACGCCGTACTGCAACTGCGTGGGCACATCGGTCGAGTTCAGCAGACCCTGCCCTACGAGCCAGTTCAACGCAGCCAGTATGTCCACCGACCCGGATGCGACCTGCGTGTCGCGGAAGAACATCAATTCGGAACCATTCTTGTAGAAGTGATATGGCACTCCGTCGAGCGTGAGCGCCTGAGTGCTTAGTCCTGGCCAGTACGCCTGGCCTCCGGTCCATTGGTTCCAGATCATGACCTCCTTGCCCCAGTTGTTCATCCACAGGTCGTAGGCCGCGTCCCAGTTATTCCCATTGGTGGTGGCGAATGCCTCGGAGAACGTTGACGTAATCGAGGTGTACTGTGAAATGGGCTCGGTTGAACAGGCTGTTCCGCCCGCCGATGTCGTATTCGGTGTTCGGATAGGTCTCGACTGCGCTCCCCGTCTGGGTCGACACCGCGTACCAGCTCCCCTGATTGCAAGCATAGATTGTCTGCGGTCCGTGGGCAGAGCTCCAGGCGTCGTTGCCGACCCACCAGATACCGGATTCGTCAAAGCCGTCTTCGCCGTTGGCCGCGCTGCTCGACCAGACCGGGCTCGTGCATTCCCCAGTCAATCCGGGTTGAATGGTGTAAACGGCCTGGGCTGCCGGACTGTTGGTATAGCCCGATTCTTTCGCAATGGCTGCCAATGTCCCTGTGGAACTAACGGCGATCGCCCCGCTGTAGACAGACGACGAGGTGGTGGGAGCCGATCCGTCGGTTGTGTAGTAGATGGTCGTCCCCGCGGTGGCATCGCCGATGGTAACGGACTGTGAGCTGCCGTAGGTGCCTGCTGCTGGATTGAACGTGGGAGCAGGCAGTGTTGTTGTAACCGGCGGCGGCGTAGTCGTAGACCCCGACCCCGACCCGCAGCCGGTTATAAACGGACAAATCAGAATTCCAAACATCGACAAATGAGCCAACGCCGGCCCTTCGATCCTCATACGCTTTCCTCTACCGTGACGAACTGCCCGATCCCTTTATCTCCAGGCGGACCGTGGCTTCATTCGACCTGTTCCGCCCTATAGCACTTACAGAGCGAAGAACGGATCGCGATTTATTTGGATAACTCACGAGCTTACAAATAAGATAGTGACGCCGTCAAGGCCCTTCGCCCACTGGCCGGACTTGAAAAGCAAGAGCTGTTCGTTTATCGCGCGTGCCCTTAGAAGCTGTTTCATAACCTGGTTTTGAAAGGGCACGGCTTCAGCCGTGCCGTAAAGGAATCAGGGAAATCGCTGGTTTCAGCCACTGAGGGAAGGTTTTCGGGAAATCTGAGGTGGTTGTGAAACAGCCTCTAGGTCCAATCAGTTCAAAAACATCGTCCGGTTGAACGTATCCCGCTGGACGGGCTTGAAGCCGGCGTCGCGGATGATGCCTTTAAGCGGCACGGGCGCGTACGGCCTTCGCCGGCTTTTTCGCCGCGCGCTTGCGTGCCGGCTTTGGCTTGGGAACGACGGAAAGGCGCAGGCCCATGGTGTTCAATACGGCGACCAGCGTCTTGAGCGTCGGATTGCCTTTGGGCGAGAGCGAGCGGTAGAGCGACTCGCGGCTGATGCCGGCTTTGGCGGCGACGGCGCCAAGCCCGCCGTAGGCCTCAGCGAGAGAACGCAGCGTGAGCAAACTCCCGCCACGTTCGTCCGGGTTGTCGAGGGTCTCAAGGGCCAATTTAAGACATTCGACAGCAAGTTCCGGATCCGAGCGAAGCTTTTCGACTTCCCAATCGTGATAAGGAATGCCGGCCATATATGCTTTCATCTCCACCTCCGTTTCCAATCTGTCCAAAATCCTTTTGCGCGGTCGATGTCTTGCGATTGGGTCGATTTATCGCCGCCGCATAGCAAAACAACCAAGGTTGCTCCTGATCGACCGCAGTAGATACGGTATCCCGGTCCCGCGTCGATACGTAGCTCAATGACCCCCTCACCGACCGATTTGCAGTCGCCAAGATTCCCGGCCCGGACTTGACCGAGCCTCGCTATGATTCGGGATTGCATCCGTTTATCGCGGAGGCTATCGAACCACTTGTCATACGGGCGCTGGCCCGCCGCTTGCTCGTAAACGATCAGGTCGAACACTGAGCAAGTGTAGCATAAAAGCTACAAACGTGGAAACCGAGTATAGTAGAGCGCAGTGAATACCTCTGTTGTTGTCGAAGCGATCGCCGGCGCTGCAGCAGTGATCGTTGCAGCTTTAAGTTACCTCTTTACAAAAATGAAAGAGCGAGAAGCTGACTGGCGGAAGTGGAAATATGAGCAATACAAGGAATTCGTAGCCGCGTTGAGCGGAAACGTAGGGCCGAATCCGAGCCCTGAGAGCCAACAGAGCTTCCTCGAAGCATGTAATACACTCAACCTGATTGGCTCTCGGGGCGTTCTAGCCTCACTTCAATCGCTCATCGCCTCTTTCAATTCTGATAACCCTCGCGAAGAGAACAATGCCAGAATTTCAAAGCTGATTTGGGAAATACGTAAGGACGTCCGAATCCCTGGAACCCCGGGAGCAGAGGAGTTTTATGCGCGCCTTTGGTTTCCCATACGACGAGCCGCTAAAGGTAATGAAGGCGAATCTGAAAGCTAGTTCAAGAACATCGTCCTATACAGCGTGTCGCGCTGGACGGGCTTGAATCCGGCGTCGCGGATGATGCGGCGCAGCTCTTCTTCCGTGGTGCAGTTCGACGTGCCCGCCGCGCGGACCACATTTTCTTCAAGCATCACCGAGCCTACGTCGTTGCCGCCGAAGTGCAGGCCGAGCTCGAGCACCTTCAATCCCTGCGTCACCCAACTAGCCTGCACGTTCTCGATGTTGTCGAGGTAGAGGCGCGAGATGGCGAGAACCTTGAGATATTCGACTGACGTTGCCTCGTCCCAGCCGCGCCCGCCCAGCGCCGTGTGCCTGGGCTGGAAGCTCCACGGGATGAAGGCCGTGAATCCGCCGGTCTCTTCCTGCAGGCGGCGCACCACTTCAAAATGATTGATGCGCTGGTCGAAGCTCTCGCCTACGCCGAACATCATGGTCGCGGTGGTTCTCATGCCTAATTGATGCGCCGTCCGGTGCACGCTGACCCAGTCTTCGGTGTCGCACTTGAGGCGCGCAATGCGATGGCGGACTTCGTCGTCGAGAATCTCCGCGCCGCCGCCGGGGATGGAGTCCAGGCCTGCGTCGCGCAGCCGCGCGATGGTGGTGCGCAGGTCGAGCGAGGAATACTCGGCGATGGCCAGCACTTCCGACGCCGACAGGCAGTGCAGCCAGATTGCGGGAAAGCGCTCTTTGATGCCGCGGAAGAGGCGCTCGAACCAGTCGATCTTGAGATCGGGATGAATGCCGCCCTGCATCAGCACACCCGTGCCGCCCATCTCCAGAGTCTCCGCGATTTTGCCGCAGATCGTCTCGAAGTCGAGGATATAGCCCTCGTCGCTTCGCGGGTCGGGCTTGCCGGCACGGGGCAGCGGACGGTAGAAGGCGCAGAAGGTGCAGTACTCGGTGCAGAAGTTGGTGTAGTTGATGTTGCGATCGATGATGTAGGTGACCACGCCCTCGGGGTGCAGGCGGCGGCGCACGGCGTCGGCCTCGAATCCCAGTCCGATCAGGTCGGGGGAGCGGAAGAAATCCAGAGCCTGCTGGCGCGAGATCGGCATGGAGTGATTTTACAGGGAGCAAGGCAGCCTAGCGGCCGCGCGATTCCGCGCAGCGGCCCGGTCTATCCCGCGTAGCGCTTCCGGCGCCAGACCCACGCAGTGCGGACGATTTCGTCGAGCTCGGCGTAGCGCGGCTTCCAGCCCAGCTTGCGGATGGCCTTCCCGGAGCCGGCCAGGAACACGGCGGGGTTGCCCGGCCGCCGGGAACAGATCTCCGCCGGTATGGGATGGCCGGTAACGCGGCGCGCCGATTTGTGGGAAATGCCGCAGTCAAATGCTGCTAGAATTCTGCTTTCCGGCTCATACGTGCCGAAGCATCTTCCTGAAAAGAAAGCCGGGCCGTGCCTCAAGAGACGACGACCAAATCCGTGACCTACGCCAATGCCGGGGTGGACCTGCGCAGCGGCGAACGCGCCAAGGAGCGCATCAAGTACCTGGCGCAAAAGACCTTTAACCGCAACGTGCTGGGCGGGATCGGCAGCTTTGGCGCGCTGTTCCGGCTGGACATGCAGCGGTGGAAGAACCCCATCCTGGTGAGCTCGGCGGACGGTGTGGGCACCAAGTTGAGGGTGGCATTTGAGCTGGGGCTGCACCAGACGGTGGGCGTAGACCTGGTGAACCACTGCGTGAACGACATTGCCGTCGAGGGAGCCACGCCGCTCTTCTTCCTCGATTACCTGGCGACGGGCAAGCTGGACGAGGAAGTGGTGGCGAGTGTGGTAGGCGGGCTAGCCGATGCCTGCAGGGCGAATGCATGCGTGCTGATTGGCGGCGAAACGGCGCAGATGCCGGGGTTCTACGCCGACGGCGAGTATGACCTGGCGGGATTTATTGTGGGCGCGGTGGACCGCGACAAGATGGTGACGGGCGCGGGGATCAAGCCGGGCGATGTTCTGATCGGTCTGCCCTCGACGGGGCTGCACACCAACGGCTACTCGCTGGCGCGCAAGTTGTTGTTCGAGGTGGGCGGCTACAGGCCCACGCAGTACGTGACGGCCATCCGGGAAAAGGCCGGCGTGGAGTTGCTCAAAACGCACCGCTGCTATCTGCATGTGATTCAGAAGCTGGTCTCGGCGGGGGTGACCGTGGGCATGGCGCACATCACCGGCGGCGGCATTACCGAGAACCTGCCGCGCATCCTGCCCAAGGGGGTGACGGCGCAGGTGGAGATCGGCTCGTGGCCGGTGCTGCCCATCTTCGAGCACCTGCGCGGGCTGGGCAACATTCCGCAGGAAGAGATGATGCGCACATTCAACATGGGCATCGGGCTCATTGCGGCCATTCCGGCGGCGAAGTTTACGCGCGCCAAGAACCTGCTGGATCGGGCCGAGGAGAAGTTCTACGTGATCGGCCGCTTGGTGAAGGGCGAGCGCCGGGTGCAGTACACGTAGCAGGGATCAGTTGTCGATGCTAAGTCGTGGACCCCTGGCTCATTCCGCGATCTTTTATTTCGCTAACTCCACTACTCGGGACTTCCATTGCCGAACTTTTTGCATGATCGAAGGCCCTTTCGACTGGGCATTCTGCTTTCGGGCCGCGGGTCGAACTTTCTGGCCATTGCCGAATCGATTCGCGCGGGGCGGCTGAAGGGCGCCGAGATCGCCGTGGTGATCTCGAACGTGGCCGGCGCTCCGGGGCTTAACGCAGCGCGCGAGATGGGGCTGCCTACGGCGGTCTTCGAGTCCAGGGGCCGCAAGCGCGCGGAACACGACGCCGATGTGATCGCCTGCCTACGGGCGCACGGCGTGGGGCTGGTTTGCCTGGCCGGCTACATGCGGCTGCTCTCGAAAGAGTTTGTGGCCGCTTTTCCCCAACGCATTCTCAACATCCATCCCTCGCTGCTGCCGGCGTTTCCCGGCCTCGACGCGCAGGAGCAGGCGTTCAACTACGGCGTGAAAGTGACGGGCTGCACGGTGCACTTTGTTGACGAGGAGCTGGATCACGGCGCGATCGTGGTGCAGCGGGCGGTTGCGGTGCTGGAGACGGACGACGCCCACTCGCTTTCCGATCGCATTCTCGTTGAGGAGCACCAGGCGTACACCGAGGCGATTGCGCGAGTTGTGAGCGGGGAGTATGAGGTGCGGGGGCGGAGATACGTGAAGAAGCAGGGAACTGGGAACAGGGATCGGGGACCAGGGAAGGCGGGGACTTAAGGCATTTCTCCCAATCCTCAAGAGTGCTCAATGGTTCGAAGGTTGCCGCTCACTGGGGTTCGCGTCAACTTTGCGGTCTTGAACCCCTATACACCATTGGGAGAAATGCGTTAGCCCGTCGTCTCTCGCGGGCACGCCGCGAAATGTCAAGCCCGCCACCCACGCCGGTTCACCGCAACCTTCTGAAAACACAACGCAAAAATCGTTCGCCAAGTTTGCCGATCAATTCGCTCGTTTTGCTAAGCTGAATTCGGAATTACCGAAGGTGTTTTTAGCTTTGCTCGGAACCGGAGAGGAGAAATTAATTAAAGAAAAAATTTCCTGCCTCTCGGGCGGTGCAAACTCCGCTTAATTCCTTTGTAATCAACATCTACATTTCAAAACCGTTCAACAAATTTCGTCGATTTTATGCACCATAACGGCCCGTTTAGACCCCAAACCGGCCTCAACCCTCTGCTCGGCTACCTCTGATTTCCGCGCCTCGCGGAAAGCCTGGACAGGGGCACAGTCCGCGCAAAATTTTGCCACGCCTCGCGGCTTGTCAAGAGGGCCGGCGCTTGGGAATTTTTTAACTAGATTATTTGCAATAACTTACGCCATGCGACGATTTGCAGGGAATTTGCGGTAAATTCCCTACCCTTATACATAGCCAGACAAATGACGGAAGTGCAACGCTCGGCGAATGAGTACGCCCTCCTCCTGGCGGTTCTCCAGCGCGCTTGTCCCCGCTGAGGTTTTTGAGCGGGGGCGATGACAAAGGCCGCTGGAGAACCGCCGCAGCGGCGGGTTCCGGAGCGGTGGACCGTTGTTGTCTGCACGGAGCAGCTCTTGGCCCGAAGCTGGGCCGGAACCACGGAGGCATTCAGGCTTTTGAGAGCTGCTTTTCGGCGATTCTCCGGCAATCGCGGAGAACCGGCCGCCGTGCCCGGTGGCGCTCGCCGCGGCGAACGCCACCGGATGGCTTTGGCTTGAGATCGAAAGGCGCCAGCCCGTCATCCGCAGGGCCGGCGTTCGATCGCAGGCCGGCCGCGCCGGTCGTGTGCCGGAGAAGATTCCGGCGCAAAATCGCAGATTCAATTCAACCCCGCATGCCGCGCTGGAAGCCGCGGCTCGAAGGAGCATTTGCATGAACTTCATCTCGAATATCTGGAATCATCCGAAGACGTCGGCGGCGGGGCTGCTGATCGCGGTCGCGAGCGTTGCAGGAGTTCTGTCGCAGCAGGGCGTAACCCTGGGCAAAGTGGGCAGCGGCACAGCGGTCACTCTGGCCGGCGCGCTGGCCACGGCGCTGCTGGGGCTGTTGGCGAAGGATCCGGGAGGGGCAGCGAACCAGCCCGCCGCGGCGGACGGGTCAGCAAATCAGCAAGCAGGTGCAGCAACCAGCAATGCCAAGCTGGGGGCGTGGATGCTGATTGCATTGCTGATCCCGCTGCCGTGGATGCAGGGATGCACAGCCACCAGCGTGGCCGAGAACATTGTGAACTGGACGCCGGCCTTGCAGCGCGCTGTGGCCACGGTGGACTCGACGGCGGCGCTGCTGGCGCCGGCCGACGCGCCAATTTTCGCCGCGTCCACGGTGGGATTCGACGTAGCGAGCAACCTGCTGGCGGCGCAGGCCAAGGCGTACCTGGCCAATCCCTCGGCCAGTGTGCTGGCGCAACTGCAAAACCAGATTGTGACGTTCCAGCAGCAGGTGAACACGGCGCTGTTGCAAGCGGCAAGGATCGTGGATCAGAAGAGCCAGCAACATGCACTGGCGGCCATTCAGGGAGTGGGTACGATCGTGACCGCGATTCTGGCGCTGGTCGAGTCGATCTCCAGCAAGGCGCAGGTGGCGCAAATGGCGGCGGAGTCCG
Organism: uncultured Acidobacteriaceae bacterium; assembly: GCA_963808805.1. GTDB lineage: Bacteria > Acidobacteriota > Terriglobia > Terriglobales > Acidobacteriaceae > Telmatobacter. Next base: position 447,810 of record CAWEGN010000001.1, on the reverse strand, counting down.
GCGTGAAGCTGGCCGCGGTCGAGCCGTATCTGGATGAGGGGCGCGCGGCAGAGATTGTGGCCGCGCACTACGGCGAGCCGGTGGAAGTAGCGCGCACGCAGGTGGCGCAGGCGGAGCGGGCGGAGATGAGCGCGGGGTTCTGAAGAACAGCCAGCCGGGTTGGCGAGTGTCGTGCTACCCCAGGTCCCAAAAGCGGGATCTGGGGCACCCGACCGAGGTCACTGACAACGTGGAGCAAACTGGAGCGCAACTGGCACGTCTAAAGTCGTGCCCTTTCAAAGCGGCGGCGGGTGGCCGGGTCTATTCCTCGATTTTGTAGGAGTAGTCCTCGATCCGCGCCAGGCGGTACCAGTTATGGGACCGGAGAGGAATTGGCTACCGAAGATGCCAGAGATTCCAGGTGGCATAGATCAAGAGCGCGGCTGCACCTTCGATGATCACGGCGTAGCTTACGCCGGCGACAACACGCCTGAGATCGTTGATTGCTCTCGCGGGGATTGCTTCCAATGCCCATTCCGCGCTGGGGGATATGGCGTCATCGTAGTTCGCGGCTGACGCGGAGGGCGCTACATCGCTGCTTAAGGGTAGGGAGGACGCGAGGAGTGCGGGCGATACGGTTGCCAGGTTCCAACTTTGAAGCTGCGTGGTTGACACTTGAGACCATCCTGCGGCGCAGAAAAGCGATGCGCCAGAAAACCAATCATCCGATTGGCTTTTTTGATAAGGACTTTCTGCCACAATTTGCAGCAATCGCTTTACCATAGGAGGGGCGATACTAGAGAATCCCGTATCGTGCTCATGCGGTTTAGGTTAGGTTATGGAAATCGCTAAATTGCGAGGATTGAAGGCGCTTACAGACCGAGCGGTACCGTGTAATTCCGAACCGGGAATGTAAATTTTTCCAGAATTTCTGTCCGATTGATGGCTGGAAGGGGAAGGCGGACCGGCCGAAGCGGAGGCACCGGAAGGCGGCGCTTGCCGGGCGACCGGGTTATTCCTCGATCTTGTAGGAATATTCCTCGATGACGGGGTTGGTGAGGACTTCGCGGGCGATGCGCTCGACTTCGGCGCGCGCGGCGTCGGCGCTGAGCGAGTCGGCGAGCGAAAGCGCGAAGTATTTGCCCTGGCGCACGGCGGTGACATCGGCGAAGCCGATCTTGCGCAGAGCGTTGTGGATGGTCTGGCCCTGCGGATCGAGGACCGATGCTTTCAGCGTGACGTAGACTTGCGCCTTCATGAGCAAATTATAAAGGCAGTGGTCAGAGAACAGGGAACAGGGAACAGGGAACAAGGAACAGGGAACAAGGAACAGGAAGACATAAGGAACCATCGATAGGAAGATCCCAACTGCGTGGGTGCGCTGGCGCGCGACGGCGAGCGAGCGTGGCGGTTGACGCGAGGGCCGGAGGGCGGGCGCTATTCGGCAGCGGGCTCCGGTGCAGGCTCGGCAGTGAGCGCGGCGGCGAGCGCGCGGCGGCGGGCGATGGGCCGCGCGGTGAACCAGTAGAGCAGCGGACCGAGAAGCGCAATCAGCAAAGCAAAGCCAGGTGAAGAAACATTGGCGAGGGCAGTGCCGGGGTCGCCGAGCTTCTCGCTGCGCGAAAGAAAGAGCGCGCAGGCGATGAGGATGGCCGGACCGACGGCGAGCGCGCACGCGAAGGGGAAGCTGCCGGCGCGGAAGGGGCGCGGGAGCTGTGGCTCGCGCAGGCGAAGAGCGATGAGGGCGAGGAATTCGAGGATCAGGCTCGAGCCATAGAGGATCAGGTCGATGGAGATGAGCTTTTCGAAGGGGAGCTTTAGGGCGAGCGCCCATCCAAGCCCGCAGAAGAGGACGCTGACCCAGGGAACGTTACGGCGGTTGCGGCGTTCAAAGACGCGCGGCAACATGCCGTCGGAGGCCATGGCGATGGGCAGGCGCGCGTAGCTCATCATGAGGGCGTTGAACATGCCTACGCCGCAGATGACGCCGCCGGCTACGATGGCGGCGCTGAGCAGCGATCCGCCGATGGCGCCGCCCGCGATGGCCCATGAGCCGGTGGTAAAGCCGTCGGGCGAGAGGCCTGCAAAGGCCATGGCCAGGAGCGGAAGTATATAGACCGCGGCGGTAAACACAGCCGCGCCGACCATGGCACGGGGATAGTTGCGCTGGGGGTTGTCAACTTCCCGCGCCACGGTGGAAGCGTTGTCCCAACCCATATAGTTCCAGAGCGCGACGAGAAACGCGGTGGTGAGGCTCGAGTTGGAGTCAGGTCCGGCGGCGGGAGGCCCCCAGTGCACGGCAGGGTGGAGCGTGATGCCTCGCCAGAATCCAAGAACGATGAAAACGGCAAAAGGCGCGAGGAGCAGGGCGGACATCCAAACGGAGTCATCGCCGACGCGGGGCGCGCCGCGGAGGTTCCAGGCACAGCAGAGGATAACGACAGCCAGAGACCAGAGGTAAGAGCGGGAGCCGGCTGTGAGGGCGGGACGGAACATGCCGAGGTAGAGAACGAAGATGGAGGGGTAAAGCGCCATGTCGAAGATACTGGCGGAGAGCGAAAGCCAGCTTTCCTGATATCCCCAGAACGGCCCGAGGCCGCGCCGCACCCAAACGTAGAAGCCGCCCTCGGCGGGGATGGCGGCGGCGAGTTCGCCGATCATGAGCGCGGTGGGCAGGCTCCAGATGAAGGGCAGCACCACCAGGGCGACAATAGACAAGCCGAAGCCCGCTCCGCCGAGGATGTCCTCGAGGCCGTAGGGCCCCCCGAAACCATGAAGAAGGTTGCAGCCACAAGGGGAAGAAGGAGCAGCTTGCTGTGCGAAGGTGTAAAGTGAAAGCGCATCATTGTGCATCTTAACCGGCGCGGCAGAAGCGGGGAAGCGAAAAGACTGAAGGGCTGCGGGAACAAGATTTCCGGTATAATCCAGTCTGGGAACCGGAGAGATGGCCGAGTGGCTGAAGGCGGCGGTTTGCTAAACCGTTGTACGGTCAAAAGCTGTACCGGGGGTTCGAATCCCCCTCTCTCCGCCATGGATTTGAATCGATAAGATACAAGCTTTCTCCCATTCCTTTTTGCGAATTCCCGCAGTCGCCGGCTTCTCGGTTTTTCGAAACGGAGAAGATTCGTGGCGAACAAGAAAGCGACTCTCTACATTGCAACGAAGCTGCCCGGCGGACGCTGGACGGCCAAATCCCTTCCACGTAAGCCTGTATAGGCCTCCTCCGGCTGTCATTCGCGGCCCAGCGGCCTTGCTCCCGTGGCGGATGGTCTTTCAAACGGCGCAACACTGCCTCGTCGAGACAACCTGCGTGCGCACGATATTTTCCCCCGACGATCCCGAGATCCCTGATAAACAAGGCGAACCGGTCTATTGAGTTAAAATCGTTTGAGCTAATTTTGCAGACATTTATGGGTCAGGAATCCGAAGCGTAGTTGTGCCAAATCCGCCTAAGAGGAGCTGTTCAATGTGGTCGTTATTTGCTAAAAGACTAGCTGCAACACTGGGAGTGGTTGCCTTGAGTCTGCTCCCCGCGAACATTCGGGCTGCGGCGCCCCAGAACGCGGCCCCGGTGCCTACGTTGTCTGTGCAGCCAAATGCGGTGCTGAGTGTGCAGCCTGATGCTGGTGGATTTGTGGCTAAGGTCAACGGCGAGACGCTGCAGGTAACGGTATGCAGCGATTCGGTGGTGCATATCGTAGCGGCTCCGGGCGATACAGCGGCGCAGGGCGCATCGCCGGCCCAGCCGTGGATGCTGGACAAGTCCACAGTGTGTCCGGGCGCCAAGTTCGATTTTGCGCAGGATGCGGACGGCGCTTCGCTGACCACGGCGAAACTTCGCGTGAAGCTCGAGAACAAGGCCGGCAATCTGGTCTACTCCACAATCGATGGGACGGTGCTGCTGCTGGAGTGGCCGGCGGAGCCGCGTACCTATCAGCCGGTGGTACTCAGTGGGGAGAAGACCCTCACCGTGGAGGACCGGTTTAGGCCGGATGTAACGGAGGCGTTCTACGGGCTGGGACAGCATCAAAACGGAATGTTCAACTATCGTGGCGCAACGGTGGAGCTGGGGCAGGACAATAGCGACGTTGCCATACCGGTGCTGGTATCCAATAAGGGCTATGGGCTGATGTGGAATACGGCATCGCTGACCTACGTCGATGACCGGTATCCGCCGGCGTTAAGCTTTACCTCAATGTCTGAAAACGCATTGGATTACTACTTCCTCTACGGGCCGGAGATGGACGGAATCGTCCACGAATACCGCCAGATGACGGGGCACGTGCCGCTGTTTCCAGAGTGGGCCTACGGATTCCTTCAGTCAAAGGACTCCTACACATCGCAGGCCGAGTTTTTGGAGGTCGCCAAGCGTTACAGGACGGAACATATTCCGCTGGACTGCATGGTGCAGGACGGAGGCTGGTGGACGGCGCGAGGGGATGGGACTTTCAACGCGAACTATCCCGATGTCGCGGCGGAGCTGAATGAACTGCATAAGGAGCACGTTCACACGATGATTTCGGTGTGGGGGCTCTACGAGGACAGCTCGGTCAATCTTAAGACGTTGCGGGCAAACGGGTGGGAGATTTCCCCGGCAACCCACGAGTATGACGGGACCAACCCCGCGGCACGGGATTTCTTATGGAAGACGATCTCCGGGCCTTTGCTCGCTCAAGGTTGGGATTCATTCTGGCTGGACGCCTCGGAACCGGATGCGCCTCCGCACGAGGCCGATGCGGTGCTGTTCGACAAAAAAGTGGCGATCGGCAACGGCGCCATGTACACAAATGTGTTTCCTCTGCTGCATACCGGCGGCTTTGCAGAGCACTGGAAGCAGGCCACGGAGGAAAAGCGGGTCATGCTGCTGACGCGCTCGGCGTTTCTGGGCCAGCAGCGGATCGGGACTGCCGTGTGGAGCGGCGATAGCTACCCCACCAACTGGGCATTCCAGCACCAGATTGCGGCGGGGCTGAACTTCGCGCTGAGCGGAATGCCCTATTGGACGACGGATGTTGCAGGGTACTTTCCTTTGTACAGAGGCGCGTCGATGACCACGCCCGAGTATCAGGATCTTTACGCGCGTTGGTTCCAGTTTGGCGCATTCTGCCCCCTGTTCCGGACCCACGGGCATCGCGACCACAACGAAATATGGACCTACGACAAGGTTGAGCCGGTATTGATCACCTATGACCGGCTGCGCTACCGCATGATGCCGTACATCTACTCGCTGGCGTGGAAGGTGACGCACGAAGACTATACGATGCAACGGCCGCTGGTGATGGATTGGCGCACCGACCATAAGGTGTGGGATATCGGCGATGAGTATATGTTCGGCCCCGCGTTCCTGGTCAGTCCGGTTTGGAAGGAAGGGGCTCTAAAGCGGGATGTTTATCTGCCCAGGGCGGAGGCTTGGTACGATTTCTGGACCGGTGAGAAGGTCCAGGGCGGACAGGATCTCGAGGTGAATGCTCCGATCGAGAAACTGCCGCTGTTTCTACGCGCCGGATCGATTGTGCCTCTGGGACCGGAGATCGAGTATACCGGTCAAAAGCCGGACGATCCCATTGAGTTGCGGATCTACCGGGGCGCGGATGGCTCCTTCAATCTCTATGAGGATGAGGGCGACAGCTACCGGTACGAGCAGGGCGCTTATGCGGTGATTCCGATGCACTGGAACGAGGCGGCCGGAACGCTGACTCTGGGCGACCGGGTAGGCTCGTTCGCGGGGATGGCACAGCACAGAAAGTTCCGCGTTGTTCTGGTAGGCCCAGGGCATGGCGTGGGCGAGAGTGTTTCTTCAGGAGCGGATGCCGTGGTGGAGTACACGGGAAAGAGCGTAGAGACGGCGATCCATTCAAAGTAAGAACAACGGTGATTTGCTCCTCGATCTCGACGATCGAAATGAAGGCGCCGAAAGTCGAAATAGGGGTCGGGGAGTCCCGTCGGTTTCCGGCGCAACATCGCAATAACGGCAAACGATCGGGGCATCCGTGTGAAAACGCAATCCGCATCGAACGGATGCGGAAGAGCGGAACCTTACGGCGGTTTTCCTGCAACTATGAGCCATTTCGGACAGAACTCAAGGCGGCTTTCTCTTGATGAAAAAGCCACCTTGCGATTGTGCCTTGGTTTACACCTGCGGGAGACCCGCTATAAATCCCATCAGTGGGACGCGGATTTGCAGCCGTCTTCCATAAAGGAATACGCGAGCATGTGGCAAACGAACATGTGAATATCTTCGATGCGTCCCATATGCGGATTCGCAGCAAGGATGTTCAGTTGCACCAGGCTGCCAAGACGGCCGCCGTCGCGCCCGGTCAACCCGATGGTGCGGCACGCGATGCGATTGGCATATTCGATTGCCCGCAGAACATTTGGGGAATTACCCGAGCCGCTGATGGCGATGACCACATCGCCGGCGCGGGCGAAGTTCTTCAACTGCTCCTCGAAAACCACCTCATAGCCGACATCGTTGGCATAAGCGGTGATCGTCCCCATGGAGTCCGTCAAAGGCAGGACCCGAAAACGTTCCGCGCGCTCATAACTGGCGCCTTTGACGAGATCGGTCGCGAAATGCGACGCGGTGAAAGCACTGCCTCCGTTGCCGCAGACGAAGACCTGCCGCCCCTCATCGCGGGCCGATCGTAACCACTCCGCCGCAGTCTGAACCGCCTGCAGATCGAGTTTGTGAAGCACGCCTTCCAGGGATTGCCGATAGTCCTCAAAGTAATTCACGAGTGAACCTCCTGCCGGCACAACGCCAGCACTTGATCGCGCGTCGCAGCTCCGGTACCGGGTTGCATAATCGTTATCGACGCGACCAGATTGCCGAAGCGCGCGGCGGCGACGGCGTCGCCGGTGAGCCGCAGCACCAGCGCGGCGCCGGCGTGGAAACTGTCGCCCGCTCCGCAGATGTCTACCGGGTTGGCCACGGGCCGGGTGGGCACTTGCACCGCGCCCTGCGCGGTGATAATGGAAACGCCTTCGGATCCGCGCGTCACCATCAGCGCGGCATTGCCGATATGGCGTCGCAGCGCCTCATAGTCCCCCGGCGCGCCGATCCGGGCGCAAGCCTGCGCGGCCTCGTCCTCGTTGAGCTTCACCAGCGCATTGCGGAACAGTTCGCCGCGCTTACGCGAGTCCACGAGCACCGGTATTTCGGGATGAGCGGCGGCGAACTCCGCGATCGCCTGGCGCAACCGCGCCGTCACGACACCGCCGGAGGCGAGTTCCATCTGGTCGGAGACAAGCACAACATCGAACTGCGGAGCGAGGCTCTCGAAGCGCCGCACCACCTGCGCCTCAACCTCGGCCGGCAGGTCGCGCGCGCTCATGTAATCCACTCGCGGCAGATCCTCGATCCCGGTGGCGCGATTGATCAGCTTTGTATAGGTGAAGGTCAGACCGGTCTCGTCGCGCACCAGGCTGGAGCCGATGCCGCGCTTAGCCAGCGCCAGTTCGAGCTCGTGGCCATGTCCGTCCGCTCCCACGGCGCCCAAAACCTCGACGCGCCCAGCGCCCAGCGCCGCCAGATTTGAAGCCACAGTGCCGGCCGCGCCGGGCGTGCGCTCGTACTCCACCACAGCCACGCGCGGGATGCCTGTCTCGCGCGACGGCTCGGAATAGCTCGGTTCGTAGCGGCACCAGCGGTCCAGGCAGACGTCGCCCACCACCAGCGCCGACAGCTTGGGAATGGCTGCCAGAATCTCTTCGTTCGTCATATCCGCGCTCCTAACGCCCGCCACAGTACCGGAAAGACCGCACTGCGATCGCGGCTGAAGGAATCACTGCACCCGCCCTCGGCCCTTCATCACGCCCTTGGGCGTAGCGCGAGTTCATGGTTTCAGAATCCTTCCCAGCAATGCTACTTGATCGAGGAAGTTCGGCACAATATAGTCCGCTCCGGCGCCGACCAGTCGATTGCGCTTCCACGAGTCCACCACCAGGCATTCGCCCTCGTCCGTCGCCACTCCCACAGCGATGCCACCCACGGTTTTCACGTTTTCAATCTCCACGTAGCCATCGCCGAAACCGAGAATCTCGCGGCCATGGCACTCCGAGCGCGAGAGAATGCGTTCAATCAGGATGCTCTTCGAGAAGCTCTTGTAGTCGTCCAGAGCGCCGAACACGCCGCCATCGAAGTATTCGGTCACGCCCAGCAGCTCCACCTCGCGGCGCATGTATTCTTCGTCGGTGCCGCTGGCCACGTAAAGGCGCAGACCGCGCTCGCGAAGCGCATTGAGAAGTTCCATCGAACCCGGAACCAGGTATTTCTCTGGCGGGGCATTTCCCGAGCGCAGTTCCTCCAGCCGGTGCGCGATGCGGACATGCAGGCGATCCAGGTATCTGCGTTTATACACGAGAGGTTCGGCGGCCGTGCCGCCGCGCAGCTCCACCTGCCGCGCTAATTCAATCATTTGGTAGATGGTTTGCTTTCCCGTCAGGCGGTCCACGAACTCGCGCACAATCTGCCGTAACTGATCTTCGCTTTCTCCGGTTTTGAGGGCGGCCAGCTCCTCGATCATCATCGGGACCATCACGTCCGCCCAACCGGCTCGCAACAGCGATAGCGTCCCGTCGAAGTCGAACAACACGACCTTCACTTCGCCAGAGGCTTCGGGGTGAACAATTTCAATCGATGGAGGCATTGTATGCATTGCAATCTGAGAAGGGTAGGAGCTCATACAGAAATGATACAAGACGGCGTCTCAATCACAGTTTAGACTATGACGTTGTCTTCATCACAGTTTAGACGATTTGGCAGCTAAAGGAAACTAAGAACAGTGAATTGGCGCGACTGCTAGGGCAATTATTTCGGTTCATCAATGAATGACCAGGGCCCATCTCATAAACATTTCATGCGCGGATTTCTGCGCAACTGGAGTTGCTCAAGGCCTGTCCGCGGACAGGAATGGCTGGCCGTTGGGAACTCACAGACGAACAGCGGGAATTGGTGGAACCGATTTTGCGCCTGCGCGGGGGGCGGATAACCGGGGTCCTCCCTGGCACGACACGCGCGTCGTGCCTACTTGCACTCCAGCACGATCAACTCGATGGTATCGGTGGGCAGCGGATGGGACAACCTCACACTGCCGCCGTTACCGGACCTCCTCTCGACCAGCTCCAGGTTCTGGGTCGCGCTTAGCCGGTAACGCTTGAGACTGAACGCCTTTTTGCCCCAGGGCAAATTGCTCACCGTGAGATCGTAACCGGCGTTATCGCGGTAAACGATATCTGTGCGGTGTGGAAGCCATATATGGCCCCGCGAGTCGGGTTTCTGGACGCTGGGAGTATGCATCTTCGCAAGCATGCTCTCCGGAATCGCGTAATTGGCGATGAATACCTGCACGGTCTTGCCATCCGTGGAGCGGCCCGCGAGCGCAGCGAAGCCGAACGTATCTGTGCCCTCGACCGCAAGTCTCTGCGGCGTATCCAGCATCTTTCCCATGGCCTCGAACGTATAAGCAGTCTTGTAATACTGCCCCTGCAAATCGAAGAGTCCCATCCAGGCCGCGTCGCCGCGGTAAAAATGCGCCTTATCGAGGGGAGCGTCCTGACCGTAACACAGAACCGCGCCGACGTAAGCCGCGTTGTGCGCGCTTTCGAGTTCGGCCTTAGCGGCTTTCGTATAATCGGCCTTTAAATTCCATTCCGAGAGAATGCTCTCCGCTTTGGGAAACCCGTGTGCATCAAGGACGCCGCGTATTTGCCTGGCGAGCCGAACCGCATCGTAGGGGTCTTCGGTGCTGGCGTAGTGGTGCCAGGAGTAGAAATCCAACGGCAACTTGTGCGCGGCACAGTAATCGAAAAAGCCCTCGCGGTAAGGTGTATCGCCGTAAGGATCTTCCTGACCGTTGCCGCCCACTTTGAGCGTGGGATCGGTTGACTTCAAGGCCCGCGCCGTTTTCTCGTATAGAGAATAAAATTGTTCCGGAGTTCCAGTCCAGAAGCCCTCCGGCTCATTCCAGAACTCCCAGTAGCGGATCTGGTAGTGGAACCCGTTTGCCCATCCCTGGTTGTAATGCATGGCAACGTGCTTCACCACGTCGGCATACTTGTCGAAATCGGCTGGCGGGCTAAAGTCGGCGCCATAACTGCGTCCCACGCGATAGTAGATTTCCGCGCCGCTGGCTCGAATGGCGGCGAGCGCCTTATCGGTCGGACCGAAATTGTAGCTCTCGGGCTTTTCGGGGTCGGCGCTCATGTCGGGGAAGATGATGCTCGCATTGCCCGCCTTCACCACCCCGGCGCGCTGCGCGGGATCGGGAATCAGGTCCGTCAATTCCTGGTTTGTGTATACGAACTTCGAATCGATATCCGCTGGACCCATCAGATCGTGAGTGCGAACCTGGCTGATGCGCAGATCCCTGTATTGCCGTACCAAGCTGGGAAGCCCAGCCATTACCGGCTCGGGAGCGCCGTTCAACCCCTGAAACGAGCGTATCTCGCCGATTACTTTGCCGGCGTCCACATGCAGGGAGCGGAAACCCTCCCGCGCAGGGCTTTGGGCGAATGCAGCTAAGCAAGGCAGCAAGAGTAATAGAGAAAAACGGGAAAAACTCTTCATCTGTAAGGCTCCTTTGCGGAGCGGATGAGGGAAACTGCGGGGCTGCTGGTTGTACGGCTCATATTGAGTGAGATTGTATTGTGGAATCGGGGGAAATGCAAAGCGTTGAGCGCGTGCGCCAGGGCCGACGCAACTTAATTCCCGAGTGTTTATGGCGGACGCGGTAGGACTCGAATCATCAATCAAAAGTTTTTTCAACAATATGCTGGTCAGTGGATGACATCGGAATTCGCAAGCTTTTTGGCGGGCGCTTATTCTGGTTTTGGATGTATGATGCATGTTGAATCAAAATTGCACTTTAGCTTCCGACTGGGAGAGCCATGAATTCTCGAGAGCGAACGCTTGCTGCGATTAACGGATTGCCGCACGACCGGGTTCCAGTGGCACAGCATAACTTCGCCTTTGCAGCCAGGCATGTTGGGATGAGCATGAAGGAGTTTGCCTATCATCCCGAAAAGGCCGCACAGGCTCTGGCGGACACTGCGCATGACTTTGGGTACGACTGTATCATCATAGACTTTGATACCTGCACACTAGCCGAGGCAATGGGGGCAACGATCACATTCCCGGGGGACGAGCCCGCACGGGTTGTCAAGTCGCCGCTTCAATCCATTCAGGAAGCCGTTCACCTTAAAATCCCCGATCCGCAGCGGGATGGACGCTTGCCTTTGTGGCTGGAAACGACAAGCATTCTGCGGCGCATTGTAGGAGATGATTATGCCATCATGGGGCGGGCTGACCAAGGTCCATTTGGTTTGCTCGGCCTCCTGCGAGATCCGCAGATGTTAATGATGGACCTTATTGAGCAACCTGAAGAGGACATCTTTGCCGGATTGGATATCTGCCGGACTGCCGGTGTGGCTTTTGCAAAAGCTCAACTTGCCGCGGGAGCAGATATCACATCCATCGGAGATGGCCTATCGGGCGAATCGCTGATTTCACCAGCTATGTACCGCCGATTTTCGCAACCTTTCGAGCGGCGGTATAAAGAACAACTCGGCGGGGGCCTTCTGTCGCTTCATATTTGCGGCCGTTCAAACCATATCATTGAAGATATGGTATCCACTGGTTCAGAGGTGTTAGAACTCGATCATCACAATGACATGAATCGCTCGTTTGGAATTATTGCCGGCCGCTGCTGCGTCTTTGGCAATATCGATCCTTCGTCGGTTCTCTATTCCGGCACCCCCAGCTTCGTCAAGGAAAAGTGCCGTGAGGTAATCGAATCCGCCAAGCTGCGCCATGCGCGATTCGTGCTTTGCCCCGGATGTCTGGTCATGTCCACGTCACCGCCTGAAAATGTTCAGGCGATGACCGACGCCGCGAGAGAGTTCGGAAGCTGGGAGGAATGCGCGTGAAGCAGGATGTACTTCGGTTGAATTGATTACCGTCTTGTAGTGCGTTGCTGTCTGAGTCTTGGGGTTCCCTCACGCTCGGTTCATGTTACGTGCGTCTAGTCCATAAATAACTTGCCATAGTGGCCGGATTGGGATAGCTTGGACCCTATCTCTAGGACGCCCCAAAGCCACGTTGGAACTGACCTCGGAGGATTTGTCTCCTGCAACGGCACTCTGTAGCATTTTTTGAGAATTGAAGGACCGGGAACGATGCGACCCAACTCCAGGCTGATTAAAGCCACTCTAACAAGCGCCCTCGGCGGCCTGCTCTACGGATTCGATGTTGTTGTCATTTCCGGAATCATCGATTCTGTGACGAGGCTCTATCGCCTCAGCCCGACAAGCGTCGGTCTCACGGTGGCGGCCTCTCCGGTCGGCAACATACTAGGCTGCTTTTGCGCCGGGGTTCTTGGGCAAAGACTGGGCAGGCGCGCCGCGCTGTGTCTGGCCGCGGCCATCTATTTGTGCGCTTTGCTGGCTGCCGCTTGCTCCATCAGCTGGCCCATGCTGGTCGCCGCCCGTTTTGTCGGCGGCATGGCCATTGGCGCGTGCAGCGTGCTAGGTCCGGTCTACATCACCGAACTGTCTCCAGCGCAGTGGCGCGGGCGCCTCGTGGGTTTGTTCCAAGTCAACTTGGTCGTTGGCCAATGTGTCTGCTTCATCTCCAACTACCTTGTCCGCTCGGCTAATCTGGGCGCGCTGGAGTGGCACGTGATGCTGAGCGTCACTGCGGCGCCGACACTCATCTTCCTTATCCTTCTCCTCGGCATTCCCCATTCACCGCGCTGGTTAGTTTCGCGCGGTCGCACCGACGAAGCCCTTCAGGTGCTCGCCCTCGTGGGCGCTCCTGATCCAAAGGCCGAGCTGGCCGACATTCAGGCAGCCCTCCAGGCCGAGCATGCCACTGTCCACGAGCCGGTCTTCCAGTGGAAGTATCGGTATCCGCTATTCCTGGCCATCGCCATCGGCGCCTTCAATCAGTTGAGCGGCATCAATGCCATTGTCAGCTATGTGCACACTATCTTTACCGCCGCCGGCTTCAGCCAGCTCTCCAGCGACTTGCAGGCCATCGCCATCGGCGTTACTAATCTCACCTTCACCCTGGTCGGCATGGCGATGATCGACCGTTTCGGTCGCAAGAGCTTGCTCGTTGTGGGAGCCATAGGCACCGCCATTTGTCTCTCCGGCGTGGCCTGGGTCTTCTATTCATACAGCCACCAATCCGCGCTGCTGGCGCTGTTGGTCTCCTTCATGGCCTTCTTTGCTCTTTCTCAGGGGCTCGTCGTTTACGTTTACATCGGCGAAATCTTTCCCAACGCGGTTCGCGCCAGGGGCCAGGGCGTGGGCAACGCGAGCCTCTCCGCGCTCAACACCACGGTTCTGTTCTCGTTTCCGATTCTGGCTGCGAAGTTCAGCCAGGGCGCGCCGTTTGCTTTCTTCGCCGCAGCCACGGTGGTCCAACTGATTGTTGTCTCCTTATTCTTCCCTGAGACCAAGGGCCAAACTCTGGAGCAGTTACAGCGCAAGCTGATGCGCGCGTAACCAAAAGCGCGCCCTGCGGCGTGCTATCCAGGTCGCACCACCCCGGCGCGCTGCGCGGAATCGGGAATCAGATCGGTCAATTCCTCGTTCGTGTATACGAACTTCGAATCGATATCCGCGGGACCCATCAAATCGTGGGTGCGAACCTGGCTGACGTGCAGCTCCCTGTATTGCTGCACGAGACTGGGAAGTCCCGCCACTACCGGCTCGGGCGCGCCGTTTACGCCTTGAAAAGAATGGATATTACCGGCGATTTTGCCTGCGTCCACTTGCAGGTCGCGGAAACCGTTATTGGAGAGGCCTTGGGCCAATCCGGCAGGGCTGGATAGCAGAAGAATGAGAAAATATCGTGCAAAATTTTCCATCTGGAAGGCTCCTTCGTAGTGGGTGCGACGCGGATGGCTTGCCGGTCTTATGGAAGGTTGGGCACGTGCTCGGGCGGGTTGCTCGAAACAATACCCGCTCCTTCACGCACGACATAAAACCTGTCGGCGGCCAGATTGGTCAGTGTTTCTTTTTTCCCGTCGGGCCACATTACTTCAGCCTGGTCGACGCGATCGTGATTGCCCAGCCCGAAGTGGATGCGCAGGTCGTTCTGCGAAAGATAGCTTCCACCGCTCAGCACCTCGCCAAGCTGCACCAAATCTCCCGCCGTGGCTCGAATGCGCGCATTCAGAGCCAGCCGGTTACACTTCACGCCATCCAGTTGAAAGCTGATCCAATGGTTTTTCGGGCCTCCCACAGGGCGCAGAATCATCGGCTGTCCCACCAGATTTTCAACTACTGCTTCCATCTTTCCATCGTTGAAGAGATCGCCAATGGCAAGCCCGCGGCTTACTTGCGGAATCTGCACGGCCGGTCCGATTCGTCTGCTGATGTTCTCGAAGGTCCCGTCGCGCCGGTTTCTAAAAAGTAGCTTCGGTTCCAGAAATCGAGCCGTGGTGTCAGCTTTGTCCACCTGGGGATAAACATGCCCGGTCACCAGGAAGAGATCCTGCCAACCGCGGTTGGAGAAATCGACGAACGCGTCTCCCCAGCTCACATAGCCCTGCGTTCCTCTCGCGATACCCGAAGCGATCGAGGTGTCGGTGAAGTTCATTCCTCCGTCGTTTCGATACAGAGCGGCGTACTCGCTGTCGAAATGCGAAATCAGCAACGACACGCGGCCCGTGTGCAGATAGTCGCCCGACGCCACGCCCATATTCGCCTGCTCCAGCCCGTCTTCGTTTGCCGCTACGCCTGCCAAAAGGGCCACTTCGACGAATTTCCCTGCGCCGTCGCCCTGATAGAGATAATTCGCCTCGCCGTCGTTGGTCACAAATAAGTCGAGTTTCCCATCGTTGTCGAAATCCGACCAGATGGAAGTTAGCCCGTACCGGCGCTCGGGATCGTCTACGCCGGCTTGCTTCGATACATCGGAAAATGTTCCGTCCCCATTGTTATGGTAAAGATTGTCGGGCAATCCCTTCAGCCCGCGCGGTCCGCACTGCACATTAAAGCCGAGGTACCTACATGGCTTGGTCGTAGAGCCAAATCCGGGTAGGTTGTCGAGATGAAAATCGACGTAATGAGATACAAAGAGATCGGCCCAGCCATCCCCGTCGTAGTCTCCAAATGCCGCTCCCGTCGCCCATCCTGAATCGCTGCCGAGGCCGCTGGCCTTGGTTACGTCGGTAAAAGTCCCGTCTCCGTTGTTCCGATAAAGTACCACGCCATTCAGGCAGGTAATCAGCAGGTCGGGCCATCCATCGTTGTTAAAGTCACCAACCACTGCACCCATCGCCCAGCACGGGTAACCCACGCCTGCCTTATCTGTAACATCGGTAAAAGTGCCGTCGTGGTTGTTATGATACAAAGCGCCTCGAGCCTTGACGCCGTGAAGCGCCATGTCTACGCTCTGCGCGCCGGTGAAATAGATATCCGGCCAGCCATCGCGATCATAGTCGATAAGCGCAACGCCCCCGCTCATTGATTCGGCGATGAATTTCGCCTCAGGATCGGATCGGTGATTGAAATTGATCCCGGTAATAGCGGTGATGTCCACTAACCGCGGGTAATCCGGAAGTGGCCCGGTTGCCTTCCGTTCCGCTTCCGCTTTTTCCCGCTCCGCGGCGGGAAGAGGTGTAGGAGTTCCCATCTGGCCCATGAGTGCTGCGTTTCCAGGCAGGATGACCAGCACGGCCAGGAATATGCGCAACCCGGTCCGCAGTGTCATTTTTGCTCTAGTTGCGTTTTCCGGTCCTATGCTATTTTTCATCAGGTACGTCTGCCTTTATTTCAGACGGCTGTATCAGCAAATCCTTGTAAACGGCTCGTAGTTTATCTTTCTCTGCCCTCAGATTCTTATAAAGCTCTAACTGCCGCTTCGCATCGTCCATGCGGCCTTTTTCCCGGTAAAACGTGGCCAGGCGATAGCGAGCAGTCGCATTTGTGGGATCAAGCTGAACCGTCTCCTCCAGAAGCGTCTGGGCCTTATCGGGCTGATTCATTACGATAAGTACTTTGGCAAGACCTAGCTTGGCATCGGAATCGGCTGGCCGTATTGCCACAGCCTGGGTGTACTCTTGATAAGCTTCCTGCACGTCTCCCCTCTGTACGGCGATATCTGCCAACCTTGAGAGCGCGACCTCGTCCTCGGGATCTATGGCCAATGCAGAGCGGTATTCTTTTTCCGCCTCCTTCTTCACGACCGGGTCCTGCGACGTGTTCAATAACTCGGCTAATTCGAAATGTACGCCGGGTAGCCGGGAATCGATTGCAATCGCCTTGCGAAACTGCGCAACTGCGGCGTTCGTGTTTCCTTCCCGAATCTCCTCGTGGGCCAGTACCTGGTGCATTTGCGCCGAGTCGGAAGCTGCCACCGATAACCGTAGCATCGACGCTCCGGAAAGATCCCCATACACGCGGTAAGCGGCATAAAGCACCTCCGGATCGTCAGGGGATGCCTTAGTCAGCTGTGCGATCACCCCAGCTGCCTGATCCAAGTCGCTGGTTCCTGTATAAAGACCCACCAGGTCCAATCCCACCTCGATCTTGAACTTCCTATCCTGGATTGCGGGGAAGGATGCTTCCAGGTCCTTCCGCGCATCGACAAGGTCGAACGTTTGCTCCTCGGCGAGGCCCAATAATGCCTGAGTTTTCGATAAGCCCGGCTGCAGGGTGAGAGCTGCCCGAAGTTGCGGAATGGCGCCCTTATAATCGCCGCGGAAGAAAAGCAGCACGCCCAGATTGGACCGCGCATCCACATCGCCGGGATTGAGCGCCACCAGCTTCTGCAACTCTGGAATGGCCAGGTCCGGGCGCCGCTCCTGAAGATATTGTTGCGCCATGCGCGAATGAAGATTAATTTGGTCCTGGTTGCTTGGCGGCGCCTGGCACAGAGACAGAATGGAGGGGGGGAGCAAAAACAGTGTGAGTAACATAAATTTGGCGGGCATAGCGATCAAATTATACTCCGGGAGAAACGTGGGAACGATTTCGTTTTGTATAGCAGAGGGGCTGCATCCGGCACGCATAGGTGGCCCGGTCAGTTTGCTGGCGATCATCCAGCCACCACTAACGGACTTAACTGGCATCCACCAGCTGGGTGTCTCGCAGGCTCCGCACCGGTTGTCCGTCCGCTCCGGTTAGTTCGGCTTCCAGGGTGCAGGGTCCGGTCTGGGCCGGCCACTTCACCTCGAACTTCAGAGTGCTTTGGCCCCAAGGTTCCAAGTGGCACTCCTGCTTGATTTCCTCAGCCACATGCCCGCCGAGTTTCAGGCGCAGAATTACCGGACCGTTCCACGGTTGCTCCAAATCATTAATCACGATCACGGGAACCTGCGCCGGCTGCGAACCCGCCAAGACTCGCTCCTTGGTGAAATCGACCATCAGGCCAACGGGCGCAAAGGCGTCGCGAACGTAACGGTAGAACTCCGGCTCCCAGATGAGTTGCTTGACGTCCACCCAGCAGTCGCTGGTCGGCTCATCCGTCCGCGAGTAGGCCAGGGCGCAGAATTGCAACACGCCGGCCGCCTGCCGATGGCAACGCCAGTACTCGGTTTCGGCCGCCAGCACGCGTGCCGCCAGGTGATAGAGTTTCGCCGGCGGCGCGTCTTTCCCCGCCAAATTGGCGAGGAGATCCCTGCTCCTGCTGGCGGGTCTCCCTTCGCGGGTCAGCCAAAGCCCGCAGTATTCATTGATGATATAAGCATTCCGATTGTCCGGGTTTTTGCAATCCCCGTCAGTCCAGGGCATCCCCACCGGGTCGGATAGGGCCTTGGCGAGGGTCATTTTAGGGTTGAGAAAGTCGTAGGGGTGGGCTTCGCACATGTCGGTCGGAGAACCCAAAGGACTCCAGCCGTTGTCCCAGGGCCGATTGGACAAATCCAAGCCGCGCACCTGCTCGATGGCGGCGCCGGTTTCGGTGGTTAAACTCTCGTTTTGCGCGTCCCAGATCACGATCGACGGATGGTTCCACCGCTCCTCCATCCGGGCGGTGTATTCCCGGGCCAACTCATCCCGCTTCAGCTCTGGAGGCCAGTTTATGCGCTGGCCCCCTTCCCAGATGGGGAACTCATCATCAATCAGAATTCCCTCCTCGTCCGCGATGCGGTACCACATTTCCGGTGTTTGGCAGATGGAGTAACGCAGCGCATTCCACCGCATCTCCTTGAAGCGCTGGTGCAGCAGCCGCACCCAGTCCTCCTGCCAAGGCAGACCGCCCCGCTCCGTGTCTTCAAAGAACCGGTATAGAGTGACGTTGCTGCCGCGCAGGAAGTAGGGCTTGCCGTTCAAATAAGCCCGGCCTGGGGTGTCGCCGTGACGCGGCTCAAACCGGAATTCCCTCATGCCAAATCGGGTCTCAAAACTGTCCGCACCGCTACTTACCTCCAACGTATAGAGAAACGGCCTTTCCGGCCACCAGAGCTGGCAATGGGCGACGGGGATGCGAACGTCGACGGTTTGGTCCGCGCCAGCCGCCAGCGACAGCAACTCGCTCTCGGCGCGTCCTACGACTTTGCCGGACTTTGCCTCCCGCACAACGAACTTCAGCCGTGTGCTCGTGTGGGTTCCCGCATTGGCCACCCGTACTACCACCCGCGCTTCTTTGGTTTTTATCTCAGGCGCCACCTGCACCCGCGCAATGTTCGGCGTGCCGCACAGCGTTAACTCGACGCTGTCGAACAACCCCGGGATGTAGTACTCCTTCTCGTAATCCCAGCCCGTGGGAACCGACGGCGGCAGGGAAGCGCGTGAGGCGCCCACACGGATGAGGAGTTCGTTGGTCGCGCCACCGCCGCGCAAGGCGTCCCGCACGTCATACCAATTGGCCGTAAAGCTGGCCAGGCTCTCACCGACTTTGGTTCCATTCAGATATACCGTCGAGCCATAGGCCGCCTTGCGCACCAGCAGCGTGGCGACGGCCGGCGCCTCGCCCTCGATGACGAACTCGCGCCGATACCAGTAGGAGCGTTGCGCCAAGGCCGCATCCTCCGGCCCAAACCGGCGTTTAGTGTTTTTGAAAGTGTCCCGGGCAAAGCCCGGTTGCGCCATATCGACCAGGCCGGGTACCGGGACCTTGCGGCCGAACTGGGCCGGCCGCTGGTCCGTCTGTCCTTCAGCCAGTTGCCACATGCCATCCAGCCGGATAGTCCGTCGCCCGGCTGCCGGAGCCGCTGCCGCCGCGTGCGCGGCATTGCCCAACTCCGAGCCCGTCGCTACCAGCGGTGGGAGGAGCGTCGCGCCGGCCAGAGCCGTAGTGGAAGTCTGAATGAATCGGCGGCGCGTCAGCCCATTGCCCGGCTGTGAAGGTTTCAACTTATGCATTTGACATTTCCCCATTTGGTCTCTGGTCCACGGCAGGCGTGGTCCTGCTTTGCGACTTTCTTCCTGCCACGCAGGTTTGCGAGTTGTTCTTTCAGTCGTTTTTCAAACCGCCCCGATTACTCTCTGGCGATAGGAGCGCCTTGTTGATCTTTGTGCTTTTCGGCACGTAGCCGCGACTTTTCCCTGGCGATGCTCTGGTAGTAATTAGTCGGGGATTATGCACTTGACAACACTGAATGAGTAAGGGACGCATGGCATCAGCCCCGGCGCGTCTACTTTGGGCGCGGCGTGCCGGGTTTGCTCCGCTTCTTCTTCGTGCTCTTCGCCGCCTCCGAATGTCTTGGCGGAGCGGGGTGCTTGGAGCGCCCGCTTCATGATCCGGTCGAACTCCTTAGCGGGCATCCGAAATTCGTTCTTTACAGCCTCTGCGTTCACCTATAAACGTCCTTCCTGTGGTCGATGTCGAGCACAACTACGAGATCGTCTCGACCACTTACAAAATCCGATAGTCACCTAAGCGTATTCGATAAACGCGCTGCCCTGATGTGGTGATGAGTCCCGTCAATGCTGCGCTTGCTGTTCCCGAAAAATCACTCCACGGTATTCGTGGCCGCCAGTCTGCCAGTTTCATGGTCGAAACGGCCATGCTCTTCGTCGCTGTGGTTTAGCAGATCATGCGCTGCAAAGTGGCGACCCGCTTCATTGTAAAGGGGGATTCATCCGTGTTGAGGCACGCTGTATCCGAGGGGCTCTCCTTCAAGAGTCGCGTGATGGCCTTGCCCGTCACCACATCGACTATGTGCGGCCGAACGCGTCCATCCCATTCGACCAAAGACACGAGCGGAGTCTTGTTTCCCTTGTAGGCGCGGCCCCTGCCGTGAATGCTACCGCCAAGGTAGGTTTCATCCGCCTCAATTGTGCCGTCAAGTTTACTCTTAGGGAACAGGTCCATCAGCGCGAAGCGGATGCGGTGACGGAAGAACCGCGCTGCACTATAGGAACCGATCTCAAGCTGCCGCTGCAACTGGACAGCCGATACCTGGGTTTTGCTGGCGCACATCATGTAGAACCCGATCAGCCATTTGTTCAGCGGTATGTGGGAATCCTCCATGATTGTTCCGAGGCGCACTGTGAACGACAGCCGGCATTCGGCGCATTGGTGCAGGCCAGGGCGAATCTTCTTTGCTCGATTCGCCGTTATGGAGTAGTGGCGCTTAGCGTCTGCGTTGCCGCAATGCGGGCAATAGAGGCCTTTCGGCCAGCGGATCGCTTCAAAGTACCGAATGGCCGCCTCTTCGGTGGAAAACCGCGCCATCACCGACATAAGCGTAAGGTTTTTACCGGCTTGTCTTTTGTTCATCATGCTTTTAGAACAGGCTTACAGTTGGTGTTGCCGAGTGGATAATTCCGAATTAGGCAAACATTTGTGTGACATTCCCGTCCCAATCGGGAGGAGAAACTTAGGCCGATCCATGGTTGCACCTTTCCTATTTGACCCCGGCGGCGAGCCGCTATCCGCGACCGGCCCTGCGTCCTAGCATGATGCCATCCATGCAGAAGCTTCGAGATCCGAACAACCGGCACAGCTTGTCTCGGGGAGCCAGGAAGAGCGGGGGAGACAACATGATCTGCCGTCTCCCCCTTCTGAGAGTCAGTCCTGAGTTTTAGAACGACAGGCGCCCTCCGAGTTGCACAATACGGCCGGTAACGGTGCTGCTTGTGATTTGGCCGACGGTGGGGCCGCTGTAAACTGTGCCCGCGGTAGCACCAACCGGCGATTCCAGACCAACGCCACCACTCCCACTCCCCGGAGCCGCCCAACTCGTGTGGTTGAATGCGTTGTACGCGTCAATCCGAATCTGGAACTTGACGCCTTCCCAAGGCAAGGAGAAGGTCTTGCTGCCGGTAAGGTTCACCTGATACCATCCAGGTCCGTACAGGCTATTCCTTCTTACGTTCCCGTAGGTTCCGTTCGCGGGCTTCGTGAAGGCTGCCGGGTTAAACCACTCGTCGGTGCTCCGGTGTGCCGGCTTCCAACTGACTCCGGGATTCCAGTTCGGAAATTGTGAACTGCCCGAGGCTTGGTTATAAGTATTGCCATCGGCATATACAGAGAACGGACTGCCGCTAAGGATGGCCAACGAGCCGCTAAGCTGCCAGCCGCCAATCACTGCATCCGCCGCCGAATTGTTGTTCAGGAACTTCATGCCTTTGCCAAAGGGCAGTTCATAGACCGCGAAGCCCTTGAACGCTTGGTGAATATCGAAGTTGGAATTGCCGTAGTTGGCCGCGGAGTCGTTGGGTATCTGATAGGCGCTAGATCCCGCCTGGCAGCACCATCCCGCGCTGTCCTCATCGTCCAGAAACTGCGACCAGACATAGTTGAAGCTGAAGCTCAGACCCGCGGTCACGCGCTGCGTAATCTCGGCCTGGAGCGAGTTGTAGTTGGCGACGCCGTCCACGCTCGCGGTGCTTGAGCTAAGGTTCCCAAATAGCGGGTAGGGACGATACATTGTGTCGTTGGCCGAAAGTTTGGTCGCAGGCACCGCATTGAGGTCGCTCGAGACGGGAAGGTTCCAGCTGTGGCTCCCCACGTAGGCAATTTGGGCCACTAAATTTGGGAGCAGTTGCCGCTGGACGGCAAAGTTATATTCGTAAATCTTCTGGATCGGTGTGTGGAATGGGCTATAGCCTACGCTTTGGCCATTGAGGGCAGCCGGATTTCCGTTAGGCGACACGTAGGGCAGCGGAGTGGTGGTCCCATAGATCGTGCCTGTTCCATCAAGCTGCACGACAGGCGTGATGCCGCTGGTCGTATCGCTGATGTTGCCGGAGCCGGCAAAGGCGTTGCCCAGACCGACGCTGTAGTTGTCGAGGGTCATGATATGGTCGTAGACGCCGAAGCCGCCGCGAACGGTGGTATTGGCCAGCGGCTGCCAGGAAAATCCCAGGCGCGGGAGAAACGTACTAAATACATTTGCCTGCAAGGATGCCCGGCCATTGGCCTTCGTGTTGCCAAACCACAAGGCGCCCAAGCCACCCGCGGGGTTGGCAACCGTCGGGTCAAAGAGCATCTCGTTGCCATGAATTTCATTCCATCCATGGCTGATATCGTAGCGGAGCCCGATATTGACGGTGAGGTTACGGTGTAGCTTGTAATCGTCCTGAACGAACATCTCCGGGTCCTTCATGCGCGCTCCGTACTCCGGCGAGATGGCGGCGTTCCAGTTGTTCGCGAGACCGAGCAGGAAGTCGGCATAACCGAAGCCGGTGGTCCCGCTGCTGGGAGCTGCGCATGTATCCCCACTCGGCGTGCCTGCCGGGCAATTGGCGCTCGAAACGGTCCATTGCGTCGTGTACCTACCGTCGAAACTCATGCTTCCGGCGTTGATGTTACCCCAATTTGTGTCGTCCTCACGGAAAAACAACAACTCTCCGCCAAAGTGAAGGACGTTCTTGCCGCGGATCATCGTCACGACATCCGACGGATCGAAGTTACCCTGTTTGTAGTCCGAGTTGCTTGCCGGGCCGATCCCCGAATAGTCCGAGAAACCGCTGATGCTGGGAAATTGGTCGGCCTTGCCAAACTGCCAGCCGACATTGGCGGCATAGCCGTGATTCAAGGCGGAATCGGGGTAGTCGGAGATGGCCCAGGTGTAACCCATTCTGGCTTCATTGATCACGGACGGGCTAATATTCCACACATCCGTAACCTCATAGGTATCTTGATTCGCAAATCCGAACTGGCAACCCAGCGGGCAGGCCGTGAGGTTGCTGAGGTTGGGAGTAGGATTTGCCTGCATCCACATGGAATACGTGATCCTGTTGTTCGGCGTGACGTCATAATCCAGACGGCCAGTGTACGATCTAAAAGGGTTGGTATTCGCCAGGCTTGTGTACCAGTTGTTCTGAAGCACGCCGGTGGTCGGGTTTACAGTTCCAGGCTCGATTGTTCCGAAGGATGGGTGGCTCGTAGCAGTCGGATAGTAGGCCTGGACGGCGTTAGCCACCGTATCGATCATGCCGGAGGGTATCGTGTTCACGTTCGCGCCGGTTTCGCCGTATTCAGATGTAAACGACTCTCTCACCGGATAGGGGTTGCCCAGCGAATCGTAGGCAATGGTTTGAGTCGTTGGGTCGTAGAGCGTTCTCGTAATCGATGAAAAGTCGCCGGCCATGATGTCCGCGGTCGGAATGGTTTGAAGGCTTGTGTTGGCCCCACCGTGTTGCAAAATCTGGTCGTAGTTGAAGAAGAAGAACATCTTCTTCTTCAGGATCGGGCCGCCGATAGCGCCGCCAAAGTCGTCGTAGTGAAGAACCGGAACTGCCGGCTTCGGACCGGTGCTGTAGTTGTGCACACGGGAATTGAAGAAGTTATTCTGAGCGTACTCGTAAGCGTCTCCGTGGAACTTGCTGGTCCCGCTCTTGGTGATCTTGTTGATGACCAAGCCGCCAACACCGTATTCCGCCGAGAACGAGGACTCGGAGATCTGCATCTCGCCTATCGAATCCATCTCTCCCACACTGCTCACGTTGTCGCTATGGCCGGCGACCATCGAAACGCCATCGTTGAGGATGTTGGTGTAGGGAAGGTTCCCGTCCGCGGCAGCCACCATCCCCGGATTCGTCGTCGTCGGGGCGTTCGAGGCCGAGCCCGTAGTGCCAGGGAGCAGGATCATGAACTTTGCGAAGTCCTGGTTGACCAGGGGCAATCCCGCCATTTGTCTCGATTCCAAGGTCACGGTCTGACTGCCCGATTCGGTCTGCAGCAGGGGCACGTCGGTTGAGACTGTCACTTGCGTCGTGGTCGAACCGACCTTCAGACTTGCGTCGACGGTAATGTAGCCAACATTGAGCGTGACCGGACCACGCACCAACGTTTCAAAACCTTGCCTGGTGAAGGTGACCGTGTAGTGTCCAGGCACAATCGAGGACGTGTCGTACAGGCCATCCTGGTTGGTGACGTAGTCTTTCGATACGCCGGTGTCGATATTCAGCACCGTGACCTTCACGCTTGGGATCAACGCTCCCGTATTGTCAGTAACGGTACCCCGTATGTCGCCGGAGTTTGTGTTTTGGGCATACGCTCCTCGAGTACAGCACGCCCCCATAATGAGCAGAACCACGATTCCGCTCCAATACAACAGAAACTTCTTTCCCTTCATTCCTTCCTCCTAGTAGAGCTGGATCCCCTTTTTGGTATCCCCTTGGCTATTGAAGTAACTCGCTAAGGCATACGTCTTGCGCATAGCCTGCCCCGCAATCTTTACCAGGGTGCGTGTTAGCGTAGCAGAACCGGTCCACGACTTCAGCGCATGGCTCGGAGAGTCTCCCATGATCGGGTTTTCAAATTGCAGGTCATTCTAGGCAGGTCAATCGAAGGGTTGATAAGCTCCTTACGGCAGAATGGTGAGGGTCTTTACCGAAAGGAGGAGTAAATTCTTATCCTGTCAGCGTTATAGCTCCCTTTCGTTTCAATTATTTGCGTTCTGCGGCGCAAGAAAGCAGAAAATTTGCTGAGGGAGGGGTACAATGGCTTTTTCGAGCCGGAGAGCGGTATGAGCGTTTCATCAAAGGCGCACAGCAAGGGATGTCTAAGCGAAACAGCCCAGAAAGCAATCGGCGAACAACTGGAGCGCCTTCTGGCAAGTCCGTATTTGAGCCACAGTAAGAGGTTTCCCAACTTCCTGCGCTTCGTTGTAGAACACACTCTGGCCGGGGAAGTAGACGACATAAAGGAACGGACCCTGGGCATTGAGATATTCGGGAAGGATGCCAGCTACGACACCGCCCTTGACCCTATTGTGCGGGTGACGGCTGCGGAGATCCGCAAACGGGTGGCGCAGTACTATCAGGATTCCGCGCACGACGAGGAGCTGCGCATCACTCTGCCGTCGGGATCGTATATTCCTCAGTTTCACAGCCCGAAGGGCCGAAGCATTCATGGGCTTCCGGAGATCGCTGCGGTTCCAGCGGGCACGCCGGAGCATGTGCCAGCGCCGGCTACGCAAGCTCGCCGCTGGTGGCTGCTGGCGGCAGTTGGGGTGGCCGCTGCCGGGCTGTTGGTGTGGGGCACAGTCGTGTTTTGGCAGCGGGCCAACCGCGCTGCGGTCGATTTCTTCTGGCAGCCGGTATTAAGCTCCAACGGGCCGGTATTGCTATGCGTTCCCGAACAGCCCAACAACTTCGCGGTCAATCTGCTTAACCCGAGCAATCTCCCCTATTATCAGGATGTGCCAAAGAACGCAAGGACGTCGCCGGGGATCGGCGACCTGAGCGCAATCGTCAAAGTGGCCGGCATTCTGCAATCCAGCGGGAAGCAGTACGCGCTGAAGGGCGAGGGAGCCACGGGCCTTGACGACCTACAGCGCGGTCCTGCGGTCTTTGTGGGCGCCTACGACAACGTGTGGACACTGCGCCTGACCAATCCGCTGCATTACCACTTTGCAAGCGACGCCGACATGACGCACCAGTGGATTGTGGACAGTACGGCGCCGGACAAGACACGCTGGATGACCGACCGTGGCGCGCAAATGGCTTTCGACAACTATCGGGACTATGCGATCATGGCGCGATTTACCGACCCCAACACTGGCAAGCTGGCGGTGATATTGGCGGGAATCGGCCCCGGCGGCACGCGCGCGGCCGGGGAGTACATCACCGATAGCGCCTATTTGACCCAGCTGATGCGCGCTGCGCAGGCGGCCGGCGATAAGAAGAACATGGAATTCGTTATAAGCACGCAGATCATCAATAACGAGCCGGGCGCTCCGAGAGTGGAAGCCAGTTACTTCTGGTAATTCGGCTTTGAGCGCGAGCAAGGATGTCTTACACTCACAAGCAATATCCGCGATCGTTATTTCAGCTTGTCAGGTGGGTGTCGTATGACTCCGCTCAAATCAATGACCAGGGGAGTCTTTATGGGCGCTTCTGCCCAAGAGCCTGTTATTGGCTTTATCCATTTGTAGTCAAAGGGGTACCCAATTTACCCATTGTCTCCGACGATGGAAGTATGGGAAACAAAGGGCAGATCCGCTATCCAAGCGATGTGACGGACGAGGAATGGCCTTTGTAGCGCCGCAGTTAGAGCGGTTCCACAATACTTGTGCCCCCGCCGGAAACGGCTACAAGTATTGTGGAACCGCTCTAAACGTGGATTCGTGCTGTTGCCGCGCCGCTGGGCGGCGGAGAGAAGCTTTGCGTGGGCGGCTCGCTTTCGCCGCTTGGCTCGCGGCTGCGAAAGACTCGCCACCACACTCGGGGCCTTCCACTTCCTCGCCTTCGCTGGCCTTATGATCGCTCAACTCTTCAGGATGCTCGCATGAAGTTAGTAACAGGCTCTAGCAGAATCTTTGAGGACTAAGCGGAATTTGTCGAATTATACCGCCCGCGCATTCAGCATTCTTGATCGGTGAGAATATTCGAGCCCATATAGCCGATGCAGACCAATTGTATCTCAGTGCAATCTACCTGTTAGCGGTATACTCCGGCAACGGGCAGATATGTCATATTTTTGAGAGGGAAAATGGACTTCTGCAAAGACACAACACGCATTCCAAATCCAGGAAAGGCAATTATGAACAACTCTCTTGGCTACACATCTCGACTGGTCCTTATGTCGCTGCTGCTCACCGCACCCGGCTCGCTTCCGGCCGTTGCCCAGCCGCTTCGGCCGCCCAACGCCCAGCTCGCTTCAAAGGAAGTGAATGCCCGCGTTGAGGCGCTCCTGAGAAAGATGACGCTCGACGAAAAGATCGGGCAACTGGTGGTATATTCGGGCGGCTTTGCGACCGGCCTGAATGCCTCAAATCTCACCTATGACGACCTGATCGCCAAGGGCCAGATAGGAGGAATGGTGAATGTGGTGGGCGCGGAACAGACTAATTACTACCAGCACGTTGCCATGGAAAAGTCGCGCCTTCACATCCCCCTGCTCTTTGGGCTGGACGTCGTCCACGGAGACCACACTGTCTTCCCGATACCGCTTGCCATGGCGGCAAGCTGGGATCCCAAGGCGGCCGAAATTGTAGCGCGCACGGGAGCAGTGGAAGCTCGCGCCGACGGCATTAACTGGGTGTTCTCGCCCATGGTAGATATCGCCCGCGATCCGCGCTGGGGACGCATCGTCGAGTCGAACGGCGAGGACCCCTATCTGGGTTCTGTAATGGCGCGGGCATGGGTAAAGGGCTATCAGCAAGACGATCTTTCAAAACCCGACTCGGTCGCGGCCTGCGCGAAGCATTTTGCCGCTTACGGCGCAGTCATCGCGGGCCGCGAGTACAATGCCGCGGATATGAGCCAAATCACGCTCCGGCAGGTGTATCTGAAACCTTATCTGGCCGCGGTGAATGCCGGCGTGGCGACGGTGATGAGCTCCTTTAATTCGATCAACGGCATTCCCGGCACGGCCGACCCGTTGACGCTTACTGAGATTCTGCGCAAGGAGTGGAGATTCGGCGGTTTCGTGGTCGCGGATTGGGCCGCGGTGGCCGAGCTGGTGAACCACGGCATTGCCGCAAACGGCGCGGCCGCGGCCCGCAAGGCCTTGGAAGCCGGTGTAGACATGGACACGGAAGGCAACCTCTATGGCCCCACCCTCGCCGCGCAGGTGAGATCGGGGAAGATCCCGGAATCGATTGTGGATGAAGCCGTGAGGCGCGTGCTTCGCATGAAGTTTGCGCTGGGATTGTTTGACCACCCTTATACCCAACCGGGACCGAAGTACGAGGCCACGCCGGCGCGCCGCGAGCTGGCGCGCAAGGTGGCCGATGAGACCATGGTTCTGCTCAAGAACGATCCTGTCGAGGGCATTGGAGCGCTGTTGCCGCTCAGCGCCAAGGCGAGGAAAGTAGCCCTGATCGGCCCCATGGCCGACAACCAAGTCGAGATGCTCGGCGCTTGGTCGTACCAGGGCGATCCTAAGGATGTGATAACGCTGAAAACGGCGCTTGCGGCGCGGCTGGGCAACCGGCTGCTCTACGCAAAGGGCTGCGGGTTGCTTTCTGGCGAAGACGAGAAGGTGCTCGATCAGGTCAGTTTTGGAGTGCCGGCCGAGGTCGAGAAAAGTCTGCCGGTTCCTGACGATGCAAAGATGATCACCGAAGCGGTGGAGACAGCGAAAAAAGCCGATCTTGCAATTCTGGCGCTGGGAGAGCCTACGCGCTGGATGGAGGGTGAAGCCTCAAGCCGCGTTTACCTCGGGTTTACCGGGTCTCAGGAAAAGCTGCTTGAGGCGGTGGTGGCAACCGGCAAGCCGGTGGTTCTGGTGGTGCTGGCCGGTCGTCCGTTTGTGCTCAAGTGGGCAGCCGCCCATGTGCCGGCCATCTTGGAGGCATGGAGTCCCGGCATTGAAGCAGGGCCCTCCGTGGCCGATGTGCTGTTCGGACGCGTCAATCCGTCGGGCAAGCTGCCGGCGAGCTTTCCCCGCGCAGTGGGTCAGGAGCCGCTTTATTATGCTCAACTTCCAACTGGCATGCCGGCGCAGAGCGACCTGAGCCACATGCCGCGAAATGGGGAAGAGAAGCTGGTGTCGCGGTATATAGATGAGCAGAATTCGGCGCTGTTTCCGTTTGGGTGGGGATTGAGCTACACGACCTTCAGCTTCTCCAAGCCGACGGTGAGCCGGCCCGTCGTTCCTGTAAACGAGATTCTGGACGATCACAAGCCGGTGACCATGGTGGGCGTAGACGTATCCAACACCGGCAGGGTGGCCGGAACCGAGGTGGTGCAGCTCTATATTCGCAACACGGTGGCGAGCGTAGAACAGCCGGTGAGGGAGCTGGAGGGCTTCGCGCGCGTTGCGCTTGCGCCCGGCCAGACCAAGCACGTCGAGTTCCCGCTGGGATTCAATGAGCTGAACTTCTACAACGTGGAACTCAAACAGACCGTGGAGCCGACGACATATGACATATGGGTTGGAGGGAGTTCGCTGGCAACGGCGGAGACAGAGTTTAAGGTCGCCGAATTGACCAGTACTTCCAGCAAAGCGCGCGTTGACGTGTGCACGGTCACCGCTCAAGTACACTATGCCAAACTGTATGCAGTTAATGAGCGCTTCTAGGGATGGCCGGGGTTCACCGCTCAAGTACACTTAGCACAACGACTGCCAATTCAGCGGATCCGCTAGGGATGGCCGGGATCGCGGTGGTCTTTGGCAGCGGACGAATGCATCGGCAGCAAGCGACTCTTCCGAAGATCCGCGAGCACATCGATCGGCACGCGTGGGCTGCAAAAGGTTCCGTCAAGATTGTTCCAACAGCGCTGGGCTCGTCCGCTGCGCTACTCGGCGCATTACCTGCTTTGCGAGGCCAGGCATGACCCGGAGGAGCAATTACGACAAGCAGCCAACCATCCGGATCTCGGACGATGCTTCGCTTTGCGTGCAGGGCTGGGCGGCGATTGCCGAGCAACTGCGGGGCCTGGCTGCCGGGGGCAAGCGCCTCGTGGTTGCGGCAGAGTGCTACCCCGGAGTCGATACCGGGGAGGTCGTCGCCGGGCTTGCCGGACTGGGCGCCGGCGCCACGATCTTCGCCGAAAACGCGCTGAAATCCGCCGAAGAACTGGATGAAATTTTCGCGCCCTGGCTGGGCAACGACCCAGTGTTCGGAAGAATGACGAACTGGGAGATCGGCCAATTCTTCGATCCCGCCAGAGCGGCCCAACTGCGTAGCGAGATCGATCGTTCGCAGGGGCTGGTGCTCGTTTATGGGACGGGTGCGGCGCATGTGGCCGGCCACTGGGATGTGCTCTTGTATTGCGATGTGACCCGGTGGCAGATCCAGCAGCGCCAACGCGCGCACAAGGCAGGCAATATCGGCGCCAATAACGGTTTTGCTTCCGCCGCGGAACTGTACAAACGGGCTTATTTTATCGATTGGCGCGCGGCCGATGCCGAGAAGCACCGCCTGCATCGCCGGATTGATTTCTACCTCGACACCAACCAGCCGCGGCAACCGCTCATGATCTCGGGAAAGAGCTATCGCGAGGCCCTCGCCAAAACGGTGCGAGGTCCATTCCGGGTGGCGCCGTTCTTCGATCCCGGGCCATGGGGCGGTGAGTGGATGCGGCGGCGCTTCGGCCTTCCCCCGGAGCCGGCGAACTTCGCCTGGTGCTTCGATTGCGTGCCTGAAGAAAACAGCCTGCGCTTCGGTTTTGGCGGCCGCGCGGTGGAGACGCCGGCGCTGCCACTGGTCCACGAGCACGCCGAGGAGTTGCTGGGAAGCGAAATTGTCAAGCGCTTCGGAGCGGAGTTCCCGATTCGCTTCGATTTTCTCGATACGGTGGAGGGCGGAAATCTCTCGTTACAGGTACATCCGCTGCGCGCGTATATCGCGGAGCACTTTGGCATGCCTTACACGCAAGACGAAAGCTACTACCTGCTCGACGCCAAGCCGGATGCGGTGGTCTATCTCGGGGTGAAGCCGGGAATCGACCGCGAACAGATGACGCGCGATTTGTATGCGGCGCAGGCCGGCGGATCGCCGTTCCCGGCGGAGAAGTACGTCAACAAGTTTCCTGCGAAGAAACACGATCACTTCTCTATTCCAGCGGGAACGATTCACTGTTCGGGGAAAAACAGTATGGTGCTGGAGATCAGCGCCACGCCTTACATATTCACGTTCAAGCTGTGGGACTGGGGGCGGCTCGGCCTGAACGGATTGCCGCGCCCGATCCATCTGGAGCATGGCCTGGCCAATATCCAATGGGAACGCGACACGGAATGGGTGAAAAGAAACCTTGTCAACCCGGTGCAAGCGATGGGCGCGGGCGATGGCTGGAGGGAAGAAGCAACCGGCCTGCATCAACTCGAGTTCCTGGAGACGCGGCGGCATTGGTTTACAGGCCCCGTATTGCATCACACCGCCGGAACGCTGAATGTGCTGAACTTGGTCGAGGGCGAGGAGATCGTCGTGGAGAGTCCAGACCGCGCTTTCGGCCCTTTCGTGGTGCATTACGCCGAGACATTCATCGTGCCGGCGTGCGTGGGGCCATACCGTATCTCTCCGGCCGGGAGGGTGGACAAGCCGCTCGCCACCATCAAGGCATATGTAAGGAGCGTGTTTTGAACTCGACAGCGCTCATCTTGCCGCCGCCGTTGAGATTTCGGCTCTCGACCACGCCGTGACCGCCCTTGGCGCCGTCACTTGGTTCGAGAACCATGACGTATTGTTTGACGTACTGGCGGCGCATGTCCGCGCGACGAAGCAGTTCCGCGGTCTTGTTGCTGCGCATGGATCCCATCAAGAGTTCGAGATTGCCTCGCACGCGCGCGTCTCCTTGACTCAGCGAAAAAGCGTAGCCCCCCGCGAAGCAGCGAGCCGCTATCGGCCGGCCCGCAGAGAGGCATCCACGGCGTTCCTTTCCCCTATTTACATCACCTACCTCATTTCCACTACTCCTTTACCCTCTTTCCTTAGCCTTATCTCCCCCTAACTAATCCGCGCAAGCCCGATGACCCGCAGTGCGAGGGCCCAAGTCCAGTGTATTCGATCGCGATGTGTGCGCCGGGGGCGGCGAGGCCGACCTGAAGGCGCGGTATCTCCTCTTCGGAGTGGCGGCTTACGCGGCGGGCCGCGCGAGTCAATGCGACGGCGGGCAGGTGAGCGCTCCGCGCAGCGCGGCTCGTAGGAGTCGCCGGGGACTTTGATGGGGCTGTCATAGGGCGCGGGTTTGCCGTCGATGAGGCGCTGCGAGTAGAGAGCGCGCGCTCCGCAGTTGCAATAGGCCATGCACTCGGTAACGCTGCCGCCGTAGGCGCTCACCAGCCAGGTCAGGTGACCATCCCCGCCGAAGCGCATGGCGCGCAAGCCCAGATCGAGCTCGGCGACGAGAACGTCGTGGCCCGCGTCGAGCTATCACCCGTCTCCGGTATCGCTCAGTCCTGGATTACCCTCGCGACCGCTTCGTTACAGGAATCGAGCGTGAAGAGACGTTTGATATCCAGGCGTCTCTTGTGAGCGCTCAATTCTTCGTCCTTTTGAAAAGCCGTCGCCCTGCGCGACCTGTCAATGAGAAACGACGAGTGTCGTCGCATCCACTCGTCTTCGTTCTCCCTGTTCTTCTTTGGTTTTTCATTGAAGTAAGTCACTGAGTAATCATCAGTAACCAGGTAGTACTTCACGTGGCCGGCGAGGGCAATATGGCCTCATAACCTTGTACAGTTTCTCGTATCCTTCCTCTTGCCACGGTACCCTGCGATCATTTTGGGAGAAACTCAACCATCTTGAAGAGATCGCGTCGGAGGATTCTTTGCGCCAAGTCCTGCAGGATCGGATCAGTCCCAGGTGTATTTGCGTGCTGGTAAATCAGGTTGAAAAGAGCATAATCGTCCAGATGGAGGATTTCAGGCTGCGACAGCGGCTCGCGTCGGAGGGACTTCGCGAAGGCTCCGCCACCGGCGTTACGCTCCTGTAGTTTTAAGCCGCATAATAAGCTCTTGAACATGGCCTCGACGGCCCGGACGGTCCTGTGACGTACTGTGTCGTAAAGAGCTATGCGAGCCGCCAAGAACTGCTCGATCACCCGCGGCCTTCCGGCTGTCGAAGCCGGTGACCCATCTGCCATCGAACTCCCCGACAGTACACGTGGAAATAAGCCAAGCTAGGTCAACTGACCATATGCGACGCCTGTTTGGTGTGTGTCGCGCCGAATGTAGTCAACCCGATCAACATCTACCTCTGCGCTCAGGAGGCCTGGCAGATATTCCAGCCAATACCTCCCTCTTAGAAGCCGTGCGATGCGCATCGATGACCCCTGATCGTAATCCTCCAAAAGTTGATGAAGCGTTCCATCCTTCCATAACAGGAGCCCCGCAGTCGTGATCTCGTGCCAAGGGGCGTCACTCAGGAGGTGGCGCAGGTCGTCGGTTATGCCAAGTGTCGTGCAAAGCGCTTCCCTGTCGAAGTGATCTTCGATGACAACACGCTCCCAAGCATGTGAGAGCGGGCCATGTCCCAAGTCATGGCACAATGCTGCAACGGCAAGGTCGGCAATTGCAATTTCTGATGGCCTGAGCACATCGGTCAAGTACCCACGGGTTGAGTATCGGAGCTGTCTACAAAACTGGATTGCCAGCCATGCAGCTCCCAGACTATGTACGAACCGTGAGTGCTCGGCGCCTGGAAAAACGAAGTGACTGACAGCGAGCTGGCGGAATCCGCTTCAGCCTCTGATCTCAGGCGTCTCAAGAACATCTACGACAATGCCCTCCAGCCCGCGGAATTCCATGAGACCATGAATCGGGTTCTTGGATGCGAACATGTTACTTCTAGGCACCGAGGAGTGCTCCAAGTCTGTGAAGTTTGTCAGTTCCGTCAGATCTCGTTCTGGGCTAATCTCTCCTTAAGAAGTCGCACCCGGGCCTTGAGCCTCCCCAAATCATCCTTAGCGATCAGGTGTACGTCGTCGTTCAAACCCAACAACCTTGATAGTTGTTCTAGCTCTGCGACTGGTGCGAGATTCGTTCCCTGTTCCACCGTACTCTCCTCAATGTAGGCTGGCAGCTCTCTCTCAATGGTTTGGCGAAGTGTCGAAGCATCTGGCCGCTTGTCCGGCGACCGTTCCAGGCATGAGGAGATCAAGGACTTGAACGGATCAACGGTTCTCTCGAAACGGACCCACTCGCTCCACTTATTCGAGACGCGCTCTTTTAACTCCTTCTCGAATTCTTTCCTCTCAGGGGGATGGGAAATTCTTGGCACTGGCTCTTTTCGGGTGATAAACGGGAATCTTCCCTCTAGAGAATTGAAAAGTGTCGCGCCGATCGCCCATATATCAGTTGCCTTTGGGTTTTTTCCATATTCATCATTCAGGAGTAGCTCCGGCGCTCTCGTTCTAAGGCTCCCGGTGGCAGTTGTGTCAGCGGTGAACTTCTCTGCACTCCTACAGATTCCGAAGTCGAGGAGCACAAAACGGCCTTCTTTCTTCCCAATGTTGTCGGGTTTGATGTCGCCGTGCACGAGTCCCAGTTGGTGCACGTATTCGACCGCCCTCGCGAGACTGTAGAGGAGGTTTGCTGTCTCTTGATTGCCCGAAGGATTCCAGTCGTCGTTAAGGGCATCGAGCCACTCCTCAACGAGGAAGGTTTCGTTCTTCTTGTTGGTTACGGGATAGGTCTCGATGATATTTGGGTGCCGTGTGGATAGTGGATGGCTGTTGGATTCACGTTCCCTGACCCGTTCCGCATCTAAAAGCGGTCCCGTGAGCCTCTTCAACGCCACACGTCTCTGAGCCGGTCGCCATCTTGCTTCGAAAACAAGTTTTTGGCTTCCTGTACGCGGGAGCAGCCGTACGATATCGATCTGGCTGGGCGGGTCTGCGGCCATGCAGATGGAAACTGCGTCGGGGTCGTCGTGGTGCAGTAGGATCCACCGCGTCACTGCCTGAAGATCAATCTCGGTGTGCTTGGATGTCTCGATCAGGTGGCCAATAAGCGTTGCTGCCGGGCTGTCTGACCACTTGCCGACCCTAAAGGACAACGCGAGCGCTTCAAGCTCCGATCCCTGCATTTGCCCGAGACGATCGCCGAGCATGCCTGATTCGATATACCGCTTGAGTAGGTTGCGAACAGAATCACCGATAGGAAAGAAGTCAAACACCCACTTGGGTGTTTCGCGATCAAAGGTCAACCCCGGTTGCTCAGTTGAAAGCGGAGAAAGATTGCTCATGTGTGCTCCGATGACACGGGGATCATACCACACCCTGAGACAGGCTACGGGAGCCAACCATCAGGCCGCCGTTTCCAGGTCATTTAAGGGAGTGGAAAGCTGAGTCCACCGTCGCCTTCATCACACCGCATTCCCCGAAAAAGCGGACGAGATCGGCGGCCAGGGATGTGTGTCCGGCTTCCCCGGTTCCGGCACTCGCGGCAGAAGGATGGGAAAAAAATGGGGTAACCGGTTGCGCCGGCGCCGAAGCCTGGCGCATGGCGCCGCCGCCCTGAGCATCGAGGATAAGCGCAGTGAGCCTGCGCGCCAGCGGCAGCGGGAAGCTCTCAGCGACAAAGACTATTTTGCCGCGCGTCGTAATCACGACCGGGCCCTCGTTGGTCGAGTAGACCTGTTCCACGGATCCGTCGGCAGCAGGGGCTGAGCCGGACGATACCTCGGCGGCGCTGACTTGGGCGTACTTCCGTCCCAGATTTCTGGCATAGAGCCTGGCGAAGACCTGCGCAGAGCCGGCATCCTTCCAAACCGACAAGTAGAAAAGGCTGATGGATTTGGTGTCGGCCTGCTGGGCGGGAGTGGTGGCGCTGCGCAACTGGCCGGCCCAGTAGAGGCCTCCGTCCCAGGCCGGCGTCAAGTCCCGGGCCGAGTTGTCGCCGCCGAAGAGCTCGGTGATGATGTGCACGTCGAGCTCGCCGATCTGGCCGATGTCGTACGGAACATACAGCGGATCGACGAGGGGATGAATATTGGGCAGAAGGGGTACAGCCGGGATGCGCTTCTGCTCGTACATGCGCGGATTGATGATCTCCCAGCTCGACGTGGGCGGGCGATCGAGCGTACCGGCAAAGGCCGCGGTCTGGCCCTGGTCCATCCAGATGTCCTGCTCGAAGCTCAGGCCCTCGCGGTAAGGGAAGAGCATGGATTCCGACAGCAGGAGAGGCGCGCGAGCCATCACCGGCGAGTCTTCCGTTGAGTTCATCTGCGACCTGACCACATCGAGCACCTCGGGGTCCTTGATGAGGCTTTTGCCGAGGGGCTTGAGGACGTAGTCCATCATTACGGCCGTGGCCTGGCCCTCCGCCACAGCGTCCCGCGCAGTGTCCATCTCGTCCTTGGCCAGGTGATCCTGGTCGCCGGCCGCGTCGTGCGAAACGTCGTCGGGAGTCTGGTCGTCCCATTTCTCCAGGTCGGAATGCTGGTCCTGCAGAGCGTGGGTCAACTCATGCGCCATCACCGGTTTCTGCTCATCGGGATCGACCCAGTCGAGCAGGTTCACGGTCTTGGTCTTGGAGTCGTAGTAGGCTTCGATTTGCTCCTTCAGGAGCGCCAGCAGGAAAGGCTTGAGCTCGAAGTCGTGGTCCAGCAGGCCGAACTTCTTGAGAACGATTTCGTCGCGCTGCAGGCGCTTTGCACCCTCGTCGTCGTTGAATTTCTCTTCAAGGTAGCTTTCCACGGCCGCGCGCGTAGTGAGCTGGCGCTTGACAGTGCTTTTGATGGGCAGGCCGGTTTCCTGAGAGGAGAATTGGATCAATTCGTTGACCGCCGCGAAGAGCTGCCGGGCCTGCTCGGGCGTGATGCGGGTGGGGGATTTGTCACTTTGGCCGCTATGGGACGGAGCGGAGTTTTC
Organism: uncultured Acidobacteriaceae bacterium; assembly: GCA_963808805.1. Lineage (GTDB taxonomy): Bacteria > Acidobacteriota > Terriglobia > Terriglobales > Acidobacteriaceae > Telmatobacter. The sequence goes on along the minus strand of CAWEGN010000001.1, from coordinate 411,225 downwards.
CGCGCCGGAGGACGGTTTGGCCGGGGCAGATTGCTGCGCCAAGGCCACTGCCGCCACCAGGCTGAGCAGGAGCGCAAGGATCCCCCAGCGCCCCATCCGTGCCACTTGTATGTACTGGTCCCTCATCCATTCTCCCCGCCGGGTTGGCTTCGATTCCGGGTACCCGGGCCGTGCTTCCCGCTTTCCTATTCAAGGCTATAATCAGGATGCGGTTCCGCGCCAGGATTTATAAGAAATCCTGCGCCGTACCGCGGAAAACTTCCCATGCCCAAGTCCGATCTTGCCGCAAACCTGCAGGCCACAGCGCTGGCCGCCATGCTTGAATCCGCGCATACGCCCCATGAGCTTACGGTGTACCGAGGGGCGCTGACCCCGCGGGAGTTGGACGCGCCGGAAGCGGAAACGGCGGCGCTCGTCCTCGGGGCCGCGATCCACGATCTGGGCTGGATGCGGCGCGTGGCCGTCCGCGGGGCCGACCGCTTCCGCTGGTTGAGCGGAATGGTGACCAACACCGTCAACGATCTCTTTCCGAACACAGGGGCCTGGAACCTGGTGCTGAACGCCCAGGGCCATATCCTGGGCGACCTGACCGTTTGGCGCGAGGGCGAGGAGCGTTCGCCCCAGCGGCGATCTCCGTTCGGGCACACCCTCCCAGGGCGGGGACCGGCTGCTGGGAACGCCGTTTGCCGGCGAATCCGGGTTGGAACTGGAGATTGCGGCCGACCAGATCGACAAACTGCTGGCCCACCTGAACCATTTCATCGTCATGGACGACGTGGAACTCATTTCCCTGGGCGAAGAGCAGGTGGGCGAGGCCGGCTCGGAGACGGCGGTGGGGCTCACCGGGCCGCTGGCCGAAGAAGTGCTGGAACGCGTGGGTTTGCCGGTGATCGGCAGCCCGATGGCGGGAACCGGCATCGAGTGGAACGGGTGGGACGTGAGGGTTCTGCGCGTCCATGGCGTGCTGGCGGCACACTATGAGTTTTGGCTGCCCTCGGCAGGGCTCACCAAGCTGTGGTCCTGCCTGCGCACGGGCGGAGCCGCGCCGGTGGGCTGCGCGTCCCTTGAGGCGTTTCGCATTGCCGAAGGCATTCCGGCGTATGGAATCGACATGGTCGAGCGCGACCTGCCCCAGGAAACCTCCCAGATGCGGGCGCTGCACTTTGCCAAGGGCTGCTACCTGGGCCAGGAGATTGTGGAACGCATCCGGTCGCGCGGCGGAGTCCACCGGCACCTGCGGCCGCTGGGGCTATCGGGGCCGGTCCCGCCAGGCGGTACGGAACTGACGCTCGATGACGGAGCGGCCGCCGGACAGATTACCAGTGCCGCCGAATTGCCGCTGGCCGATGGACGGCGGGTGTTCGCCCTTGGCATGATGCGCGCGGAAGCGGAGGCGCGAGGGCAGCAGTTCCGGTACAAAGTGGGGGTACTGGAAGGGACGGCCGGGATTCTGGCCGCGCCACCGAGCCTGGGCAAGGCGCGGGCATAGTCCCGCCGGGCTGCTGGGGCGAAGAGACAGCCCGGCGCGCCGGCAGCGCAATGATGGAGCCGCATGCGGCGAGGGTGAGAAACTGGAATCTATGAACGATACGCCAAAATTCGAAGTGATTGACCGCCGTAAGATCAAAGCGGAGGAGGAAAAAGAGAGCGGGCAAGCCGTGGCGCAAAGCCCCGCGCAGCCGGCTCAGCCCGCGCCGCAAGAGCCGCCGCCGGGGCCGCGCCTGGTGGTGAACGAAGGCCGGCGCGAGGCCGCTGCCGGGGAACCTGCGCAATCCTCGAAGGAGCGGGAGCTGGAGAACGAACTGCCTCCGCCGCCGACGCCCGAGGAGAGCCACGAGCAGAAGGCCGCCTATGACGCTTCGGCGCAGCGCCTGGAGGATCTGGTTCGCGCGCAGAATCCCGCCGCAGGCTCGCAACCGCCGCTCACTTTCGAGCATCTGGTGCAACAGTTTTACGTGACTGCCATGCTGCAGATGGGAGCGGGAACGCAGGAGGGCCAGCAGCCGCGCGTCGACATCATGGGCGCGCGCGCCACCATTGACCTGCTGGGGATTCTCGCGGAGAAAACCCGCGGCAACCTGACCGCCGCCGAAGACCGTATGTTGCAGACGGTGCTGTTCGAGGCGCGCATGGGCTTTCTGGAATTGACGAGCATGATGAAGATGCCCAGCGTTCCGCCGCCTCCGCCGCCGGCGAAGAAGTGAGAGAAGCAGCTTCTAGCCTCTAGCTCCTAGCGAGTCGTCGTGGATGAAGGGGCACGTTGACTTTCCATAATGCATGGGAATCGGGAAACAATTGATTCGTTCCGGGCCTCCGGCAAAAGTCACAACGCAAACTCTGCCGTGGATCGGTTGGCTACAGCCTACAGCGAACGGCCAAAAGCTAGAGGCTAGGAGCTAGAGGCTAGAAGCTTGAAATGCAAGGTACGCTCACATTTTTGGGAACGGGGACCTCGATGGGGGTTCCGACGCTGGGCTGCGGGTGCGCGGTGTGCAACTCGGCCGATCCGCGAGACCGGAGGCTGCGGCCGTCGGTACTGTTGCGGTGGACGGAGCCCGCAACGGGCGGCGAATGCATTGTCGTGATCGATACCGGCCCGGACTTCCGTGAACAGGCGCTGCGCGAGCGCCTCACGCATGTGGATGCCGTGTTCTATACGCACGCGCACGCCGATCATATCCTGGGGATGGACGATCTGCGCCCGCTCAGTTTTATTGCCTCGCGGCGTGGCGGGCCCATCCCGCTCTACGCCGATAAGGAGACCACGGCGGTGCTGGAGCATGTGTTCTCCTACACCTTTTCGTCACATGCCACGTATCCCACGCGAGCGCGCGTGCAACTCAAGCCGCTGGCCGAACGCAACGCGGTGCAGGACGTGGAGTTTGTGCGCATTCCGCTGCTGCATGGCCAGTTGCCCATCGTTGGCTTTCGCTTCGGCAACGCGGCCTATATGACCGACGTGAGCGCAATCCCCGAGCCGAGCTTTGCGCTGCTCGAGGGCGTGGAGGTGCTGGCGCTCTCGGCGCTGCGCCACGAGCCCCACCCCAGCCACTCCACCGTGGAACAGTCGCTCGCCTGGTCGCGGCGCATCGGCGCCCGTCAAACCTGGTTTACGCATATCGCCCACGACCTCGGTCACGAAGAAACCAACCGCAATCTGCCTGAGAACGCCAGGCTGGCCTATGACGGGTTGAGCGTCCCCGTGCAGCTATGAGCCGCAATCCCAACGCCGCGCCAAACCTCGGCAGAGCCATCGCCATCTTCCGCTCGCTTGCAGAGGTTCCGCCGGGGTTTGGTCCCACGGTGGCCGCGGTGGGCAACTTCGATGGCGTGCACCTTGGACACCGGGAGATTCTAGCCGCCGTGGTAGATGAGGCGCGCCAGACGGGGGCGCGCGCCGTGGCCATCACCTTCGAGCCGCATCCGGAGCGCTTTCTGCGTCCCGCGCAAGCGCCGCGGTTGATTACCCCTCTGCCCGAGCGGTTGCGGCTGCTGGCGGAGACCGGGATTGACGCCGTACTGGTGCTTGCCTTCAATGCAGCGCTGGCCAATCTAGCGCCGCGCGAATTTGCCGAAGGCATTCTGGTTTCAGCATTGGGCGTCCGCAGCGTCCACGAAGGACAGAACTTCCGCTTTGGGCGCGGCGCGGCGGCCGGAGTCGGGGAGCTGGCTGCAATGAGCGCGCAGTTGGGTTTTGCCGTGCGCGTTCACCAGGCGGTGCGCGTGCGCGGGCTGGAGGTTTCCAGTTCGGCGGTTCGCTTGCTCGTTGGCGCGGGCGACGTGCGCCGTGCGCGATGGATTCTGGGCCGGCCCTTCACCGTACTCTCCACGCGGGCTTCCGGGAGGGGCATCGGCACGCGACTGCTGGTGCCTACGGTCAATCTGGCGCCCTACGACGGGCTGTTGCCGGCCTTCGGCGTCTATGTCACGCGGCTCCGGGTGAACGGGCGGGCTTTCCAGGCAGTGACCAATGTAGGCAACCGGCCCACGTTCGGCGAAAAATCGTTCGCCGTCGAGTCGCACATCCTGGACTCCGGGCCGATCGATATCGAGGAGCAAACGCCGCTCGAACTCGAATTTCTCCTGCGCCTGCGCGGGGAGCGCGAGTGGGCTTCGCCGGAGGCGCTGAAGGCACAGATCTTCAAGGACGTGGCGCGGGCAAAACGGTTTTTCCAGTTGGCGCGTCGCTTGCCTGGCAGCGCCTGAAGCTATTTCCTGCGTGCCCCGCGGGCCAAGTTCGGCGCCCGCGCAGAGGAGGGGCCGTTTGACACGTTATGGCCGCAGGGCTAGACTCTCCATAGGCTTCTCCCCCGCTTGGAATTTCCAAGTCCCCCAGATATTTGATTGGGCCCCGTATCGCACACTTGAGGTGAGTCGAACCGGCGTCACATCGAGGTAATCGCGAAGGCGGCCTGCCGTCCCCCGGGCGAGGTCACCCATTTCATTGTGGCTCGAAGACTGAGGCGAATAGCCCCAAAGAAAGGTCGTACCCTTGAATTCCCGAGAGATGACGGAAACCAGCGATGATGATCGCGCCCCGAGACCGAACGGCGACCGGGACAACATTCTTTCGGTTGCGGTAGTCGACTCGAATCTCGAGCGCCGCAACGCAGTCGCCAGCGTTGTGTGTGGACTGCGGACGACCGCAAGAGCGCCGCGGGTGACGACTCTGCCCGATGTCGCGGATTCTCATCTGATCGCAAGGCAAGGTTTCAACGTGGTCCTCGTGGCGGTGGACAGAGATCAGGAAGCCGCATTAAAGACCATCGAAGCGTTGTGCCGCACTGCCTTGGCCACACCGATGGTGTACTCGCCGGTCACCGGCGACGACTTGCTGATCCGCTGCATGAGGGCAGGCGTGAGGGAGTTCCTGCTCTACCCATTCGCGGCGGGCGTGGTCGAAGAAGCATTCAGCAGGGTGGAGAGCCGCGGTCTGCTGGCGGCGGATGCGAAAAAGCCTGCCGGCAGGTCGTTTGCCTTTCTAGGAGCGAAAGGCGGCTCCGGAGTGACCACGGCGGCGTGCAACTTTGCCATCTCGATGGCTCAGGAGTCGAAACAGAAGACCCTCCTGATTGACCTCGACCTGCCGCTTGGAGATGCCGCTCTCGGCCTGGGGATCGTGGGCGAGTTCTCCACGACTGATGCTTTGCAAAATCCTGGCCGGCTCGACTCCAGCTTTTTGAGAACCTTGGTGACCGAGCACAGTTCGGGACTGTTTGTGCTCGGCGCGCCGGGTGAGTTTGTCCGGGCCACGGTAACCAGCGATGCAATCGACACCTTGATCGAGGTTGCCTGCAAAAGCTTCGACTTTGTTGTTGTCGATGCGGGTTCCAGATGGGAGTTGGCGGAGACGCGCCTGTTCGATATGGTGTCGACCATCTATCTCGTTACGCAGATCGGCATCGCTGAACTGCGCAACGCCAATCGCCTGATTGCCGGCTGCCTTCAGCCATATGCCCACAAACTTGAAATCGTGTTGAACCGGTACAAGAACGAGATGTTTGGGATTGAGACCGAGGCGATTGAAAAAGCTCTGACACGGGAGGCCCAGTGGCGGATCCCCAACGATTTTCCGGCCGTTCGCGAAATGCAGGACACCGCCGTGCCGCTGGCGCTCAAGGAGTCGAACATCCAACGCGCGATTCGCATGATGGCCAGGATCGCTTCAGGGCTGCCTGCGGAACAGCAACACAAGAAAAGGTATGCTCACCTCGGAATGGCGTCAGGGACGTAAGGTGAATGCCGGTTTGACGGTAGCGCGCTGATCCGCGGGCTGCGGGAAAGTTCATAACAGCTCTACGGCGGTTCTCCTGCAACTATGAGCCATTTCTGACGGTATTCAGGGTGGCTTTTTCTTGATGAAAAAGCCACTTGGCGATTGTGCCTTGGTCTACACCCGCAGGAGACCCGCTCTAGCCGCCGGGCCCGGTTTCGGGGCCGCTTGGTTCGCCGGCGTAGCAACCTCGTCGCCGGGGAACTGCTCGCCGTCCTTGCCTGCAATGGCCGCGCGCATAAAGTTGATCCAGATGGGCAGCGCCGTTGCCGCGCCTGTCTCCTTTTTACCCAGCGATTCGCGGCTGTCGTAGCCCACCCACACGCCGCAGGTGACGGAAGGCGAAAAGCCCAGAAACCACGCATCGGTAAAGTCGCTGGTGGTGCCCGTCTTGCCGCCTAGCGGGTGGTTCAACTGCGCGGCCGCGGCGCCGGTGCCGTGTTGCGTGACGCCGCGCAGCAGGGCCATCATGGTGCGCGCCGTCTGCCGGCCGATCACTTCGTCCACCGCGGGGGTTTCCCGCCACAACTCGATGCCGTCGGCATTCGACACTTTGCGCACGAGCCGAGGCGCCACGCGGATGCCGTCATTGGGAAAGACCGCGTAGGAGGCCACCTGCTCTTCGAGCGTGATCTCCACCGCGCCCAGGGCCACCGGCAGATAGGGTGGGATGTTCGACGTGACGCCGAAGCGGTGCGCCATGTCGATCACCTTCGGAATCCCTACGCGCGCGGCCAGCTTGAGCGCTGGAATGTTACGCGACTCGGCAAAGGCATTGGCGACGGTCATGGCCCCCTTGTAGTCGTTCTCGTAGTTGTGGGGCACGTAGTCGCCGAAGCGCACCGGTCGGTCGAGAATAATGTCCGTAGGCTTGACGCCGTCCTCAACCGCCGCGGTGTACACGTAGGGCTTGAAGCTGGAGCCGGTCTGGCGCTCGGCCTGCGTGGCGCGGTTGAAGACCGAGAGCGCGTAGTCGCGGCCGCCCACCATGGCCAGCACGTCGCCGCTGGCGTTGTCGATGGCCAGCAGCGCGCCCTGCGCGCCGGAGTCCTGTTCGAGCGCGGCGCGGCGCGCACCGCTTTCAGTTGCCGCGGTCAGATGCACATAGATGATGTCGCCCGGCTTGACCAGCGCGTCACCGTAGCGTACGCCCGTCCATTGCCAGTCGGATGGCAAAAGAATGATTTCCGAGCCCTGCCGATCGGGCGGTCCGATGCGTGCATCGATTTCAAGAGGAAGCGCGCGCGTGACCAGTGCGTGCACGTAGTCGCCGGGGTCGGACTGCACCGCCCAGTCGGGGTGCCGGTAGGAGTCGAGCGTGGCGTCACTGGCGAAAATGTTCTCCAGGTTGCCGCGCCATCCGTGGCGCCGCTCATAAGCGGCAACGCCTTCTACCACCGCGCGATTGGCCGCTTGTTGCAAATCCAGATCGAGCGTGGTGTCCACGCGCAGCCCGGCCTCGTGCACCTCCTCGCTGCCGAAGTTTTTCTCCAACTCGCGCCGCACCTCCTCCTGGAACCACGGCGCCACCGAACCCTCGGGGGGCGCGAGGCGCAACCCCAGCGGAGCGTTACGCGCCTCTTCGGCTTGCGCGTGCGGAATCGCGCCGTCCGACTCCATCTCGCTGAGCACCAGGTTGCGGCGGCGGAGCGCGCGCTCGGGGTTGAGGATGGGCGAAAACGCTACCGGCCCCTTGGGGAGCCCGGCAAGCAGCGCCGCTTCGGTCAGGGTCAGATCCCTGGCGTGCTTGGAAAAGAAATACTCCGACGCGGCTTCGAATCCGTAATTCCCGCTGCCCAGGTAGATCTGGTTGCCGTAAAGCGTGAAAATCTGCTGCTTGGTGAAGGTGCGCTCGATCTGGATGGCGAGGTAAGCCTCCTGCACCTTGCGCATCGCGGTGCGGTCGGAGGAGAGAAACAGATTGCGCGCCAGTTGCATGGTCAGCGTGGAAGCGCCTTGCGCGCGCCCGTGGCTGCGGATGTCGTGCCAAGCCGCTCCGGCCACGCGGAACACGTTGATGCCCCAGTGCGACTCGAAGTTTTTGTCCTCGATCGAGATCACGGCCTGGCGCAGGACGGGTGCAAATCCGTCGTACCCCACCACCACCCGCCGCTCCAGCGCGAACGAGCCGATGATGCGGCCCTTGCGGTCGTAGAGGTCGGTCATAGTGGAAGGGCGGTATTGCTCCAGATCCTGGATCTGCGGCAGATTGACGGAGTAGACCAGCGTCAGTCCGGCCAGCGAGCCGGTAACAGCCGCCAGCAGGATCAGCGCCGCAATGGCGGAGTGGCCGGCCAGCTTGCGGCGGCGATGCGCGGGCAGCGGCGGAGCGGCGGAGCGGCGCGCCCGGTTTAAGACGCGCGGTTCAAGAGGCTGATTAGAGGTGGTAGCCAAGGCAGATCCGGCCTCGCGGGCAAACCTTCCGCCAGCGAGACGGAGGAGTGCCTCTCTATAAGGCTAGCATTGGACCGATCGGCAAATACTCCGCTCGCACCAAGCCCGCACCACGCCGCACAAGAGCGGGAAACACGCTCCGATGACAAAGGCGGCTTCGTGCAGGCAGGTTCCCGGCTAGCCGTTCTTCGCCTTCAACAGCGAGAGCGCTTTATTAAGCTGCTCATCGCCACTGGAGGGAGGCATGGGCTCGCCATCGTCTTCGGGAGAAGCTACCACGACGTTCGGCGTGACGGCTTCGTCCTGAATCTTCTTCCCGTCGGGATCCTCGTATTTCGCAACGGTCAGCATCAGGGCCGCGCCATCGGGCAGGTCGATCGTCTTCTGCACCGTGCCTTCGCCGAAGGTGCGCTCGCCCACTACGTCGCCGCGCTTCAGGTCTTCAATCGCTGCCGCGGCCAACTCGGGCGCGCCGTAGCTGCCGCGGTTCACGAGCACCGCGACGGGCGCATCGGTGAGCCACAGCGCGGGATCGGCGTTAAAGGTTTGCAGCGGATACTTCTGGCCTTCCAGCGACGCCAGGGTTCCCTGTTTGATAAAAAAGTTGGCCAGGCGCAGTCCCTGACGGGGGTCGTCGCCCGTGGTGTCGCGGAGGTCAAGAAGGATCTTGCGCCCTTTTCCGGCGGCTTTGATCCTGGCGGCAATGTCGTCCACGCGGGCCGCCGTCAGAACGCCCGGCTTCAGATAAAGGATGGTCGCGTCTTCGTAGAACTGCTCGCCCAGCGGCGGGGTGGCAAGCACGGTGCGTGTGAGCGCGATCTTGTCGGGATCGGGCTTGAAAGGCCGCACCACCGAAAGGTTGACCGTGGTTCCCGGCTTGCCGGTGAGCATGAAGCGAATGATGGCCAGGGGCAGATCGTGGGTTGACTGGCCCTCGATCAGATCGATCACGTCGCCGTCGCGCAAGTGCGCATGGTCGGCTGGCGAGCCGGGCAGCACGTTGACCACCGTGGCGTACCCGAAACGCTTTGAGATGGTTAATCCTACCTGCGCATTGTCGGTAGCGGGCCGGTCCTTATAAATCTTGTACTCGTCCGCCGTAAGATAGCTGGAATCGGGATCGAGCGAGTCGAGAAGCCCGTGCAGCGCGCCGTTGGTCACTGCGCTTATGTTGGGCTCGGTCACGTAGTCGTTTTGGATCTTGCGCAGAACCTCGGCGTAGACGCGCATCTGCTTGTAGGCGGCGTCCTGTTCGTCGCCGGCATGCACGCTGAGCCATCCGAACTCGCCCAGAACGTAACCCAGGCCGAGCGCGGCGACGATCGCCACGGAGATCGCAAACACGAAGCGTTGAAAGAATCGGGACACACACACCACCTGTGCAGCCTCAAGGGGAAGACGGCCGCTCATACTCTATAGACGCAATGATACCCCAAGCAGCGCGCATACAACTTTCCAGAACGGAGAAAGCTCTTGAAATCAGCAGGCTGGCGCGGCGTTGCGAACTCTCCGGGCAATCACTGGGGAAGGACGAAGCCGATCGTCAACCGGTTGCCTCCGGCGAGCCGTTCATAGGCAAGGCTTCCCGCGAACTTTCGCAGCAGGCGGATGCCCTGCCCTCCGGGCCGTAGCTGATCGATGCTCGCCGGAGCAGGTGTTTCTTCGGCCGCTGCGGACGTGAGAGGGTCAAATGGCGGAGCCTGATCTTCGATAGTGAACACGAGCCGATGCCTTCCAGCCGGAGCGCATTCCACCGCGATCGAGTGGTTCGGCTGCCCGCCGTACCCGTGGCGAACGATGTTCGAGAGCGCTTCTTCCAGGCAGAGATGGATTGCGAATCGCGTGTCCGCGGGGACTGCGTATTCGGCGGCCAGCGCTTCGACCCACGGCCAAAGCCGCGCCAGCTCATCGAGCTCGCTTTGCAAGCTCAGCCTTGGCGCGGGCTTCACTATGTTTTCCGCGGGCATGGTCGCCGCCTGACAACAGGTTGGTCTTACTGTAATGCAGCCAGTGCGGCAGCCAGATCGTGGTGAATCGGCAGCAGAGAATCGATGCCGCTGGTCTTCAGAACCGAGGCCACCATCTCCGTGGGCGCAAAAAGCACAACCTTGCCGCCGCGGCTGTGCACGGCCCGCGCCGGAAGGACGATGGAGCGCAACCCCATCGAACCAAGGAATTCGACCTTTTGCAGGTCGATGAGGAGTTTTTGGGCACTGCCTGCAATGATGTTCATCTTAAGGTCGACAACCGAAGCGCCGGCGATATCCATGCGGCCAGCGAGCGCGACGCGTGTAATGCCGCCTGCCATTTCTTCCGAGGAAATTTGCATTGCGTTCTTCCTTTTTCTGTCGCCAACTGCCGGGGAACCTTTTGTTCCCGCGGACGCGCCCGCGTTCGGCGCTGCCATCGCGGGCTAGCGTGATGGTACCCGCCGAATGTGACAGTCCTGTTACAAAGCGCAACGCGCCAGGCGCCGAGGCCCCGTTACTTGAGCGAGAGAAAGAGCTGCATATTCTGGCCGGATGGCTGCGAAGAGGGTCCGTTCGCCGCGCTGCCCTGGTTCAGGAACTCGATGCGCAGAGTCTTGCGCTTTTTGGCCCGGAACTCTTCGCTGACAATGTTTGAGACCTTTTCCTGGCCTCCGCTCTTGACGGTCACGCGGAACTCCTGCACGCCCGGTGGAACAAGCAGATTGTCGAGGTTCGTGTTGTCGCCCGTGATGAAGCGCAGATAAACCTTCCCGTTCATCTCCACGGTGAAGGGCAGGCCGATGGGCACTTGATTCAACTCAATCTTGAACTTTGCATTGGTGTTGGGATCGAGGGTCCGGGGATTGAAGGCCGCGGCTGCCGGCGCCGGCTGGAGCTTGGCCGTAACGGGAGGCGTTGGCGCTGGATTAGCGGCCGGTGGAGGCGCTGCCGCGGCCACCGGGGCGACCGGCGGCGGTGAAGAGGGAGTTGTCTTCGCTGCGGAGGGTTTGGCAGCACGCGGTGCCGGCGCGGCGGCCGGAGAGTTGCCCGGATTGGCCGCGGTAGAAGGCGTGGGAGTTTGAACTGCCGGCTCGGGAGCCGCTGCCGGAGAGCCCCTGTTGCGGCTGCGTCGCCGGAACCGCGGCGGCCTGCTGCTGAGGCGGGGCCAACTGCTTTCGATGCTGCAGCCAGAACCAGCCCCCCGCCGCGGCCACTCCAATCGCCGCCACCGACAGCAGCGCCACGGCAAACACTGTCTCAAACCGCACTGCTTTGCCCTGTTTTTTTGCCGCCGGTTTGGGCGGAGGCTGCGAAGTTGACTTCGTGGCCGCCTGGCCGGCCTGTGGAGCCCGCTGGATGTTTGAAGCGCCGGCCGCAGGTCCCAGCGTGACGTCCGATCCAACCACAGCAGCCGCCGGCGACTCGGCGTGCATCGCCGTCGCTCCGGCATTGGTGCGCAAAGCCGCCAGATCCTGCGCCAGTTCCTCGCCGGTTTGATATCGCTCAGCCGGGCTCTTGGCCAGGCACTTCAGGATCACTGCCTCAAGCCGCGCCGGAATCGCAGGGTTGAGTTTCGCCGGCGGAATCGGTTCGGTGTAGACGACCTTGTAGGAGACGGCCGTCATGGTTTCGCCGGGGAAGGGCTGCTCGCCGGTGGCCAGAGAATAAAGAATCACGCCCAACGAAAAAAGATCGGCGCGGCCATCGATGGGCGCGCCCGTGAATTGCTCGGGCGGCATAAATGATGGTGTGCCCAGCAACTGGCCGGTGGTCGTAATTTCGCTGGCCACAAGCTTGGCGATGCCGAAGTCCGTAATCCGTGGCCGCTCGGCTCCGTACACCTCGCGCGAGGTCATCAGAATATTCGCGGGCTTGATGTCGCGATGAATCACGCCCTGTCGGTGCGCATAACCCAGCGCATCGGCAATCTGCTGGCCGATCTCGCTCACCCGGTCGAGCGTATACCGCTCGCCTTTCTTGATGACGTCGGCCAGCGTTCTGCCGTTGACAAACTCCATCACCAGAAAGGGCGCGCCTTCGTGCTCGCCCACATCGAAGACGGGCACGATTCCGGGGTGCGCCAGAACGCCGGATGCGCGCGCCTCGCGGTAGAATCGCGCGCGATACTCCTCGGCTTGCGCGCCTTCGAGCGCCGTGGAATGGATGGTCTTGAGAGCCACGAGTCGGCCCACGGCAGGGTCGCGCGCCTTGAAGACGCTTCCCATCGCGCCCCGGCCTAGCTCCTCGACAATCTCATACCTTCCAATCACTCTGGGTGCGTTCATGGTGTGGATTGTATCAACCTCTCGCGGACTGTTTCAGCAGGTTAGCGCCTGCAAAATCCGGCGCTTGCTGCGGTCTTTACAAGCCGCCGGCCGTGAAAGTCAGAGCAGATCTTATGCTGGCTTGCGGTAGCGCACCACCAGCAGCGTCAGGTCATCCGACTGGGGAGCTCCCCTGGTGAAGTCCCGCACCGCATCGAGAATCGCCCGTTGCAGCTCTTCAACGGAAGCGCCGTTCCGGCCGTCAAGAACCTCGCTCAAGCCCGAAACCTCGAACAACTCATGGAGCGGGTTCTCCGCTTCTGTCACCCCATCGCTGAAGAGCACCAGCGTATCTTCCGGCTCAAGCTGCAGCCACGCCGACGTGTACTCCGCCTCGGGAATGAGGCCGACGGGGAACGACCCCTCGGTGTAGAGTTCGCTCACCTTGCCCTGGCGCAGCAGCAGCGGCGATGGATGCCCGGCCTTGATGTACTCGAGCATGCCGTCGCGGCCCAGCAGTCCGATGAACATGGTCGCGTAGCGGCCAACCTCCGCATGGCGGCATAGGAAACGATTGATGTGGTTGAACACCTTAACCGGATCGGCGCCCATGGTCATGCCCGAGAGCGCTCCTGCAGCATCGTGGTCAGCAGCGCCGCGCCCAGCCCTTTGCCGCTCACATCCGCAATCAGGATCGCCGTCCGGTCTTCGCTTACCGGAACCACGTCGAAGTAATCGCCGCCCACCTCATGGCATGGAAAGTGCAAGCCGGTAACGGCGAGATGGGGAAGGTCGTTCAATCCGTGCGGCAGCAGCGCCTGCTGGATGGTGCGCGCGATCGACAGCTCCTGCTCCAGCCGCTGGCGTTCGCGCTCCCGCTCCACCAGCCGCGCGTTATCCATGATGCTGGCGGCCTGTGCTCCAAGCGCGTCGAGAATCTGCCGGTCGAGCGCCGAGAACGCCGCAATGTGCCGCGAGTCGAGATAGATAACGCCCAGCAACTGGCCGCGCTCGTGCTCGGCGCCTGTGTCGGCCGTCGAGCGCGATGAGGCATACAGCGGAATCGCAACCACCGCACGCAAACCCTGCACCACGATGCTCTCCGCCGCCTTCAGGTCCAGGCCGGCCAGGTTCAGATCCTCCGTAATCACGCTCGATTGCCGGTCGATCGCCTGGTGGATCGCCGTCTGGCTGGGGTTCAGCGTCTCCGGCGGCAGGCTCTCGCCCTTGTTGCCGCGCGCCAGGCGCACGCGCAGTGTGCCCGCCGCGTCGGGCTCAATCAGCAGCCCGCGGTCGGCGTGCGTGACCGAGATCGCATGGTCCAGCATCGTGCCCAGCACGGACTCCAGAGGAAGCTGGGAGTGCAGCAGCGACGTTGCCTCCAGCAGCAGATTCAGCTTGCTCAGGCCGCCGGAGGACGCCGTGCCGGTGAAATCGGAAAGCGTGCCGATGCGCGTCAGAAGGTTGGCCACCGACTCCTGCGGCGCGGGCGAGGCGCCAGACGGCGCCGCATGGAACACGATCTGGTAACTGTCATCGATGCCGAAGGTGATTACGTCGCCTTCGCGCAGCGCCTTCTGCCGCACCTTCTCGCCATTCACGAACAGGCCGTAGCGATTGCCGCGGTCTTCCAACCGGTAGCCTGAACCATCGGCAACAATCGCGGCGCAGCGCCGGGAGACGCGCCCATCGGAAAGCTGCAAGGCGTTGTCGCCCTCGCCGCCCCTGCCAATGTTGAATGGAAACTGCGCGACGGCGACCTGCTCTCGCGAGCCGTCGGGCGCGATCACTTCGAGCACGGTTTCCGATTGCGGGGAATGTTGGTTCATGGCATCCAACGTGCGCAAATTCTAACATGCAGCATCGAGAAGACTTGAGAACAAAAAGCAGAATAGGTGGCGGGCCTGCTGCGCTCTTGGGCCGGATGCTTTTCTGAGCGCAGGGGAATCAACAGAAAAAGTAATCTCGACAAAATCTTCCTATTTGGCGTATACGTTATCCGCTCAATTTTCACACATCAGGATGTCTTCAAAGAAAAGACTCCACCGTGAAATGCGCACGTTTGCTTTATTTCCCCAGCCAAATTTAATCGCGAGCTTGTGCTCGCTCGTGGAGTTGTGAATCGAGCAGCATCGCGCCTTCTGGACGAACAGTCCGGATTGCGTGCAAGCATTTGTTGAGGCCGAGTACGCACGGAGACAGCGCTCTCGACAGACACAAAGGATCACCGCACCGAGAAAAGGAAAAGCTATGAACCTGACGAAATTCGCTTCGATGGCCATGATGGCCACCGTCATTACCGTTCTGCTGACTGCCCCTGCCTTCGCGCAGACCGCGGTCTGCGGCACGTCCATCCTGAACTCGCCGTGGAACTACAACGGCACAGCGGGGACGTACACCACCAGCGGCACGCCCGCGGGCCTGCCCACGTTCGGCGCCGCCGGGACAAACTTCCCGAACGCGACCGAGGTAGTGGTCATCGCTGCCGGGGACAACTCTACCGCGGCCGGCAATGGCACCTACGGGAATGACAATACGGTCTACTACTTCGAGCCGGGTACGCACACGATCACGTCCGGTGTCATGTACACGGGGTCTAACTCGGCTTATGTCGGCGGGTACACCGCCGCTGCCGGCCAGGCGATCATTGACGGGGCCGGGAAGACCGGGTTAGACGCGGCCAACGCCCAAGTGGCCAACGACACCTACGAATACCTGACCATCCGGAACTTCTCCTCTGGTCGAAAACGGTGGGGTGCTCGGGAGGGTGAACGGCGCGTCGTTCGCGACCGGAAACACCTTCATGTACAACACGATCGGCCCCAACGAATATTCCTCCGATACCGGCCAGCTGATTAGCACGTCGAACCCCGGGGTGGGCGGTGGATACGCCATCATCATGGATGGGAACACCACCATCTCCTACAACTGCATCACGCAGAACGCGCAGGGCGGCTACAACGGTTTCGGCCTGAACAATGTCGTCACCAATAACGAAATCAGCTGGAACGGGCTCGGGGAGTACCCGGACACGGGCGGTCCTGGGGCTAGCCCGTACGCTTGCGGGTGCTCCGGCGGCGGGAAAATGTTCTTTACCGTCAACGCGATCGTCACCGGCAATTATGTCCACGACAACTACAACGACGGCATCTGGTTTGATTTTGACAACACCGGGATGACGATCACCAATAACTATATCTCCCATAATTGGAATAGCGGCATCTTCATAGAGGCCAGCTACAACGCCAAGATCGCCTCCAACACCCTGATCGGCAATGGGTGGGCGTCGGACGGGGCCTGGCCGGAAGGCGTGGGCGGTTTAGCATGCTATAACGGGGTGTCCTGCACAAACGGGAACGGTCCTATCACCGGCGCCGGCGGCGGGAATCCTTATGCGGACATCGACTTTTCCGACTCCGGCGCCAACGCGAACCTGTCCACGATTCAGGTGCCGAACGGGAAATACGTAGTACCGGGGTGCCAATCGAACTGCTCGGTTACGTCGAATTGGTCCGGGCAAATGCTCGCCCAAGGGAACACGATCACGAATAGCTTCGGCGGAATCAAGGTTTATACCGATACTGACCGGTTCGCCGGCAACATCGATAATGACTCGACGTGCGGTGTGCCGCTGGGTTCTTTGGATCAGCCGAACAGTTCCCTCTACTATTTTCAGACCGAGGAATTGCAGACAGCCTCATCGGACGCGAACATCTCCGGGTTAACGGTGACTTCATCCGCCGGGACCACGGAGTTCTGCAACGATTATGGGAATAATACCACCGAAAGTAGTAATGCCGGCTACGTCGGGGGGGGGGGGTCGTTCAAGCTCCATCGGTAGGCATGGGCGTGTTTGACATCAATGCCGGGACGTTCCTCGGCAACGTCGCCAGCGTGAGCAGCGCGAACCAGTTCACCCTGAATCAGTCCCCTGGGAACAGGTCCAATGCCCGGCTGATGGTGGCCGCCTACGGCGGATGCGGCCCAGCGAACGACTTCGGCGGCGGACCCGGGGTGAACAGCGGTAGTCCCTCGGAGCCGTACTGGGATAACTGTATCTGGGGTGGTCGCGGCGTTACGGTATCCGGGAACATACAATCTCTCAACGCCTCGACTGTAACGGGTTGCACGACAACGAATATGTGCGGCTTTAGCCGGGCCATCGCGTTCCTCGCGGGGGTTCCGACGCTCATGCAGTATTTCCAAAGCTATCAGAACGTAGTCGCAAAAGCGTCCGGCGGCATCGGAAACGTCTATTCTAACAACACCTACACCTGGTCCGGTGGCGGCCCTGGCGCGTTCTCATTTGTGGCAGGCAGCCAGAATAGTGGGACGCTGACGCAGGCGCAATGGCAGGCGTCGCCGTACGGCCAGGATGCCGGTTCGACATTCGGGGCCGTCACCACGCCGATCATCTTGCTTTCTCCAGGCAGCCTCGCCTTTACCGCAACGGCGGGAGGTTCGAATCCATCCTCGCAGAATGTCACCGTGAGCAACTCCGGCGCCGGCACGCTGGCGTCTCCGACCACCACGATCACCTACGGCAGCGGAAGCGGCTGGCTCACTGTGACCAAGTCGGGCAGCTCGCCCCCCTATACGCTGACCGCGCAGCCGAGCATCTCTGGCTTGGCGGCCGGGACCTACACCGCCACGGTGAGTGTCGCGAGTTCGGGAGCGACCAACTCCCCGCAGACCTTCTCTGTGGTAGTCACAGTCGCCTCATCGTCGTCGTCGTCGCCTGCCATCTCGCTTTCTCCCACCAGCCTCGGCTTTAGCGCAACGGCGGGCGGCTCGAATCCAGCCTCGCAGAATGTCACCGTGAGCAACTCCGGCGGCGGCACGCTGGCGGCTCCGACAACTCAGATCAACTACAGCCAGGGAAGCGGCTGGCTCAGTGTGAACTGTACGGGCAGTTCGGCCCCCTATACCTGTTCCACCCAGCCGACTACCGGGAGCCTGGCGGCCGGAACCTACACCGCCACGGTGCAAGTCTCCAGTTCGGGAGCGACCAACTCGCCTCAGAGCTATACGGTTGCGTTTACCGTGAATGCGTCGACGCCGACGATCTCGCTTTCTCCAACCAGCCTCACCTTTAGCGCAAACGTGGGCGGCGGCAATCCGAGCTCGCAGAATGTCACCGTCAGCAACTCCGGCGGCGGCACGCTGGCGACTCCAACCACCCAGATCAACTATGGCAGCGGAAGCGGCTGGCTCAGTGTGCAGGTTCAGGGCAGTTCGGCCCCCTTTACGCTGGTCACGCAGCCGGCTACCGGGAGCCTCGCGGCCGGGACTTACACCGCCACGGTTAACGTCTCGAGTACGGGAGCGAGCAACACGCCTCAGAGCTATACCGTCACCTTCACCGTCTCCACGTCGGGAGGGGGGGGATCCACGCAGGTCAACCTGTCCTCTTCGTTCAACATAGGCGGCATGTACACCGATGGCACCACCTTCTCCTCGACCGGAGGAATGGATGGCAATGGCCTTGCCTATTCTGCAACTCTGCTGGGCTCGTCGCAAACCTGGAACAGCGTACTCTTCAACCTTGGTCCGACGAATACCTTGAACGCTGTGAGCGGGACGGGGCAGACCATCACCTTGCCTTCAGGCGCATTCTCCACTTTGCGGATGCTGGCGACCGGGTCCGCGGGCAACCAGCTTTCGCAAACCATCACCGTAACCTACACGGACTTAACGACGTCGACCTTCACGCAAAGCTTTAGCGACTGGTTCACGCCGCAGAACTATAGCGGAGAGTCCGAGGCCGTGTCGGTGGCCTACAACGACACATACAATGGAGGAAGGAGCAACCAGACGTACCACCTCTACGGCTACTCGTTCGCGCTGAATAGCTCGAAGACAGTGAAGAGCGTGACGCTGCCGAACGATGCCCGAGTCGGAGTGCTGGCGATGACGCTGGTCGCGCCGTTGACGCCGACCATCTCGCTTTCACCAACCAGCCTCACCTTTAGCGCAACGGCGGGAGGCTCGAATCCATCCTCGCAGAATGTCACCGTGAGCAACTCTGGCGGCGGCACGCTGGCGACTCCGACCACCCAGATCAACTATGGCAGCGGAAGTGGCTGGCTCAGCGTTCAGGTTCAGGGCAGTTCGGCGCCCTTTACGCTGGCCAACCAGCCGAGCATCTCTGGCCTGGCGGCCGGAACCTACACCGCCACGGTGAGTGTCGCGAGTTCGGGAGCGACCAACACGCCTCAGACCTACTCGGTGACACTCACCGTCGCCGCGGTGCCGACCATCTCGCTTTCTCCAACCAGCCTCACCTTTAGCGCAACGGCGGGAGGTTCGAATCCAGCCTCGCAGAATCTCACCGTGAGCAACTCCGGCGGCGGCACGCTGGCGACTCCAACCACCCAGATCAACTATGGCAGCGGAAGCGGCTGGCTCAGTGTGCAGGTTCAGGGCAGTTCGGCCCCCTTTACGCTGGTCACGCAGCCGGCTACCGGGAGCCTCGCGGCCGGGACTTACACCGCCACGGTTAACGTCTTGAGTACGGGAGCGAGCAACACGCCTCAGAGCTATACCGTCACCTTCACCGTCTCCACGTCGGGAGGGGGGGATCCACGCAGGTCAACCTGTCCTCTTCGTACAACCGGACCGGCATGTACACCGATGGCACCACCTTCTCCTCGACCGGAGGAGACGATCTACATGGCATGGCCTATTCTGCAACTCTGCTGGGCTCGTCGCAAACCTGGAACAGCGTACTCTTCAACCTTGGCCCGGCAAACTCCTCGAACGATGTGAGCGGGGCGGGTCAGACCATCACCTTGCCTTCCGGCCAATACTCCACTTTGCAGATGCTGGCGACCGCGGCAAACGGTAACCAGCCTTCGCAGACCATCAAAGTAACCTACACGGACCAGTCGACGTCTACCTTCACGCAAGGCTTTAGCGACTGGTACACGCCGCAGAACTATAGCGGAGAGTCCGAGGCCGTGTCGGTGGCCTACAACGACACATATACTGGAGGGCGGAGCAACAATACGTACCACCTCTACGGCTACTCGTTCGCGCTGAATAGCTCGAAGACAGTGCAGAGCGTGACGCTACCGAACGACACCTACGTGAACGTGCTGGCGATGACGCTCGCTGGCCAGGTACAGTCTGGCCCGCAGCAGGTCAGCCTGTCCTCTGCGTACAACCGGACCGGCATGTACACCGATGGCACCACCTTCTCCTCGACCGGAGGAGACGATCTACATGGCATGGCCTATTCTGCAACTCTGCTGGGCTCGTCGCAAACCTGGAACAGCGTACTCTTCAACCTTGGCCCGGCAAACTCCTCGAACGATGTGAGCGGGGCGGGTCAGGCCGTCACCCTGCCTTCCGGCAATTTCTCCACTTTGCGGATGCTGGCGACCGCGGCAAACGGTAACCAGCCTTCGCAGACCATCAAAGTAACCTACACGGACCAATCGACGTTGACCTTTACGCAAGGCTTTAGCGACTGGTACACGCCGCAGAACTATAGCGGAGAGTCCGAGGCCGTGTCGGTGGCCTACAACGACACATACAATGGAGGAAGGAGCAACCAGACGTACCACCTCTACGGCTACTCGTTCGCGCTCAATAGCTCAAAGACCGTGCAGAGCGTGACGCTACCGAACGACACCTACGTGAACGTGCTGGCGATGACGCTCGTTCCTTAGTCAATCGTTCCATAAACAAGGGCTACTGACACCCCTGCCGAAGGTGAGCGCAACATCCGCTCACCTTCGGCCGCATTTGCGATCATCCTGGCAGTATCCTTGTTATTCGCAGGTGGTCCGGCTGTCATGACCGCCGGCGGGCCTCTATTTGGACATTCAGATGTTTATTTTTCTAGTATGTTTAGCGAAATTAGAGGATCATCAACGAACTGTACAGATGTTGGGCTTCGGCCTGAAGGCTCAGAATTGCCTTTGGAAGGGTTTTTGGTGGCGGAGGGCGGGATCGAACCGCCGACCTACGGGTTATGAATCCGTCGCTCTCACCATCTGAGCTACTCCGCCGGGAAGGGCTCGCTGCCGCGCCCAATTTCGATGATACGGGCGCTGGGATTTGAGGTCAAACCCCCGAAAGCTTGCGCTTCCTGCGACAATTTCCTTAAAGCCCTCGCATCACTCCGGAGAATCTCCATGCCGACACTCCTGCACATCGACTCCAGCCCCCGCGCCGCATCGGTTTCCAGCCGTCTCGCCGCCGCCTTCGTCGCAAAGTGGAAGCAGCAACACCCCGCGGGCACGGTGGTGCATCACAACACCTCGCGCGAAAACATCCCCTATCTCAGCGAAGCTGCCGTCGATGCGTTCTTTACTCCGGCCGCCGGGCTGACTGCGGAACAAAAGCGCGTTCTGGCCTCCTCCGACCGCCTTGTTGACGAGCTCCTCGCCGCCGATGTCCTCGTTCTCGGCGTGCCCATGTGGAACCTGTCGATTCCCGCCTCGCTCAAAGCCTGGATCGACCTGATCGTGCGCGAAGGGCGCACCTTTGCGTTCACCCCGCAGGGCGTGGCTCCGCTCGTGCCGCCCGGCAAAAAAGTTTTTGTCTTCTCCGCGCGCGGCGGCGCCTATCCTGCGGGAACCCCGTTCCACTACCTCGATCATCAGGAGGCGTACCTGCGCACGATCCTCGGCATCCTCGGCCTCGCCGAGATCGAATTCATCCACGCCGAACATCAAAGCGGCGCTCCCGGCGCCGCAGCCGAAGGGCTGGCCCGCGCCGAACGCGCCCTGGCTGCGCTGGCCGCGTGAACCCGCCCCCTGACTCTCAAACCCACGCGCTCCGCATCCATGTACACTCGTCTCCATGAGCTCCCTGCGCATCGCAGCCGTCATTCCCGCGCGGCTCCATTCCACCCGCATGTCGCGCAAGGTGCTCCGCCCTATCGCCGGCCGGCCCATGGTGGAGTGGGTGTGGCGCGCCGCGCAGGCGAGCGGTCTTATGGACCCCGTAGTGGTAGCCACCGATGCGGACGAAGTGGCCGAGACCTGCCGCGCGCGCGCCATTCCCGTCGTGATCACCTCGCCCGCCTGCCCCAGCGGCAGCGACCGGGTGAGGGAAGTGGCGCGCCAGATCGACGCCGACATCTACGTCAACATCCAGGGCGACGAGCCCACCCTCGCGCCCGATTTCTTTCCCCCGCTCCTCGACCTCTTTGTCCGGCCCGAGGTCGAGGTCTCCACGCTCGCCGTCCGCTGCCCGCCGGAAGAGTTCGCCAATCCCAATGCCGTCAAGGTGGTTACCGCGCTCGACGGCCGCGCGCTCTACTTCTCCCGCGCCACCATCCCCTTTGACCGCGACGCGACGGGCTTCACCGGCTACCGCAAGCATCTCGGCATCTACGCCTACCGCAGGGCCGCGCTGGAGCGGTTTGCCGCCCATCCGCCCTCGCCGCTTGAGCAGCTTGAGCGCCTGGAACAATTGCGCCTGCTGGAAAACGGCATCGCGATTTATGTGGCCGACGCGCCGAGAGACACCATCGGCGTCGACACCGAAGAAGACCTCGCCCGCGCCGAAGCCCTTCTGCGCCAAACCTCTGACGCATTCCTGTAGAGCCTGTTCTTTACTTTCGCGTGGTCTGGCGCATGAAAAACATGCCGCAAGGCCATAAGGTAAGCGTTCGGAAAATCCAGTTCCCGTCTCATAGCGATCTATTTTCGCTCCGCGTCCATGTGCAGCCTCAAGCCGTTCATGCATTCATCGATCCAGCGCCTTGCCCGGCAGGCCAGGCAAATGCTGTTAAGCGCCCATCGCGGATCGTTCGCGAACTTGACCAGATGCTGCCGGTCAGTGGGTGCTTGACAGACAGGCCGATGCTGCTATATCAACATTGCGGTCTATACGGAAGCGTGGCCATAACCATCGCTGCGTGCTGTTTCCTGCTCGGGCGCAGTATGAATCCATCCCAGAGATGCTGTTTTGTAGGTAGGGAACCCCATGAACCAGAGACAAAAGTCAAAGCCTTCTCAGGCAGCCGATCGCCTGACGCGCCGCCGATTCCTCCAGACTTCCACCACCGCGCTGGCCGGCGCGACACTCCTCCCTTCGTTGGCATTGGCCGACTCGCAGGCGGCCGACGCCGTGCTGCCGGCCGGCATGAGCCTCAATTGGGACCAAGCGAAAATCGAAACGGTAATGCCAAGCGGTCGCAAGCATTGCTCGACGGCCTCTGGCGTTTCATGCCCGCCGTTGCCGGAGAGGCCGCTCCGCCGAAGCTGGGCTGGGGGGTTATCAACGTGCCGGGCAGTTGGGCGAGGAGTCAGCGGGCGAGGCGTCAGGATGAGGAGAGGTCTTCCAACTTAATTGTCAGCGGCAGCGGTCCGCAATGGGAGCACTATGACGATGGGTCGCACGTGGCCAGCGCGTGGTACGAGCGCGAGGTGCCGATTCCCGCCGAATGGCAGGGCCGCGTGATCAGCCTGCGCTTTGACCGGATCTGCACCGACGCGATTGTCTATGTCAACGGTGTGAATTGTGGACAAGTGCCCTGGCCCTGGGGCTCGGTGGACATCACGCATGCGGTCACGCCGGGGCAAACGGCAAATGTCCAGGTGCTGGTGGCTGCCATCGCGGACTCGCAACTGGTAGGGCACTTCATGCAGAATGCCCTCCTGGATGTCAGCTACAACGCGGCCAGGTTGAGGACACGGGGCTTGACGGGCAGCGTGTATCTGGAAAGCCGGTCATTCTGAGGCGCACGTGAGCGATGCTTTCGTGCGCACCTCCACACGGAAAAAGGACGTTGCGCTGGACGTGGACCTTAGCGGCGTCAAGCAAACGGGCCGGGTGCATTTCGTCGCGGACATGCTCAACGAAAAGGGCGAGGTGGAGAAGAGCTTTACGGCGACGGCGGCGGTGGAGGCCAAGGACACGCAGACCATTACCGTCTCCTGGCCCTGGGCTAACCCGCGCCTGTGGGACGTGGATCAACCCGATCTTTACACGCTCCGGCTGACGGCGAAGGGAGCGGGCCTGGATGACCAGTTCAATCAGGAATTCGGCTTTCGGGAGTTCTGGATTGAAGGCCGTCAGTTCTACCTCAACGGCACTGTGATCCACCTGCGGCAGCCTTGCTTTCACAATGGTCCCCTCGGCGAGGTCGGAGACAACTTTTCGGAATTCGGCTCCTGGAACCCGGATACGCGCGGTGACGATTCAGACGTGGGAAAGGAGCTCGGCCAGGCGGATCGTAAAGGGTACCTGGGGGCGGTGTTCATCCTCGACGCCAACAAGTTCATGATGGATCCAAACAAGAATCTTATCTGGGAGCAGAACCGGCAACGCGCCCTCGAGCGCGCCGACGTGTGGATGCGTTACTACCGCAATCATCCGTCCGCCGTGATGTGGGTCGCCGGCGCAAACTTTTTCAGCAACTCGGTCGATTTGGATCCGCGTCACATGGGCCGCCACGGCTGGGCGCAGAGCAGCCCGCTCAGGCGGCAGCTTATGAGTGACGCCGGGCAGATGTTCGCTGACCTCAAGAAGCTTGACCCCACGCGCGTCTATTACAGTCACGAAGGTTCCGATACGGGCGATATCTACTCGTCGAATTGCTATCTGGACCTGCTGCCGCTGCAGGAGCGCGAGGAGTGGTTGAGCGCCTGGTCGGAGAGCGGCGAGATGCCGATTACGATGTCCGAGTTCGGCACTCCGTTGGACGGCACGTTCCGGCGCGGGCACCAAGGCTATAACGGCGTAAATGGCGACAACATCACCAGCGAACTGTTATTAACCGAGTACGCCGCCATTTATTTCGGTAACGACGCCTATACCTCGGAAGGCCAGGAATACCGGCAGTATATTCATAAGCTGTTCCGTAGCGGAATGCTCTACAGCAGCTCCCAGGACCAGTTTGACGAATTCGCCAACATGCGCAAGATCCAGCTTCTCTTTCGCCCGAGCACCGCCAGAAGCTGGCGTACTGCGGGACTGCCGGGCGGCTTGAAGTTTTGGTCGTCGCAGCAGGATGCGCTCAAGGAAATCAACTACCCCACGCTGGCGTGGATTGCCGGTCCGGTTGAGGCTTACGCCGCCAAGGATCATCACTTCGACGCCGGCCAGAAATTCCAGAAGCAAATCGTGCTGATCAACGACACGCGCCAGCCGCAGGCTTTTACATCCAACTGGACCGCCGTCGTCGGAGGCCAGACAGTGGGCCAGGGCGAACTGCGCGGCACTCTGGCGGTTTCGGAAATTCGCAAACTGCCCATTGAGATCGTCGCGCCCCAGGTGGAGGCCGGCGGCAAGGCGGACGGCCAGATCACGCTCACCGCGACAATCGGAGGGGTGGCGCACGACGACGCCTTTGCGTTCCGGGTCTTTGGCGCGGAGCCGCAGCGAAAGGGTGCGATGGCCACGATTGACCCGAAAGGCCTGGCCGGCAAGATGATGGCGAACCTGGGCTTTACGCCCCATGCCTGGAACGGCGCGACGGCGCCCCTGGTGGTCGTGGGCCGCGATGCTTTGAAGGATGACCCGGCGGTGGCAGTCAAGCTGGAACCCTATGTGCGGGGCGGCGGCCGGGTGCTGATCATGGCGCAAGACCCCGGCTGGATCACCGAAGCCCTCGGCTGGCGGGTGTGTCCGAAGGTGAGCCGGTATGTCTTTCCCATTCCCGCTTCGCCGGTCGCCCAGGGGATTGACGCCGATGACCTGAGCGACTGGACGGGCGACAGCACGCTGATTGAAGCGTACCCGAAATACGAGGGAGATTACCTCCGAGGGGACGAAGGGAGCCAGCCCTACGCCGGGTGGCATTGGGGCAACCGGGGCGGGGTCGCCAGCGGGGCCATTGAGAAGCCGCACCGCAGCGGATGGACCCCCCTGCTGGAGTGCGAGTTTGACCTGGCCTATACGCCGCTGATGGAACTGGATTACGGCCAGGGACGGATCATAGTCTGCACGCTGGACCTGGAAGATCATGTGGCATTGGATCCCGCTGCGAGGCTTATGGCAGAGCGCGTGATGGATTACGCTTTGCATGCGCCACTGGCGCCGCGGGCCGGCAAGGTGGTGTATCTGGGGAACGCGGCGGGTGCGGCGTGGCTGGACAAGATCGGAGTGGGTTACGAACGTTCGGAGACGCTGGACACCGGCGCCGGGCTGGTGCTGATCGGGCCGGAGGCGAAGGTGGATTCGGGTGCGCTCGACGGGTACCTGGCGCAAGGCGGCAAGGCGTTTTTCCTGCCGCGGGCCAAGGGATGGCCGGACACCATCTTCGCGCCGGCGGCAGCAGGTTTCGCCGGGTCGCTGTCGGTGCCCGACTGGCCTGAAGCAAAAGGCCTCAGCGCGTCCGATCTTCGTTGGCGCTGCTATTTGGACAGGCCGCCTTTGATTATGGGCGGCGGCGTGGAGATTGGGGCGGATGGTTTGCTGGGCCGCAAAGTGGTGGACAAGGGCGTGGCGATCTTCTGCCAGGTGGACCCGGACGTTTTTGATGCGGATCGGAAAACGTATTTTCGCTACACGCGCTGGCGTGCCACGCGCGTGGTGGCCCAGTTGCTGGCCAATCTGGGCACCAGTTTCGCAGTGGACCGCCGGATCTTCGATCCGCGCAAAACGGTTCTCAACCCGGATCGCATGTGGATCAGTCCGAATGGGGATCGAGCGGGACAACAGTGCGACGAACCGCCCATCCCCAGACGCTTGTTGGACCTGCCGCCGACAGCCATGCCCGAAGGGGCCAAGGTCGGCTATTATTACGCCGACTATCGCACGGATTTCCCGCTAGGAGACAATCCCTACCGCTATTACCGGTGGTAGGCAGGTGTGTTTCGGAAATTGCGATACGCGCCTTGGTCCCGGTTGGCCGCGCAAGCTCGCCAAACGCTTTCTGGTTGTATGGGGGTTTGCACTGCTTTAGGATCACGCCACGCTCTGGCGAAATGAGCCTGCTCACGTCGGCTCCTACTTTTCAGACACGTTGAAAACACGCAGTTGCACCCCTGCGCGCCCGTGTCTTATTCTGCGGCCATGCATAAGCCCAAACTTTCACAGCCGGGCGACGGGTTGACTCGCCGCCGGTTCCTCCAGGCTTCCACTGTGGCGCTGGCTGGCGCCACGGTGCTTCCGTCGTTGGCATTGGCTGACGCGCAGTCGGCTGACGCCGTGCTGCCGGCCGGGATGAGCCTCAATTGGGATCAAGCGAAGATCGAAACGGTGAATGCCAAGCGGTCGCGGGCAGTGCTCGACGGCCTCTGGCGCTTCATGCCCGCAGTTTCCGGTGACACCACTCCGCCGAAGCTGGGCTGGGGATTTATCAATGTGCCGGGCAGTTGGGCGAAGCATCACGAAGAGGACAGGCCTTTCAACTTCATAGTTCGCGGCAGCGGTTCGCAATGGGAACACGATGAGGATGGGTCGCGCGTGGCCAGCGCGTGGTACGAGCGCGAGGTGCCGATTCCCGCCGAATGGCAGGGCCGCGTGATCAGCCTGTGTTTTGACCGTGTCTGCACCGACGCGATTATTTATGTCAACGGCCAGGAATGCGGCAAGGTGCCCTGGCCCTGGGGCACGGTGGACATCACGCATGCGGTTACGCCGGACCAAACGGCAAATGTACTGGTGCTGGTGGCCGCCATCCCCGACGCGGGGCTGGTGGGGAACTTCATGCAGAATGCCTTTCTGGAGGTTAGCTACAGCGCGGCCCAGTTGGAGACGCGGGGCATAACCGGCAGTGTGTATTTGGAAAGCCGCTTCTCCGAGGCGCACGTGAGCAGCGTGTTCGTCCGCACTTCGACCCGCAAGAAGGAACTCACGCTGGACGTAGACCTGGACGGCGTCAAGCAGGCGGGCCCGGTGCATTTCGTGGCGGACATGCTGAACGAAAAGGGCGAGGTGGAGAAGAGCTTCATGGCGGACGCTGCGGTGGACGCCAAGCCAACGCAGACCGTTACGGTTTCCTGGCCCTGGACCAATCCGCGGCTGTGGGACGTGGATCAGCCCAATCTTTACACGCTCCGGCTGACGGTAAAGGGAGCGGGCTTGGATGACCAGTTCAATCAGGAATTCGGCTTCCGGGAGTTCTGGATTGAAGGCCGGCAATTCTACCTCAATGGCGCCTTGATCCGCCTGCGGCAGCCCTGCTTTATTGACGACAGTCAACTTGGGGACGTTGGAGACAACTATGCGGAGATTGGGTCTTGGACGCCGGATGCCCGTGGCGATGCCTCCGATGCGGGGCCGCAACTCGACTGGGCCGATCGCAAAGGCTATCTGCTGGCTGTGCCGATCCTCGATTCCAACAAGTACATGATGAATTCGAAGCAAGAGTTTGTCTGGCAGCAGAACCGGCAGCGCGCCATGGAGCGCACCGCGCTGTGGATGCGCCACTACCGCAATCACCCGTCCGTGGTGATGTGGATGGCCGGCTTTAATTTCGCCAATGGCGCAATGAACGCGGATCCGCGTTTCCTGGGCCGCAGCGGGTGGGCGCAGTACCCCGGCCAGCGCTGGCAGGAAATTCTGGCCAACAACACCAGCATGTTCGCCGGGCTTAAGCGGATGGATCCGACCCGCATCTATTACAGCCACGGCGGCGGGGACACAGGCGATTTCTACACCATCAATTGTTACCTCGACCTCATCCCCCTTCAGGAGCGCGATGAATGGTTGAGCCAGTGGGCGAAAGACGGCAATATGCCGCTAGGGATGTGCGAGTTCGGCACTCCCATGGGAAGCTCGTTCGTGCGCGGGCGGGACGGCTTTGAAAACAACATCCTCAGCGAGCCGTTGTTGACGGAATTCATCTCCATCTACTTTGGCGCCGGCGCCTATGCCTCGGAAGAACCCAGGTACAGGCAATGGCTCTACAGCCAGTTCGTCGGTGGAATGAACTACAAGTCGTCTCAGGATCAGTTGGAACGATTTCCCATCATGCGGGAAATCCAGCTTCTTTTCCGCAAGAGCACTTGGCAATGCTGGCGAACGGCAGGGCTCTCCGGTGGGTTGAAAACCTGGTCGTGGGTGCAGGATGAACTCAAGGAGGTCAACTTCCCAACGCTGGCCTGGATCGCCGGTCCCGTTGAGGCTTACACCGCCAAGGATCATCACTTCGGCGCTGGCCAGAAATTCCAGAAGCAAATCGTTCTGATCAACGACACGCGCCAGCCGCAGGCTTTTACAGCCAACTGGATCGCCACCGCCGGTGGCCAGACGGTGGGCAAGAGCGAACTGCGCGGTACCCTGGCGGTTTCAGAGATTCGCAAAATACCGGTCGAGATCGCCGCGCCCACGGTAGAGGCCGGCGGCAAGGCCGACGGGCAGATCACGCTCACTGCAAAAATCGGCGAGGCAACGCACAACGACGCCTTTGCATTCCGCGTCTTCGGCGCGGAACCGCAGCAAAAGGGTGTGATGGCCGCGATTGACCCGCAGGGCCTGACCGGCAAGATGCTGAAGGCCTTGGGCTATGCGCCAGAGAATTGGAATGGCGCGACGGCGCCCCTGGTGGTGGTGGGCCGCAATGCATGGAAGGATGATCCGGCGTTGGTGGCCAGGCTGGAACCCTATGTGCGGGGCGGCGGCCGGGTGCTGATCATGGCGCAAGATCCGGGCTGGATGGTCGAAGCACTCGGCTGGCGGGTATGTCCGAAGGTGAGCCGGTATGTCTTCTCCATTCCAAATTCCCCGGTCGCTCAGGGGATCGATGCCGACGACCTGCGCGACTGGACGGGCGACAGCACGTTGATTAAAGCGTACCCGATATACGAGGGCGATTATCTCCGCGGGAACGAAGGCGGCATGCCCTACGCCGGGTGGCATTGGGGCAACCAGGGCGGGGTCGCCAGCGCGGCCATTGAGAAGCCCCACCGCAGTGGCTGGACCCCCCTGCTGGAGTGCGAGTTTGACCTGGCCTATACGCCGCTGATGGAACTGGACTACGGCAAGGGACGGATCATCCACTGCGCGCTGGACCTTGAAGATCATGTGGCGAAGGATCCCGCGGCGCGGCTTATGGCCGAGCGCGTGTTGGATTATGCGCTGCACGCGCTCTTGGCGCCCCGAGTGAGCAAAGTGGTTTATGTCGGGGGTACTGCGGGTGCGGCGTGGCTTGACAAGATCGGAGTAGGTT
Source organism: uncultured Acidobacteriaceae bacterium (assembly GCA_963808805.1). Taxonomy (GTDB): domain Bacteria; phylum Acidobacteriota; class Terriglobia; order Terriglobales; family Acidobacteriaceae; genus Telmatobacter. The sequence continues at coordinate 381,747 of CAWEGN010000001.1, read as the reverse complement.
ACGAACATTCCAGGACGCTGGACACCGGCGCCGGACTGGTGCTGATCGGGCCGGAGGCGAAGGTGGATACGGCCGCGCTCGACGGGTATTTGGCGCAAGGCGGCAAGGTATTCTTCTTGCCGCAAGCGCAGGCAGATGGGTGGCTCGGTGCCACATTGAAGCCGGCGCAAGACCAATTCGCCGGCTCGCTCTCGGTGCCCGGCTGGCCTGAAGCAAAAGGCCTCAGTGCGTCCGATCTTCGCTGGCGCTGCTATTTAGACAAGCCGCCTTTGATTCTGAGCGGCGGCGTGGAGATTGGTGCGGATGGGTTGCTGGGCCGCAAAGTGGTGGGCAAGGGCGTGGCGATCTTCTGCCAGTTGGACCCGGACGGTTTCGCGGCGGATGAGAAGACGTATTTTCGCTACACGCGCTGGCGTGCCGCGCGCACGGTGGCTCAGTTGCTGGCCAATCTGGGCGCCACTTTTGCGGTAGACCGCCGGATTTTCGAGCCGCGCAAAACGGTTCTCAACCCGGATCGCATGTGGATCGCTCCGGATGGGGATCGAGCGGGGCATCATAGCGAGCCGTCCATACCCAGTCGCTTGTTGGACCTGTCTCCGACCGCCATGCCCGAAGGGGCCGAGGTCGGCTACTATTACTCGGACTATCGCACGGATTACCCGCTGGGAGACAATCCCTATCGCTATTACCGGTGGTAGGCAGGCGAGTTTCGGAAATCGTTTTAAGCGCCTTGGTCTCGGTTCGCCGCGCAAGCTCGCCAAACGCTTTCTGGTTGTATGGGTGCTTGCGCTGCTTCAGGATCACGCCGCGCTTTTGGCGAAATGAGCCTGCTCAAGCCGGCTCCTGCTTTTCCGGCACGTTTAAGAAGCGCAGTTGCGCTCCCGCGCGCCGGTGTCTTATTCTGCGGCCATGCATAAGCCCAAACTTTCACAGCCGTGCGACGGGTTGACGCGCCGCCGATTCCTCCAGACATCCACCACAGCGCTCGCCGGCGCGACACTCCTCCCGTCGTTGGCATTGGCCGACTCACAGTCGTCCGACGCCGTGCTGCCGGCCGGCATGAGCCTCAATTGGGACCAATCGAAAATCGAAACGGTGAATGCCAAACGGTCGCGAGCATTGCTCGACGGCCTGTGGCGTTTCATGCCCGCCGTTGCCGGTGAAACCGCTCCGCCGAAGCTGGGCTGGGGGTTTATCAACGTGCCGGACAGTTGGGCGACGCGTCAAGATGAGGACACGTCTGCCAACTTAGTTTTGTTGACCCGGTTGCGGAGTCCGCTTATGGCGCGCGGCAGCGGTCCGCAATGGGAGCACTATGACGATGGGTCGCACGTGGCCAGCGCGTGGTACGAGCGCCAGGTGCCGATTCCCGCCGAGTGGCAGGGCCGCGTTGTCAGCCTGCGCTTTGACCGGGTCTGCACCGACGCCATTGTTTATGTCAACGGCCAGGAATGCGGCAAGGTGCCCTGGCCGTGGGGCTCGGTGGACATCACGCATGCGGTCACGCCGGGGCAAACGGCAAATGTCCAGGTGCTGGTGGCCGCCATCGCGGACTCGCAGATGGTGGGGCACTTCTGGCAGAACGCTTTTATGGCCGTCACCTACAGCGCGGCCAGCCTGGCAACACGAGGCTTAACCGGCAGCGTGTATTTGGAAAGCCGGTCCTCCGAGGCGCACGTGAGCGACGCTTTCGTACGCACCTCGACCCGGAAGAAGGACGTTGCCCTGGACGTGGACCTTAGCGGCGTCAAGCAAGCAGGCCGGGTGCATTTCGTGGCGGACATGCTCAACGAAAAGGGCGCGGTGGAGAAGAGCTTCACGGCGGACGCGGCGGTGGAGGCCAGGGACGCGCAGACCGTCACTGTCTCCTGGCCCTGGGCGAACCCGCGCCTGTGGGACGTGGATCAGCCCAGTCTTTACACGCTCCGGCTGACGGTGAAGGGAGCGGGTTTGGATGACCAGTACAACCAGGAATTCGGCTTCCGGGAGTTCTGGGTTGAAGGCCGGCAGTTTTACCTCAACGGAACGGTCATTCACTTGCGGCAACCTTGCTTTTACAATGGTCCGCTCGGCCAGGTTGGAGACAACTTTGCGGAATTCGGCTCCTGGAATCCGGATACCCGCGGTGACGTTTCAGACGCCGGAAAGAACCTCGACTGGGCCGATCATAAGGGGTACCTGGGGGCAGTGTATGTTCTCGACGCCAATAAGTACATGAGGGATCCAGGCGGAAATCTTGTCTGGGGACAAAACCGGCAACGTGCCCTTGAGCGCGCTGACGTGTGGATGCGCTACTACCGCAATCATCCCTCCGCTGTGATGTGGATCTCCGGTGCAAACTTCTTCAACAGCGCGGTCGATTTGGATCCACGTAACTTCGGCCGCCACGGCTGGGCGCAGAGCGACCCGCTCTGGCGCCCGCTTATGGATGATGCCAAGCAGATGTTCGCTGAGATCAGGAAGCTGGACCCCACGCGCGTCTATTACAGTCACGAGGGCTCCGATACGGGCGATGTCCACTCGGCGAATTGCTATCTGGACCTGCTGCCGCTCCAGGAGCGCGAGGAGTGGTTGAGCGCCTGGGCAGAGAGCGGCGAGATGCCGATTACGATGACCGAGTTCGGCACCCCGGTGGAGTGCACGTTCCTGCGCGGACACGATGGCTTTGGCACCAACATCACCAGCGAGCCTTTGTTGACGGAATACGTCGCCATCTACTTTGGCACAGACGCCTATGCCACGGAGGATTCAAAGTACAGGCAGTGGCTCAACAGCCAGTTCCTCGGTGGAATGAAATACAAGTCGTGCCAGGATCAGTTGGATCAATTTCCTGTCATGCTCAAAATCCAGGATCTCTATCGCACGAACACCTGCAAAAGCTGGCGTACCGCGGGGTTGCCGGGCGGCCTGCGTACCTGGTCGTGGTTGCAGAACGAACTTAAGGAGTTCAACTTCCCGACGCTGGCGTGGATTGCCGGGCCGGCAGGTGCTTACACGGCCAAGAACCACCACTTCAGTTCCGGCCAAAAGTTCCAGAAGCAAATTGTCCTGATCAACGACACGCGCCAGCCGCAGGTTTTTACAGCCAACTGGATCGCCACCGCCGGCGGGAAGACAGTGGGCAAGGGTGAACTGCGCGGCACCCTGGCGGTTTCGGAGATTCGCAAAATACCGGTCGAGATCGCCGCGCCCCGGGTAGAGTCCGGCGGCAAGGCCGACGGCCAGATCGCGCTCAACGCGACAATTGGAGGGGTGGCGCACGACGACGCCTTTGCGTTCCGGGTCTTTGGCGCGGAGCCGCAGCGAAAGGGTGCGATGGCCACGATTGACCCGAAAGGCCTGGCCGGCAAGATGATGGCGAACCTGGGCTTTACGCCCCATGCCTGGAACGGCGCGACGGCGCCCCTGGTGGTCGTGGGCCGCGATGCTTTGAAGGATGACCCGGCGGTGGCAGTCAAGCTGGAACCCTATGTGCGGGGCGGCGGCCGGGTGCTGATCATGGCGCAAGACCCCGGCTGGATCACCGAAGCCCTCGGCTGGCGGGTGTGTCCGAAGGTGAGCCGGTATGTCTTTCCCATTCCCGCTTCGCCGGTCGCCCAGGGGATTGACGCCGATGACCTGAGCGACTGGACGGGCGACAGCACGCTGATTGAAGCGTACCCGAAATACGAGGGAGATTACCTCCGAGGGGACGAAGGGAGCCAGCCCTACGCCGGGTGGCATTGGGGCAACCGGGGCGGGGTCGCCAGCGGGGCCATTGAGAAGCCGCACCGCAGCGGATGGACCCCCCTGCTGGAGTGCGAGTTTGACCTGGCCTATACGCCGCTGATGGAACTGGATTACGGCCAGGGACGGATCATAGTCTGCACGCTGGACCTGGAAGATCATGTGGCATTGGATCCCGCTGCGAGGCTTATGGCAGAGCGCGTGATGGATTACGCTTTGCATGCGCCACTGGCGCCGCGGGCCGGCAAGGTGGTGTATCTGGGGAACGCGGCGGGTGCGGCGTGGCTGGACAAGATCGGAGTGGGTTACGAACGTTCGGAGACGCTGGACACCGGCGCCGGGCTGGTGCTGATCGGGCCGGAGGCGAAGGTGGATTCGGGTGCGCTCGACGGGTACCTGGCGCAAGGCGGCAAGGCGTTTTTCCTGCCGCGGGCCAAGGGATGGCCGGACACCATCTTCGCGCCGGCGGCAGCAGGTTTCGCCGGGTCGCTGTCGGTGCCCGACTGGCCTGAAGCAAAAGGCCTCAGCGCGTCCGATCTTCGTTGGCGCTGCTATCTGGACAGGCCGCCTTCGATTCTGAGCGGCGGTGTAGAGATTGGGGCGGATGGGTTGCTGGGCCGCAAAGTGGTGGACAAGGGCGTGGCGATCTTCTGTCAGGTGGACCCGGATAGTTTCGAGGCGGATGAGAAGACGTATTTTCGCTACACGCGCTGGCGTGCCACGCGCGCGGTGGCCCAGTTGCTGGCCAATCTGGGCGCCAGTTTCGCGGTGGACAGCCGTATTTTCCAGCCGCGCAAAACGGTTCTCAACCCGGATCGCATGTGGGTCGGTCCGGATGGGGATCGATCGGGGCATGATTGCCAGCCGCCCATACCCAGCCGCTTGCTGGACCTGCCTCCGACGGCCATGCCCGAAGGGGCCAAGGCCGGCTATTATCACCCCGACTATCGCACGGATTTCAATATGGGAGACAATCCTTACCGCTTTTACCGGTGGTAGGCAGGGGAGTTTCGGAAGTCGCTTTACGCGCCTTGGTCCCGGTTGGCCGCGCAAGCTCGCCAAACCTCGCCGTGGCTCTTCCAATGCTTCGGCCCGGCTGGTTTCGCGGGCAGGCCGGGCTTCCCGGTGGCTCCCGACGGCGATCGATTTCGCTGTCGGTTACTCCCCTGTGCCGTGGGGAAGCTGCCCGAACCGGGAAATCTATTAACATATTATAGAATCAGATAGTTATGGAACATCTTCGGCACTTCGCCGGATTCCGGCGCAGAGCCGAAAGTTTTTTCGGCCAAGCCTCTTGACAATGCCGTAGTGCTTGATATATCAATGTATCGCTTCTAAAAATGAAAAATAATCAGTTGCTACATATTTGGCCACCGTACCTTTCGGGATTCCGCGGGCAGGAAAGTTGTGTTCATCGGAGCGATGGATCGACGGCGGCATTAACCACATGCTTCACAGCACCAGACAACAATCAGGAGGGCAGATGACGATCAAGAGCAGAATCGTGTTATTGATTTCGTTGCTCAGTCTTGGTGTCGGTATGGCTATGGCGCAGATTAATTCCAGCACCATCACCGGCACTGTAACCGATCAGAAGGGCGCCGTAGTTGCGGGCGCAAATATCACGCTCACCGAGGTAAATACGGGGGTCAGCACAACCACCAAGTCCAACTCCGTGGGTGAATACACGGTGCCCTACCTTTCAGAAGGGTTGTTCACGGTGACGGTTGTGGCTCCGGGATTCCAGACCTACAAGAAAGCCGGCATCGCGCTCACAAACAAAGTCACATTGCGCATCGACGCGCAGTTGACGGTCGGCAGCGTCAGCCAGACAGTCGAGGTTCAGGCCTCGACGGCGGAGCTTCAGACCGAGACCTCTACGGTTCAGGGATCGGTTGGCGCCCATATCATCATGAACATCCCCAACATCAATGACAACCCGATGTACTATGCGACTCTGCAGGCCGGCGTGGTGCCAAATTCGCAAATGTACAACAACGAAGCGCTCGGCGTTGGGTACAGCGATCGGCAATCCATGTCCGGGATCAACATCGACGGTGGCCAGGTCGGCAACAACGATGTTCAGGTGGATGGACTCAGCGTGCAGGGCGCGGGCTGGCACGAAGCCACGCAACTGCCCAATCGCGACGCCCTCCAGGAAGTCTCTGTCGTAACCAACACCCTTCCCGCCGACCTTGGCGGGGGCCTGGGTGTGATTCAAATGACTACCAAGAGCGGAACGAACTCGTTCCATGGCGACTTGGCTTATCGCATGCGCAATGAAGATCTCAACGCCAATGGCACTTCAAACAATGTCCAGGGCTTTCCCAGGGGGAAGTACCGTTTGAATGAAGAGTCAGGCGCCGTCGGGGGGCCCGTCCGTATCCCCTACATCTTCAATGGCAAAGACAAGCTGTTCTTCTTTGCCTCCTTCAGCCGCGACTCGCACCCAAGCTCTATAAATGGAAACCTCACGGTTCCCACGGCTAATCAGCGCACAGGAGACTTTAGCGACTCTTGCTTCAGGGACTATAACAATGCTAATGCTCCGATACCCTCACAGTTCTATAATCCGTGGTCGGTGACCGCGTATAATTCAAATACGGTCACTCGAGCGGAGTACCCGAAAGGGCCGAACACAGCGACCTGTGCTACCGTACCGGCTCATGGCGATATGGTAGCCGCCAGCGTAAGCGACACGACTCCCACTGCGGCCAACGCGTCAGCTTTGGTCCTGGAGAGTCAGTTCCCGCTGCCGAATTACACCGGCAGCAATTACAACGCGCTTTTCCAGGACTACAACTTCTATTGGGGCGGGAGTAATACCACTGTCCGCGACAACTTCAGCGCGCGGATCGACGTTCACTTAATACCCAAGAATTCGTTATATGTCAGCGGCGGCACGCAGCTCGGCACTGCCAGTGCGCTCAACGTGTGGTCGGCCGGCATTCCGGCACAAGCGGGCTATACCACAGAGATCGCCGGAACGAACGGCGGGTGGGGCCTCCAGTATACGGACGAAAACTACTTTGGGGCCATCGGCGACACGATCACGGTCAGCCCGACCATGATCGTCGATCTTCGCTATGGCGTCAATCGGATCCATGCCACGGCCGCAAAGCCCGATGCTGCCACGAATTTCACGGCATCCGACTACGCATCATGGGGCATGCCGGCCAGCGTGCAAGCATACATCTCAATCGCGGGCGTAGCTCCAACGATCGGAGGCCTGGGCGGCGACCAAAGCAATGAGAATTGGGACATCTGGGAACGCAAGAATGAACACCAGACCAACCATGCGTTCAATGCAAGCGTCACCAAGTTGTTGGGCAAGTGGACGCTGAAGGAGGGCGGCGAATACCGCGTCTACCTTGCTAATTGGGTCGATCTCAGATCGGCCACTCCGATGCTTGAACCGAACGACAGCAACCTCGAGTATTACGGCAGCATCAACGGCGGCGGCTCCTCTCTGAACACTACCGCCCAGCATAGTGGCGATAGCACCGCTACGGCCTTGGTCGGCGCTCAGGGATGGGTGCTTCAGGTCGGCGCCACTTCCAGGCCCGCGCTGGCTGCGAAATACGTGGCCTTCTACACCCAGAACGACTGGAAGGCGACTCCAAAACTGACCGTCAATCTGGGCCTGCGCTACGAGGTCCAGCCTGGGCCGACGGAACGCCACAACAGGATAGGCGGCTATGATTTGACTGCGTCGAATCCATACACGCAGGCGGGGATCAATATTGTTAACCCGCCCATCCCTGTCCAGGTCAATACCGCAGCGGGCTTGGGCCTCTTCGTGTTTGCGGGAATGCCGGGCTATTCGCGCAATATGTGGAATAACCAGTGGAACAACATCGGCCCTCGCATCGGCGCCGCTTATGCGCTCGGCAATGCGAGTGTGCTCCGGGTGGGATTAGGACGGATCTACACCCCGTCCAACACGGGATTTAACGCCAACACGCTGATCTATGGCACCAGCGGGTTCGCGGGCGGTACTAACGCTGCCCCCTACGGCCTAGGCCCGTACAACACTGGGATGCCCGTGGGCACCGAAGCCCTCGGATTCGCGGATCCGGCTGAGACGCAAATCATCCCGGCATTGGGCGCCGTACAGGCTCCGGGGGTATATGGCGGAACCGGGGATCCTGGATTCTTCACGCGAAACCACCGGAACACCTTCATGGACGAGTGGAACCTCACTTACGAACGGCGATTCGGCGGCTGGCTCGCATCCGCGGGCTATCTCGGATCGAGAGGCACCCACATCACATGGCGCGACGACCCGATGAACGGGACGTGGGATCTTCCCTGGTCAACCTTGCAGGGTTATCAGAGTCTGTGGGAGGGTAACAATGGGGGGACGCCGGGCACCGACCCAGCGCAACAAGCTAACGTAGCCAACCCCCTCCCAGGTCTGGTTGGCGGGGCGTCGAACGACAGCGGCCATGGGGATATAACTACGATCGAAGCGTCCGAGGCCTATCTGGCGTGGTTGGGCGGGTACAAAATCGGCGACAATGCCACTTCTTTGTACCACTCCCTGCAAGTGAAACTGCAACACTCGTATAGCAGCGGGCTGTCGGCGCAGTTCAGCTACATGTACTCCCGCGCCACTGGGCTCACGGGCGGGCAAACGGCCTCGAACGGGAACGGTAGTACCTACGCTCAATCGCAAGTGAGCACTGGTGCGACGCCATTGGGCGGGGGCGACTACCGCGACAATTCCAACAACCGCAGTCTCCTCAACTATGACGTCCCGAATCGTTTCGTCGCCGTGGTGTCGTATCTGACGCCCACGGGGAAAGGTCAGCGGTTCGATCCCGGTAACCCTGTCGCGCGAGCGATCATCGGTCAATGGAACATCGCCACGGTTGTCACTTTACAGCAAGGGCAGCCTTGGGGACCGAATTGCGGCTCCGCAGGCCAAGGCAACTCCGAGAACGGACGCTGCCTCTACACGGGACAGCCACTGAAACTGCCACACTCCTATCAAAAATGGGCTAACGGCACAACCCCAATCACTCTACCCGACGGACGCACCTATTCCCCCTCAACGAACGTAAAGCCGTATTGGAACCCGGATGCCTTCACGGGCCAGATGGTGCAGTGGAACGATGCGATCCCTGCGACGGGTGATACGCCGGCGGTGCCGGGGACTTGGCATCAGGCCGAATACTGGCAGGGAAACACTCCGCAGGCTATGTCTCAGTTGCGGATGCCCGCTTTCCAGAACGTGAACTTGTCAGTGAGCCGCAAGTTCCCGATCACGGAAGGGATGTCGTTTGAGATCCTTGCCGAGGCTACCAACGCGTTCAACCATGCCAATTACGAAGGGAACGCCATAAACAACGACTATGGCAATCTCATCACGGTTAACAATCCGAGCACGGGGAGCCTGGTAGGACAGAATAACAACACCTCGGCTGGGGCTATGAGTTTGTCTTACATTGACCCAAGACAGATGACGCTTTCAGCTCGATTCAACTTCTAGTCTTGTGAAGTTCTGAGCTTGTAACCATTCTGGAGGCTTTTCCCCTCTCGGTACGAGAGGGGAAAAGCCTCCTTCTTTTGCGGTGGCCTTTGCCTATAAAGCGGGAACAACTGGAGAATCTCCGTGGATTTCTTTGGGTAAGAACGAAATAGAGCGGGAAACGAGCAGGGAAGAATGCGGAAGCGAAGCGCGCCGTTGACGCGCCTGTTCCAGGCCGCTTAGAATTAGACCGGATGCCGGCGCTGCGTTATCTTCACTTCCGCTTCTTACAGGACTTATGCAGCTAAAAAGGATCTTCTCCATCGATCTTCCCAGTAGCCGATCTCTGTTCCCCTGGGGGTCGTAGCGATATGGCTGGAAGAGCGAAGAGCGCGGCCTCCGGCGGTTCGGATGCAGAGGAGTAGATGGCAAAAAAGAGATTTGAGTCCAATATTCTAAAGGGCCGAGACGGGATCACCCGGAGGAAGTTTCTGCACATGGCCGCAAGCTGCGCCGTCGCGGCGCCGGTTTTGCGCGCCCCCGGCCAAGGCAACGGCTCGCGCGAAGTTGAGATTCGATTCGAGGAGATCGCGGCCAAGGCCGGACTGCACTATGTGACCGAGAATTCACCGACGCCGAATAAGAACCAGATCGAGGCCATGGTGGGCGGCGTGGCGTTGTTCGACTACGACCGCGATGGGTACCTGGATGTCTACCTGGTAGGAGGCGCCGCCATCCCCTCGCTGAAAAAGGAATCGCCCATCTATTGGAACCGGCTCTTCCACAACAACCACGACGGCACCTTCACCGATGTGACCGAGAAGGCGGGCGTGGCCGGGGCGGGCTATGGGATGGGCGTGGCCGTCGGGGATTACGACAACGACGGCTGGCCGGATCTGTATGTGTCCTATGTGACCGGCAATCGCAATCAGTTGTTTCACAACAACCACGACGGCACCTTCACCGATGTAACCGAGAAGGCGGGCGTGACAGGGGGAGAGCTGTACGGTAAAAAGATGTGGTCGGTCGGCGCTGGCTGGTTCGACTACAACAACGATGGCCTCTTGGATCTGTTTGTGGTCAACTACTGCAAGTGGGAGGTGGACAAGGATCCGGTTTGCGGAATGGGAGATGGAATCCGCGACTATTGCCATCCCAATAATTACGCTCCCCTGCATAACACGCTCTACCGCAACAATGGGAATGGAACCTTTACGGATGTCTCGGAGGAGACGGGGATCGCGGCGTGCTTAGGCAAAGGCATGAGCGTATCCTTTGCGGATTATGACTGCGATGGCTACCTGGATGCTTTTGTGGCCAACGACACCACTCCCAACTTTCTGTTTCACAATCTGGGCGGCAAGAAATTTGAAGAAGTCGGCCAGTTGGCCGGGGTAGCGTATGGGGGGGACGGCTCTGCGCTCTCAGGCATGGGCTCCGATTTCCGGGATATAAACAACGATGGGCGGCCGGACATCTGGCACACTGCCGTGGAGTACGAGATGTTTCCGTTGTACGTAAACAACGGCGACGGAAGTTTCGAGGACGTGACCACGCGCGCTGGGCTGGCCGAGACTGCAAGAATGTCGGGGTGGGGCAACGGATTCGCGGATTTCGATAACGACGGCTGGAAGGACTTGTTCGTTGCTCGATCCGAGGTTCTAGACACGATCAGTCTTCATGTGCCGACCCGGAGCTACCCGGAAACCAACACGATTTTCCGCAATCTAGGCAACGGGAAATTCGAGGATGTGAGTGCGACGGCCGGCGCGGATTTTCTGAAGAAAGCCCCGCATCGCTGCGTGGCCTTCGGCGACATTGACAACGACGGACGTATAGACATGGTGGTCTCGGTTCTGGGCGGAGCCACCACATTGCTCCACAACATCACGGGCGGAAACAACCATTGGATCCTGCTGAATCTGATCGGCACGAAGAGCAATCGCATGGCGATCGGCGCGCAGATTCGGATTGTCACTGAAGACGGCCGTTCGCAGTGGAACGAGGTGACCACGGCGATAGGGTACGCCTCTTCCAGCGACAGCCGGGTACACTTCGGCCTGGGAGCCAACCGGCGCATCAAAGAAATGGAGATTCGCTGGCCCAGCGGTATCAAGCAGGTGCTTCACGACATCGAAGTGGACCGCATCATGACCATCGAGGAGCCCCTAGAATCGGTTTCATAAACCATCTTTGTCAACTCGCTGGAATCTTGGGACCCGCCCTGTTGTTAGGTCCCACCCATGCTCACTATGCAGCAGAGGCATTTATGAGACCGGTTGCAGGCTGATCGCTCCTGCTGTCTGGGGGGAGCCAGACCGGACAACCTAATTTGGAGTAGAGACGGGCTGGTCGGCCTTTGAAGCAGAGACGGGCTGGTCGGCTTGATGTAGTTTGACCAACTGATCCAGGTCATCGAGTAGACCCCTATTGTCTGCGGCGAGGGTTCGAATGGCCTCTGCCGTAAAGATGGCCTGGCTGTTCTTGCCCACCCGGTAATATGCATCGCAAAGCATATAAAGCGCGCCAGGGTTGGCGGTGTGCGATCTTTCCAGATACGCGATGACATCCTCCCACCGCTGTTGCTTGTATCTTATGTGCGCCAAAACAATGAGCGCCAGCTCGTTGGTTGGATCAAGCGCAAGCGCGGTGTCGCACGATTTTTCCGCTTGGTCGACTTCGCCCAAAGACAGTTGCACCACGCCAAGATAGGCAGGGATTTGGGCGTTCGTTGGCGCCTTTTCCCGGGCAATCTCCAGCACGCGCTTCGCGTCGTCCATCCGGCCCATGGTGTGGTATACGACGCCGAGCAGATAGTATGGACCTGGATTCAGGCTCTGTGCGTTTTTCTGAACCCGGCTCGGCAGCTTCGCCACGTAGTCCAGCGCCTCCTGTTCCTTGTTCTCCTCGAGCAGAGCCTTCACGTGGGCCCAAGCCGGCGTCTGCGTGGCGGCCTGAAACTCGGCATATGTAGAGGTGCTGCTCCCGGCTTGATCCAGTACTTCAAAGAGTTTCGCCTCACGCTGTGCCTCTTCAAGCCGGCCAAGTTGGCGGTATGCCTTGCTGAGCTGGAAGTGTGCCTTCTTGAGCGACGGGTCCAGTTCCAGCGCATTCTTTAGAGGCGCGAGCGCGGCTTCATAGCTTCCCAACTGCACCAGCGCCGTTCCCAGCCCATAGTACGCGAAGGCGCTTGAAGTTCCATGCGAGAGAGCGTAGTTGTAGCTGTCTCGCGCCCCCTCCCAATCACCTATTCCCGACAAGGAGTCTCCGAGGTAGAAGGCAGCCTCGCCATTTGCCGGGTCTTTCTTCAACACGGCCTGAAAGCTGGCAGCCGCGCTTCGAAGGTCGTTCAAATTGAACTGCGCCATGCCAATATCGAAGTCGATCCGATCCAGATCGGGGTTGCGCGCGCGGGCCTTCTCAAGCCACTTTAGTCCCTCCGTGTTCCTATCCATTCTGTCGATAAGGTACTCCCCATACTCCTGGCAATAATCCGGATTATCAGGGGCCAACTCGACGGCGCGGGCAATGGTTTCGATCGCGAGATTGGGTTCGGAGCTCAGATAGTAGGCCTGCGCCATGTAAAAAAGAGCGTCGCCTTGATCGGGCTTGACGAGAAGGCTCTTCTTGTAATTTTCTATCGCCTTAGGCCAGTTATGCTGAAGAAAAAAGACCATGCCCAGGTCGAAAGAGAGATCTGGATTGTCCGGGAATTTGAGTAGCGCCTTTTCGAAGAACTCCTGGGCTGGAATCAGTTGACCTGAGTGAATAAGGGCTTCCCCCTGGTTCAGCAAAGAGGGCACCGCATCGGGATCCTTCGCTTTCATCCCTTCATAAAGCTTTGTCTCGCGCCGCGCATCCTCAGGCCGGTCAAGTTGGCCGTATGCCTTGCTCAGTTGGAGGTGCGCGTCGATCAGCGAGGGTTGCAAGTCAAGGGCACGCTGTAGCGGCGCCAGCGCGGCTTCATAGCTTCCCAACTGCACCAGCGCTGTTCCCAGTCCAAAGTATGCGGGGCCGCTTGAATATCCATGCGAGAGAGCGTAGTTGTAGTTGTCTTGCGCCTTTCCCCAATCGCCCAGCGCCGACCAGGATTCGGCGACCAGGAAGGCCGCCTCCCCATTAGCCGGGTCCTTCTCCAACACGGCCTGAAAGGTGACCCTCGCGCCCTGGAAGTCTTTCAAATAGAGATCTGTCAGACCGATGTCAAAATCGATTCGTTCCAGGAAGGGATCCAGAGTCCGGGCCTTCTGAAGCCACTTAAGTCCCTCCTCGCGCGTCTCTTTTGAAGCAGCGAGATACTCCCCGTACTTCTGGCAAACATCCGGGTTATCAGGGTCCAAAGCGGCGGCGCGGGCAATGGTTTCGCGCGCGAGCCTCAGATCGGAGTTCTGAAAGTAAGCCTGCGCCATGTAATACAGGGGGTTGACTTGATTCGGCTTGGCTAGAAGGCTCTTCTTGTAATTCTCAATCGCCTTCGGCCAGCCATGCTGGAGAAAGAAGGCCATGCCCAGATTGAATAAAAGATCCGGATTGCCCGGGAATTTGCGCAGCGCGTTCTCGAAAAACTCCTGGGCTTGAACCAGTTGGCCCGCGGTAGCGAGGCCCTCTCCCTGGGTCAGTAATGGCGTAACTTTATCGGGAGCAAATACTTGCATCTGTCCAAAAATTTTCGTCTCGCGCTTTGCCTGATCGAGACGGCCTACTTGACGGTATGCCTTGCTGAGCAGGAAGTGCGCCTTGGCCAGCGAAGGCTGCAAGGCCAGTGCATGCCGCAGCGCCGGGATGGCGGCTTCATTGCTTCCCAACTGTACCAGGGACCTTCCGAGTCCAAGATAAGCGGAAGCGCTTGAATACCCATGAGAAATGGCGTAATTGTAGTTGTCTCGCGCCTTTTCCCACTCGCCCGTCAGCGACCTGGATTCCGCGACCAAGAAAGCATCTCTGCCGTTCGCCGGGTCTTTCTTAAGCTCGGCCTCAAAGCTGGCGGCTGCGCTTGGATAATCCTTCAAACTCAACCCCGCCACGCCGAGGTCGTAGTCGATCCGTTTCAGGTTTGGGTTGAGACTTCGGGCCTTCTTAAGCCACTTTAGCCCCTCCCCGCTCCTATCCTTGTCTTTACTACTGACGAGATACTCTCCATACTTCTGGCAAACGTCCGGGTTATCAGGGGCCAAAGCGGCGGCGCGGGCAATGGTTTCGCGCGCGTGCGCGAAATCGGAGTTCTGATAGTAGGCCTGCGCCATGAAAAAAAGAGCGTCAACTTGATCGGGTTTGGCGAGAAGGCTCGTCTGGTAATTCTCTATCGCCTTCGGCCAATTATGCTGAAGAAAGTAGACCGTGCCCAGATCGAAAGAAATATCCGCATTGCCCGGGAATCTGCGCAGCGCCTTTTCGAAGAGCTCCTGAGCCTGAACCAACTGACCTGCGTGAATAAGAGACGCCCCCTGGTTCAGCAATGGGGTCACCTCATCGGGAGCCTGCGCGAATGTTGGCGCCAACATCAAGAGAAATGCGATGAATATTCTCATTAATTTCTGAGCCATACCACTGCGAAGCATGGGCGGCCTGCCGTGCCTGATGCTGACCAAACTCCTTGCAAAAATCATAAACCAGTCAATTCTTGCCGCCGTATACATAATATCGAAAATTAAACCGCCCTGCTTGCGAACCATGGCAGCTTCCCCCGAAATGCTTTGAGCTGGAATTTCCATTTTGCTTTCCCGGCGGCGACAGTATGCCGCCAGTTGCCGCTGCCGCGACCTTTTTCTGTATTCGTTCCAGAGCCATAGAACCGGACGCGCCCGGCTGGGATGCGAAGCTAATTTGGACGACGGATGGGAGTTGAGGGAGGGGTGTCTGAGAGATCGCTTCGAAAGGGGAAAAATCTCGGTTCTTTGGCCCCGGAGGCAGCCCAGCCGGGCAGCCCGGGGCTTTAGGACGGCAACAGATGCAAAAAAGATCGTGGGCCGAGGCCGACGGGGGTATACTGGTTCGCAGCCGAAAGGCAAAACGGGGATTCCGGCTCAAGACCCATACAAACCAATCGAGGCGCGTGGGCTTCAAATGTTGCCGGCCGGATGCCGTTGCCGTTGGACCCTCATCCCCTTTTCGTTCGTGATGGCGCAAAGGGGGCCATCGCGGCGGCGGTGATGTTCTTTGCGGTTCTTGCAGGTTGAGGAATTCTCTGCAAGTGAATGATTGTAAACTGGTTGCTGAAGCAGTTTGGCGATAGATACCAGCTTTCCGCGAACTTTTCTTCAAGCAGCGGTTACTTACCACAGCGGACGGAATACCGAGCCCGCTTCACACTCGACTTGGAGGTAAAATGCTTTCTCGATCGTTTCTTCTCTCTGCCTGCTTGACCATTTCAACTACCGGAATATTTACAACTTCACTCGCCGCTCAAGAAGCCGCCCCCCCCGCCTCCATGCCGGAGGTGCAGTATCCAGTAGAGGACGTAGGGCTGGATACTCTGGACGCACGGCAAGAAGCACAACTCAAAACGGTCAACCAGTTCAATGTGTTTTACCATTTTCATTTCAAAGACGAGTTGAAGGAGAGCGGGATCACGTTCCGTCCAGGTATAACGACCTATGGCAAGCAACACTATATGAAAGTCCACTACGACCATGGCTCGGGTATCGCAGTGGCGGATGTCACCGGGGACGGGCTGTACGATATCTACTTTGTGAATCAAGTCGGCGGAAATGAGCTCTGGAAGAATCTGGGCAATGGAAAGTTCAAAAACATTACGGACGAGGCCGGCGTCGGCTTGAAAGGCCGCATCAGCGTTGCCGCGGCGTTTGCGGATGTCAACAACTCGGGTCATCAGGATCTCTTCGTGACGACCGTCAATGAAGGTAATGTGCTCTTCAAGAATGACGGCCACGGCCATTTCACAGACATTACTCAGGAAGCTGGCCTCGGCCAGATCGCGCATTCTTCCGGGGCCCTGTTCTTCGATTACGATAAGGATGGCCTGGTTGACCTGCTGGTGTGCAACGTTGGGGTGTATACCACCAATGAGAAAGATGCGGACGGGGCATACGTCGGCCTTCCCGACGCATTCTACGGCCATCTGCATCCGGAACGCTTCGAGCACCCGGTTCTTTACAAGAACATGGGCAATTACAAGTTCAAGGACGTAACTGCGGAGGTGGGGCTGAATCCCCACGGCTGGTGCGGGGATGCCGACGTTGCCGATTTGAAAGGCGATGGCTACCCGGGAATTTATTTCCTGAACATGCAGGGAGCGGACCAGTATTTCGAGAACGAAGGAGGTAAGAAATTCGTCGATAAGACTGCCGAGTATTTTCCCAAGACGCCGTGGGGCTCGATGGGCGTTAAGTTTTTTGACTTCAATAACACTGGCCGATTGAGTCTGCTGGTGACTGACATGCACTCCGACATGATGGCGGATATAAGTCCGAGTCAGGAGAAGTTAAAAGTCACGACTCCGTGGGGGGGGACATGCTGGGCGGCCCGGCCAGTAAGTATATCTTCGGCAATGCCTTCTACGAAAATCTCGGCGGAGGCAAGTTCGAGGAGATTTCCGACAAGATCGGCGTTGAAAACCTTTGGCCTTGGGGAGTTAGCGTTGCCGATATCAACGCGGACGGATGGCAAGATATATTCATTTCATCCGGCATGACTTACCCATTCCGCTATGGGATCAATTCGATGCTGCTGAATAACCGAGGCAAGAAATTCCTCGATTCCGAGTTTCTTCTCGGGATTGAGCCTCGCAAGGAGCCTTATACACCCTGGTTTGTCGTGGATTGCACTGACACGAGCAAGTTAGTCGAACGAGTTCAAGAATTTCTGTGAAGGATATCACCAGCCAGTGATGCTGACCGCTCCGCGTTCAAGCCGGTCTTCGGTCATCTTCGATCTGAATAACGACGGCGCCCTGGATATTGTCACCAACGATTTCAACTCCGTGCCGATGGTTCTGATCAGCGACCTGGCCCAGGTGAAGAAGATCCATTGGCTCAAGGTAGTGCTCGTCGGCACAAAGTCCAACCGCAACGGCCTCGGTGCATGGGTCCGGCTGCAAGCGAACGGCATGACCCAGACAAGGTACGTCGATGGCAAATCCGGCTATTTGTCGCAGAGTGTCCTGCCGCTCTACTTCGGCCTCGGCGATGCGATAAAAATAGATCGGATCGAGGTGGATTGGCCATCGGGCCGTAAACAGGTCCTGACTAGTGGACTGCTTGAGAACCAGACGCTGACGATTACCGAGCCGGCGGAGTGATCTACCCTGGGATCGCATCGGGGCGGCTGGGAGAACGGTGTTTCCGCAGGAAATGTCGATTTGGCATTTCCTGCGCTACGCGTGCCTGAATTGGCCTGCCCCGTTTTTCTCATCCAGCCATAACTGGAGTTTCCCGGTTTTGGTTTGAAAACGAGTATAGCCCTGTGATGCCGCGAACTCCTGCGGCGTCTTGTAAGCCAATGAGCTGTGCGGGCGTTCGCAGTTGTACTCCTGGCGCCAGCTCGGTTGCATCGACAGCTACCGTGGCAGGACCCTTCGGCAAGCTCAGGGCAGGCTTTCGCCACCTCCCAGGCATCCGCCGCACAATATAGCTCTGCTCGGGAAATGGTATATCAAAATAATGGTAGGATATAGAACGAACGGATGTAAGGCTTTGTCTACCTTTAGCTTCTGGAGCCACGAGTGATCGGCAAATCTGGTTTGGGGAAAACTGTGCGCGCGCCAAGCCGGTTGAACGTCGCTAAGGAATCGTTATACAACCGGGCCTACCAACAGATTCACGATGAAATTCTCAGGGGAGAGTTGTCGATAGGAGACGTCCTGTCGCGGAGGAGGCTCGCCAAGCGGCTTAACATGAGCTTCTTGCCCATCACCGAGGCTCTCAAATGCCTGGAGGCGGAGGGGCTGGTTGAATGTCGCCCCCGGATTGGAACGCGGGTACGCATACCCAGTGAACAAGACATTCGCGACAGTAATCTCATTCGCGAGGCTTTGGAATCGCAGGCCGCAAGGCTGTGCGCGCAGAACATCACTGACGAGGAGAGAAAGCAGCTTCGCACCAGCGCCCAGCGTCTGGATGAACTGCATAAGAAGTGCTCGCTGGAACCGGAGGACTCAAGATTCCTGTTCTCTGAACACACTCAACATATGCAATTTCATATGCGAATTGCGGAACTGGCTTGCTGCCCAGGGCTGCGCCGTGCCATTGAGAAAGAGAATGTGCTGATCTTCAACTGGCTCTATGATATGGCCGCTAACCGGCGTACCCAGCCGGAGGAATTCCACTCGACCTTAGCTGAAGCGTTATGCAGCGGTGATCCGCTGGCCGCCGACACTGCTATGCGAGCACACGTCCGGTATGGCCTCGACCAGGTGTTGGAGCGTCTCGCGCACTACGATAGTGGGGGCTCCTGGCGGCTGAAGAGCAAGATTCCTAAGGAAAACGGCAGGAAGCCGAGGAATGCCTTGGGCAGTCAGGGCACGTAATCTCAACGCGCGGAAGTAAATGAATATTCCGCCGCGTTTCTCCAAGCGAAATGTGGGGCCGGCAGGTTGGTCTGAGCAAATCCCTTTGGCGTTGGCCCGGTTCTCTCAGCTGACGCATCGGGATATGCTATCCCGAATGTTCATCGTACCCGGCGATCACCCGGCGCTTCCTTCTCGATTAAAATTGCCGCCAGAGTAACTTTCGGAGCTGAGTGTGGATCCTGGTTTGTCCACGGAAGGCATTTTGACGAACTGAGTTGCAGGAGGAAAAGTGCGCTATAATTGTCAGCTAAATGCTCATCAAGCCAACGCGTAGGGCGCTTATCAAAACCATCCCATGGATACTGGGTGAGTTCAACCTTATCCGCTTTTGTCCCCGGTGCGGCGAGCGCACTGGAACTTCATGCGGCAGGTTCCGCGGATGTCTCGTCCAGGCCAACACCGCCTCCGCAAGCTGCCGGGTATGGATTTCATGAACTCGTTTTTTCCGATGATTTCGATTCGATTCGCACCATCGACGTAAATAATTCTTTACAGCCCGGCTTTAACTGGTACATGGCCAATGCCATGATTCCTCAAGACAGCCCCGATGGAAATATTCATACTGGCGTTGTGCAGGCACCTTCATCGGTCTCGGTGGCAAATTCTATCCTGACATTTACACCTTCGGCACCGAGCGGCGGATATCTTACCAATGTGGGATATAAGGGCGCTTCTGGCAAAAGAACGGTAGGTGTCCCTATTGCCGCTGGTGGCTTTTACCTTGAATGCCGGATGGCGTTCAACCCAAATTTCATTCCCACCCATTCAACCAGGTATCCATTTCAATACTGGCCCGGATTCTGGATGGAAGACATCGACCTATGGCTTGCGATAAACGACCGTAATACTGCAAGAGTAAATCGAGCGGAGTTAGATGGCCTCGAGGTTTTCGGCCCTGCTTCCAACTATGCGATGGAGGTGCATGACTGGAGGAACAACATCGACAGCGTGGAACTCTTAAACAATGTTGCGTTTGCCAGCTTTGGGTCGCCAAATTTTTCCGCCCAAAATGTTTACGGCACGCGCTGTGTTTCTCAGGCCAAAAACCACGGCATAGGGACCGTTGATCGGTATTTCAACAATAAGGAAATATCGGCCGCGCACGTCGATTACTCTGCATCCGCGACATCGGCGCAAGCAGGCCCTGGTGCGTTTCCAGGCGTATTTTCAGATTTGGATACGAGCGCAGGATTTGTACTGCAAGTAGGCAGCGGGCATAACTGGCCTGTTTATGTCGATTGGATTAAGGTCTGGCAATAAGCGTCGCACTCGTATTCCTGTTGCTTTGGTTGGCCCGGGCTTCCGTCCTCAAGGCCGTCGTTCCTCCTGCCTGTACCAACCTCTCGAACCCCAACTCAAATCGCTGAAAATGAAAATTGTACTCTCATATCATCGAACAAAGTATGCGCGGTAGCGCCACGTAGATTTCTGATATATCATATATCCTGCTGCGGTCAATGAAATCGATGATCCTGGATCGAGGTCTGACCAAGAGCCAACCCGGCTCTTTTTCTTTGGACTGCTGCCCAAGCTACAAGGAGAATCCATGAAGGCGCTCGTTCTCTCTGAATACAAGCGGCTCGACCTCGTCGATATGGCGAAACCCAAACCCGGTGAAGATGACCTGCTCATCCGCGTTCAGGCCTGCGGCATCTGCGGGAGCGATGTGCATGGATACGATGGAAGCACCGGACGGCGTCTTCCCCCCATCGTCATGGGACATGAAGCTGCTGGAATCGTCGAGGCTGTCGGCGGCGCGGTGACTGGTTTCAAGATCGGCGATCGCGTCACGTTTGATTCGACCGTCTTCTGCGGCAAGTGCTTCTACTGCCGCAGAGGCCAGGTGAATCTGTGCGACAACCGCGAAATCATCGGAGTTTCCACGCCCGATTTCCGCCGCATGGGCGCATTTGCCGAATACGTCACCGTTCCCGCGCGCATCGCGTATC
The DNA here is from genome assembly GCA_963808805.1 of uncultured Acidobacteriaceae bacterium. Taxonomy (GTDB): domain Bacteria; phylum Acidobacteriota; class Terriglobia; order Terriglobales; family Acidobacteriaceae; genus Telmatobacter. Next base: position 361,073 of record CAWEGN010000001.1, on the reverse strand, counting down.
CACTGCCGGACAACATGCCGTTTGCGAATGCGGCTCTCATTGAAGCCGTCTCGATCGCGGTTCACGCCGTGTCCCTTACCCCAATCGCTCTGGACGATACAGTCGTCGTCGTCGGATCCGGCATGATCGGCCTCCTGACGTTGCAGGCCGCGTTGCTCGCAGGCGCCGGCAGGGTCTTGGTTTGCGATGTGGACGATTCTCGCCTTGAAATGGCGCGCAGCCTCGGCGCAACCGCCACGTTCAACTCCGGGAAAGCCAATCCCATCCCCGACATTCAGCAACTCACCTCGGGCCGGGGTGCGGATGTCGCGCTGGAGTGCGTCGGCATCTCGCCAACCGTGAAGCTTGCTATCGATGCTGTGCGCAAAGGGGCAACGGTCACATTGGTCGGCAATGTTGCTCCCACGGTTGAACTCGGTCTTCAGTCCACCGTGACGCGCCAAATTCGCCTGCAGGGATCCTGCGCGTCTTCCGGCGAGTACCCCGCGTGCATTTCGCTTATCTCTCGGGGGGCGATCCGGGTCGAGCCGCTCCTCTCCGCTGTGGCTCCGCTCGAAGAGGGGGCAGCGTGGTTCAGCCGTCTCTATGCGCGTGAACCCGGCCTGCTGAAAGTCGTGCTTCAACCATAAGATCGTATGAGAACAGTCATGACGGACTCTCTGTTTGATTTATCGGGCAGGGTGGCGCTGGTCACTGGCACCAGCCGCGGCCTGGGGCAGTACTTCGCCCGTGCACTAGCGCGCGCGGGCGCGGATATCGCCCTCACAAGCCGCGATGCGCAGTCGCTCCCCGCCTTTGCCGGCGAGGTTCACGCATTCGGGCGGCAAAGCTTCTCCGTCGCGCTCGATGTCCGCGACTACAACAGCATCCAGAGCGCTGTCGCTGCCATCGAAGCGCACTTTGGCCACATCGATATATTGGTCAACAACGCAGGCTGCAATATCCGTAAACTCGCCCTGGACGTAACCTGGGAGGATTGGAACACGGTGCTCGACACCAACCTGCGCGGCTCGTTCTTTGTGGCGCAGGCTGTAGCGCGGGGCATGATCCAGCGCGGCTATGGGCGCATCATTAACATTGGATCGGTGACCTGTGTCGCGGGCTATGCCGGTCTGGGGCCCTACGGCGCCAGCCGCGGCGGCATCAAGCAACTCACCATGAGCCTGGCCGACGACTGGGGAAAATACGGGATCACCGTCAACTGTCTTGCGCCTGGCTGGTTTCGCACCCGGCAAAATGAGGTCATGTACCAGGATGCGGCGTGGGTGGAATACCTGACGGATCGGATTCCCTTGAAGCGGCCAGGGAGGCCCGACGATCTTGACGGAGCCGTTGTCTTCCTGGCCTCCGAATCCAGCCGTTACGTAACCGGCCAGACGCTTCTCGTCGATGGCGGTATCTCGACCGGCGCGGTAGTGTCTCACTTTGAGTAGAGATGTGAATTTCAAACTGAGCCACTGCCACCGGCGCTACCAAGTTGACATATCAGTATCGTGGAGTATAGTCTGATCCGTCTGGAGGATGGGGGAGAATGTCTATGATCGCACTCGTTAACTACGCTAAGGATCCCGGCTCCGTAGAGCTACGTGAGCTTCCTGTTCCGGAAATTGGTGAGGACGATGTGCTGCTCAAGGTGGAAGCAGCGGCCATCTGTGGCAGCGACCTGCACCAATTTGCCGGCAAACAGAGCTGGAAGGTCAATTATCCAGTCGTCCTTGGCCATGAATTCGCCGGCATCGTTGCCAAACCTGGCGCCCGCGTCAAGGCATTCAAGGAGGGCGACCGGGTGGTGAGCGAAACGGCAGCGCAGCTTCCTCCGGATTCCGCATACATTCGCCGGGGCCTATACAATCTGGACCCCAAGAGGCTTGGCTTCGGGTATGGCGTGAACGGCGCCATGGCGTCTTTTGTCAAAGTTCCGGCACGTTGTCTGCATCGCGTTCCTGAATCCCTGGCCCTGGAAAAAGCTGCACTGACTGAGCCGTGCTGTGTTGCTTATAACGCGGTTTGCGGGAACTCCCACCCGCGCCCGGGGGACACGATTGCGGTGATCGGGCCGGGGCCAATCGGTCTGCTTTGTGCGGCGATGGCCAAGCTCGCTGGAGCAGGGCATCTCATCGTAATTGGGATTCCTGCCGATGCCGCGCGCCTTGAAACCGCAAAGCAGATTGGTGCGGACACAGTTCTAGGCGCCCACGGCGAAGATATTATCGAATGGGTTAAGAACTTAGGCGACGGCCTCGGTGTCGACTTGGTTATCGATGCTGCGGGTGTCTCTGCGACACTCAAGCTGGCGCTCGACATTGTCCGTCCGGCAGGCCAGATTACAAAAGTGGGCTGGGGGCCGCAGCCCTTGAACTTCTCGCTCGATCAACTTGTTCAGAAAGCGGTCACTCTTCAGGGCAGCTTTTCTCACAATTGGCCAATATGGGAAAAAGTTCTCTCCCTTCTTTCCAGCGGAAAGATTGACCTCGATCCGATCCTCAACCGAATTTCACCTCTCTCCGAATGGCGTGATGTGTTTGAAGGAATGGGTTCAGGCAAGCTTGTCAAGGGAGTCCTGAAACCATAAGTGAATCGCCGCTTCCATGCAGTGCATTGATCGCGGGCTCAACCCAAAGGCATGAACGAGGTCATGTACCGGAGTGCCGCGCGGGTGGAATGCCTGACGGATCGGGTTCCCGCGAAGCAGCCAGGGAGCCACGGCGATCTTGACGGAGCCGTCGTCTTTCTGGCCTCCGAATCCAGCCGTTACGTAACCGGCCAGACGCTTCTCGCCGATGGCGGTATCTCGGCTGGCGCTACCAAGTCCACTGTGTAAGCAGTTGCAAAGGCGCTCGCTTCGGTCCAGATCCTGGAGTTCGATTCCGGCAGCTCCCAGAGTTAGCCCAGCCATCGCCGCCGAGTTGCCAGAGGTGCGCCGTCACTTTGCTCCAATTACTGTGGTCCGCGAGAAGTGTCGGCGCATGGTCAGAGCAGCGAGAATCTGTTGACAAAGGGTTGAGACAGTTCAGTGCGCGGCAAGGGCACAATAAATCCCGCTAGCAAATCGTTGTCTCTAATTGATTTCATTGGCTGCCCCCCAGGGATTCGAACCCCGAAATGCTGATCCAGAGTCAGCATCTTCAAAGCTCTTTTCTGGCGAACATCTAATTTAGATTCATTCACTTACCGGGTTGTCGTTTTCGGCGGTGTGCCGTAAAGTGTGCCGTGAATTCAAAAGGTCGCGCGCCACATCGACCCCGTGGTGCTGGTAATTGAGAGCTGATCGATAATCACGCTGGCCCATCAGATCCATCACCAACTTGAGGTTCCCCGTCTTGCTCATGACGAAGCTGCCATAGTCGTGCCGGGCGCAGTAAAGCACCAGATCGTCCGGCAACCCGGCTTTCGCGCGGGCCCGGACCCACTGCCGGTTCACCATGGCTTCACCAACGTGCTTGTCCCGGTACCGCGACTGCCACACCCAACCCTCGCTGCGCCCCGCGCAGCGCGAGCGGAGAATCGCCTCGACGCGATCGGTAACGGACACCGGTCTTACTCCCGACCTGGTCTTGCTGTCGGGGACCGTGATCGCCCGGGCATCGTAATCGATGTTCTCCACGCGCATGCGGTACAGTTCCCGTGCGTTGCGCATGCCCGTATCCCTCATCACGACGATGATGTCCCTGAGCGGCTGCTCGGCCACCGGAACAGGCGCCGCTCCGCTTCTTCGTTGAGCCGAAGCGAGCGCCCCTGTTCCTTGAACAACGCGAAGTCTGGAACCTCGCGAATCAACTTCTCCTCCTTTGCCTTGTTGAGCATGCGGCGCAGGGTCCGCAATGCGTTGTTGCCGTTCGATGGGCCACCGGAAAACCCCAGCTTCTCGATGCCGTCCTTCGTGATCCGATCCAGGCGCTTGCCGGCGATCCTGGTCTTTGCAAGCAGCCGCCATCCATTCCGGTAGTAACGTCTGCTGTCGTCTTCGAGCCGCCCGGCGTTAACCCACTCGAGAAAATCCTTCGAGTACTCACGCAGCGTGGGCGGCTCCCGATCCAGCGGGTCGCTGCCCTTGATGGCATCAGCGAGTTTGAGGGCGGCGATCTTCTGCGCCCTGGCTTCATTACGTTCCTTGGTCGATCCACGAAAACGCTCACTGCGCACCGTGAAGTCGTACCAGAAGTACTTCGACTTTGACTTCAGGAATAGTTCCACGAGTCTCACTCCCCTGCTGCCCGCACGGAAGCAACTCGTGTGTTCTCTCGATGGATTCGAGAAGAACAGAAAGATCGTACATCATGCGGCTCTCGATCTCAACCCGATCGTGCCTACGCCTTGTACCGACACTCGGAATTGAGAATCCGTCCGTCGCGAAAGCGTGCAGCCTCGTGCGTTCCCACAAGCGCTGGATGCAATGGAATGCTGCCACACAGTACAACGCTCTGCTGCCAGCTAGGTCCGTCCGGGCGCACTACCGGTCGCCTGGCTGACACAGAGAACTCCAGTCGCCTCGACACTGCTGTCCTCGACGCTGTTTACCGATATTTAACTGCCGACAATACATCCATGATGCACTACAAGGAGACTCAGGCGTATCATTTCTTCGGCAAATCCGGTGTTAGTTGCGAGGGACAACGGTGCGGATTAATGGATACAATAATTTCCTTCTGGTCTGCGTGATTATCGTTGCCATGCCAAAACCACGCGCCGTTGGGCAGAGCGCGGCCGACACCGCGCCTGTGACAACCGCGGCAGCACGAGACGATTTAATTCGCTCGTTCCAAGCTGAGAATAAGCGGGGAACCTCCATTTTCTATACTCAGACGTACAGTCTGCACGGACGCCGTGTCGAATTCCAAGGTTCTATCTTCGGCGCGATACAAGACGTTCAAGCCGACGGATGCGATCTGAAGATCAAATCAATGCCCGCAATCCAGTAAAGGGAGTCTCTTGAACGCAATCACGAAACCCAAACTAGCCGCTTTCCCAAAATGCTTTATGGATCAATTGTGCGTCGATCGGAGCATGACGGTATTTGAATGGATTGCCCTGGCAGCCACACTCGACATCGAGGGACTTGAGTTTTACTCGGGTTTTTTGGAGGACGACGAACAGTTTCTCAACAAGGTGAAGATTGCGCTCGAAAGTCACAATTTTGCCATGCCCATGCTCTGCTGCTCTCCCGACTTCACTCAGCCCGATCCTCTGCTGCTCGAAGAAGAGATCGAGCGCGAGAAACGGATGGTCGAGATCACGGCGTTTTTCGGCGGCAAATATTGCCGCGTCCTGTCTGGTCAGCGCCGTCCCGAGCTCTCGCGGGAGAACGGTGTCGCTCAAGTCGTCCGGGTAATAAAACACCTGTTGCCGTTTGCCGAGAAGCACGGTGTTGTCCTGACCATGGAGAACCACTACAAGGACAATTACTGGCAATTTCCAGAATTCGCGCAGAAGATGGATGTCTTTGCCGAAATCGTGGAGCAAATCGATTCGCCGTGGTTCGGCGTCAACTACGATCCTTCCAACGCCATCCTTGCGGGCGAGGATCCGCTAGTGCTGCTCGAGCGAGTGAAGCACCGCGTGGTTACGATGCATGCCAGCGACCGCTATCTCAAATGCGGCACCATCGAGGACCTTCGCAAGGAGGAAGATTCGGTGGGCTACGCCAGCCGCCTGTCTCACGGTGCGATCGGCAAGGGAATGAACAATTACGACAGGATCTTCTCGATACTCCATTCCGTTGGGTTCAATTCGTGGATCTCCATCGAGGATGGTATGAACGGAATGGATGATCTGAGGGAATCGGTGAAGTTTCTGAGAGCCAAGATGGAACTCCATTTTGGCAGCGAGGCAGAGTAACTATGGACACCATCGTACAAGTTTCGCTTGATCTTACAAACATCCCTGAGGCTCTTGAGACCGCGCGGCTCGCCATGCGTTCGGGGGTCGACTGGCTGGAGGCAGGAACTCCTCTGATCATCGCTGAAGGGATGAACGGCGTTCGCGCGCTGCGCGCCGAGTTTCCCGGCGCTCCCATCGTCGCCGACCTGAAAACCATGGACGGCGGTTGGCTCGAGGCCGAGTTAATGGCCAAAGCCGGTGCAACTCATGTCGTGGTAATGGAACGCGCACATCCCGAGACCATCAAAATGGTTGTGAAGGCCGGAAAAGATCTTGGCGTGAAGGTCATGGGAGATAACCTCGGGGCGGAGGACATGATAACGGCTGCAAAAAGGCTAGAGGACTTTGGTTGCGATTTCGTTATCCATCATATTGGTTACGATCAACGTCGCGGCTTGGCAGCGGCGGGACTGCCATGGCCGAGCCCGCTCGATCAACTGCGAGAGGTCGTCGCGGCGGTCAGTGTGCCTGTACAAGCAGTTGGAGGTCTTTCGATTGAGCAGGCGATCCGCACTCCCGAATATGGGGCTCCCCTCGTTGTTCTTGGCGCTCCTCTCACCGTTGACGCCGACTCCTTTAAAACCGCATCGGGTAACTTGGAAGATATGCTCCGCCTGATTTGCGACAGAGTGCATGCCTATCGCCACGAATCCAAGGGTTAAGCTTCTTAGGCCCATGCGTGCCGGAGTAACCTGCTCCCGGCAAAGATCGTTGAGGACATTGGAGCGCCGGTTTCAAGCTTATTTGTGCCGGCCCAATCGCCCAACTATAGGAAATCGAAATCAAGAATTGGTGCGGCCACAGTCATAAAACGCTAGATTGGCGGGGCTGCGTGTCCTCTCCAGCGGCTCCAATGCCGCGCATGGGCTTCCATGGCCTTGCCTTACATCTGAGATGAGATTCGGGTTTTCCTATAGTCGAACCGATATAATCGGCCCGTGACTCCTATGGCCGCGACCGCCCACGACGGATACTTGCTGGCCTGCGTCGCAGGCACGGTGGCGCTGCTGTTGCTGCTTGTGGGATGGCTGCGGGTGCACGCGGCCGTGGGCCTGTCGGTTGCGGCAATTGCCCTTGGTGTGGCCGCGGGAATTCCTCTTGAGAAGGTTCCGCTGGCGTTCACCGCCGGCGCCGGCGAGATGATGGGCCACATCGCCATCATCCTAGGCATGGGCGCGCTTCTGGGTCAACTGCTGGCCAGCTCCGGCGCGGCAGCTGCGTTGGGCAGACTGTTGGTTGAGAATTGTGGGATCACGGGCATGCCTTGGGCGCTGCTTGGTCTCGGCATCCTGGTGGGGATACCGGTCTTCTTCGAAGTGGGGCTGGTACTGCTGATTCCCATTGTGGTAGATGCGGCGCGGCGTAGCGGACGTCCGCCCATTCTGGTGAGCTTGCCAGTGCTGGCAGGGCTCTCGATCACGCACGGTCTTCTGCCACCCCATCCCGCGGCGCTGCTGGCGGCCACGGAGTATCATGCGCCGCTGGCCAGCGTGATGCTCTGGGGGCTGGTGGTAGGAGTTCCCGCGGCCGTGCTCGCCGGCCCGGTTTTGGAAGCCGTGTTGGTTCGCATCTGGGAGCATCGGCAGGGAAAATTTCTGGCCGAGTCCTCTATTCAGGGCGCGACCCTTTCCGCAGCGCCAGTCAAGGGTGATGCAGCAGCCCTTCGCAGTCGCGATTCAACTGCCGCGCGGGCCGGACGGGACGATGAGGTTGCACCAGTTCCCGCAGGCGCTACACGCGCGCTGGTGGCGATCCTGCTGCCCGTCGCGCTGATCCTGGCAGGCGGCTGGGCCGATGCGGTGACGGCTCCCGGAGGTGTGGCGAATCAGCTCTTGCATCTGGTGGGTTCTCCCGATGTAGCGATGGTCACCGCCGCGCTGGTGGCCCTGGCCATTCTGGGAGGCAGAGTGCAGGAGCGCGCGTATCGCGTTCGCGGAGGCTTGAGGCGGCTAACGGCCGATTCGTTTGGACCCATTGCCGGCCCTCTCGTCATTCTGGCCGCGGCGGGTGGATTGAGTGGGGTTCTGCGCGCCTCGGGAGCCGCTCAGGCGGCGGTGACACTGGCGATGGGCATGCACATGCCGCCGCTGTTGCTGGCGTGGGCTCTGGCTGCCGCGGTGCGCGTCTCCATGGGGTCGGCGACCGTGGCCATGGCTGTCGCGTCGAGCATTCTGGCGCCAATGGCGGGAACCATGGGGGTGCGCCCGGAGATGCTGGTGCTGGCAACCGGCTCGGGATCGCTGATGCTCTCGCATGTGAACGACTCCGGCTTCTGGCTGGTGGGCTCCCTCTTCAAGGTTGATGTGAAGACAACCCTGGCCACATGGTCGGTGGTCGATACGGTACTATCGCTGGCTGGGCTCGCGTTCACGCTGCTGCTGGCCGCAGTGCTGGGGTAATCCTCCTTGGGCGCGCGCCGGACGCCGGCCTATAGAAATCCCTATGAGTTCAAGGTAGACCTTAAGAGCTTCGACGATGTGGAACGTTTCTGGTATCTCATCACCGGTTACCGTTTGACACCGGACGGCCGCTGCCCGATGTGCAGCACATCGATTCCAGGAGGCTGAGACCCAGCCTTCCGCAAACAGATCACTGCCCGACTTTATGTCCCACGCTTATAGCCATGGCGATGTGTCTTCTATGCGGCACTCAGGTACTACGAGAATCGGCTCGGCTGATCTTGGCGACTGGGCGCATACCGGCAAAAGCAGCTTCGGCCAGCGAAGACGTGGCAGTTTCCTGCAGGACCTATGCGTAACATGGACTGCAAACCGCGCGGTCGCGGACCTAGCGGACAACCGATGCACTGCAAGAGAAGGAGCAAGGCAGCATGAGTAGTGCAAATCGCCGAGTCGCTGATGAGCACTGCGAGTGACGAGGCCCCCAACCTTTCGAGTTGCCGGTGGATTAGTACCCATAGCTCCACATCGGCATATCACCGCGTCCGCCGCAAACGTCAGCGGCTTCCTTCTCGTCTCCTTATCGAAAACGCCTCGAAGACCGCTTCCAGGGCTAAAGACCAGCTCTGTCCTCCGAGGCGTTTCCGATCAAGGCTAGCGACAAACCACGTTCTTCGTCCGCCTGCCCGTTTCGGGCGCCCCGCCGGAGTGATCTCAGATCTTCGCACCGCGTCCATCGGCCCTGCATGGTTAGAACGGCCAGGGAACAGAGTGTGGATCGTATTTCAAGAGTTCGCAGTTTACACTTCGCAGTTCACAGCTCACAGTTCACAGTTTCCGTAGCCGCCGCAACCGAATTGAGCTACGAACTGAGAACTGAACCCGGTCCCTTGTTTGGTTGTATCTTTCAGCGGCCCTTGCCGGCAAAGGCGCTGTGGAATTTTTTGGTCCTCGTTCGTTATCATCATGCCAGAGCCCGCAAACGGCAAAAACACGTCGGCGACGAAGACGCACTGCGCAAAGTTTTTGAGGTTTTGAAATGAAACCAACCATCGGATTTATCGGACTCGGAATCATGGGCCGGCTTATGGCCGAAAACCTGCTCGAGGCAGGCTATTCCCTCACCGTATTCGATGTCGTCGCTGCCGCGATAGAACCGCTGGTAGAGCGCGGCGCCGCTCCAGCCGAAAGCTGCGCCGATGTTGCCCGCGCGTCGGATGTGGTCATCACCATGGTCACGAACTCCGAAGCCGCCGAAGAGGTTGCCCTGGGTCGCCGCGGCGTCATTGCCGGCGCCCACGAGGGTCTGGTGTTCATTGACATGAGCAGCTGCGCGCCGGCGACTGCCATCAAGATCGCCACTCAACTCGCCAAAGTCGGAGTTGGCTGCCTGGACGCTCCTGTCAGCGGCGGCGAGTTGGGAGCCCAACAGGCTATCCTGTCCATTATGGTTGGAGGTCCGGAGGAAGTCCTGAATCAGGTCCGGCCTGTCCTCCAGGCGATGGGCAAAACCATCACCCTGTGTGGCCCGCACGGCGCCGGCCAGATCGTGAAAGCCTGCAATCAAATCCAGGTCGCGCTGAGTTTAGTAGGCCTGGCTGAGGCTCTGGTGTTGGGCGCCAAAGCCGGCGTGGACCCGGCGATCATCCTCAAGGTCCTCAGCGGCGGCTATGCCCAAACCCGCGTCATGGATGTGCGCGGCCCAAAGATGATAGCCGGAGATTTCAAGCCCGGCGGCACAGTCGCCTTTCAGAACAAGGACCTTGGCATTGCCCTCGGAACCGCCGACAAACTGAATGTCCCGTTGCCGGGAGCCGCCCTGGCCCAACAGCTCTACAGCGCTCTTCTGGCGGCCGGCCGCGGCGGCCTCGACCCATCCGCCGTGATAACCGTCCTTGAAGACCTGGCGGGCGTGAAGGCAAGGACGAAGACGCCACCGTCTGCTTAAGCGTTTTGTCATTCGGAACCCGGGATCGAAACTCGAAAGCTGAAAGAGAAAGGGAAATACTCAACGTGAAAGCCCCGCCGATAACGAGGAAGGAATTCGACGAGCTGTTCAAAGCAGTAAACAACCGTGGCAGATGGGGAGAGAAGGACGAGCTCGGCACGCTCAATTACATAACCCCGGATAAAATCGCGGCGGCGGCCAAGCTCATCCAAGTGGGCCGCACCGTTTCCCTCGCCATACCGATCAACACCGCGGCCGGGCCCGACAATCCCCGGCCTGCCGTCCGCCATCTGATCCGTAACCATGACGTGATAAGGCCGGAGGGCGAGCCGCGCTTCGCCCTGGACTATTTGGCCACCGAATTTCACGGCGATTGCCTGACGCACCTCGACGCGCTCTGCCATGTAAGCTACATGGGCCTTCTCTACAACGGTAAGCCCACGAGCCTCGTTACCTCCGAAGGGCCGCTGGCGATGGACGTAACGGCCTATGTCCGCGGCATCGTGGGGCGCGGCGTATTGCTTGATATACCGAGGCTGCGCGGCGAGAAATGGCTTGAGTTGGGCGAGGCCGTGACAACCGACGAGCTGGAGGCGGCGGAAAAGGCCGAGGGGGTGCGTCTCGGAGAAGGCGACATACTGCTCTTCCGCACCGGGCACCACCGGCGCAGGCTGGAGCTCGGCCCGTGGAACTGCGGCTACTCGGGCCAGGGCCGCGCCGGCTTGCACGCCTCCACGGCGTTATGGATGCACGAAAGGAAGATAGCCGCCTTCCTGCCCGACGGCGACGGCGAAACCGTGCCCTCCAACGTCGAAGGGGTCGCCAGCCCGCTGCACGCGCTCCAGTTGGCCGCTATGGGCATGGCTTGCGCCGACAGCCTTCAGCTTGAGGACCTGGCAAAGACATGCGAAGAGGAAAGACGCTGGGAATTCATGGTGTGCGCCGCGCCCCTGTGCCTGCCGAAAGGCACCGGCTCTCTCTTCAATCCGATTGCGCTGTTTTAAGGGAAAAATCAGAGTTTCTTTGAGGACCGCATAGATCGTGCAAGTGCCGCTTTCTTAAGGAAAACGGCACTTGGCGTCATCGATTTCCCTTACAGCAGCTCTGATTTTGCTACAGCGCGCAGATGCTCGCGCTCGCCGATCCGACGTCCGATGCTCTCCCTTTGCGCCAGCCGGCAAACCGGACCCGCGCGATTTCACAACAGCGCCGACCGCTGTTCTGCTTCCTCCTCGGTCTCGGCACGCTCCTCAATGGCGTTACCCGCCGTGGTTGCCCAGCCCTTGTGGCCGGTCAATCTCATCGCGATCAGCACCAGGATGCCCAGCACGAGCCAGATCGCAACCACCCAGGGAGCGTAAGCGACCGGGGGAGCAGGCCACGGGGTAAGCGAGGTGTAAGCCACCACGAAGACCGCCAGCGTTCCCACCAGAGGAAAAACGGCATGGAGCAGGATGTTGAATTCCTCCCGCCGCTGGCGGAAGTAATACAGAAACACGCCCAGATTGGCGGTGCTGAAAATCAGAATCAGGGCAAACGTCAGCACCGTGCCCATAAATACGAATAACTGGTCTGGCCCGATCAACCAGCCCAGCCCCAGCCCTACGACAAACGTGAGCACAATTTGCAGCCAGACTGCATTGGTGGGCGTTTTGAACCGCGGATGCACCTTGGCCAGCACGCGCGGCAGCGACCCGGAGCGGGCCATGCCGAACCACACACGCGTAGCCGCGTTGTTGGCGGCGATCGAAGTGGCGATAATCGAATTCAGCAAGGCCAGCAGCACGATCACCCACCCGCCGCCCCAGTAACGCCGCGCCAGCACAAAGGTCGGATTTTCCGCCGAGTTGATAAGGCCCGGCAGCTTCTCCGTGCCCCAGCCCACCAACAGCCCCCACGAGCCGAATACCAGGCAGACCCCCATTACCAGGATCGAGATCAAGATCGCGCGAGGAAGGTTTTGGCGCGGGTTTTCGCTCTCCTCAGCCAGAGGAGCGCCGCACTCCCAGCCGTTGAACGCAAAAATCGAGAAGATCACCGCCAAGCCCAGGCCATTGCGGCTGGTGGCCCTGGCCGGGTTGAAGGGCGAAAAACTGATCCCTCCCGGCCCCGGCATGAAGAATCCCCACAGGCTGAGAACCAGCGCGATCGTGACTCCCGCCACCCCCAGCACAACCATGGATTTCGCCGATACCCGAACTCCTCGGTATGTCACCCACCCAACCAGGCTTCCCGCCGCCAGCAAGAAGGCCCACCAGGGGAAGATCACGCCATAGCCAGCCTTCAAGGCATGCTCCAGCACCGAGCCGATGTAAGCCAGGATGAAGGCGGCCACCACCGGATCGTACAAGAAATAGAGCCAGGCAGCCAGGAATCCGACCTGCGGATTCACGGTCCGGCTGATGTACGTATAGTAGCCGCCGGCCGAGGGCAGACATCTGGCCAGTTGCATGAGGCAAACGCCCAGCACCAAGACGATGGGAAAGGCGATGAGATATGCCACGGGTGCGGCGAGACCCGCCTGTGAGGTGGTGAATTGAATGGTGAACAGCAGCGCCGCCGCCGGCGCCATATGGGTTAGGCATTGCATCAACAGCCCCGGAAGCCGCAAGGCGCCGGCGCGCAGTTCCGTCTGCGCCACCATCACCGGCTGTTCCGCACGGGAGCGCTTCATAGATTCGATCGCTTTCATTTGTGTTGTCGTCTCAAGGTAATCATACAGATAGGAATCTGTTTTTGCGCGCCCCGATATGTCGATACAACCTAAGGGTGGCTTATACTGATGGCTTGCCGCCGATCCGCGCCTTCGCGGCGGGGAGAATCGGCAAAGGCCTCGCTTGTAACCGAAGGAAGTACATCGCTAAACCTTTGCGAATACAGGCCGAATTGCTCAAGGAGATCCGATGCCTTCGTCCTATTTCTTGCGTGTTGTTGCCCAAACCCCAACGGAATTCTGGATCAATAATCCAACCCGCGAGCACGCGGACCTCGCCATCGCCAACGGCGCCAGCGGCTGCACGAACAATCCGTCGTACACGCAGAAGATGCTGGATCATCCCACTGAGGGCCCCGGGGCCCTGAAGCTTCTTGAGCAGGCGATCGCCGAATCGGATAGCGGGGCTGACGTGCCGTCCATCTACCAGCGCAGGCTGGTCGCTCCGATCGCCGAAAAGTTCATGCCTATGTTCACCCAATCTCGCGGCGAGAAAGGCTATGTGAGCATTCAGGGAGATCCGCTTCAAGAGGACGATCCGGACGTCGTCATTCGCGAGGCGATGGAAAACCGCAAGGTTTCGCCGAACATCTGCTGCAAGATTCCGACGACGAAAAGCGGGCTGACCGCCATGGAATACCTGGTAGAACAGGACGTGCCCCTGAACGCCACCGAAATCTTCGGGATCAGCCAGGGCGTTGCGCTGTGCGAGACCTATATGAAGGTTTCCCGGCGGACAGGCAAGAGGCCGCCTCTTTATATCTCGCATATCGCCGGCATCTACGACGATTACCTGCGCAATGTCGTCGAGCAGGAACACATCGACATCTCTCCCGACGTTCTGTGGCAGGCGGGAGTCGCCGTCTTTCGTAAGCTGTATGCCCTGAAAGAGGAACGCGGGTATCCCGGCATATTTGTGGCCGGAGGAGCGCGGGGTCTTCACCATTTCACCGAAATGGTCGGCGGTAAGGTCTGCTGCACGATCAACTGGGAGGGCACCGCGGATCAGCTCCTCGAGCAGAATCCACCCGTAGTCTATCGCTTATTCAATCCGGTTCCCCAACAGGTAATCGACGAACTGATGGCGAAACTTCCGGACTTCAAGCGCGGCTACCTCGAAGACGGGCTGGATGTGGATGAGTTTGAGGAATTCGGCCCGGTAGGCCTCTTCCGCAGCATTTTCATCAAGAGTTGGACTCGCGTTGCCGAGCGGGTCAAGGAACTTAGCGGCGCATTGGCATCGACCAAATAACGGGCAACCCGGCCGTAGCTGCTCGGGGAGGGCCTTTCGCGCGGTTTTGCAATCCCGAACGTGCTCGGTTTTCCGCACCGCATTAGGGCCGGTTCTCGCCGGTGCGAGAGCCGGCCCCACCGGATTCATCTTGGAGGACGCATGGTCACGCAATTACTCAGCCTGGAAGGAAAGACCGCGGTTGTCACCGGAGGCACGTCGGGCATCGGCCGCGCCATCGCCATCGGCCTGGCCGAGGCCGGCGCCGACGTTGTTGCTACGGGACGCCGGCAGCAGCAGATGGAAGAAGTCGCCGCCGAGATCGAAGCCCGTGGCCGCAAGACGCTGCGCCAGATCGCCGACGTTTGCGATCGCGCCTCGCTGGAAAGACTCCTCGCCGCTATGCTTGAAAAATTCGGCAAAGTCGACATCCTCGTCAACTGCGCCGGCATCGCGAAGCGCACGCCCACGCTCGAGGCTTCCGAAGACGAGTGGCGCGACATCCTCGATACCAACCTCATCGGCACGCTGCGCACCTGCCAGATCTTCGGCCGCCCCATGCTCGAACGAGGCTACGGCCGCATCATCAACATTGTGTCGCTCACCAGCTTCGTGGCGTTCACTGAAGTGGCTGCCTACGCCGCCAGCAAGGCGGCCTTGGCTTCGCTCACCCGCTCGCTCGCGGTCGAGTGGTCGAAGAAAGGCGTGATGGTGAATGCCATCGCTCCGGGCGTCTATCGCACCGACATCAACGCCAAGCTGCTCGACTCGACCCCGCGCGGCCAGGAAATTTTGATGCGCACGCCCATGGGCCGCTACGGACGGCCAGAAGAACTGGTGGGCGCGGCGGTTCTTCTGGCCTCCGACGGCGCGTCGTTCATCGCCGGCGAAGTGCTGGTGGTCGACGGCGGCTATCTGGCGAGCGGCGTCAACAGTTAACTCTCTTACCTGCCATTCCAGGAGTGTGTCGGGGATAAGGTTGATTGTCCGGACGCGAATATCATGGCCGACGTCGCTCGGCGGCCATGGACGATGGCGGCCTGCTTGAGGGCGTGATTTTTCGAAGAATCACTGCGGTAAGGAGGGGAAAGACTTCTCCCTTTGCTCTTCTGGCCGCTTGCGGCGTCCAGCCAGAGACGAACAGCTTGCGCAGATTCGATCTACGCCGTATTCTTGGCAATCACGGAGACTGCGGCAGCGGCGATGCGCTCGGCAGTGAGTCCGTATTCTTCGTAAAGCCGATCGAGATTCTCGGCCGATTGGCCAAACCTGTCTTGAATGGCGATGCATTCGATCGGCAACCCGGTTCCACGCAAGACATAAGTAACCAGGCTTGCCAATCCGCCGATGATAGAATGCTCTTCCGCCGTAACGATGCCCTTCATATCTTCGGCCATAGCCTTCAGTGCCGCTTCGTCGACCGGCTTGAGCGAGCTTACGTTCACCACCCGGATGGAAATCCCCTTTTCAGATAAGAGATCCGCGGCTTCGATTGCCTTGGCGACCATGGCCCCTACGGCAAAGATTGCCGCGTCTTTCCCATCGCGAACAATAGAAGGCCTGCCAATGACAAACTCCTGGTTTACGGCGGTCACATCGGGCAGATCGGCGCGGCTGATTCGCAGATAAACCGGCCCGCGGTACGCAGCGATCGCCCGCGTCATGGCGCATGTTTCGTTCCCATCGGCGGGGACCAGGACGGTCATATTGGGAAGAGCTCTCATAATGGCAATGTCTTCCACCGACTGGTGAGTCGAGCCGTCTGCGTAATCCGAAAGGCCAGCGCTCGATCCGACGATCTTCACGTTCAGATTGGGCAGACATATGCTTTGCCTGATCTGGTCGAAAGCGCGGCCGGCCGCGAAGGTGGCAAAAGAGTTCGTAAACGGAATCTTGCCGGTCAGCGAAAGACCTGCGGCAAACGCAGCCATATTCGCTTCGGCAATTCCCATTTCAAAAAAGCGGTCCGGAAAAGCCTCTTCAAAATAGCAGGACATGGTTGATTTCCCGAGATCACCTTCAAGCACGACAATGTCCCTGTTTTGTTGCCCTAATTCGACAAGTGTCCGGCCGTAGATTTCGCGGCTATTCCTCAAGGCCATCTTCATTCTCCCTAACTTCAGTCAGCCGAGAATTCCGAACCAAGGAGCTTGAGTGCAAGTTCGTACTGCTCGGAAGTCATGATACCGTTATGAAACGAAGCGATGTTTTCCGCAAAGGGGAGGCCCCGCCCCTTAACTGTTTTCGCTATCAAAACCTTTGGCTTGCCCGTAAGTCTGTCGGCTTGATCGAGCGCCTCGAGTATTGCTGTGGCGTCGTGCCCGTCCAGCTCCAGAACGTGCCAGCCGAAGGCCTCCCATTTTTGAGCCAGAGGATTCGTGTTGAATCGCAATTCAATCGGGCCATTCGTCAGCAGGCCATTGCGATCGACAATCGCCACCAAATTGTCAAGGTGGTAATGAGACGCGGACATCGCCGCCTCCCAATTCTGACCCTCGCAAAGTTCGCCATCGCCCACGACGCAGTAGACGCGGCTTTTCCGGCCGTCCAATCTCAAGCCGGCAGCCATTCCGCAGGCCTGCGAAAGCCCCTGGCCGAGCGAGCCTGTATTGGCTTCAATCCCCGGAGTCGATTTGATGTCGGGATGCCCTTGCAGCATTGAGCCCAAGGTCTTGAGCTTGCCCAGTTCCTCCCTTGGAAAATAGCCGCATTCAGCCAGGGCCGCGTATTGAACAGGAGCGGAATGGCCCTTGCTGAGAATGAAACGGTCGCGATCCGGCCACTGTGGCGCGCTTGGGTCGTGGCGCATCTTGACGAAATATAGCGCGGCTACAACGTCCGCGATTGAGAGGGAGCCTCCGATATGCCCCTTTGTATTTGGCCCTATCATCTCGACGACTCGTAGGCGAAGGATTCTCGCTGCTTGCTCCACCCGCACCCGGGCATCACTCGCAGATCCACGTTCCGGTAGGCATTGCGCGGTTGTTTCCATCTTCACATCTCCGCCGATTTCACGATTTCCTTCAGCTTTTCCAGCGCCCGCTTGCCGTCGGGGCCAAGTTCTGAGTATAGGCTTCGATACTGCAACGCCCGTCATACCGAAGGCTGCGCAGACGATCGAAGAACTTCACGTAATGTTCGTTGTCCACCACGGGAAAGGCGCGCGATTGCACCTCGGCAAAGTACACATACCGGATCATCGATCCCGCTTCGAGCAGGATTCCGAAGCCCTCGTTTTCGCGCCTAAGATGATAATAATCGATGAGCAACTGGACATTGGGATGGCCCACTTCACGGGCATGCTGCATCGCTTCGGACGCCAATGTGACGATATTAGACCCCTGGCGGATGAGGTGCTCGACGGCGATGGTGATACCGTACTTTTGCGCCCTTTCGCCCAGGGACCGCAATAGGTCAACGATCTGCTGCCAGGCTGTTTTGTACGGAAACCCTGCCGGAACGTTCTTGGCGCCGGCGCTGCCGAAAACAACCGTCTTCACGCCGAGTTGCGCGGCCCTTGCGAGCGCTTCTTCGGCATATTGCAATGCAGCTTTCAAATGGGCACCGGGGCCAGTCAATCGAATGTGCGATGGAAAGGAATTATTGCAAGCTTCGCACCCGATACCTGATCGTTCGATCCGCCTGACCAGGTTCGAAAAACCGGTTCCCGCAAGGCAGTCAAATGGGACAGCGACAGCTCGATGTAATCGTACTGAAGTTCCGCCAGAGTCTCGACGATCTCCGTTCCAATGGGATCGGTACACGGAGAAATCATGCTCCCGCAACAACCAAAGCGCATTACGCACCTTCTTGGCAAACTTCGTTTGTAGCGGAGATCGTCGAGCGCGACGCCAAACTTGCTTCCTCGCCTCTTACACTCCCATGAGGGCCGTATTCATTCATCGCAATGCCTATGGATGCAGCATGATCCTAGCTGCCGCACCTCGCCCTGCAGCGAGATCGGCAAATGCTCCGGCCCCCTCTGCCATGTATCGATGCTCCACCCAGTGTACGCAACCGGAGCAAGAATGTACCACGTGACGCCGCGCGAGCGGCGTGCACGGCGCACTTCATGGACTTCGACCTGCCGCATTCCTCGCTGGGCTACAGACCACCAGCGCCGGATGCATGGAAGAGCGATAGCGAAAGGGGTATGGAAAAGTGGAAAGCAAAGAACGCTTCCCACTTTCCTACACCCCCGGCTACTGCGACGGGCAGATATCTATCTCTCCCGCCGCGCTACACTAACACTCACGCTGGTACAAATTACCGGGCAGGCCAGTGATCATCAGGCCACAGCCGTAGTTCTCCTCATAGGGCGTGGTCATTTTCTTCAGTGACGCCGCGGAAAGAACCTTGCCGCTATACAGAGCCTGCTCCCAGAGGAGCAAATCGTGGGTGGTCGAATACAGGGCTCCCGCGGAGAACGGTATGGTCATGTCGATGTAGCCGGAGTTGACCGGGCCATTGGGGCTCGGTGAGTAGCCGGTGGCGCGGTGAGGAATGACCGCTGAGTTCGAGTCGTTTCCCAAGTCCTTCATCCCCAGCGGCTTGAAAATGTTCTCCGTCACGAAATCCTCGTAACTCTGTCCGCTGATCTTTTCCAGCAGATATCCGAGAAGCACATAACCTGAGTTGCTGTAGTCCACTTCTCTCCCGGCTGGAATTCGAGCGGCTTATCGCGAAAACGGTCCACGAGGCTCTTAGGGGTTGTCGGGGTGGCTTCGCTGGTGCGGTAATCCGGGAAGGACGTGAAACTCGGAATGCCCGAGGTGTGGGTCAACAGGTTGTAGATTGTGATCTTCTCCCAGGCGGCCGGGGCGTCGGGCATGTACTTCTTCACGTAGTCATCGGTGCTGAGCTTTCCCCGTTCCTCCAGTAAGAGGATCGAAGCCGCGGTAAACTGCTTGGTCATCGAGCCGATTCGGAACTTGGTCAACGAATCGTCGGGTATGTTCCATTCCAGATTCGCGTCTCCATAGCTCTTTTCGAAGACCATCTTGTCGCCTTGCGCGACAAGAACCGAACCCATGAACTGATGGTTATCAGAATACAAGCGCACGATCTGATCCATGCGGTCCACCGGCGCCTGGGCAAAGGTATAGGAACACGCCCCGGCGCCGAGGAGGAGCATGGATGCTACCGCTACCATGATTCGGTTTCGATAAAGCCGGCGATCAATGAGGAAGCGCCTCCTCATCGAAATGATGGTTCCGTGAGCATCCAGGATAGTAGCAGTAGTGCCTTCGATATTCGAATTCATTCGAGGCCTATCTTTCCGATCGTGCGGCTCAATGTCGATCAATCAACTGCGGAGCGGCTGCGCGGGCGCGCCGGGAGCGGGCGAGCGCGGCGCCATCGGCAATGTGAGAACGCGGACCGCGGTGGCGGCGAAGAGAGCGTTAGCGACGGCGGGTGCGAGAGCGACGATCCCGGTTTCGCCAGCTCCGGCCGAGGGCAGATCCTTGCGGTCGATAAGCACGACTTCGATTTGCGGGACGTCGCTGAAGCGGGGCACGCGATACTGAGCGAAGCGGGGATTGAGGACGCGGCCATCGGCGAAGAGGATCTGCTCAAAAAGCGCGCCGCCGATGCCCTGAACTATCGCGCCGGCAATCTGGTTGCGAAGGCCGTCAGGGTTGACGATGGCGCCGGACTCCCAGGCCTGGACAACGCGGACGATGCGGACTGAGTGAACAGCGGGATCGATGGCGACCTCGGCGCAGGCGGCGGTGTAGCCACCCTTGTCTGTGCCGCCGGCGATGCCGAAGCCACGCGCGGGCGTGGACTTCTCGCGGCCCCAGCCGAAGGCCTCGGCCGCGGCCTGAAAGACGGCGCGAAGACGGGGATCGGCGAGATTCTTGAGGCGGAAGTCGAGGGGATTGAGGCCGGCGGCGTGAGCCAGCGCGTCCATGTGAGATTCGCGAGCGAAGACGTTGGCCGCCGCGGCGAGCGAGCGGTACGAACCTTGGCGCAGCGGCGAGCGCGCGGGGTGGAAGTGGACGAGCTGGGCGGGAACGACGTAGGGCGTGGCGATGGCGGCCGAGCCGGAGTTGTAGTTGTGGTGTTCCCAAGCGACGAGCGTGCCGTCAGACTGCGCGGCGGCGCGAATCTCAATGACGCCGGCGGGACGGAAGTAGGCCCAGGTGAACTCCTCGCCACGGGTCCAGACGAGTTTCACGGGCTTGCCGACGGCACGGGCGAGGCGCGCGGCCTCAATGGCGGTTTCGCCGGTGTGCTTGCCGCCGTAGCCGCTGCCCATGTCGGGCTGGATGACGCGGACCTGATCCGCGGCGAGATGAAAGGCCTGGGCGAGTTCGTCGCGGACGCCGAATGGACGCTGGGTTCCGGTCCAGACGGTGAGGCTGGAGCCGTCCCACTCCGCGACGGCGGCGCGAGGCTCAAGCGGCGCGTGAGCGATGTACTGGACAGTGTATTCCTGGTCGATTCGGATGGGCGCGGCGGACAGCTCCTGCTTGACGGAGCCGGAGGCGGACTGCGGGCCGTCGCCGGGATCGGAGCTGTCCTTGAGGAGCTGGAAAAGCTCGCGGTTGGAGGGCTGCGCGGGGACGTTCCACTGGGCGCGGAGGACGGAGACGGCGCGCTGGGCAGTGAATGCATCGGGAGCAACGACGCCGACGAAGTCGCCGTCGTGGACGAGCTGGACGCCGGGGAGTTTTTCAGCGGCGCTGGAGTCGAGGGAGACAAGCGTGGCGTTGTAGCCGGTCGAGCGCAGGACCGCGCCGAAGAGCATGTTGGGACGGACGATGTCCGAGGGATATTGATGCCGACCGGTGACGAAGTCGCGTCCATTAGCCTTGGGGACGGAGGTTCCGGCAACCTTCCAGTCGCCGGCGGGGATGAGAGTTTCGGAATCGGAGACGACGCGGACCAGATCCTGGCCGCCGGTGAGCTCGCCGTAGGTGAATGAGCGGTCGGCGCGCGGGTCAGTGACCTTGCCGGCCTCGGCGGTGAGCGAAGCGGCCTCGAGCTGCCAGCGGGTGGCGGCGGTTTCAAGCAGGGTCTGGCGGGCGGCGGCGGCCATGGTGCGAAGCTGCGGACCCATGGTGGGAGTGGTACGGCTGCCGAAGGTGCCCATGTCGTAGGGAGTGAGGGCCGTGTCTCCCATGACCATGGTCACGGCGTCAAAGGGAACCCGAAGTTCCTCGGCGACGAGCTGGGCGAGGGAGGTGCGGATGTTCTGGCCGACTTCGACCTTGCCGGTGAATACGCGGACCTTGCTGGCGGCATCGATATGCAGCCAGGCGGCGATGTCGCGGGGCAGAGGATGGCCGCCGAACGAGCGGCCGGACTCTTGCGCGACGGCAGGCGGGTGAGCGAGACAGACGAGCAGGCCTCCGCCGAAGAAGCGAAGAAAGTCGCGGCGGTCGAGGGGCAGAGCAAGCAGGCGCCAGCGCTCCTCCTGGAAGGATTCGAGCTCAGGATCGACGTGACCGACGCGGCTGCTCATTGGGTGGCTCCGTTGGCGGCGCGGCGAATGGCGGCTAGGATGCGAGGATAGGTTCCGCAGCGGCAGATGTTGCCGTTCATCGAGGCGAAAATCTGTTGGTCGGTGGGATGGGGCGTCTGGCGGAGGAGCGAGACGGCGCTGAGGACCATGCCGGAGGTGCAATAGCCGCACTGGAAGGCGCCCTCGTCGAGAAAGGCCTGTTGGACGGGGGTGAGGCGGCCGTTCTGCTCCAGGCCCTCGATGGTGACGATGTGAGTGTCGCCGACGCCGCCGACCGGCATGAGGCAGGAGCGCGAGGCGACGCCGTCGAGCAAAACCGTGCAGGCGCCACACTGGCCCTCGCCGCAGCCGTAGTGGGTGCTGGTGAGTTTGAGATGGTCGCGGAGGACGGAGAGTAGGGACTCTTCAGGCGCGGCGGTTACGCGGAGGTGAGAGTCGTTGATATGGAGGACAAACTCGCCCATGGGCAGGCTCCGCGCCGGATGAGGACCGGCGAGCGAGTACGAATCAGGATAGCGCAAATGGCCGTGACGGACAGAAGACGGCCGGAATCCGGCCCTGTTTTGGCGGTCTCGGTTGTATCACCGGCGATGAGGAGATTGGCCGACATAGGGCGAAGGAACGGCAAAGTTCAGCATGGCCGACCATCTTCCCGTAGCCCGGAAATAGCCAAATTGCGACAGGGAACCTGGCATGTGCTAGGTTGAAAAGCCTGCGACCGTGAGGGCTGCATTGACCGTATCTCGCATGTTTTGGCCTGCTCCTCGCCGCGGGTCAGAATTACACCATGGCCGCGCTTTTGCACGGCGACATGCTGGTCCTGAAACGGATTCTCATTTTGGTTTGGACCCTGCTCGTGATTGCTCTGACTTTTTCAACTTGTTCGATTCCCGGAGCGCCGGGAACGGGCTGGCTGCTGCGATGGCTGCGCCGCCGCTACCTGATCTCCAGATCCGGTTACATGAAACCTAGGTCGAACCAGAACAAACGCCAATTGGCGCTGTTTGGCGGGGTCGGTCTTCTGGTTGCTGCAGCCCTGCTCCTTGCCAGGCGGGAGGTTGCGCCGCCACTGTTCGATCGCGGATTGTTTATCGCGATTGGCGTGTTCGTGGGCGGGATTGAAGCCCTGGTTGGCCGCTCTCCGCGCTTCCGGGCGATGGGCTTGTTGGCCGTTGCCTGCGGCATTCTGGTCGCCTTTTTGCGCTTGTCCCTGCAGCTGCGCTTTGCCGTCCTCTATGCGTTTACCGGCGCCATGGCGCTCGTTTCTGGCGCCATGGTGCTGGCGCACTTCCTGCGCGCAAGCGCGGGCCAAGAGTGAAATGAGCGAGAAGATACAGATGCTGGCGGCAATCGATCGCGTTGTCCACGAGCCCGCGCGGCTGATGATCGTGGCCCTGCTGGCGGCCGTGGAAGAGGCCGATTTTCAATACCTGCATCAGGCCACCGGGCTCACCAAGGGCAACCTCAGCATGCATTTGTCAAAGCTCGAAGAGGCGGGCTACGTGGCGATTCAGAAGACCTTTCGCGGAAAGTATCCTCTTACCCTGTGCCGATTGACGCAGCGGGGCAGCGAGGTGTTCCGGAACTACAGGAAGGTGATGCGGGCGGCTTTGTAACGGTAGCGGTACGGTCCCAAACTGGCTCGACAGTGTCGAGACAATAGTTCTTCTCCACGCAAACGAATCGTAAGTCGTGTACGTCTATGGTATAAACGGTATCAAGTTCCAAGAACATAGCGACCGCGCCGTGTGCCGCGCTTGACTTGCGCATGTCGGAGAGAACGCCCGCATGGGTTTGTGAGCAAAGGTGAATTGCATGGGGTGGCCGTGCGTGAAGGCTGTTCCTGCCAAGGAAGGTTCCATTGAGTAGCGGAGCTATCGCGCCTCCGAATTCGACTGCTTCGGCGCCGCCTGGCCCGAAGATGCGCACCAGAGTCTCGCGTGCCGTGGGGCCTGCCGCGATTACCTTCGCCTTTCTGGCCTTGATTGCCGGGGCTCTGCTCGTCTATCAATTCAGATCGTCTCATCGCGCAGCAATTCCGCCCAAGCGCGTTCCCAACCAAACTGCTGGCCAGATTCTTCGTGTGACCGGGACAACGGAATCGGTGTTGGCGCAATCGATTCAGGCGCCGCGCCTTGCGGGGCAACAGGTGAACTCGCTTACTATTACGCGGCTGCCCGCGAGCGGAAGTTACGCGAAGAAGGGCGAGCTGCTTGTGGAGTTCGACCGGCAGGACCAGATTCGCGATGCGCTCGACAAGCAGGCACAGTCGGTTGACGAGACGCAAAAGGTGCTTGAAGAGCAGGCGAAGGAAGAAGCGGCCAAAGCCAAGGACGAAACCGAGATCGAGCAGGCCGAGAGCGATCTGAACAAGGCGAAACTGGAGATGCAGAAGGTCGAGCTTATGTCGCGGATCGATGCAGAGAAGGCGCGCGAGACTCTCGACGAAGCCCAAGCCACGCTGGCGCAATTGAAAGAGACGTTCGATCTGAAGCGCAAGGCGGCGCAGGCCGCAATTCGCATTCTGGAGATCGAGCGCGACCGCACGCGCGAAACCATGCAGCACGCGCAGGCCAATGCGGCGCTGATGCAGATTCATTCGCCCATCGACGGAATCGTGGTGCTCAACACCATCTGGAAACAGGGGAAGATGGGCGAAGTGCAGGAGGGCGACCAGGTACGGCCGGGCACGCCGTTCATGCAGATCGTGGACGCATCGACGATGCGCGTGAAGGCCCGGGTCAACCAGGAAGATCTACTTGTGTTGCGGCCCGGACAGGAAGCCAAGGTACATCTCGATGCATATCCCGACCTGGTGTTCGAAGGGCAACTGGATTCGGTCGATCCGATGGGAAACCCCGGGGATTTTTCTCAAAAGCTGCGCACGTTTTCAGCGGCATTCACGATCAAGGGAAATGATCCGCGGCTGATGCCGGATCTCTCGGCCGCGGTGGACGTCGAGACCGGCGAAGGCGGAGGGCGATGATCCGGAAGCTACCGCAACTGCGGAATCGGCGCGCGATCGTTGCCGCGGCTGTCATTCTTGCAGGCAGCGGCCTTGCGGCGCTTGGGCTTCTGCATCATTCTCGCAGCCAGCCGTCGATTCCAACATTTCAGGTGAGCACCGGAGAGTTTCTGGATGTGCTGGAGTTCCGCGGCGAGCTGAAGGCAATGAAGTCGGTGACGATTGTGGCGCCTGCGAATGCCGGGGATCTGCAGATTCTCAAAATCGCGGCCGATGGCAGCACTGTGAACGAGGGCGAAGTCGTAGTCGAGTTCGACGCTTCTAAAACGCAGCAGACGCTGGCGGAGAATCAATCGGTACTGAAGTCAGCGCAGAAGGAGATTGACCAGGCGATCGCCCAGAACCGGCTGACCGAGGAAGCGGATACTACCGCGGTGATGAAGGCGCGCTACGATCTGGAAGTAGCCCGGCTGGATGCCAGCAAGGGGGAGATCGTTTCAAAATCGAGGGCGAGGAGGCGAAGCTGAAGGTTGGCGATGCCGAGCAGGCGCTGCGCGAGGCGGAGACGAAACTGAAGTCGGATCGTGCGCAGGACGAGGCAATGATCGAAGGTAAAAAGCAGGCCAGCAAAAAAGCGGCCTACGATGCGCAACGGGCGGAGCAGGCGTTGGCTTCCATGACACTGAAGGCGCCCTCGTACGGGGCGATCTCCCTAGTCCCGGTCTGGCATAACGGAGGGAGCGGGCCATTCAAAGCCGGCGAGCGCGCATGGCCCGGCGCGCCATTGGCGGAATTGCCGGATGCGACATCGCTGCAGGTGTCGGCGCGCGTCAATGAGACGGAGCGGGGCCGGCTAGCGCTCGCACAGCAGGTGACCATCCAGCTCGATGCCGTCGGCGACCGGCAGTTCACAGGGCGCGTGCGGCGAATCGGGACGATTGCAACGCCCGATTTTTCCGGGGGCTGGCCGTTCCCGCGGAACTTCGACCTCGAGCTTTCCATCGACCAGACGGACCCGAGGCTACGACCCGGCATGACGGCGCAGGCAGCCGTGATTCTGGAGCGCATTCCCAATTCAATCACGATCCCCGCGCAGGCCTCGTTTCTCAAGTCGGGGCAGACGGTTGCCTACGTCTGGAACAAATCACGGTTCGAAGAGAGGCCGATTCAGATTGAACACCGGAGCCGCGATCGCCTGCTAATTTCGCGCGGGTTGCGTGCAGGCGAAGTTGTGGCTCTCAAGGATCCGACGGTGAGGCCGTGAGGATAAGAACGCGATGAGGCGGAAGCGGATTGTTCAATGGGGAATTGCGACGGCTGTGCTGATCGCGGCGACTGGCGGAGTCGTAGCTGCGCACTGGGTGCGTCTGCCCGAAACGAACGATGATATCCCATTGACCTTCGTGAAGCGCGGCAGCATCGACTTGCAGGTTCACGCGATGGGTGAGTTGAACGCCATCAATTCCGCCATGCTGATCGCTCCGCCTGTTGGCGGCGACTCGCTGCAGATTACCCATCTCGCTTCCACGGGCGAGTTGGTGAAGAAGGGCGACGTTGTCGTGGAGTTCGATCCGAGCGAGCAACACTACAAGCTGGAGCAAAGCCACTCCGAGTTGATGGAGGCGGAACAGGAGATCGTGAAGGCAAGGGCCGATGCCGTGGTGCTGGCGGCAGAGGACAAGGTGGCGTTGCTTAAGGCTCGCTATGGCGTACGCAGTGCGGAACTCGACGTAGAGAAGAACGAACTCTTGAGCAAGATAGACGCAGAGAAGAACAATCTTGCGTTGGAACAGGCTAATCGCATTCTTGCCGAGACGGAGAAAGATTTGGAATCTCACAAGCAGGCTGGGCAAGCGGCGATCTGCCTCGCCCAGGAGAAAGCCAACAAGGCCAGGTTGGAAATGAACCAGGCGCAGCAGAACCTGGAGAAGCTGCGGGTAACGGCGCCGATGGACGGCCTGGTATCGGTGCAGAGAAACATGAACGCTTCAGGGGGAATTTACTTTACCGGAATGTCTCTGCCCGACTTTCATGCCGGCGATCAAGTGCAGCCGGGAAGCCCGATCGCAAAGATCGTTGACCCGGCAGGCATGAACCTCACCTGCAAGGTGAGCGAGCTGGACCGCGGCAATATCGCAGGGGGGCAGCCCGTGCAGGTGGTCTTCGACGCGCTTCCCGGGCAGGTGTTTCGCGGAACAGTGAAGAACGTCGGCGGCGTGTCCTCGCGCGAATTCTTCGAAGCCAACAGCAGTGGTAGTTTCCCGGTGACTATCCAACTTGCGCAGTCGGACGCACGGCTGCGCTCTGGATTCACGGCCAGCGT
The DNA here is from genome assembly GCA_963808805.1 of uncultured Acidobacteriaceae bacterium. Classification (GTDB taxonomy): domain Bacteria; phylum Acidobacteriota; class Terriglobia; order Terriglobales; family Acidobacteriaceae; genus Telmatobacter. Next base: position 334,146 of record CAWEGN010000001.1, on the reverse strand, counting down.
ACTCTTCGTTGGGACGAGCCAGAACAATGTTTTGTACGTGCCCAGACTGGCGCTATTCTCGAAAGACGGCAAGCGCATTGTGTACTTAAAGACTGCCAACGGTTACGAACAACGCGAGGTGAAGATCAAGGGCGGAAACGAGAGCCGCGCAGAGATCGAAGGTCTACCCGAGGGGACGATGGTGACGTTGATCGACCCTACCGCGCCGCGCAAAGCGAGCGGAGGCAGTCATGTTAGCGGTTCGCCGGGAGGGGCGCTTTGATGAAGATTCCGCCGCGCCTGGAACCGTACTTTGCCAGATACCGCCCCTGGGCGCGCGACGCGCGGCTGGGATTGCAGAACCTTCTATTGCACGGTTTGCGGTCACTGCTCACCATGCTGGGCATGATTTTTGGGGTGGCGGCGGTGGTAGCTATGCTCTCAATCGGCGCTGGCGCCCGCCAGAGGGTGATGGCCTTCATCGAGCAAATGGGCGTACACAACCTGATCATCGAAGCCCACGAAAGCCTGGAGTGGCAGGCCCATGAGAAGGTGCGCAGAATCTCGCCCGGGCTGACGCTGCAGGATTATCGGATTCTTAATGACGACATCGAAGGAATCGTCGCGTCCACTCCGCGCAAGCGATTCACGCCCTCCAAGATCATTCCCCAGCCGCAGCAGGACATGCCGGTGGTGGTTGGAGCAAAGCCCGCATACCAGCAGATCGCGGGGCTGCACGTGCTCAGCGGGCGCTTCTTCGACCAAGGCGACGAAGACAGTGGAGCGCCGGTGTGCGTGCTAGGCGCTTCTGCCAAGTGGAGCCTGTTCGGATCGGCTGATCCGCTTGGCCAGTACGTGAAAGTCAACGAGCAATGGTTCCGCGTGATCGGCGTAATCGGACCGCAGCTTAGCTCGCAAACCGATGCCGGCGGCGTGCCCGCGTCCGACGTTAACAACAATATCTACGTCCCGCTGCAATCCGCGATGCTGCGCCTCGAGGACAGCTACAGCGACGTGCGCGACGAAATCGACGGAATCTATCTGAACCTGAATCCGAACACAGATATGTCAGAGGCCGCGCAAATCGTTGAGGCGGTTCTCGATTCATCGCATCACGGCGCAGACGATTTCAGCGTGGTGGTCCCGGCCGAACTCCTGGCCGAACAGAAGCAAACCGAGCATCTGTTCAACACGGTTATGGTGGCGATTGCTTCGATCTCCCTCCTGGTCGGCGGTATCGGAATCATGAACATCATGCTGGCTAGCATCCTGGAGCGGACGCACGAGATCGGCTTGCGGCGCTCGATAGGCGCGCGACGGTCGGATATCGTGCGGCAGTTTGTGGTCGAAGCGGTAATGATCTCATTCTCCGGAGGTAGCATCGGCGTAGTGTTCGGTTTCGTCATTTCGAGGCTGATCGCCTGGCTGGCGGGATGGTCAACAATTGTCACCTTCAGCTCCATTGCCCTCGCTTTTCTGGTTTCCATCTCCGTGGGTTTAATCTTCGGAATCTATCCGGCGCTCAAGGCTGCGCGCCTCGATCCGGTGGAGGCACTTCGATATGAGTAAGAAGCTGGCGGAAGCCGCACGATTCGGCCCCTGGATGGATTCTGTTTCCTGGGTAATCATTCTTTTTCTGACGATGGGAGTGCCCGCGCGAACAGTGGCGCAGTCGCAGGAAAGTTTTCGCGGCATGCTGACGGCGCGCGACCGTTCGCTCACGCCTGCGTCGCCGGCGCATTTGCAGGCCTACGTCAAGGACGGCAAGATCAGCCTCAGCCTGCGCGATGCCATCCTGCTGACGCTCGAAAACAGCAGCAACATCGTTGTCCAGGAAACCCAGGTCGAAGCGCAAAAGTTCAACCTGCTCGCGGCGTTTCAGAACTTCGATCCATACATTTCGAGCCAGTTGAATATCAACCGCTATTCCACGCCGACTTACAGCGAGTTGCAGGGCGTGGGAACCTCGAACAGCGTGGCGCTGAACTCGCTGAGCCAGGCCGGGTGGGTTTCTTATACCCAGACGTTCGCGCCCGGTACAAACTTCGTGGCCACGATCTCCAGCAGCCGTTCGTCTACCAATAGCGCCTACAACTATTTCAATCCTTACTACAGCTCTACACTGAACTTCCAAATCACCCAGCCGCTTTTGCGCAACGGCGGCCGGTTCGCAAATACCGCGCTGATTCGCATTGCCCGCCGCAGCCTGCAACAATCCCGTGCGTTATTCGAAGCACAAGTGAACGATGACGTGCTCCAGGCGATCAACCAGTACTGGTCGGTTGTGCAGGCGCGCGCCACGCTCGACGTGCAGCAAAAATCCTACCACCTGGCCGAGCTGAGCTACGACCACGACAAGCGTGCTCTCGATCTGGGTGCGCTCTCTCCGCTCGATATCTATCGCTCGCAGGCAGAAGTGGCTTCGCGCAAAGTGACGGTCATTCAGGCCGAGAATAGTCTCAGCCAAGCCGAGGACGCGTTGCGCGTGTTGATCGGAGCAGACCAGGATCCGAGCTACCGCGCCCTGGATCTCGACCTGACGGAGAAGCCAGAGCCGCAGGGAGAACTTGAAAATGTTGTGCTCGATTCCGCGCTTGCCGAGGCGCTGAACCGCAGGCCGGAGATGAGTGCCGAACAGGACGCATTGGCCAAGGACGAGATGAGCATCCGCATGGTGCACAATCAGCTCAAGCCCAACCTCTCGCTCTCGGGCTTCTATCAAAGCAGCGGGCTGGGAGGAAACCAATACGATCTGACCACCGGCAAACTGCTCGTGTCCGGCGGATTCGGCGCTTCCTATGATCAGGTGTTTGGTTTTGGCTATCCGGGATACGGAGGATCGCTGACGCTGCAACTGCCGGTCAAAAACCGCGCTGCCCAGGCGGCGCTCGGCAATGCGCTGGTCGGCCGCACGCACGATCTGTATTACGACCGGCTGCTCCGCGAGCAGATTACGCAGGAAGTCAGCGACGCGGTTCACCAGCTCGATGAGACCAGGATGGCGCTCGAGGCGGGAACGGCTTCGTATGACCTCGCTCAAAAATCATTGGCCGCCGATCAGCGCAAGTACGAGCTCGGCGCGGAGACTAATTTCTTTGTTCTGGATTCACAATCGCGTCTCGCGCAGGCCGAGCTTACACTGCTTCAGACCCAGATCGAGTACCAGGTTGCCGTGGCGTCGGTTCATCATGCAACCGGTTCCCTGTTGGATTCCTATCGCGTGCAAATTGCCGAACTCTCAAGATGATTCAGTCCGAAGACGATGCACGGCAAGCTTTGCGGTCGTAACGGTTGTATGACCGGCAAAGGAGAGATTGTACTGACTGCTATTTCGTCCAGTCGGTGACCAGAAGCATGCAGCCGAGCTACGACATTGAGGTAGAATGCTCGCCAAGGAGCTTCGATGCTTGACTTGAAGTGGTCTCATTCCGAAAAGATCGTTGCCCGCCGTGCGTTCGACATCGCCCTTGAGCGCGAGTTTGCTTCTATTATCCGGGAGGTGAAACAGAGCGTTTCTCGCATCCAAGCGCCCAGCGATCTCTGGGAATTGGAGAGCTGGCTCACTCACTGCAGGAAAGAAATCGACGAGACATACGATTATCGGTGCTCGGTGCTGCCACTTGTTTTTTCCCAGGCTCCTAGGTAGGGGAACCTTGTCGGAAAAAGATCTGACCGGTCTGCGGCAAGACAAATCGATTTGATTCTCCGAGGCGCGGAAGTGCTTCGTCGCTAGCTCTCAGGAATTTGGCTCGATCCCGATGCGGTCATTCACCGCACAACGAATGCGCTGTTTGCTTCCCAGGTAGCGCTCAGTAGTCTGGATCGATACATGACCCAGCAGGAACTGAATTTGCTCAAGTTCTTCGCCAGCATTTTGGCACAGGCGGGCGCATGTTCTACGCAGATCGTGGGGAGCAAGATTTGGCAGGCCCGCCTTCTTCGCCGAGTCCTTCACAATGCGCCAGACTGCCTTGACGGAGATCCCCTCACCCCAGGTCCTACCCATCTTGTTAACCTTCCTGAAGATCTTTCCGTCCTCAATGCCAGCTGCTGTAATCCAGTCTTCCAGTTGCTCTCGCACCCAGCCTGGAATCGGAATCGTTCGAATGTGACCCCCTTTGCCGACGAGATCGACAATCGCCCAGTGATCTTCCCGTTGTTCGAGGTCACGCAGTTTCAAGGTGGTTGCTTCACGTCTTTGCAGGCCGTAGGCCAATAACAGTGCCAGTAAGGCCCTGTCTCGCTTGCCCTTGATTTGTTTCGCGGCCGGCACCTGCCAGAGCGCCTTGCCTTGGTCCGCCGTCAGCCAGTTGCCAAGTCGGACGCCGAGTTTTCTTACGCCAGACGCCGGACAGCGCCGAGCCGTAAGTTGATGGTTCCGGCTGCCAGCTGTCTTGACTCCAGGTAGCTACGGTAGGCGCGTCTGGCCGCGCAGGAGTTCGTTTAGTCCGACGTCTAGGGCTACAGAGATCCCAGTGAAACGCCGGCTCGGCGAGAAGAGACGGTCGAAGAGATTTGCATGCGGAGAGACTAGAACTGGTTGCATAAATGCTGCTTTGAAAGGGCACGGCTTCAGCTCCGCCGTAAAAGGCGCATAAACTGCGGGCTTTAGCCCCTGAGGGAAGTTTTGAGATCAGCGCAAGCCATTTATGCAACCAGTTCTAGCATCGTCCACGATGCAGGCCGCATCGCGATCGAAGTTAACTTGTCGTCCATCCAGCTGCCCCAGCTCACACAGTTTCTAAGTGACAGCTTCTCCGGGGAGCGAAGAAGTCGCCTGCTGTTTCCAATACGTGGGGCTCGCACTGCAGCGACTCCAGCCTGAGTCGAGGTCGACACCTGATCACCGGCTCCTCAGCCGGAGCTTCTGCCAGCCCGACTTTTGCCACCCTCCTGGACTGCACCCCCAAAGTGAGACAGATAAGATTTTGACAGTTTGCAGGGAAGGGAGAACTGCAAATGGGTCAAGAGACGAAGCAACGAAGGTTCAGCAAGGAGTTCCGGGAGGCAGCGGTGCGCCGCCTGGGAGAGACGGCGAACGTATCCGAGCTATGCCGGGAGCTTGGCATCTCGCGGCAGCTTTTGTACTGGTGGCGGGAACGGGTGGAGGAGGAGCGCCGCGGACGTTTCCTCGCCGTCGAGCAGCGCCTGCGCCAGGAAAATGCCCAACTGAAGAAAGCGCTGGTGAAGAAGACGCTGGAAGCGGATTTTTTGAAGGCTGCCTGCGAAAAGGTCGAGGCTCTACGCCAGACCGCTACCGGTTCTGGCGAAACGGCATCCGGGAAACCATCCGGGAACTGATGCCGATCGAAGGCAGCCTTGGTATAGAGCCGATGTGTCGGCTGGCCGCGGTCAGCCGCGCCGGATTCTACCGTTTTCTCGAGCAACGCCACCCCGGCGAAGAAGGCATGGAAGTGCGCAGCATGATCCAGCAGATCGTGATCGAACATCGCCGCCGCTACGGTTACCGGCGCGTCACCGTCGAGCTCCATCGCCGCGGCATGGCAGTCAACCACAAGCGTGTCCTGCGGCTGATGCGCGAAGATAACCTGCTGGGCGTCGAGCCGAAGGCCTTCGTCGCCACCACCCAGTCAGACCCCGAACTGGAGGTTTATCTGAACCTGGCCAGCCGCATGAAGCTGACCGCGATCAACCAGCTATGGGTCGCCGACATCACCTACATCCGATTGCGCCAGGAATTCGTCTACCTGGCCGTGGTGCTGGACGCCTTCTCGCGCAAAGCGGTCAGCTGGGCGCTGGACCGCACCCTGACCACGCGCCTGCCGCTGCTGGCCCTGGAGCGCGCCATCGCCCTGCGCCAGCCCGCTCCCGGCCTGGTGCACCACTCCGATCGCGGCGTGCAATATGCCTCCGAGCAGTACACGCGCATGCTCCAGAACCACGGCATCCTGCCCAGCATGAGCCGTCCCGCCAATCCTTACGACAACGCCTTCTGCGAGAGCTTCATCAAAACCCTCAAGCGGGAGGAGATCTACGCCAACCAGTACCAGCACATCGACGACCTGCTCGCTCACCTGGAAGAGTTCATCGACCATTACTACAATCGGCTCCGGCTCCACTCCGCCCTGGGATACAAGACGCCGGAGGAGTTCGAAGCCGCCTGCTCAACCCAGACTGCCTCGCCAACACCAAGCGTGAGTTTTCCAAGGCATGGGGAAATCTATCGATCCAGAGCGCGGCGCAGAGGCCGGCCGTGTAAAGGAAGCGGGGAGCCGGTTCCACCCGGCCCCCCGGCCCATCTGATCGATGAGTCTCCAGTCGGTTATTCCTTGACAGGTTGGTCTCCACCAGAGCCTGTCTCCGCTTCACCAACCGCAGCCCAGTCTGCCGGAGAACCAACAAAATGAAAACCTTTTTTCAACCAACGGCAACCTGTCAAAATACAAACTGTCTCAGCCAAGGGGTTCACCCCACTCCGGCGCATCGCCGTTTCCCGTCAAATCGCTCGACACGGGAGTTATCGATAGCTTCCTCTCGGGATACGCCGCTGTCTTGTGAGTGGCTAGCGACTGTCCTCACCTTGGAGGTCAGACAGCCTCTCGATCAGTTCTTCAAGCCTCTTGATTCGCTCCTTCTCAAAATCCCGGCGGCGTTTGAAGGTCTTATAGTGCCCATATTCTCGGGTCAAGCCGTCGATAATCAGACTCAGATCAACATGGTTCAAGGAGATTTCGTATTTTTTCTCGTACATCTGGCGTGCGCTCCCAGCTATTTGGATCGTTCGAGTAGCTTGTTCGGGGATAGACTTGCGAGGTTCAATTCGTTAGATTTACAAGGCCAGAAAGCCTCCCGCCACGGCCAGTCGTCGAGATCGCACTGTCGGGCTGCTTAGGATCGGCGTCACTCATCCGCTGCTTCGACTCTGCCGTTGTTTTGCCCTCTCGCCTAATATCGGAAATCCCGGCAGAAATGATCAGCGACAATCAAATCTCCCGATCGGAACAAAGGCTTTAGGCCAGACACAGAAGGGTGAGTGCCAGCTGACTGCCGGCGGGTTCGTCCAGGATGGCCTTGGCATTCTGCAGATCCTGGCATCTAAGAAGAGCCCCTCCCAGACGACTGAGAGGGTCGTTTTGTCCGACTTGGCCAGCCATTAGTTCCTAAAACGGCCGAGATTCCGCTCTGCGAGCATGCGGTTGACTGATCCGGCACAAGTCTGGATTCGCCGATTAAATGCGAATTTGCTGAGGTTGTCGCCGACCGGTGTGAAGACAGTGTGCCGAAAAAGTGGCAGTTGCTCAGAGGGAAAGCGATGGGTGAAATCCACGCGTCCGTCTCCGTTCGCCGAATAAGCCTCCCGCTGGATATAGCCGATTCGGAACACGCTTCAACGGTGATGTGCCACTCGTCCGGGCTATCGGATTCCGCGCTCATACTGGACTCTCCAGTTGAAGACGGCTGGATCGCACAGTGACCGTGGGGACATGCAACTCATGGCCATATGCCTTCTGTACACAGTCCATTCGGGCCACGGAGAACCCCGCCCGACGCACCTCGTGCGGTCGAATTCAAGGTCTTTGGATTTCCTCTTTGCCATATGTCGAGTGAGATCATCGGGTTTAGGCATTCGAGGTGTGCCGTAAAGTGTGCCATACCAGGTGCGCCCATATGCGCCTTTAAAGGACTTAGCGCTACCTGTAATGAGTGCTTCCGTGCGGGCTTAAGTTATGGGTAAGTGCCTGATTCTAAACTGGCTGCCCCCCAGGGATTCGAACCCCGATATGCTGATCCAGAGTCAGCTGTCCTGCCATTGAACGAGGGGGCACCCATGCGCGTCCGGCTGGTTCCGCTGCTGTTTAGCATGATGCCATCGCGCGTGTGCAAAGCAACTTTTTTCATCTTACGGGGCATTCCCGGCTGCGGTCAATGCGGCTAAGGCGATGGAGACTTGAGGCAGCGGCGGATGAACGAAGCGCCGCCGCAACGGTGCAGCAATTCCCCAGTTAGAGAAAAGCATGAAAGTTTATGAATCCTTAAACAATCTCAACCCTCAACTTATGAGTTTGCGTCCAAACTAATGCCATAGTATTCTCTGTCGACAATCATTCCTAATGTAGAATTGATACGTGGAATGGAGCTAACACTCAATCTCGGTTGGGCATGTGTAGCAGTGTGGATGCTTTGCTTGTGGCTGCGGATGGCGCCAGGCAAGCTCCGGGACCGGCGTGTGCAGCTTGTGGCTCTGGCGGTCGTCATTCTGATTCTGTTGCCGGCCATCTCCATGACCGACGACTTGATCGCGGCCCAAAATCCCGCCGAAACTGACTGCTGCGTTCGCCGTGACCATGATTGTTCCAGCCCGCATTCGATCGCACCTGCGGCCGCGGCGCTCCCGCTGCCAACCTTCGCGGGAATCGCGATCGCTGTTGTGCGCCTGAGTGCCCCCAGTAATCTTCCCGCTCCCTTCGTCGAAGACTCCGCCCTGGCTTCGGTTCAGAACCGCCCTCCTCCGGCCGCCTGATCGCTTCTTTCCGCTCATCCCACAACATTAGCCTTCCACTTACTCGTGTCTGCCGTGCATGCCACGGCGCAAAGGTTCTGTATGAAGACGATCTTCCCTTCCCTTGCCATTGGGGCAACGGTTGTGATCCTTGCTCTGGCGCAAGGTTCTGCTTTGGCTCAACAGGGCCTGACCTGGGACCAGATCAAGGCAAGATTTGAAGCCAGCAATCCGGCGTTGAAGGCCGACGCCGACTACGTGGACGAGATGCGGGCCGAAGAGATTACGGCCTATCTGCGGCCCAATCCGCAGTTCACCACAACTGTGGACGGGACTCAAATCGCCCCAAACGAAGGCCATTGGGTGCCACTCGCCGGAACATTCGTATCCCCTAACGTCAGCTACCTGCATGAACGGGATCGCAAGCGCGAGCTGCGCCTGGAAAGCGCGCAGGAAGGCACGCGCATCTCCGAGGCTGAGCACGAGGACCTGAAGCGCAATCTGGAATTCACCTTGCGCTCGGCGTTTGTGCAGACGCTGGAGGCCAAGACGGTGCTGGATTTGGCCAAAGCCGATCTTGATTATTATGACAAAATCATTGAGATCAGCCGCGAACGGTTGAAGGCCGGCGACATCGCGCAGATCGATTTCAAGCGCATCGAGCTGTTGCGCGTGCAGTACGAATCGGAGCTGCAGACGGCGATCGTCAACCTGCGCACGGCTAAGATTCAGCTGCTCCAACTGTTGAACGACCGCACGCCGGTGGATCAGTTTGATGTAACCGGGACATTCGATTTCTCCGATACGCTGCAACCGCTCGATGACTTCCGCCAGGTGGCGCTGCAGACGCGGCCCGACCTGCAGGTGGCTCTCGAAACAGTTCAGCAATCGGAGACGAACCATACACTGGCCATCTCCAATGGCTCCACTGACCCGACATACAGCGTCTGGTACACCTGGAATTCAGCGGTCAATAACCCGAACCCGAACGATCTGCAGGCGCTGGGCGGTAGCGTGAGCATTCCGCTGCGCATCTTCGACCGCAACCAGGGCGAGAAGAAGCGCACGCAGATCGACATCGAACGCAGCAGAGAGACCAGCGAGGCCACGCGAGCGCAGGTATTCTCCGATGTCGATACCGCGTACGCCCTGGTGCGCAGCAACATCGAGTTGCTCAAACCATATAAGGCCAAGTACAGCGACGAAGCACTGGAAGTGCGCGACAACGTGAGCTACGCCTACTTCCATGGCGGAGCTTCGCTGATGGATTTCCTGAACGCGCAGAGCGACTATCGCCAAGTGCAACTGGATTATGCGCAGCTCATCGGCGCCTATCTCACAGCTGCTGGGCAACTGAATCTTGCCGTCGGACGAGAGGTGATCCCATGACCAACATTTCCCCTTTGAAAACCGCGTGCTTTCTGACTGCATTGCTTGCGCTGGAAGGTTGCAAGAAGAGTTTCAATCCGGCCAACGGCGCGGCCTCTCCGGCGCAGGTGGTTCAAACCGGAAATGGGGGACTGATTGCGGTGGATCATCCCGAGCAGTTTCCGCTGGTGGCCGCGGGCCGGATTGAGCAACCGGACAAGCTGAACGTGACCGGATCGGTGTTTCCCGACATCTCGCGCGAGATTCCTGTGATCTCGATGGCCAATGGCCGCGTCGTCGATATCAAGGCGCGGCTCGACGACAACGTGAAGAAGGGGCAGTTGCTGTTCAGCGTTGAGAGCCCGGACATCAGCAACGCCTTCGATACGTATGTGAAAGCGGCGGCCGACGAACAGCTCGCAAACAAGGCTTACCTTCGCGCACAGGACCTCTACCAGCACGGAGCCATCTCGCAGGCTATGTTCGAGCAGGCCGAAGACACGGAAAAGGACGCCAAGGCCGACCTCGTGGCGGCAGATGAGCAATTGAAGATCTTCGGCGTCAACAAGGAACATCCCAGTCCCATAGTGGACGTGTACGCGCCGACCTCCGGCGTGATTGTGGCGCAGAACATTACCAATGATGCCGCCGCAGGCGTAACGCTCTCAGGAACGGCAACCGCCTTTACCATCGCCGACCTGAGCAAGGTTTGGATCCTTTGCGATGTGTATGAAAACGACCTGCCCAAGGTCCGTCTGGGTCAGGAAGCGCAGATCAATCTGGCCGCGTATCCCGGCAAGCTGCTGACCGGCCGCGTAAGCGATATCGGACCGGTTCTCGATCCCACCATTCGTACCGCGAAGGTGCGCATTGAAGTGGCGAACCCCGGCATCCTTCGCCTGGGAATGTTTGTGACCGCGACGCTCTTGAGCCGCACCGCGACGACGCATGCTGCCGTGCCAGCCACCGCCATTCTGCACCTCCACGACCGGGAGTGGGTCTTCGTGCCGGCGGGCCAGGGGCAATTCAAGCGGGTGGAAGTGGACGCAGGCGACATGCTGCCTGGCGGGCAACAGGTGATTCTGTCGGGTTTGGCGCCGGGCGGCCAGGTGGTGAGGGATGTTCTGAATCTTGAAGCCACGGTGGAGGCGCAATGATCCGCAAGCTGGTCGATTTCGCGCTTCAGAACCGTCTCCTCGTCCTGGCTATCGGCATTTTGCTGTTCGCGTGGGGAATCGTCTCCTTCCACAACTTGCCCGTTGAAGCCTATCCCGATGTGGCCAACAACTATGTCGATGTAATCGCACAATGGCCGGGAATCTCTGCCGAACAGATCGAGCAACAGGTCACCATCCCCCTCGAGACAGTCATGAATGGCATACCTGGCGTGGCCCACGTGCGTTCCTGGTCCATCTTTGGACTATCGACAGTGGAAATGGTTTTCGGAGAGGATACGACCGATTTCGAAAATCGCGAGCGGGTTTTGGAGCGGCTTTCCCAGGTAACACTGCCACCGGGCGTCGTGCCCCAGATGGGCACCGACTGGAGCCCCGTCGGCCAGATCTATTTCTATACGCTGGAAAGTTCCAACCCAGAGTACGACGTGATGAATCTGAAGTCGCTCGAAACCTGGGTGATTGAAAAGAATCTGAAATCCGTTCCCGGCGTCGTGGACATCAATCCCTTTGGAGGGCCGACCCGAGAGTATCAGGTCCGCCTCGATCCCGATAAGCTCATCGACTACGGGCTCAGCATTGCCCAGGTGGAGCAACAGCTCGCCAATAACAACGCCAATGGCGGCGGCAGCTTCATCCAGGAGGGCCAGCAAGAGGTCAACGTGCGGGAAGTTGGGCTGGTCCGTGACATCCAGGACATCGGGAACACGGTCATCACCACAAAAGGAGGCACTCCGGTCCGTGTGAAGGATATTGGTGTCGTCATCCAGGGGCCGGAAATTCGCCTCGGCCGGTTTGGCAGGGCGACACACCTGCCTGACGGCAGGATCCTCGACAACGACGATGTGGTCTCGGGCATCGCCGCGCTGCAAAAGGGCGACGATGCGCAGCCTACACTGGACGGCATCCACAAGAAAGTCAAACAGCTGAACGATCAGATTCTGCCCAAGGGCGTAAGAATCGTTCCCTTCATCGACCGCAGCCAATTGCTCCATTTCACGACACACACCGTTCTCGACAACCTCAGCATGGGCATGATCATGGTTGCGGTCATTCTCTTTTTCTTCCTCGGCAATGTGCGCGGCGCAACCATCGTCGTCCTCACGATTCCGTTCTCGCTGTTGTTTGCCGCCATTTGTCTGGACCTCAAAGGCATTCCCGCCAACCTGCTCTCGTTGGGCGCGCTGGACTTTGGCATGGTGGTCGACGGCGCTGTGGTGATGGTGGAAAACATCGTCCGCCACCTGGCGCGCAAGGAAGAAAACGGAAGATCGGTGCACTTGCGCATAACCGAAGCTGCGCACGAAGTCCAGCGGCCGGTCTTCTACGCCATCGCCATCATCATTACCGCGTATCTGCCCATCTTTACGCTGCAGGCCGTGGAAGGCCGGCTGTTCCGTCCCATGGCATGGACAGTGGCCTTTGCCCTGTTAGGCGCGCTGATGTTTTCCATGGTCCTCGCGCCGGTGCTTTCGAGCCTGCTGTTCAGCAAGGGTGCGAAGGAGTGGAAGAACCCGCTCATGGAGTTCCTCCGCGAGCACTACCGGCGCCGCGTCCGGTGGACCATTCATCACCACGGCCTTACCATCGGCGCTGGCGTCGTTAGCCTCGTTCTCGGCGTCTTTCTGGCCACCAGCGGCGTCATTGGCTCCGAGTTTCTTCCCCACTTGGATGAGGGGGCATTATGGGTGCGTGGCACTCTCGAGCAGAGCGTCGGCCCTGATCAAAGCATCAACATTGCCAACCAGGCGCGGCTTATCCTCTGCTCGTTTCCTGAAGCCACCGACTGCACCAGTCAGACCGGCCGTCCCGACGATGGAACCGACCACACCGGCTTCTTCAATACGGAGTACTTTGTGGGTCTGAAGCCGAAAGAGGAGTGGCGGCCGGTCTTCCACGAGAACAAAAACAACCTGATTGCCGCGATGCAGGATGAGCTCGAAAAGAAATTTCCCGGCGTGATCTGGGGCTTTTCGCAGCCCATCGAGGACAACATGGAGGAAGCGGTCAGCGGGGTAAAGGGCGAGCTGGCGACCAAAGTCTATGGGAGCGACCTGCATACGCTCGAAGATCTGGCTGGCAAGGTCGCTGCCGTGATGGGTGGCGTGAGGGGCATTACGGATATGGGAGTGCTTCAGGTCACCGGACAGCCTGACCTGGATATTACCGTCGATCGCGCCAAAGCGACGCGCTGGCAGATCAACGTTTCCGACGTTCAGGATGCCATCCAGACGTCCGTAGGAGGCACAGCGCTGACGAAGGTATTGAGGGGCGAAGAGGTTTATAACCTCACGCTGCGCTACTTGCCCCGATTCAGGGATACGCGGGAAGCAATTGAGAATATCCGTCTGTTGTCGCCGTCGGGCGAACGCGTCTCGCTCGCCCAGCTTTGTGATGTGCGCGAGGCCGACGAGGGTTCTGAAATTTATCGCGAAAACAACGAGCGCTATGTGGCCATCAAGTACAGTGTCCGCGACCGCGCCTTGGGCGATGCCGTCAGGGAAGCCATTCAGAAAGTCAACGCACAGGTAGATCTTCCACGCGGCTATCACATCGCATGGGAAGGCGAGTACCAGAGCGAGCTGCGCGCTGAAGCTCGAATGCTCATCATCGTGCCGCTCACAGTGCTGCTGATCTTCATTATTCTCTACTCCATGTACAAGTCGTTCAAGTGGGCACTCCTGATTCTGGCCACGGTGGCGATGGCCAGCCTCGGCGGCCTGCTGGTGCTGCTTATTACTGGCACCAACTTCAGCGTATCGTCGGAAGTCGGCTTCCTCGCGCTTTTCGGCGTCTCTGTGCAGACCGGAGTCATCATGCTGGAGTACATCAACCAACTGCGCGCGCGGGGCAATTCCATTGAAGATGCCGCTGTGGAAGGCGCGGTCCTGCGGCTGCGCCCCATCATCATGACCATGCTGGTGGCGACGCTGGGGCTACTGCCCGCCGCCCTCTCGCACGGCATCGGCTCCGATTCCCAGCGGCCGTTCGCGATCGTGATTGTGGGCGGACTGATGACCAATCTGTTGATGAGCGTCTTTCTGCTGCCGACTCTTTATGTGTGGGTCGCGCGCCAGGACGATGACCCGGCCTCCCGTGCGGGCCATTCTTAATGGTCGGCCACACCTTGCGCTTCCAGCGCAGGATTTCGGCTTGGTTGCGCTCGTGCGCCCGGCCGGTGGGCCGTTGCGGACTCCAACCAAGGGCCATCAGCTCGGGCTGTTAATGGCCTTTTGCGTTCTGAAGGGATCAAAGGCCATCCACGATCCGGAGAAGCGTGAAGCAAAGTCGCCGATTGGCTGGGGCCTGTTAGCGCGTTCACGGCAAAATCAGCCTGCGTAAAGGCTTGTCCCCTTTTCTGGGAGCCTGTCCGAAATATCGTGGTCTCCTCCTGACTGCTAAGACCATTCCTTAAATTGCACCTAAAGGCTCCGAAGCCTGGGTTTCTATGCGAATGAAAACACTGCATGTTCCGGCCAGATGGAATTTGGGCGAGGAACCGCCCTGGTAATCTCCACCGAAAGTTTGATGTCAGGCGTCTTACTGAGCGGCTATGATTCGCGTGCGGATCGGAAGCGAGGTCGATTGGAGGTCTCTGATCTGCGCGGCCATACCAATCTTTTTGAGAGTTAGGAATAAGCGTCAATGAGACGATTCCTGATAGCAGGGATTCTTGGCCTTGCAGGGAGCGCACTGTATTTGTTTGCGTTTCCGTCGGCCACTATCTTCTACGAGTGCATGGTTCTGCTCCATATTCTCCTTGGAGCAATCTTTCTTGTCATCGGCGTGCCATGGGTAGCCCGGCTGATGCGCGGCCGCAGCCTGTGGGAGAAGATCGGCTGGGCAGTTCTGCTGCTCGGCGGAGCAGCCGGCGCCGCCATCCTGTTTACTGGCGCGCGCCGCAACATGTGGCCGGTGCTGTATGCCCACGAGTTTGTTTCCATTGCCGGCTGCGCGGTGCTGCTGTTTGTGTGGAGCGGGCGCCAGGGATGGTCCGGGCGCTGCAGCGGCGGCAAACTGCGCGAAGCGGTCCGGCTGGCTTGCTGCCTCGCCATCTCGGCAGGCATAGCGGCCGGAGCCTGGTGGGTGAGGACCGTGCCGCGGCAGCGCGCATACAGAATCCAAAATCCCTCCATTGCGCCAGCCTCCATGGATAGCGAAGGCGCGGGGCCGAAGAGCCAGTTCTTTCCCAGCTCGGCAGAGACCTACTCGGGAGAGACGGTTCCCGAGGATTACTTCGTCAACTCTGCGGCCTGCAAACAATGCCACGGCGACATCTACAACGAGTGGGAAAGCTCTGCCCACCACTTCTCGTCCTTCAATAACCAGTGGTATCGCCAGTCCATCGTCTACATGCAAGACGTCAACAGCGTTCAGTCGTCCAAATGGTGCGCGGGGTGCCACGATGCGGCGCTCTTCTTCCCCGGCAACTTCAATATGCCCATCAAGGACCGCATCGACACGCGCGCCGCGCAGGCGGGCATCGGCTGCATGGTTTGCCACTCCATTCGCAACGTGCACAGCACCATGGGCAACGGCGGCTACACCATCGAGTACCCGGCCCTCTTCAAGCTGGTCAACACCAAGAATCCCATTCTCCGCAAGGTCATCGACTTTCTCATCGAGGAAGATCCGGAGCCGCACCGTCGAACCTTCCTGAAGCCATTCATGAAGAACAATCCGGCGGATTTCTGTTCCGCATGCCACAAGGTTCACCTCGACGTGCCCGTGAATCACTACCGTTGGGTGCGCGGCTTCAACGACTACGACAACTGGCAGGCCAGCGGCGTTTCCGGGTTCGGCGCCCGTTCGTTTTACTACCCGCCTCATTCGCAAAACTGCGTTGACTGCCACATGGGGCAGGTCCGCTCCAGCGATGCGGGCAACATCGGCGGGTTCATTCATTCGCACCGTTTTGTTGGCGCCAACACAGCACTGCCGTTTGTGAACGAGGATCAGGCCCAGCTCGACGACACGGAGCGCTTCCTCCAGGATCGCAAGGTCAGCGTCGATATCTTTGCCCTCTCGCCTGAAACCAGAGAAAACCGCGTCGTACAGGCCTCGGGCGCGTCGCCCATGCAGGCGGAGACGACCTTCGCCGTCGGCGAAGAAGCCGAGCACGAGGCGGTGGGCATGACCGGCGAGGCGAACGTCGCTCCCGTGACGGCGCCGCTCAATCGCGTTGAGGGCGCTGTCGTTCCCGGCGAAATCGCGCGCGTGGATGTAGTCGTCCGCACTCTCGGCGTCGGCCATTTCTTCCCGGGCGGCACGGTGGATGCCTTCGACTGCTGGCTGGAGTTGAAGGCCACCGACGACAGCGGTAAGGTTCTTTTCTGGAGCGGCATGGCGCAGGATCATGGGAAAGGCCCCGTCGATCCCGGCGCTGAGTTCTACCGCTCGCTCTCCATCGACGAGCACGGCAATGCCATTGACAAGCGCAACGCGTGGGCGGCGCGCGCCACGGTCTATGCGCACCTTATTCCGCCCGGTGCAGCGGACACGGTTCACTTCCGCCTGCGCATCCCCAAAGACGCTCACGGCCGCATCCATCTGCTGGCTCGGCTCAACTATCGCAAGTTCGCTTGGGTGAACACCCAGTTTGCCTTTGCCGGCGCGTTTGTGAGCACCGGCCCGAACGACAAGACACCGGCCTACGACGATCGCCGCATGGTATTCACCGCCAGCAGCAGCGGCGTATCAGGCAAGATCAAGGCTGTACCCAACTTGCCAATTGTGGTCATGGCTCAGTCCACCGCGGATCTCACCGTGCTGCGGCGGGGCTCGCCGCTGCCCGCCCCCAAAGCCGTTACGGGGAAGGCCGACTGGCACCGCTGGAACGACTACGGTATAGGCTTTCTTTTGCAGGGAGATCTCAAGGCGGCAGAGGTGGCTTTCGTCCATGCCACCGAAGCCGATCCCAGCAATCCCGACGGTTGGGTGAACATCGGCCGCGTTCGCGTTCAGGAAGGCAACCTTGCCGGCGCTACACAGGTGCTGGACAAGGCCCTCCAGCTCTCGCCCCAGCTGGCTCGCGCCCACTACTTCTACTCTCGCGCGCTGCGTGAGGAGGGCGAGTACCCCGAAGCAATCGCCCAGTTGCAGCTTGTCACCGCGCAATATCCCAACGACCGCGTGGTTCGCAACGATCTCGGCCGTGTGCTCTTTCTGGAGCGCCAGTATGCGCAAGCGCGCGACGAATTCCTGAAAGTGATGGCTATCGATCCTGAAGACCTTGAGGCGAATTACAACCTGATGCTGTGCTACACCGGCCTAGGCGACGCCAAACAAGCCGCGGCTTACCAGGAGAGATACATGCGTTTTAAAGCCGATGAGGCGTCCCAGACCCTGACTGGTCCGTACCGCGCCAAACATCCCTTCGACAATCTGCAGCGGCAGCCGATCCACGAGCACGACTCGGTTCCGCTGGCTGATGCCAACGCCAACAATGGCGCGGAAAGTGACGTTGTGGGGTTGCCGCCGGTCAGGGGAACGGCTGCAAATCAAACCCCGGCGCCACCGTCAGCCCAGGTGGCTCGGCTTGGGGGAGGTGCGCATTGAGGGCTTCTCGCGCTTTGCCGGTTTTTGCCGCCGTTCTCGCCGTCTCGGGGTTCATTTTGTTAGCTGCAGTATTTGCCGCCTCGGCTCCGCCTGCCGATCCGCCAGAGCATATCCGCTTTGTCGACATCACCCGTGCCGCGGGCATCCGCTTCGTCCACAACAGCGGCGCATTCGGCAAGAAATACCTGCCTGAAACGCTCGGCCCCGGTGTCGCTTTTATCGACTACAACAACGACGGCTGGCAGGACATATTTTTTGTAAACGGCACGAGCTGGCCCGGCGAACCCGGTCGCGTAACCACGCCCGCCCTCTACCGCAACAACCACGACGGCACGTTTACCGACGTAACCAAGCAGGCAGGACTCGATGTACCCATGTACGGGCTCGGCGTTGCCGTGGGCGACTATGACAATGACGGCTACGACGACCTCTTTGTGACCGCTTACGGCCAGAGCCATCTGTTCCACAACAACGGCAATGGCACGTTTACTGATGTGACCAGGAAAGCCGGGCTCTGGGGGCCGCACGAGCTGAGCACCAGCGCCGCGTGGGTCGATATCGACCGCGACGGCCGCCTCGATCTGCTGGTCGCAAATTACGTCCAGTGGACGCCCCAGACTGATCTGTATTGCACCATGGACGGCGTTCACAAATCCTACTGCACGCCCGAGTCCTACCACGGCGCCTCTCTGCGCCTATGGCACAACAACGGCGACGGCACGTTCACTGACGTGACCAAACAGTCCGGCCTTTACGACCCAACCTCAAAGAGCCTGGGTATTGCTATCCTCGATGCCAACCAGGATGGCTGGCCCGACATCGCCGTCAGCAACGACACCCAGCCCAACAAGCTCTACATCAACAACCGGAACGGCACGTTTACTGAGGAGGGAATTCCCCAGGGCATCGCCTACAGCGAAGACGGAGTGGCGCGCGCCGGCATGGGCATCGACGCCGTCGACTACAACCGCTCCGGCTACCCCAGCCTGCTTGTCACCAACTTCTCAAACCAGATGATCGCGCTCTATCAAAATCAGCAGAACGGCCTCTTTGTCGATGTGGCTCCCACTTCATCGATTGGCCGCACCAGCCTGCTCACGCTCGGCTTCGGCTGCTTCTTCTTCGACTACGACCTCGACGGCTGGCCCGACATCTACATTGCCGACGGCCACCTCGACCCCGCCATCGAAGCAATCCAGCACCGCGTTCACTACGCCGAACCGCCGCACCTCTATCGCAACATCGATGGCAAGAGCTTTGTGGACGAGGCTGCGGAGGTAGGCTCCGAATTCGATTCGCCGCGCGTCGCCCGCGGCGCCGCTTATGGAGACATCAACAACGACGGCGCGCCGGACATCGTGATCACCACGAACGATGGTCCCGCACAGCTCTTCCTCAATGAAGGCGCTACCAATCATGCCTTGCGCATCAAGCTGGTCGGGACTCGATCGAATCGCGACGGCATCGGCTCGGTGGTATGGGTTCAATCCAATACAACCTCGCAGAAACAGATGTTGCGCAGTGGATCGAGCTACCTGTCGTCGAGCGAGCTGGTTCTGACGTTTGGCCTCGGCGCCTCAACAAAGGCAAACGTGGTTGAGATCCACTGGCCCAGCGGCGCGGTTACAAAGTTGAACGACGTGAATTCCGACCAGATACTGACCATTCGCGAAGGATCCGGCATCATCCACAGCGAGCCGTTCCGCAAGCGCGCTTGAACGGCAGCCGGAACCGGCCATATCGCTTGAAATATCTATGATTTGTAATGGTCGGGGCGGAGGGATTCGAACCCCCGACCCTCTGCTCCCAAAGCAGATGCGCTACCAGACTGCGCTACGCCCCGATAACCACTTTCGATTGTAACCCCAATCCGGCTTCCATCCGGTTCCCACTAGCGGCTTTCACTGGCGTTGCAGCCTGCTATCGGTCACAACGCCGGCACACCGGCGAGGAGGCATTTGCAGAAGTAGCATCTTGATCGCGCGGCGGCCGGTTTGCTTCTTCCGGGCCAGCCCGTGATTCTGTTTCGATGCTACAATCGGACTAGCAGATGGCGGCAGTAGTTCAGTGGCAGAACGCCTGACTGTGGCTCAGGATGTCGTGGGTTCGATCCCCACCCGCCGCCCCAATTTCCCCTCATAAATCCATGAAAAAATGGCGCTTAATGTTCGAATCTTCCGGATCGAACACCGTGACGCCAGCCAGCTTATCGACGCAGAGACCCCAGCGGTTCCCGGCGTGGCTTACTGCGTTTGAGCCCCATCCCTGGCTCTCGAACGGCCACGTTCAAACCATCGTGGGCAACTTTCTTCCTCGGCCCGCGTTTCGCCTGGCTACAGTAACAGAGACGGTTGAAGTCGATCCCGCGGATGGCAGCCGTGTCCTCTGCCATTGCCATTGGCAGCCTGAGGAGGAGCGCGCCCAGCGGCTCATGGCCGTGCTTGTGCACGGGCTGGAAGGCTCGTCGGATTCGCGCTACATCCGGGGCATCGCCGTGCGCGCCTTTGCCGCCGGCATGAACGTCGTCCGCATGAACATGCGCAACTGCGGCGGCGCCGACGCACTGACGCCCACGCTCTATCACTCCGGCCGCTCCTCCGATGTGGCTGCCGTGGTTCGCCACTTCGTTGCGCGCTTCGGCCTCGAGCGGGTGGCGCTGGTTGGCTACTCGATGGGCGGCAATCTTGTGCTCAAGCTCGCAGGCGAGTGGGGTGCGTGCGCGCCTCTTGTTGCTGTCGCAACGGTTTGTCCGGCTATCGACCTGGCCGCTGGCGCCGATGCGCTTCACGAGCCGGCCAATCGCATCTACGAGCGTCATTTCCTTCGCGGGCTGATGCGGCGGTTTCGCCACAAAGCGGAACTGTTTTCGGCTGTTTACCAAGCCCGCGGCATCGGCCCGATCCGCTCCATCCGCGAGTTCGACCAGAAGATCGTCGCCCGCTATTGCGGCTTCCACGATGCAGACGACTACTATTACCGCGCCGCCAGCGCCCGCGTCATTGACCGCATTGCCGTTCCCACGCTCATTCTCAGCGCGCAGGACGATCCGTTCATCCGCCTCTTTCCCGAAACTCGCGCGCGGATCCTTGCCAACCCAAACATCGACTTCATTGAAGAGCGCCACGGTGGCCACTGCGCCTTCCTCAGCGGCCGTTCGGCTGTTGGCGTTCACTGGGCCGAGGCCACCGTTGTACGTTACCTTCAGGCTGTCACTGAGGAAACGCCGCCTCGTACCGGCATCTCGAACTTGCCGAATTAGCTTTCGGGCAGCCAATTCCATCTGCTACCTTTGAGCGAGGCGCCCTCATTTCCCCGGAAGAAACTCTGCTTACGGGTGACCGCATTGGACCTGATCGATCGGCTTGCGGAGCACAAGACGCTGGGTACAGCGCCCCGGGAGGAACTTGCCTGGCTGGCGGCGCACGGGACGCTGCGAAAGCTGAATGCCGGCGGGGTGCTGTCTCACAAAGGCGCTCCGGTTGATGGCCTCTATGTCGTGCTGTCGGGGCACGTTTCGCTGTCGGTCGATCGAGGCTCCGGGCCGCAGAAAGTCATTGAATGGCGAACAGGCGAAGTGAGTGGCATGTTGCCGTATTCGCGGATGGTGAATCCCCCTGCAGATTCCGTCGCGGAAGAGCCCACCGAAGTACTGTCGATTCCCCGGGACCAGCTTCAAGCGCTGACCCGCGAGTGCTTTGAGGTGACCAGGATACTGGTGCACATTATGCTCGATCGTGCGCGGCTCTTTACTTCCGGCGACCTGCAGAACGAGAAGATGATATCGCTGGGCAAGCTCTCGGCAGGCCTGGCTCACGAA
Organism: uncultured Acidobacteriaceae bacterium; assembly: GCA_963808805.1. Taxonomy (GTDB): domain Bacteria; phylum Acidobacteriota; class Terriglobia; order Terriglobales; family Acidobacteriaceae; genus Telmatobacter. Next base: position 312,788 of record CAWEGN010000001.1, on the reverse strand, counting down.
CTGAATAATCCCGCTTCTGCCATTGAGCGCAGCGCGGCGCTGCTTGAAGACCGGTTGGGAGAGGCTGAGGAGGCGACGCACGCATTGGGCGTTGCCCGGTTGAGCGATGCGCAACTGGCCGCCGTGGACGCGATTCGGAAAGCCTGCCTGGCCAAGGCGCCGCTGGGAGTCCGGTCTCCTGTCCAGCAGGCTGAGCGAGAGGAGGCAATTGCCGACTGGCTTGCCGATCATGGGCTCAACATCGCAGGCGCAGACGCGCTTGCCGACACCCAGGTCACCTTCGAGGCGCTCGACCAGCTCGCCGCAGCTGTGCAGGGGTCTGCGCTGGACGCGGTGTTGCGTTGGGCTGCGTCGGGATGCGCAGTGCGCAATCTGGCTTCGGAGATTCAGGAAGCAGCCATGCGCGTCTCTGGCCTCGTCATGGCGATCAAAGGATTCACGCACATGGATCAGGCGATGGTGGCCGAGCCGGTTGACCTGGGACTGAGCCTGGGCAACACAGTAGCTGTACTCAAGGCGAAGGCAGGGCAGAAGTCGGCGGCTGTGACGATCGAACTGGAAGCCGGCTTGCCGCGCGTGCGCGGGTTCGCGGGCGAATTGAACCAAGTGTGGGGAAACCTGATTGACAACGCGCTCGACGCGATCCCGGATGGCGGTCGCGTAGAAGTCAGAGCGAACCGCGGCGGTCAGGCCGTAGTGGTGCGCGTGATCGACAATGGGCCCGGCATCCCCGCGCCCATCCGCGAACGCATCTTCGATCCGTTTTTCACGACCAAACCGATGGGACAGGGCACGGGCCTCGGCCTCGACATTGTCCGGCGCCTGGTTCGCCACAACGAGAGCACGATTGAAGTAGAATCGCGGCCGGGCCGGACGGAGTTTCGGGTTACGCTGCCAATTGCCGAGACCCATAGCGAAGGAGTTCCGCGATGAACAAGCCTGTTCTGCTCATTGTGGACGACGATCCGCAGGTACTGGCAGCGGTGCGCCGGGATCTTCGTTCCCGTTACAGGGAGAACTACACAGTGATGAGCGCGGCATCGGGAGAAGAGGCGCTCGATGCCATCCGCGAACTGAAAAGCCGTGGGGATTCGCTGGCCATGGTGATCTGCGATCAGCGCATGCCGGGCATGATGGGCAGCGAAGTATTAGCCAAATCCCGCCCTATTTATCCGCTGGCGCGCAGGGTTCTGTTAACCGCTTACTCCGATATCGACGCAGCGGTGAAGGCGATCAACGAAGCACACCTCGACCATTATCTTTCCAAGCCCTGGGAACCGCCCGAGGAACGGCTATTTCCTGCGGTTGACGATCTGCTGGATGCATGGCAGGCCGAGTCTCTGCCGGAAGCGAAGGGACTGCGGCTGGTCGGTCATCAGTGGTCTCCTCAATCCCACGCCATTAAGGAATTTCTAGCCAGCAACCTGATTCCCTATCGCTGGCTTGAGGTGACGCACGATGCCGACGCTCGCGCGCTGCTGGATGCGGCCGGCGTGGGAGCCGACGAATTGCCGGCGCTCTTCTTTGACGACGGTACCCCGGTGCTACGCAACCCCGATCCCCGGCAGGTAGCCGAGCGCCTGGGCAAACCTATGACGGCCGCATTTGATGTCTACGATCTCGCGATCGTCGGAGCCGGGCCCGCAGGCCTCGCCGCCGCTGTGTACGGTGCGTCGGAAGGTTTGAGAACGATTCTGCTTGATCGGCATGCGCCGGGCGGCCAGGCGGGCACAAGCTCCCGGATCGAAAACTATCTGGGATTTCCCGCCGGGGTCAGCGGGAGCGAATTGACGCGGCGCGCAATTTCTCAAGCACAACGGCTCGGCGCGGAGTTTCTCGTGCCGCTCGAGGTGACCGGCACGTCGATCGACGGCGGATACAAGCGGCTCACGCTCGCCGACGGTCGCCAGATCGTATCGCGGGCGTTGCTGGCCAGCTCCGGGATGTCCTATCGCGAACATCCCGCACCGGGCATTGCGGAGCACACTGGCGCGGGAGTGTACTACGGTGCGGCAACCACTGAGGCGACTGCGTTCCGCGGCCGGCGGGTGCTCGTTGTAGGCGGCGGAAACTCGGCGGGCCAGGGCGCTATGTATCTGGCGCGCTACGCAAAGGAAGTGGAGATTGTGGTGCGCCGCGACAGCTTGCGCGAAACCATGTCGCAGTACCTGATCGAACAGATCGAGAAGACCCCCAACATCCGCCTTCGCCCGCGCACGGAGATCGCGCGCGTCGAGGGCGAGGGTCACGTCGAGCGCGTCGTTTTTCTGTCGCTCGACGGTGGATCGACCCAGTCCGAGGAAGCCGACGCGCTGTTCATCTTCATCGGTACGCGTCCGAGAAGTGACTGGCTCCCTGCCGAGGTGCTGCGCGACGCCAAGGGCTTTGTGCTCACTGGACGGGATCTGATGACGGCAGATGCATACGCACGCACCTGGAAGGAGCAGCGCGATCCGCTCATTCTCGAGACCAGCGTTCCCGGCGTGTTTGCCGCGGGGGATCTCCGTGCCGGCGCGATGAACCGCGTAGCTTCAGCCGTCGGAGAGGGGTCGATGGTGGTGCGGCTGGCCCACGAGTACCTGGCCCTGACCTGAGCATCGACCATTGATCTGAGCATCGACCATGACGAGCATTCAAAACCGCTGTCGTTGCAGGTTCGCCGCCCTGCGCGCGGCTCCCGCATCAGACACGAAAAAGCTACAATGATTACCGTGGGCGAGTAGCTCAATTGGATAGAGCACCGGCCTTCTAAGCCGGGGGTTGTGGGTTCGATTCCCGCCTCGCCTACCATTTAGAATCACTGGAACCAGCGGCTCGATTTTGCACCACAACGCGTCCGACACAGTCCACGACTTGATCTGCGCCATCTGGAGATGATCTTCGCCCAGCCACCGCCCTCACCTACAGCAGAGTCGATGGCTGGAATCAACAGAATCGGTGGCTGGGATCAAGCTAAACGCTATTTACGGATACGTTCTTAGTCAACCGCTAAGCCGGCGGAGCGGGGACCCTCGCCCGAATCCCTTCCCCAATTGGTCCCTTGTGGTGCAGCCTCGCGTTCAGCCACTCCGTCATCTCCCGTTCCCAGTCCGGCACCCCGGGAATCGTGTTCCATCCATCCGTTCCGTGCTTCCCGCCCGGTATCCGGATGATGTCGCAGCGGACGCCCACTTTGTGCAGCGCATCCTGTAGATTGGTCGCCTCAGAAAATGGAATGTACTCGTCCTTGTCGCCCAGAATCTCAAGAAACGGCGGGTCGCCGCGGTGAACATACGTGATTGGCGACGCCTCGCGAATCGCCTCCTTGTATCCTTTCTCCGCAATCAGCGGGTCCAGCAGCCGGTGCACATCCGCATTCAACGGCACAAACTCAAAGCTGCTCTGCGCAAACAGGCTGACCACGGCCTGCACCCGCACGCTCTCGCGGTCCACCGGGTCAGCCGCGCCTGGATCGCCGCCAAGGTCTTGCAGCCCGACCATATTGCTGAGGAACCCTCCCGCCGATCCACCCACCAGTGCAATTTTGTTCGGGTCTCCGTTCCAGCGCTTCGCGTTGTGCCGGATGAATCGCACCGCCCGCTCCGTGTCCTGCACCATGTACGGATAGGGATACTTCGGCGCCAGCCGGTAGTTGATTGAGAACACCGCGTACCCCGCAGGAGCCAGAAAATCCGCCCCATAGGCCTCGCTCCCGCTCTTCGAGTCCCCGGCGTGGTACCCACCCCCATGAATGATGATGACGATCGGATGTACGCCCTCGCCCTTGGGCGCGTAGTAGTCCATGATCAGCGTCTGCCCACCCGCGGTTTCGTAGACGATCCCTTCTTCAGTAGGCGTCCGCGGCTCATCCGCCCGCACCCGAGCGACGATAAAAATCGCCAGCCACGTAATCAATCCCAATGCCAGGCGTGTCCTCAAACCACTGCTTCTCATGTATTCGTCTCCCAACTAACCAGGGTACTTGCTGCGCGTGTCTGCGTTTCGCGTGCTCAATCCTAATCACGGTTTCGATTTGATTTTAACGAAGGCAATTGCCGTATACGCACGCAGCCAATCGGCTAAGAACCTATCCGTAAAAAACGATTGTCTGCCGCCAACAGATCAAAGCTCCGGCCAAGATGAGCAGGGCGACGAAACTGGCTTCGGTCTTCTCGAAACTCACTACAGCTTGCGAAATCGATTCAACCAGGAATGGGTCCGTTTCACGACCCAGCGTCTGGCCTTGTACCCAGGTTTGTTGCGCTTGGCGGGTGACTCCTCCTCCAAATGGGCGTTGGAGTGGCTGGAATAGGTTCGGTTGTAGAAGCCGGTTTCGAGGGTCGAAGCTGCCGTGTACGATCTGCCCTTGGCAACCCTACCCACGCGAAAGCCGCGCGCTCCCACGGAGTACCCCACGCCGGACTTGGACAGATTGAGCTTGAGCGGCCCAAATTTCAGACTCCGCCGGAATCCCCACGCCATTCGCAGCCAGGCGTAACGCAGAGTCACGCACGGGGAGAGCGGGGAGCGTTTGGCACTCGAACATCTGCCAAGAATGCGAAAGCCCTTCGGCTCCGAAGGGCTTCGCGTTGGCCCAGAAAGGGGTAGCGCGTATAGTGATTCTAGACTAAAACAGTCCAAAATGTCAAATCGTCTCTGCTCGCAAGACTCCACCGGAACCGCGCGCGGGAGATTGGCTGCACCGATCTGTTTGGAGCTAGGCCGGGGGCCACAAGAGGCCGGAACTACCCCGACAGCAAGCGTTTACCACCAGCGCTGGGGGGATTGCACCCCGCGTTTTCCATCGGCGCGCCGTGGAGGGTTCTGGCGCGATTGCGCGCAAGAAACGAGCCGAAAAATTGTAGGTGAAATTGTGGGGAGCGTGGTGGATTTTGGGGGGAGTCCCCACAGTAGACTGTGGGAAGAAGCGGTAACGGTTGGATCGCTAAAACCCGCATGAACACTAGATGAAAGCAAATAATGGGAAATGGCGGCAAGGCAGGGAATTGTTCCCTGTTGGACCTTCTAAGCCGGGGGTTGTGGGTTCGATTCCCGCCTCGCCTACCATGTGGAGTTGATCGTTTGCCGTCGCAGATCGATCCCTGCCAATCCAGCAAATGTTCAATCCCGCAACCTACGCGCTTAGCAGTTTCACCAGATTCGCGTAGCTGATGGCGAGGCTCTCAAGCGGCGGCCTGTCCGTCACGTCCTGCTCCACATACATATTTGCAATATGGTTCTCGGCAGCCAGCCGCAGAATCGTTTTCCAGTCCAGCGTGCCTTCGCCCACCTCGGTAAAATGCGCGGAGTCGGGGCCCGTGTCGAACGAAGTCGTCACGTTCGGCTTGCGATCCTTCAGGTGCAGCGACTGCATGCGCCTGCCATGTTGACGCAGCATCGCCACCGGGTCGTACCCCGCCTGCGCCACCCAATAGCAGTCCATCTCCCACTGCACCAGCGCGGGGTCGGTGTTTTTGAGCAGCACATCCAGACCGGTCACGCCGCCGTAGTCTCTGAACTCCAGATTGTGGTTGTGAAAGCCGAATCTCAGGCCCATCTTCTGCAACTGCGCGCCCCAGGCGTTGTATTGCTCCGCCACGCGCTTGAATCCATCGGCTGAATTCGCTAGAGACCTCGGAGGCATGGAGCAGACCATGCACTCCAGACCCAGTTCTTTGGCGTAGTCGAAGCGGCTCGCAAATTCGTCGTAACCGAAATGCCCGCTCGGCGCAGTCAGCCCCGCGTCGAGGATGACCTGCCGCAGATTTTTCGCGCTTATCGTGTACTGCAATCCAGAGGTCTCCACAGTCTCGTAGCCGATCTTGCGAATCGCCGCGAGTGTACCCGCCAAATCCCTGCCGGCAAGGCTGCGTACCGTGTAGAGCTGCACGCCCAGCGGCCGGTCCTTCACTTTGCCAAATGCGCGCGGCGCCAACGCCAGCGCAGCCAGTCCAGCCGCCGCTTCCGTGGCAAACACTCTTCTCGTCAGCATGGCGAATTCTCCTCACCGGCCATTATAGGCGCACTCATCCGGCATCGCGGGCAACGCCTCTGCGCCATGTTCGAGGATTTGGAGGAGCGTATCTGTTTCCCGCAAGCGCAGATGGGAAATCACCAGGCCCAACCTCAGATCATCTCTGCGTCCGGCATCGCCTGCGTGGCAGCTTCGTTGTCAGCGTCGGCCTCGGCCTCAAAGCTCTCGTCTGCCTCAATTCGCGGCACGCAGGATCGCTCCACTCCGCCCAGCACATCGGCTCCGGCCCGCCGCTGCCGTGGAGGCGCCCCGATGTAAAACTTGCCCATAGTGCCTCCTTCCACCCTTGGGAGCAGGAATGCACCATCAAATGCCGGGACCAAACATTGGGAGTGCGGCGTGCGCAGAGGATTGCCGCGATGTTTGGCGGCGCGTCTCCGCGCCGGCGCTGATTGTGGTTGGAACGCGGCCATCCGCACCGCCGCCGGAGCTTGACGATGGTGGGCCCGGAGGGATTTGAACCCCCAACCAAGGGATTATGAGTCCCCTGCTCTAACCGTTGAGCTACAGGCCCTTCAATGACTTACGGCAGCCCTTCCTGCGAGTGTAGCGGATACAGTAGCGGCTGGTAGCCGTTTCGGCTCGTATACAGCAAAATCGCCAGACAGTTGAAGCCGCTCGAAAGCGCGCTCTACAGCTACTGGTGACGGATGAACGTGTCTCTGAGAAACAACCACACGGCTGTGACCGGCAATCCGCATGATCGTGAAAGCGTCCACTGCCGATTCCCCAGAGCCTTGTATGCATTGTATGGCGCAGCGAGGGGAAAACGAAATCGGATGAGGAAATGGAGTGCGCTCGGCCTTCGCTTCGGGAGCGAAGAGACCCCTGTGCAAGGGATGAGTGGATCTGCCCTGGTGTGGCTTGCCGTTGCTACCCGCAGACAACAAGCCAGAGCGCTTGAGACGAGCGGAAATCGTGGCATGATTGTCTGTGGCGGCCGATTCCGCGCCCGGCCAGTTTTAGGTTGTATCGACATATAGGGGTGTGCGGCGCTGGGAGCCGATTTTTTCGGGTTCTAGCTAACCATGGGAGGCCCCCCGGCTTTGCCGGGGTGGCAGTAGAAGTTTGACATTTGCAGGAGTCCATCCAAGAAACTCCAGATCGTGAGCCGCCAAGCACACGAGGAGGAGATCTCGGATGGACGAATACGAAAGTTTAAGCCACAGCAAGTGGGAGTGCAAATACCATGTGATTTTCATTCCCAAGTGCCGCCGCAAGACGCTCTACGGTAGCCTTCGGCAGCACCTTGGCGAGGTATTCCGGCGCCTCGCCGAGCAGGAGCAGAGCCGGATTGAGGAAGGTCATTCTGATGCCTGACCACGTGCACATGATGATCTCGATTCCACCCAAGTACGCAGTGTCGGAGGTAGGGGGATTCATCAAGGGCAAGAGTGCGATTCACCTTGCGCGGGTCTACGGAGAGCGCAAGCAGAATTTTGTGGGTCAGCACTTCTGGGCGCGGGGATACATGGTATCCACGGTGGGACGGGATGAAACCGTGATCCGGGAGTACATCCGCAACCAGGAACAGGAAGACAAACGGCTAGACCAGCTCAACCTATGGAAGTGACCGGCCACCGTCATGGTGGCCCAACGTAACCGGGGCCGCGTTAGCGTCCCCGCTCAAGCCGCTTTGAGCGGCTCACACCGTAAGGCCCCCGGCTTTGCCGGGGGATACTTACCCCTCGGCAGCCTTCACTTTCTTAGTTCGATCGCGACCACCTGCCCGTCTACTGTCTTGTCGCTGCTCTCCACATACTGCGCCCGCGCCTTCATGCCTTCGAAGTCGGTGCACGGATTGATGCTGCCCTTGGGCATGAAGCCAACCACAGTCAGATTGATTTTGAAGAAGTCGTTGTTGTAAAGTGCCACAGCCTTCCCCGCCGCATTCTCCACGCTGAATTCGAGCATCGAAGGATATCTGCAAACAACGCCTCGGATCACGCCTGTGACTGTGTATTTCGGTCCCCTGGCAGGTTCGGTGGGGTGTTTTGGTGTTTCCGCGGCCACGGTCACGTTTGCGGCGGCTTGCTCATACGCCTGCGCTTTCGCAAATGCCTCGGCCTGTTCTTTTGCGTATGCTTCAACCCTTGCGCGAGCCGCCTTCATTTGTTCAACCTCGTCAATCCTGCTCTGCACCATCGCAACCATACCCGGATTCTTGGCCACCTTCTCCGCGTCGTGGAGGACGGCAATTGCATCGTCAAACCGCTCCATGAAGGCTAGAGTGTTCGCCGCATTCACGCGATAGCCAACATTGTCTGGCTCAAACTGAATTGCCAGAAGATTCAACCGGTGTGCCTCATCGAGATTCTCGTGCCGCTCCGCGTAGAAGACCGCCAGTTGGTCGTATGCGGGAGCAAAACGGGAGTTCAGCCGGATCGCAGCGCGCAGGCTGTCCTCAATCTCTTTGTCGTCGGCTGCGTCCGGTTTGATCATGGAGAGCATAGCAAAGTAGAAGCAAGCCAGATAATCCTGTGAATCGAGCTTGAACGCCTCTCCGTACCACTTCTGTGCCTGCCCAGGATTTCCTGCACGGAATTCGAGGTATCCCATGGTTTCGTGGGCCAGCACGTTATTGGGGTCCTCCTTGAGCACGGTCTCGAGCAGCGCGCGGGCGTCGTCTGTGCGCTGGACGTAGGCCAGCACGTCTGCCCGCGCGGCATCCGCCTCGGCCTGCGTGAGCGTTCTCACCTTATACGACGATTCGTCGATCGGCGCAGCGGCGCTCGACAAAACGAAGTGCTTGTAGTCGCTCGAGCGAATGTAGGATTCGAGATCCTTTTGGAATTTCTTCAGATCTCCGAATGCCTTCTCTCCCGCCGTAACTGGATCTTCGTTGTGGCTGACGAGCGCGAAGTAATCGTTAAGACGGTGCAGGTTCTTCGGGAAGTCGCTCACCATCACGTAGTGAACCAGCGCCCAAGACTCGGCATAGAACACCGAACCCTTCTGCTCTTCGTGGTAGTAGGGCGACTTGGCGTCAACTTTGAAGAGCACGCTGAGCGGGATGAGCCGGTTTTGCAGCAGATAGCGGATGTTGTCGTCGCTTGGCTCGCCCAACAGAACGTCCTTGTCGCTAATCTCGGTGTTCTGCATAAACTCGGCCAGGCCCTCGTTGAGCCACAGAGGCATCCACTCCGCCGCTCCCGCAAACTGCACGTGGGTGTACTCGTGGTACACGCTCGCAAACGGATGTTCATACTCGGCGCCGAGCTGCAGCAGGATGTAGTTCTTCTCCTGGGTGTGCATGTAGTACCCGCCCAGCTTTATCTGGCCCTTCGCCAGATATGCGGCGGGTTCCATGGTGTCGAAGACCTTTTCGTTCTTCGCCGCGACCACGACGATCGGCTCGGTTGGATCGACGCTCGCCTTGGGCAAGAACTTTTGAAATACCCATCGCATGCGCTCGAACTGGTCCGTGACGTGACGGCCCTGCTTCTCGCTGGCATCGGTCAGCACGGTGAAGTGCGCGCTGCGAATCTCGATCCATTGTTCCGTTGCCGCTGCGCACGGGCGGCACACCAGGGCGGCAAAGAGAAGAAGACAGGAAATTTGGCGTTCCATGGGAATTCCCGCAATTCTACCGCACTTTCACATTTTCTGCGGATTTTCTCCCAGCCACCCCCTCGTGTTCAGCAACTGCCGCTGATCCAGCGACCACACCTTTCCCGTCATCTCATCCGGCGCTCTGCCCTCGCGCGCCGACCGCTCGAACTCGCTGGCCATGGCCTGCATCTTGGCGTCCAGATCGTCGAGGAAGTTCAGCACCAGGGCCTCGGGAATCATGGGCAGCTTGGGCGAGCCGAACTCCAGCTTGCCGTGGTGCGCCAGGATCATGTGCAGCACCAGGGTGCGCAGCCGGCCGGGAAAACCGGGCAGGCCCGCAATGGTCTTCTCCACCAGGTCCACGCCCATCTGGATGTGCCCCAGCAGCACGCCTTCCACCGTGTAGTCGAAGCCCGTCTCCCACGTCAGCTCGCGGATCTTGCCGATATCGTGCAACACCACGCCCGTGACGAGCAGATCGCGGTCGAGCATGGGATAATGCGCCGCCACGCGATCGGCCAATCCCAGCAGGCTCACCACGTGTTCCAGCAGCCCTCCCAGCCACGCGTGATGGAGCTGCCTCGCCGCCGGCGCTTCGCGGTACGCCTGCGCCATCGCGGGATCGGCCAGCACCGCACCAAGCAGCCGCTTCAAATCGGGATTCGTAAGGCTGGCGACGCTCGCCTCGAGCGCGGCCCACAGCTCGGCCACGTCGCGCGTGGTCGCGGGCAGCATGTCCATCCTGTCCGCCTCGCCCTCGTGCGCCTTGCGCAGTTGATCCACCTTCACTTGCGTACGTTCCTCGTACTTTGAAACGCTGCCGCGCGCCTTCACCAGATCGCCGCGCTCGAAATCTCTGGCGATGCGCGGGTCGCCCGGATCCCACACGCGCCCTTCGATCTGCCCGGTCTTGTCGCCCAGGATCAGGTTCAGGTACGGCTTGTTTTGCTTTGTGGTTCGTTGCTGCTTGGCCAGAACGAGAAAAAAGCTGTCGAAGAGCTTTCCCTCGTCAAAGCCCATCAGATCGCTGACGTAGATGTCTTTCATTCTGCCGAAAGATTAACGCAATCGGCCTGCCCTGCCCAAAAATCCCACTCCGGGCCGAAAACCCACACGCGCCAAAAACACCGCGGGCCCGGGAATCAGCTCCCAGGCCCGCCCTTTGTTCTCTTGTCTAAGCCGCAGTGCTAACGCATTTCTCCCAATGGTGTATAGGGGTTCAAAACCGCAGAGTTGACGCGAACCCCAGTGAGCGGCAACCTTCGAACCATTGAGCACTCTTGAGGATTGGGAGAAATGCCTTATAACCCGGTCGGCTGTGAGTCTGGCGGCGGCTGGGGCGCCGTGGGGTGGTCGGCAGGCGCAGGCGCTCCGGGCACGGCAGGAATGGGCGTCGGCTGCTGCACCGGCTTGGGCTGGGACTCCTCCGGGCTCTTCTTCTTGTTCGCCAGGCGGGTCTTCTCCGCGACGGCGTTGGCAGCTTTCTTCTTCTTCTTGCTCGAAGTGTCGCCCGCGATGCCCAGCGGAGCCGATTGCGTCTGCTGGTCGGCAACCTCGGCCGCGCCCGGTGGCGCGGGCCCTGTCGAACCCGCCGGCGCCTCACCTCCGCTCGCCTTTGACTTCTTTGGCGCTCGCGCGCGCTCGCTGAACCGGGTCTTCTGTGGCGTGGGAGCGGTAGGCTCCAGCGGATTGGCCGGCTGCTCCGTGCTCGAGGCCGTCTCCGGCAGCGCGCCCGCGTTCTCCGTGGCCGTATTGCTCGTGGCGGCGGGCAGCGTTTCGCGCGGCGCCTGCCCATAGCGGATCTTTTCTCGCTTGCCGGGCTTCTCTGTGGCGGCTTCTTCCTTCTTTCTGCTCTTCTTCTTCTTGGTCGCCGCCGGTGTTGTTGGTGCTGCGTTTGTCTCCGTCGCCGAGGCCTGCCCAGCTGGCGGCGCGGCCGCTCCCGGTTTCTGCCGGAACGTGTGCGTGCTCTCGCGGAACCGTGTCCGCTCCACCTTGGCCTTCTTCTTGGGCGCCGGCGGCACGTACGCGCTGAAGGAAATGCTCGAATGCAGTTCGGCGGGCGTCGCACCGGTGTCGATATATTCCTGCTTGACCTGGATGAAGGCCTCATTCCTCATCTTGCTCAGATAGCCGCGAATTGCCGGCTCCATCAGGCTCATGTAATACGCCTGCCCCACGTCATCCTGCACGTCCTTGAAGGGCCGTGGTCCGCCCGGAGTGTGTTGAATCACTTTCAGGATGATGTAGCCCTGTCGCGTGAGAATAGGTTCGGTGTACTGCCCCGCGCTCAGGCCGAAGGTCTTGTCCTCAAGCACTTTGGGCAGTTGGCCCCGCTTGTACTGCCCCAGATCGCCGCCCGAGGCAGCCGTCGAACCGTCGCTGAAGCTCCGCGCCAACTGCGCAAAGTCGCCGCCCGCGTGCAGCCTGGCTTCTATGTCGTCGGCCTTCGCCTTGGCCGCCGACACCTTGGCCGGATCGTCCTCGTCCGTCTGCCCCATCGAGATGAGAATCTCGCCCAGCCGCTCGCTTTCCGGCTGCGCATAATCCTGTTTGTGCGCCTCGTAGTACCGCTCCACCTCGCCCAACGTGATCTGGATGTGTTCCCCAACCTCCTGCCGCATCACCTCCTGGGTGATGATCTGGTTGCGGATGCTGGCCTTGAAGTCCTCGAACGAAACGCCTTGTTCCTTGGCCGCTTTCTCGAGGTCCTCCATCGAATCCAGGTTGTACTGCTTGCGATACTCGTCCAGGCGCTTTACCAGTTCTGTCTCGCCGGTAATGCTCAGTTCCTTGCCCTTTGAGAGCCACAGTTGCTGGTCGATCAGGTTGCGCAGCAGATCCTTGCGCGCCTCCGCCATCTCCTGCATCGATTCGTCGCGCTGCCGCCCCGTCTGGTCCAGCTCGTTCAGCGCACGGTTGTAGTCTGACTGGGTGATGATCTGGTCGTTGACGCGGGCGATGATGTCCTCCACCGTCGTCCCGCCATAGGGGCTCTCTGGCTCGTTGGCCTGGCCCCGCGCCAGGCTGCCGGCCACAAGCAGAGCCGTGGCGATCACGAGCGCTGCGCAAATACGATGAAGTCTCAAAGTCATAAAATCGGGTACCGGCCGGGTGGCTGGCGCGTGATCCTCTGCCGCCTGATGCATAGACGCCATTGTAAATCCCCGGAGAGCAGAAACGGAAAGTGGACGCACGACCGCGGCTGCTTTCGCCAGCCCAGCGGGCCTCGTGTTCCAGCAAGTAGGCTCCGCAACCCTCTGCTACCGCGCCGGGTCCGTACGCGTCAAATCCTACGGTGCTATACTTTAGCCGAAGACGGTCTCGCGGCCTCAGCGCACGCGGCTCTTCCGTTTCGCCGGCCTTGCCGTTAACGGGCAAGGTCAATTTTTATCGAGCGCCGATCCGGCAGCCGGCGGATTCGCTCTCGGGCGGGGGGAAGTTCGCCGCCAGGCGCACGGCGCGTTTGCCGTCCGGAGGTTCGGTTTGTCTATGACCCCCCGTGCGCGACGCGCACTGTTCGCCATTACCCTCTTTTTCGCCGTCTGCGCCGTGGCCGGCACAGTTCTTGAGCGCCGCGTGGGCGCTCAAGCCTCGCAGGATGAGAGCCAGCTCCGCGACAGCCTGAAATCCTTCACCGATGTCTACGCGGTCGTGGAGCAGAACTACGCCGAGCCCATCACTTCCGATAAAGCGGATGACGCCATTTACGACGGCGCCATCCCGGGCATGTTGCAGGTTCTCGACCCGCACTCGCACTTCTACGATCCCAAAGCCTACGCCCGCATGCGCGAAGACCAGCGCGGCCACTACTACGGCGTGGGCATGATCATCCGGCAGCAAAACGACGATGGCAAAACCAACGTTTATGTCGTGACCCCGTATGAGGACACGCCCTCCTACCGCGCCGGAATCCACCCCGGCGACATGATTGCCGCGATCGACGGAAAATCCGCTGACGGCTGGTCCGCCGATGAGGTAGCCAAGGCGCTCAAGGGCCCCAAGGGCACGCACGTCCAGGTCTCGATGGTTCGCTACGGCCAGCCCAAGCCGCTGGTCTTCGACCTTGTCCGCGACGAGATTCCCCACCCCTCCATCGATCTCAAGTTCGAGATCCGCCCCGGCATCGGCTACATCCATCTCACAGAGTTCCAGGAAACCACCGGCGACGAGATGGACGACGCCATCAATAGCTTTGGCGACCTGAAGGGCCTGGTGCTCGATCTTCGCGAGAATCCCGGCGGCCTGCTAAGCCAGGCCGTGGACGTCTGCGACCGGCTGCTCGCCAAGGGCCAAACCATCGTCACCCAGCGCGGCCGCGCCTACTCGGATCAGAACTACGTGGCCACTCACGGCAACGGCGGCAAAACCTTTCCCATCGTTGTGCTGGTCAACCGCGGTACTGCCTCCGCCGCGGAGATCGTCTCCGGCGCGTTGCAGGACCACGACCGCGCCCTCATCGTGGGCGAAACCACCTTCGGCAAAGGCCTGGTGCAGACCGTCTACAACCTCAGCGAAGACACCGGCCTCGCCCTCACCACCTATCACTACTACACGCCCTCCGGCCGCCTGATTCAGCGCAATTACGCGGGGGTCTCGCTCTACGACTACTACAATCACGCCGGCGGCGGGCCCTCTGCCGACTCCAGCAACCGCGAGGTCAAGCTCACTGACTCGGGCCGCACCGTCTACGGCGGCGGAGGCATCACGCCCGACGAGAAGATCGCGCCCCCCAAGACCACTCGCTTCCAGGATGAGCTCGACTATAAGGACGTCTTCTTCCGCTTCGCGCCGGTTTACGTGGCCACGCACACCGTCGACAAAAACTTCCAGGTCGACGACGCCGTCCTGGCCGACTTCAAGAAGTTCCTCACCGCACAGGACATTGACTGGACCGACGCCGACCTGAACGGTTGCATGGACTGGCTGAAAGCGCACATCCAGCAGGACATTGTCACCATTCAATTCGGCCAGCTCGCCGGCCTGCGCGTCATCGCCGACTGGGACCCCATGATCCAGAAGGCGCTCGGCTACATGCCGGAAGCCCAGGCCCTCGAGGATAACGCTCACAAGGTCCTCGCTGAAAAGGCGCAGGCCCGCGCCACGGAAACACCGGGCGCAGCTTCACAGCCGTAAGCCCGCATCGCCGCTTCCATCCATGCCAAAAGGCCATCCCCTGCGGATGGCCTTTTGCATTCCTCGATTCGCCCGCGGCTCTCGCATCCCGGCCCGCGCCGGATTGCATTGCGGAAAGGTTTCGCGCCCGGCGCAAAACTGCACGCGCCTGCACACACTCCCCACCGCCGGCGCTTAAGCCGCAAGACGATTCAGGTGCGAAAACCGCCGGCTACTTCGGCGGCGCGGGCGACGGCGCAAAGATCTCGCGCCTCTGCCCCGGTTCCGGTTTCGGTTTCGGCTTGGGAGCCTTCTTCGTCTCTTTTCTTCCCTTGTCTTTGTTTCCCATGTTCGCAAGCATGACACAGAAGCGGGCGTCTGAAAAGCCCCGCATGCCGTATCGCTATCCGCGCGGAATCTATCCGGCTCTTGCCATCCCGAGGGGGGCGCGGTTGAGTTACGGCCCGGCTTTCGTCTCAGCCCGCCCCGGCGCGTGGACGATACTCTCTATATGCAGTGGCCGCTGAAGCCCATGGGCGCGAACCAGGACGCCGTCGCCATCTCCCCCGGCCCGCGCTTCAAAGCAGCCCTCATCCTCGCCATCCTCGCGGACGTATTCCAGATCGCCGTTTTTCCGTTCTTCGTCGAGGGCGCCGCCTCGCCCCCTGACAACATCCTCGATCTCGGCATCGCCGGCGTGCTCACCCTTCTCCTCGGCTGGCATTGGGAGTTCGCGCCGTCGTTTCTCGCCAAGCTCGTGCCTGGTGTCGATTTCGTTCCTCTCTGGACGCTCGCCGTCGCCAACGTGTACCGCAAATCGAAACGCGCCGTGGTTTCGGTGGAAGCTGGCGGGCCCCAACCCCCGGCGGGAACTACCCCGCCTTAATCCTGAGCAGTTCGACTGGCGCCGGCGCCCCTGCAAGTGTCACGAATCGATCGGGCCGGCAACAAGCTTTCTCTAGCTGCGCCAGGTCCGCCTGCATCTCCCGGTCTGCGCTCAGCGATTCCAGCGCGGATTCTAGAACCGCGGCCGCTCCGGCATCCGCGGGCCGCTCGATTCTGTAGTGCATCCATTTGCCCTCGCGCCGCGCCTTCACAATCCCCGCCCGACGCAGGTACGCAAGGTGCCGCGACACCTTCGGCTGGCCCTGCTTCAGGATCTCTACGAAGTAGCACACGCACACTTCGCGCCCGCTCATCAGGTTCAGCAGGCGCAGCCGTGTGCGGTCGGCCAGGGCGGCAAACAGGCGAGGCAGGTCAATGGATTGAGGGCCACGTCCCATCTCTCTAAATATACGCCTTGACAAATATAATCGCCAGGAATATATTTGCTTAAGCATATGCGAAGGAGGGCCCGAATGGCAGCCCCGGCGGAAGTCAAAGAGCAAGTCAGGCAGAAGTACGGCGAGGCCGCGCGCGCCGTAGCGGAGGCAGGCAGTTTGCAGGCATGTTGCGACCCCGGCCTGCGCTGCTGCGACCCCATCACCGCCAATCTCTACAGCGATGGCGAAAAGGGCCTCATCCCCGAGAAGGCCGTGCAGGCCTCTCTGGGCTGCGGCAATCCCACCGCGCTCATCGATCTCAAACCCGGTGACGTGGTGCTCGACCTCGGCTCCGGCGGCGGCATCGATGTGCTGCTCTCCGCGCGCCGCGTCGCTCCCGGCGGCAAGGCTTACGGCCTCGACATGACCGATGACATGCTCGCCCTGGCCCGCGAAAACCAGCGCAAGGCAGGCGTCGAAAACGCCGAGTTTCTCAAAGGCGAGATCGAAAACATTCCTCTGCCCGGCAACTCGGTCGACGTGGTCATCTCCAACTGCGTCATCAACCTCTCTGCCGACAAGGACCGCGTCCTGCGCGAGGCGTTTCGCGTGCTCAAGCCGGGCGGCCGCTTCGCCGTCTCCGACATTGTCGTGCGCGGTGCCGTTCCCAGTGCCGTGCGCCAGAGCATGTTGCTTTGGGTGGGCTGCATGGCGGGCGCTCTGGAAGAGCAGGACTACCGCGCCAAGCTCATCGCCGCCGGCTTCACCAGTGTCACCATCGAGCCCACGCGCATCTACAACGTCGAAGATGCCCGCAGGTCGCTCACCGAGGCGGGCGTCGATGTCGACGCCATCGCTCCCCAGGTCGAAGGCAAGTTCTTGAGCGCCTTCATCCGCGCCGTCAAACCTCAACTCTCTTGCTGCGCGCCCGGCTGCTGCGGCGCCGGCGCCGCAGCTTCAGGAGCCCCATCATGCCCAACCACTACAACGTCCTCTTTCTCTGCGCCGGGAACTCCGCGCGGTCCATTCTGGCTGAGGCCATCCTGAATCGCAAGGGCAGGGGCATTTTTACTGCCTACAGTGCCGGCAGCCATCCCTCCGGCACGGTCCGGCCCGAGGCGCTGAACCAGCTTAACCTTGCGCACATACCCACCGCCGGCCTGCGCAGCAAATCCTGGGACGAGTTCGCCGCACCCTCCGCGCCCAAGATGGACTTCGTCTTCACCGTCTGCGACAACGCGGCCAAGGAAACCTGCCCCTACTGGCCCGGCCAGCCCATGACCGCGCACTGGGGCGTCCCCGATCCAGCCTCGGTGACGGGCACACCGGAACAGATTGATCGCGCCTTCCGCGACGCCTTTTCCATCCTCGACCGGCGCATCAGCCTGTTCCTCTCGTTGCCGCTAGCTTCGCTCGAGCAGCTCGCCATCCAGCGCGAGATCGACAAAATCGGTCGCTCCTGATTGGCCGATTCTGACTGGCGCGCACCGCGAGGCCGCGTGCCCATTCCTTTGTTCTGAGGTTTGCTCATGAAGGTGACACGCCGGCTCTCGTTTCTCGATCGTTACCTTACCGCGTGGATCTTCGCCGCCATGGCCGCCGGCGTGGCCCTCGGATGGCTCGTTCCAGGCGTCGTTCCATTTCTCAACCGCTTCAGCATCGGCGCCACCTCCATTCCCATCGCGGTGGGCCTGATCGTAATGATGTACCCGCCCTTCACCAAGGTCCGGTACGAAGAGCTTCACGAAGTGTTCCGCAACAAGAAAGTGCTCGGCCTCTCTCTGGTGCAGAACTGGCTCATTGGGCCCGTCCTCATGTTCGTTCTGGCCATCGTGTTCCTGCGCGGTTATCCGGAATACATGGCCGGCCTCATCATGATCGGCCTCGCGCGCTGCATAGCCATGGTCATCGTTTGGAATGAGCTCGCCAAAGGCGACACCGATTACGCAGCCGGCCTGGTGGCCTTCAACTCTCTCTTTCAGGTCTTCTTCTACTCGCTCTATGCCTGGGTCTTCATCACCGTTCTCCCGGCGAAGCTCGGGCTGCAGGGCGCAGTCGTCCATGTCTCCATCGGTCAAATCGCGCAGAGCGTCTTCATCTACCTGGGCGTCCCTTGCCTTGCCGGATTCCTCACGCGCGCCGTTCTCGTCCGCGCCAAAGGCCGCCTTTGGTACGACCGCAATTTCGTCCCGCGCGTCGGGCCGCTCACCCTCGTGGCTCTCCTCTTCACCATCGTCGTCATGTTCTCGCTCAAAGGGAGCTACATCGTCCGTCTCCCGCTCGATGTCCTTAGGATTGCCGCGCCGCTCCTGGTCTATTTCGTTGTCATGTTTCTGGTCTCGTTCTACATGGGCCGCAGGCTCGGCGCGGACTATTCCAAAACCACGACGCTCTCGTTCACGGCCGCCTCCAACAATTTCGAGCTGGCCATTGCTGTAGCAGTCTCTGTCTTCGGCATCAATTCGGGAGCTGCCTTCGCCGCCGTCATCGGGCCGCTGGTCGAAGTCCCCGTGATGATTGCCTTGGTGAACGTGGCGCTCTTCTTTCAACGCCGCTATTTTCCCGATCCGCAGCCGGCGCAGATCGATCCCGTCTGCGTATCCGTCCGGAAATAAGCCCTTACCTCCGCCTGATTGCCGTTACTTCTACGAAGCATGGTCAGATTGAAATTTTGGGAGCGCGTCAGTTCGCCAAAGCCGCCATCGTTTCGTCGTTCCAAACGTGGTCCGAAATACAGCGCTGGGGAGAGAGAAAATGCAAGCACTCCCCACAGTGACAGAATGAGGCTAGGCGGAGTGATGCTCAGCAGATGATCGGCTGGAGTTATTGAAGAATTTGGAGGCGCGGGCCGG
This sequence comes from uncultured Acidobacteriaceae bacterium, assembly GCA_963808805.1. Classification (GTDB taxonomy): domain Bacteria; phylum Acidobacteriota; class Terriglobia; order Terriglobales; family Acidobacteriaceae; genus Telmatobacter. The sequence continues at coordinate 293,997 of CAWEGN010000001.1, read as the reverse complement.
GATCGAACCGGCGCATAAAGGTTTTGCAGACCTCTCCCTTACCACTTGGGTACCGCGCCTCGGGCTGCCCGCCTCACCGGATGCGGATCGGTCCACGCCGCGATCTAGCCGGCCGAAATACTCCGGGAAGATACGGAATGGAGCGGGAGACGAGACTTGAACTCGCGACCCTCGCCTTGGCAAGGCGATGCTCTACCACTGAGCTACTCCCGCTTGACGCAAGTTCGAGTATACCGGGCGGCGAAAACCGGGTCAAACCGGCCCGCACTGTACAAGCCCAAGGCAGAAGACGAAACCTCACTGCATTCCGCTCACGGCCATCGCGGCCACATGGTATACCCCGCGCCGATTGACCCGCCCCTCGGATTCCCGTAAACTAAATGTTTGCGAGGGATGCGGCTCGTGCTGCCTTCCATACCGCATCATTTTCCCTGAAATCAGGACCACCCCCTGCACTTCAGGCTCTGGAGATGGAAGCAAAACCATGGCAAATCACGTATCCGCGCTCAAGCGCGCCCGCCAGACCGAAACCCGCACTGAAGTCAATCGCGCCAACCGCAGCCGAGTGCGCTCGAGCCTGCGTTCGCTGCGCGAGGCTCTGACCAAGGGCAATGTGAAAGAAGCACAGGCGCAGTACCGGGCCACGGTTTCGGCCCTCGACAAAAGCGTGCAGAAGGGCGTACTCCACTCGAACACCGTTTCCCGCTACAAGAGTCGTTTGAACGCGCGCCTGAAGGCTCTGGCCACCGCCAAGGCATAACGGAGCCGTTGCCGCAAATTCAATCGGCAGAACACGAGCAGCCGGGAGTGATCCCGGCTGTTGCTTTTTCCGGCGTCAAACCGGCTCACGGATTCTTGCGCAGCAGCGGCTTAAGAACCGGATAAAGCGTATTGGCGATGATCTCTGACCCCTTCGAGGTGGGATGTATGCCATCGCCCTGGATGGTTCCCGGAACGTGGATCAGATTCTTGTAGAGCATGGGTACCAGGGCCACGTGGTGCCGTGCGGCGAGCTCGCGGAAGATCCGATCGAACGACCGGATGTAGTCAGGGCCATAATCCGGCGGAAGCGTGATGCCGGCGAGCACGATCTTCACGTGAGCCTTCTCCAGGCCCGTAAGCACCTGGTCGAGATTGTTGCGCGTCTGGTCGACGGGCAGGCCGCGCAGGCCGTCGTTCCCGCCAAACTCGACAATCGCGATGGCAGGGTGCAACCGCAACACGTAGGGCAGGCCGGCAAGTGCGTCTTTGGTGGTGGCGCCGGGCGTTCCCTGGTTGACCACCTTGAATGCGTAACCCTGCGCATCGAGGATGCTCTGTAGGAAGTCGGGATAAGCCTGGCCGAAGGAAAGGCCGTACCCCGCGGTGATGCTGTCGCCATAACAAACTAGGATCGGCCGATCGGCGGCATGGAGCGGCCCCGCCAGCGTCAGAAGCAGGCAACATGCAACAAGAACCGCGCGCCGAACGTCCACGTATACAGTGTAGCCGCGCGCCACGAGGTCCAGGTTGCGCAAGACCCGATGTGCGGCAATTTACACTGCGAGTGACGGGAGGGCGGATTGATTCAGGTCAAGGGCGCGAAGAAGTGGATCCAGAATGGCGCGCGGCGTGTAGACATTCTGCAGGGAATCTCGCTGGAGATTCCGGCGGGGGAGTTTGTGGCCATTATCGGTGCGAGTGGAAGCGGCAAGAGCACGCTGCTGGGTTTGCTCGCCGGCCTCGACACGCCCAGCGAGGGCGAGGTCTGGCTCGACGGCGTACCCATCCACAACCTTGCGGAGACTGAGCTGGCAGCGGTGCGCGGGCGCAAGATCGGCTTTGTCTTCCAGTCCTACCAGCTGATTCAAACGCTTACCGCTCTCGAGAATGTGCTGCTGCCTTACGAACTCAACGTGGAAGGCAACGGTCTGGCACAGGCGCGCCTCATGCTCGATGCGGTGGGTTTGGGTGAGCGCATGGATCACTATCCCGTGCAGCTTTCTGGCGGCGAGCAGCAGCGCGTGGCCCTGGCGCGGGCCTTTGTTGTCGAGCCCCCGATCGTGATGGCCGATGAGCCCACCGGCAACCTCGACTCGGCGAACGGACGGTTGGTTCTCGATCTGCTCCTCGAACGAAATCGCAAGGCGGGAACCACATTGGTTCTGGTCACGCACGATCCTGAAGTGGCCAGCCGAGCTGATCGCAAGATCGTGCTCAAGGATGGCCTTGTAGTGGAAGATTCGCGGCCGGGCACGGTTCCTGCGGGTTCTCATCAGCCGCCAGGAGGACCATGGCCAAGCACGCATTGAGCTGGAAGCGCGCCGCGGCCATCGGCTGGCGTGACCTGAAGTCCGCACCCGGCAAGTTCGCCTTTGTCGTTTTGTCGGTGGCCGTTGGCGTAGCTGCGCTGGTGGGTGTGCGCGGGCTGAGCGACAGCTTCCGCGGCACGTTCAACACGGAGGCGCGCTCGTTGCTGGCCGCCGATCTGAGCGCGCGCATGTTTCGCGCGCCCTCGTCCGAGGATCTCGGCAAGATCGTTGCGATTGAAGCGCAAAGCGGCGGTGCGATCCGCGCCACATGGGTCACTGAAACCGTCTCCATGGCTTCCGTGTCAACGGATTCCGTGCCGCTTCCGGTCTCGCTCAAGGCTGTTGATCCCGCGGAGTATCCCTATTATGGAACGGCGGAACTGGATCCGGCGATGCCGCTGCGGCAGGCTCTCCAGGGCGATTCGGTTGTGGTGGCTGATGAATTCCTCATCCGCCTCAACGCACGCGTCGGCGGCACGCTGCGTCTGGGTGGCAGAGACTTCCGCATCGCGGCGGTGTTGAAACAGGAGCCCGACCGCATCTCCTCGGGTATGGGATTGGGGCCGCGCGTGATGATCTCGCAGGCGGCGCTCGTGCGTACCGGATTGCTGGCGCCGGGCAGTCGTGCAAGCCGGCGATTAATCGTCAAGCTGCCGGACAAGCCGCCGCGCGGGCTCACCGCCGACGCCGAAGCCGCAGTGGTCCGCGCGCAACTGGAAGCGGCGCTGCCCGAGGCGCAAGTGATGGACTACCGCGAAGGTAATCCGGCGCTCACCCGCGGCCTCGACAATGCGACCTCCATCTTGAGTCTCATCTGCCTGGTGGCCATGGTGCTGGGCGCTATCGGTGTAGCCATGGCCATGCACGCGCATTTGGAACAGCGCATGGATATGCTGGCGATCCTCAAGGCGCTGGGCGCGGACTCTTCGGACCTGCTGCGCATCTTTCTCTTGCAGACGCTGGGTCTCGGGCTGGCTGGCGGCTTGCTCGGCGTGGCCGCGGGCGTGGCTGTAATGGCGGCGCTGCCCGCAGCCTTTGTCCATTTGCTTCCCCTGCATGTGGTTCTTCGGTTTCCCTGGAAGTCGGCGCTGGCGGGATTGGGAACCGGCCTGCTGACAACTTTGCTCTTCTGCCTGCCGCCGCTGCTCGACGTGCGCGCCATCCGGCCTGTGCTCGTTCTGCGCAGATTAGTAGACCAGGGACCATCTGGCATCGGCGGCTGGTTTGCACGGTGGTGGACGCGCCGCGTGCAACTCGGTATCGCCGCGGCAGTAGTGGTCGCGCTGGGCGCCATTGCGTGGGCGCTCTCCGATTCGCCCAAGGTGGGCGCGTGGATTGCTTTGCTGTTCACCATTGCCCTTGTGGTTCTGCTCGCGATGGCTGCCGTGGCGCTGCGCACGGTGCGGTTTCTGCTCGATCGCACGCGTTTGCGTCTGCCTTCGTCGCTGCGCCACGGCCTCGCCAATCTTTACCGGCCGGGCAACCAGTCGGCTGCGGTGCTGGCGGCGCTGGGCACGGGAGTCATGCTCATCCTCACGGTCTATCTTATGCAGAATGGCCTCCTGCGCGATCTGCGGGAAACGGCATCGCCCAAGCTGCCCAATGTGTTCTTAATCGACATCCGTACCGACGAGGTTGCAGGAGTAAAAGCGTTCTTCGCGCATCAGCCGGGTGTCAGCCAGCCCCCGAACCTGATTCCCGTGGTAATGGGACGGTTCGTCTCGATCAACGGGCAGCCTGTACAAGAGATGAAAGGCCAGCACTATCCGCGCCGCATGCTGGAGAGCGCCGAACTGAGTTGGGCCGATGCGCCGCCCGAAGGCGACAAAGTGACGGAAGGCATGTGGTGGACGAATAACAGCGCGGCGCAACTAGCGGTAAGCAGCTCCGTGGCTCAGCGCCTCCATCTTAGCGTGGGTTCGACGATGGAGCTGGAGACCGGGGGAACGACGCGGACGCTCAAAGTAGCCGCCATCTATCGCGCCGACGGCCAGCATCTGGGCGCGCGCGTGCAGTTTGTTCTGCCGTCGGGGTTGATCTCCGATCAGCCGTCCACATGGTACGGTGGCGCGCACATCGATCCCCAGCAGGTGGCCGCGCTGGAGCGCGCTTTGTACTTGGCTTATCCCACCATTACCGTCATCAACGTCGCCGATGTGCTGGAGCGCATCGAGAGCGTGGTCGATCAGATCACTTTCGTGGTCCGGCTGCTCGCCGGGTTCTCGATGCTCGCGGGCTTAACGATTCTCGCTTCGAGCATCGCCAGCACGCGCTTCCGCCGCATGCAGGAGGCAGTCGTGCTCAAAACGCTGGGCGCCACGCGTATGCGCATTGTGCGCACCTTCAGCGTGGAGTTCAGCGTTTTGGGTCTGCTGGCCGGCGCGGTCGGTGTCGTTTTCGCCAACCTGCTCACGCGCGTCCTTTTGCACCGGCTCGACGTGACCTTCCAAATCGAATGGGGCGCGACGCTCGCGGCGCTCGCCGGAACCGCCGTGCTGGCCACGGCCACGGGCTGGCTCGCCAGCTACCGGATCCTCGGCCTGCGTCCTCTTGAGACGTTGCGCGAGGAGTGAGAAAGGCAGGGAAGTGCAAGCAGGGAACAGGAAAAGGTAAGGTTCTCGATCAACGAGCCCTTACGCAGCACTACGAGTGCAATCTGTTCCGCAATCAGGCGCGCGTTGCGAAGGACCTGCCAGGGCTTTCTTCCCTTATCCCCGATTGCTGTGAGATGCCTTCTTCCACTTAGTCCAGCCGATTGGCGAAGCCGTTGCACCGGGTGGTTCACAACAAGAGGTTGCTTCCGGACGCGCATAGGTCATACTTTTCCTGTGCATAGAATCCTCGGGACAATGGCTTTTGTGGCGGCATGCGGGAGCCTTGGCGCTCATTGCCAGACAATTGCGCCGGCGTGGCAGAACGCAGCCGATGCGAGCGGCACGCCAGGCGCCGCAGGCGAGAATCGCGGTGCTGGACATCGCGAGCGGACGTTTAGTGGCGGCATACAGGCTCACCGACGCAGCACGTACGCTGGCAGCACCGGGCTCAACGCTGAAACCGCTGGTTCTGTATGGTCTGGTGAGCGCGGGGCGCTGGGACCCGGCGAACCGCATAGCCTGCAACCGGCAGCTTGTGGTCGCAGGGCATCGGCTGGCATGCACGCACCCGCCCGCGCCGCCCTTCGATGCCCGCGAAGCCCTTACGTGGTCGTGCAATTCCTACTTTGCCGCCGTGGCGCGCGCGCTGCAGCCCAGCGAATTGGGCCGTTTGCTCCGGCCCACCGGTTTGCTCGGCGCAACTGGCCTTGCGCGCGAAGAAGCGGTGGCCGAGTTTCGCGAGCCGACGTCTGTGGATGCGGAGCAGTTGACTTTGTTGGGCGTGGAAGGCGTACGCGTGACGCCGCTGGAGTTAGCCGTGGCCTACCGCTGGCTGGCGTTGGAACTCGCGGCCCACCCCGATACCGAAGCAGCCCGGGTGGTGCGCGCAGGGCTCGAGGACTCGGCCAGTTTCGGCATGGCTGGGCAGGCGAGTTTGGGCGGCGTTGCTGTGCTGGGAAAAACGGGAACGGCCGGCAGCGCGGCATCGAGCCAATCCCATGGCTGGTTTGCGGGCCTCGCGCCTGCGCAGAAACCCGAAGTAGTGGTTGTTGTGTATCTGCCTGCAGGCCGAGGCGCGGATGCGGCGCATGTGGCGGGGGAGCTTTTAGCTAACGCGCCTCTGGAGCGGCCGTGAACAGACCATGGATGGCGCGATCGTTGGCGAGCCTGCTCGCGGCTGCCGGCGTGGTTTTGAGCGGTGTCCAATCCGTGCCGCGGCATACAGTGATTGCTGCCGCGGCGCCGCCCGTCGCGCGGGAAACATTGCGCGTGGGCATGTGGACGCTATGGCATGACCGCGAAGTTGTCGTGACACCGACTGGGCCGGATCAAAAAGTTGTGTTGCGAAGCTGCGCCGAATGCGCAACCCTCACATTTGCTGAACCCGTCCATCTGAAAGCCGAGGGGGATGCCGTGAGGCTGACGGCGGCGGGCAGAACGGAAAGCGCAAAGCGTCTCTCGCTTGCTGGTCCCGTCACGCTCACGGCGCATGGTGAGAGCGTAACGCTTCAGAATCCCGTGACCATCACCGCAAAGGCCGGCGCGCTGGTGATCGTCGTGACTCTTCCGGTGGAGAGCTATGTTGAGCGGGTGGTGGCAAGCGAAAGCGGCCCTGCGGACAGTCCGGAGTCGCTGAAGGCCTTGGCGATCGTAGTGCGGAGTTTCGCGCTGCACGAGACGCACGGACACGCGGATTACGACTTGTGCGACTCGACCCACTGCCAGCTCTTGCACTGGGGCAAGAACAGCGGGCGCACGGCCGCGGCGCACGCGGCCACGCTAGCTACCTCTGGCGAAACATTATGGTTCCACGGTGAGCGTGCGCTGGCCTACTTTGGGAAGGACTGCGGCGGACGGACCGCTTCGCCGGCCGAGATCTGGCCTCATGCCAGGCCGGTTCCCTATCTTCCATCGCAGCCGGATCGATTCTGCACAGCGGACGGCGGAAGCGAGTGGGCATCGGAGATCACGCGCGCAGAGCTATCCGCGGCCCTCGCCGCGCATGGGCTCGCGGCGCCCGGATGGCAGGACCTCAGCATCGCCCGCCGTGGCGACTCCGGCCGCGCTGTCACGCTCAAACTCGGCGGGCACGAGATCGACGCCGAGGAGTTCCGGCTGGCCGTGGGCGAATCGCTGGGGTGGAACCGGATTCCGAGCACCTGGTTCGAGGTGAGCCGCCAGGGCGATCGTTTTGAATTTCATGGGCGCGGATGGGGCCATGGCGTGGGCCTGTGCCAGAAGGGCGCGGCGGCGATGGCCGCGCAGGGGCATACGGTGCGCGAAATTCTGCGGCAGTATTTCCCCGGCGCGGAGGCCGACGACGAAGCAACTGGGCAGTCATGGAGGAGCCTTGCAGGCAACGGGTTTGTTCTCGAATCTCTCGATGGCGCCGACGCGGCATACATGCCCGACCTGGATCGCGCGCGGGCCGAGGCGTCGGAGCGTTCGGGCCTGAACGCAACCGCGTCCTTCACCGTGCGCGTCTTCGCTTCCACGCCTGCCTTTCGTGAGGCCACGCTCGCCCCCGGATGGGTAGCGGTATTTGCGGAAGGCGATTGGATCGGAACCCAGCCATTACGCACGCTGGCTGCGCGCCATCTCCTGGCCGGAACCATGCGCCACGAGTTTCTGCATGCGCTGGTGGAGCAGCAGACCGGCCCCAACGCGCCGCTTTGGCTGCGCGAGGGGTTGGTGGAAGAGTGGAGCAAGGCTGACGGCGCGGTAAGTCCGCCACGCGGGTCCAAATCCACACCCGCCCCCTCGCTCTCGCCCGACGCCGTGGATTCCGCGCTGGCGCACGCAGCAAGCGAGGCAGAATCGGAAACCGCGCATCGCGCAGCCGCCTGGTACGCCGCGCAACTGCTCGCGCGCTACGGCCGCGCGCAGGTGCTCGAATGGCTGCGTTCAGGCCTTCCCAGCGGAGTCGCCGCCTCCCTCAGGCAGCGGTAGCCGGACGGAATCTTCGCCAAGCGGTCCGGAGTGCACAGGAGCGGGCACGAGCGAATCGTCGCCGGGCGGCTCCGCGGGGCGCCCGCTACGGCTCAACAGCACTGCTGCCCACGCCAGCAGCAAAACCCAGCAGATGGTGGCCAGCAAATCAGCCCCTGCGAGTTTGAGTACCACGGCCCACACCTGATGCGAAACCGTTCCGTGTGGCAGGCCCGTGAAGAAATGGCTGGGCAGCCTGACGGCCACGAGCGCCGCAATCACAGCAGTGAGCCACCAGCGCCAGTTGAGGAGGAGACGAAAGACCTTGCGCCCCGGTAACCGCCAGCCCCACTGGGCCGAGGTCATCGCCCAGGGAATCACCTTCGCGGGCACTGCGACCCAGCGAAAAACCCAGACGAGGAGCGTGAGCCAGGTTTGAATGTGCTCGTATGTGAAGAGCGTGGCCCGCATGTGAGCCGAGGCGCGCGAGTTCAGATAGCCCGCCCACATTGGGATCTGACCATCGCACCAGTCCAGGATCGCCCACGCTGCCCAGACAATCGCCGCCCAGACCAAAAGTGTGAGTACGCCGATGACAAAAGGGGCACGACTCCGCTCATCATGGAGCAGCCCGCGCATGGTTCCGGCCTGGAGCAACAGAAAAGCGGCAAGCAGCAAAAGCGGCACGAGCAAAGTGAGCCCGACTTGCCAGGCATACCTGTCAGGCAGGCGGGTCCATGCAACGCCGGCGAGGACAAGCAGCAGCATAGCCCAGAACTGGGCTGCAATCCACGCAACGCTCAAGCGGAGCCGGCGAAACAGATCTTTCAAAGTGCTTATAGCTGCAACATCGTTCACGGCTGCACCTCCAGCGTTGCGGGATCGGTGGTGGTCTGGACGTTCGATTGGTACATGGGACCGGCCTGCGCCGGGCTGATCTGGAACTTGCCGGGATTGTCTGCCTTGAGCAGGTAGACGTACTCGGCCCGCGGTCCGAAATTGGTATTGAAGAACGCCGCGCGGTCGTCGTGGAACTCCTCGCGGGTGAACCAGTCGGCCCACCAGTCGGGCTTGTTGTTCAGCGTGTAGAGGCCGGTTTCAGGCAGGAATTCCGTCCCCGCCGGAATCGGATCCTCGGCCAGCAGATACTTCCAGCCGGTCCCGCTGAGCGCCAGCCTGACGGCCACGATGTCGCCCACATGCACTGCTCCCTTCAAGGGGACCAAATCGTAGGTGATGGGATCGGTAGGCTTATCCTGACGCTTTTGGAGCAAGTAGTAGTCGCGCGTTATGTTGAGCGCGAGCTGCCCCTGCTGGAACGATTTGCGGTCGGCGGAGTACCAACTGCTTTCGACGGACCAGTAGGTGATTCCGTTGCCGCTCTTGCGGATGGTCAACTGGCCCCCGCTAGCCAACTGCGCCGCGGAAACCTTGATTTGCCAGGGCGCGGCGAACGCATCCTCGGGCCCAAAGTGCCGCTTGCCCACGCTCGCGCCGTTCACCAGCACCTCCACATCGGAGCTGTTGGCGAGCTCGCCGCTGAGCGCCAGGTAATCGGTGATCCCCTGAATCACCATCGACGTCTGCTTGGTTGAGTACCAGTAATCGCCATCGCGGTGTTCGGCCAGCCAGCGCGCGGCTTTCGGCATCAGGCCGCTGGCGCGATCCTGCCGGATGAGTAGCTTGAGCGCGAAGGCCGTCGTCTCCGGCGAGGTGTCGTCCCAGAAATCCATCATGCCGTCGTAGTTGCCCTCCCAGTGCGCGTCAAAGTCCGTGGCTTTGGCTTTCTTTTCGAGCAACTCCGCGGCTTGATGCGCCCGGCTGTCTCCGGCGGCATCCAGCGCAAGTCCGGCCAGCGCCAGCCCCTCGTCGCTCAGGTTGTCGCGGCTGTCCCACGTTTTGTCGAGCGCGTCTTTCGGTGCGCCGCCAGTGGTGGCGAGTGCGTAGACCGTGTAAGCGCGCAGGTCGGGAATCATATCGGGATGCGCCGCGAGCATGGAGATGAGCCAATTGCGGCCCTTCTCGAGATGCGCGGGACGGCCCATCGCTGTTGCCGAATCGATGGTGTACCCCGCCGCTTGTGCCTGGCCCAATCCACTCACCACGTAAGCCGTCATGAAGACCATGCTCGGATCGTCCTGCCACCAGCCCCATCCCCCGTCGTCGTGCTGATAACTGTAGAGCCGCTCCAAACCGGCCTGCACCATGTCGTTCAGCGTCTTGCGGTCGATGGGTGACTTGAGATGGAGCTTGTCAACCGCCTGCGCTACGATCAGGTCGGGCAGGAAGCTCGACATCGTCTGCTCGGTACAACCCCACGGATAGCTCGTGAGGTAATCGAGCGCGTCAAAGACGGCGCCGGCGACAGATGGCGCCACGGTGATGGTCAACCCGCGCGAGCCTGCATCCGATCCTGCCGGATAGGTGTACGCCCACTGGTTCTGCCCCGTGCCGGAGAAGATTACTCCTGTTCCCGCGGCCCGCTGCTTGACGCCATAGGGCAGTACCGGCAGCGTCATCTCGAGCGCGTCCGATTCTTCATTCGTCAGCGCCTTGGCCGTCAGTACTGCATTGCCCGTCACGCGCGCCTTCACCCGCCAGTCCACGTAGCTCTCGCCCTTGGCGGGAATGTTCACTTTCTGCGTTTGCCCGCTCAGAACGTCCACTCCGCTCACGTCCAGCGCGAAGGTGACATCTTTCGCAGTCTCCAGGTAGTTGTGCGCGATCACCCGTAGCACCGTCTCGTCGCCCTGCCGGAAGAAGCGCGGCGCGGCCAGCCGCACAATCAGGTTCTTGCGCACGAGCACGCGCGTGACCACGCCGCCGGCTTTGCCGTCATCGGTCATGGCGCGGACGGTTGTGCGCCACGTGGTGAGCGCGTCAGGGAAGTTGAATTCCACACGCGCGTGGCCGTCGGCGCCGGTGCGCACGTCGGGATTCCAATAGGCTGTGTCGGGAAAGGCCTTGCGCACCTTGGGAACCACGAGGTCCGATCCCGGCTTCACCTGCGCCATGCGCGGATGGTAAAGGCCGTTGGCCAGATCGGCCAGCAGCGGGCTCTTGGCGCCCGCCTGGCCTGAGAAGTAGAACTCAAACGAGGTTTGCGGCTCGAGATAGACCTCTCGCTTGGGATAGAACGAAGCCACAATGTCGCCCGTCGTATCGGGCCGCACGGAGTAGAGCGCCTCATCCACCACGCCAAAACTCAGATCGGCCTCGACCGGCTTGCCCGCCGAATCCACCGCGTGCACGTCGTAGCTGGCTTTTTCGCCGGGCTCGTATTGGCTCTTGCCCGGCGTAGCGGTAATGGTCAGCGTGCGCTCCGTGAGCGGAACCTTCAGGCTCTTTTGTGCCGTCATCAACTGATCGTCGTGGACGACGATCGCGGACACCACCAGGTTTGGCTGCGCCTGCTGCGTGATGGGCACATCGAACGCGACGCTGGCGCCCGTGGCGTGGATCAGCCGCCGCGACTGCACGCTGTCGCCTTCGGCCGTGATAACGGCCCACGACTCAGACAAACCGGTCACCAGCAGCAAGTGCGCGGTATCGCCCACCTGGTAGGTTTTCTTGTCCGCAACGATCTGCGCCTGCGCGTTGGGTTGGTACCATGTGCCGGCGCCGTTCCAGATCCAGATCCAGGTCTCGCCCTGTACGGTTCGGTTTTCCGGGGTCTGCGCGCTGGCAGTCACCTGGAAGTCTCCGCTGCCGCTGATGGGCAGATCCACCAGCACTGTGCCATTCGCGCCGGTTGCAGCATCTTTGCTGGCCACAGGCGTCTCGGCCCGCTGATGAGTCACGGAATCCCAGGTTTCTAGCGCCGCGGCGATGTGCACCGGTGTCTGCACCGGTTTGTTGTCGTAGTCCTGCGCCGTCACTTTCACGCGCGCAGGCTGCCCCGCTTGCAAGACATAACTTGTGGGTTCCACACTCACGCGGAACGATCCGTAGGTGGCCAGCACCGTTGCGTGGCCCGCCACCTCGCGGTTCGCCGCATCGGTCACTCGCGCCTCCACGCGATAGTCCTGGTCATTGTGCTTGCCGTCAACTTCCGTGGGCAGCGTGACCGTCAGCCGGCCGTCTGCGTCGAGCACTCCCTGGTGTTCTTGCTGCTCGGTCTCGCCCCACCCGTAGTCGGATTCGCCCAGATCGCTCGATTCGGCGGAATCGTCGCCTTCGCCGTTTTCGTCCTCCTCGTCCTCGTCCCACCAATAATGAGTGGACGTGTGCACCACGTAGGTCACTTTGGCGCCTGAGACCGGCTCGCCAAAGAAGTACCGCGCCTCGATGGTGGCCTGAATGTTGTTGCCCTGGAGCACGCGCGGCGCAGCGGGCTTCACGGTTACCTGGTACTCGGGTTTCTTGTACTCCTCGACGTAGAAGCTGCCGCTGCCGCCGATTTCCTGCTCCGCAAACTCGATGGAGTAGTAGCCCAGCGCCGCATCGGATCCCAGGTCGAGGTCCACCGCGACCGTTCCGTGCGGCGAAAGAGTCAGCTCTTTTCGGAGCACATCGTTGTTATCGGGACCGTGCACGACGAGCGTGGCCGTTTGTTGACCGGGAAGCACAAGTGTGTCGTTCTGCTCGCGGCGCACGATCCCTTTGATGTGAACCGTATGCCCCGGCCGGTAGACCGGCCGATCGGTATAGATATAGGAACGCTCCTGTGTCGAGTTGTTGCCGGTAAAGTTGTAGCTCCACGGCGTCACCAGGGCGGCATCGGCTCCGTTCCGCGCCAGGATCCACACGTTTTCCGGCTCCGCTCCCTGCGCTCCGCCGCGGATTTTCATTGTCAGCGAAGCAAGACCGTCGCTGCCGGTCCTGCCCGAAGACTGCAGTTGCCCGTTCGCCCAGAGCACAACGTCTGCGCCCGCCACCGGCGCACCGGTTTTTCGATCGGCCACATACAGGTCAGCTTGCCCGCCCTCCGTCCGCTCCACCACAGCGATGGCGGTCACGATGGCGACGGTATAGGCCTTGTATGTGCCGTCGGTAGCTTCGATCAGATACACTCCCGCGCCCAGTCCGTCGATGGGCAACTGTTGCGTCTCGCTCACCAGCGCGGGCGGCGTTTCCAGCTTCCAGCGCGCCACCAGCTGGCTCGCGTTCAGCAGCGGAATCTGCGCGAACTGCGCCGCGCCCACCACCTGGCTGCGCTTGCCCAGCTTCCCCTGCTGCTCCCGGAAGCTGTCGCGCGCCTCGTCGGTAAATTGTCCGCGGAAGAAATGCCGGATCAGCCACCACAGATGTGCCTTGAAGTCGTGCAGCCGCTCGACAAAGGTGAGCTGATCGATCTGCTCCTCCGGCGCATAGCTCTGTATCCCGAAGCTGTGCACGTCCTTCAGGCCGGCGAAAAACTTCTCCGCATCGCGCACCTTGTAGACGCGAAACTCCAGCTCCGGCACGTTGCGGGCGAAAAGCTGGATCTTGATGCTTTCGCCCGGCGCGAAGGTCCGCGAAGTGGAGAGCGAGAACGAGCGCGGCGCGTCGTTGGCCGCGGCAGGTACTGCGGGCGCAACCCAAAGAAGCAGAAGGAGAGCGGCGAGAAGCGGCTTGCGGAGCGCCGGTTTCCGGTTAGGCGATTTCCGGTCAATCATGGAGTTCCTCGCAGAATGTTCCAGCGGTAGACGCCGAGAAAGTTGGGGTTGCCGGCCAGCGGCCGCCATTGCGGCTGGGGATGGTCGAGGAGGTCGGAGAGGAGAACGCGGCGCAGCTCACCGGGTTGGCCGTGGTCGGGCCCGGTGTCGTAGACGACCTCCGCCGCGGCCCCGGACCGGATGACGATCATCGAATGCCACGGCGACGACTGGCCGAATTGGCGATAGAAGAGCAGGTCGCCGGGCAGCGCCACGCGCACGTCGCGGCTCACAAAGTACGCGTTCCGCTCTACCAGCGTTTTAGCGTCGGCAAACTGGGCAAAGGCGCCATCGGAGAGGTCCTCCGGCTGAAAAGCAGCCCGGCCGCACGCGGAACAGCGCCGTGCCCAGCGGCGTATGCGGGTAGTTCCAGGCGCGAATCTCACCCGGCGGCGCCGGAACCTCGATTCCGCTGGTTTGGAACCAGCTCTCGTCGTGGCGCTTGAGCGCCTCGCGATATGCATAGCGCAGCAGGCTGGCGCAGTCGGTGATCTCTTCCGGCGCTTGCGCCCGCGGACGAACAGCCTGGTACTCGGCGATGAGCGTGAACCACCGGCGAAAAGCCGCCCGGTCGGCCGGATCGGTTAATCGGAGAAAGTCCGGCGTGCCATCGCCAAAGCGGTCGCCCCAGGCCAACTGCAGCCGGCTTTGTGCCAGACCAGCCGGAATCGCCTGGGCGTGAATCTCATGCCGGGGAAAAAGGAGCCGCTGGCCGGCAGGGCTAACCCGGCACAAGGAAAGAGCAAGCGCGCCCAGCGCTGCCATGCCCGCGAGCGCAACCATTGAACCACTTCGGCGGGTGATGGCCGCCGGGCCGCCAACGGGTGGTCTGCCGTGCGCATTCACTTTGGTACGAGAAACCGAGTCGCCCCTATCCTACGTCATTCCAGGGCGGGCCGCGCAATTTTTGCACTTCCTGCCGGACCTTTCGCTTCGCACGGCGCAGGTGGCGAAATCCAGCGTTCGTACGGCGCGGCTGGGGCCTGCCGTTGCAGGCAGCGCCAGGACCTTCCGCGTCTCCGTCAATATTTCCTCACTGAGGCATCGACCTGATCGGACCACGCCAGAATCCCGCCGGCCAGGTTGGCGACTTTCTCATATCCTGACCGTTTGAGAAACTCCGCAACGCGCTGGCTGCGTGCGCCGGATTTGCACTGCACAATGATTTCGCGGTTGCGGTCGATCTCCTCGAGCCGCCGCGGAACCTCGTTCTGCGGAATCAGCTTGCCGCCAAGGTTGGCGATCTTGATACTCGAACGGCTCGCGAACATCCAGCAGGAACAGGTCCTCGCCTGCATCCATGCGCCGTTTCATCTCTTTCACGCCGATTTGCGGAATTCCATTCTTCACTACGCTCTCCTCTTTTTCCGCGGGCGCGATGCCGCAGAACTGCCGATAGTCGATCAACCGGGTAACAGTGGGATGAGCTCCGCATACAGGGCACTCCGGGTTCTTGCGGAGCTTCAATTCCCTGAAACGCATCTGCAGCGCATCCACCAGCAGAAGGCGTCCGACAAGCGGGTCGCCTTTACCGAGAATGAGCTTGATGGTCTCTGTAGCCTGGATGACGCCGATCAATCCGGGCAGAATTCCCAGAACCCCGCCCTCGGCGCAACTGGGAACGAGTCCGGGCGGCGGCGGCTCGGGATAAAGACACCGATAACACGGGCCATCTTTGGTGGCAAAGACGCTGGCCTGGCCCTCAAAGCGGAAGACAGACCCGTACACATTCGGCTTACCGAGCAGCACGCATGCGTCATTCACCAGATAGCGTGTGGGGAAGTTGTCCGTGCCGTCGGCGATCACGTCGTAGTCCTTCAGAATTTCCAATGCATTGGCGCTCGAAAGCTGCGTATCGTGCTTCACCACATTAACCCCGGGATTGAGAGCCTTGAGCTTCTCCTCCGCCGAATCCAGTTTCTTGCGGCCGACGTCCGCGGTCGAATGCAGAATCTGACGCTGCAGGTTGCTTGCGTCCACAACGTCGAAGTCCACCAGCCCCAGTGTGCCTACTCCCGCGGCGGCCAGATACAAGGCCAGCGGAGAGCCCAGCCCGCCGGCTCCCACGCAGAGCACGCGTGCGGCCTTCAGCTTGCGCTGTCCTTCCACGCCCACCGCGGGCAGGATCAGGTGGCGCGAGTAACGCGAAAGCTCATCCTTCGTCAGCTCGGGCAGCTCGGCCGGTCCGGTTGCAGGAACCATGATTTCCCTTTCCCGATGAACAGATTCTACATTCGGGTTCGTTCCTCTCTCACGATGTTGAAGATTCCATCGGAGCGCCCGGCGGCTCAACTGCCTCGATCACCTCGATGCGCTCCGGCTCGAACCGCTTGTCTTCCTCGCTACGTCCAGCGAGCAGAAAGGAGTTGGTCACTCTTGTCTTTCCCTGACCCACCTCGGTGATGACGTAGCAGCAGCCCAGCCAATGCGCTTCAGCAAAATCCGTCTGCGACCAATGTGCCGGGTGATCGGGATGCGAGTGATAAAAGCCCGCTATGCTCAATCCCCGGCGCCGTGCCTCACGTTCAATCTTCACCAGTTCCGCGGGCGCTATCCGATACCGGTTTTCCGGCGAATCGGTTCGCGAGTTACCGGCTTTAACCGCCGCTTCGATCCACCAGCCATCAGGTGTCGAGCGGCCCAGCAGAGCGCCACAGCTTTCGTGCGGGTAAGTCTCCACGCCGTGAGCGCGAATTGTCTCGTAAACAGCTCTCGTCATTCGCATCGCGCTCTGACTTCCTCCCTTACGCGCCCGCTTAAGTACTTCTCCGCGAAATCCGATAGCGCGGTCACAGTCAACGTATACTATCTCTCCGCAACTGCGCTACGAGCGGTACAAGCTGTTCGGCCGATCTCCCAGACGCGGGCCACTTCGGCCACGGACGGCCATTGGCGGCGGCGGAACAGCGCGGTTGCGCCGTGGCGGGCTGTCACGAGCCGCAACAGCCAGACCTTTGGGCAAGCTGAGGGCAGGCTGTGGGGCAACCGCACGCGAGCTGGACTCGGCTCGTACACTCATGAGGGAGGTTGCGAGCGATGCGATGGTCAGCCCAATTCCTGCGCCCGGCGGTTTCCGCGGAGCAATTTCCCAAAGCCGAAGCGCCGGAGATCGCCTTTCTGGGCCGGTCGAACGTGGGCAAGTCGAGCCTGCTGAACGCGCTGGTGGGCGAGAAGGCCGCGAAAGTCTCTTCCACGCCGGGCCGCACGCGCGCCATCAACTTTTTTCTGGTTTCCGACGAGCGCGGCGGGCGGAAGATGATGTTCGCCGATCTGCCGGGCTACGGATACGCGAAGATTTCGAAATCCATCACGTCAGGGTGGCCGGCGTTTATCGAGCCGTACCTCGCGGAGCGGGCCACGCTGGCGCTGTGCATCTGCCTGGTGGATGCGAATGTGCCTCCGCGGTCGAACGACCGGCAACTGCTCGACTGGCTGCGCGCCGCGGGCCGCGAATTCCTGGTGGTGGCGACAAAGGCGGACCGGTTGAGCGGCAACCAGCGCACGCGCAGCATGGCGGCGCTGAAGCGCGAGCTCGAGGTGGATGAAATACTTCCCGTTTCGGCAAAAACGAGCGCCGGGATTCGCGAGCTGTGGCGGAAGATCGAAGACGTGAACGGCCGGGAAGACATAGAGCGGGCGCATCTCCTATTCACGATCGAAAACATTGGCTTGGCCGCGCAGGGGCCAAACGCTGCACGGCAGGGCAGGCGACCGGCGCGTGGTGACTGTGGTGCGGCCGGGGGGAGTATTTGGAGGGGATAGGGAAAGCCCACCCAAGCGGAGCTTGGATGGGGCACCCCATATCGGATACTGGTCGAGCTATTCTTCCTCTTCGTCGACCGGCCGTTTGGCGTTGGCGAGGATTTTCTCGGCGACCAGTTGCGGGACGATGTCGTAGTGGTTGACTTCCATGCGGTAGCTGCCTTTGCCCTGCGTCATGGAGGTGAGCTGGGTGCCGTAGGTGAGCATCTCGGCCATGGGCACCTCGGCGTTGATGATGGTGGTGCGGCCCTTGGTCTCCATGCCCTGGACACGGCCGCGGCGGCCGTTAAGGTCGCCCATGAGCGCGCCGGCAAACTCATCGGGCGCCTCGATGGCGACTTTCATGACGGGCTCGAGGAGACAGGGCTTGCAGAGCTCCATGGCTTTTCTGAATGCGATTCGCCCAGCGGTCTTGAAGCTGAGCTCGTTGGAGTCGACGTCGTGGTAGGAGCCGTCGAATACGGTGACCTTGAAGTTGACGACGGGATAGCCGGCAAGATAGCCGCGGGCGGCCGACTCGACGATGCCTTTTTCGACAGCGGGCACGAAGTTGCGGGGAATGGCTCCGCCAAAGATGTCGTTGACGAACTCGAAGCCGCCGCCGCGGGGCATGGGTTCCATGCGGATTTTGCAATCGCCGAACTGGCCGTGGCCGCCGGACTGCTTCTTGTGGCGGCCCTGGGCTTCAGCCTTGCCGCGGATGGTTTCGCGGTAGGGGACCTTAGGCGCCTTGAGGGTGACTTCGGCGTGATAGCGCTTTTTAAGGCGGCTGACGATGGCCTCGATGTGGGGCTGGCCGGCGCCGGCGATGAGGAACTCGTTGGTCTGCGGGTCGCGGAAGAAGCGGATGAGCAGATCCTCTTCCATGAGCTTGTGGATGGCGGGAGCGAGCTTGTCCTCGTCGGCGCGGGACTTGGGCTCGATGGCGTAGGTCATGGCGGGCTCGGGCAGGGCGGCGAGGGAAACCTGAAAATCGGATCCCTTGATTCCGAGGGTGTCGCCGGTGAGCGTGTCGCGCAGCTTGGCCACTGCGCCGATGTCGCCGGCGTGGAGTTCGGGGACTTCGCTGGGCTTGCGGCCCTGCATGACGGAGAGGTGGGAGAGCTTTTCCGAGCCGCGGCGGGTGAAGTTCTCGAGCGTGGCGTCGTTTTTGATGACTCCGCCGACGACCTTGAAGAAGCTGATGCGGCCGGCGAAGGGATCGGACATGGTTTTGAAGACCACGGCCGTGGCTGGCTCCGCGTCGTCGACTTTGCGCGTGGGAGCGGCGGCATCGGGCGCGGACGGCGTGCCTGCAATGGGGGCGCGCTCGGCAGGCGAAGGCGCGTAGACCTTAAGGAAGTCGAGAAGATGATCGAGAGCCATGTTGGCGGCGCCGCTCGAGAAGAGCACGGGGAAGATGCGGTCTTCGCGAATGGCCTCGTGCAGTGCGGCGATCAGATGCTCGGGGGCCAGCGTGCCCTTGTCGAAGAACTCTTCCATCAGCTCGTCTTTGCCCTCGGCGACGAGTTCGACGAGAGCTTCGTGGCGGGCCTTGGCGTCGGCCGCGAGCGCGGCGGGAATTTCAGTGGAGACTTTGCCGCGGCCGTCACCGCCGGGCGTGTAGGTGTAGGCCTCCATGGTGACGAGATCGACGACGCCGTGAAAGCCCTGGGCATCGGAGATCGGCAACTGGACGGGAACGCAGTTGCGGCCCCAGCGGTCGTTGAGATCGTCAATCAGCGCGCTCAGGCCGCTCTGGCCGCCGGCCTTGGGGTGGTCCATCTGATTGATGAGGACGGCGCGGGGAATTGCGGCTTCCTCGGCGTAGCGCCAGACGCGCTCGGTGACGGGCTCGACGCCGTTCTGGGCGTTGACGACGACAATAGCGGATTCGGCGGGAAAGAGCGCGGCGCGGGCTTCGTGGGTAAACATGTGGAAGCCGGGCGTGTCGATGAAATTGATCTTGATGCCCTGCCACTCGGCGAAGGCGACGGCGTTGGACATGGTAAGGCCGCGGGAGACCTCTTCTTCGTCGTAGGCGGTGACGGCCGAGCCGTCGGCGACCTGGCCCTGGGCGGGCGTCATTTTGGCGGCATGCAACAGAGCGGCAATGAGGGTGGTTTTGCCGGATTGCGCATGCCCCACTACAGCCACATTGCGGATCTCACTTCCCTGGTAGGTTTTCATGGATTTCTCCTTGGCAAGGCTAGCTTTGGGCCGGACTTAGAGGCAAAAAGCCGGGTCCGCCGCGCGACTTTTTCTAGAAAGACGGATGCTATCACAGCGAGAGTGTGAACGTCCTGTGACTGGAAATACAGAGATCGGAGAACAGGGGGCAGGGGGCAGAGAACAGGGATCAGTTCGGAAGCCGGCTGCCGCGCATGAAGATTCGCAATCGCCAGAGGTAGATGCCGAGATTGAATGCGCACACGCCGGCTCCTAAAACAGTGACGAGCCAGTCTGGGACGTTGGGATAGACGATGGCGTCAAGCAGGTGGAGTAGGAAGCTGCCTTGATAGGCGGCCAGACCGGCGCGGGTTTCCAAAAACTGTTCGGCAAGGGTGAGCGGGCAGGGCCAGGGGCCGGCTTCCGCGGCTATTCCCCAGA
The DNA here is from genome assembly GCA_963808805.1 of uncultured Acidobacteriaceae bacterium. Taxonomy (GTDB): domain Bacteria; phylum Acidobacteriota; class Terriglobia; order Terriglobales; family Acidobacteriaceae; genus Telmatobacter. The sequence goes on along the minus strand of CAWEGN010000001.1, from coordinate 274,197 downwards.
GCAAAGCGAGAATGTGCAGGGTGCTCCACACAGGGCGGCCGCGCGTCCAGAGCGCGCCGAAGACTACGAGCGCGATCCAGAGCAAATGAACGAGCAGAACCAGGATGGCGGCGGCGATCATCATGCGCACAGCCTCGGTCCATCGTAGCGCACCGTAGATTGAAGTGCGGCAGCGGGCATTGCGGCGATGAATACGATCGCCATGTTCAGCGGATTCGCAGGGCCGTACTGGATGGGCGTGATGAAGGACTACACGAGGAGTTATGAGGCGGGATTCAGGGGGCTGGTACTGCTTTGTCTGCTTGCGGAGGGGAACGATGTTTGCGTTGACGCCGCAACTGCTCGGCCAGCCCCGCCTGCTCCGGCGTGGCAGGCCTGCGCAGCCGGCGCGAACGCGAACTGCGGTTGACAAGCCCAGCGTGACCCAACTGGCGATAACGCCGCAACCACTAGGCTGCGGTCTTGGCGCTCACGTTGGCGGCGGCTGCAGCTGCCGCCAACGTCCATCCGCAACCGATAAACCGCTTTGCCATTTGCTCTCGATTCCACACCGTGGTTCGGGCATTCTGGTGATAGTCCATCTGGTCTCCTGCAAAACTCAGTTGCCGCAAACGCAGCTTTACAGGTCTCGATCAGATGGACAGCCTATTGAAACCTATAGTCGGGAACTAAAGCCGCTCAATCCTCGTATGCCAGAAGATGGAGAAATCGAGGCTATGAAGAAAATCATCATGAGACTCTACGGTGTTCTCGCACTGGGTTTATACCTGTGTGTTCCTATCTATGCGCAAGTTCAGCCCGAGCCCATTATCGACGTACATTTACACGCGCTTTCTGCCGACAGCCAGGGCCCGCCGCCGCAGAGCCTTTGCGCACCATCGCCTGGCTGGCCGCCGGCGGATACCGGCGCCGGCTGGGGCAATCAATTCTCAGCCGTGTTCAAGAATCCGCCTTGTGAGCATCCCATCGTATCGCCCATGACGGACAAGGAGTTGATGGATAGAACTCTAGCGATTCTCAAACGTCACAACATTTATGCCGTCACCAGCGGGTCCAAGGTGGAGGAGTGGCAGAAGGCAGGCGGCGATCGCATCATTCCCGGATTGCTCTTCAACCTTGGGCCGGATGCGCCGCCCCCGGTGAAAGATGTCAAGGCGATGTTTGTGAGCGGCCGTTACAAGGTGCTTGGCGAAGTGGGAATTCAATACCAGGGAATCGACCCCAGCGATGACCGATTCGAGCCCCTACTTGGCGATGGCTGAAGAATTGGATGTGCCTGTCGGCATCCACATTGGACCAGGGCCTCCGGGGGCGCCATACTTTGCAGCCGATAAGTACCGCGCAAGGCTCGATTCTCCTCTGTTGCTAGAGGAGGCACTGCTTCGCCATCCTAAGCTGCGCCTTTATGCGATGCACGCCGCTTGGCCGATGATCGACGATATGCTAGCAATGATGTGGACACATCCGCAGTTGTATGTCGATGTTGGCGTGATCGGCTATGCAATTCCGCGTGCGGCGTTCCACGACTATCTACGCCGGCTGGTGGAGGCGGGATTCGAGAAACGAATTATGTTTGGTTCCGACCAGATGGTGTGGCCTGAAGCGATTGAAGTGTCCATCGATTCAATCGAGACCGCGGATTTTCTTACGAAGGAGGAGAAGCGGGACATTCTGTACAACAATGCCGCACGGTTTCTCCGTCTATCGCCTGAGCAAATTGCAAAACAACAGCGTGGCGAATGAATCGGACGCGCTGCATCGCTGCATTCGCGAGCCGTAACGTAAACAACTCCGCTATAAGCGGGGTTGTTTGCATTACAGCTAAATCGTTAGACAGTTGCAGCGGCTGCGGGCAGGATCTCTTCGACGTCAACCCACTTGGTAGGGTAGTTGCCGGTGTAGCAAGCGGTGCAATAGCCGGTTTTGTGTTCGTCGCGGACAGAGGCCAGCAGGCCTTCGAGCGAAAGATACGCGAGCGAGTCCGCCTCGATGAACTGGCGAATCCCCTCGACGGAATGATTGGCGGCAATGAGATCGCGCTTCGAGGGCGTATCGACGCCGTAGAAACACGGAGAGATGGTGGGCGGGCAACTGATGCGGAGATGAACCTCGGCGGCGCCGGCGCCGCGGACCATGCGAACGATTTTGCGGCTGGTGGTGCCGCGGATGATGGAGTCGTCGATGAGCACGACGCGCTTGCCTGCGAGAAGATTGTGCACGGGGTTGAGCTTGAGGCGCACGCCGAAGTCGCGGACGCGCTGCTCGGGCTCAATAAAGGTGCGGCCGACGTAGTGGTTGCGGATGAGGCCCATACGGAAAGGGAGGCCGGCTTCTTCAGCGTACCCGAGCGCAGCGGTGACGCCGGAGTCGGGGACGGGGACGACGACATCCGCGGGCACGCCGGACTCGCGGGCGAGCTGGCGGCCCATCCGGTCGCGCGACTCCTGTACCCAGCGGCCGAAGATGCGCGAATCGGGCCGCGCGAAATAAACATGCTCGAAGATGCAGCTCGACTGCGGAAAGCCTGAGGCATACTGGCGGCTGGTGACGCCGTCTTCGCTCACCATCACCAACTCGCCGGGCAGGATGTCGCGGATGAATTCGGCGCGGAGCAGGTCGAAAGCGCAGGACTCGGAGGCAAAGACGATGGAATCGGGACCTTCGGCATTTTTCATGCGGCCCATTGAGAGCGGACGGAAGCCGCGAGGGTCGCGGGCGGCGAAGATGCGGTCGCGCGTCATCATCACTATGGAGAAGGCGCCCTCGACCTGCGAGAGCGAGTCGGCGATGGCGTCGACGAGCGAGCCGGCGCGCGAGTGGGCGATGAGCTGGACGATGATCTCGGAGTCGGAGGTGGTTTGGAAGTAAGCGCCGTCGCGCTCCAGGCGCGTACGCACGTTGCCGAGGTTCACAAGGTTGCCATTGTGAGCGATGGCGATGAGGCCCTTGGTGGAGTTGACGCGAATAGGCTGGGCGTTGAGCAGCGCCGAGTCGCCGGTGGTGGAGTAGCGCGTGTGGCCGATGGCCAAATGGCCCGGAAGCTTCAAGAGAACGTCGTCGGTAAAGATTTCGGAGACCAGGCCCATGCCTTTGATGTTGGCAAGATGCAGCCCGTCGGCGGTGGCGATGCCGGCGGATTCCTGGCCGCGATGCTGCAGCGCGTAGAGGCCGAGATAGGCTTCGCGCGCGGCATGGGGATGGCCGTAAATGGCGACCACGCCGCATTCTTCTTGGAGTTTGTCGCCTGCGGCGACGAGCTGCAGGGACTGATGGATCCTTCGACTCCGCTCAGGACAGGCTCCGGGACCAGGGACTAAAAGACGAGGGACTAGGGACCGGGGACAAGGGGCCAGGGAAGACGCGCGCAGCTCGTTCGATCGGTCGGCCACGCCTGGGATGCCCTGGAAAAGGCGGCGCATCACGCCGTCACCTCGTCATGAAGATTGGCTTCCAGGGCGTTGGCCCATAGGGTGCGAAGCTCGGCCAGAGGCGCGGAGACGAAGAGTTCGCCGTCGACTTTGATTTCGAGACGGCTGCCGCCGGTGGTTCCGATGCGTGCGGCGAGGAAATTGTACTGGGTGGCCATGGCGTCGATTTCGTAGAGATTGCCGGGAGCGGTGGTAATGAGGATCGTGGAGGCGGGCTCGGCGAAGAGGCCGAAGAGAGGATGTGCCAGCAGCGATGGGTCCTGCTCGACGGTGGCGCCGATGCCCATGGTGAACGCAGCCTGCGCTAACGCGACGGCGATACCGCCGTCGGAGATGTCGCGCGCGGAGCGGATGAGCTTGCGCCACGAAAGCACGGCGAGCAGTTTGTGCAGGTCGGCTTCGGCGTCGAGGTCGAGAGCCGGCGGCGTGCCCCAGAGGCTGCCGAGAACGACTTTTGCGAATTCGGAAGAGCCGAAGGCCGTGAGATTTGCCGCGGCTTCGGCGTCGGTTGCATGCGGCTTCTCACGCACGGCGGGCTCGCCCTGGAGCGCGGGGTATTGGCTGATGGGCGGAGAATTGAGCGGGACCTGAAGCGTGGGGTCGGGCTCCTCGCCGCGCGGAACCGGCCACAGCAAAACGATCGCGTCCTTCTCGCGTTGGAAGTGCGCGGGAACGGCCTTGGTGACGTCGTCGAGGATGCCGACGATGCCGAGGACGGGCGTGGGATAGATACCCTCGCCTTTGGTCTCGTTATATAAGGAGACGTTGCCGCCTGTAATCGGCGTGCCCAGCACGGTGCAGGCTTCGGCGATGCCGTCGATGGCGGCCGAGAGCTGGGCCATGATCTCCGGCTTCTCGGGATTGCCGAAGTTGAGGCAGTTGGTGGCGGCGACGGGCGTTGCGCCGGTCATCGCGACCTTGCGCGCGCACTCGGCTACGGCGTGCATGGCGCCCAGTTTCGGATCGAGGTAGGCCCAGCGGCCGTTGCCGTCGAGCGCCATGGCCAGGCCGATCTCGGGCTTTTCTGATCCCTGATCCCTGATCCCTGTTACCTTTATCCGCATTACCCCGGCTTCGCCGCCGGGGCCGATGACGGTGTTGGTCTGGACCATGGTGTCGTACTGCTCGTGGACCCATCGCTTGGAACAGGCATTGGAGCTGGAAAGGAGCTTTTTGAGGTCGGCGGTGTAGTCGCGGTCCTTCGCTAACTCGGCGAGAGCCTCGGCGGGAGGGTCGGGCGGGACGGGCGCTTTCCACGAACCGATGGGGCGATGGTAAAGCGGAGCATCGTCAGTGAGCGACTGGTTGGGAATGTCGGCGACGAGTTCGCCGTGATGACGAATGCGGAGACGAGGCTCGGGCTGGACAGTTCCGACAATGACGGCGTCGAGTCCCCACTTCGAGAAGACCTTCAGCACCTCGTTTTCGCGGCCTTTTTCGGCCACCAGCAACATGCGCTCCTGGCTTTCGGAGAGCATGATTTCATAGGCGCTCATGCCGGTTTCGCGTTGGGGAACGAGGTCGAGCTCCACGTCGAGGCCGACGCCGCCGCGAGCGCCCATCTCGCAGGTGGAACAGGTGAGGCCGGCGGCGCCCATGTCCTGAATGCCGACGATGGCGCCGGTCTTCATGGCTTCCAGGCAAGCTTCGAGGAGCAGCTTCTCCATGAACGGGTCGCCGACCTGGACGTTCGGCCTTTTCTGTTCTGACCCTTCCTTGAACTCCTCCGAGGCCATGGTGGCGCCGTGGATGCCGTCGCGGCCGGTCTTGGCGCCGACATAAATGACGGGGTTGCCCGCGCCCGAAGCCTTGGCGTAGAAGATCTCGTCCTTGCGGACGAGGCCGAGGGCGAAGGCGTTCACAAGTGGATTACCGCTGTAGCAGGGTTCGAATTTGGTTTCGCCGCCGAGGTTGGGCACGCCGAAGCAGTTCCCGTATCCTGCGATGCCGCTGACAATGCCTTCGACGATGGTGTGGTTCTTGCGGACCAGATCGGGCTCTGTCCCTTCCCCTTCGCGGATCTCCCCGAAGCGCAGCGAATCCATGACGGCGAGCGGCCGGGCGCCCATGGTGAAGATGTCGCGCAGGATGCCGCCGACGCCGGTGGCCGCCCCCTGGTAGGGCTCGATGTAGCTGGGGTGGTTGTGCGATTCGATCTTGAAAGCGCAGGCCCAGCCGTCGCCCACGTCGATGATGCCCGCGTTTTCCCCGGGCCCCTGGACGACACGATCGCTCTTGGTGGGCAGGCGTTTGAGGTGCGCCCGGCTGGACTTGTAGGAGCAATGCTCGCTCCACATCACGCTGTAAATGCCCAGCTCGGTGAGCGACGGCGTGCGGCCCAGCGCCGCGAGAATGCGGTCGTACTCCTCCGCCGTGATGCCGTGCTGGGCGAGCAACTGCGGGGTAACGGTGGTGGGCTCAGGGGCGACGGCGGAGGAGGCGCTGGTCATCGTTGTTGCCTCCATTCTCGCACAGCGGCTGCTGGCGCGAGCCAGCGGGCGGATGTGGAAAGCCGCATACGCCGGAGCCGGTAAGGTTCTGTGAGCGCAGGCCCAGGAGCTGCGCGTTGGCGGATAAGCCAAAGCCTATGCGATACTTTGGGAGCAGGCCCCACCCAGGCCGGGATGGCGGAATTGGCAGACGCAGCGGACTCAAAATCCGCCGGCCCTTGCGGCCATGGGGGTTCGACCCCCCCTCCCGGCACTCTTCAACTATCTTATAATCAGTAGTTCAAAGAATTTTATGTTCTCCAGTTCTTGTAGTATTCGGATGGAACGTTGCCTGATTGTGGTGCATTTGCACTCTGGCAAGCCCTCCCATACGGCCATTACAATTCCGGCTCATGGTATCTGTTCGCCGAATCGGCGAAAACTGTCCGAACAATCGGGACCATCTCAAAGGACGAGGAAAAATCAAGATGAAAACATTTGCTCTCACGAATCATCTGGGCAAAGGGATCAAAGCCTTGCTCATGGCGCTCACGTTGCTGGGAACAGTTGCGGGTGCGGCGCACGTGAAGGCCGCATCGCACAAGGCTGCCGGCGCGAGTATTCCCTCCTATCCGGTCAAAGTAAGCGCCAACGGGCGCTATCTGGTTGACCGGAACAATGTCCCATTCCTGATTGCCGGCGATAATCCACATGCCTTGGTTACGATGATCACCGTGAAAGATGCCGCGCACTATTTCGCCGATCGCGAGGCTCACGGATTCAACGCAGCGTGGATGGACGTGCTTGTAGCCGGCCCGTACCGGCCGTACAGTCCGGCGGACGGAGCCACCTATGACGGCATTCTTCCCTTTACCGGCTACGTTCCCGGCGGCACAGATACGGCGCATTACGATCTTACCAAGCCTAACGAGGCATACTTTGCCCGCGTTGACCAGATGCTCACGCTGGCGGCGGCTCATCACATCCTGGTTTTCCTGGATCCTATCGAGACCGGACAGTGGGTTCCGACGCTGCGCAACAATGGCCTGTCCAGCGCTGCAACCTACGGCCGGTATCTGGGTAATCGCTATAAGCACTTTCATAACATACTCTGGTTGAGCGGAAACGATTTCGAAACCTGGGAAAATCCTAACGACGATGCCCTGGTCCAGGCGGTGGCAAAAGGCATCAAAGCTACCGACCCCGGCGCCCTGCAAACAGTCGAATTGAACTACCAGAATAGTTCTTCTTTCGACGATCCGACCTGGGTGCCGCTTATTCAAATCAACGGCACTTATGCATACGCAGCTACGTACATCCAGATGCTGCATAGCTATAATCAAACGCCTATTGCGCCGAACTATCTGCTTGAGGCCCATTATGAGTTGGAGAAGGTGGGCGAGCCGTGGGATTACGGTAATCCCCCGGTACTTCGGCGCCAGGAGTATTGGGCGATGCTGACCGGGGGGACGGGTCAACTGTACGGCAATGCCTTTATTTGGACGTTCATGCCCGGATGGAAGTACTATCTCGATACAGAAGGCGTGACGCAACTTATCATTTGGAAAAATTTCTTTGAGTCGATGCCATGGCAGAATCTGGTCCCGGATCAGGCGCATACGGTGGTCACGGCCGGGCTGGTACGTTTGGGGACCTGCAAACTCGTGTCTACACAAGCGATTATTGCACTGCCTCTAAAACGCCTGACGGCTCATATGTGGTCGCCTACATGCCGACCGTGCGGACGATCACGGTGAACATGGCGAACCTGAAGGCGCCGGCAATTGCCAGGTGGTTTGACCCCTCGAACGGAGCCTATACAACCATCTCCGGCGGGCCCTTTGCTAACAAAGGCACGCGGGAGTTTACGCCCCCGGGGAAGAATCACGACGGCAATGGCGACTGGGTGCTATTACTGAATGCTTCGGGGAGTACTCGCTAGGGAGCCTCTGAGCAAGTGGCAGTTTTTGACTGCGTATTGGATTGGCCTGTTCCGGTTTCTCACTCCAGGCGCGTAGCGGAGGGTTGTAGTTGGTTGTTTTAGCCCGGAGAGCGCAGGGTTGGCGCTCTCCGGGCACACTACACCCCGAGCAGGGCCAGATCTCACCGAAACGGTCGCGTGCAACTCGGAAAACATCAAGCGCGACGGGAGGACAAATCCACATGCAAAGAGCATCTGGTCGGAAGTACCTGTGCTTAACAGTCAGCGCAATGCTGGCGGCGCTTGTTCTGCTGGGACGAGTTCCGGCAGGGGCGCAGGTAATCGCAGCACCAGCTAATCTCTCCACTGCAAGTTCTCCCGTCTATCCGCTCAAGGTCAGTGCCAACGGGCGCTATCTGGTCGACCAACGTAACATCCCTTTCCTGATCGCCGGTGACGTCCCCCAGCCGATAGTTACCATGGCCTCAACGGCGGATGCAGCAGAGTATTTCGGCGATCGCCAGGCTCGCGGATTCAATGCCATGTGGATCGACGTACTTGTTGCCGGCCCATATTATTACTACTGTCCGGATGATGGCAGCACCTACGATGGCATTCGCCCCTTTACCGGCTACGTTCCAGGCGGAACAGATACAGCTCATTACGATCTTACTAAGCCCAACGAAGCATACTTTGCCCGTGTCGACCAGATGCTCACGCTGGCGGCAAATCATCGCATGTTGGTTTTCCTGGATCCTATCGAGACCGGGCAGTGGCTTCAGACGATGCGCAACAACGGCTCAGTTGCCGCCTACGCTTATGGCCGGTATCTGGGCAACCGCTACAAGCATTTCGACAACATCATTTGGTTGAACGGCAATGACTTTAATACATGGAAAACCCCAGGCGACGACGAGGTGGTCAGGGCAGTTGCAATGGGTATCAAGTCCGTCGATCCACGACATCTTCAAACCATCGAGTTGAATGTAGAAACAAGTTCATCGCTCGACGATCCAACATGGGCGCCAATCGTGTCCATCAATAGTACTTACACATACTCGCCCACATATCTTCAAATGTGGCATAGCTACAATCAGACGCCTATTGCGCCGACTTACCTGGTCGAGGGGCATTATGAATTAGCAGGGATGGACCTCGGCCATCCGAGGGATTTCGGGACACCCCTGGTGCTTAGACGTCAGGAGTATTGGGCTATGTTGAGCGGGGGTAAAGGGCAACTCTACGGCAACGCCTTTACCTGCTATATGGCGCCAGGATGGAAGTACTATATCGACACGGCCGGAGTGACGCAGTTAATGATTTGGCACGGATTCTTTTCTTCCCTTCCGTGGCAGGATCTCGTTCCGGACCAAGACCACGCGGTCGTAACTGCTGGATTTGGAAGTCTTGGGAATCTACAAACCCGCGTCAGCAAAAGCGATTTCTCCACTGCCTCTAAAACGCCTGACGGCTCATTCGTGGTCGCCTACATACCGACCGAGCGGACGATCGCAGTGAACATGGCGAGCCTGAAGGCGTCGGCAATTGCCAAGTGGTTTGACCCCTCGAACGGGGTCTATACCGCCATCTCCGGGGGACCCTTTGCGAACAAAGGAACGCGGGAGTTTACGCCCCCGGGGAAGAATCACGACGGCGATGGCGACTGGGTGCTGCTGCTGGCAGCTATCAAGGAGAAATGAACGGGACAGAAGAGTCTGCCGTCGCCCGCCGGGCCAAAACTGCTATCACTTTGCCGCGGATGACATTCGCGCAACACTGTTTTTCAAAAGAATTCCGAATGGTGCGCAAGAATCGGGTAGCGTAGGAAGCGTACAAGGGCGACGATGGATTCCATGAGCACAAGCTCGCAAATCGCAACCGCCAACGCAGTGACTCATGCAAAGATTCCGCACGCTGTTTCGGCCTCGAGCCTCGATCCCGAAGCCGCGTGGAAACAACTCATCGCCCAAGATCCCCAGGCACGCTTCTTCTACGGAGTGGCGACCACTGGCGTCTTCTGCCGCCCCGGCTGCGCGAGCCGCCGTCCTTTGCGCGCCAACGTGCGCTTTTTCCGCACCGCGGCCGAAGCACAGGCCGCTGGCTTTCGCCCCTGCAAACGGTGCCGGCCTGGCGCTGCGCACGGCGCCCATTTGGACAAGATTCGCGCGCACATTGAAGCGCATGTTGACCGGCCAGTGCGCCTGGCCGAACTGGCCGGGATCGTGAAGCTCAGCCCGTTCACTGTGCAGAGGCTCTTCAAGCGCGAGATGGGCGTGAGCCCGCTGCAATATCAGCGAGCGTTGCGCACTGGCCGCCTGCGTGGCGCGCTGAAGCAGGGTGAACCCGTGACCGATGCCATCTACAACGCCGGATTCGGCTCGTCGAGCCGCGCCTACGAAGGCAGCCAGCTGGGCATGACGCCCGCTCGCTTTGCCCAGGGCGGCAAGGGCGAGCAGATCGCATATGTAACGGCGCGCTCGCCCTTCGGTTGGGTCGTCGTAGGGGCCACTCTTCGCGGCCTTTGCTGGCTTTCGCTCGCGGCCACCAAGGCCAAGGCCGAGAGCAGCCTGCGCGCGGAATTTCCCGCGGCCGAGCTGCGCCGCGATCCGTCGCTCTCGCGCTGGATCGAGGCGGCTGTAAAGAGCGTTCATACCGGCACGAATCTTTTCCAAAACCAGACCACAACGGAGTTGGATCTGCGCGGAACCGTTTTTCAATTGCGCGTGTGGCAAGCGCTGCGGCAGATTCCGCGCGGCGAGACGCGCAGTTACAGCCAGTTGGCGCGCGAGCTGGGCGATGCTAAAGCCACGCGCGCCGTGGCTCGCGCCTGCGCCGTCAACCGCGTGGCGCTTCTGGTGCCGTGCCATCGCGTGGTGGGCGCCGATGGCTCGCTCACCGGCTACCGCTGGGGCGTAGAGCGCAAGCGGCAGTTGTTGAAAGCTGAGGGAGTCTGAGCGGTTTTACGGGCGAAAACCGCCGGCGGCATGGATGGTTTGTCCATTCACCCAGGCCGATTCGTCCGCGGCCAGGAATGCGGCAATGGAAGCGATGTCCTGTGGCTGGCCAATGCGGCCCAGGGGCGTACGCTGGACAGTCTCCTTCTCGAAATCGCTGCCAACGAAGCCCGCCGCCTGGACGCCTTCGGTAACGACCATCCCGGGGTTGACGGAGTTCACGCGAATCTTCTTCGCGCCCAGTTCCTGCGCCAGCGCCGCACTCACCGAGTCCACCGCGCCTTTGGTCGCGCTGTAAACCGCACCGCCGCCAAGACCGTCGGCAGCCACGGAACTGATGTTGATGATGCTGCCGCCTTTGGGATTGAAGTGCGCCACCGCTTCCTTTGTGGTCAAGAGCAAGCCAAGCACGTTCAGGTTGAACATCTTGTGGAAGTGCTCAGGGGTAATCTGTTCGAGCGGGCCGAACTCGTAGACCCCGGCGTTGTTGACCAGAATGTCGATGGGGCCGAGCTGCTCAGCGACGGATTTGACGAAAGGACCAACCGAGTCGGGGTTCGCCAGGTCGGCCTGGACGGCGATGGCCTTCCCGCCGGCCGCTTTAATCTCTTCGACCACCTTTTCCGCGCCCGCCTTGCTGCCCGAGTAGTTGACTGCCACAGCGGCGCCGCGAGTCGCCAGCTCGCGGGCGATCGCCGCTCCAATGCCTTTCGATGCGCCGGTAACCAGCGCGACTTTCCCTTGAAGATTCTCCATTTCTCTGCTCCCTCACCGGAATGCCATCCGTTCGACATTTCGATAACTGTCGAATTGATTCAGGAAGCGGGGGGTGGGATTCGGAAGGTTTGTGGAAATCTTCTCGTCCGCCGGTCAGCGGCCGGGACAGGAAGCCGGTTCGAGCGCGGTCAAACCGGCGGCCAGCGACGCGAGAACTCCAGGCCGCAGCGAGAGATAGTGGAACTTGCCTTTGCGGTGGACCTCAATCAGCCCGGCCATTTCCAGCTCCTTGATGTGGTGAGAGAGCGTGGCGGCGGAGATGGGCAAGGCGGACCGTGCCCGCGCGCAGCCCAGTGGGCAGCCGGCCTTGGCAATTTGCTGCAGGAGCTCGAAACGCCGCGGATCGGCCAGCGCCTTTAAAACGAGCGCACGCTGCGCGCGGCTCAGGCGCGGGGCCTTGCCTGGTGCGATTATTTGCGCGGCGTTGCGCGAGTCTGCCATCTCATCCATTCACTGCTAAACATGTTGCAACCCATTTTAGATCGAACAGGGAAAGATTCGATTCATCGGTGAGTCGATCTACGGGGTACCCGCGATGCAGAGGGATACTCCTTAAGAGATCGCATAAAGAAAGGGCAGGCCCAATGCCCGCCCCTTCAGCTAATCCCAATCATGGTTCCGCTTTCAAATGAAGTGACGTCGATCCTAGCGGCAGCCGCCGACCAGCTTTCCTTCCGCCGCCGGTTGAGTGCTCTTGAGTAAGTCTGGGATTTTACTGGTGAGCGTGGGAGGCTCATAGTTGAAGAAAACACCTGAGCACGCCACATTCCCATTCAGACGGAACAGCGCATAGGTTCCGACGGCCCCGCCGCTGTAGCTGGTCTTTGTGCCCGTTAGGGCGTTTCCGGATTTCAACAGAGTTCCACCCGATTCCAGCGCCTTGAGCGAGAGCACATACCAGATGCCGTTCGAGCCGGATCGTGCATCGGGCGAAGCCGCGTCGAGTTCCTGCGCCAGACCGTCGGCCCTAAGAACGGCGTTCAGATGAGAAATGACCGGCGTTTGCGGAGCAGGAGGCGCGCCTGGCGGTGGCTTGGGCACGTCAAAAACATCGGGCTCGGTGAGCGACTTCAGAAACGCGTCGATGGCCTGCCCAATGGCCTTCTTGTCAGCTTCTACCTGTGCGTTCGCGGCCCTATCCCCAGGCGGGGCTGGCTCTGCGCCCGTTGCCGCCCCCTCTTGGTTTTCCGGCGCAGTTGGAGCAACGCATGCGCGCACTTTGATGAGCTCAACATACTTGGTCAGAAACGGGGAGCGATTCGCGTCGATCGCAGTGAGCGAATACGGCATGTAATGATCGGGGATCACGACATCCAGGCCCAGCGCCCTCAAGTGCCCCGCCACATCGTTTACAAGGGTCCGGTCAAGGATGTTGCCTTCGAGAGGAGAAGCTTCCGCGGTGGCGCTCAGCAGTGACATCGCAAATGACGCCGCTTGGCTCTCAGGAAACATCGATGTTAACGTGCCCAGAAGCGTCGGAGACGTCGCTGCTCTTCCTTCCGGACCTTGCGGGCAGTAATGCCTGGCGCGCAGGGTGAGCATGTCCATCGTGGAAATGTCCGTGCGCCAGAGCTGAAATTCATTCAGCGCGCTGGACTCCCCAGAAACGACCACCACGCCGACCGGCGGACCCGTGATTGGCTGCGGTGCGCAATTGGTATCCGCTGCGCCCACGTTGCGCCCGATGCCGCAGGCAACCGCCGCGCCTTCGGAGTCCATTGCCGTGTAGGTCAGCATCTCCGACTCGATGGCGAAACCTTCTGGATTTGCGGCACTGGCGTTGCCTTGTGGCGCTGTGGTAGAGCCCGCCGCCGCACCCGATCCCTTCGAGGACTGGCCAAGGGCCGCAGCGCCCAGTGTCAATACGGCGCAGAAAACAACGACTGGGCTCCGCATCGGCCCAAGAAACCTGAGCAATGTACTCATGACGTACCTCCGATTTAATTGGGGGAGCCTGGATCTTTGGACGGAGCCTGAACGACGTAACACTCGTCTCTATGCCGTTGTCCCGGGTATTCCGCCGACCGAACCCGATCATACCATCATTCCCAGGATAGATAGAGAAGAATCTGACGTGCGGCACAATCCCCATTTGCAGATGACGTTGGATGCCCCGATGGAGTTTCATACTGCCGCTCCTGACGACCGCCTCGGCAGATCGCTACAGCGATCGGCGCCACGGATGGGCGCCCAGGGTCGCTTTGTGTCTAGTTATGCTTGTTGCCCACGGCCAACAGCGTTTGAAACTGCGGCGTCTCCGGCTCTTTGTCCACAACGGAGGTTTCAACGCCGGCGAATCCGGCCTTCGCGAGCAACGCTTCGAGTTCGGCTTCGCCAAAGCCCAGCCACTCGTCGGCGTACATCTCTCGCGCCTCCTCGAAGCGGTGCCTGACGAGGTCGAGGACGACGATGCGCCCGCCGGGGACCAGAATCCGCGCCGCTTCGGCCAGCGCGCGCTCGGGGTGCAGCGCGTGGTGCAGGGATTGCGAGAAGAACACCAAGTCCACTTCGCTCGCGCCGATGGGAATCTCTTCCATGTCGCCGAGGCGGTAGTCGATGTTTTTGACGCCGTGCCGTTGTGCCTGCTCTCGGCCCACCTCGATCATCTTCGCCGACGAGTCGACGGCAATCACTTTTTTCGCCCGCTGCGCGAGCAGCAGCGCAAAGGCGCCCTCGCCCGCGCCCAGATCGGCCACGACGAGCGGCGGCATTAGCCGCAGCAGCGCCTCTGCCAGACTCTTCCACGATTTGCCGGGAACGTAGTCCTTGCCCAGGCGACCGGCTACGCTGTCAAAAAAAGCGCGCATCTTGTCCTGGCGCTTGCGCAATACGCGGCGCATGGCGGCCTGGTCGGCGCCGGCTTCTGCGATCTCCTGCTCAGCTCGTCCCAGTAACTCGTCCAAAAGACCGCTGCCTTCAGGAGCGGCAGGAGCAGAGAGGCGGTAGAGATTGCTCTTGCCGGTGCGGCGATCCTCCACCAATCCTGCCTGCTTGAGCTGCGAAAGGTGCGTGGAGATGGTGCTCTGGCCCATGGCCAGAATCTCCTGCAGTTCGGCCACGGAGAGTTCTTCTCCCTTCAAAAGCAACAACATACGCAGCCGGTTGGGATCGGCGACCACGCGCAGCGTTTTGACGATTGACGGCATGGCAGGATTCTGGTACACATCAATATATCACGATACGTCGATATGAGGAGATTTACATGGCAACCGCAACCGTCGAAAAGATCGAATCCGAATACAAAGTTGCTGACCTGAGCCTGGCCGGCTGGGGCCGCAAGGAGATCGTCATCGCCGAGCAGGAAATGCCGGGACTGATGGCGATCCGGCACAAGTACGCGGCGGAAAAGCCGCTGGCCGGCGTGCGTGTAACCGGCTCGCTGCATATGACTATTCAGACGGCGGTGCTGATCGAGACTCTCGTCAGCCTGGGTGCCGAAGTGCGCTGGGCGAGCTGCAACATTTTTTCCACGCAGGACCATGCGGCCGCGGCGATTGCGGCGGCAGGCGTGCCAGTGTTCGCATGGAAGGGCGAAACGCTGGAGGACTACTGGGATTGCACGTATCGTGCGCTCTGCCACAAGGGCGGCAAAGGGCCGCAACTGATTGTGGACGACGGCGGCGACGCGACGCTGCTGATCCACAAGGGCTATGAGTTGGAAGAGGGCGACAAGTGGGTCGATAGCCCCTCGAGTAACCACGAGGAGCAGGTAATCAAGGATCTGCTGAAGCGCGTGTACGCGGAGGACCCGAAGCACTGGCACAACGTAGTGAAGGAGTGGCGCGGCGTGTCGGAAGAGACGACCACTGGCGTACATCGGCTCTACAAGATGATGGAGCAGGGCAAGCTGTTGGTTCCGGCCATCAACGTGAACGATTCGGTGACGAAGAGCAAGTTCGACAACCTCTACGGCTGCCGTGAATCGCTGGCCGACGGCATCAAGCGCGCCACGGACGTGATGGTGGCGGGCAAGGTCGCGGTTATTTGCGGCTACGGCGACGTGGGCAAAGGCTGCGCGCACTCGCTGCGCGGCATGGGCGCGCGCGTCGTGGTCACTGAGGTCGACCCCATCAATGCGCTGCAGGCGGCGATGGAGGGATTCGAGGTGACAACCGTCGAGGACACGCTGGGCCGCGGCGACATTTACGTCACCTGTACCGGCAACACCGACATCATCACGCTCGAACACATGCAGAAAATGAAGGACCAGGCAATCGTCTGCAATATCGGACATTTCGACAATGAGATTCAGATTGACCGGTTAAACGCGGCGCCAGGGGTGGCCCGAACCAACATCAAGCCTCAGGTGGATTTTTACAAATTTCCCGCCGGCAATGGAATCTTCATCCTGGCCGAGGGGCGGCTGGTGAATCTGGGTTGCGCGACGGGCCATCCGAGCTTCGTGATGAGCAACAGCTTCGCTAACCAGACGCTGGCGCAGATCGACCTGTGGAAGAACCGCGACACCTACAAGGTGAATGTGTACACGCTACCCAAGAAACTGGACGAGGAAGTGGCGCGGCTGCATCTGGAGAAGATCGGCGTGAAGCTGACCCGCCTCAGCCAGAAGCAGGCCGACTACATTGGCGTGTCGGTGGATGGGCCGTACAAGGCGGAGCACTACAGATACTAGGGAACAGTGCTCAGTGATCGGAACTGTTCTGAGGATTCCATTCGGATGGTTCGCGTATGAATGCGAAGCTAAGCTTTTCCTTCGAGCTGTTTCCGCCGCGCACGCCGGAAGGCGCGGCGAAGCTGCCGGCCACGATCGCCCAACTGGCAGCGCTGAAGCCCGATTATTTCTCCATCACGCACGGGGCGGGCGGATCGGGTCAAGAGGGAACGTACGAGACGCTGTTGACGGTGGTGGAACACACCGGCGTCGAAGCAGCGCCGCACCTGACCTGCGTTGGCTCCACGCGCGCCCATGTGGCGGAGCAGCTTGAGCGCTACCGCGGCGCGGGCGTCAAGCGCATTGTGGCCCTGCGCGGCGATCTGCCCTCCACGGCCATGAGCGCCGCGGCGCCGGGCGAGTTCCACTATGCCAACGAACTGGTCAGTTTTATCCGCGAGAAGCACGGCGATGCATTCACAATCGAGGTCGCCGCTTACCCTGAGATGCATCCCCAGGCCGATCGGCCGAGCGAGGATTTCGAGCACTTCCGCCGCAAGGTGGAGGCAGGCGCCGACGCGGCGCTGACGCAGCTCTTCTACAACGCCGACGCGTACTTCGATTTCGTGGAACGCTGCGGCAAGGCGGGCATCAAAATCCCGATCGTGCCTGGCATTATGCCCATCACCAGCTACGCCAACACCATACGCTTCTGTAGCGGTTGCGGTGCCGACCTGCCGCGCTGGGTGCGGCTGCGCCTTGAAGAATTACAGGACTCGAAGCCAGCCCTGCTCGATTTCGGGCTCAGCGTGGTCACGCGGCTAGGCGAAACGCTGTTACGCAATCGGGCGCCAGGACTGCACTTCTACACCATCAACCAGTCCGGGCCTACGCTGCGGCTCTGGAAGAACCTGGGGCTGACGGTTCCTGCCTGAGGTGAGCCCCACTTGATACGGGCCCGCCCGAAAAAATACAGTCTGCGAAACCAGATCGACGGTATGATCAGGGCTGCAAGGGGCTGCGATCGCAGCACATGAAACGGTCCCCATCCGGTGACTTTTTCAGTGAGAGGCCGGACACGAGGAGAGCGAGAACGCGGATTCTGGAAATGTTCGGGACTGAATGAGTACCGGGGAACCGACGCTCCAAGTTGTCGCGTTTGGCGGCTGAGTTGGAGGTGTGGCAACTCCGATGGACACGAATACGAATTTGGAACGCCACCCGGAGCCGAAGCTGTCCTTGCCTGGAATTGGGAAAGCGATCTTCGTGATCGTTTTCTTTGTCCTAGTCCTGCTGCTTGGGCTCAGCATGGTGCATCACCGCTTCTTTCAAGGTGAACGAATTCATCACAACGGGTCGGTTGGGCAATAGCATGGGTTGGCGCTCACTGCGCGCGGGCGATTGCGAAGGCGCCGGAGTGCTCAGAATACCCGTGGATGGCGCCACCTGTCCGGTTTACCCTTTGCATGGAGGCGAAAGACCGGATGACCCACCATTGGATATCGCTCATTGCGCAGTACAGCAGCGTAGTCGGCTTCATGATCGGGCTGCCCATCATGGCGGGCGCCTACTATGAGTCGGTGAAGGCACGACGCGAGTTGAGGCGCGCGCGCGAGGGAACGCTGCATAGTCTCAACTGCCTGGAATTTGTGGCCGGTGACGGAACCTGCATCAACCTGGTGCCGCTGGAGACGCTGCACTCACTTCCCCGCGAGGGCGACGTGCTGCTGCTGCCCGGCGACGGCGTGAGCGCCGCGTCGGTCTTCCTGCCCGGAGCCTACCTGGTCGAGTCGATCGAACATTTCTACACGCCGGCGGAGAGGAAGGGTGCGCGGCCGCACGAGGCGAGGCTGACCAAGGCCGTGGCGCGCGTGACGTCGCTGAACCCGGCGCTGACGGCGGAGTAGCGAGGTCATGGAGTCCGGCGCCGTGCGATCTTACCGGATCTTGCGCCCGGCGAAGCGGCGCCAGAGCCTCCATAACGCGTTGTGCAGCAGGCGCGTCTGCTCGGCTTTGAGGGCCTTGTAGGAGCGCTCGACGTAGATGTCGAACTCCGGCGGCCAGCCAATCATCGAGCGGCGCTCCGAGTAGTCGCCCTCCGCCCACTTGGAGAGCATCGCTTTGTAGCCCACCACGTGAGTGACAAAGTCGAGCAGGCATTGCGGCATCTGCTCCTCGACGATCAGGTGAGCGTTCTCGATGATGATCTTCTCGCGAACGTCGTTAAGGGGCATGAAGATGGTGGTCATCCACAGCACCCACTCCTTCAAATCCTCGTCGCGGATGGGATGGCACTGCGTCTTGCCCTGCTTCGTGAGCAGCGAGTTATAGGCGATGTTGCCCGCCACCGTGGCCACATAGAGCGGACCGTAGAACTCGTTGAGGCGCTGGTTCACCAGGCGCAACCGGTCGGCGCGGCGCGCCATCATGCGATTGATCCAAAACGTGACCAGGTAGCCGGCGAAGGCCAGCACAATGGTGAATACGGCGGCGTTTTGCAGCGAACCGGCGCCGAAGAATGACGATGGATCCATTGCGTCCATAGCGCGATCAACTGGCCTCGCCGAAAGTATACGCGCGGGGCCGTCGCCTGGAGTGTGATGCGGAAGATCGGAAACGTGGCTGTTCCAATTTGTTACTTCAGTTGCCGTGTTGGAACGAGCTTCGCCGCCTCAGGGACCACCTTGATCTCAAACAGTTTGGGCCAGAGCTTGCCAGTGACGAAGAGACGGTCATGTGCGGCGTCGTAAGCGATTCCGTTCAGCACTGCCTCCGGATTGGAGACCTGGCCGGGCGGCAGCAGCCCGGTCAGGTCGATCCAACCAATCACCCGCCCGTTTGCGGGCGAAATGCGGGCAATGCGATCGGTGTGCCACACGTTGGCATAGATCTCGCCATGCACGTACTCCAGCTCATTCAGTTGGGTCACCTGCTCGCCGCGATCTTTCACTACGATGCGCCGAACTTCGCGGAAGGTTTGTGGATCGAAGAAACGCAGCGTCGCCGTCCATCGCTCAGAATCAGGTTCCTGCCATCCTGCGTCAGGCCCCATCCTTCGCCCTCGTAATGAAAGGTGCGAAGAAGCCGAAAGCTGAAGCGGTCGTAGACGAACGCAACGTGCGACTGCCAGGTGAGCTGAATCAGACTGCTGCCCCACGCGGCGAGTCCTTCGGCGAAATACTGCGCCGGTACGTCCGCCCGCTGCAGCACGCGCCCCGATTCCAGGTCCACCATGCGCAGCGACGAGCGCCCGTTCAGGCCGGTGCTCTCGTACAAATGTCCATCCGCGTAGAGAAGGCCCTGGGTGTAGGCCTGAGGGTCGTGGGGATACGTGTGAACGACGCGATAAGAGTCTGCCGCAAAGGCTGAAGCAGCGGCCAAGCTCGCGACGGCGAACAAAACAAGTGCGCGATGAAGGCGGAGGGAGCGCATCGACGACATTATAGAGAGTCTAATTCGCGGGTGCTGCTTCAATCGCCATGGTCACCGGCCCAGAATCGAGAGGCCTCTCAGAGACCGCCGTGGAAACGCCCGAAGGCGCGGGCAAGATTGAGCGACATGACCAATATACCCGCGCCAAGAGCGATCACTTGCCAGGTGTTGTGCAGGCTGAAGTGGCCCACGCAAACGACAAGCAGGTAGGCGACGGCGAGATTGAGAAACCCCCACAGTACGTTTACGGTCGAGGACGACAGGCCTTTCCCCGGCGGCTTGGCAAACGGGGTCTGGAACGC
Source organism: uncultured Acidobacteriaceae bacterium (assembly GCA_963808805.1). GTDB lineage: Bacteria > Acidobacteriota > Terriglobia > Terriglobales > Acidobacteriaceae > Telmatobacter. The sequence goes on along the minus strand of CAWEGN010000001.1, from coordinate 254,342 downwards.
GCGCCCCGAGATCCCGTTGATGAGGTGAGGCAGGGAGTTGGCGAGGAATGCGCCGCCGAAAAAATAGCTCAAGTAGTCATACCAGTGCATGAGTGACTCCGTTCTTGGAAACGAACAATATGCTAGCAGAATCTAATTCGCGCCGAGGTAGATGAAACGGGCCAGGAAGAGCGCGGCGAGGATGTAAAGCAGCCAGTCCTGCCGCCGGACCTTTCCCGCGAACAGGTGCAGAACAGCCCAGGAGATCACGCCGAAGCCCAGCCCGTTGGCGATGGAATAGGTGAACGGAATCAGAACCAGCGTCAGGAACGCGGGAACGGCGACCAGCGGATCGTGCCAGTGAATCTCGGTGATGGTGGCCAGCATGAGCGAGCCCACCAGGATGAGCGCGGGCGCAGTCGCCGCCTGGGGCACAATGCCGGCGAATGGCGCGGCGACGATGGCGACCAGAAACAGCAGCCCCGTCACGATTGCTGTCACGCCTGAGCGTCCGCCGGCGGCCACGCCCGCCGTGGACTCCACGTAGCTGGTCACGGTAGAGGTTCCGGTCAGCGAGCCAAAGATGCTCGCTGTGGCGTCGGCCATCAGAATCCGGTTCAGCCGGGGAATGGAGTGGTCCGCGCCGATCAGCCCGGCGCGCTTGGTCACGGCCACGAGCGTGCCCAGGTTGTCGAACAAATCCACAAAGAAGAAAACGAAGATGATCTCGAGCAGGCCCTTGTTTAATGCGCCCGCGATGTCCAGCTTGAACGCCGTCTGGGTCAGCGCGCCCATGCCGCCCGAGGCCGGCGTCCAGTGGGTCATCCCGAACGCCCAGGCAATTCCGGTGACGGTGAGCACGCCGATGAGAATGGAACCCTTCACCTTTCTGGTTTCGAGGGCAACCATCAGAATCAGGCCCAGAAGGGTGAGGTACGCAGTCGGGTTGCGGATGCTGCCCATGCCGACCAACGTGTTCGGATCGCGCACCACGAGCCCAGCGTGCTGCAAGCCGATGAACGCGATGAAGAGGCCGATGCCGCCGGCGACTGCGGCGTAAAGCTGATGAGGAATCGCGCGCAGGATCACCCGCTGGAGGCCGGCCAGGGTGATGGCCAGAAAAATGACGCCGGAAAGAAATACCGCGCCCAGCGCCGTCTGCCAGGGCACGTGCATCTTCAGGCAGACGGTGTAGGCGAAATAGGCGTTCAGGCCCATGCCCGGCGCCAGCGCAAGGGGATACCGCGCGATGATGCCCATCAGGATGGAACCGAAGGCCGCCGAGAGGCAGGTGGCCACCGTGACCGCGGGCAGCGGCAATCCGGCATCGGCCAGCACCGCCGGATTCACCAGCACGATGTAGGCCATGGTCAGGAACGTCGTGACGCCGGCCAGAATCTCCGTGCGCCAGTTGGTTCCCAGGCGGGCAAATTCAAAATAGGCTTCCAGTTGCTTGCGCATAGACGGGTTCTAGCTAGAAAAACACACCGCGCCGGGAATCCAAAAGCTTTTTATCCCCGCGGTTCGCCAAACTTCTCCAGCCGCGCCTCAGATGGCTGTACAGCGACTACGCCAACAGCCCGGCCGCTTCCTTGGCGAAGTACGTGACGATGAAATCCGCTCCGGCGCGGCGGATTCCGACCAGCGATTCGAGCATGGCGCGCGAGGGATCGAGCCATCCCTTTTGGAAGGCAGCCTGAAGCATGGAATACTCGCCGGAGACCTGATAGGCGCCGATGGGCACGCCCACCCGCTCGCGGGCCGCGCGCACCACGTCGAGGTAGGGCATGGCGGGCTTCATCAGAATCATGTCCGCGCCCTCTTCGATGTCGAGATCGATCTCGCGCAGGGCCTCGCGCAGGTTGGCGCCGTCCATCTGGTAGCTCTTGCGGTCGCCGAACTGCGGCGCCGAGTCGGCGGCCTCGCGGAAGGGCCCGTAGAAAGCAGAAGCGAACTTTGAGGCGTAGCTGAGGATGGGCGTCTGCGTGAAACCTGCGCTGTCGAGAGCGCGGCGAATGGCGGCTACGCGGCCATCCATCATGTCGCTGGGGGCCACCACGTCAGCGCCGGCTCTGGCCTGGCTCACGGCCGTGCGGGCCAGCAGTTCAAGCGTGGAATCGTTGTCTACTTCGAAGTTCGCATTGGGGCCGTCGCCCGTTTTCACCACCACGCCGCAGTGGCCGTGGCTGGTGTATTCGCACAGGCAGACGTCGGCGATCAGAACCAGCTTTTTGCCGGCCTCGGACTTCTTCAGCGCGCGCAGTCCCTGCTGCACAATGCCGTTTTCTTCCCAGGCGCCGGCGCCCTGCTCGTCCTTCGACTCAGGCAGCCCAAAGAGCAGCAATCCGCCCAGGCCCAGCGCCGCGGCCTCCTCGGCTTCGCGCACCGCCTCATCCACCGAGAGATTGAAGACGCCGGGCATGGAGCTGACCGGGTTCCGCACGCCCTTGCCGGGACAAAGGAACAACGGGTAGATCAGGTCGCCGGGCGTTAGCACGGTCTCGCGGACCAGCGCGCGCAATGGCTCCGTGCGCCGCATCCGCCGCATCCGCATGGCTGGGAAGCTCATGGTTCGATTGTAAGACAGCGCGGGCTTAAAACCGCGCCGATCACATCTGGTCGTAGAGCGTCGAATTCCGGTAGCCGAGTAGAATTACCAGCGTGGCGATGCCCAGGGCGGTGCCGAAGGGTATCTTGATGAGGCATACGATGGCGGCCACGATGGCCACGATGCGTCCCCACTGCGCGCGTTCCAGCAGACCCCAGCCTGCCACGGCGCACAACACGGCGCGAATCGACAGAACCAGCCATGCCAGATGAATCCAGGCAGGCCCGAACCACCCCGGAAACATCGGGCCGTGCATCCAGGGACCGAAGCCTCCCTGAAAAATTCCACGCACGAAAGCTAGCCCGGCGAAGCCCAACAACAGAGACAGACCGGCGTAGATCAGCCACAGTACGCCCAACACTCTCACTTTGCCGGCATAGCGCTCCAATTCGAATTGGAGGTTGGGAACGGGCGGGATCGGCGCGGCCGGCGCCACCGGCCGGTTGCACTGCGGGCAAACTACCTGCCCCGCTTCCAAAGCACGGCCACATCCGCTGCAATACATGTTGCCTCCTCCTTATTGAGAACCAGATACGCAATTGCGCCGCGGGTTGTTCCCGGAGTCTGCCCAAAGACCGCCGGACTGGCGGCTCCACTCCGCCGGGCCCAGACAACCTGTTGCAAATCTTAAAGACCCTGCCGCCAGGAGTAACAGCAGATTCCGGCGGCAACCGCGAAATCACTTTACTTGCCAGCGGCGGGCGGCAGCTTCACCCACCGTTCTTCGTGACGGCTGTCGCGGAGGATGAAGGCCGCCACTTTGCCGTCGGCACCGCGCTCAAAAGTCAAGTGGACGTTGTGCGCGCTGGTGGCGTCGCATGGCCGGATGAACGTATCGGCAGTTTCCGCCTCCAGGCCCATGACCTCGCCGCTCGTGCTCCTTTCAAAGAGCTGATCCCCCTGCCGGAAGACGGATTCGGAGGCGTGCCCGTTTGGCTCGCGATAATCGCCGGCCAGGCTGTCGAGCTGGGCGATAGACAGTTTGATGGTAGGCGGACGCAGCGGAATCATGAGGAATTCGGCCATGGTCTCGGGAGCGGCGGGAATACGCTGAGCGAGTAGCCAGCGCGGCAGCTCCGGCTCGTCATAGGCGCGCGTCCAGCAATCGTGCTTGAGGCCCTGGTAGATCCATAGGCGGATGTTTCCGCCGGAGGCCTTGAAGGCGTCGAACATCGATTCGCTCTCTCGCGGCGCCACCACGGTGTCGAGGCTGCCGTGGAAGAGCCAGACCGGCGTGCGTCCCACGGCTCGGGCATACTCCGCGGGCAGCACCGAGGCCTCCTGCCAGCGCTCCGGCTCATAGCTCCAGAAGACGCCCCCCGCGGCAATCACGATTGCTGCCCAGCGATGCGGATGCAGGCGCGCTAGTTCCCATGCCCCGTAGCCGCCCATCGAAAGGCCAGTGAGATAGGTGCGCGCCGGATCGCCGTGGAATTCGGCCGATTCCCGGTCGAGCGCGGCCATCGCCAGCTCAAGCATGGCGGCATCGGTCCAGTGGGCGTTTTGCGGGCACTGCGGCATCACGATGACAAACGGCCAGCGGTCGGGGTGGTTGCGCACCGCCTCGGCAATCCCGGTCTGCGTCTGCCACATGCCCTCGGAACCGCGCTCGCCCCGGCCGTGCAGGAAGAGGATGATGGGCCATCGCTTGCCGTCGTCGCGCCGCCAATCCTCGGGCAGGTAGACCTGAAAGCGGTAGGCGATTCCATGCAGCTCGATGCGGCGGTTGAGGAAGCCCGTGTCCTGCGGCGGCTCCGGCTTGGCGGAACGAGCTTTGGATGCGGTTGCGCCGGCCACAGCAGGCCATGTCGCGCAAGCCAGCGCCAGGCAGGCTGCGGAGGTGCAAAATGTTCGTGACATCTTGTCCTCCATCATAATGAATCCCGGTCGGCCAATCGGGCTCTTTGGGGCAGGACAGCGCTGGACCGGCCCCCAGACGCCGTACCCCCCTCTAAGCGCGGACAGACACGCCATGCGCCGGTGTTCGATTTCGATTCCTTAGCCGCGTTTCCTTGCGGTTTTCTTACAAATTGCATGTCACAATCGGAACTGCGATGCTGACTATAGCCGTGGCCACTTTGAATGCCGGAGACACGCTGGACCATTACCGTCTCGACGCCGAGGTTGCGCGCAGCGGCATGTCCACGCTCTTCCGCGCCACGGACCTGCGCAACGGCCGGCAGGTCGCCGTGAAGATTCCGCACCCCGAGATGGAAACCGACCCGGTACTGCTGGAGCGCTTCCGCCGCGAGGAGGAGATCGGCCAGGAAATCGATCACCCCGGCGTGGTCAAAACCTACGACGGCGAAGAGCGAAGCCGCCGCTACATGGTCATCGAGTGGGTGGAGGGCCGCCTGCTCCGGACGATCCTGAACGAGCGGGGCCTCAACGAGCAGCGCAAGCTTCCCCTGGAGCGCGCCGTCGCGCTCACTCTGGCTATTTGCGACGCCCTCGACAACCTGCACAAGCACGGCGTCGTGCACCGCGACCTCAAGCCTGAAAACATCATGGTGTGCGACGGCGACCGCATTAAGATCATCGACTTCGGTATCGCCCTGAAGGAAGACGCGCGGCGCATCACGCCCGTCGGGATTACGCCCGCCCTGGGCACGCCCGACTACATTTCCCCCGAGCAGGTGAAGGGCCGCCGCGGCGACCAGCGCAGCGACGTCTACTCCCTCGGCGCCATCTTCTACGAAATGCTTACCGGCCAGCCGCCTTTCACCGGTTCGAATCCGCTGGCGGTGATGAACGAGCGGTTATTGATCGATCCCGCGCCGGCGCGCGAGTTGAGCCCCGAGATCTCGCCCGAGATCGAAGAAATCCTCTTTCGCGCTCTTCAGCGCGACCCGCGCCACCGCTATTCGACCGCCGCCGAGATGGCCTGGGAGCTCGAGCACCAGGAGTTGGTGGGCGTTGACAGCGGCCATCACCGCACGGTCCTGCATGGGCGTTTTCAGTTGAATGGCCGTAAGCTGGCGCTCTACGCCGGACTGGCGCTCATCCCGGTCCTGCTCTTCGTCGTGATGCTGCTCCTCGCCCGCCGCTGAGGAAGCTCTTTACCGGCATCGCCAACAATCGCTTCCCAAAAGCCGACGTTTCGAGACCGATCCCGCCGCAGTGACCTTAGCTGAGACTGGCGGCATGTGCTGGCGTGGACACTGAGCACTGATCTATCATTTAGGGTCTCTCGGAAGGCTGCCGAGTAAGACCCGCTAGGTTTTTGTTTCGCGGTCAACGGTGGCAAGCGGCCGCGGCAGGAAGATTAGTTTGATACGTCGGATGATTCCACGCTGTCGGCCAAACTGTAACGGCAAGCCGCAAGAAATAGTCGGGAAGGTGGAATGTGGTTGACATCAAAACGGGGTTCGCGTTATTTGCTGGATTCATCTTTTGTTCATATCTTGCAGCGGTAGGACAAGAAGCAACTGCCGGAAAACCCTCCGCGACAGAGGCGCCCGCCGCGGCAGAGAAGCTGAAGATCTCCGCTGAAGGTCAGAGTTGTCTGGACTGCCATACAGGAACCACTCCGGTCCTGGTGCAGCAATGGCAGACCAGCGAGCATGCCCGGCAGGGTATCGACTGCTACACCTGCCACAAGGCGAACGCCGGCGACCCAGCCGCCTTCGACCATTATGGCCAGAGGATCGCGGTGATCGTGACGCCAAAATACTGCGCGCGCTGCCACGGGGCAGAAGTGGATCAGTATGAGCACAGCCGCCACTCCAAAGCTACGCAGTTCATCGGTTCCCTTGACAATGTTCTTGGAGAGGTCGTCGAGGGCGCCCCTGCCGTCCAAAGCGAATGCCGCCAATGCCACGGCAGTGAGGTCAAGTATCTGGGCGAGGGAAAGTTCAGCTCCACCACTTGGCCCAACAGTGGCGTGGGCCGCGTCAATCCCGATGGCAGCACCGGTTCCTGTTCAGCCTGCCATGGACGGCACGCTTTCAGCGTGGCGCAGGCTCGGCAGCCGGAAACGTGCGGCAAATGTCACATGGGTCCCGATCATCCCCAGATCGGGATCTACAACGAATCCATGCATGGCGTCATCTACAACGCCAATGTAGACAAGATGAACCTGAACTCCAGATCCTGGATTGTCGGCCAGGACTACAGCGCCGCGCCCACCTGTGTCACCTGCCACATGGGTGGTACACCAAACCATCCGGCAAGCACGCATGATGCCGGCACTCATCTGAGCTGGACCTTGCGGCCTGCCATCAGCATTCGCCAGCCCAACTGGGAGCAAAATCGCGCCGCCATGCAGGACGTCTGCCTCAATTGCCATGCCACGGGTCTCGTCGAAAACTTCTACAAGCAGTATGACGACACGGTGAACCTGTACAACAGCAAGTACGGTGAACCGGCAGCGGCGATTATGAAGAAGCTCGCGGACGCACACAAGATTACTTCCACGCCCTTCGATACTCAGGTCAAATGGGACTACTTCGAGCTATGGCACCATGAAGGCCGAAGCGCCCGCATGGGAACGGCCATGATGGGAGCGGACTACACTCAGTGGCACGGCTTCTATGAGGTGGCTCAGGATTTCTACATGCATTTCATTCCCGATGCCGAACAGTTGATGCCAGGCGTCACCAGGGACGTCATGGATTCTCCAGACAACCTTTGGATGAAGGGATTGACCAAAGAGCAGATTCAGCAACAAATCGAGTACTACAAGAAGCGGTATAACCAGTAGCTCACCGGAGAAGCTCGATCTTCTCCGGCCCGCTGGCGTTGGTACTGTCGCCTGGGGCAACGGTAAGTCTTTGTCATTGCCGGATCTGGTCCAATTCGCCCTCAAGCCCGATCACTGGAGCGGAACCTGGCTCCCCGCCGGGTGGCCTCGGTCTCGACGCCCCAAAAACCACACCGAGGGTGCCCCCGGTCCCTCGCTCTTGGGGACAGGGGAGACTCCTGACCTCAATTTGCAGGAAGAAGTCCAGGGTCTTGTAGGATCGGTCTCATTAACGCCCATATCTCCATTGGCAGAAGCCTGCGCCGTTCGAGTTGTCAAGCCCTGCGCGCCTCCTCGACTCCGCCTGGTAGTCCTCTAAGTCGTTGTTTTCCTAGTCCCTACGTCCCTGGTCCCTATGTCCCTGCACTTTGCAGTTAATTTCCGTCTCTTCGCGCACAATAAACACAGCAAAGGTAGGAACTGTCTCATGCTCTCTGATCCCTGATCCCTGATCCCTGTTCCCTGTCTCTAACTCCTTTGCTGTCTAGACTCTGTAAAGAAGTGGCTTAGAATCAATGGGTTATAGCGTTAGACATGCGCTAACCTCATGAATCCAGGGAATTTATTTTCAGAGATAGGGGGAGGGGGGGCCCCAGTAATCAACTGGTAATCGCTAGAGCGGGTCTCCTGCTGGTGGTGACCAGGGCACAATCGCTAAGTGCTTTTTTATCAATAAAAAGCCACCTTGAATACTGTCAGAAATGGCTCATAGTTGCAGGAGAACCGCCGTAAGTTCTCAGCAATCGTTTGCGTCTGATTGTGGTCTTGAATCCGTCTGCTTCGGCCAACCTATCGGTACGATTCGTCGCGGTGAATCACGAATTCCGGATAGGCTCCGCCGCCAAGCTCGTGCAGGTCCATGCCCATGCGTTCGCCGTCGGGATCGACGCGAAATGCAACCACGCGGTTGAGCAGCGCATAGAGCAGGTAGATCAGCGGGAAAATCACGCCGAGCAGCGCGGCAACACCCACGAGTTGCGCCAGCATCTGCCCCGGTTGTGGCGCGAAGAAGCCCGCGGCCAGCAATCCCCACAGGCCCGCCGCGCCATGAACGGTTACCGCGCCGGAGGGATCGTCGATGGAAAGCGCCAGTTCCAGCCCCTCGACCAGCAGCGGCGTGAAGATTCCGGCCACGGCCCCGGCGAAGAGCGACTCGGCGGGCGTAGCCAAGCCGGCATAAGCGCAGGAGGCAACCAGCCCTGCGAGCCAGCCGTTGGCGCACAAGCTGGCGTCGGGTTTGCCGAAGCGTGCGCGCGTCACTGTGAACGTCGCCACCAGCGCGCCCGCTGCCGACAGCAGAGTATTGATTGCCGTGCCCGGCAGCGCGGTCAGCGGAGCGTGCAGCCACAGGATCGCGCCCGCCGCGTTCCAGGCCAGCCAGCCGACCAGCGCCAGCAGGCAGCCGAACTGCACATACACCGCGTTGTGGCCGGGAATCGCGGTGGAGAGGCCTTCCCTGGGGAATTTGCCGCGGCGCGGCCCGGCGATCCAAACCAGGGCCAGCGCGCTCAGGCCACCGAGCGTATGCACTGTGGCGGCACCGCCACCATCGAGAAAGCCCGCGCCCAGCGAGAAGTTTGTGCCCAGCGCGGCGAGCCATCCGCCGCCCCAGATCCAATGTGCTGCAAGAGGAAACACCAAGCCGGCAAGCACCACAGCCGATGCGCCGCCGGCCGCCAGCCGCCAGCGATCCGCGCCCGATCCCCAGGGCACCAGCACGGCCATGACGACGGCCAGAATTTCGAAAAGCAGCCCAAGCTGGGCCTGCGGCGCTGCTGTGCCGAGGCCGCGAAGGAAGAATGGACCAAGCCCAAGAATGCTCCAGGTCTTTCCGCCGGCGTGCAACACGAGACCGCCCATTCCCGCAGTTTCGGTGAAGCCCGCGCCGATGAGAGCGAAAACGATGGCGGCGACAGCAATGAGCGCCAAACTGCCCAGCATGGCCTGCGCCGCCGAACGCGAGCGGCCCAGTCCGGTATTGATCAGTGTCAACCCGGCGATCGCCAGGGGCGCAAGCAACAGAAGCACGAACGTGACCACGATCGCGACGTCGCTCATCGCAGCAGCCGGTGCAGGCGTCATGGGAGGCATTGGGTTCATGGCCTGCCCGCTCCGCGCTGCGGCATGTGACCGCGCACCGCCACGATCAAGCCCATGACCTCAACAGCCAGGCCGCAGAACACAAACGCCAGCCGCCGGGGAGGGTCGGCAAACAGCACCAGTGCGGCGAGGGTGAGTAAGAACCCGGCGGGCATTACCAGCAGTCCGGCGTACTTCATCGTTGCTTCCCTTATCGGCGGTTGACGTGCCCAGCGAATACCCGGTGGGCAGCGACCGAGAAAGATCGTCCCGCGAACCGAACGATCGAGTCCCGCGTATTGAGATGTTGTTAAGAGTGGTTGAACCGTCCTTATGAATTCTAAACGATCCGATTGATAACATCGGCCTACGCGGGTTTCACTGGATACCGCGGCAGGCCCTTACGGTTTCTTTTCGAGATGAGGGCAATAATGACCAATGTACATGCGTCTTGGCCGAACCCAAAGGTTTCTTCCTGTATTGCTTGGCGGCGTCACCCTTGCGGGCGTCGTCATGCTGTTAGCCTGGGACACCTATCCGGGGCTGTTTCCTGCCGGAAGCCACGATGTTCTCGCGGCCTTTTCATTGGCCATGATTTCTATCGCCTACGTCATTTACCGGATTGCGCGCCGGCCGACTGCAACGGAGTTTGCCAAGGCGATCTTGCTGGCCGCTGCCTTTCTCTTCTGGGCTGCCAACCAGTTTTGGCCGGCTCTGCCCCAGGCTACGCTCTTCAACGACATTGCCATCGCGCTCTTTGTTCTCGACGTTTTTCTCGTTATTGTCGGCTGGCCGCGATCATCGCCGGACAGCTCGTTTGCCGAATCCTGCGCCGAGTCATGCGCCGAATGCTGCGCAGGGTCGTGCAGGAAAGGGCGAATTTGAGCGTACGTAACGGGGGGATTCCGGGCGTGTTTATGGCACCGTGCTCTTGTGGCGGCATAGATTGTGAGTGAGGTTCTCTCTGGTGATGCGCCTGTACGCCGATTCAAGTGGGCGGCGGGTTGCCGATGGCGTTCTGGAACCGGTGAGCGTGGAGCGGGGACGGAACTGAGTTCCCGCTGCGAATGGATTGATTCGTTCTGTGATTTGCGTGGCAGTGGCAAATTCCGCTTCCGGAATGATATTTTTTTGATTGAACAGTCCAGCTTTGGCGCACTGTACGCCAAGGGAAGGTGGTGGGTACGCCGAAATCGTCCTTGTCACAACCGATTATCTTTTCAGGCAGTTGCAAAGCGGATTCCCACACGAATTTCTCGCGATGTGGCACGCCGCGCTTGGTGCGCAAGGGTCTCCGGCTGCTATATTGAAATTTCGGGCTTCCCCGCCCCCGCATGAGAGTTCTATCGAAGAGTGTTTCTTGTACATGATCCATGTGACCGCCAGCACACGCGGCGCATGCAAAACGAAAGTCAAATCGGGATTCGTTCATGGCACAAATCTTCGACCGTAGCTCCAATGCACTGGCCCGCATGAGCATTGTGCTGACGGGGTTGATCGTCATTGCCTTGGGTGTCACCCTGGACCAGTTGCAGCGCTCGCCGTGGGTTACGCGGCAGGGCCAGCGCGCCGATCAGCCGGTGCCCTTCAGCCACAAGCACCACGTGCAAGGGCTGGGCCTGCAGTGCCAGTACTGTCACACCACAGTTGAGAAATCGAGCTACGCCGGCATTCCTCCTACGCGCACCTGCATGAACTGCCACGCGCAGATCTGGACCAATGCTCAATTATTGGAGCCGGTTCGCCAGAGCTGGTACACCGGCCAGTCCATACCGTGGATCAAGGTGCACGACCTTCCCGACTACGTCTACTTCAGCCATGAGATTCATGTAAACAAGGGCATCGGCTGCGAGACGTGCCACGGGCGCGTGGACGAGATGCCGCTGATGTACGCGCAGAACACACTGCAGATGGAGTGGTGCCTCGACTGCCATCGCAATCCAGCGAAGAATCTCCGCCCCACGAGCGAGATCTACAACATGGACTGGCAAGAGCCGGCGGAGGACCATCCGGTGTGGTGCGCCGCGGCGGACAACAAGCCCGGCGTACCCACGGCCGAGAGTGTGAGCTGCACGACAAAGGATCCGGCGAGCAGTCCGGAGAGCCAAGCTGCGTTAACGTCGCCGGCAATACCGATTCCGGTTTCGATGACCGCCGGTACTTCAACGCAGATGACTCCGAACCAGTCCGCGGCCACACTTGAGGTGCTGAAGTTCACCAGCCAGGATGCGTTAGGGCATTTCCTGCTGGTTCATTACAAGATCCGCGCGCCGAAGGACCTGACCAGTTGCGAGGTGTGCCACCGATGAGCGCAGAAAATAGCAAGTCGTCCGCGGTGGAGAAGCCGGTGGGGAGCAAAGTGAACGACGCAAAGCACAATGCGAATCCGGCTGCCGTCGCTCAGGGTGCGAGTTCCGAGCCCATGACGCTGGAAGCGGTTCGCCGGGAACTGAAGGGCGCGAAGGGCAAAGAGTACTGGCGGTCGCTGGATGAGCTGTCCAATACGCCGGAATTCCAGGCTGCGGTCGAGCGAGAGTTTCCCGCGGCGGCGCAGGAGTGGGTCGATCCCGTCTCGCGGCGCGGCTTCCTGAGACTGATGGGCGCTTCCATGGCGCTGGCCGGGTTGGCCGGCTGCACCAAGCAACCCGACGAGCCGATCTATCCCTACGTGAAAGCGCCGGAAGATCTAATTTTGGGCAAGCCGATGTACTTTGCCACGGCTCACCCGTTTACCACCGGTGCGGTGCCGCTCTTGGTCAAGAGCGACGAATTCCGCCCCATCAAGATCGACGGCAACCCCGAGCATACATACAACCACGGCGGCTCCGATCCGTATTCGCAAGGTACTCTGCTCGATCTTTACGATCCCGACCGCTCGCAGCACGTCACCTATCGCGGCGAGAGCCGCGAATGGGCCGAGTTCGCCGAGGCGCTGCGCGACAAGGTGACATCGACCAAAGATGGAAGCGGTATCTACTTCCTGAGCGCAGCCATCACCTCGCCCACTCTGGCGCGGCAGTGGAAGGAAGTGCAGGCAGCTTGGCCGAAGGCGAGGCTAGTGCAGTACGAGCCCGCGCTGGCCGGAACGTTCCTGGCGAGCGGGATGAACGTTCAGTACGACCTGAGCGTTGCTGACGTGATCGTTTCGCTCGATGCGGATTTTCTATCGGGCGCAAGCTACCCGGGCTTTCACAAGCTGGTGCGCGACTACGCCGGCCGGCGCAAACACCCTGAGAATGGGATGAACCGGCTGTATGCCGTGGAGAGCACGACGACGACCACCGGCATGAAAGCTGAACACAGGCTTGGGCTGCGCGCGAGCGAAGTGCCGGCATTTGCAGCGGCGCTGGCTGCTCTGGTTGGCGTGCCAGGGGTGAGCGCACCGAGCTACGCGTGGACCGATGAGCAGAAGAAGTTTCTGGCCGCGCTGGCCAAGGAGCTGAAGGCGAATGCCGGCAAGGACGCAGTGCTTCCGGGGCTGTACCAGGATGAGTCGGTAGCGGCGCTGGCATTGGCCATGAATATGGCGCTGGGCAACGTGGGCAAGACGGTGACGGTCGCGAATGAGCCGGCGATTCCGGTTCCCAGCGACCAGCTTGGGGATTTCAAGGCGCTGGTCGCCGATCTCAACGCGGGAAAGGTGGATTGGCTGGTGATTCTCAATGCCAACCCCATTTATGACGCGCCCGCCGATCTCAATTTTGCCGATGCTTTCAACAAGGCCAACATTGTGGCGCACCTCGGCTCGCACTACGACGAGACCGGACAACAGTCGCATTGGCACATTCCTGCTGCGCATTACCTCGAGTCGTGGTCGGACGCACGCGCCTACGACGGAACGGTGTCGATCGTGCAGCCGATGATCGATCCGCTATACGGCGGCAGAACCGCTCACCATGTCTTCCAGACGCTGCTTAGCGAGCCGATGGTAAGCCCATACGATGCGGTGCGCGAAACGTGGAAGCCTGTAATCAAAGGCGACTTCGAAACGGGCTGGCGCAAGGCCTTGCACGACGGCTGGATTGCGGACACGGCGTACAGCAAGGGCGATGCGGCGAACGTGAAGCTGAGCAAGACGGTTCCGACGCCGACGCCAAAGAATTCGCTGGAGATCATCTTCCGGCCCGATCCAAATATTTACGACGGCCGCTGGGCGAACGTGGGCTGGCTGCAGGAACTGCCCAAGCCGGTCACAAGCCTGAGCTGGGACAATGCCGCCATCATGAGTGGTGCGACGCTCACGAAGCTGGGCCTGGAAGAAGACGACATTGTGGAGTTGTGCGTAGGCAACGGAAAGGTGAAAGCGCCGGTGATCGTTGTGCCAGGCCATCCCGACAACTCGGTGACTTGTTACCAGGGCTACGGGCGTGAGCTGGCGGGACGCGTGGGTTCCGGCCAGGGCTTCAACGCTTATCTGATCCGCAACACGTGGGCGCCGCTTTACGCGACGGGCTCCATCCGCCAGGTCCCAGGCAAGTGGGGCATTGCCATTACCAAGAGCCACTTCCAGGATCAGCGCGGCGCGACTTTCGGCGAGCAGGGTCATGGAAATAATTCGCTCGAAGCCGACGAGGCGCTGGGTGAGCGCGGCATCATCCGCTACGCCACGCTCGACGAGTTCAAAGCCAATCCGAATTTCGCTCACGAGGGCGAGCGCTACGAGACGCCGAGCCGCGACACGTCGCTCTTCCCCAACTGGCCGTACAACGAAGCCAACGCCTGGGCCATGTCGATCGACATGAACAGTTGTACGGGCTGCAATGCCTGTATCATCAGTTGCTATGCCGAGAACAATATCGCTGTGGTGGGCAAGCAGCAGGTGCGCATCGGCCGCAACATGCAATGGCTGCGAATTGATTCATATTTCGAGGGCGATCTGTCTGCGCCGCGCGCGCACTTTCAGCCCATGGCCTGCCAGCATTGCGAAAATGCTCCATGCGAGCAGGTTTGCCCGGTGGGCGCCACGGTACACACGCCGGAAGGCCTGAATTTGATGGTCTATAACCGCTGCGTGGGCACCCGCTACTGCTCGAACAACTGCCCGTACAAGGTGCGCCGCTTCAACTTCCTGCTTTTCTCGGACTATGAAACCGAGAGCCTGAAGCTGATGCGCAACCCCGACGTGAGCGTGCGCTCGCGCGGCGTGATGGAGAAGTGCACTTACTGCGTGCAGCGCATCTCGGCAGCCAAGATCGAGGCGGACAAGGAAAACCGCAATATCCGCGACGGCGAAATCGTGACCGCCTGCCAGCAGGCCTGCCCGGCGGGCGCAATCGTCTTCGGCAACATCAACGATCCCAACAGCCGCGTATCGAAACTGCGGGCACAACAGCGGAGCTACCAGGTCATTCCGGACCAGAACGCCCGTCCGCGGACGCAGTATCTGGCCGAAGTGCTGAACCTGAACCAGGAACTCGAAGAGACGCCGGTGGAGCACGCGCCGGCAAAGGGTTGAGCTCACGATGGCAACCAGGGAAGTGAAACCCGACGATCCCGCGATCGACCCGGCAACCGGAGAATTCCGGGTCATTGCGCCGGGCCAGACCTTCCGGTCGATCACCGAGAAGATCGTGCGGATTGTGCTCACGCCGCACACGCCGATGGGGTGGTTCGGCCTGTTTACGGTAGCTGGCG
The DNA here is from genome assembly GCA_963808805.1 of uncultured Acidobacteriaceae bacterium. Lineage (GTDB taxonomy): Bacteria > Acidobacteriota > Terriglobia > Terriglobales > Acidobacteriaceae > Telmatobacter. The sequence continues at coordinate 239,301 of CAWEGN010000001.1, read as the reverse complement.
GCGGCGCCGTGATGCTGTTGGTGGCGCTGACCTGGCTGTTCCTGAAGGGCGTGGGCATCTGGGCTATTTCGCAACCCGTGGCGTGGGGATTCGCCATCATCAATTTTGTATGGTGGATCGGCATCGGCCACGCCGGCACGCTCATCTCGGCCATTTTGCTCCTATTCAAGCAGGGCTGGCGCAACTCCATCAGCCGCTTTGCCGAGGCCATGACCATATTTGCCGTTGCCTGCGCCGGCCTGTTTCCACTCGTCCACATGGGCCGTCCCTGGCTGGGTTACTGGCTCTTCCCGCTGCCCTTCACCATGACCGTGTGGCCGCAGTTCCGCTCGCCGCTCATGTGGGACGTCTTCGCGGTTTCAACCTACGCCACCATCTCGGTGGTCTTCTGGTATATCGGCATGGTGCCCGATCTCGCCACCATGCGCGACCGCGCGCAGTCGAAGATCGCGCAGTATTTTTACGGAATGCTCAGCGTGGGCTGGCGCGGCTCGATCCGTCACTGGATGCGCTACGAGACCGCCTCGCTGCTGCTCGCCGGCCTGGCCACGCCGCTGGTGCTCTCGGTTCACACCGTCATCAGCTTCGATTTTGCTGTGGCGGTTCTGCCCGGCTGGCACACCACGATTTTTCCGCCCTACTTTGTGGCCGGCGCTATCTACTCCGGTTTTGCCATGGTTCTCACGCTGGCCATTCCGCTGCGCAAGTTCTATCACCTGGAACAACTGGTGACGGAACGTCACATCGACAATTGCGGCAAGGTGATGCTGGCCACGGGATTCATCGTGGCTTACGGTTACGCCATGGAAGCGTTCATGGCGTGGTACTCGGCCAACCACTGGGAGGCATTCACGTTCTGGAATCGCGCCTTCGGGCCGATGGGGTGGTCGTACTGGGTGCTAATTACCTGCAACCTGGCGATTCCGCTGACGACTCTGTGGTCGCGCAAGTTGCGCACCAATATTGCATTCATGTTTTTCATCTCCATCGTGGTCAACACGGGCATGTGGTTCGAGCGCTTCGTGATTGTGGTCACCAGCCTTACGCGCGATTTTCTGCCGTCGTCGTGGGGCACCTATCGCGCCACCAAGTGGGACTACATGACCTTTGTGGGCACGCTGGCATTCTTTACATTCCTGTTCCTGTTGTTCGTTCGCTTGCTGCCCATGATGCCCATGAATGAAATCCGCATGTTGCTGCCTGGAGCCAAGATCAAGCCCAAGGTAGCGGAGGCTGCCGACTGATATGCCCGCACGCGAAGGAACCTACGGCCTGCTGGCCGAATTCGATACGCCGGGCGACTTGGTGCGGGCCGCGCGTCAGGCGCGCGAGGACGGCTGGCGGCGCATGGACTGCTACACGCCCTACCCGGTGGAGGAAGCGGCTGAAGCCATTGGCTTCCATCGCAACAAGGTGCCGTTGCTTACGCTGATCGGCGGCCTGTTGGGCGGCGCGGCCATGTTTGCGCTGCAAACCTGGATCTCGGTGCTGGCCTATCCGATCAACGTCGCGGGCCGGCCAACCTATTCGTGGCCGGCCTTCATCGTGCCGACTTACGAGTGGACGATTCTGTGGGCCGGACTCTCGGCGGCCTTCGGCATGCTGGCCCTGAACGGGTTGCCCGCGCTCTATCATCCCCTGTTCAACGCGCCCAACTTCCGCGATGGCGCGACGACCGACAAGTTCTTCCTGTGCCTTGAGGCGCTGGATCCAAAATTCGACTTGGTGGAGGCAAAAGCATATTTGCAGCAGTTCCATCCCAACTCGGTGGTGGAGGTGGAATACTGATGGGCGCGAAGCTTTCAGCTCTCAGCTTTCAGCTCTCAGCCACAGGCTGCGCGCGGCGCGGCATTGCTTTTGCCGGTCTTGCCGCGGCGCTCTTTGCCGCGGGCTGCCGCCAGGACATGCAGGACCAGCCCAAGATGGATCCGCAGCGCGGCTCGGATTTCTTTGCCGACCATCGCGGCGCGCGTCCGCAGGTGCTGAACACCGTGGCGCGCGGGCAGTTGCGCCAGGACTCCTATTTCTACACCGGCGTAGTGCAGGGGCCGAACGGCTACCGCCAGGAGTTGGACGAGGTGCCCTTCCCGGTAACGATGGAAGTGCTCAAGCGCGGGCAGGAGCGGTTCAACATTTACTGCACGCCCTGCCACTCGCGGGTGGGCAACGGCCTGGGCGAGATTGTGCAGCGCGGCTTTAAGCCGGCCGCCAATTTCCACGACCAGGTGCGCATGTCGCAGCCCGTCTCGCACTACTTTTACGTGATGACGCACGGTTACGGCGCCATGCCGGACTACTCCACGCAACTGCCTCCTGAGGACCGCTGGGCCGTGGCGGCTTACATCCGCGCCTTGCAGCTCAGCCAGGCAGCAACGGTTAAGGATGTCCCTGCCGGCGTCGAGATCGGCAACCTCAAGGACCTGGCCGCGGCTGAAGGACATCCCGAGTACGCGCAGCCATGGCCGATGCCGTCAACGGCTGTGAACGCAAACAACCCCATCGCCAGTGAGGGAACGCCGGGCATGGCGCCGGGCTATCCGGCGCCTCCCGCGATCAAGGTTCCCGTAAGCAAACCGGCCCCAGCGGCCCAGAAGTAGGACGAGCGAAATGGCACACGACGCAAATTCGCACGCCAAGCAGCTCCCAGCGGACCTGGGCGCTCCCGCGTTTGTGGAGGGCTGGAAGAATCGCGCGCTGACGACCGGGGCGATCTTTAGTGTGATCGCCGTGATTCTGGCCGTCCTGGGCCAGTCGCAAGACCCGGAACATCTGGGCTGGGATCACCTTTTGCGAGGCTGGGCGCTGGGCCTGATAGTCACCTGGGGCTTTGCCGTGGGCGGGTTGGCGCTGCTCATGGTGCAGTACTGCTCGGGAGGCAAGTGGGGATTGCTGCTGCGGCGCCCGCTCGAAGCGATGAGCCGCACGCTCCCACTGGTCTTCGTTTACTGGGCGGTCGTGGCCATCTTCATGAAGCGGCTCTATCTGTGGTCGCGGTTCACCAGCGCGAGCGACACAGCGGCGGCGCTGAAATCGGGTGTCCTCAACGAAATCCAGGCGCACTGCCTCGATTTCAAGCGGCCCATGCTCAATCCGAGTGCGTTCGTCTGGGTGAGCCTGCTGTGCTTCGCCATCTGGGGATTCTACGCATGGCGGCTCAACTCGCTTGGCCTCAAGCGGGACAGTGTTGGGCCGGAGACCACGCCGTATTGGATCAAGAAGCTGGAGAACATCAGCGGTCCCGGCATTGTGGTCTACGCGATCACCATGACGGCGGCATCGATTTGCTGGGTGATGTCGATGGACGTCACCTGGTTCTCGACGGTTTATGGGTTGCTGTTTTTGGTGGAGCAAGGGTTCCAGGTTCTTGCCCTCGGTATCATTGTTTCGCTCCTGCTCTCCAGGGCCGAACCGTTCAAAACGCTTTTACGGCAGACCGAGCAGCACGACCTGGGCAAGCTGGCCTTTGCGTTTGTGATGCTGAATATCTACCTGACCTTTGGACAGTTCCTCATTATCTGGTCGGGGAACCTTCCCGATGAAATCAACTGGTACCTCGACCGTATCCGCGGCGGTTGGGGCGTCATCATCACGCTCGATTTCATCTTCCACTGGCTGGTCCCGTTCACGCTGCTGCTGTCGAGAGACCTGAAACGCAATAAGAAGCGGTTGATTCTGGTTTGCGGGATCATGATCTTCGCCGTGGCGTTGAATCAGTTCTGGCTGATCGAGCCGAATTTCAAGGACGCGGCGCGCAATCTGCACTTCAGTTGGGGAATTCTCGAATACATCGCGGTGCCCGTGGCCATGACGGCGTTTTGGATTGCCTATTTCTGCACCCGCTTGACGGCGCGGCCGCTGGTGCAGACGAACGACCCGCATCTGGCGGAGATTCTGGAGCCTGAACATGCCCAAGCATGACCAACCCGATCCCGGGCACGACTCGGAGAAACACGAAGTCGACGCGAAGCTGGGCTTTGAGCGCACGGACGCGAACGTCGTCGGCATCGTCGTGTTTCTGACTTCGCTGACCATCTTCGTGGCGGTGGTCGGGTTGCTCTGCTACGGCATCGGCGAGGTGATCAACGCGCACCTGAACAAGGAAGACGGCCCCAACAGTAAGTGGACCAAGACCGTGGATATCCGCCAGCTAGGCAACATGCCCTCAAATCCCGAGATGCAAAACAAGGTTGCGCAACTGATGCAGAGCTTCCCCACGCCGCGGGTGCAGATCGACAACGGCGACCAGGATATCGCCGACCTGCATGCGCGCGAGGATCTGCTGCTGGACAACTACACCTGGATCGATCAATCGAAGGGGACGGTCAGGATTCCCATTGAACGCGCCATGGAGCTGATTGCGCAGCGGGGATTGCCGGTGGCGCCGCCGGTCGAGGTGCAGCCGCCCATGACCGGCGACAGCCGGCCGGCGATCGCCATGCCGCTGACCAACGGGTTTGCTCGCACCAGCTTCGAGCAGGAAGAGGCTGAGGCAGAAGCCGTCAAGGCGCAACGCGAGGAGCAGAAGTAGGAGCAGAAATGGACGGTTTTCCGGCCCACACAAGGAGACTCTAAGGACCGGCAGGGAACGGGGTTTTTGCATCGACCGCAACGGGCAAGGGAGGAAGGGAGCAGACATCGTGCATTCGAGAAGGACAATCCGGAAAAGCTGGCGCACCGCGGCGGTGGCCACAGCGGGCGCGATTGCGATTCTGCTCGCCGCACCGTTTGCTGACGCGCAGGTTTCAACCTACGGCGCCAAGGGACTGCCGGCGATGACGCCGGCGATGAGCACTGCGGGGGGGCAGGTGGACACGACGCCGGACATCCTGAAGAGCGTGGGCATCGCGCAGCACCTGAACTATCAACTGCCGCTCGACCTCACGTTCACCGACGACATGGGCAAGCTGGTTCCGTTGAGCACATATTTCGGCAAAGTTCCCGCTATCTTTATGCTTGTTTACTACCGCTGCCCGATGTTGTGCTCCGAAGAGCTCAAGGGGTTGACGAGCGCGCTGAAGATGATCAGCTTCCGTCCCGGCAAGGACTTCAACATCATCGTGATCAGCATCGACCCGACGGAAACGACGGCAATGGCCGCGGAAAAGAAAGTGGAATACCTGAAGATGTACGCTCACCCGGAAACCGCCGGCGGCTGGCACTTCATGACCGGGACGCAGGCGAACATCGACAAGATCGCCTCGGTGGTGGGCTTCAAGTACGTCAAGCTCAAGGTGCCGGGAACGAGCGTCGCGCAATTCGCGCATGCCAGCGCGCTGGAAATCGTCACTCCGCAGGGCAAGCTGGCGCAGTATTACATGGGGGTCGAGTACTCGCCCAAGGACATGCTGCTGGGACTCGATGAGGCCTCGTCAAACAAGATCGGATCGCCGGTGGACAACATTCTGACTTACTGCTACCACTACGATCCCACGACCAACACTCATGACCTTATCGTTTCGCGCGTGGTGCAGGCGGGCGGGCTGCTCACGCTCCTGTTGCTGGGCGGATTCATGCTGGTGATGTTTCGCCGCGACTACCGGCATAGTGACGTAACCAGGACCGGATCTCACGAGGCGCCAACGAAAGTGAACGGATAAAGGAATGGACCACATCAGCCCAGTACTTTGGCAATTCCTCGATAAGTGGTTGACGCACTTCTCGCTCTTTCCGCCTGAGGCGTCGAAGATTGCGCCGGAGTCGGACGCGCTCTATTTCTTCATGGTCCTGGTGAGCCTGGTGGGACTGACGATCGTGGTGTTGCTGATTGTGGCTTTCTCCATCCTTTACAACAAGAAGCGCCATCCCCAGGCGGTGCAGATCGAAGGCTCAACGCTTCTCGAAGCCACCTGGACCATCATCCCGCTGGGGCTGTTCCTGATTATGTTCGTGTGGGGCGCGCTGCTCTACTTCCGCATCTACACACCGCCGGCCAACGCCATGAACATTTACGTTGTAGGCAAGCAGTGGATGTGGAAGATCGAACATCCCGGCGGCCAGCACGAGATCAACATGCTTCACGTGCCCACGGGCCAGCGCCATCCAGTTGACGATCATCTCGCAGGATGTGTTTCACAGCTTCTCCATCCCCGCCTTTCGCGTCAAGCGCGAGGCGATACCTGGCCGGTATACCACGGTCTGGTTCGAGGCCACCACGCCCGGCACCTATCACCTGTTCTGTACCCAGTACTGCGGGACCAACCACTCGCAGATGATCGGCGACGTGATCGTGATGACGCCGGACGACTTCAAAAAGTGGCTGGAAAGCTCGACCAGCGGCAACTCGCTGGCGCAGGACGGCGAGCGGCTCTTCGCGAGCCTGAGCTGCAATGCCTGCCACAACACGCGGCCCGATGCGCGCGGACCCAATCTAGTCGGCGTCTACGGCGCGCAACTGACGCTAGCCACCGGCGAGACGGTTACGGCCGACGACGCCTATCTGCGCCAGGCAATCCTCGACCCAGCGCAGCACATCACGCAGGGTTACACGCCGATCATGCCCACGTATCAAGGCCAGATCAGCGAGGATGGCGTGATCGCGCTGGTGGAATACATCAAGAATCTCCACACCGACTATCGCCTTCAGGAGACTCTGAATACCACAGAACTGCCGCCGAATAATGAAGAGAAGGCGCCGGCTCCGGGCCAGCAACCCGCAGCGCAGAAGGAGGTCAAACCATGAGCGCGCCCACCATCGTCAGCCTTCCCGATCCGTCCACGGCCAGGATTCCCAAGATGAACTTCCTGACCAAGGAGAATGGCCTGCTCAGCTGGTTGCTTACCGGCGACCACAAGCGGATCGCCACGCTCTACCTGATCTCCATTACCTTCTTCTTCTTTATCGGCGGTGCTCTGGCGGGGCTGATCCGCCTGGAACTGCTGACGCCGCAGAGCGACCTGATGGCGGCCGACACCTATAACAAAGTGTTCTCGATGCACGGCCTGATCATGGTCTTTTTATTCCTGGTGCCGTCGGTGCCGGCCACCATCGGCAATTTCGTTATCCCCATGATGGTGGGGGCCAAGGATCTGGCTCTGCCTAAGATCAACCTGCTCAGCTGGTACCTCTATATCCTGGCGGGCGGGATGATGCTCTATACGATGGCCATGGGCGGCGTGGATACCGGCTGGACGTTCACCACGCCGCTCTCTACGCATTATCTGAATACCAATGTCGTTTCCGCGGGCCTGGCGGTCTTTGTGGCTGGGTTTAGCTCCATCTTCACAGGGCTGAACTTCGTCGTGACCATCCACAAGATGCGCTGCCCTGGCATGACCTGGTTCCGGCTGCCGCTGTTCATCTGGTCGAATTACGCAGCCAGCATCCTCATGATTCTGGGCACGCCGGTGCTGGCGATCACGCTGGTTCTGGTAGTGCTGGAGCGCACGGTGCACATCGGCGTCTTCGACCCCGCTTATGGCGGCGACCCGCTTCTTTTCCAGCATTTGTTCTGGTTCTACTCGCACCCGGCCGTCTACATCATGATTCTTCCCGGCATGGGCGTGATCTCAGAGGTCATCTCCACCTTCAGCCGCAAGCGAGTCTTCGGCTACACTGCGGTCGCCTTTTCTTCGGTGGCCATCGCTGTCTTCGCCTTCTTCGTCTGGGCCCATCACATGTTCATCATGGGCATCTCGAACTACGCGGCGCTGGTGTTCTCGCTGCTCACGATGCTGGTTGCGGTGCCCTCGGCCATCAAGATATTCAACTGGTCGTTCACACTCTATAAGGGTTCCATCACCTTTGAGACTCCCATGCTTTATGCCATCGGGTTCATGGGCCTGTTCACCATCGGCGGCATGACCGGCGTCTTTCTGGGTTCGACGGGAACCGACATTCACCTCACGGAGACCTACTTCATCGTGGCCCACTTCCACTTCGTCATGGTAGGTGGCATGTTAATGGCCTTTTTAGCCGGCATTCACTTCTGGTGGCCCAAGTGGACCGGGCGCATGTATCCGGAGAAGATTTCGCAACTGGCCGCGGTGGTCACCTTCATTGGCTTCAATTTCACCTTTTTCCCGCAGTTCATTTTGGGCACGCTTGGGATGCCGCGGCGCTATGCCGCCTACCCGCCGGAGTTCCAGGTGCTGAACGTTTTCTCCACCGCAGGCGCAACCATTCTCGGCGTCGGCTACCTGCTGCCGATTCTCTACTTGACGTGGTCGCTGAAGTACGGAGCCATCGCCGGCAACAATCCCTGGCAGGCAACGGGACTGGAATGGCAGACCCAGTCGCCTCCGCTGACTGAGAACTTCGTCGAGATTCCCATCATGGACCACGAAGCCTACGACTACGAGTGGCTGGAGCAGCAGCAACGGAAAGAGGTAGCCAGTGTCGGATAGCACCGCGATCGCGAACGGCGCGCTGGCGGAGGAGCATCACGAGCATCCGCCCTATCAGCGCCACCATTTCCAGTCCGTCGATCAGCAGTTCGACGCCACGAACTTTGCCATGTGGCTTTTCCTGCTTACGGAAATCATGTTCTTCGGCGGGCTTTTCATGTCGTACCTGCTCATGCGCAACTGGTACTACCCGGCGTTTGTAGAGGGTTCGCACCAGTTGAGCATCTTCTGGGGTACTGCCAACACAGCTGTCCTCATTGCCTCCAGCTTCACCATGGCCATGGGCGTGTGGTCGGCGGAGACGCGGCGTAAAGGCTCATTGCTGCTTTTCCTGAGCCTCACGCTGATCTTCGGCTTGATCTTCCTCGGCATCAAGAGCATCGAGTGGCACGAGAAATGGGAGAAGCATCATGTTCCAGGGATTCACCAATACAGCGAGCAAGCGTTTCTGAATCCAGCCTCCGATCCGGAAGTCTACAAGGAGTATCACGATAAGCCGCTGTCGCCGGCGATGGCCAGCAAAACAGAAGAATATTTCTTTCTCTACTTCGCCATGACCGGCATGCACGCGCTGCACATGGTGGTCGGCGTGGGCATCCTGGTCTTCATGATCTTTCGCGCCAAAGCCGGGGCTTTCACGTCGGGCCACTTCACGTTTGTCGAGAACTTCGGCCTGTACTGGCACTTTGTCAACATCATCTGGATCTATCTCTTCGCCCTGCTGTACCTGATCAGCAGGCATTAGAGGGTTGAAACGCATGAGCGAACTCGAGAAACAACACGAGCAGGAACACCACGTCGTCGGCCCCGGGATCTACGTGATCGTTCTTTTATTGCTGCTCGCGGGCACGGCGGCTACTGTAGCTGCTTCCTACTTCGACCTGGGCGAGTGGCATATCGCCCCTGGCCTCACCCTTTTCTGGAACCCGGTGGCCGCCCTGGCCATCGCCACCGGAAAGATGCTTCTGGTGGTGCTGTTTTTCATGCACGTCAAATACAGCACCCGGCTCACCAAGCTTACCGTGCTGGCGGGTTTCTTCATGTTTCTGGTGCTCATCGGCATGACGCTGTCTGACTACATGAGCCGCGCATGGGGACGGTGGTAAAAACCGGCTTCTGCCCTTCGCTCTTTGCTTTCCGCTGCTGGTGCGAAGGGCCGCCCATGAGCGGCCTCCGCACATCCCACCCATGAGGTGAGGTTTATTTCAAAGCCTTTTTGATCTGAGAAACCGCCCAGCCGCCTACCGCCTTCCCGAAAACGTCGCTTTTCTGCCACCACATTGCGGGCATTTTGAGTTGCGGCGTCAGCGTGGCGAGTGGCGCGTTGTCGCTGCGCCGATAGACGTTGAGCTGCATTGTGAGCAAGGAAGGGTTGGCCATGCTGCCCGTTCTTTTGTCGAAGGAGGTGATCTTGCCCCCGATCACGATTGCGTCCGCGGCGTCGGCAGCAGGATCTATGGACTCAGGCGGAGTGACCTGAGCAGCGACGCCCTGTTTCTGCAACTGTTCGCAGAAGTTCTGGTAAAGCGCGTCCAGGAAACTTTGTGTATCGCTTCCCCCGGGAGGGAATTCGACTCCTTCAGCAAGGGTGAAGGGTTTAACCTGGGCGATCTTGTACTTGGGCGCATTGTTCTTTGCATTTGCCCCAGCCGGGACAAGGAAAACAAGTGCGGAAAGAAAGGCGCAAATCACAGGACGATTCATGAATTCTCCATGTCCTATCCTTCAAGATCTCTTGAGGAATTCTGGACAACCCACTATAAACCCGGGCCAAATCCAGTTCCACGCCTGATTCAAATGATGTGTTATCGGTCACACGCGGGCTGGAACGGGGCTGTCCTATAATGGAACCCAATTTCATTCCCGGAACTTGCGTGTTTCGTTGAGCGTTATCGGGTGGATTCTGTGCCGATCCCCATTGGAAGATCTTCAGAAAAGGGGACGCGGGAATTCTGCTCCGGATACGCGTGACGAATCCAATGTTCGATCTGAAATGCAGGAGCTCTGCGCGCAGCGACGAGGCAGGGAAGCAAACCGGACAGGCTGGAGAGCATCCAGGCCGTGACGCATGGGGCGCCGTGGCGCTGGCGGCGTGGCTTCTGCTGTATCTCCCCTCTGGCCCGGCGGCCTGGGCGCAAAGTTCGGTTGCGAACGCGCCAGCCAAACCCGCCGCGCAGTCCATTCATCAGCTTTCCGACGCTCCTCCCCGGGTCACCGAGGCGCGGCGCTTCCTGGCCCAGCGCGGCTGGGTGCCAGGCCACCGGCCGTCTGCGCGGCCGAGGGTTGCCGTTCGTCCCGGCGCCGTGCTTTCCGGCGCTCCCGCCGGCGCGGCGGCTCGAAGCCAGATCGCAAGCGGCATATCGTCGAGCAACAGTTGGCAGGCTCTGGGGCCTACCGCCGTCTTAACCGCAAATTTTGGCTTGGTCACCGGCCGTGTAGCGTCCATTGCTCTCGATCCCTCCGACACAACCGGAAACCGGCTTTACCTGGGCACCACCGGAGGCGGCGTATGGATGGCCAACAACGCCGGCGTTTCGACGACGTCTTCCATCGTCTTTACTCCGCTCACCGATGCAGTGGCCGCTCTCGGCGGAGCGAGCGACGCCTCCATCAGCATCGGCGCCCTCACCGTGCAGCCGGGCGAGACCGGCGTGATCCTGGCCGGCACGGGCGACCCCAACGATGTACTCGATTCCTACTACGGCGCCGGTATCCTGCGCTCCACCGACAACGGAAACACGTGGAGCCTGATCCAGCAAACCCAGGATCTGGAGGATGGACTGGGCGCCTTCGATTTCACGTTCATCGGGCAGGGCTTTGCCGGCTTCGCCTGGAGCACCGTCAATCCCGAGATCGTCGTGGCCGCGGTTTCGCAGGCCTATGAAGGCACGCTGGTGGATGCGGATTGGCCCACCACGACTTACGAGGGCCTTTACTACTCCACGGACAGCGGCGCAACGTGGCACCTGGCTGCCATTACCGACGGCAGCAACGTCGTGCAAAGCCCTCTCGGCCCCATCGCCGCACCGGGCAACGCCGCCACGGCGGTGGTGTGGAATCCGGTGCGGCAACTGTTCATCGCCGCAGTGCGCTATCACGGCTATTACCAATCGTCCGATGGAGTCACGTGGGCGCGCCTGACCGATCAACCCGGCTCTGGACTCACCACGACCATGTGCCCCAACAACCTGGGCGAGACCGGCTCTGTCGCCTGTCCCATCTATCGTGGCGCCCTCGCGGTCAATCCCACCACCGGCGACACCTTTGCCTGGACCGTGGACGAGAACGATCAGGACCAGGGATTGTGGCAGGATTTGTGCGAGATCGGCAGCGGGACGTGCGGCAACTCTTCCATCGCGTTTTCCCAGCAATGGGACACAACGGCGCTTGAAACCAGCACCAACGAGGGAGCGGCAACCATTGCGGATGGAAGCTATAACCTTACCCTGGCCGCGATTCCCTCCGGGCAGGAGACGATGGTGCTGGCCGGCGCTCACGACCTGTGGAAGACGGCTTGCCCCGTATCGCAGGGCTGTACGTGGCGCAACACCACCAACTCCACTACCTGCATGAGCGCGCAGGTGGCGGAATTTCAGCACTCGCTGGCCTGGAACACCGCGAACCCGCTGGAGATTTTCGTGGGCAACGACAGCGGCCTGTGGCGCTCAGTCGACGCCATCGGCGAAACCGGACCGGCGTGCTCTTCGACAGATTCCAGCCATTTTCAGAATCTCAACGGCAGCCTGGGCTCGCTGGCTGAGGCGGTGAGCCTTTCTCCGGTCGCCGCCTCGCCTTACACCCTTATGGCCGGCCTGGGCGTGAATGGGACCGCAGGCGTGAAAAGCAACTCCGTGACCACGGATTGGCCGCAGATTCTCTCCGGCTATGGCGGCCCGGTGGCGATCGACCCCAACAACAGCAACAACTGGTATGTAAACGATCAGGCAGGGGTCGGCATCTATCTGTGCGCGCAATCCTCCGCTTGCACGGCGTCCGATTTCGGCACGGGCCCCGTGGTTGACGATGCCGATGTAAGCGGCGATGGCAGCGAGATGCCAACCCCGGCGCCGTTTCTCGTTGATCCGCTCGATACCTCTCAATTGCTCATCGGAACCTGCCGCGTTTGGCGCGGCCCGGCCGATAACAGCAGCGATTGGAGCACAAGCAACGCGATCAGCGCCATTCTCGACAGCGGCGCCGGCGCCTTTCCCTGCAACGGCAGCGGGCTGATTCGTTCCATAGCCGCGATGCCGCTCACGAGCGGCGGCGAAATCATCTATGCCGGCATGTACGGATCCGCCGACAATGGCGGCAACGCAGCCGGCCATGTCTTCAAGGCGACTTTCGATCCCTCTTCCGGTACTTCGCCCACGTGGACCGATCTCACGTTGAATTCCGTCGTCAACGATATCCATACACTGAACTACTACGGCCTCGACATCTCCAGCGTGACCGTCGATCCGCACGACACCACGGGCAACACGGTGTATGTGACCGTCGCAGGGATGGAAAGCTCCGAGGCGGAGATCCAGGCGGTGTACCGATCCACAAATGGAGGAACCACGTGGACCGACATTACGGCCAACCTGCCGGAAGCGCCGGTCAACAGCCTGGCCGTGGATCCGCAGAGCGCCAACACCGTCTACGTGGCCACGGACCTGGGCGTATATTTCACCACGCAGGCGGCAAATTGCGCCGTGTCGCTCTCCAACTGCTGGTCGGTGTTTGGCTCGGGTTTGCCGGCCGCTCCCGCCGTGGCCCTCAGCGCCGCTCCCGCCACGGCTTCCGCGCAGGTGCTGGTAGCGGCCACCTATGGGCGAGGCCTCTGGCAAACTCCGCTGTGGAGCGCTGGCACGAGCCTTACCACCGCGGTCGCAAGCCCCGCACCACTCGCCTTTCCCAGCCAGGTCTTCGACACGTCCAGCAGCCCATTGGCAGTGACCCTCGAAAACACCGGCAGCCTGGTTTTGTCGCCTACCTCCATCTCAATCACAGGCGACTTCAGCGAGACCGACGACTGCGTGAATGAGTCCATCGTCGCGGGCGCGAGTTGCACCATCGAGGTCACGTTTACGCCCCAGGCGACCGGGTCGCGGAGCGGCGAAATGACTATCTATGCCAACGTAGATGGCGGACAGCTCACTGTGGACCTGGCCGGAACCGGAGCGCCGGCCGGCGCGGTCAGCCTCACGCCCTCGACTTTGGGCTTCGGCGATGTTGAAGTGCGAACCACCTCCACGCCGCTTCAGGTTACCGTCGCCAACAGCAGCTTTTCGGCCATCGCCATCGGCAGCGTCAGTATTACGTCTCCCTTCGTCATCGCCAGCAACTCCTGTGGCACAACCAGCCTAGCGGCAGACGCCGATTGCCAGTTGGAAATCGAGTTCGAGCCCACCGCCGCCGGCGCCTCCTCCGGCTTGCTCACCTTCACTGACGGGGCGGGTACGCAAACCGTAGTGTTGAACGGGACCGGAGAGTCCGCGCCCACCGACACGCTGAGCGCCACGTCGCTTTCGTTTCCCGCGACGGCAGAGGACCAGCTTTCCGCCGCGCAGTCCGTCACCATCACGAATACGGGAGGCGAGCCGCTCACCTCGATCTCCATCGCGGCAAGCTCGCAGTTCCAGGAATCGAACACATGCGGGACACAACTGGCGCCGGGCGCCGTCTGCACCATCAGCGTGCAATTCGCTCCCACGCAGACGGGCGCGGTCACCGGCACACTGACCGTTGCCGACATTCTGCGCACGCAGACCGTATCGTTGAGCGGAACTGGGCTCGCGCCGGCGGCCTTCAGCGTCAGCCCCTCCAGCCTGGCCTTCACCAATCAGCAGCCGGGAGTGGCCAGTTCGCCGCAGACGCTCACGGTCACCAACAGCGGCGGAGCGTCGATGGCCAATATCGGCTTTGCCTTCACCGGCAGTGCTGCCTCCAGTTACTCCGTCAGCTCCACCACCTGCGGCTCATCGCTTGCCAACGGAAACAGTTGCACTGCGCAGATCGTCTTCACTCCATCCGCCACCGGTTCCATCTCGGCTGCCCTGGTCATCTCCTCGTCTACTTCCGGCGTCGCCGCGGCTTCGGTGCCGCTGAACGGCTCGGGGCAACTGGCCACGGGCTTGGCCACAAATCCGTCGCAAATCGCCTTTCCCGTGGTTGCCGCGGGCCAGTCCAGCTCGGTGCAGCCGGTCACCATCACCAACTCCTCCAGCTACGCCATCGGCTCGGTTGCGCTCGCCGCTACTGCGCCGTTCAACGTCACGCAAAGCACCTGCAACAGCAGCCTGGCCGCGGGCGCGAATTGCACCGCTTCGGTGGTTTTTCAGCCGAGCGCTGGCGGTGCGGCCTCCGGCACGCTGACGGTTAGCTCCCCCGTCGTCGCCACGCCAGCCACCGTGGCGCTCTCTGGAACCGGCTTCGATTTCAGCTTGGGCATGACCGGCTCTGCCAGCCAGACCGTGGCCAGCGGTCAGACCGCGAACTACAGCGTACAGATTTGCGGCACCGGCGGATGTGTGCAGAATCCGACCCTGCCCGTCGGAGGTACGTTCACCTTTCAGTGCGGCACGCTGCCCAGTAACGCGCTCTGCCTCTTCAACCCCGCCTCCGAGTCTCTCAGCGCCGGCGTTCAGGGCAACATCAAAGTGGAAGTCTCCACCGGCGGTAGCTCGACGGCGCGCCTGCAGAAGCCGGATCCGAGGCGGCCGTCCTTCTGGCGCACACTCCCGCTCGCCTGCGGTCTGCTTCTGCTCCCCCTCGCCCTGAAGCGCGGCCGGAGGGTCTTTTTGTTCCTCGTCCTGGCGGTCGTACTGGCCGGAGGTGTCTCCAGTTGCACCAGTTCCGGGGGAGGATCAGGTGGAAGTTCCAGCGGCGAAAGCGGCGGCCCCGGCACGGCGGCGGGAACGTACACCATTCCCGTCAGCGTCACGTCCACAGGCATTACGCAATCGGTGAACCTGACATTGACGGTCGACTAACGCATTTCTCCCAATGGTGTATAGGGTTTAAGACCGCAAAGTTGACGC
The DNA here is from genome assembly GCA_963808805.1 of uncultured Acidobacteriaceae bacterium. Classification (GTDB taxonomy): domain Bacteria; phylum Acidobacteriota; class Terriglobia; order Terriglobales; family Acidobacteriaceae; genus Telmatobacter. The sequence continues at coordinate 223,933 of CAWEGN010000001.1, read as the reverse complement.
GAACCCCAGTGAGCGGCAACCTTCGAACCATTGAGCACTCTTGAGGATTGGGAGAAATGCCTTAAGCGAGCGCGCAGAGCTGCGCGTACAGACCGGGGCGCAATAGGGGACCGGCTATACTTAATCTTCGACAAGCGCCGGAAAAATCCGCGCAGGAACACTGTGGGCGCGCCGGGGTGGGAAGAGCAGAGAATGGCTGCCAAAGTAACCGTCGAAGACGTGGAGCGTGTGGCTGAGCTGGCGCATTTGGAACTGGCGCCGGAAGAGACCGAAGCCATGTTGCGCGACCTCAACGCGATTCTGGACTACGTGGCTGAACTGAACGAGCTGGATACCAGGGACGTGGCGCCCCTCGCCCAGGTAAGCGAGCTGGAGAATGCCTCCATCCCTCAACCGCGCGCCGATCGGGTGGAACCTTCGCTCGATCGCGCTGCCGTCCTGCCCCAGGCGCCGGAGACCGACCGGGTTTTCTTCAAAGTGCCCAAGGTGATTGAACGGTAGAAACAGGGAACAAGCCACCCCGGGAGAGCCCAAATCGACCGCCGGGAGTCCCGGCAGGAAACATGGGGCCGAGGGGACAGGGAAAGGAAGAGGGAGAGCGGTTGGCGAGCGAGATCAGGACTGCAGAAACTTTTGTTGAGAAACCGAAGACGCTCGCCACTCTGCGCGCCGAGATTGCCGATGGCCGCACCAAAGCCGCGGACCTTGCTGCCGGTTACTACCAGCGCATCGAGAAGCTCAACCCACGGCTGAACGTCTACCTGAGCCTCACCAAGGAACGCGCGCTGGCGCAGGCCGCGCGCATCGATGCCATGGCGGCTAAAGGCGAGCCGTTGCCGCTGCTGGCCGGCATTCCCGTGGGCATCAAGGACGTGCTGGTGATGCAGGGCGCACCTTCCACGGCAGGCTCCAAAATTCTCCAGGGCTACCGGCCGCCCTACGACTGCACGGCCGTTGCAAAACTCGAAGCCGCGGGCGCGGTACTGCTGGGCAAGCTCAACTGCGACGAGTTCGCCATGGGCTCCTCGAACGAGAACTCGGCCTACGGCCCGGTGCGCAATCCCGCCGATCCGGAGCGGGTTCCCGGCGGTTCGAGCGGCGGCTCGGCCGCGGCCGTCGCGGCGAACCTTGCCGTGGCGACTCTTGGAACCGATACGGGCGGTTCCATCCGCCAGCCGGCCAGCTTCTGCGGTGTTGTAGGCGTGCTGCCCACCTACGGCCGCGTCTCGCGCTACGGTCTTATTGCCTTTGCCTCCTCGCTCGACCGCATCGGCCCTTTCGCGTCGAACGTGCGCGACGCCGCCACGCTGCTCGGCGTCATTGCCGGCCACGACCCGCACGACGCCACCAGTTCTCCGGCTCCGGTTGAAGACTACGCCGCTGCTAGCGATATTCCTGCTCAAGGCCTGCGCATCGGTGTGCCGTCAGAGTACTTCGGCGAGGGCCTCGATCCCGAGGTGCGCGCCGCCATCGAGAAGGGAATCGACGCGCTGAAGGCCGCCGGGTGTACGGTGAAACCGGTCTCGTTGCCGCATACCAAATATGCCGTTCCCACTTACTACCTCGTCGCCACGGCCGAGGCCAGCGCCAACCTCGCCCGCTTTGACGGCGTGCGCTACGGTTACCGTTCGCCCAAATCGGCAACGCTTTCCGATATGTACTCGCACTCGCGCGACGAGGGCTTCGGCGCCGAGGTCAAGCGCCGCATCTTCCTCGGCACCTACGCGCTTTCTGCCGGCTACTACGACGCCTATTACCTCAAAGCCCAGCAGGTACGCCGCCTCCTGGCCGAGGAGTTCCTGCGCGCCTTCGCCGAGGTCGATGCCATCGTTACGCCAACCTCGCCGTTCCCGGCCTTCAAGATCGGCGAAAAGACCGGCGATCCGGTGGCTATGTACCTGGCCGACATTTATACGGTGACCGCGAGCCTGGCGGGCATTTGCGGCGTCACCGTGCCCTGCGGCACGACCAGGGCAGGCCTGCCGGTGGGCATGCAGGTGTTAGCTCGCCACCTGGGCGAGGCCACGGCCTTCCGCGTAGCGCGGGCCGTGGAAACTGCGGGGATTCAGGAGTAAGGGCCATGAAGCAGGGCGCAGTTTTCGCAGTTGTGGCGCTGGTGGCAACCATCGGCGCTGGAGTCTTTGGGCACGCCGCTCCGCGCAAGCCCCACACCGTCGTCCTCGGCGCGGTCAAGCGCGTGCCTTACTCGCAGGCCGGTGATCCGTCTGGCGCGGCCGCAGGGGAAGACGCGCTGAAGATTCGCGCCCTCCTGGTCGACGGTGTCCTGAAAGAGTGGACCACCGGCGATGCGTACGACGTCACTGATCGCAGCTTTGTGGTGCGCCGCGTCATCCGGCTCAACGACGCATTGCCTGGTGAAAAGCCCGGCCCCGGCGACAAGCCCGCCGCGGCGGGCCACTGGGTGTGGCAGCGCGGGCCGTGGCTGCTGGTGGACCGAGTAACCGGCCATGTGACTGCGCTTCACCTGCCAGACTACGATCCTGGCGTTAGCCAGATAAGCTGGTTCCGCGATTACGCGGCGTACTGCGGCGTGACGCCTAGCGGCAAGAGCCTCTATGCCGTCGTGGCGCAGATCGCCGCGCGCAAGCCCGTCCTGGCGAAGAAGCTCGCGGCCTTCGACGCCGGGAATGATCCCCGGCCGGCTTGCGCGCCGCCCGATTGGCAACGCGAGCCGTTGCGCGTCACTTTTCATCCCGCGGGCAAGGACGACGCCAGCTACGGGATCGTTCCCGGCTCGGCCGTGCTGGTGGAAGACACGGGCGACGAAGAGGAGACGCCGGACGCGCCTGCGGCGAAGTAGCGGTTCAGCAAGTCCAAGTTAGCGCGGCGGCGGGCCGGCGACAGCAGGGAAGCCTACGCGGCGAAGGCAAGCGCTCCGGAGGTGCATTCAGGCATTTCTCCCACCCTATAGCGTGCCCAATTCTCCAGAAGGTTGCCGTTCACTGGGGTTCGCGTCAACTTTGCGGTCTTGAATCCCTCTACACCATGGGGAAAAGTGCATTAGCGCTGCTCTTCCTTCCACCAGTTCCAAAGCACCCAGAGCATGAACCCTATCGCCAGGCCCATGGGAATCAGCCACAACCATTCTTCATGAAACTCCACCGTCATGGAGACGACTCCTCTTCGCGCCTTCCGAGTGCTATACGCGCGGCGCCGCACAGGCGCGCCGGAAGGCCTCGTGCCTCCAGATGACGCCCTTCTTAATAAGTAAGGGGTAGCCAATTCGTAAGGGCTCTATAAATGTGAAGTTTCAACAGGTTGTCCATTCGATCTGACTGCGAGAAGCTGGTTCTGCGACGAATCAGATTTCCCGGAGGGATCGAATGGACTATCACCAGAATGCCCGACTGACCGTTCATAGTCGAGAGCGGTTAGCCAGATATGTGCTTGAGCAGGGCAGTACGTTGAAGGCCGCTGCAGCGGCCTTCAACGTGAGCGATAAGACTGCGGCCAAATGGGTGCGCCGGTATCGAGAGCGTGGGCGGGCCGAAATGAAGGACCGCAGCTCAAAGCCGCATCGCTCGCCCCGGCAAACTTCGGCTTCATTATTAGAAAGGGTTTTGGTTCTTCGCCGGCAGCGTTGGAACGGCTGGCGCATCGCCCACGAACTCAAACTCAGTCGAGCCACCGTAAGCCGAGTCCTGCGTCGCGCCGGAATGAATCGGCTCCGCTCGCTTGACCCGCCCCCGCCCATAATTCGCTACGAACACAAGCATCCTGGCGACCTGATCCACTTCGATATCAAGCGCCTGGCGCGCATCCGCAGGCCCGGGCATCGTGTCACCGGTCAGCGTCGCGGAGAGTCACGGGGCGCCGGCTACGAGTACCTGCACATTGCCATCGACGATCACAGCCGCATCGCCTTCTCCGCCATCCTGCCCGATCAGACGCACCACTCTGCCATGCGCTTCTTCCTCATGGCCAGGGCCCATTACGCGCGCTTCGGCATCGCTATCCGCCGCGTGCTCACCGACAACGGCTCCTGCTATAAACACTGGCTGTTTCGCAAACTGCTCCACCGCCAACACATCAAGCATCGCCTCACAAGACCCTACACGCCACGCACCAACGGCAAAGCCGAACGCTTCATCCAGACTGCCTTGCGCGAGTGGGCCTACGCACGCTCCTACCAGAACTCAGAACAACGAACCGAGCAGCTCGAACTGTGGATGCACGATTACAACTTCCACAGACCTCACGTCAGCCTTAAACTGAACTCACCCGCTTCCCGCTCCGGCCTGAATCGGAACAACCTCTTGAGCCTCCACATATAAAGCAGGGATCGTGCACCCGGCCGCCGGCCGCCGCTCCTTGACATCGAACCGGCCATGCATTTCTTATCGTTGTAGGCATTCTCTTGGCATCCCGTGAAGGATTGATGCGGCTCAAGCCGCTTCTCTCGCGCCTGGATGCCGGAATCAGTGCTGTGTCGAACAGGAAGCAGGCGGCAGTAGGGCCATGAGCTGCGTGCGGGCAGGGACGGAAATCCGGTCCCGGCCTCCGTGAGCGGACCCTCCTTCCAGAACCCGGACCGGAGAAGACCGAGGCCTGGGTACCTTTCCCGGAGACAAATTTCCTTGTTAGGCGCCGGCAGCAAGGGCCGGGTAGGCCTATGCCCGGAGCTGCCGAGTACCGGCCGCTAGGGAGAGGAAAGGACGAGAGCCAGGCATGAATGTTGAGGCAAGTTTCGCATGGTGGGCGGCTGCGCCCGCCCCGGGAGCGGGGAGCGGCTTTTCCATGCTGCTTCCCATACTGCTGTTTATTCCGCTGCTCTATCTGCTCATGATCCGGCCGCAGCAGAAGCGGCAAAAACAGTGGCAGCAGATGCTGACCGGCATCAAATCCGGGGACCGGGTTACGACGGCGGGAGGTATTCGCGGTACCATCCTCTCCATCAAGGACGATTCGATCGTGATTCGCGTGGCGCCGGATAATCTGAAGCTGGAAGTGGCCAAGAGCGCGATTGCTTCGGTTACCACTCAGGAGGGCTCTTCGAACTCCTAGGCCCTCCGGGCTTTCACTTTTTGGACTAGAGAAGCGAACCAATGAAGAAGAATCTCAAAAACAAGATTGCCCTTATTGTCGCGGTTCTTTTGATCTGTCTGTACGGCATCTTCGGAATCCCTTCGGGAATCAGCGGGAAGGCATTGCTGAGCGCCATTTCCAATCGGATTCATATGGGTCTCGATCTGCAGGGCGGGGCGCACCTGATCCTTCAGGTGCAGGTGTCGGAGGCGGTCAATGCCGAAACCGACAATTCCGTGCAGGAGATCCAGCAGGATATGAAGAAGGCCAACCTGGCCTTTTCCCAGGTGGTCAAACCCGATCCAAACAAGCCGGATGTCATGCGCATCGAGGGCACCTCTCCGGCGCAATCCGACACGGTCAACTCGCTGCTCGGCGGCGCCAAGTACGCCAATGAATACGATGTGTCCGGCGGCTCCGACAACAACTGGACCCTGACCATGAAGCCGCTCTTCGAGAGCGACCTCGACAAGCGCACGGTGGACGAGGCGATTGAGACCATTCGCGACCGCGTGGATGCGCTGGGCGTGAGCGAACCGCTGATCCAGGAGTACGGCCTGGGCGCCAACCAGATTCTGGTGGAGTTGCCCGGTATCAGTGACCTGGACCAGGTGAAGAACGTGATCAAGTCCACGGCCCGCCTTGAAATCCATGCCGTTAACGGCGGCCCGTTTCCCAGCGAGGACGCGGCCCTGCAAAGCGTGAACGGCGCCCTACCGCCCAATGACGAGATTCTGCCCTTCACGGGCGATCTGGGCGGTTCGAGCAGCACTTCTTATTACGTGATCGAGCGTTCCTCCATCGTGGCCGGCAGCGATTTCCGCTCCGCCGAACCGGGTGTGAATTCGAACACCGGGCAAAAACAGGTGAATTTCACTCTCACCGACGAAGCGGGCGACAAGTTCTGGGACTATACCAGCGCCAACATCGGCAAGAGCATGGCCGTCGTGATGGGCGGCACGGTGCGCGAGGTGGCGGTCATCAAGGGCGCCATTCGTGATAGTGGCCTGATCGAGGGTTCTTTTAACCAGAACGAAGTGATGGAGCTCTCCAAGTTGCTGCGGACAGGCGCCTTGCCTGCCTCGCTGAACTACATCGAGGCCAGCACTGTGGGCGCCACACTGGGCGCCGATTCCATCCGCGAGGGCGTGACGGCCGCCATCGTGGGCATCGCGGTTGTGCTGGTCTTCATGCTCGTCTACTACAAGGGCTCGGGTATCAACGCCGATCTCGCACTTATCCTTAACCTGATTATTCTGCTGGGGATTATGGGACTTTCCAGCGCAATATCCAGTGCGTCGGGCGGCGGAGGTTTCACGCTCACGCTCACCTTGCCCGGCATTGCCGGCGTCATTCTCACCATCGGTATGGGCGTGGACTCGAACGTGCTCATCTTCGAGCGCATCCGCGAGGAGATCCGCGCCGGCAAAGCGGCTTCTGCGGCCGTGGATCAGGGCTTTGCTCGCGCCTGGGTAACGATTGTTGATACCCACGTCACCACCATCGTCTCGGCGGCGATTCTGTTTATGTTTGGCACCGGTCCGGTGAAGGGCTTTGCCACCACTCTGACCGTCGGTCTAATGGCCAATGTTTTCACCGCCGTCTTTGTCTCGCGAGTCGATCTTCGAGGCGCATTTGAACCACTTGAAACCCGGCGAGATGGTTTCGATTTAGTCGCAAGGAGTAGGGGGAAGACAAGCAGTGGAATTCTTTCATAACCCAAGAGTGAACTGGCTGGGATGGAAGTGGTACTTCCTCGCCTTTTCCATGATCTTCAGCGCGGCCGGCATCGTGAAAATGAGCTGGAACTGGTCGCATATCGGCAGCCCGGTTCCGCTGGGAGTGGATTTTCAAGGCGGCACACAGTTGGATGTGAAGTTCACCAATCCCCCGGACATCAACGCCATCCGCCATGCCGTTGAAGGGGCGGGAATGAAAGACGCAATCATTCAGAACTTCGGGCCGGCAGCTGAACATGAGGTGCTCATCAGCCTGCCCGTGGAGACCAACGAAGCGGCGCTTGATACGGGCCGCCAGCAGATCGAGTCTGCTCTCCAGGCTCACTACAGCAATTACTTCAACCCCAATACAGGGGTAAACGTTGCCGTCGTTGGCCCCACGGTGGGCCGCCAACTGGAGAAACAGGCCACGCTGGCCACGCTTTACTCCATGTTGGGCATGCTCGTCTACCTCTGGTTCCGCTTCCAGCTCATCTACGGCGTGGCCGCGGTGATCGCTTGCTTCCACGACACGTTGATCACCGTGGGCGCCTTTGCCCTCACCGGCCGCGAGATCAGCCTGACCGTGATCGCCGCTATTCTCACCCTGGTGGGCTACTCGATGAACGACACCATCGTCGTCTTCGACCGCATCCGCGAAAACCTGCGTATCAGCCGCCGCGAGCCGTTAACCGATCTGGTGAACCGCAGCATCAACCAGACCCTGAGCCGGACCGTGCTCACCTCGGGCCTGACTTTCCTCACCGTGCTTTCCCTGTTTATCTTTGGCGGGCAGGTGCTGAACGGATTCTCGTTTGCTTTGGTGGTGGGCATTCTCATTGGAACTTACTCATCCATTGCCATAGCCGCACCGATGCTTGTGGCCTGGCAAGAAAGGCGCGCGAAAAAAGGCCGGGCCGCCGCGCTGCCTGCAGCAAGAAGGTCGAAGGGTTGAAAACGGATGGGCGAGCTGTTCAATTTGTGCACAAATTCTCAATGGAATATCCTCTCACCGGAGATCCGCCGCACTGGCCCGTGGGCTGGTTTCCGCCGGCACATCCGGCGCCTGAAAATTGCACCGGTTTTGCAGCACTCTTGGCAGTGGGAGCGCAGTTCTGATAAGGTTTACTCGCCGCATTACGAGATTTTTTCCGTCGGGAACAATTCCCCCTCCCGCGGTGTCTAAAATAGGAGTAACGAATCCCGAACTTCGAGGCTGGCTATGTTTGAAGACTCCACATTCGAATCCGCGAAAAGGATCAAGACGAAGAGCGGCCGCTGGATGTTGTTTACAGGCGGCATCAATGGTGGGATCCTCGTTCTGCTGATTCTCATTCCGCTGATCTATCCTGAGGCGCTTCCATCGGCGTTGATGGCGACGATATTGACCTTGCCGCCCCCCCGCCGCCGCCTCCTCCGCCACCGCCGCCTCCTGAAGTGCACGTGGTCCACGTGCAGACGGAGATGATGAACAATCAGCTCACGGCGCCTACGAAGATTCCGCACAACATTGAGATGGTGACTGAGAAAGAGGCTCCGCCCTCAAGCTTTGGCGTGGCCGGTATGGAGGGTATGGGCGGTGGCTCCGGCGCCATGAGCAGCTTCTTCAACAATGCTCCCAAGGTGCAGGCTGCGGCCCCCAAGAAGCTGAATATTTCTGCCGGCGTGGCCGTCGGCTTGCTGGTTCAAAAGACCATGCCCACTTATCCGCCCATTGCCAAGGCAGCGCGCGTACAGGGAACCGTGGTTCTACAGGCCGTCATCTCCAGACAGGGGACCATTCAGGACCTGCACGTGATCAGTGGTCCGGCCATGCTGCAGCAGGCTGCGCTGGATGCGGTGAGGCAATGGCGGTATAGACCCTACCTGCTCAACAATGAGCCGGTAGAGGTGGAAACCACCGTCAACGTGATCTTTACCCTGGGTGGGTAATGCAACTTCCGGCTCTCTGCCGCGTCTTGGGTAGAGAACATTCCATTTGACCCGAATGCGAATACTCAAAGGACCGCATTCCAGGGAACTCAACCACCCGCCGCGTCGGGTTTACTTCAGTCCACAAGAATCTCCTTAGGAGGAACGATTCAGTGATTCTCGCTCAGCTCGCACATTTCGCTTCGCACACGGTCAACAGTCTGGCCCTGTTCCAGGAAGAACAGGTGGTCAGCTTCAGCCCCCTGGGGCTGTGGAATAGCATGGGATGGTTGGTACGCTGCGTTGTCATCGTCCTGTTCCTGGAGTCGATCTGGTCGCTGGCCGTCATGATCGACCGTTACCTGTACTTCTCCGCCGCCCGCAAGCAGTCGCGCGAGTTCGCGCCCAAGGTGGCCGGCGCCCTGAAGGACAGCAAGCTCGAAGAAGCCATCAAGATCGCCGATCGCAACAAGAAGTCGCACCTGGCCGAGGTCGTCACGGCCGGTCTGCAGGAGTTCCGCGCGTCGGCCGGCACGGCGACCGAGGAAACCATCGCCAGCGCGGGCCGCGCCCTGGAGAGGGCCGAGGCCATTGTGCACGCCAAGCTCAAGAGAGGCCTGGCGGTTCTGGCTACCATCGGCGCCACTGCGCCGTTCGTTGGATTGCTCGGCACCGTCATCGGCATTCTGCACGCCTTCCAGCAGATCGCCACGCAGAAGATCGCGGGTATCGGCGCGGTCGCCGGCGGCATCTCCGAAGCGCTTGTAACCACGGCCTTCGGGTTGTTTGTGGCCATTCCCGCCGTGATGGCCTTCAACTACTTCACCGGGCGCGTCGAGAACTTCGACGTGGAGATGGACAACTCCTCGAGCGAACTGGTGGACTACTTTATCAAGCAGAGCCATAAGCGCTAGGAGCGAAGCGGCTCGGCTCGGGCGAGAATTTCGCCGGGCGGGAGAGCTGAATCTCTTCCGCCGGGCGGTTTGATGCTCGCGCGGGTTGCTTGAATTCGAGCAAGGCCGGACCGGTTCCGGCAAAAATCAAACGCATGGAGCCCACAAAATGGGAATTGCAGTTCGCGACGAAGGGAAAAAAGTCAATTCCACCATCAACGTCACCCCGATGGTGGACGTGATGCTGGTGCTGCTCATCATCTTCATGGTCATCACCCCCATGCTGCAGAACAAGGTCCAGATCGACCTGGCCAAGGTGGACAATCCCACCAACATGGCCGATGCCGACAAGGAGGACGCCGTCATTGTTGCTGTCACCCGCGACGGGAAAATCTTCCTCGGCCAGAACCCGGTCGATCCATCCCAGCTGGGCAGCCTGGTGCGCGATAAGCTCGCCGACAAGACCGACAAGATGATCTATTTCCGCGCGGACGCGCGCGCGCAATACAAGGTGGTGGAAGACGCCATCGACGATGCGCGCACGGCAGGCGTCGAAGAAATCGGTCTGCTCACGCAAAGGCGGGAAGGCAATCAGATCGGCGGCGAGTGACGCTGCAATGTAGTTATCTGTGCAACGATTTTGAAGAAACGAGGAGTTTAAGCCATGGCAATGTCTATGGGTGGGTCGGGCGCCAGCATGTCGGAGATGAACGTGACGCCTATGATCGACATTCTGCTGGTGCTGTTGATCATCTTCATGGTTATCGTTCCGGTGACCCCTAAGGGCTTGGATGCGCTGGTGCCCCAGCCGCCCAAGACGCAGCAGCCGCAACAGATCGACCGCACCATCGTGGTTCAGGTTCTGTACAGCCCCGGCCAGCCCCCGGCGTACAGGATCAACGACACCGACGTGACCCACGCCGAGCTGCTGCCCAAGCTGACCGAGATCTATGCCAACCGCGCTGAGCGCGTGATGTTCGTCAAGGGCGACGACAACGTGAACTTCACTTACATCGCCGATGTCATCGATATCGGCAAGGCCGCCAACGTGGACCATATCGGGCTCGATGACGCCCAAGATTCAAGCTGGCGAGTAGACTGGCCGTGTCCGGAGACACTTGATCCGGACGGGGGAAATAGTACAATTTTTCTGCTCGGGTGGCAGTCCGTTCTGCCCGCAGCCGGATGGTTGAGATTCCAGACTTGGCCTGTAAGTCCAAGCCTGAAGGAGAAGGATACGAACATGAATGCAGCCGCACGTTTTTGGGCGCTCGCGGTGGTTCTGACCGGTATGGTGCTCTCCATGAGCGGATGTAACCAGCTTCTGGCCCGCGATCAGTTGAATAAGGGGGTGGATGCTTACAAGAGCGGTCACTACGATGAGGCAATCGGGCACTTCCAGAAGGCTACGGAGCTCGATCCTAAACTGCCCATGGCGAAGACCTATCTGGCCACAGCGCTGGCCCAGGATGTGGCCCCGGGAGTCATGACGCCCGACAACCTGAAGACTGCCGCCCAGGCCATCGACATCTTCAAAGAGGTTCTGGCCACCAACCCAAACGATATCAGTACCATGAAGCAGATCGCGGGCATCTATTTCAGTATCAAGGACCTGGACCAGGCTGAGGACTGGCAGAAGAAAGTTCTGGCGGCCGACCCCAAGGATCCCGAGGCTGCCTATACAATCGGCGTGATCGACTGGACGAAGGCTCACGAAAACACGCTGAAGGCGCTGCAGGATGCGGGCCTCAACGATGATGGCAAAGGCAATGTGAAGGCTCCAAAGAAGGTGATGGAACCGCTCGCCCAGGAGAACGCGCCGTTGGTCGAGGAAGGCCTGGAGTATCTCAACATGGCCGTGGACAATCGCCCCAATTACGACGCCGCTATGGCCTATCTGAACCTGATCTATCGGCGCAAGGCCGATGTTGACTACGGCAATGCCGCCGCCGTGACCGAGGATATCGCTCAAGCAGACAAGTGGCGCGACGATGCCATGGGCACGCGCAAGGCCAACGAGGAAAAGAAGAATCAGGGCCCTGGCGGTATCACCATGGATTCAAGCGGCCAAATGCACTAGCCGTTATGCTTACCTCAGGCATAGACACGAGATGGCCTCTGCATTCGCGGAGGCCGTTTTTCTTGAGCGCGCATTTTCCCTGTTCTGATGTGTACTTTTGATCGAGTCTGACCGCGTTACTCGAATCATTGAGTTCTTTTCCGTTTACCTTGCGTTCGTGTAGTTGCTCATAGGCCAGCGGACTGCTGGAGAAGCGCTTCATCCTTCCGTGATGCAAATCCCCAGTCGGCAAGTAGCTTCGTCGCGCTCAATGAGCGTGAAATGCTTGAGGCCCCGGTTTGCGGGGATTCCCTGATCCACGTAAAGGCGGCTACCGCCCGAAGTTCGCCGGCCAGCTCGCCTACCAAGACATCGGCGCCCGCCAGGGCAGCTATGCGGCCATGGCTTCCGGCCGCACCTTCAACGCGGTCATTGTGTCCGTTGGCCGCGGCGCAGGAGGAGATACAACCACTGCGCCAGACCAGACCATCCACGATGCCGGCGCAACGATTGAGGCGAAATTTCAGAGATTGCAAGGAGCGTTTTCTATTGCCCGCCCTGCTTCAGAATCTGCTCGGACAGATAATTGCGCACCCTGGCCTCATCCAGCAGCACCTCAAGATAGGCGGTTTGCAAAAGCTGTTTCTGCGCGTCATGCAGCATCTGATGAATTGCCTGCTGTACGCGGGGATCGTTCAACTCCCGCTGTCCCGCCGGCTCGCGCGCAATCAGCTTGTAGATGGCGTAACCGGCGATCTTGTGCCCCGGCCCCGAGTCATACACGGGAAGCACATCGGTGAACTGATCCGGCTTAAGTTTGCTGATCGCGTCATAGACCAGCGGATCGGCGCGCAATTGCGACTCCGCCCACAAACCCATGTCCCCACCCATCGACGCGGTGTTCGGGTTCTCTGAGAAGTTCGCGGCAAGGGTGGCAAAATCGTCGCCGCTCTCCAGGCGGTTGTGCAGCGCCTCGATCTTCTTTTTTGCGTCGGCTTCGCCGGCAGCCTTGTTGTTTTGCAGGTTGCCGGCCTGCTGCGCGGGCATATTCGTCACCACGATCTGCGCCAGGTGGTAGCGAGGCTCGATCAGGTCGAAGTCCGTCTTGTGCGCTGCGTAGTAGCTGGCAATCTGCGCGTCGGTGATATTGATCTTCGATTCAATCTCTTTGTTCATCAGCTTCTGCGTCGTCAATTGCCGGCGCAGATCCCGCTTGTATTCGTCCAGCGTCAGATGCTGCTCCTTGAGCAGGCTGAGAAACTGGTCCTGCGTGTAGGGAGCCTTCAGTTCGGTCAGCTTGGCGTTCACGTCTTCGTCGCTGGCGGTCAGGTTCAACTTGGCGGCGCGCTGCTGAAGAATCTCGTCTTGGATCATTTGGTGCAGGACGCTTAGCCGCCGGATGTCGGCCTCTTGAGGCGAAGGTTTTTGCGGGTTGTCGCCCAGGCTGCTCTGGTAATTTCTCTCCAGATCGGCCCTAAGAATCTCCTTGCCGTTTACGGTAGCCACAACGTCGCCGGAAGGTGATCGATGGCAGCCCGCCAGCCCGAAGAACAAGGCGCAGACGATGACAGAAACGGCGGCAAGAAAACGGCGCACGTGGAAACTCGATGAGACTAGCAAGCTGATCTCTCCTGTCAGGATTCGTCGACCCCCGGCATTCAAGGATAAATCCCGAAAGCGGCGCGGGGTAGTCCCCGAACTCGTTATTTACTCGCCCCGTCCGCCCCTGAAGCCGCCGGAGTTGCCGCTGTGGGGGCCGGAAGGGGAGGCGGTTGTTCGCCCGCGGCGCGCAGCGCACGGTCAATGACCATCCATAGCTGATCCTGAGGGACAGCGCCGCCACTTACCCGCTCGCCGTTCACATATACGGCTGGTGTTCCGTAAATCCCCAGGTCTTCAGCAAGCTTGGCCGAGGCTCGCACCTGCGTTTCATCTTGTTTGGCCAGGCAGTCGTTGAGGCGGTTCTCGTCGAGTTTGCCCAGTGTTGCCTCCTGCCGTGCAATACGGTCTAAGGCGGCAAAGCTCTTCGCGGCATCGCGATGTTCGCCCGTCACCTCCTCCGCGTGAGCGTGGAGATAGTCCACGTAGGTCCAGTAAGCGTCGCCACTCTGCATCGCCAGACAGTTGGCATCCACGGCCGCGTGCATCGCCCAGGGGTGCAGATCCGTCAGCGGATCGTCCTTGTAGACGAACCGCACCAGGTTCTTATAGTGGTCCAGCGTATACGGAAACAGTTCCTCGTGCATGCGCGAGCAGAACGGGCATTCCAGATCGTCAAAGTTGATCACCGTCACCTTGGCGGCAGGATTGCCCCGAATAGGCCTCCCCGCGATGGGGATGGCGTCGGCCGGATCCTTCGTCAGGTCCAGCGTATCCAGGTGGACCAGCTTGGTGTTGTCGGTGGAGATCAGAAAGTTGACTACCTGGCTCCTGGACCCGTTCGTGAAGGTGATAGGCAGCGTTTCGTAACCCGGAAACTGGCTTGGGCCTCGGGCTCCGATGCTCACGGCCATATCGGGGGTCACGTCGTATTGGGAACGGACCAGGACCTCAATGCGGTGACCGAGCGAAGGGTCAGGCCCCGAAGGATGAGCGCTTTGGGCCTTACAGCCCGCGGTCAAGGCGAGGGCAAGTAGTCCAGCCATGATACGAAGATGCGGCAATGAAACTTCCTCTCAGGAAAGGATACTCTAGCGAGGCGCTTTGCGCCCGCAGCCGATGCGATTTCCCGGTTGCGATGATGGACACCCGGCGCGGTGAAAAGCAACCGCAACGCATCCCCCAGAGCCGGCCGCAATCACTACTGCTAAAAACTGCCGGCCTCGCACGCAGGGCTGGCTGCTCGTTACGATGTCCGACCCATGTTTAATATGCAGGCGGCAGTGTGGTATCGCGGAAGATCGAGTTGGCGCGGCGGATGTCTCCCACGTTTCCGAAGTTGGCCAGCGTAAAGCTGTAGAGCCACTGTGTCTCGTCGCGGCTGGTCGAACCCACCGTACCCAGCTCGAACCGCCGGTAACCGAGGGTTAGGCCGCAGCAGTTCCAGTTGTAGACCGCCTGCGCGCCGCCGTATTGCACCTCGTGCTGCACAAAGTCGTAACCGCCGTTGACTGCCAGGTTGAATCCGCTGCCGCTCGGTTTGCCAATCTCCAGGAAGGGGCGGACTTGCTGGCTCTTGAGCGTTGAAGAAGCGCCGCTGCTATTGTTTTCGTCCACGGCGTTCAGCAGAGCATGGTCAATGCCCAGCGTGGTGCGGCCAAAGCTGTAGCCCGCAAAGAGATTATTCGCGGCGATATCTCCGCGTATGGTGTCGTAATCCAGGTCCCATTCGACGCGCAGGTTATCGATTGCTTCGAAGCGCAGACGCGACGAAACCGGCGCGATGTTGCGCGGCGAAGTGAGAAACGTCGGCGCCATCAAATCCAGCGTCGCGTCGAAGACGTTGCGCCTGCCGGGAATGAGCGCGCCGCCGAAGTTAGGGTCGATGAAGTATTCCTGCGCAATCTCCCAGCTTGCCCACTCGCGCGGTGTCTCCGGACAATGGCCGGCTTTCTCCTCATCGTCGCCGGCCTCCGCATGGCCGGTCGCGCACGGCCGCTCGCCGGTAGGCCGCAGATAAAACCTCTGCATCAACCTGAACCCGGCTTCATTCACATCGGTGGCGATGTCGCTGGTATCGAACAGGAGCACGTTGCGGGCCTTGGACCCGATTCCGCCAACATAGCGGTAATTGATTTCAGGCTCGATCACGTGACGCAACTCCCGGTGCCAGACGGGGAGCTCAAAATCGCGCTCCAGCACGGGCGGCCGGATGTCAATCGACGCTTCAAGGTCCGACCGGTTCAAGGCGCTGTGGCTGATCGTCGGAACCTCATACGGACCCGTCAGCGTGGGAACCTGGCTGATGGTGTAAGCGGTATCGCGCAGCGCGACTTCAGGCAGAAAGCTCCATCCTCCCGTTTCGAATGGCATGGAAAGGTGAGGGTAGAAGTCCAGGCGGCCGACATTGCGGGAGTGGAAGAAGGGCTCGGAGCGGTTCAAATATCCCAGCGACGATCCCAGTCCCCAGTAGAGCGATGAGCCTACGAGAGGCCGGTCGAGCACGTCGTAGCGAACAAGGGGCAGGCGCAGGATCTTCACTTCGTCGCCGTTCGTGGCGCCGGCAAAGGATTGAAAGCGGTCCAGCCAGACCGAGGGCACGATGCCGTTGCGATTGTGCGTCAGCACCACGTCGCTTGAGACGTCGGAGCTGATGGCCTGCGAGTAGTTGTCGTCGAAGACCAGGCGGTAGACGTAGCTCGACAGATACTCCGCTGTCCCGCCAACGCGCGTTACCGGCGACAGATCCTTGCGTCCCGACAGGGTCACATCCACTCCGCCCTGGTTTACAAGCTCTGTTCCCGTCGAGGTCGATTCCTCCACGCCGCGGTCGAGCAGTGCGTTCCACCGCGCAATCAGGTGGTCGAGTCCCGGGCCTTTGTAGCGGAAGTCGCCGTTCGGCGCCCAGCCGCGCTTGCTGTAGTACTCCGAGCCCACCACCATATCCATGCTGCGGTTGATGGCCCAGTACATCTGCTCGCCAAAGGTAAAACCGCGGATCGAGGATCCATTGCTGATGACCGGCGTCAGCAGCCCGCTCACCCGGCCCGTCTCATTGGCCGGATGATGCAAATAGGGCAGATAGAAGACCGGTATGCCGAGAAATTCAAAAAAAGCGTTCGCTGTCGACGCCTCGTTGTTGTCAAGGCTGATGGAGCGAGCGATGATCCGCCAGTCGGGGTGTGGAAGCCGGCAGTTGGTGATCGAGCCATCGATTACCTTGAAGCTGCCCTCACCCGTCTGCAAGAGCACGCGACCCGAAAAAAGCAACGGAGACGGCGTGGAATACACGATGGTATGCCCCATCGTGCGCACGCCCTGCGAGCCGCTCACGTTGTAGAAGCGCGCGGTGTGCATGTTCAGCCGCATGTCGCCGTGCGTGGCGTTGATCAGCACGTCGTTGGGCCCGCCGGACAACTGCAGGTGGCCGTCGGCCTCCAGCTCGGTCGTTTTCCGGTTGTACACCACCTTGTCGGCGCGAATCACGTAACCGCTGTAGTGAAACACCACATCGCCGGTCAGCGTCCAGGTGTCGCCGACCCATTCCTGGTGCTTTGCCTCCGCATCGACCGGTATTCCAGTTGCAGGCGCCGGCTCCGGCACGGCCACTGGCACCAGTTCCTGACCCGGATCGTCAGGAAGCGCGCCCGAAGCCGGAGACACGAAGCTCTCCGAGGCGCCGCCCGTCCGCTGCGCCTTGGGTAACGCATTGGTTAACACCTGAGTGGCCTGTGCGCCCAGTGGCAGGTGACAGACGGCCAGCAGAATGATACATACTAAGGTACGAGGACGCATCCTGAGTCCATGACCGGTGCAAGGCTCAGCATAGCAAAGCCGGCTTCATGGAATAGGACGCGGCCCCCGTCGCTCTGGTAACTGCAAAAATTCGGGTCGACCATTTGCTCGCGGGCTGAAAGCCTGTGAGCCTCGCCCGCCTTTCTCCGCAACCTTCTTTCCTCCGGTCAATTTCAAAGTCTGCGCTGTATCCGCCGCAATTCGGGCAGCGTGGGCGATCGCAGCGGCGCAATTGCGCAAGACGGCTCCGCCGCGGCAGAAGGGACACAGGAGCTTTGAGCACATCGGTGAGTTCGGCCACTCTCTTTCCGGCATGGAAGCAGGAAGTCAATCGGCGCGTCGCCGCCCATTTGAGCCAGAAAACTACTTCATCCGCTGGGCGCAGGCAGCCCTCTGAAAGCAAGCCAGCCGCCGGCCGCGCTGCGCGCGCCGCCGCTCGGGTCGCGGAGCGCTATGCTCATGCGCCCAGCTACAGCGAGATACTGGCAGGCGAGGCTCGCGCTGCGGTGCGCGCCGCCCAAGCCGCATCGAAGGCCGCGCTTGAAGCCCATGCTGCCGTTCAGTACGTTCTCGCTGGTCTTGAGGCGGTCACAATGGCCGAACCCGATGTGGAGGCGGAGGCCGCGCCGGATCTCGCCCGCAAATGCCCAGTCACGCCCATTCCCGCGCCGGCGCCGCAGAACCTGCCCCAGCCTGTCCTCTGCGAGGCCAGCTCTCTGTCGTCTGCTTGCGTGGAACCGACGGAGCCAGTGCGGCTGGCCGGGTCCGCTCCTTCCCGCGCACGCGCCCGAGAACAATGGCAGGCAATCGTTGATTCTCGAGCTGCGGCCTGGCAAGAGCCGGTTGCCTCCACTCCGGTTGCTGAAGGCGCTGACCATGTTCAAGATGCTGAGGCCGCCCAGCCAATCTACGCCAACCTCATCGAATTCCCGCGCGAGATGGTTGCCACGCGCAAAATGCGTCCGCGGCGCGCCGAGGGGCCCCTTGCCGCCGCGGCGTCTCAAGCGCAGTTGAGCATTTTCGAGGTTGACCCTGGGACGATCTCGACCCAGCCTGCGGCCCTGGTAGAGGAACCCGTGACGCCTACCTGGATGCGCTCGGAGTTAACCGGCATCGCACCGGAACCGGAGCCCAAAGAAGATCTTCTCGAGGAGCCAGCGCCTAAGGTTCCGCTATCGGCTCCTCTTGAGCTTGCGCCACTGAGCCGACGCCTTCTGGCCATCGTGGTGGACGTCAGCCTGATCGTTACGGCCTGTCTCGCGGCGGCCATTCCGGTTGCCTTCCATGTCAGGGAACTTCCCGCCATGCGCACCGTCGAACTGGGAGCCGCACTCGCGTTGCTGGCTACCGGCGTGGTCTATCAAACGCTGTTTTTCGCCTTGGCCAAGGCCACACCCGGCATGAGATACGCCGGCATCGCGCTCAGCACCTTCGAGGGTTACATCCCCAGCCGCGCGCAACGTTGCGGGCGGCTAATGGCTCTGCTGCTGTCAGCCTTGCCGCTCGGCCTGGGATTGGTCTGGTCTCTCTTCGACGATGGCCGCCTCACCTGGCACGACCGCCTGTCGAAGACGTATTTGCGGAGGCGGTGAGCCCGAAATTCAGCTCATTAGGCACCATTTTGCGCTATTTTTTGGAGCGATTTCTTGGCCTTTCTGTTGAAACTAAAAGAGTTAACATTGAAATTATACCCCCATGGGGTATAGAAAAATTTCTTTTATTTATTTTTCCAGCGCGTTCAGGTTTGCGGGGCGAATTCGCACATTCAGGTGCAGCTCTCATGAAACGATTGTGCGGCAAAACGGGGAAATTCTCTGCAAGGCCGAGACGAGTTTTCAGGCTTTGCTTTCAGTGGCTTGCGGCGGGCTGGCGCAGGGGGAGGGTTGACAAAAATCTCCGTCCCTCCGGCTGCCGTAGCGCCGGCAAAACAGGCGGGAGGCCCCGGCGAGCAATTTGGGTTTACTCGCCGGAGCTGCAGATCTGGGCTCCCGCCGGCTCAATCCCGGTTAAGGCAAGCGCAATCGGCATTACGTGTGCGCGACGCGCAAAGCCGGCTGTTGCGCATCCTGTCGTTTCCCGGCCAATCTCCCGCCGCTCCATATTCACTCCGTCGCGGACATCGCCGATGTGAAGCAGCGATGGAAGATGGTTTTCGCTGGCCTCTACGCTCTTTTGCGCGATGCCGCGAAACGTCACAATTAGGTTCGCAGCGCCAGGCAATGACAACACACAGTACCGAAGGCCGACGTGAACATGCGCGATATAGGCAGATTTCTCTGCCAGGACATGCCACAGTCCCCTCTCAGTAGAATCATTGGCACTATCGGCAGAATGCGGTCCATCTTCAGTGCCAATTCCGAGCGCAGGTGTTAATCCGGTGGTTCCATTGGCTGTAAAGCAGGCTCAATCCACCCTATGCGCAGCGATTCCAGGGAAGCGACTCGCGCCCGCGCCAGGCCGAATCGCCTAAAAATCGATAAGCCGTCCGGCTTGCGATTTCCACCGGGAAAGTTCCCAAATTGGGGGCCGAAGATTCCTATACTGTGGCCGATAAGATCAATCGAACTCTCTCGGGTGGCTCTTGTTTTTGCTGTCTATTCAAGATGCTGTGCGTTGCCTGCGCAGACACACAGAAGGCCGATTTTCGCCGCGCCTGTTTGGAAAATGTTTTACGCTCTTACCATGGAATTAAAAATCCTCGACCTGGAGCGCGAGCCCCTCGACTTCGACCTGAGTCTGGCCTCGGGCGCGATCGACTTCGGCGGCGAAGCCGAGCAGATGGGTGATCTGGCCGCCTCCGGCCGCGCCGAAGTGATTCACGAGCACCGCGGACCCAGGGAAATCGTCGCCGACATCCGCCTCAAGGGACGCTGCTCGGGCAACTTCCAGGTTCCTTGCGCCCGTTGCATCGAGCCGGTCGAAATTCCACTGGCTGCGGAGTTCGATCTCATCTTCCGTCCCCTTGGCGCAGATGCGGGCGCTCCCGAGCGCTCCATTTCGGCGTCGGAAACCGAAATCGGTTATTATCAAAGGGACAGTCTGTTGCTTGAAGATGTGCTGCGTGAGCAGGTACTTTTGTCCCTGCCGGTCAGGACGCTGTGCAAGCCCGACTGCAAGGGACTTTGCCCGCGCTGCGGAGCCAATCGCAATACGCAGCCCTGCTCCTGTGAAGCGGGTCAAACCGACCCCCGGTGGGGGGCGCTTTCGGGGTTGCGCGGCCGGATCGAGTCCTGAAAAATTTCAATATGTTAGGACAGGATGCGTGGCCTGCCGCCGAAGACCGGCAAAATTTATTATGGCGCGCTCCCGTTCAGGCGCCTGCTGGACACTCCGGCGGGCCGAAATCGAAAGGAATTGCAACATGCCGAATCCGAAAAGGCGCCATTCCACGCGCCGTACCGCCAACCGGCGCGCTCACGACTTTCTTTCCGCCGCCGGGCTCTCTGAGTGCCCGAACTGCCACGAAAAAAAGCTGCCCCATCGCGCCTGCCCCAAATGCGGAGCGTATAAAGGCCGCTCCGTGCTGGAAGTGAAGGAAGAAAAGTAGCTACAATCGATCCCAATGCTCATCGACATCGCGCTTGACGCCGTTGGTTCCGACAAGGCTCCCGAGCCGGAGATCCGGGGAGCGATCCTCGCCTGCCGGGCGCTGCCCGTGCGGGTCCATCTCGTCGGGCCCGAGCCGGAGCTGCACGACCTGCTCGACGAACACCTGGAAGACGAAGACCTGCCCATCGTCATCCATCACGCCTCCGAGCGCATCGAGATGGACGAGAAGGCCGCCCACGCCGTGCGCACCAAGCGCGACAGCTCGCTGCGCGTAGGCCTGAAGCTGGTGCGCGATGGCAAGGCGGCTGGTTTCGTCACCGCGGGCAACACGGGCGCCGCCATGGCCACGGCCAAGATGGTGCTGGGCGCTCTGCCCGGCGTTGACCGTCCGGCCCTGGCCACGCCCATGCCGACGGCGCGGGGCAACCCGTGTGTGCTGCTCGACGTGGGCGCCAACGTCGACTGCAAGGCGCACAACCTGGAGCAGTTTGCGGTGATGGGCGAAGTGTATGCCCGGACCGTGCTCAAGATCCATCAGCCGCGCGTCGGCCTACTCTCGATTGGCGAAGAAGAAACCAAGGGCAACGACCTGACCCGCGAGGCGCAGCCGCTGCTCAAAGCGCTGCCCATCAACTTCATTGGCAACGTCGAGGGCCGCGACATCTTCAGCGGGCAGGCGGATGTGATCGTCTGCGATGGCTTTGTGGGCAACGTGGCGCTGAAGACCAGCGAAGGCGTCGGGCGCTTCGTCCGCGACGTGCTGCGCCAGTCGCTTACGCGCACTGTGACGGCGCAGGTGGGCGCGCTGCTGTCGCGCCGCGCGTTCAACGACTTTCGCCAGCGGCTGGACTATCGCGAGTACGGCGGCGCGCCGCTGCTCGGCGTGCGCGGCGTTTGCATCATCGGCCACGGCTCCTCGAACGACCGCGCCATCTTCAACGGCATCCGGGTAGCGTACGAGTTTTCGCGCTCCGGCGCCAACGCGCACATTGAGCAGGCGTTTGCCGGCCGGCCCAAGCCGCACCCCGATCATGGCGCCAGGCCCGGCGCGACGATTCAGTGATCCATGTACTGCTCCCGCTTATCTATGGTCGATATGCAGGACAAACCGAAGCCATCATCAGCCTTTGACGCAGCCGTCCTTGCCCAGCTTGCCTGCCCGGCTTGTCATGGCGATCTTCGCCGCGAAGAGGCGCGCCTGGTTTGCATCGCCTGCGGCCGCGCCTATCCAATTGTCGATGGAATTCCGGTTCTTATCATGGAACGCGCGGAACGGCATGGCGAAGAGCGCTGAGAGCCGGCTTCGACGGGCGCTTTAGTGCTGGCTGTGCCGCCAGTCCCAGTATTCCTTCTTATCGGCATCGCTGCGCTTGTCGAAATCCCTATGGTCGCGATGAGTATCGTGTTCCCACTGGTTGTAGTAGGGGGTCTCAGCCGCCCACCCGTGATAGTCGTGGTAATAGGGATCGTAGACGCGCACACCAGCTGTGCAGCCGTTGCATAGCACCGGTACGGCGATTGCCGCCGCCAAGAGCATGGGAGCGAAGCGTCTCAAGATGGAGCGCATCGTGTTGATTTCTCGTCTTATCATCTTTCCCTCCTATCGGTTATGACAAGATTCGACACATTCAGCAGGTTCAGATGCGCCCTCTTCTGTAGAGGATGTGTGAGGAAAACGATCTTGCTCTATCGGCGCAGATAAAAAGGCCGTACAATCAGCGCCGCCAGACTGATCGCCGCAGCCAGCGCGAGCGCAATCAAGCCATAGAGAAGGGTCAGGCTTAGCCCCGCGGCCGGCGCCTCACCGTCGCGGCCGTCCCGTGGCTCCTCGCCCTCACTCATACTTCAACGACTCCACCGGATCCATCTGCGCAGCTCGTGTGGCGGGAACGGTGCCGAAGACTACGCCCACGAGTGTGGCTGCGGTCATAGCGATCAAGACTGAGAGCCACGAGATGGGAAAGTCGTAGCCGCTGAAGATGCGAATGGAGAGCGGAATGGCAAGGCCCACAAAGCTGCCGACAATTCCACCGGTGAGCGAAATGAGAACAGCCTCAGTGAGGAACTGCAATTTGATTTCGCGATAAGTCGCGCCGAGGGCCTTGCGAATGCCGATCTCGCGGATGCGGGAGCGCACCGTAGCCAGCATGATGTTCATGATGCCCACGCCGCCCACAGCCAGCGTCACAGTAGCCACCAGCACCAGCACTACAGTAAGCGCATCTGCGATCTTCGCTGCCGTCACCAGCAGCTCGGTAAGCGTTTGCGCCTTATAAACCGAGTTCGGCCGGTGTTGGGGACTGGAACTGATTACGTGCACGATCTCCCTTGCGGCTTCCGGCACCTCGTTCATGCTCTGCATGGAAAAATAGATCTGGTTCACCCTGTCGGTTCCGGTAAAGTAGCGCGCCACCGAATAGGGAATCAGCACCGTCTCGTCCTGGATCTCGGATTGCCCAAAGTCGTTCACGGCCTCTTTGAAGACTCCGATGACGGTGAATGGAATGCCAAGAATCTGAAAGTTCTGACCAATGGCTGCATCGTCGCTGCCGTAGCGTTCTTTGGCGAATTGCTGCGTGACAACCGCGCACTTGATGTGCGCCGAGTCGTCGGTTTCATCGAAAAAACGACCCTGGGTGACGATCAGATTACGGATTTGCTGGTACTCCGGAGAGACGCCCAGAACCACCGTGTCCTTCTGAATTCCGCCGGGAAAGCTGAGGCGGTTGTGCATGGAAAGCACTGGCGAGGAATACATCACGCCCGGCACCTGCTGGTCCACGGCCTTTTCATCTTCACGCGTCAAAAAGTCGTTGTAGATCACGCGTTCGGCCGGCGTGGCGCCGCCGCCCGCATACTCCACTTCCACCTGGTTGGTGCCGATCTTCTGCAGGAGCTGAAGAATGTAATGCTTTCCGGTCAAGCCGATGGTGACCACGAGGATGACTGAAGCGGTGCCGATCACCATGCCCAACGCCGTGAGCGCGAAGCGCGTTTTGCTCGCCCGGAAGCTGTCGCCGGCCAGCTTCAGGATCTCGCTTATGAGCATGGTTCGGCGGGCGCTCAGCAGCGTTTCTTGAAAGGTGTTATGGCGGGCCTGTTGAATGGTCGGATTCATCGTTTCCTTGAGGATTAGACTCTCGATGGCGCCGTGCGGTTCCGGAATTCCGCTGCAAAGCAGTGTCGAGGCCGGATTCTTGCTCCTCCCCATCTCATAGCTTACGCGCATGAACGGTGTGGCGAAATGGCGCGCGCAAAATCTCCCCAGGCTCGGGGATCAGGGCCGGGGTGCCGCCCTCCAATCGCTGCCTGCCCGGCTGCTTGCACCGCGCATCATCCTGGGACTGGACTTAGATTTCGATAGCCCGCAGCCGCCATCGGATGATACGCTTTGGAAACCGAATCGCGGAGCGGCTGGTTTCCCAAGAGCCGCGGGCCAGCTATTTCCGAGTTTCATGTTCGCCCGGAGGTTGGTCCAGACATTCCCCGTGTACCCGTTTCCGTCACGGATGAGAGCGCCTTTTGGCGATCACGTAGATTCATGTCCCATCAGTCCAAACGGATTGAAAAAACACAAGAAAGAAGTGAAGAATGCAAGGAATCCCTGTATCGAAGTTGCAACGGATTTTGGCGCGGGCGGCGTGTGGTGCCGTCATGTTCGGTTGTGTGCTGGCGCAGGCGTCAGCGCAAGGCAACGGCTCTCCCGCTTCCGCGGGAGGATCGATCCAGTTGCAGCCCTACACTGCGCCCGACAACAGCGCCTCAGCCGGCGTACCGGCCGGATGGAAAGTGACGAAGGGCGAGCAAACCGTGATCCAGATGACCGGACCGCAGGGAGAAACCATCTTCCTCGGCAACACCATGATTGCGCGCAATGCTCCGTTTCAGCCGGGGCAGCGCGCAACAGGTGGCACGGATCTATCCATGCCCTATAGCGCCAGCCTGGCACAGAAACTCACCATGATCCTTGAGCAGGGCGCGGCCGTCGGCGGCAAGCCTGCTCCGCAGGTCACCATCACGTCCGCTACGCCGATTCCGCTGCCGCCCTCCCTGGGCCAATGCGGCCGCTTCGTTGCCGGCATTACCAACCCCGCAGGACCAATGAAGATCATGGGCGCCATCTGCTCCCTCCCGCTCGACTCCGGCGGCATCTATAAAAACATCATGCTCCTGGCGCAGGCCCCTGAGGCCGTGGCCGCGCAGGACGCCCCGATTGCATCGGCGGTTTTCTCCAGCTACCAGATCCCGGCGGCAATGCTGCAGAGAAAACTGGCCCCGTTCACTCAGCCTCCTATTGTGATTCCCAGCCAGGGAGGCGCAATGCCAATTCCGGGGATGGACGATACGGGAGCGGAATGCTTCGATCTGGGAGTGATCCGGGAGCTGCCGCCAAGCCGGCTGCCGCAAAAGTGCGGAGGAAGACTGCCGGACTGAGCAAGATCGGCCCTCTGCGCCTCCCGCGCGAAAGTTCATCAATGACTTTGCGGTTTTGCGGCTGCGGGCGGCGAGCACTTCAGCGAGTTGTCCAGCGTCCACTTCGTCACGTTCAGCGGCGTGCCTTGCATGCAGATCGTCATACCATCGAAAGGCGCGCCGGTGAATTCGATTCCCATGCCAACCTGGGGCTGTGTCCCCTTGATCCGCAAGTTATATAGGACGCCGCTCTTCACGTCTTTCACCACCAGGCACTTCGCTTCCACGCCAGCCTCCACGCATCCCTGCCCGGTAACCGGTTTGGCCTCGGGCGCCGGGCCTGCCGCCGCTGCCGCCGCTCCCGCAATCAACGTCATCGCCGCTAGAAAACAAACAATTTGTTTCATTTCTGTTCCTCCAATCCGCGCCACAGCGCCGCAAGGCCCTCAAGGGGCACTGCCTCGGCACGGGCCAGCACATCGATTCCCGCTCGCTTAAGCGCAGCTGCCGCCACTCCACACTCCACTCCCGCCGCACGCAGGTTGTTGGCGAGCGTCTTGCGTTTCTGCGCAAAGGCCCGGCGCAGAAAACGCAGAAAGCCAGCCTCCTGAACACCCAGCTCGGCAAAGCGCGGCGCAAACCGCCAGCGGAAAACCGTGGAGTGGACCTGTGGCTGCGGCGAAAACGCCGATGGCGGCAGCATGAACAGCCGCTCCACCGGCCCGTACATCTGCACCATCGCTGAAAGCAGGCCGTAATCGCGCGACCCCGGCGCGGCGGTCACACGGTCGGCCACCTCCCGCTGCACCATCAGCACCGCCAGGTCCAGCGCCGCGTGGCTGCCGGCAAGTCGCATCAGGATGGGCGACGTGAGGTAATACGGCAGATTCCCCGCCACGCGCAGCCGTTCTCCGGCTTGCGCTGCCGCCGCTCCAAAGTCGAACTGCAGCACATCCTGTACAGCCACCGTCACGCGTTCCGGCTCGAATCGCGCGCGCAGACCTGCGGCCAGCTCGCGGTCCAGCTCAACGGCCACCACGCGACCGGCTCGCGAAGCCAGCGCCCCGGTGATCGCGCCCCGTCCGGAGCCAATCTCCACCACCGTGCGGCCGGCAATCTCACCCAGTGCCGCCACAATTCGCTCGGCTGCCTGTGAGTCCACAAGGAAATTCTGACCGAGCTTGGGTTTGGCCGGCATCTGCTGCTCCGATGGTAGACCAATCGGGACCCACCCGGCTCAGGCCCCGCGCCAATCCTGCCCGCCCTGCTCATTGCACTAAACTAGACCTGTTGCCCGGCGGTTCCCCATGCACCCCGCGAGGTTTGCTTGCTGATCGACTCTCACGCGCACCTGGACAGCCCACGCTACACAGGCGACCGTGAATCCATGCTTATCCGCGCGCGCGAAGCAGGCGTGGTCGCAGTGCTCTCCATCGGCATCGGCGAAGGGCCTGCCGAAATGCAGCAGGCCCTCGACCTTTGCCGCGAGTTCAACGGGCGCCCTGACCTCCCCAGGCTCTACGCAAGCGCAGGAATCTATCCCCACAACGCCACTCAAGCCGATGACAACGCCCTGGCCAAACTCGACGCCCTGCTGGCCGAGCCCGAGGTCATTGCCTGCGGAGAAATCGGCCTCGATTACTACCACGAAGGCGCGCCGCGCGACGTGCAGCGTGCCGGGCTGATCCGCCAGATGGAGATCGCCGCCGCGCGTAAGCGGCCCATCCTCATTCATTGCCGCGGCACAAACGAGTCCGCCGACGCCTGGAGCGATGTTTTTCTGGTTTTGGAGGAGCATTGGAGGAGAACGGGATTAGGCGGCATCATGCACTGCTTCGGCGGCGGATGGGAGCAGGCGCGGCGCTCGCTCGACCTCGGGTTTCTGGTTTCGTTTGCCGGCAATCTCACCTATCCCAAAGCGCAGCCCCTCCGCGATGTGGCCGCCCGCATTCCCATCGACCGGGTTCTGGTCGAAACCGACGCGCCCTGGCTGGCGCCCGCTCCCTATCGCGGCCAGCGCAACGAGCCCGCCTGGGTGGTGCAGACGGCGCAAGTTTTGGCCGGCCTCCTTAAAGTCCCACCCAACGAATTTGCCGCCGCCACCGCCAAAAACTTCTTCCGCCTGTTTCCCGCGGAGCAAGAAGTGCGAAACTGAGAGAGAGCCGGTGCGCCGGCAGGCCATCGGCCGTCTGAGGATCGGAAAATTATGGCTCAGGACAATTCTTTCGACATCGTTAGCAAGGTGGACATCCAGGAGGTCCGCAACGCCATCGATCAGGCGATGAAAGAGATTCGCCAGCGCTTCGACCTGAAGGATACCCACTCCCAGGCCGATTTGGAAGGCAACGACAGCATCCAGTTGGCCTCGGCCAGCGAATACAAGCTTGAGGCGGTGAAAGACATTCTCTGCCAGAAGCTGGTCAAGCGCGGCGTCTCGCTGAAGAACCTGACCTACGGCAAGGTGGAACCTGCCGCCGGCCAAAGCGTGCGCCAGAAGATCAGCCTGCAGCAGGGCATCCCCGTGGAAAAAGCCAAGGAAATTGTGCGCCTCGTCAAGGACTCAAAAAAGAAGGCGCAAGCCAGTATCCAGGGTGACACCGTCAGAATCTCAAGTAAGGACCGCGACGAGTTGCAGGCGATTATCGCCATGTTGCGGAGCAGGGATCTCGGTCTGGAATTGCAGTTTACGAACTATCGCACCAATTGACGGGAGTGATACTCTCACCTCGGCCACAGAAATCCGCCGTGGCGCGGCAAGACCCAGGCGCCCAACACAACGCATCGCATTTCCCCCTGCGGATGCTATAAAATCGGAGCACTTTGAGCACACTCACCATAGCCACGGCCAGAGAGGTCTTTGAGCTGCTGCGGGAGGACCTTGTCGCGGTAGAACAGGAACTGGGCCGCGACGCAGCGTCCAGCGTCAGCACCATTACGGAGATCGCCGAATACCTGCGCGAAGGCGGCGGCAAGCGCATCCGGCCCACGCTCCTGCTGCTCTCCGCTCACCAGTTAGGCTACGCGGGCCAGGGAGCCATTCGTCTGGGTGCGGTCGTCGAGATGCTGCACACCGCTACGCTGGTCCACGACGACATCATCGACGGCGCCGACGTGCGCCGCGGTCGCCCCTCCGCAAATACAAATTGGGGCAACGAGAAATGCGTCCTGGCCGGCGACTGGCTTTACATGCAGGCCTTCAAGGTGGCGCTCGAGGAGCGGAACCTGCGCGTGCTCGACCTGCTCATCAGCCTCACACAGCAAATGGTCGAGGGCGAGCTCCTGCAGATTCAGAAGCTCGGCAAGATGGTCTCCGAGGCCGAATACTACGACCTGATCTTCCGCAAGACCGCCTGCCTTTTCTCGGTCTCCATGCGCCTCGGCGCAGTCCTGGCCGGCGCCACCGAGGCCGAGGAAACCAGCCTGGCCACATTCGGCCGCGCCGTGGGCCTGGCCTTCCAGATTGTTGACGACGTGCTCGATCTGACGGCCACCGAAGAGGTTCTGGGCAAGCCCGTAGCCAGCGACCTGCGCGAGGGCAAAGCCACGCTGGCTGTCATCCACGCCGCCGACCACGGTACTGCCGCCGACCGCAAAGCCATTCGCCGGGTTCTCGACGACCGCAGTTTCGAGAACGCCAGCCGCCAGCAGATTCGCGAGATTCTGGTGCGCAATGGGTCGGTCGAATACGCCATGGCCGCCGCCGACCGCTACGCCGAGCAATCGCGCCAGGCCCTGGCTCCGCTCGCCGAGTGCGAGTTCAAGCGAGCTCTGCTTTGGGTGCCAGATTTTGTCGTCGCGCGGGAGAAATAGATGCCGCGGAAAACCGCTGGAAAGCCGTTGTGGGCCTCCATTGACCGCTACTTCGGCAATCTGCTCGCCCCATCCGACGAAAAACTCGAAGCCGCCGTCAAGGCCAATCGCAAGGCCCGCCTTCCCGCTATCGATGTTTCCCCGCTGCAGGGAAAATTTCTCCAGGTACTCATTCAGATCACGCAGGCAAAGCGCGTGCTGGAGATCGGTACGCTCGGCGGCTATTCCGCCATCTGGATGGCGCGCGCATTGCCCAGGGGCGGGCGCATTGTCTCGCTCGAATTCAGCCCCAGGCACGCCGAGGTGGCTCATGAGAATCTGAGCAATGCAGGCGTGGATAAGCTCGTTGACATCCGCGTCGGCCTGGCTCTATCAACCCTGCCTAAACTTGCGGCTGAGGGCGCGGGACCTTTCGATTTGATTTTTATCGACGCCGATAAGGAGAATAACCCGGCGTATCTTGAGTGGGCGCTTGAGCTTTCGCGGCCCGGGACCGTGATCTTGGTGGATAACGTCGCGCGGCACGGTAGCGTCATCGACGCCAAAAGCTCCGAGCCCGATATTGCCGGCACGCGCCGCTGCATGGAAATGATGGCCGCCGAACCCCGCCTGAGTGCTGTGGCTGCTGCAGACCGTCGGCGTTAAGGGCCTCGACGGATTCGCGCTCGCCGTGGTCCTGCGCTGAGCGCTCGATTTTGTGCCCACAGCGGGTTTTTCGGCGTAGAATTCTGTCCAACATGAACCAGAGGATCGAGAAGATACGCCAGCTCCTGAACGAGCTTGAGTCGGAGCCCAACGCGCAATCCGCGGGCGATCGCGATTTCTCCGCGCTGGAATTGCCGCTCATTATTCAGCAGATTGTTGACGATCTGCAGCCGCAACTCTCCCCTTACGATGCAGCGTTCTACTGGTTCCTCTTCCGCCACTCCATCGCCAAAGACGGCGATCCCCATCTTCGCGTGAGCACGCGCCACCTGCGCACCGCCGTCGTCAAGTCGTCGTACTCGCAGCTCGATGAGAACCCGGTTTCGCTGGGAAAGGTCCAGGACACGTTGCGCGCTCTCGAGAGCATTGGCGCCATCCGCAAGGAAGGCGAACCCAATCGCGACGGCACGCTCTACCGCGTCTTGATCCCGGACGAGATCGAAGCCTGCAGAAGATACCGCGCGGAGCGCTCGGTTGACGAGCAAAAACTCAAATTTCCTTCTGCCGGAATTGAGATCGGCTAGCGCGCAGGAGAGTCCTCTAAGCGGAGCATGACGCCGGGCCCTCGAAGGGCCGCCTAAATAGAGCCATCTTCCATCAGTGCCCTTAGCGCCGCCGTATACCGCTCCGGCAGTGGCTTGCGCTGCAGTTGGTCGTCGCAGACCACATGCACCGTCTCGCCTTCGGCCAGCAGCGTATCCTCCTCGCCCTCGTGCCCCTTGCGCAGGATGCGGTAGGCGAACTTCAGCACCGATCCGCGCAGCATGGCGGGCCGCGTCTCGATCAGAATCTCATCGTCGTAGCGCGC
Organism: uncultured Acidobacteriaceae bacterium; assembly: GCA_963808805.1. Classification (GTDB taxonomy): domain Bacteria; phylum Acidobacteriota; class Terriglobia; order Terriglobales; family Acidobacteriaceae; genus Telmatobacter. Next base: position 193,627 of record CAWEGN010000001.1, on the reverse strand, counting down.
CGGCGAGCGATAACGGCACCGCGCCTCGATCACCGGAAGAATGCAGCCGTGGTCGGTCTCCAGCCGGCTGTAGGCAAGCCCGAGCGAGCGGAGCAATTCAACGCGCCCCAGCTCAAACCAGACCAGGTAGTTGGCATAGTAGACAATACCCATCTGGTCGGTCTCGGCATAGCGGACACGGACTTGTGTGGTAACTGGCATTCTTTCTCCAGGGACAGGGATCACAGTTCAGGAGTCAGGAAAAGACCGCAACTCTGCCGTCTTCGCTGATCCCTGATACCTGACACCTAATCTCTGCGCTTACGGCTTGATGTGCATGAACAGCGGCAGCCTGCTCACGTCGTTGAAGATGGTGAAGGCCATGAAAGCCATCAGCACCACGAACGCCGCCTGGTAGATTCTCTCCTTGATCGCCAGGCTGATGTCGTGGCGCAGCGCGCTCTCAATCAGCAGAAGCAGAATCATGCCGCCATCGAGGATCGGGAAGGGAAGCAGGTTGAGGATGCCCAAATTCAGGCTGATCATCCCGGCCAGGCCGAATTTGGGATACCAGCCGTTGGTCTCCGCTGCTTCGCCCGCGGCCTGCGCAATCCCCACCGGGCCCATGAGTTGCGTCACCGAAATCCGGTGCGTAAAGAGCCGGTCCAGCACTTCAACCACAACCAGCGAGTTGGCCTTGAAGAAGCCCAGCGACTTTTTCCACGCCGACAAAAGAGACAAGGGCTCGTCGCGGATGGGAGTTGGCTTGGTAGCAAAGCCCAACTTCCATAAGGTGTCGATTTTAGCCGGCATCGCCACAATCTGCAGCGTGGCGCCGTTGCGCAGCACATCGAGCGTCAACGGCTTGCCTTTGTCCCATTGCATATAGGCCAGCAGCGTGCTGACGCTATGGAACGCGTGGCCGTCAACAGCTTCGATGGCATCGCCCGCCCGCAACCCCGCCTGCTCCGCGGGGAAGCCCGGCTGCACCTGCGCCACTGCGACTGGCCCGGGTAGATATTGCGGCAAAATTCCCGCGTCGCTCAGGTCGAAGCTTTCGTTCTTGGCGCTGGCCGGCACGCGCAGGCTCATTTGGAGCGTCTTTCCCCCGCGCTCCACCGTGACCGGCACCATCTGGTTTGCATTCAACCGCGCGTGCTCATACACGGCCTCCCAATCGGGATTCTTGACCTTGTCGAAACTCAGGACCACATCGCCCGTCTCGAGCCCCGCCGCCGCGGCGGCCGAGCCTGGGGTAATCCACTCCACGGTCGTCGTCTTCACCGTGGCCGACGGCACCTCGTTGATGAAGCCGTAGTAAATCCACATCAGCGCCAGCGCCAGTAGGAAGTTAAACGCCGGGCCGGCAAGGCCGATCAACATGCGCTGCCAGCGGGGGTGAGATGTGAACGAACCGGGATCGGCGGCCGGGCTTTCAACTTGTGTGCCGGGCGCCTCGAGGTTTTGCTCCGGGCTCTCGCCGGTCATTTTGACGAACCCGCCCAGCGGCAACAGGCAGACCTTATAGTCCGTTTCGCCGATCTTGAAGCCGAATAGGCGCGGCCCGAAACCGAAGGAAAACGCCTCCACGCGCACCCCGCAGAGCTTGGCCACCGTGAAGTGCCCCAGTTCGTGCACGATCACCATCACGCCGACAAGAACGATAAATGCAGCGGCAGAAACCAGAAATTCATGCATCGTTGTATGGTTTTTCCTTCGGCAAAGCGTCTGGGGCGCGCCAGATCTCGATTCGCGGCCCGGGAATGGACCAGCTACCCAACCTCAGTTTTACTCGAGCAACGCCCGAGCCCTTTCCCGCGCCTCCCGGTCGGCCGCAAGCACCTCCGCAATGGTAGCTGGGTGCGCCTCCGCGGTCGCCGCGAGCACTTTTTCAATTGTACGCGGGATGCCAGTGAAGCATATACGACCTTCGAGGAAGGCCCCCACGGCCACCTCGTCGGCCGCATTCAGCGCAATGCAGTGCGCTCCCCCCTTTTCGGCCGCCTCGAAGGCCAGCCGAAGGCAAGGGAAGCGCTCGAAATCGGGTGGCTCGAAGTCGAGGCGCCGCAATTCCGCCAAGTCGAAGGTCAGCGTAGACTTGGGCCGCTCCGGCCAGGCCAACGCGTAGAGAATGGGCAGCCGCATATCGGTGACCGAAATCTGCGCCAGAATCGATCCGTCCACGTACTCCACCAGCGAGTGTACCGTCGACTGGGGATGGATAGTCACCCGCACCTGCTGGGGCGTCACGTCGAAGAGCCGGCAGGCCTCGATGACCTCCAGACCCTTGTTCAGCATGGTTGCGGAGTCGATGGTAATGCGGCGGCCCATCACCCAGGTGGGGTGCTTCAGAGCCTGTTGCGGCGTGATGCTTTCGAATTGGTCCAGCGGAAGCTGGCGGAACGGCCCGCCCGAGGCGGTCAGCCAGATGAACTTTACCTCATTGTGCGCTCCGACGCGCAGGCACTGGTGCACGGCGTTGTGCTCGCTGTCGATGGGTAGAATGGGCACCTTGCGCTCGCGTGCCGCGGCGGTAAGAATCTCGCCGGCAGCTACCATGCATTCTTTGTTCGCCAGTCCCACCGGCTTTCCGGCCAGGATGGCCGCATGTGTCGCCTCCAGCCCGGCCACGCCCACGATCGCAGAAACCACAAAATCGGCTTCCGGCAGAGTCGAACAGGCAATGGTGCCCTTGGCCCCATGCACTGTCTCGATTCCCGCCACGCCCGCCTGGTGCAGGCGCAAAGCCAGCTTGCCGGCCAACTCTTCCGTGGCCAGTGAAACCACCTTCGGCCGCCAGCGCACGGCCTGCGCAAAGGCTTCATCCACGTTGCGGCCGGCGGCCAGCGCGGCCACTGCGTACCGCTCGGGAAACTGCTCGACGATGGAGAGGGTGCTCTGCCCGATGGAGCCCGTGGAACCGAGAATGGCGAGTCGCTTCAAGGAACAGCCCCTAGCTTCTAGCTTTTAGCTCCCAGCTACTTTGAGTCAGCGCAATCGGCTTGCATCGCGATTCGCTCGTGCCCATTGGGTGAACTCGACAGGCAGGAGAATTCTTAAAATGCCCGGGCGTCAAGAATTCCAGGAATGAGCTAGAGGCTAGGAGCTAGCAGCTAGAAGCTATTCTAAAACCTCTGATGAATCACTTGTGCGTACCATAGTACCGGGCCGGCGAGCAGTAGCGCGTCGATGCGGTCCAGCACCCCTCCGTGACCGGGCAACAGGTCGCCCGAATCTTTCACTCCCGCCGATCGCTTCAGCGCCGACTCAGCCAAATCGCCCACCTGTCCGGCCACGTTTATCAGGGCGGCCAGCCCCAGCCAATACCAGATCTCATCCGGATACGAAAGAACCGCAGAGGGATACACCCGCTCCAGCCACGTTAGGACAGCCGAATTCCACGGCTCCTGCAACAGAGCGGCAAGCCCCACGAGCGCCAGCGCAACCAGTATGCTCCCAGCCGCTGAAGCCACTGCCCCTTCCCAGCTTTTGCCCGGGCTCAGCGAAGGCGTCATCTTGTGCCGGCCCCAGGCGCGGCCAACGTAGTAAGCTGATGTGTCTCCTACCCACACCACGCACAGCAAAAACGCCACCAGCGAGGGTCCATTGGCTTGTTCGTGCAACATGGGCAGAGCGAGCAGCGTAAACCCTGGGTAGAGCAGGCAGAAAATCGACGCCGAGGTGCTCGCGATCGTCTCCTCAACCGGCTTGAAAAAGGTGCAATACACCAGCAGGCACAAGCCAAGAATGCCGAAGATGGGCAGAAGGTGATCGGAATCCGGCCAGGCAATGTAGGCAGCGAACAGGCCAACGACCGCCAGGATCGTCGCAGTTCGCGGCGGATTCGCCCCGCAGCGCCGGCTCAGGCCTAGATACTCCCATCCTGCCAGCGCCGCAACCACGGCCACGGCCAGCGTGAAGAGCCACTGCCACCTCGGCCCCAGAAACACCAGAACGAGGGTAATAGGAATCAGAACAGCAGCGGTAACAATGCGTTTCATTCACGGTTGAGCATACACCGCCGGGGCGGCCTGAACCCACTCTAAGGCTCCAATTGCAAACGTCATTGCGCCGCTTCTTCTTGAGAATCCGCAGCACAACAGGCTCGATAAAACGAGAAACATTCCCCATTGCGCAGGTACAAGGAGATCGTATGGGCAGCGTTGAGATAATGATGTCGGCTGGCCGGCCGGGCCGATGCGCCGATGTCCTCGCATTTCGGCAAGGCCGATGGACCATGATTTCGTGCACTGAAAGCACAACGCCCGAATTCATCAGAAACGAGGAGCTCAATGGCAGAAACGCTGACAAGCTCCTCGTTGGACAGGGTTGCATGGACGTGGTCCTCGTCGATATTGGCGACGGCGCCTTGAGACATTTGCACGCGGTAACAATGTACGCTTGGGTAGCGCCCGGACCTGTTACTGGGCGTGAAGCGCTCCGGATGATCTCGGAAGGAAAGCTGGCTCGTGTGCCTCCGGTTTCCGCTGCGTCAAGCCGCGGCGAGGGCCATGGTTGTTGCTGCGGCCGCCATTGTGACGGTGTGCCGTCCACGCACTGCCGCGGTTGATAACAGCGCGGCGTCCAACACGTCCTGAAAGGAAGATGGCTGTGAAAACCATGCGATACCTGATTGTTCTGCTGACCCTGGCCGGCGCAGTGGTTTCCGTGCTGGCGCTGCGCGTGCATTACTCCACCGGCACCGAGCCCTGCTCCATCAACGACAGGTGGGACTGCGGCATCGTCAATCACAGCTCCTTTGCGGTCATCGGACATATTCCGGTGGCCGCCATCGGCATCGCGGGCTATCTGGCGCTTGCCGGCCTGGCCTTCGCTCGCCGGCGGTTCCTGTTGTTCCTTACCGCCCTGATCGGTCTCGGCTTCGCCCTCCGGCTAACCTTCATCGAAGAGTTTGCCCTGGGCGCCTGGTGCCTCTATTGCGTCATCTCCCAGGTCATCATTGCGCTGATCGTGCTGCTGGCGCTGGCTTGGTTCACGGCCGAGTACGTCACCCTCCGCCGTGCCAACCCACCCGCATGACTTCGCGGGCTCAGGTCCGGAGAACATGCGTGAAGATCCTCATCATCTTCAATCGCCAACCCTATGACGGAACCGACGTCACTTGGAACGGACTGCGCCTGGCGGGCAAGCCGGCCGATGGAGGAAACGAGGTGCGGCTATCCCCGATGAGCCACTCGGTCATCTCGCTCTGAATGTTTGCCGCGCCCTCAGTTCACCGCAATCCGGATCCGGTCCGGATCATCTTCCACCTCGCCGCCGTCTTCGCCGATCCCGCCATAGCGGCGTTCCCGGCCCTGAAAGTCTGCAATGGCCTCCAGCAGATGAACGCCTCTGAAATCCGGCCAGTACCGCTCCGTGACGAAGATCTCGGTGTAGGCGATTTGCCACAGCAGGAAATTGGAGATGCGCTGCTCGCCCGAGGTGCGGATGAGCAGATCGGGATCGGGCATGTGAGCCGTGTAGAGATGGCGGTGAATGTCCTCTTCCGTGATGCGGTCGGGACTCAGGTGCTTGTGCTTCGTCTCCGCCATCAGCCCGCGAAAAGCGTCCACGAGTTCCGACCGTCCGCCGTAGTTCAGGGCCAGCGTCAGCGTAGTGCCGCTGTTGCGCGCCGTGTCCTCTTCCACGCGGCGCATCTTGTCCTGAACCTCGGCCGGCAGATCGTGTGTCCGCCCGATGTACCGGAAGCGAATATTGTTGTTCCTCATGCGCTCCAGGTTGTTGTCCAGGTAGACCTTCAGCAGGCGCATCAGAAAGCTGACCTCGGCGCGCGGCCGGCGCAGATTGTTCTCCAGCGAGAACGCGTACAACGTCAGCCAGGGCAATCCGATGCGGGCGGCCGTTTCCGTCACCTCCTGTACCGCCTTGGCCCCCTGCTGATGGCCTACAAACCGCTTGAGCGAGCGGCGGCACGCCCACCGGCCGTTGCCATCCATGATGATGGCTACATGCTGGGGTATGCGCTCGGGCTTCAGCGTCGCATAAACAGCGCGCTCCTCCGCACTCAGATCATCGATGCGCAATGGGGGAAAAGAAGACAAGAACTCGCCTATAGGTCGCATTTCCGCTTTTCCACGCGGGTGCTTGTGGGGCGTCCCGTAGTGGCGCCGACGGAGTTCACGCACCAGGAAAAGCCGCGTCCTGCGTGAACCAATCTCCGGCCTGAATAAAGGAACCTGCGGCCGGACCCGGGCAGTTACACCATCGACCGTAAAGCATTTTCCCGAATTCCGCAATGCGAAGTCCCGGCGCCGTCCCGGAATGACATACGCGCGGTGACACGGCCCGGTGGCGCGCCGCCGGCGTTTGTGCAGGGCGCTCCCTTGCCTGGTAGCTCTAGGCAGTGCGGCGGCGGCCCACCGCCGCGTCCCGCACTGCGCCGAACAAGAGCGTCCGGTGCAGCGAATCCAGATTCGGCAACAGCGCGGCCACCTCGGCCAGAAACGGGTCGCTCAGGATCGCTGTCACCTCTTCATCCCGGCGGCTGCGGGCGTCGCGAACCAGTTGGCGCACTTCCACTTCAAGGGCCGTGGCCAGCCGCTCCAGCGAGCCCAGCGTCGGAACCGCCTTGCCGTTCTCAATTTTGGAAATGTAGGTGCGCGGCACCTGCATACGCCCCGCCAGTTGCCGCTGGCTCAGGTGGCGCGCCCTGCGCATCTCGCGTACCTGCGTGGCCACCTGCAGCCCTGCCTCGTTGCAATCCGGCAGGGGTGTGCTGGTCACCAGCCGTGGCGCCAAATACACCGGCTCCTCGATATCAAGTGGCCTGTGGCACCTTCTGCAAAGGGAATTGCTGGTTCTATACTGCATCAGCCTGCAGTACTCGCACCGCACCACTTCACGTGTTTCCACGCTTACTAAGGAAGTAGCCATCCTGGATGCGCGGAGTGCCAGAGCGTTGGACTCCGGGGCGCTTATTTGCACCTCGATAGGTGCTACCTTCAAGGAAAGGAACCATAATTGTCAAGTAGAAATTTAGGGACAAACCGGAGAAAGCCCCATTTGATCCCAGGAAACCCGATAAAACACGAACCAGTTTGATCAACAGGAGGACTGCATGGCTGCCGCCAACCCGAACTTCGGACGCGAACAAGCCTGGCAATTGCTCACAGAATGGACCCAGAGCGAAAGCCTGCGTAAACATGCGCTCGCCGTGGAAGCCTGTGTTGCGGCCCGCGGCGAGCAGGAGGCAGACCGTCTCGCGCTCCAGGGCGATGCGCGGACGGCGCTGCTGGAGCTGTATTCCACCACCGCACTGCTCCACGACTTCGACTACGAGCGCCATCCCACCGCCGAGGAGCACCCCTTCGTTGGCGTCGGCGAACTGGAGCGGCTGGGTTGGCCCGAGGAACTCCGCACCGCCATTCTTGGTCACGCGCAATACTCTGGCGTGCCGCGCACGTCGCACCTTGCCAAGGCTCTCTTCGCCTGCGACGAGCTGGCCGGTTTCCTCACCGCCTGCGCCCTGGTGAAGCCAGGCAAATCCATTGCCGAGGTCGAAGCGCGCAGTGTCCGCAAAAAGATGAAGGACAAAGCGTTCGCCCGCGGCGTCCACCGCGAAGACATTGTGCAGGGGGCAGCCGAGCTGGGCGTCGATCTCGACACCCACATCGCCTTCTGCATTGAGGCGATGAAGAGGCGGGCCGGCGAACTGGGGCTGTGAGGAATCAATTCCCGCGATGTGACTCAATGAATAAACAGGAAGAGCAGGAGGATCAGGGCAACCAAGACTGTCAAAGTCCACCATTTCAGTGTCGAAATCACCTTCGACTTGCGCACACCGGGAAGATAGAACTCGTCGGGCGCACCGGGATTGTAGCGGATACCCACAGTTTGACCGTCGTAAAGCTGGAACAGCGGCGAGCTCTTCACCCACTTCGAATCTGGCCGTGTGCTTCCTGCCGTCTGGATCGACCCATGAGATTGTGCAAAAGGACCGCCATTCAGTGAGGGGCTGCTTGGCGCCTTTTCCTGCTGCCGGGCCAACTTCGATCTTCGCAAGCTCAGAAGACTCGATCGTCGCCTCAGCCGGTACCCACCTATCGTAGCCGTGCAGATGTTCCCATAGTTTGGCCAGCATGATGGCTCTCATTATGTCATCGGAGCCTGTAATTCCTCACGAAAAGAAACGCTCCGCAGGTCCGGAACTCTGACTCCGGTCCGCCTTACTTCCCCCACGCCCCGCTCTCCACTCGAGAAGCGTCCCGCGGCTCCCGGTTGTACCGGTAGAACCAGCACTCCAGCGTTCCGCCCGCCGCCAGATCCACAACCTGCCGCTCGCGAACATACTCACTTGTGTCCGGAGACTTCGGATCGAAGCCTTCGTAGGCGTCGAGCCGCGCGAGCATGTTCTCGTCTTCCGGCAGTTCCATCACGATCCCGGCAATTCTGCTCTTTGCCCCGGCATCGGGCACCGCGCCGGGATAGCCGCCCAGATCGTAGAGCACGCCGCGGACGAAGCCCCTGCCTACCGGCCGAAGCCTGCCGGCCAGAGGCGCGACCTTCTGCCGGCACGCGGCCGGGCTGCAGGGTTCCGTAAGCGAAAAGATAATCGCTCATCGAGAAGATGTGCTCAGGGAGCAACCCAGGGGACCGGGCAAGTCTCAAAGCGGGTTCTTCGCGCGCAGTTCCGCCACGATCTCCGCAGCCGCCGCGCGCGCCTCCGCTTCCTTATCGGGCGGAAAGCTGATGGCCCCGACGCGCGCGTGCCCGCCGCCGCCGTAGCGCTCGCAAATCTGCGCCAGGTTCACCATCTTTTTGGGATCGGCCTTGGTCCACGGATTCGATCCCACGGCCACCTTGGTGCGGAAGCTGGACTTCGACAAGCCGATGGAGTACGTCGCCTGCGGATACAGGTAGTAGGGGATGAACTTGTTGAATCCTTCCAGCGGATGGTCGGTGATGTCGAAGAAGATCGTCCCGTCGCGCTCTTCCGCGCGGCTGCGGATCAGTTCCAGCGCCTGCTGGTGGCGCTCGAGCAGCGGCGGCAGCAGTCCCGCCACAAACGGCTGGCTCAAGACTTCGGTGAGCGGCATCTCCGTCAGCAGCGGGATCAGCCGCGGAATGAACTCCGGATCCTGCGCGGCCTCGATGATCAGCGTGAGCTTCATGGCCGGCGCGGCCATCTCCACGGCGGCCTCGGGGCTCTCGTACTTCGCGCCGTCCACGATGTCGGCCCAGTGAATCAGCTCCGCCACCGGAGCGGTGTCGAAGCCGTAGCGCGTTTTGGCGATGTGGGCCAGAAAACTGGTGCACGAGGTGTAGTTGGGATCGAAGAACTTGCGCGCCGCGCACACGGGGTCGCGCTGGCAGGCCAGGAAGTGCTCGTGATCCTGCGGCGTCAGGAATGCCGACTGGTGGTGATCGAACCACCAGGTGATGCGCGGCGACGCCGAGTACTTGAAGTCCACGATGGCATTCTCGTCGCCGGTGAACTCGCTCTCGTCGAAGAGCGCGCCGGCGCGGTGCACCAGCCCGTGATAGTCGTAGCTCGCGTCCGGCGCGATGCACTCGCGGTGAAAGCGCGTGAACAGCGAGGCCGAGCAAGCTCCGTCAAAGCATTTGTCGTGATAGAAGACGCGAACCCGCAAAACCTGGAATCCTCCTGGGCTGAAACATAAAGAACCGGAACTGTTTAGCATCAAGGGCTCGGCCCATTGTGTCAAGCGGCACGGAAATCCACGGCCCGGAGTTTGAACCGGCCCTGAGCAGGTCCGCCCGCCGGACGGCCCGGGCCACAAGCCGCATCGTGGCCCATCGTTTACCCTCAAAAGAGCCTCCTGTCGCATGACCACGGCCGCCGCACAAGCTCGCTATCCGCTCACCCAGGGCGTTAACCCGTGGCTGGTCACGGTTTCGGTCATGCTTCCCACCTTCATGGAGGTGCTGGACACCGCCATCGCCTCGGTGGCGCTGCCCTACATCGCCGGCTCGCTCTCGGCCTCAAACTCCGAAGCCACCTGGGTCCTCACCAGCTACCTGGTTGCCAACGCGGTCATTCTGCCCGCCTCGAACTGGTTTGCCCGGCGCTTTGGCCGCAAGCGCTTCCTGCTCACCTGCGTCATCATCTTCACCGTCGCGTCGTTCTTCTGCGGCGCGGCGCCGTCGCTGGCCGTCATCCTGCTGGCCCGCGTCATGCAGGGCGCGGGCGGCGGCGCGTTGCAGCCTCTGTCGCAATCCATCCTGCTCGAAAGCTTCTCGCTCAAAGACCGCTCCAAGTCCATGGCCGCCTACGGCCTGGGAATCGTGCTCGCTCCCGTGCTCGGTCCCACGCTGGGCGGCTGGCTCACTGACACCTTGAGCTGGCGCTACGCCTTCTACATCAACATTCCCGTCGGCATTCTCGCGGTCATCATGATCAGCCGTTTCGTCCACGACCCGCCCTACATCAAGAACGCCAAGGTGGGCGCCTTCGACAACATCGGCTTCGGCCTGCTCGTCGTGTGGACCGGCTGCCTGCAGATCGTGCTCGACAAAGGCCAGGAGGACGACTGGTTCGGCGCCGTCTGGGTGCGCTGGGCGGTGGCGGCGCTCGTCGTCGCGCTTGCTGCTGTGGATCTGGCGCTCCTGGGCCAATCCCAAAGGCCTTGTCGACCTGCACGTGATCAAGGACCGCAACTTCCGCACCGGCTGCCTCATGATCGCCATGCTGGGCATGTGCATTTACATCACCATTGCCATCCTGCCGCTCTACTACCAGGAGATTCTCGGCTACACGGCGTTCACCGCGGGCCTGGTTGTCTTTCCCCGCGGCGTGGGCGCCTTCATCGGCTCGCCCATCATCGGCTTTCTCGGCTCCCGCATCGACAACCGCAAGCTGCTCTGCGCCGGCTTTCTCGGCTTCGCCGTCTGCGCTTACATCTTCGGCGACAGTCAATCTCGTCCATCGGCCCCTACACGCTGCTGCATTCCCATCACCGCTCACCGGCTTCGCGCTCAGCTTTGTCTTTGTGCCGCTGGCCACCATGACCACCTCCACCATCTCCAGGAACGAGATGGGCAACGCCACCGGGCTCTTCAACATGCTGCGCAACATCGGCGGGTCCATCGGCATCGCCATGGCCACCACGGCGATCATCCGCCGCGCCGACCTTCACCAGACCGTACCTGAGCGCGCACCTCTCGCCGTCAGCGCCCGTCGCTGCAGCAGAAGTCCGCAATGATCGCCGCCTATCTCAGCCACCACATCGGCCCGGCCGGCGCGCGCCCCGGCTCCTTCGGCCTGATCTACGGGCTCATGCAGCAGCAGGCCGCCAGCTCGCCTATGTCGACGTCTTCCGCTGGACCGCGGTACTGGCCCTCATCTGCGCCGCCGTGCACGTGGCTGTTCAAGAAGCCGGCCGAGCCACTCGGCGCCGCCGCCCGGCGCGCACTGAGGGCGATTCTGCCGCAACTATGTCTGCCCGTGAAGGGCCTTCTCCGCAAGGGGCGTCAATTCCGCAAGCATCTCGCCGACTACTCGCTGTGCAACCAGACCGGCGCGAATCTGAAGAACACCCGAAACTGCGGGTACGAGTTCATCCATGCGGGCCGAAAAGACCCTTTCAGCACGCGTCGGGGGCCACGATCCGAGTTCCCCCGACCCGAATTTCCCCAAGCCGAGCGTTCTCGTCGAAGATCCGAAGTAAGTGAATATCGTCATCGCCGGCAGCGTCAACCGGAAGCCACAATACGAAATTCCTATATACCCTCGCGTAGGCAGGCGATGATGTGCTGAGCTCAACATGGAGCAAAGTCAAGTCGCGATCAGCGCTGGCTGGCATGCGATAGCCCTGTTCGGGGACGATTCTCTATTGCCGGTGACGAAAGGGCCAGCCCTTCCCATTAGATTCGTTCCCGTCTTCCCAGCTAAGACTATCGTCAGCTCCTCTGTGACCAAATTCATGAGCCGATTTCCGGCTTCGTCGACCTCCCCCTGCGAGTACCCGCCCCTCGTCACAAATAGCCTGTTGATTGCCGCTAGCCCCTCGTCGACGGTTGGCGACAGTGCACCGAGGAAGCTTTCGTTTATCAGCTTCAATGTATCGAGCGACCGGAAGAGCATGAAATCAACGAAAGACTGATACTCGCCCTTGTCCGCAGCCTCCAGCGCATCCAGATAGGCGCTCTTTGTTCAGACAGAATCATGATTGGCATTGAGATCGCCCTATAGGTGAACGCCGAGGCCAGCGCTCGGGCCACGCGACCGTTTCCATCCGCGAAAGGATGGATGACGACGAGTCCGTAGTGGGCATACGAAGCCTGCATCACCGGATGGGCCTTTTGAAAGGCATCGCTGCGAATCTCATTCAATAGCCGAGCCATTTCTGCAGGCGTTACGTCCACCGGTGCATAGGAGTGCGTCGCTCCGTCTCGTGTATGTGCCACGTGGTTCGGCAGTACCTTATAGCGCCCTTTCGGAAGGGCTTGTTCCTGGAACCCAATGGCCGTGATGACGCGATATGTTTCCTGGGCGCTGCATACCACTTCGTGCAACTTGCGGATTGCAGCTTCTGTGATCGGCTCAGATTTGGTTGCCAGATCCAGTACGTAATCGTAGGCGAGCATCTGCGCTTCAAAGAGCGATCGAACATGTTCGCCCTTTCTCGAGCGAATTTCACCTCCCATGCCGCTGTCTCAAACGCAACGGTAAATGTGAACCCGCGATCCACCTCGTACAATCCCTCTATTGCGCCCGTATCCAATGCCGCCGCTCGTTTCACCACCTCTCGCGCCCGCTTCAATGCTCGATAGAAGCGGTCCGGCCCTTTCTGTAGCGCCGCATTATAGCGGTCCCATCGCACCGTATCAGCTGACGTGCTCGACGCCCACTCCGCGAACGTTCGGGAAAGGCTTATAGGCCGCATCAAGAACATGGACATTGATCTCTGGATCGCTCATGGTCAGTTCGGATCTTCCTTCCTGGCAGATGATAGCTCCGCATGTCCCGCTTAAACCAGAGCCAAGTTCCCCACTGTCTCCCTTATCGGCTCAATTAACCAGCCCCACAAACCGTTTCAACCCCTCGTCGTACTCCTCAACCCGCCCCGCGAGAATGTCGTAAAACAACCCGAGCAGCGTCAGCCGGGCCGTCGCGTCACCAATTCGAAGTAAGTGCGTCAAATATTCTGAGGCCAGGCAAACGGGCCAGTGAGAGGACTGCGGCCCGCGTGCTTCGGGCGAAAGGGAATCCGGCGATGAATCGGAAGGTGCGGTGTCCACATGGCATGTAGCCATTCCGAGTTCGAGCACGATGCTGTGACGCTCCGCAAAAGGCTCTCTATTAGCAACTTAGGGATGCTTGCCATGTAAGTTGCAATTCAAGATCGGAATTTGGGAAGGAAATAGACCAGAAAGCGTGGTACAGTAATGCAACCGGTTTGCCCTCGTCCGGCGTCTAAGAGCCTAAGCAGGATGGAGTGGCACCATGGAAAGCGTTCAGCTGTCAAATGAAGGGCCGGGGCGGTTCGAGATTTTTCTCCCTCCCCCACTGTAGGTTCCTTCCGCTCACCCGCGGCAATCGGCGATCGCAACATAGGTCGCCAGGCTTGCGGTTAAGGGCCACACCGGCGCGCGTCATCTCATGCAAACAGCGCGTCGCCGGCCATCTTAGCGGCTTTAAGCATTTGGCTTATAGCGGGGACAGGCTCTTCCCCCGGAGGTGCGTTATGCCGCAACCCCGCGCAGAAGCTCTGCAATCGGAGACTGCCGTACAGAGCGTGATAGAAATCCTGGTCGATAGCCAGGAAGGGCTTGTCACGGTGGGCGAAAGGCTTCAGGATCAAACGCTCAAGCGCTACTTCTTCGCTGAGTCGCTGCTGCGCGCGGAATTTATTAGCCAACTGGAAACGGCCCTCAGCCAGCGAGGCGTGAGCAGATTCCGAGAGAGAGGCAGCACGGCAGCGGCCCTTCACCGCACTTGGGCACGCATCAAGTCCAGGTTCGTGGGCGGCGATTACACGCTGCTGGTCATGGCCGAGCAGGGCGAAGACGCAGTCAACGAAATCTACAGCAAAGCCATGGAGACCTACCTGCCCATAGACATTCGCGAGATTCTGGCGGCGCAGGTGGCGCACATCCAATTGACGCACGACTTCGTAAAGACGGCGCGCGACCACCCCAAAGCCGCGGGCAAACAGGCGCCGAATAAATATGGTGCGTACTGAGGGCGAAGTGTTGCGTTGATTGCGGGCACTCACCGCAGCAGAGGTAAGAACTTCAGCTGCTGCTCGTCATACTCCTCAATCCGCCCCCTCAGAATGTCGTAATACCACCCATGCACCGTCAGCCGGCCTTCGGCCACCGCGCTTCGCGCCGCAGGCTGCGCGCGCAGGTTCATCAGTTGCGCCACCACGTTGCCGCGAATCAGCGACGCCAGCTCCGCGCTGTCGCCTTCGGCTGGGTTCAGCGGCTGCTTGTATGCGAAGGCCGACTGCACGTGCTCCAGCCAGCGTCGCGCTTGGGGCAGATTCTCCAGGCTCGTGCGATCGAGCGCCGCCTTCAGTGCTCCGCAATCCGAGTGCCCGCACACAATCGCGTGCCTCACTTTCAGCACCTCCACCGCATACTCGATGGTGGCCGTCACGCCGTCCACGTCATGACTCGCAACGGGGACCACGTTCCCGATGCTGCGCGCGATGAACAGATCGCCCGGCTCCGTCGCCAGAACCAGGTCCGGCACAATGCGCGAATCGGCGCAGGTGATGAACAGCCATTCCGGTGACTGCCCCTCTGCCAATAGGTGAAAGTGGCTCTTTTTTGCCGGGAACACCTCGGCGAGGAACCGCTTGTGCCCCTCAATCAGTTGTTGCATTGCGCCTCCGGCAGGTTCCATCCGCGCTTGCGCCGCGCGTAGCCCGCCAACCAGCCTGCGATGCTCCCCCCATTGCCGCGGAAGCTTGATGCAAGGCTCCTGCCCAGCCTATCGCACCGGCCTATTTCTTTTCGCCGGTTCCGGTAGACTGGAACTGACCCATGTTTGAAAACCTCACCGACAAACTGCAACGCGTCTTCAAGAACCTTCGCGGCCAGGGCACGCTCACTGAAGAAAACATCGCCGAAGCCCTGCGCGAGATTCGCGTCGCCCTGCTCGAAGCCGACGTCAACCTCAAGGTCGTCAACGACCTCGATCGAGCACATCCGCGCAAAAGCCGTCGGGACCGAAGTCCTCACCGCGCTCTCGCCCTCCGAGCAGGTGGTCAAGATCGTCCGCGACGAGCTCGTCGCGCTGCTCGGCAAAGACACCGCGCGCTTCAACTTCGCCTCCAAGCCGCCGACCGTGATTCTGATGGCCGGCCTGCAAGGCTCCGGCAAAACCACGACCTCCGGCAAGCTGGCCGCCTGGCTCAAGAAGGGCGGTCACCGTCCCATGCTGGTCTCGGTCGACGTCTACCGCCCCGCCGCGCGCGAGCAGCTCAAGATCGTCGCCAAGCAAGTCGAAACCCGCCTCTACGAAGGCGACCAGAAGGGCGAGCCCGCCGGCTCCGCGCTCGTCGAGCGCCTGGCCAAAGAAGCCCGCCGCGAAGCCGTCATCATGGGCTGCGACACGCTCATCGTCGACACCGCCGGCCGCCTGCACATCGACGAAGAGCTGATGGCCGAGATGGAGAGCCTGAAAAAGCTCCTCATCGCCGCAGGAGATTCTCTTCGTCGCCGACGCCATGACCGGCCAGGACGCCGTCAACTCCGCGCAGGATTTTCACTCTCGCCTCTCGCTCACCGGCGTGGTCCTCACCAAGATGGACGGCGACGCCCGCGGCGGCGCGGCGCTGTCCATTCGCCACGTCACCGGCCAGCCCATCAAGTTCATCGGCGTGGGCGAAAAGCCCGACGCCTTCGAGCCCTTTCATCCCGACCGCATCGTCGGCCGCATCCTCGGCATGGGCGACATGCTCTCGCTCATCGAGAAGGCCGAATCCACGCTCGACCGCAAGAAATCCGAGGAGCTGGCCAAGAAAGCTCTGCTCGGCGACGGCTTTTCGCTCGAAGACTTCCGCGACCAGTTGCGCCAGATCAAGAAGCTCGGCTCGATGGAGTCGATTTTGAAGATGCTCCCCTCGGTCGGCCCCTTTGCCGGCATGCAGCAGGCCGCCGGCCAGGTCGACGAAAAGCAATTCGTCCGCCTCGAAGCCATCATCAACTCCATGACGCCCCGCGAGCGCCGCAACCACGAGATCATCTCCGGCACGCGCCGCAAGCGCATCGCCGCCGGCTCGGGACCAGCGTGCAGGAGGTGAACCAGCTCCTGCGCCAGTACGCGCAGATGGCCAAAATGTTCAAGCAGGTGGGCAAGGGCGGCCTGGCCAAGAGCATGATGCGCGGCGGGCTGAGCGGCATGGGATTGGGCAGCAAGCAGCGCTTCGGGAGATAGAATTCTCGCAAGAAGGGAGGACGCCAATGCCAGACAACGGGAACCAGACATCAGCCCCGATGCGCACCCTCACCGTCAAAAACTTCTCCGTCATCAAAGAAGCCAAGCTGGAGTTCGGCAAAATCACCGTCCTCATCGGACCCCAATCGAGTGGCAAGAGCCTGCTATGCAAGCTTGGGTTCTTCTCCTACGAAACCCTGAACATTGCGCTCCGGTCATTGGACGATGGGAAAACCTACGAAGCTTTCTTGCAGAGAGCGAGCGAGGACTTCGCCAAGCTCTTCCCAAACGAGTCGTGGGGGTCAAGGCGATTCAGGATCCACTACAGAAAGACGGTCTTCTTCTCCGTCGAAATAATTCGGAAGAGATACAAACGTGAGCCGAGGGATAAAGCGTCGATAAGCCTCCCTGGATGGTTTAGCGACCTGTACAAATCGACGCTTCAGAAAATGACGGCTAAGAGACAGCGGGGCAAGGAGAGGGACCCCATGGCTCTCTTTCACCTGCGAAGAGAGTTCGGCCATTCGGTAAACGCAAAGATTGGGCGTGCGGGGAGTGGGAGCCAACTTTTCATTCCGGCTGGCCGATCATTCTTTACAAGCGTCGGGAAGGCCTTGGCAGCGTTCGAGGAAAGCGGATCAATAGACCCGCTGACCCTGAGATTCGGTCACCAGATCCGCTGGGACTACCACGACTTCGAGTACTTTTTCGCCCGGACCAAGAAAGCTAGAGACGTTGCAGAACGATTGAGGGCCGAGGCGAGAGTGCTGATGGGAGGATCCGTAAAACGCGAGAGAAAGGACCATTTTTCTTGCTGACGACGGAAGAGTCATACCTCTCTCTTATCTTTCATCGGGCCAACAGGAGTTTCTTCCACTCGTGTCCGCCCTTTTGCAGAGGATTGGTCGGGACGACCCTCAAACGCTGTACATCGAGGAACCGGAAGCACACCTATTTCCATCGGCCCAAGCCATCCTCGTGTCTTTGTTTGCGTTGATTGCACAGCGCGCGGATCCCGGAATCTCTATTGTGCTTACAACACACAGCCCATATATCCTCTCAAAATTCAACAATCTCATAATCGCAGGACAAATTGGGAAGCGCCCCAAAATGCGTAGCTCCGTTGAGAAAGTGGTTAACCCGCAGTTTTGGGTTAAGGGGAAAATCGTCCGCGCATACTCGCTAGAGAGGGGAAAGACCTACGACATCATCAGTGAAAGCGGTCTGATTGATGGCGAGTACCTCGACCTGATTTCCGAACGGATTGGAGATGAATTTGACGAATTGCTGAGGCTCGAACATGACCATACAAAGGCCTCCTAGCCAACCAGGATGTGAGTGGGTCGAGAAATGCATCGAGTCTTGCGACGCAAAAAGCGTGTTTGTCGAGGAAAACGGAGTTAGAGCGGCCTTTGCCAACCCTCGTGGAAGACGAATTCGGAAGATTCACTACGACGGCTGTTATTACAAGAGACGCGGGGAACTGAAAGCCGACTACATAGTTGGGCTCCCAAGCACCCTCGACGTGATTGTGGAGCTTAAGGGCTCAGACCTGAGGCACGCTCGTGACCAGGTGGAAATGACCCTTGATCGGTGGAAAGTTGACCCGCTCCGCTTTCAAAAAACCGTGTGTTTGATCGTCTATGGACGCCTCGAAGGCAAAGAAAGGAAAGCGGGTAGGATACCGTGCATAAACTCGACGATACAGTCCCTAGAAAGAGACTTCCTGCGAAGAAAGAAGACGCTACTCCTAATACGTGAAAGCAGCTCACTTCAATTCAGGTTCGATAGTTCGCTTAGGAAGGCCGATGCCCGCTAGCCTCCAGGACCAGCTCGACGAGATCACCGCCAACACGCGCAACCTCGTCCAGCCTGAGCGCATGGCCGTCAACGAGCGCGCGGTCCAGGAGCTGTTCGCCTCCGGCATCGAGGAAAAGTATCCTGCCCGTTGGCGCTACGGCCCCGGAGTTCACTCTCAACGACGCCTCCGGCCGCCCGGTTCGCTCGGCCGACCTGCTTGCCCTCGGGCCGCTGGTCCTCAACTTCTTCCGCGGCCGCTGGTGCCCGTACTGCGTCACCGAGCTCGAGGCCTGGCGCGACCTTTACCCGCGCTTGCGCGAGTCCGGCGCGCTGCTCGTTGCCATCAGTCCGCAAACCAGTCCGCCAGAACGACTTCATGGTCGGCCAGCACTCGCTTCCGTTTCCCAGTCCTCACCGACCCCGGCTGCGCTCTCGCCGAGCAGTTCGGCCTCGCCTACACCATCCCTGGCTACCACCGCGACTACTACCGGTCGATTCTCGTCAATATTCCCTTCGTGAATGGCCTCGTCAACATCCCCTTCGTGAACGAAGATGAGAACTGGCGGCTGATCCTGCCCGCCACCTATGTGATCGCCCGCGACCGCCGCGTCCTCTACGCCGAGGCGTACGCCGACTTCCGCGTCCGCCCCGAGCCGGAAGAAGCCCTCGCCGTCGCCCTGAGCGCCGTCAAGCTGTAGCGCAATTTGTAGCGCCGGTCTCCTGACCGGCTGTCGTGCAGGTATCCAGGCCCGCACTCGCCGTCGCCGCTCCCCTTGCCGCAGTCAGCCGGTAGCCGCTCGGCCTGACCGCCGCACCCACGCCCACCCCCAGGAATCCACCCGGCCCCACCGAGGCTACCTGCCCCAAAATCTGCATCCTGATGAGGAAATCAACATCATATAAGTTGACAATATCTCACTCAATCTGGCATTCTGCCATGTTGAGCAAATCTCGATTCAGGCAGGGAAAAACCATGGCAAAGATGATCGGAATCGACCTCGGCACCACCAATTCGTGCGTCGCCGTGCTTGAGGGCGGAGAGCCCAAAGTCATTCCCAATGAAGAAGGTGCGCGCACTACCCCCTCCATCGTCGGCTTCTCCAAGTCGGGCGAGCGGCTGGTGGGCCAGGTGGCCAAGCGCCAGGCCATCACCAACCCTGAGAACACCATCTTCTCCATCAAGCGATTCATGGGCCGCCGCTACAACGAGGTGACCGACGAGATGAAGATGGTCCCGTTCAAGGTCATCCAGCAGGGCGACCACGTGGGGATCATCGCGCAGGGCAAGGAGTACACCCCGCCCGAAATCTCCGCCATGATCCTGCAAAAGCTCAAGCAGTCGGCCGAAGCCTACCTGGGCGAAGCGGTCACCGAGGCTGTCATCACCGTCCCTGCGTACTTCAACGACGCGCAGCGGCAGGCCACCAAGGACGCGGGCAAGATCGCAGGCCTTGACGTGAAGCGCATCGTGAACGAGCCGACGGCGGCCGCTCTGGCCTACGGCCTGGACAAAAAGAAGGACGAGACCATCGCCGTTTACGACTTCGGCGGCGGCACGTTCGATATTTCGATCCTCGAAGTGGGCGAGGGCGTCATCGAGGTCAAGGCGACCAACGGCGACACCCACCTGGGCGGCGACAACCTGGACCAGCGCATCGTGGACTGGCTCATCGCCGAGTTCAAGCAGGAGCACGGCCTCGACCTTACCTCGAAGGGCAACGAGATGGCCTTGCAGCGCCTGAAGGACGCCGCGGAAAAGGCCAAGATCGAGCTTTCGACCACGGTCGAAACCGAGATCAACCTGCCCTTCATTACCGCCGACGCCTCCGGGCCGAAGCACCTGGTGCGCAAGCTCACGCGCGCCAAGCTCGAGCAGTTGGTCGAGGACCTGGTCGAGCGCTCGGTCGATCCCTGCAAGCGGTGTATGGCCGATGCCGGCGTCAGCACCAGCCAGATCGACGAAGTGGTTCTGGTGGGCGGGCAGACGCGCATGCCCAGGATTCAGGAGCTGGTCAAGAAGCTCTTCGGCAAGGAGCCGCACCGGGGCGTCAACCCCGATGAGGTGGTGGCCGTGGGCGCCGCCGTGCAGGCGGGCGTGCTGGCCGGCGACGTCAAGGATCTGCTGCTGCTCGACGTGACTCCATTGACGCTGTCGATCGAGACCTTGGGCGGCGTGGCGACGACCATGATCCCGCGCAACACCACCATTCCGACCAAGAAGACCGAGACCTTTTCGACGGCGGCCGACAGCCAGACCGAGGTCGAGGTGCACGTCCTTCAGGGCGAGCGGCCCATGGCGGCGCAGAACCGCACCCTGGGCAAGTTCAAGCTGGGCGGAATTCCTCCGGCGCCGCGCGGCGTGCCGCAGATCGAAGTCACCTTCGATATCGACGCCAACGGCATCCTGAACGTGACCGCGAAAGACAACGCCACCGGCAAGGACACGCGCATCACGATTACATCGAGCTCCGGCCTTTCGAAGGAAGAGGTCGAAAAGATGGCCAAGGAAGCCGATGCCCACGCCGCCGAGGACAAGGAGCAGCGCGAGCAGATCGAGGCCCGCAACCAGCTCGACGGCATGGTCTACAACATCGAGAAGATGTTGAAGGAGAGCGGCGACAAGGTGGCCGCGGCCGACAAGAGCGAGGTCGAGGCGGCTCTGGCCGAGGCCAAAAAAACGCTTGAAGGCTCGCCGTCAACGGCGGACCTCCGCGCTGCGAACGAGAAGCTGACGCACGCCAGCCATAAGCTGGCCGAGGCCATGTACAAGGCCAGCTCCGCGCAGGCGCAAGCGGGGCCCACGGACGCCGGCGCCGGTGCTGCGGGAGCAGCCCCCGGCGGCGCAACTGGCGGCGAAGCCAAGAAGGAAGGCGAAGTCATCGACGCCGAGTACGTGGATGTGGACGAGAAGAAATAAGCGGAGCTAGCGGGGCTGGCGGAGTTAGCGGAGTTAGTCCGCCGTGCCGATGAGCAAGCCAGCAAGTTAGCGAGTCAGCGAGTTAGCGGGGTGCCCCATCCTAAACGCGTAGTTTGCGTTTAGGGTGGGATCGGGAGTGTAAGAGCGCGAAAGTCTCGCGGGGTGGGCGACTTCACGTCGCCCACCACCTTATTGATTCTGAATGCCCTTTTCTCGTTTGGCATCAGTGATTGAGCCTGAACATAACATTGATCGTTGTGAGTATTTCCACCGGCTGGCCATTCAACATATAGGGTTTGTAAACCCAGCGTTTGACCGCATCCACTGCGGCGTCCCGAAGCTCATCTGGACCGCTGACGGTATGTGCGTTGTGGACATGGCCATCCGTGCCAATTGTGGCTTGAAGAACTACGGTTCCAGTTATTCTCATTTCCAGTGCGTAGAGTGGATATTCGGGAGGACTTGCCTTGATAAGTTGACCCTGTGCGACCCCCGCTGAAACGGTGATGGTTCTTGTTTTCAGAGCTTCGGCCTGCGGCGGCACCGTTACCGGCAGAGGCGTCGCTTGGGCGAGCGGCTGTGCATCAGGCGGCGGTGTAAACAATGCTTCATTGAGTGAGTCGGCGCTCTCCAGAATATCGAGGCGCGCAGTGAAATCCTTTTTGCCGTCTCGCTGCCCCTCAATGTCGCGCGCCACGTAGCGGCCTTTGAAGATCGCAATGCTATTGAAAATCAGCGTCTCGCCGCCCGTCACAGGACCGTAAACTCGCAGGGCGGGGAGATTCATGTCGAGACAGGCCGTGGGGCCGTACAAATTGATCGAGTGGCCGCTTACTGCGGGATACGTTGCGAAAATGCAGCGCAGTTTTGTTTTGCCGAAGTCTCGCGTTTGGATTTCGCGCTTGACCGTTTCGGGAACCACCAGAATGTTGATGTAGGGCAGAGGTTGGAGAAATTCTCGGCTTATTTCGCCAAAAGTTCCCGGAATATCGGTTACCTCTCCGCCCCGAACGAGGCCATGCTCTGTGCCATAGTCGGTCTCGGAGAACTTAGCGTCGGTTTTGATGATTTTGTATTGCCGGGGGCCAGCCCAATATTCCTCGTACGTGCCATGGTTCGTCTCTTTTAAGTTCTCATCAAAAAGAGTGAAGGTGAATTTTATGTGCCAGGGTTTCTGATCGTCGCCGGTCAGACCGTTGCTCTTGGCGGCCAGCAGCATCAACTCTTTGGGGTCGGTGGGCATCGCAGCGGGCGCTGCGTCCTGAGCGAATGCTTGCATACGGATCAAGCCGAGCGCGATGAGGCAAATAAGCCGGAAACAGCAGGAAAGCGTTCTCACGAAGGTCCTCTTTCGCATGACAGCAAGATAGCACGGGGCGTATGAACTTTCTGTGACTCCACTCCAGATAGTAGGTTCGAGCGCTTGCGCCGGGTAGTGCAATGCACTACAATGATTCTTGCAAGAAATGCGTCCCATCACGGTCGTTGAGATGGACGAGTTCCTCGCCGCCACGCGCAAACTGATGGACGACGAGGAACGGGCAGAGCTTGTCGAGTATCTTTCGTACCATCCGACGGCAGGAGTGGTGGTTCCAGGAACCGGCGGGGTTCGCAAGTTGCGATGGGGTCTTGAAGGGCGCGGTAAGAGGGGTGGGGCGCGCGTCATTTACTACTTCAACGATATGGATATGCCACTGTACATTTTGGAGGCGTACGCCAAGAACGAGCGAATGGACTTGACCCAAAGTGAATGTAACGAACTGCGGCAAGTTACGAAACTGATTGTGGAATCTTACGGACGACGGAGGGCGAAGCGATGAGCAGGAGAATTGCTGACGGCATTCTGCGCGGGTTGAATCAGGCACTGGCCTTTGCCGAAGGAACCGCCAAGAAAGGCACCTACGTCGTTCACATTCCGCCCGAGATCGACGTAAAAGCGATCCGCGGACGGCTTGGAATGACGCAGCAGGAATTCGCCGTCCGGTTCGGTTTTAGCGTGAATACGGTCCGCCATTGGGAGCAGGGAAGGCGCGTTCCCGAAGGCCCGACGCGCGCCTATCTGCTTGTCATTGACCGCGAACCGAAAGCTGTACAGAAAGCGCTTCGTATAGCGTGATGCCATGCGTAAAGCATTAACGAGCAATACCGAATCTGTTTTCGATGGAGCGATGGCGATGCCTACGAGGTCGAAATTGCCGATTACCACTAAGTCTGAGTTGAAAGAAGGCGCGCTGATGCCGGCCTTGCATCCCGGCGAGATGCTGCGCGAGGAGTTCATGAAGCCGCTCGGGCTCTCGGCAAACGCACTTGCCATCGCCCTGCGCGTGCCGGTAACGCGCATCTCCGAAATTGTCCGGGAGCGGCGCGGGATCACCGCGGGCACTGCTCTTCGGCTCGCTCGATACTTCAACATGACGCCGGAGTTCTGGATGCGGTTGCAGATGGATTACGATCTGGAATCAGCCGCCGACATGAAACAATTGGGGATCCTCGAAGAGATCCGTCCGCGGTCGGGATACAGGCGGCAAGCCGGGAACGGCAAACGCGCTATCGCTTGAGGCGACCTTGAAACATTAGCAGTCTTTAGAACAAGGGCGCATTTAATGACCATCGGAGTTGCAAGCAAACAAAGCAAGCGCAGTTCGGACTAACCGGAGATTGAGTTAAGGAAAAGATGGCCACCACCACCAACAAAGACTATTACGCGACGCTCGGCGTTAAGAAAACGGCGACGCCGGAGGAGATTCGCAAAGCCTTCCGCAAGGCTGCGCGCAGATACCACCCCGACGTGAACCCCGGCGACAAAAAGGCCGAAGAAAAGTTTAAGGAGATCTCCGAGGCCAACGACATTCTGAGCGACGAGAAGAAGCGCAAGATCTACGACCAGGTTGGCTTCTACTCCGACCAGATCGACCCCGCTCAGGCCGAGGCCTACGCGCGCGCGCAGCGCTCGGGCGGCCAGCCTCCCATCGACTTTGGCGGCTTCGATTTCAACGGCTTCGAAGGTGGGATGGGGCACCAGGCGCCGCAGGGGGCTGGCGTCGGAGGCTGGGGCAGCTTCAAAGACATCTTTTCCGGAATCTTTTCCGGGGCACAGCATCCGCAGCAGCCGCGCGGTCCGCAGCCGGGAACCGATCTCGAATACCAGGCCACGGTCGATTTCTGGACGGCAATTCGCGGCGGCCAGGCGCGTATCCAGATCAACCGCCAGGAGACCTGCCCCACCTGCCACGGCCAGGCGACCCAGGGCGGCGCCATGCAGTGTCCTGAGTGCCACGGAACCGGCCAGGTAACGCAGATGGGCGGCCGCATGAAGTTCAACATCACCTGCCCGCGCTGCAACGGCACGGGGCGCATTTCGGACGCCTGCCCCACCTGCCACGGCGAGGGCACGGTCACGCGCTCTGAGTCCGTCGATTTCCGCATCAAACAGGGTACGCGCGACGGCCAGCGCATCCGGCTGCAAGGCAAGGGCAACGCCGGCATCAACGGCGGCCCGGCAGGCGATCTGTTCCTGATCGTGCGCACCGGCCCGCACCCGGTTTTCACGCGCACGGGCGACGACATTTTGCTCACTGTGCCGGTGACGGTGGCCGAGGCATCGCTGGGCGCGAAGGTTGAGGTACCCACCATCGACGGCCGCGCGCAGTTGAAGATTCCACCCGGCACGCAAAGCGGGCAAAAGCTGCGCATGAGGGAGCGAGGCGTCGAGAGCGCTCAGCACTCGGGCCAGCGCGGCGATGAGATCGTAACCGTCGAGGTGGCCGTACCGCACCTGAACGACGAGCGCAGCCGCGAAATCATGCGCGAGCTCGCACGGTTGAACCCCCAGGACCCGCGCAAGGCGCTGTTTGACAGGCTGTAAAAGGCCGGGAACGAGGGACCAGGGGAGCGAGGGACCAAGGGAACGAGGGACCAAGAAAGCGGGCGGGGACAGGGATGGGCCCACTCAATGATCGCTTAAGTTGATCCGGGGAAAGACGATGGCCACAAAACGCAAATCCAAGGGCGCCTACATGATCTCGGCAGTAGCCGAGATGTACGAGATCCACCCGCAGACGCTGCGCCTCTACGAGCGCGAGGGGCTGCTCAAGCCCTCGCGCACCGAGGGCAACACGCGCCTCTACACCGACGAGGACCTGGAGCGCCTGGAGTTCATTCTCAACCTCGCCCGCGACCTCGGCGTGAACATCGCCGGCATCGCCATCATCCTGCAGATGCGCGAGCGCATGGAGGAGATGAACCGGCAGATGCAGAGCTTCGTCGAGTACGTGCGCTCGGAGATGCTCACGCGCTTTCAGGCTGCCGCCTCGGGCTCATCCGCGGCCATTGTCCCCATCCGCAAGCCCGTAGCGCCGCGCCCCACGCCGCAACGTAAACCGTAGCGTCGCACTTCCGG
Source organism: uncultured Acidobacteriaceae bacterium (assembly GCA_963808805.1). Lineage (GTDB taxonomy): Bacteria > Acidobacteriota > Terriglobia > Terriglobales > Acidobacteriaceae > Telmatobacter. The sequence goes on along the minus strand of CAWEGN010000001.1, from coordinate 168,163 downwards.
CAGCGGGTTCCCACGCGAACAAGGGCGCCCGTCTGGCTGTGCCAGGGCAGGGAAGGGGGCATTGTCGCGAACTCGCTAAAAACCCAGGTACCCTGAACCACAACCTCCTGCCTGTCCCGATTCTTTCGTTTTCCCACTCCTTTCGAGTCCCTTTTCCCTTTATGCTGTTACGAGCATGCCCTACGTCCTCTTCGGCGTGGCCGTTTTCGGCCTCATCACCTCCACGGTCTTCGCCTGCATTGTGCTGTGGACTGTTCCCGGTTATCTGCGCGAACGCCGCGCGGCGCTCGCCGCACTCGTAGCCCGGCCCGGCTTCACGCCTCCGCTCTCGCTCTTCAAGCCCGTGCGCGGCACCGACCCCGGCCTTGAGTCCTACCTCGAAAGCTTCTTCACGCAGGATTACCCTGAGTACGAGATTCTCTTCTGCGCCCGCGACGCCAACGACGCCGGCCTCGAGACCGCACGCCGTGTGGCCGCGCGCCACCCGCGAATTCCCGTCAAATTCCTCTCCACCGGCGGCCAACCCGATTACATCAACGACAAAGTCATCTCCATGGAAAAAATGGAGGCCGAGGCCGAGCACGAAATTTTTGTCATCAGCGACAGCGACGTGAGAGTTTCGCCGGACTACCTCCGCGCCGTGGCCCTACCGTTCGCCGACCCGCGAGTAGGCGGAATGTGCTGTCTTTATCGCGGCGTTGCCGCCGAAGGCGGCCTATGGGCGCGTCTTGAAGCGGCCGGCATGAGCGTCGAAATGTCCTCGGGCGTCCTCGCCGCGCGCGCCATGGAGGGAATGCAGTTCACCCTTGGCCCCACCATGGCCTTCCGCCGCGACACCATCCGCCGCATGGGAGGGTTCAAGGTGACGGCCGACTACTGCGCCGACGATTTCGTCCTCGGCAACGAGACCTGGAAGCTGGGCCAGGCGGTTGCCCTGAGCCATCACGTCATCGACCACATGGTCCTGCACGCGCGCTTCGCCGGCTCGCTCAAGCACCAGGTCCGCTGGATGAAGTCCACGCGCTTTTCTAGGCCCCTGGGCCACCTCGGCACCGCGCTCACCTTCAGCATGCCCTTCGGCCTGCTCGCCTTTGCCGCCGCGGCCTGGCTCGGCCATCTCTCCTGGGGCCTCGCGCTCTTCGCCTTTGCTGTCGCCACGCGCCTCACGCTATCGATCGCCGTCGGCCGCTGCGTCGTCCGCGACCCCAACTGGTTTAGCCTGCTCGTGCTCTACCCCATTCGCGATCTGATGGGCATCTGTTTCTGGGCCGCGAGCTACCTGGGCCGCCGCATTCTCTGGCGCGGCCGCGTTTACGAGCTCCTCCCCGGCGGCAAGATGCGCGCCGCGAACCCGGGGAATTCGCGAACTGTGAACTGAGAACTGTGGACTGAAACCTGAGAGCTGAAAACTGCTCTACTGCAGCGGCCTGTCCGTCCACAGCGTCTTGTCGGCCAGCGTCTGCACCTCGTACAGCCGGCCTGCCAGCACCTTCTCTACATTGTCCCGTTCCGGATCCTCGGCAAAGATCCACTTGCGCTCGCCCATCGCCCCAAATCGCCGCCAGCTTCGCAGGGCTCAGGTAAATATCTGGCGCGTCTGGATAGCACGAACCCCACAGCAGCGTGGTTCCCTCGCCATGCTGGCCGCAGCGCGGCAGCACCAACAGCGCCGGCCTTCCCGCGAAGAAGTCGTTTGTGTAATAGATCAACGATGACCCCGACGATTGTTCCCCGTAGACGATCAAGACGTCGTTCGGCGTGCCGTCTTTCATGATCGTGTCGGCCATCGGCTTCGAGCTCAGCATGGGCTCAAAGCGCGCAAACGCAATGTGCGCAGCGATCAAAAACACCGTCATGGTCAGCGCCACGCTCACCGTGGAGGCGACATGTTTTCCCTTCAGCCGCAGCAGCCAGCCCGCCGCGGGCCCAATCAGCAGCACGATCGCCGCCATCGCCGCCGGCAGCCGCAGCGCAGCAAACGACTCGCCGGTCAAATCGAACAGGTGCGACATCGACAGCGTGTAGTCGCCCACGCCGCGGTGCGCCAGCAGCGTGCCGATGTCGGGAACGTACGGCAAATGGCGCGAGGTCCACAATCCCCAGCCCAGCGCCGCGGCCGAGAAGACGCCGATCACCGTGAACACTCCCTGCGCGCCTGTCAGCCACGCGGTCGATAAGGTTGGCTTGCCGCCCTCCGCGCCGTAGTTCTCTTCTACACCCGCCACCACCCCGGCAATCAACATCAGCAGCGGCGGCCACACCGGGAACGTGTAGTATTCCTGGTTCGTCGAAATCGAAAAAAACACCAGCGTCCATGCTGAGAACAGGCTCAGCAGCCAGATCGTCCTCACGCGGAATTTCAGCCGCACCACGTAGCTCGCCACGTCCTCGCGCATGGCGTTGTCGAGATAGAAGCCCATCGTGTCTCCGGCATTGTGCCGCAGGTGCTTCAGCCAGCTCCGCTGCGTCTTCCACGCCAGCGCCGCCACGGCGGCCAGGAAAAGGCTCCAGGGAAAGATCCACACCAGCTCGCCCAGCCAGTACCACAGCGTCGGCATTTTGTTGTAGTCGTGCGGATAGCGCAGATTGAAAAACCGCAGTACGTGCTCGTTGATGAAGTATTGGTAGAAAAAGCCGTGTACATTTCCGATGGTGGGGTGATTGCCCGCCGGATGCCCCTGGTCGTGATTGATGATGCCGCACGCAATATGCCACGGGGCAGAGATAGCCAGAAACAATAGCGAGCCCGACAGCGGCTTCAGCGCCTTCCAGCGCCGCCACTGTCCGGTCAGCAGCAGATAAGGGATCGCCGCTCCGAAGAAAAAAACGGGCGCAATCAGTCCCTTCGTCAGCAGCGCCAGCGCCACGCAGGCCCACGCCCAATAGATCATCCGCGGCCGGTTGTCTTCGAGGCTCACAATCAGCGCGTACAGCGCAATCAGCAGAAGCAGCGCCAGAATCGACTCCGGAATAATGAACCGCGTAAACAGAAACGGCCCCACCGACGTCAGCACGCCCAGCCCGGCGTACAAACCCGCGCGCTCGCCCCACGCCCGCCGCGCCCACAGCCACGCCAGCCACGCCAGCCCCAGCATGGCCAGCGCATTCGGCAGGTGCGTGGCAAAGGTGTTCTGGCCAAAAATCTTGTACATGCCGGCCACCACCCAATAGGGCAGCGGCGGCTTCTCAATGTAGCGAATCCCGTTGGTCTTCGCCGTGATCAGGTCGCCGCTTTCCGCCATGTGCTGGGCTGCCTGCGCATGCGCCGCGTCCACGTCGTCCATCAGCGGCGGAGAAAACAACGACGCAAAGTAGATGGCGATGAAGATGGCCGCAAACAGCAGCCACACTGCGCGCGTCCCCGGCGTTTGCAGCGGCCGATCGAGCGTCGCGCCTGTCTTTTGAGCGTAGTTTGTTTCTGCGTTCATACTGATTTCGGTTCTCGGAACCAGAATACCAGCCGCTTTTGTGAGGCGTTTCACAGGGCAAAGCGCGTGGCCGCACCGCAAGTGCAAGCCGTCTCAAAAGGTCGAGTGCCCCAACTCTTGCTTCCGGGGCCCGGTAAAGCTAGGAGCTAAAAGCTAAAGTTGATAGCTAAGAGCTGGCAGTTCAAAGCTCGTTGCCCGTAAAATGAATCGAAGAGAAAATATGCCCGCCTACGAATACCTTTGCGACTCCTGCTCCTCCCGCTTCGAGAAGCGTCAGAAAATGTCCGACCCCGCGCTCGAGATTTGTCCCTCCTGCGGTGGGCCTGTCCGCCGCCTCATCAGCGGAGGCGCTGGCGCCATCACGAAAGGCTCCAGCCACCGTCACGCCGGCGCGCCCCGGCCCTGCGCCTCCGGCTCGCCCTGCTGCGGCATGGACGGCGCCTGCTGCCCCGGCTCCTTCTGCGAAAACTAGGCCGCTACGAACGGTGTACGCCAAATAGGGCGCCCCCGGTCTCGTTTTGAGGCCGGGAAACTACCGTCCCGCCCTTGCCGAGGTGTTATTGCGACTGTCCGACATGCCCCGTCTTGCGGCGCATCGTAGCAGGGTTTTCCAACAGACGGCTTCCGAAACCTGGCGGTGCGGTGCGACAATCATCGCGTCGGGCCATGCCGCAAGAGACAAGGCTCTGCCCGGAGGAGAAACATCCCAATGAAACATGTTTTGGTATGTACGGGTTTGTTATTTGCCGCAACCACACTGTTTGCACAGCCAAAACCGCCGCTCAGTCCGCCGGCCACGGAAACGGCGGCCATCGCCGGCAAATCCATCACCATTACCTACAGCTCGCCGCGCGTGAGAGGCCGCGAGGGCCACATCTTCACCAAAGGTGGGCTCATCAGTCACGACCCGCACTACCCGGTCTGGCGCGCGGGCGCGAATGCCGCCACGACGCTGAAGACCGATGCCGACCTGACCATAGGCGACCTGGATGTTCCCGCGGGCACCTACACGCTGTTTGTCGATATCTCCGACCCCGCGCATTGGGTTCTGATCGTGAGCAAGGCGACCGGCGAGTGGGGGCTTGCCTACGACACCGCGCAGGACCTGGGAAGGGTGAAGATGCACATGTCCGAACCCCCGGCGCTGGTGGAAGATCTGAAGTACACGGTCAGCGACGATGGCGGCGGTAAGGGCACGCTGACGCTGGCGTGGGAACACGTCAGCGCCTCGGTGCCCATCATGGTGCATTGAGGGCCGGTTTTCCCAATCCTTGCGGCATGCTGCGAGGGCGGCGAGTGTTGCTCAGGATTCGCCGCCCTCCCGGTACAATAGAGTGTGTGAACCACTCCTTGCCGAGGGGGCAGGAACCTTGCCAATGTATCCGTATCGCTGCACGCAGTGCGGCTATGGCTTCGAAAAAATCCAACGCTTTAGCGCCAAACCCGAAAAGAAATGCCCAAAGTGTGGCGGCGTGCTGGAGCGCCTCCTGACTGCGCCCGGACTGAATTTCAAGGGCTCGGGTTGGTACGTGAACGATTACGCCGCAAAGAGCAGCGGCTCGGGTGGAAGGCCGGCGCCGCCGGCTGCGAAGCCGGAGACGAAGTCCGATACAAAGACCGCGAGCGGAGGAGAGAGCGGCGCGGCCAGCCCTGCCGCTCCCGCGGCGGTGACCGGCTCCGCGACAAAATAATCCCGCGCAGCGCACCGTTCTGTTATCGAGTCATACCCGGCCACATAGGCATTGTTGCGTGTCCAGCCGAGTTAGCTGCTCTTTGCTATCGGACGATTTGCGCAGAGGGTTGCGACGCGGCTGTGCCCGGCTGCACGGAGATTCCTCTGCTCATGAACGGCACAAGTTCTCCGCTGCCGGTGCTCGGTACCACGCGTTTGCTTGCCAACGCCGCGCTGAGCCGCGCGGCACGGATGGCGGCTGCCGGCGCAAAGGCGGACCGATAACGCCGGATCGAGCCCCGGAACGCTACCATAGTTCCTGAAGATGCCGCTTGTCGATCCCATTCCGTCTCCGGCCGAGCACGCCGATCTTGCCGCGCTCGAGTGGCAGCCGCTATTGGCGTTGGTTGCCGGTTTCGCCGCGTCGCCGGTAGGCCGCGAGGCGGTCCTCGCGCTGCACCCTTCCATCGACGAAGATTGGATCGGCCGCCAGCACCAGCTTGCAGCGGAGGTGCGTCTGCTCCTGGAAGAACAGGTCTCGATCCCATTGGGGGGCCTGTTCGATCCCACGCAACTGGCAGCCAAGGCGCAAATCGCCGGCGCGGCGTTGGAAGCCGGCGAGCTGCAAGCCGTGGCGCGTCTCGCCAACGATGTGGCTGCGTGGCAGGCGCTGCTGCGCGAGCCGCCGGCTCGGCTGGTTGGCAAGTTGCCGGGGCTGTCGGAGCGTTCGGCGGCGCTGACGACAAGTCTGCGGCCACTGGCTGAGTCCATCGAGCGCAAGATTCAGCCCGACGGCTCGTTGGCCGACGATGCCTCGCCCGAGTTGAAACGCATTCGCCGCGAGCAGGAGCGGCAACAGAAGCTCATTGAAGGGAGTTTGCGCGCAGCGTTGCGCAAACTCTCCGGAGAAGGCGCCACGCAGGACGATCTCATCACCATTCGCGGCGAGCGTTTCGTGATTCCCGTGCGCGCGGAGCTCAAGCGGAGCGTCACAGGAGTGATCCATGGGGCCAGTTCCTCGGGGCAGACGGTCTACGTCGAGCCGCTAGAAACCATCGAGAAGAACAACGAGCTGGTACGGCTGATCGAGGAGGAACAGGAGGAGATTCACCGTATCTTTGTCACGCTTACCCGGCAGGTTGCGGGCTACGCGCACAGCCTGGTCGAGGGCGCGCGCGTGCTGGCCCTCGTCGATAGCCTGCTGGCGCGGGCGCGATTCGCGCGGGAGTTCGATTGCGTTTCTCCCGGTTTTGGACAAGAGTTGTTGCAAGTCGAGGGTGGGCGCCATCCGCTGCTGGAGAAGCGGTTGCGGGCGACCGGCGGAAAGATCGTTCCGCTCGTGCTGGAGCTGACGGCGGACGAACGCCAGCTCATCATCAGCGGGCCCAACACCGGCGGCAAAAGCGTGGCGCTCAAGACCGTGGCGCTGCTGGCGATGATGGCGCAGGCGGGGATTCCGGTGCCTGCCGAGGCCGCAAGCTTTCCGGTCTTCACTGCGTTTCTCGCCGATATCGGCGATGCGCAGTCGATCGAGGCGGCGCTTTCCACGTTCTCCGCGCACATCACCAATCTCGACCGGCTGTCGCGACTGGCCGACGCACGCTCGCTGGTGCTGCTTGATGAACTGGGCTCGTCGACCGATCCCGAAGAGGGCGCGGCGCTGGCAGTGGCCGTGGCGCATCACTTCTTGAATGCCGGGGCGTGGGCGCTGATTTCGACGCACCACACTTCGCTCAAGGTGTATGCGGCGAACACGGCGGGCGTGCGCAACGTAGCGGCGGGCGTGGATGAGAAGACGCTGGTTCCTAACTACCATTTTCATCTCGGCGTGCCGGGCGCTTCGGCGGGCATTCAGACGGCGGAGCGGCTGGGGCTGAATGCCGCGATTATCGCCGCCGCACGCGAGCGGTTAGGCTCGCAGCAGGCAGACATCGCCAGGTTCCTCGACAAGCTGCATGAGGATCTGGCGCAGCTCGAAGCCGAGCGCAAGGCGGCGCGCGAGCAGCAGTACGCGCTGAACCAGGAGCGGAAGAAGCTGGAGCGCGAAGGCGACGTGGAGGCGCGCAACCGCGCGCGTGAGCTCGAGGGCAAGCTGGCCTCGCTGCTCAAGGACTTCGAGTTCCAGATGCGGGAAAACGTGCGCGCGGTCGAGGATCGCGTGGCGCAACAAAAATTGTCGAAAGAAGCGGAACGGCGCATCCAGCGGCTGCGGCGCGAGTTTCAGGAGAGCTTCAATCAGACGGTTGTAGCGCATCGCACCGGCGCGGATCAGGGCGACGCCAACGCGCAGCCGCATCTGCTGCGCCACATCGCTCCCGGCGACCAGGTGCGTCTTAAATCGATGGGCAAAGTCGCCACGGTGCAGCGGGAGGTTGAAAAGGACTTGTTCGAAGTGGCGCTCGGTCCCATCAAGATGCGGGTGAAGAGAGATGACATTGCCGAGGTGGTGCGTTCGGCGGCGCTTCAGGCCCCCGACGGCCAAGATCCACTCGCGGCGGCGCGCAGGCAGAAAGGCGTGCACGTCTCCGTGACCAGCGCGAACACCGACGAGATGCGCGCGGAGATCAACCTTATCGGCCGTACGGTGGACGAGGCGACCGGCGAATTAGAGAAGTACCTCGACCGCGCATTCCTGGCCGGACTCGAGCGCGTACGCGTGATTCACGGCCACGGCGCCGGTATTTTGCGCCGCGGCGTGCGCGAGTTCCTGAAGAACCATCCGCACGTGGCGGGAATCGAAGAGGCTCCGCAGAACGAAGGCGGCCAGGGTGCGACGCTGGTGGAGCTGAGGCAGTAGTTTCGGCTTGAATGGAATATTTAGATTCGTGCTATCCCAGGTCTCAGAATCGAGACCTGGGGCACCCGGCTGATCACTGAAAACTGATCACTGACCGCTGGCGTTATGCCATCGCTTCCCGCCCCATCGGTTCGAAGACCAACTGATTCGACTTGCGGTCGACGTCGATGCGGACGTGGGCGCCATGCAGCACTTCGCCGTCGAGGATCTTCATCGCCAGAGGGTCCTGGACCATGCGCTGCAGCGCCCGCTTGAGCGGTCGCGCACCGTAGGCGGCATCGGAACCGGACTTGAGGATCAACTGCCGCGCCGGTTCGGTCAGCTCGATGGAGATGGCACGGTCTTCGAGCAACTTGCGGATATCGTTCAGCCGCATGTCGAGGATCTTGCTCAACTGCGCGTTGCCCAGCGGACGGTAGATGACGATATCGTCCACGCGGTTGAGGAACTCCGGACGGAAGTGCTCGCGGAGAACCTTCATCACGCTTTCGCGCGCAATGTCGTAGTCGTGCTCGGTCTTGAGCACGTCGGCGGTGAGCATCGCCGACCCCAGGTTTGAAGTCATGATGAGCACCGTGTTCTTAAAATCAACTGTCCGGCCCTTCGAGTCGGTGAGGCGGCCATCGTCCATCACCTGCAGGAGAACATTGAAGACATCGGGGTGCGCCTTCTCGATCTCATCGAACAAGATGACCGCGTAGGGCCGGCGATGGATGGCCTCGGTCAACTGGCCGCCCTCGTCGTAGCCCACATAGCCCGGAGGCGCGCCGATGAGGCGAGCCACGGCGTGTTTTTCCATGTACTCGCTCATGTCGATTCGCACCATGGCCTGCTCGTCGTCGAAGAGGAACTCGGCGAGAGCGCGGGCGGTTTCAGTCTTACCCACGCCTGTGGGCCCAAGAAAAATAAAAGAACCGATGGGGCGCTTGGGATCGCTCAAGCCGGCGCGCGAGCGGCGAATGGCGTTGGCGACGGTCGAAAGCGCCGCATCCTGGCCGACAACACGCTCGCGCAAGCGGTCTTCCATCTGGACAAGCTTCTTTACCTCGCCCTCCAACATGCGCGAGACGGGAATGCCCGTCCACTTGCCGACGATTTTGGCGATGTCTTCCTCGTCGACCTCCTCTTTTAACATGCGCGCGGCGCCGGACTTGCCGTCCTGGGCGGCATCGAGCTTTTTCAGCTCGGCTTCGAGCTTGGGCAGTTCGCCGTACTGGATCTGCGCGGCGCGGTCGAGCTGGCCCTTGCGGGTCTGCTCCTCGGCCTCGAAACGCAGAGCTTCGATCTTCTTCTTCAGCTCACCGATGCGGTTGATGGCCTCGCGTTCTTTGGTCCAGCGAGCGCGGAGGGTTGTAATTTGTTCGCGCAGGTTGCCGATCTCGTGCTCTACGGCGTCAAGCCGCTCTTTGCTATTGGCGTCGGTTTCGCGTTTCAGCGCGGCGCGCTCGATTTCGAGCGACGTGGCCTGACGCTCTAGCTGGTCGATCTCGGTGGGCACGGAGCCGATCTGGATGGCGAGAGACGCGGCGGCCTCGTCGACCAGGTCGATGGCCTTGTCGGGGAGGAAGCGGTCGCTGATGTAGCGGTGCGAGAGCGTGGCCGCGGCGACGATGGCCGAATCCTTGATGCGCACGTTGTGGTGCTGCTCGTAGCGGTCCTTGAGCCCGCGCAGAATGGCGATGGTGTCTTCGACGTTGGGCTCGCCGACGTAAACGATCTGGAAGCGGCGCTCGAGGGCCTTGTCCTTCTCGATGTATTTGCGATACTCGTTCAGCGTGGTTGCGCCAATGGCGCGCAGTTCGCCGCGCGCCAGCGCCGGCTTGAGCATGTTGCTGGCGTCGATGGCGCCCTCGGCCGCGCCCGCGCCCACAAGCGTGTGCAACTCGTCGATGAAGAGCACGACCTGGCCCTGCGATTCCTCGATTTCTTTGAGGACGGCTTTGAGGCGGTCCTCAAATTCGCCGCGGTATTTGGCGCCGGCGAGCATAGAGCCCAGGTCGAGCGCAATGACGCGCTTGTCGCGCAGGCTCTCCGGCACGTCTCCGGAGACGATGCGGCGGGCGAGACCTTCGACGATGGCGGTTTTGCCCACGCCGGGCTCGCCGATGAGGACTGGATTGTTTTTGGTGCGCCGGCTGAGCACCTGGATCACGCGGCGGATTTCTTCGTCGCGGCCGATGACGGGATCGAGCTTGCCGCCGCGCGCGAGATCGGTGAGATCCTTGGCGTATTTTTCCAGGGCCTGGAACTTGCCTTCCGGATTCTGATCGGTGACGCGCTGCGAACCGCGGACGGCGGTTAGCGCCTGCAAAATGGCCTCGTGGGTTGCGCCGTGGGCGACGAGTGCGCCGCGCGATGGGTCGCCCTTGAGGTGCGCGACACCGAGCAACAAGTGCTCGGTAGAAACGTACTCGTCCTTGAAGTTCGCCGCCTCGCGAAAAGCCTGTTCGAGAGCCTTGTTCAGTGTCTGGCTGAGGCCCGGTTGCGTGGCCGCGCCTGCTACACGGGGCAGTTTCTCCTCGATCTGATGCAGATCGCTTTCCAGCCGTTCGATGGGCACACCGATCTTTTCCAGCACGGCGGGGATGACGCCTTCGCGATCCTCAACCAGCGCGAGCAATAGATGCACAGGCTGGAGCTCGGGGTTGCCGAGCTCCGCGGCGCGCGACTGCGCCTGCTGCATCGCCTGCTGCGACTTGACGGTGAATTTGTCCCAACGAATGGCCATTGCTTGATGCCTCAGTGAATGATTTTGTATTGCAAGGGGTCAGGTTTCAGGTGTCAGGGTCAGAAAAACGGGATCAGCCTGTGCCCCTTGTCGAGCGCCACGGCACCAAACCCGCTCTTTGGCAAGCATAGTACGTAGCGCGACGAGAGGGCGACTGATCCCTGAAACCTGATCCCTGAACCCTGGCTTTCACGCCGCCAGCGAATGGCCCACGTTCACCTTGATCTGCTTGGGCTGGGCCTCGGGCTTCTTCTTGAGCTCGAGCTTCAGCACGCCGGCACTGTAGTTCGCGGCCACGCTCTCCGTATCGACGGTAGTGGGCAGCGTGAAGGCACGATAGAAGCTGCCGTAACGGCGCTCGATGCGGTGGAAATTCTCTTCCTTCTCTTCCTTTTCGAACTTGCGTTCGCCCTTAATGGTCAGGGTGTGGTTTTCCACGCTCACGTCCAGGTTCTTCTCTTCGATGCCCGGAACTTCGAGCTTGAGGACGACCTTCTTCTCGTCCTCGTAGACGTCAACTGCCGGCACAAAGCTGGCTGCGGTCAACGGCGCTTCGCCTTCGTTCAGATCTCGGAACAACGTGTTGAAACGATTCTGCAGAGCCACAACTTCCCGGAACGGATCCCAACGAGCGATTACCATGATCTTTCCCTCCTGATGGATCAAAAGAATTCGGTTGCGGCGGGGTGGAATCCCTGCCGCTCAACCCATCTGATGAAACTATAGCACAAACGATGCATAAAATATGAGTGTTTAACGCTAATATTTTGATCATCTCGTATCTCATTCATGGCAATTAGATTAAATTGATGGTAGTGAATACTTGACCGGCTTCCGAGGCTTTCCTGGACCTGATTTGCGCCTTTGCGAAGCGGTTTCCGGCTGAGAAAGCGCCGCTCAACCGGGCCGGCCGGCTCGCTGTTCCGCCGCGGCCCGGTGACGGCGTTCCTCTACAATATGACTCACATGACGCATCTTTCCGGCGTGGCGGCAAACCTCAACTGGCACTGGATATGGCTTGTGGTGGCCGCCTTTTTGGCCGGCGTGCTGAACGCCGTCGCCGGAGGGGGCTCGTTTCTGTCGTTCCCGGCTTTGCTGAGCATGAGGATCCTGCCCGTGCAGGCCAATGCGACCAATACGGTGGCTATTTGGCCCGGCCAGCTCACCTCGATCGCCGCCTACCGTGAGGACGTGCGCAAGAACCTGGGCTCCGCGGGTCTTATGGGGCTGGCTGGGCTGCTGGGCGGCACGGCCGGAGCGGTCGTGCTGCTGAACACGCCACAAACGGCCTTTATGCGGCTCGTTCCGTGGCTGTTGCTGGGTGCGGCACTGACTTTTGCAGTCAGCGGGCCGGTTTCGCGCGGGTTGGAGCGGCTGAAGGCGGCGCGGCACGAACATGCAGCCGGTGGAGAGGTTCACGGGCCGCGCCGCGTGCCGCTGTTCTTTGCCGCAATCGTCATCAGCTTCTATGTCGGGTACTTCGGGGCAGGCGCGGGCTTTCTCTACATGACGCTTCTGGCGTTCTTCGGCTACGAGGACATCCACGCCATCAACGCCCTCAAGGTTGCTGCCAACCTGCTGGCCAATGGCATCGCGTTCGTCATTTTCATCGCCGATGGGCAGGTGGTGTGGCGCTATTGCCTGGCGGCCATGATCGCGGCGGCCATTGGGGGGTACGCATCGGCAAGCTTGGCGAAGCGCGTTCCGCAACCTGTGCTGCGCGGGATTGTGGTGGCGATCGGGCTGGGCATGGCGGCATGGTTCTTCTGGAAGCAGTGAACTGCTTCCAGCCGTTAGCTCCTAGCTTCTAGCTCCTAGCTAGTTGCACACACGACTCCGCGAGGATTGTTTGAACGAAATCGGGAGAGCGGATCGGCCCCTCTTTATGTCTTCGGAGGTGGTTTGCTAGCAGCTAGAAGCTAGAGGCTAGCGGCTAAAATGATTGCATGAGCCACGAGGGCATCCGCTTCGCGTCGAAGGACGAGCAGGCGCGCGAAAACCTGCAGAACCGGCCGCTGCCGCGCATCGCCGCGACTCCGGAGAAGGTGCGCGTGCTCTTGACCGAGGGCAAAGGGCTGGAGATCGACTGGGCCGACGGCCACAAGAGCGCGTGGAGCTTTGCCTGGTTGCGCGAGGCCTGCCCCTGTGCCACCTGCGTGGAAGAGCGCAACGCCGAGGGGCGCAAGCCGGGCGAGCCCAAACCCAGGTCCGGCGCCCTTCTGCCCATGTACACGCCGCCGCCGAAGCCCAGGAGCGCACATGCCGTGGGGCGCTACGCCCTCCAGTTCGACTGGCTCGACGGCCACTCGAGCGGGATCTATTCGTGGGAGTATCTGCGCCGCGTTTGCCTGTGCGGAGAATGCACGTTTGCGGACGCGGAGACGAAGGGGACGCCGAACTAGCCGTTCGCGCTCTCCCGCCCTTCGTGCAAAGAACGCGCGAAGGATGGGGCACCCTCACTTGGTTGCTGAACTCAAGGGTGGGCCGCCCGCCTGGCTGCAGACTTGTGCTGAGGTTCTATAGGGAATTCGAATCTCCTATTACCTGGGACGAACGAATACCAAACTGACTTCTCCTTCAACACATTACCGACAATCATCCGTTCTTCGTTCGATACAAAAACGACGATATAGTCAACTTCCTCTAAACTTTCATAGCCTCTCAGTGTACTGCCGTACAGAGTACCGGCAACGTCTTCAAGCAGGAGCGCGGTTTTGAAACCCCGCTCCTTGTACTTCTTCAGTTTAGGAAGCTTATCCTTGACTGCCCGCCCAAGCCTATCGCTTTGTAGAGTTTTCTGGTTCTCTGGTTGTTGAGGTATGCGCCAGACGTTTCCATTCAAATGCGCGTGGTCCCCACTACACGTAAGTGTTATCTTGTGCCCTTCGTATTCAGTCTGTATGTAACTGTCTACCAGTAGCAGCTTCGGGGCGGTCTCCACTACCCAGGAAGTGAGATAGCTGACAAACTGCTCCCTACTACTCTTCTTGACAAGGGAATCCACTATTATTGGAGGAACAGCAAGAATATAATAACGATCGCGGGGAAGTCGCTTTCTACATCCAGCATTGATCGAATCGACGATATCGTAAGATCTGTTCACATACCCAATCTGCCCATCGAAAGATTCAACAATGGTATGCTCAACCGCAAACTTGTCGTTTTTGGAGAACAGAAGGAAGTCAACGTCACGAGTGCGTCGATTTACCTCATCAGGCGATTCAGACTCCCAGTCTTCTATGCCCGTGAGAGACTTAAGAATGGTAATGAAAGCGTCGCGTGCGTTCTGTTCGTTCGGTTTCTTCATAATCTTGCCCGGAATTTCCATTTTGCTTTCCTGGCGACGAAAGTATTCCGCCAGTTGCCGCCTACTGCCGCTTCCGTCATTGTGGCTTCGCCTGATGCGCCTCAGGCAACTGCCCGTTAGCTCTGTGCCATTCCAACTCCACTGGCTTTAAGTAGGCCGCTAAGTCCAAATCCTCAGGTATAGGCCCCGTTTTACCGTTCGGGTTAAATGGCAGGTTGTTGAGGACCCAGCGGCCGTCGTTTTCGTCACGGTACTCCCCCAGCCGCTCGCGTATCTCAGTCTCTATTGCCCCTGGAAAGTGCTCTTTGAGAGCGGCGCGAGCCCGGCAGACGTGGCAGTAACCTCTTCCAAGTGGTCTGCCGACGAGTTCCGGCTCCATAGCGGACTCGATGATGATGGCATTGGCATCGCAACGGCATTTTTGAAAAGCCGTGTCGAGCAGCACGTTGCGGACACCACGGAGTTTTTCATCCCTCCACAGTATTCCCTTTACCAAAGATGCGATCGTCAAACCTAGCACCAAGGTTTCAATGGTCAGTAAGGTGCTTGCTCCGAGCGCGTCCGCGTTCGCGCTCTCCATGGCGAAGAGAGCCGTCACCACTAGAGTCACGACGGCCACGAGGACGTACACCTGACAGGTGCTCCCATCCGGCCGCAACCAGAACGACTGAACCCACGACCCTACGCGCGCCGCTACTCCTTTTCTGTCTTCGGAGTTCACCTGCTGCCTCACTTGATCTTTTGTGCCAGCGCAACCCTGCCCAGGACGCCGGGGACAAAAGTCTTTCTCGGGTTGCAACTCTAATCCAGAGCAGCCCGGCGGTCAACCGGCGGAGTGCGATGTGTTGAGCGAGTTGACCGCTCGCTGTCCTCTACAATCGCCTCATGAGGATTGGATTTCTCGGATTGGGCAAGATGGGTTTGCCGATGGCGATGCGCCTGATCGCTGCCGGCCACGAATTGCGGTATGGAACCGGACGGAAGGCAAGACGGAACCGCTGCTGCGCGAGGGCGCGATTGCCGCGGCCACTCCGGCCGAGGCCGAACTGGGCGCCGATGCCGTCATCACCATGCTGTTTGACGATGCGGCCAACGAGGAAGTGATGTTTGGCGCGAATGGCTTGATGGACGCGTTGAGCCCGGGCGCGCTGCACATCTCCTGCAGCACAATCAGCGTGGCGCTGAGCGAGCGGCTCACCGCGGAGCACGCCCGCCGAGGGCAGTGACTTCGTCGCCGCGCCGGTGTTTGGCCGCCCCAACGTTGCCGAGGAGGGTCGCCTGTGGATTGTGGCGGCCGGCGCGGAGCAAGCCGTTGCCAAAGCGCGGCCGCTGCTGGAGCCGCTTTCGCGCGGCATCTCGGTTGTGGGACGAGAGCCGCGCCAGGCGCACGCGGTCAAGCTGGGCGGCAACTTTCTGATCAGCGCCATGATTCACTCGCTCGGCGATGCTTTTGTGTACGCGGAGGGGCAGGGAATCGATCCCGAGACCTTTCTCGAAACCGTGAACAGCGCGCTGTTTCAGTCGCCGTTTTATGCGGCATATGGAAAGGTGATGCTGCACCCGCCCGAGCAGCCGGGCGCGACGATCGAGTTGGGCGAGAAGGACTTGCGCCTGCTGCGCGAGGCCGCGGCCGCCGCGGCGCGCATCTGCGCCTGGCCGATTCGCTGGCCGAAGTCTTCGCCGAGGCCATCGCCGGCGGTCTTGGCCGGGAGGATTGGGCCGTGGGCCTGTACCGCATGTCACAGCAAGGCCATGAAACTGCACTTGTAGGATGTGGGGCAGATGGGCCTGAAGGACAAGATCGTCCTCATCACCGGGGCCAGCGCGGGGATTGGCGCAGCCACGGCCCTGGCGTTTGCGGCCGAGGGCGCACGGCTGCTGCTGGCCGCCCGCCGCGCCGGCAAGCTGGCCGAGGTTGCGTCGAAGGCGCTGGCCCGCGGCGCCGCCGCCGTGCACTCCATCGATCTGGACGTGCGCAGCCGCCACGCGGTGCAGCGCGCCATCGACGAGTTGCCGCCGGAGTGGGCGGAGATCGACATCCTGGTGAACAACGCCGGCCTCAGCCGCGGCATGGAGAAGCTTTACACCGGCCGGGTGGAAGACTGGGAAGAGATGATCGACACCAACATCAAGGGGATGCTGTATGTGGCGCGCGCCGTGGTTCCCGGGATGGTGGTGCGCCGGCGCGGGCACGTGGTCACCCTGGGATCGATGGCCGGCGAAATCGTCTTCCCCAACGGCGCGGTCTACTGCGGCACCAAGGCGGCGGTCCGCGCCATCAACGACGGCCTGCGCGTGGACTTGCTGGGCACGCCGGTGCGCGTCACCAGCGTCGATCCCGGCCTGGTGGAGACCGATTTCAGCCTGGTTCGCTTCCACGGCGACGCCGGCCGCGCCGCAAAGGTCTACAAAGGCATCACGCCGCTGACCGCCGAAGACATTGCCGATGTGATCCTGTGGGCCGTCACGCGGCCGGAGCACGTGAACATCTCGCGCGTGTCGCTGACGCCAGTGCAGCAGGCGAATCCGCTGCTCATCCACCGCGAGCCGTGACCGGCGCGGACTGGCCGCCGCGTGAGCGGAATCCTGTAATTTGTTCCAGACGCGCTGTCGCGGTTCCTCGCGCAGGATTTGACTGAAAAGGGTAGTTTCAGCCGCTTTCCGGAAACCGGCTCAACCCATGCTCTGAAGCTGCGCATCAATCTGGGCCAGTGCGGCCTCAAGAGCGGCGCGGCGGCCCGGATTTACCGTCTTTTGCGAAAGAATGTTTTCGCGTTGCAACCTGAGTCCCTGCTTTCGCCGTGTCCGGGCAGCGCGCCGTTGTTCGGCTGCCCGCCTTTCTTCCTCGTTCATCGGGTTATCGTCGAAAGCGGCGACGGGGTTCCCCAGGGCATTTGCCATTTGCTCCTCCACCGATTTACTTTCCCATCCACGAGCCATATCTTCATTCTACGGGTGTTTGTGCGATCGCGTCCCGCAGAATGGAGCATGTGGGAACGGGAAGGAAGAGAGGTTTTCCATGCGCGCATGGCAAGTTCCGGCGTTTGGCATTGATTCTTTGGAAGTTGTGGAGCGGCCCACACCGGCGCCCGGTCCCGGCGAAGTTCTGGTCGGCGTGCGCGCAGTTTCGCTCAACTATCGCGACCTGATGGTCGTCAAAGGACTCTACAGCCCCAAAATGAAGCTGCCGCGCATTCCCTGCTCCGACGGCGCCGGCGAAGTGGTGGCGGTGGGCGCGGGGGTGAGCGTATGGAAGCCCGGGGACCGCGTAGCGGGCATCTTTATGCAGAACTGGCTGGACGGGCCGCTGACCGCAGCCAAAGCCCGCGGCGCGCTGGGCGGCGACATCGATGGCATGTTGACGGACTTTGTCGTGCTCAAGGAGGCGGGACTGGTCGAGCTGCCCGATCACCTGAGCTTTCAGGAAGCGGCTACGCTGCCCTGCGCCGCCGTCACCGCCTGGAACGCGCTGGCCACCGGAGAGATCAAGCCCGGCGCGACCATACTGATCCATGGCACCGGCGGTGTATCGATCTTCGCCTTGCAGTTCGCGCGGCTCAAGGGCGCGCGCGTGCTGGGCATCAGCTCAAGCTACGAAAAGCTGGAGCGGGCCAGCGCCATGGGCCTGGACGCCGGGCTCAACTACCGCGACAACCCCGACTGGGACCGCTGGGCCCTTGACCAGACCGGCGGCGAGGGCGTGGACCTGGTGGTGGAGGTGGGCGGCGGGGGCACTCTGGTGCGCTCGCTTAGAGCCATTCGCCCCGGAGGCATGGTGGCCCAGGTGGGCGTGCTGGCCCATTCGGCTGACCCGTTTCCAATTCCACTCATCCTGCACAAAATGGCGCGCATTCACGGCATGTACGTGGGCTCGCGCAAGGACTTTGTCGAGATGAACCGCGCCATTGCGCTGGCTGAGCTGCGGCCGGTGGGCGAAGAGTTCGACTGGGGCCAGGCGCGCGAAGCCTTCGAGCGCATGGAAGAAGGCAGCCACTTCGGCAAGCTGGTGCTCACCATAAGCTGAACCCGGTGGCGCGGCAGACAACTCGCAAAGCCGCTTTCTGCGGGTCCTAACTTGCTGCGTTACATTAGTCTTGTGAATCTTTACCAGCGAATGCTTGCCGTGGCGATCGAGGAAGCCCGCCTGGGCCTCGCCGAAGGAGGCATTCCCATCGGCGCGGCGCTGTTCACTCGCACGGGCGAGCTGGTGAGCCGGGGCCGCAACCGTCGCGTGCAGCAGGGCGATCCCAGCATTCACGGCGAGACCGACGCCTTTCGCCGCGCCGGCCGCCGGCGCAGCTACCGCAACCTGGTGATGGTTACTACCCTGGCCCCATGCTGGTATTGCAGCGGCCTGGTGCGCCAGTTCCGTATCGGCGCGGTGGTGGTTGGCGAGAGCCGCACCTTTGCAGGAGGCCTGAACTGGCTGCGAGAAAACGGCGTCGAGGTAATTGACCTCGACAACGCCGAATGCCGCGAGATGCTGGCGGGCTTCATCGCGGGGCATGCGGAGATCTGGAACGAAGACATTGGCGAAGAGTGAGATGGGGAACCGGTGAAGGGTGCCCCATGACAAACGGCGCCGCAGCCGCACGGTTCGCCGGTTCTCAACGCTGGGTTTCGGGCGGAAACGGTCCTGTATTTCACGGCGTCGATCCAGCGGCCCGATGGCGGCGGTTCTACGGTTAGGAAAACGCTTGGCAGACCGGGATTTCCATTCAACGCGCAACACGCCACAGCGTACGAGCCTGCCGCGGCGCCGCTGGGGCATCGCGTGGCTGCTCGGCATCGGCGTACTGGTCAACTACTTCGATCGCGTCAATCTCTCCGTTTCGCACGATTCCCTGATTGCAGCCTTCGGTATTTCCGAGGTCGCCTTCGGCTATCTTTCCAGCGCCTACAACTGGACCTACGCCCTGTGTCAGCTTCCCATCGGAGTTGTCCTCGACAAATTCGGTGTCCGCCGCGTGGGGCGTATCGGGGCGTTCCTTTGGAGCGCGGCCTCCTTTGCTGCCGCCGTCACGCCCAACCTGAGCGGGTTGTTCGGCGCGCGGCTCCTGCTGGGCTTGGGCGAGGCGCCCACGTTTCCCGCCAACGCCAAGGCCATCGGCGCATGGTTTCCAGCGCGCGAGCGCAGCCTGGCCACGTCGCTCTTCGACGCGGCAGCCAAGTTTGCCTCGGCCATCGGCGTCCCCCTCATCGGGATCGTTCTCATCGGCGCGGGATGGCGCTGGAGCTTCGCCTTCACCGGCGCCATCAGTCTCGCTTACTTTCTTCTCTTCTGGCGTGTCTATCGCGATCCGGACGAGGATCCGAGTTTGGCCGAAAGCGAGCGTCTGCACATCGGGGGGCAAGAGACCTCGCTCGTCACGCCCGATCGCGGCGAAGAGCCGCCGTCGAGCTTGGGCCAGCTTCTTTCCCAACGCAAGGTAATTGGGCTCACCCTCGGCATGGGTGCATATAACTACATCTTCTACATGCTGCTGTATTGGTTGCCGGCCTATCTGTCCTCTGCTCTGCACATCGATCTGCTGCACTCGTTCGCGTACACCAGCGTGCCGTGGTTTCTTGCCACAGCGACAGACGTTGCAGTGGGCGGATGGCTGGTGGATTTCCTCGTCCGGCGCGGATGGAATGCGAGCGGGGTTCGCCGCGTTGTCCTGATCGGCGGTACGGCGTTCGGGCTGGGCATTCTGGGCGCGGCTCATGCGCGCAACGCCACACAGGCCCTGCTCTGGATCAGCGTGTCGATCGGCGGCCTTGCCGCGGCGGCGCCTGTCGCCTGGTCACTTCCCTCACTCATTGCCGGCCGAAACGATGTGGGCAAGGTGGGCGGGATCATCAACTTCTCCGGCCAAATCTCGGGAATTGCGGCTGCCGTTGTCACCGGATATCTGGTTTCGGCGCAGCATTCCTTCGCGTGGGCCTTTTCCGTTGCGGCTGCCTATCTGGCCATCGGCATCGCGGGGTATGTCTTCCTGCTGGGCAAGATCGAGCAGCCGCGTTCCACATTCGAACCCCTCTAAGGGACTTCCCGGGGTGTAACAGTTCTGGTGCACGCAGGGAAATTTGTTCTCCTGTAACGTAGCTTGGTGCAAAATGGTTGGATGGGAGACGGATCGTAGTGCCGCGCATTCACTTTCAACAGCAACTCGCCGAACTCAAAGATAAGCTTCTGGCCATGGCCGCCTTGGCGCAGCAGGCGGTCGAATCGGCGGTGGAAGCCTACCTGCGGCGCGACAAGGGGCTGTGCAAATTTGTCAAGCAGAACGAAAGGGCCATCGACACCGCACAGCGGGAGCTGGACGAGATGGCCTATGAGCTACTGGCCAAAGAACAGCCGATGGCCGTCGATCTGCGCTTTATCCTGGCGGTTATCAAGATCAACGGCGACCTGGAGCGCGTGGGCGATCAGTCGATGAGCATCGCGCGCCGGACGAAGGAGATTCTTACCGCCGACGAGGTGGAGCTGCCCGTGGATTTTGCGGCCATGGGCGAGTTTGCGTCGCAGATGATTCGTACCGCGCTGCAGGCGCTGCTGGATGGCGACGCGCGGTTGGCCGATTCGGTGCGCGAGATGGACGACGAGATCGACCGCATGAACCGCCGTGCCCACAACGATTTGCTCAAGATGATCGAGGAGAAGCCGCAATACACGCTGCAGGCGATGAACGGCATCCTGGTGGCGAAGAACCTGGAGCGGATCGCGGACCATGCGTCGAATATCGCCACCGACGTGATCTTCTGGGTTCGCGGCGCCGACGTGCGCCACCAGTTGAGCATGGCGATGGATTGAAGAAACAGCTTTCAGCTTTCAGCTCTCAGTTTTCAGTTGTCTTCCGCGTGAGCCAGGCCATTTAACCCATTACGGAATCGCTGAAAGCTGATAGCTAACCGCTAACCGCTTATACGCCAATCACGGAACAGAGCTCCTTCACCGCGGCAGCACTCCGCTTGAGCGCGGCGTCTTCTTCCTGCGTGAGCTTGATCTCGATGATCTGTTCGATGCCGGCTGCTCCCAGCTTGCACGGAACGCCGATAAAGTATCCTTTGATTCCGTACTCGCCCTCGAGGTACGCCGCGCAGGGCAGAATCTTCTTCTTATCCTTGAGGATGGCTTCGGCCATCTCGGTGACGGCCGCCGATGGAGCATAGTAGGCGCTGCCCGTCTTCAGATACTTCACGATCTCGGCGCCGCCGTCGCGCGTACGCTGAACAAGCTGCTCCAGGCGCTCCGGCGCGATGAGCTCGGTGATGGGGATTCCGGCGACGGTTGAGTAGCGCGCCAAGGGCACCATGGTGTCGCCGTGGCCGCCCAGCACAAAGGCCGATACGTTCTCCACGCTCACGTTGAGTTCGGCGGCGATGAAGGAGCGGAAGCGCGCCGAGTCCAGGACGCCGGCCATGCCGATCACCCGCTCGCGGTTGAATCCGGCCTGGCGGTAAGCGGCCTGGGCCATGGCGTCGAGCGGATTGGACACGATGATGAGGATGCACTCGGGCGATTGCGCCACCACTTTCTCGACCACGTCGGACATGATCTTGAAGTTGGTGTTCAACAGGTCGTCGCGGCTCATGCCGGGCTTGCGGGGAATGCCCGCGGTGACGACCACGATGTCGGAATTGGCCGTGGTCGCGTAGTCGTTGGCGCCCGCGATGGCCACGTCGCGCTTCTCGATTGGCATGGCCTCCAGCAGGTCCAGCGCCTTGCCCTGGGGCACGCCCTCGACAACGTCGACCAGGACCACGTCGGCCAGTTCCTTGGCCGCAATCCAATGCGCGGTGGTAGCGCCCACGTTGCCGGCGCCCACAATGCTGACTTTTTTCCGCATTTTTCTCCTCTGATTTCCCGGTTTGCAGTGCACGGTTTGCAGTTGCTCGTCCGGTGGTATGAATCGGGTGCTTGAACCCTTGGCCGCCAGCTATGAACTGCGAACTGTCCTACATATTTCCTATGATCCGCGTGGCAAACTCGCTGGTGCCCACCTTGGTGGCGCCGGGGAGTTGCCGCTCGAAGTCGTAGGTGACGAATTTCTGCACGATGGTTGTTTCCATGGCTGTTTCGATGAGCCGGGCCGCTTCCTTCCAACCGATAAAGTCGAGCAGCATCACGCCCGACAAAATCAGCGACCCGGGATTGATTACGTCTTTGTCGGCGTACTTGGGGGCCGTTCCGTGCGTGGCCTCAAAGACCGCGTAGCCGTCACCGATGTTGGCGCCGGGCGCAATGCCCAGGCCGCCCACCTGCGCCGCCGCCGCGTCGGAGATGTAATCGCCGTTGAGGTTCGAGGTGGCGAGGATGCTGTAGTCCTCCGGGCGAATGACGATCTGCTGGAAGATCGAGTCGGCGATGCGGTCGTTGACCAGGATCTTTGACTTCCACGCGCCGTTGCCGTGCGACTTGCCGATCGTATCGAGGACTCCCTTCACCTCTTCGCAAACCGAAGCTTTGAAGCTCGGAGAGCCAAATTCCATCCCCGGCTCGATGAGCGCGGCATTTTCCTCGATCGAGAGTCCGGCTTTGGCTTCGACGTTGCCGAGAATCCAGCTTTCGCGCTCGGTGACCGTCTGGTCGCGGAACTCCTGCGTTGCGACCTCGTAGCCCCACTCGCGGAAGGCTCCCTCGGTGAACTTCTGGATGTTGCCTTTGTGAACCAGGGTGACGGTCTTACGGCCCGTCTCCAGAGCGTGGCGGATGGCGGAACGCACCAGCCGCTTGGTGCCGAAGATGGAGATGGGCTTGATGCCCACACCCGAGTCGGCGCGGATCTTCTTCTTGCCTCCCTTCAGCAAATCGTCGTTCAGGAAGCCGATCAGCCGCGCCGCGTCGTCGGAGCCTTGCTTGAACTCGATGCCCGCGTACACATCCTCGGTATTTTCGCGGAAGATGACGATGTTGAGCTTCTCGGGGTGCTTCACCGGGCTGGGCACGCCCTGGTAGTACTTCACCGGCCGCACGCAGGCGTAGAGATCGAGGATCTGGCGCAAGGCCACATTGAGCGAGCGAATGCCGCCGCCGACAGGCGTAGTGAGCGGTCCCTTGATGGAGACACGCAGGTCACGCGCAGCGGCTACGGTGTTGTCGGGCAGCCAGGTATTGAATTGCCGGAAGGCTTTTTCGCCGGCGAAGACCTCGAACCAGCGAATGGCGCGCCGGCCGCCGTAAGCCTTCTCCACCGCTGCGTCGAAGACCCGCTGTGATGCCTTCCAGATGTCGCGGCCCGTGCCGTCGCCTTCGATGAAAGGGATAATAGGATGATCGGGCACATGAAACTGCCCGTCGTTGTATTCAATCGGCTGGCCGTTTTTAGGCAGGTCCTGCCCGTTGTACGTGCTTTGCATGATTCCGAGGGAAACCCCTTCTGCGAGTGGTCCAGTGTTGAGGCTACCATCCGCAAATTGGAGGTGGCAATGGCGGCAGGGGTGGGAACGGTTCTACTTCTGCTGCGGGTCGTGCAGTCCGTCCCCCTCAAACCGCGGAACGCCAAAGTGGCCGCGCAGATGCAGCAGGTCCGCGGGGCTCAGATTGCCCGCCAGGGTGGAATTCAAACTCGATTTCCGTGGTGTGAGGCGCGGGAAAAGAGCGGGCCGGAAACCTGCGGTTCCTGCCCTGACGCTTACGTCTAATCGCGCCTGTTCTACATGCTTTGCGGAACGGCCAGTTCAACCGTTTGACCCCTGCGCCAGACGCGGAATCTCTTGGCCGCTCCGCTGCTTATAAGCTGCGCAAAGAAGTCAACATCGCCAATTTCCGAGCCGTTCACTTCAAAGATGACATCCCCGACTTGCATCTGCATTTCTTCGGCAAGGCTGCCCTTTTCGATGTTGGTGACGACCACCCCTATGGACCTGGGCAACCCGAAAGCCGTCACATCCGACTCCGTCACCGCGCGCACATGGATTCCAAGATGGACGCCAGTGGATGGCGCTGCCGCAGCTGGGTTTGCAGGGGCAATGGCCGGGGATGCGGACTGGTTTGCGTCAGGAATTGAAACCGTGGAGCCCACGGGGTGTCTGGCCGAAGCGGCGCTCTGCTTGCGCAATTGCTCCAAGTCCGTATCCGGGTTGGAATAGTGCAGGTCAAAAGTCTGGGTGCTGCCTTTGTGGAGAACCCCCACATGGACAACGCCGCCCTCCGGTTTTGCCCGCACAGCTTCATTGAAGAGGTTAGTGAAAGTTTGTTCCTCCGTGCAGGGCTTGCCGTTGATGGAGTGGATGATGTCGCCTTTCTTGATGCCCGCCCGATCGGGGGGACTGTCCCAAACCATATCCTTAACCTGCATCCCGGCCATCTCGGGATGATTCCGGACTTCCTTTTCCGATACCGGGCTCAGGATCATCCCCGGGGGGATGTCCAGATCCTGCCCGCTGGCCACAATCAGGGTTGCCAGAGCGTCGATGATCCCATGGGCATCCGTCTCGGATGCAACGCAGAACGCGCTGTTGCTTTGGGTTCCGCGACTGATGGGATTGATGCACCAGATCGCAGGAAAGTAAGCGCCTCTCCCGTTGTGGTAAAGCCTGAAATAAGCGATATCCGCGTAGACGATCGATGTGACGATGTTGTCGCTGTATGGGGTCGTGACGGGCTCAATATATCCGCCCCACCACGACCAGAAATACTGGGCGCTCTGAACAACGCCGCTCTTTGTAAAGGAAAGGTTGATGCCAAGCCGGTTTACATCGACGCGCTGCAGCGAGTAGCCGGTGGTCAACTCCTCGTTGACTGTGACCGGGGCAATGCGCGGAGTAATGAATTGCAGCCGGTTGGAGGCCTCCTCCACGCTGGACAAATAATGCGGTTGATACCAACGTGGGTTATACAGGGCCCAGGTTGTGTAATCCCTGGCCAGCAGAGGCGCGGGCAAAGCGAGCGCGCCGCAAAGCACTGCCATCAACGACATACTGAATCGAGACATCCCCAATCTGCCTTTCTGATTGCTGCTGCGTCTTCGAGGTCCCGTGGTGGCTTCGTTCATCCTCAGGCACGAGCTGTGGGGACGGGTCAATGCTGGTGGCGATGAACGAGTACGCCCGGCATGGCTCGCCAAGCTAGCCGGAATCTCCATCTTGCCACCCCGGCCAATGACCAATATACGCGCCCTGCCTCCGCTCGCGATCTTTCTTGCATTGCTTCCAAGGCCAAAGACCCGGTCGTGCGCGAAAGGGCCTTTGCCGGAACCAAAAAGCTATGATTTCCCCATTCCGCAGCGATTTCTCGGACAATTCTCCCTCAACCTCCTCCATTTTCCAGATCGGTTTCGCCTTCCCACCGCGCCCCCCGGCAAGAAGCTCAACCTTCGCCACTACTCGCCGTGCCGTCGTCCACAGGCGGCCTTCGAGAGAAAGCTCTTGTACCACAAGATCGGTTTGTGACTGGGCCTTCCCACCCGGCGCGGTAGCAGTTCCGTCAAATCCCGTTTCAGGTTTTCATTGGCCGGAATGCGGATGGTGCACTTCGCGCCCCGCTCTTTCAGCGCTTCATGAATCTCCGGCTTGGCAAAAGCGGCCCGATGTGTTCCGAATCTGGCCCTCTCGCGCAAACCCCGGATGAAATTTGTTGAAATCCTGTTCGCGCCCGCCCGGATGCGATAGACTCATGCGGGAACGTTTGAAAACGGCCGCCAATCTTTCACGCACGGAGGGTACATAGAAATTGGGAAAAAGCATGGTCCCGAAGAGGATTTTCTTCACCAAGGGCGTCGGAAAACACAAGGAGCGTTTGACCTCGTTCGAGCTGGCCCTTCGGGATGCGGGCATCGCCTCGCAGAACCTGGTGCGCGTCTCTTCCATTTTTCCTCCGCAGTGCAAATTGATTCCCCGCAAAGAAGGTCTCAAGTACCTGAATGACGGCGAGGTGGTTTTCGCGGTCATTGCGGAAAACTCGACGCGCGAGCCGCACCGCCTGGTGGCCTCCAGCATTGGCGTGGCGATTCCGGCCGACCGCAACACCTACGGCTACCTGAGCGAGCACCACAGCTACGGCGAGACCGAGGAGCAAGCCGGCGAGTACGCCGAGGAACTGGCCGCCGAGATGCTCGCCACAACGCTGGACGTGGAATTCGATCCCGACACCAGTTGGGACGAGAAGAAAGAGATCTACCGCATCTCCAATAAGATCGTCCGCACCAGCAACATCACCCAGTCGGCGGTGGGAGATCGGCGCGGAAAATGGACCACGACCATCGCCGCCGCGGTGCTGATCCTGGAAGAGTGACGGCGGGGCGCTCAAAGACAGATTGGGGCCAATTCCGCCCGGCGGGGTTGGCCTTGCCGTGTAGGCGAAGAACCATCGCGATGGAGGCTCGAAGAAACGAAGCATGACCGCTGCGCCCAAGTTCACGATTGCTCTCGTACAGATGCGCATGGGCGCTGACCCCGAGGCGAACTTCTCCTCTGCGCTCGGCCGCATCCGCGAGGCCGCGCGCCTGGGCGCGCAAATCGTCTGCCTGCCCGAGCTCTTCCGCACGCAGTACTTTTGCCAGCGCGAGGAGCTTGCGCTCTTTGATCTTTCGGAGGAGATTCCTGGCCCGTCCACGGCGAAGCTGGCTGAGGCGGCGCGGGAGTTGAAGGTCGCGATCGTAGCTTCGCTCTTTGAAAAGCGCGCGCCGGGGCTCTACCACAACACGGCGGTCACGCTCAACGCCGACGGCCACATCGCCGGCGTCTACCGCAAGATGCACATCCCAGACGATCCGCTTTACTTCGAGAAGTATTACTTTGCGCCGGGCGATCTCGGCTTTCAGGCCGTCGATACTGCCTTTGGCCGAGTGGGTACTCTGGTCTGCTGGGACCAGTGGTACCCCGAGGGCGCGCGGCTCACGGCGCTGCAAGGCGCGGAGGTGCTGTTTTATCCCACAGCCATCGGCTGGCACCCGGCGGAGAAAGACGAGTTCGGCGAAGCGCAATTTGACGCGTGGCGCACCATCCAGCGCTCGCACGCCATCGCGAACGGAGTCTACGTTGCTGCCGTGAACCGCGTCGGCGTGGAGCATGGCGAAGTGCTGGGCAATCGCGCCCAAGGGCCGGGGATCGAGTTCTGGGGCGGCAGCTTCCTGGCCGATCCCTTCGGCCGCATCGTGGCCAAGGCCGGGCACGATGCCGAAGAGATCGTCGTGGGCGAGATCGACCGCGCGCTGATTGAGGAGACACGCCGCAACTGGCCCTTCCTGCGCGACCGCCGGATTGATGCGTATGGTCCGATCACGGAGAGGTTCCTGGACAAAAAGCAATGAAGTATTTTGGCTTGTTCACTTACGGGTTTAGCTTTTTGGGATGCGCATTCTTTTTAGTTTGGGGCATTTTGTTGATTGCGTTACCAGAAAAGACTTTGCCGATTTACAGATTCTTCATGGGCAAACAGAAGTTTTCAAAGCACGCGGAACAATTTCGAAGGGTGGGCCGGATTTCCAGTGCAGTTGTCGGCTGCTGCGCCATTGCATTTGCGATTTTAGTTGTTCAATCTCTGATACGATCCCTCTACTACGTTCCTTCACGGTAGCACGATGCCGATAAGAACGCCGCGTCAACTTGGTTACCGCATGCCTGCCGAGTGGGAGCCGCACGAGGCCACATGGCTTGCCTGGCCGCACAATCGCCAGCGACTGGCCGGGAAAATTTTCGTCCATACCGTGGCTTTACGCCGAGATTGTGCGCCTGCTCGCCGCGTACGAGCGTGTGCAACTGATCGTCGAGAACGCCGCGATGCAGGGGCGCGTGGCCGGAATGCTTGCGCGCGCCGGAGTGAATTGCGATTGGGTCAGTTTTCATCGCTGGCCCACCGACCGCGGGTGGACGCGGGACTCAGGCCCGATTTTCGTGCGCAACGCGGAAGGCCAGCTCGGCCTCACCAATTGGCGCTTCAACGCCTGGGCGAAATACGACGACTGGCGGCTGGACGACAAGCTGCCGGGCCGCGTGGCGAAGCAACTCAACCTGCCGGAGTGGCAGCCTGAAGTGCGGCTGGCGGACGGACAAATGCGCCGGGTTGTCCTCGAAGGCGGCTCCATTGACGCAAATGGCGCAGGGCTTCTGCTTACCACCGAAGAATGCCTGCTGAGCGAGGTGCAGCAGCGCAACCCGGGCGTTAGCCGGGAGCAATTGGAGCAGATTTTTGCCGATTTTCTCGGTGTGGATCGGGTGATCTGGCTCAATCGCGGCATCGCCGGCGACGATACCCACGGCCACGTGGACGACATCGCTCGCTTCGTCGCGCCCGCCACGATCGTCGCCGCCGTCGAGCCGGATGCTCACGACCCCAACCACGCGCCGCTCGAGGAAAATCTCGCGCGATTGAAGGCCGCGCGGACCCTCGACGGCAAGCAATTCACCGTCGTCGAGTTGCCGCTTCCGCGCCCGGTCGCCTTCCGCGGCCAGCGCCTGCCGGCCAGCTACGCGAATTTCTACATTGCCAATGGGTTGGTCCTGGTTCCGGCTTTTCATGATCCCAACGACCGCGTGGCGCTGAACACGCTGGCCGAAGTCTTTCCGGATCGCGAGGTCGTTGGCATCCACTGCGTGGACCTGATCTGGGGCCTGGGCGCGTTGCATTGCATGACGCAGCAACAGCCTGCGGCGCTACCATCAAAGCCATGATCCAAGATCGCGATGCGATGGAGTTGGCGCTGGCCGAGGCACGGCTCGCCGGCGAAGCCGGCGAAGTCCCCATCGGCGCCGTGGTGGTGCACGGGGGAGAGATGATCGCTCGCGGGCAGAATCGCGTTCTGCGCAATGTGGACCCCACGGCCCACGCCGAAATTGTGGCCTTGCGCGCGGCTGCCGCGGCCCTAGGAAACTACCGCATGGCGGGCTGCACGCTTTATGTCACGCTCGAGCCCTGCGCCATGTGCGCTGGAGCCATGATTCACGCCCGCATCGACCGCCTGGTCTTTGCGGCCGCCGATCCCAAGGCCGGCGCCTGCGGCTCGGTGCTCGCGGTGCTCAACCACCCCCAGCTCAACCACCAGATGCAGGTGGAGCAGGGAATTGGCGCCGAAGAATCCGCAGAACTGCTGCGGGGATTCTTCCGGGAGCGGCGGTAAAGTTGCCTCATCCGGCGAACTTGCCAACTTGCGAACAGGCGCGCAGCGCCGCCAACTCGCCAACTCCGCTACTTCCGCGTCAGTTTCCTGATCCGCTCCGCTTCCGCCGGTCACCTTGAATTGGCGCCGATCGTCATACTGCGCCGCGGTGGATCTTGTCCCGACACGGGCCGGTGAATTGGGGTTCGTGGCTTTCCACCCCCAAGCGCCCAGCTACCGCACGGACAAAGACCTGCCCGCGCGGTCCTGGGTTGGCGGTTTTCGGTTTTCAGCCTGGTCTAGTGTTTTTTTGCGTACTCGGCCATGCCCTGAAAGTCGATGAAGACCGCAGGTTCATTGCCCACGACCCAGCCGTCGTGTCCTGGTGGAATATGGACGACATCGCCGGCTACGGTGGTCATTTCGGCCCCGTCGTCCATGCGCACGATCATTTTTCCAGAAAGCTGGTAGCCGAAGTGAGCGGCCTCGCAGCTGCGTGTTTTGGCAATCGGCGCGATGCAGGTGGACCACTTCCATCCGGGCTCGAAAGTGGCGCGTACAACCGTATGTTCGCCCACGTGCAGGACATCAACCTTGCCTTTGTCAAACGGCCTGACCTCGGCGGGCGCGCTGAAATTCTTTCTTTCCATTTTTAACGCTGTTGCCGGCATAGCTTACCTCCTTGGGGAATATCTGGGGAATGGATTGGGGCCCGTCGTGCAGGGATACGATACACCCAGCATCCGGCCATGTGAAACGTTTTATTGGTCAGATCCTCGTCAGTTCGCGAATCCTCTCCTCCTCCGCCGGCCACCTCGCCGCCAGCTCCGCGTAATTCCCGCTGCGGTAATCGGCAAAATCGAAGCCCGGCGTGACGGTGCAGCCGAAGAGCGCCCATTTTCCGCCCTCGACCAGCCGCTCGCCCTGCCACACGCCGGCCGGAACCACCAGTTGCACATGCTGACCAGCCGCCAGATCCGGCCCGAAGAGCAAAGACTCGGAGCGCCCGTCGGGGTAGAGCAGCAGCATCTCCACCGGGTCGCCGAGATAGAAGTGAAAGATCTCGTCGGAGGCGACCCTGTGCATCTCGGAGAAGGTTCCGGCTTCGAGCAGGTAATAAATGGCTGTGCCCTGCGCCCGCACGCCGCGCGGCAACTCAACCATGCCCGCGGACGTGTAGGTGCGGCGGTACCATCCACCCTCCACCGGGTGCGGCTCCAGCTTCAGCAGCGCCTTAATCTCTTCTGCGGTCATCGTCCTCTCCCCGGTGGCCATCATCACAGATCGTAGCATCGCGATTTGCAGTAGAATCCCTCTATGAATGTGCAGTTGTACGCCACGATCTGGTGCCCCGATTGCCGCGCCGCCAGGCAGTTTCTGATACACACGGCGTCCAATACACCGAGATCGACGTGGACGCCAACCCTGCCGCTTCCGCCGAGGTCATGCGCCGCGTGGGCAAGCGCGCCGTTCCGCAACTGGTGATCGATGGCGAGTGGTTCCAGCCCTACAAGCCTGGCCGCGGCCTGCTGGTCGACGAACTGCACCGGCGCCTCGGAATTCCTCGCGGATAGGCGCCTTAGCCTCGTACAATTTATAGCGGGCTCGCGGCGCGAAGAAGCCGGCAGCTCAGTAGCCTGCAGCCTGGTGAGCACCGAGTAGCGCATTGTAGCTGACGAGCTACGACTACAGCTGATCGCTGTTCAAGGAGTTCTCCGTTGATCGAACGCTATACGCGCCCAGCCATGGGCCGCATCTGGACGGACGAGAACAAGTACCGCTGCTGGCTCCAGGTGGAGGCGGCGGCGAGCACCGTGCTGGCCGAGGATGGCGTGATTCCGGCCGCGGCAGCCGAAGCCATCGCCACCAAGGCAACGGTCTCCGCCGCGCGCGTCGCCGAGATCGAGGCCGAGGTCAAGCACGATGTCATTGCCTTCACCACTGCTGTAGCCGAGAGCCTCAAAGACCAAGGCCTCGACAGCCGAGTCCCGCTGGCTGCACTACGGGCTCACGTCGAACGACATCGTCGACACCGCGCAGGCGCTGCAGGTGAAAGAAGCGTCGGCGCTGATCCGCGAGGGGATTACGGCGCTGCGGGCCGTGCTCAAGCGCCGCGCCCTCGAGTTCAAGCACACGCCCACCATCGGCCGCACGCACGGCATGCACGCCGAACCCACCACCTTCGGCCTCAAGCTGCTCAACTGGTATGCCGAGATGGAGCGCAACCTGGCCCGCTTCGACGCCGCGGTAGAGGATATGCGCGTAGGCAAGCTGTCAGGCGCGGTAGGCGCCTTTGGGCACCTGAAGCCTGAACACGAAGAAAAAATCTGCGCGCGGCTGGGTCTCAAGCCTGCGCCCGTCGCCACGCAAGTCATCCAGCGCGACCGGCACGCGGCCTACATCGCCACGCTCGCCATCCTGGGCAGTACGCTGGACAAGATCGCCGTCGAAATCCGTCATCTGCAGCGCACCGAGGTAAGCGAGGCGCAGGAGTACTTCAGCGAAAAGCAAAAAGGCTCCTCGGCCATGCCACACAAGAAGAATCCGATCACTTCGGAACAAATCAGCGGCCTCGCGCGCATCCTGCGCGGCAACGCACAGGCCGCCATGGAGAACATCCCGCTCTGGCACGAGCGCGACATTTCTCATTCATCAGTGGAGCGCGTCATCTTCCCTGACTCGACCATCCTGGTCGACTATCTGCTGGCCAAAACCACCGACCTCATCGACCGTCTGCTCGTCTACCCCAAGCGGATGAAGAAGAATCTCGAATCCACCGGCGGCCTCATCTTTTCGGGGCAATTGCTCCTCGATCTGGCCGAGGCCGGAATGTTGCGCGAAGACGCCTACCAACTGGTGCAGTCGCACGCCATGCGCGCCTGGAAAAACGATCTGAGCTTCCGCGACGAAGTGGCGCGCGACCCCAAAATTGCAAAGCTGCTCAGCCCTAAAAAGCTGGCGCGAACCTTCGACTATTCGCGGCAGTTAGGGAATGTGGATGCGATCTTCCGGAGGGTATTAGGGGGATAAAAACAGTCGTGCATTCAATCCTTTTCTAATCAGGTATATACTGTGCGGCAGCCCGCTCAAAGGAGGAATAATGCGCCGAACCGCCGTTGTGCTATGCCTTTTTTCTCTCGTTCCCGCCCTCTTTGCGAAGACGAGAAAGGATATTCCACCCGCTCCGCTTCCTACAGCGGTTATCAATGCGCATAATGTGTTTCTCTCGAACCGGGGTGGGAGCGACCTTGCTTACGATGCTTTCTATCAAGCGATGAAGAAATGGGGGAAGTATCAAGTTGTCGGCTCACCCGACGAAGCAGAGCTGATCATCGAGTTGTCGTACGAAGTCGTTAACGAAGGCACACGCGTGTGGAGTGCGACGAACACGTACAACAATACGACACAAGTGTACAGTTGTCAGATTATTGACCCTCAACTGATTCTGACCATTTACGACGCAAAGACGAAGAATTCTTTATGGTCGACGATCGACCATCGAAAGCTTGCCCGGCTAGAGAAGAATCGCGAAAAGGAAATGATCAACTCCGCTGAGAGGCTCGTCGAGGAATTGCGATCAAGAGCAAATCCTCAATGAACCTCGCCGTCGCACTCACAGGTGCATCCGGCGCGGCCTTCAAGCGGGTCTTAGGCAAGTCGAGCGCAGTTTCCCATGTCTCAACAGCATGCCCTGGGGATCCAACGAAGGGGGAGCATGGCAGTTCTCAGTTGTTACATGGATGAGAGCGTAGATGGCGAGAACAAAATTGCCTATTCGATCGGTGCGGTCATCGGCACGAAGGAAAAGTGGGAGTGGCTGGGGGCACAATGGCGCTCCGTTTTGAGCAGGGAAGCTATTGCGTACTTTAGCAATAAGAATTGTACGGGAGGAGATGGTCCGTTTTTGCATATCCCGCAGATAGAAAACAGACTCGCCATCCGAGAGGAGCTATTTGAGTTATGCAAGACAAGCAGGATCACCGCAGTTGGCATCACAGTTGACTTAGCTGATTTCCAATCGGTGGTGGATACCCCCATGAAAAAGGAAGCATTTGGAGGAACGCCACATTATCACGCAGCGACCCTTGCAATAACCAGATGTGCCCTATTAATCAAGGAGCATCGATCTGGAGACGCTCTCGCGTTTGGGTTTGATGAACATGAGGCTTACGGTGCCGATCTGTTGAGGATTTTCAAGGAATTGAAAGAAAAGAACCCTGATATAGCACCTTTTCTAAGGACGATTGCGGCCTTCGACGATAAAACAACAATCCCCATACAGGTAGCGGATCTGTTCGCTGCGGTTATTCGGAGATTCGGCGTGTCTGCGATACCGCCCCCTGAATTAGCGCCTCTACTTGACAAAGGCATTTTGGCCGAAGTACGCATTTGCGGCAAACCATGTCTTGAGGACCATTTACGAAGTGTAGGATTCCCTTAGTCGGAGGCCCTTTCTTTCGCGAATTCGTCAGGGTCGCCATGTCTCGAAGCTGAAAGTTGGGACGGTATATCCTCCACTCGCCTGCTAAGGAGTCGCCGTGGAAGCCATAAATCTCACCGTTGCCATCACCGGCGCTTCCGGCGTCATCCTCGGCCGTGAGCTCCTCCGTGCGCTCGAAGCAGACGCCCGCGTCGCCCGCGTCCACTTTGTCGCGTCGGAGAACTCGCTGCGCGTGCTGGCTGAGGAGCTGGGCGTTTCGGGCCGGACGAGTCTGCTGAAAAAACTGCTCGGAGCGCCGCCGAAAAAGATCGTTCAACATGCCGATGCCGATATCGGCGCGTCGATCGCCAGCGGGAGCCATCCCTCGAACGGCATGATCGTCCTGACGTGTTCCATGGGCACGCTGGCGGCAATTGCGCTCGGCCTCGCCAACTCGCTCATTGCCCGCGCGGCCGACGTGACGCTCAAGGAGCGGCGTCCGCTGATCCTCTGCGTGCGCGAAACGCCCTTCAACCGCATTCACCTGCGCAACATGACGCTGGCCGCCGAGGCCGGAGCGACGATCTTCCCCTGCATCCCGGCCTTCTACAACCACCCCACCGGTTCTGAAGAGATGGCCCGCCAGTTCGCCAGCCGCGTTCTGGCGCACATGGGCCTACCCCAGCCCGGAGCCTACGTCTGGAAGCCGGAGTGAAGCAGGGACCAGTGGAACAGAGACGGTCCGCGGCGATACTTCAGTAACGTGAGACTCTGCTTGACACTCGGACCATCGGGCCTTGATACTTCTAACTATGCCGGTCTCAAGGGAAACACGGAATTGCGGTCGAATTGCGGTTATGGCCATGTGTATGTGTATGGTCTGCGGGCCTGTCCGTGCGGCTCTTGAGCGGCGAATGCGCTAACAACGCAACCGATTCAGAAGTCAAGCGGCCCGGGTCCTCAAAAGCGGATGCGGGCCGTTTTCGTTGCTTCTTTCACCCCAACGACGAAAAGCCCGTCGTTGGGGACCCCGGGCAGCTCGACCCGCTATCGATCCCCGCCGTCCCCAAAGCAAAGAACCCACGAACTTGAAGGAGATCATCATGCCGGAACCGAAACAGCATCAGCTTGCCACGCAGGCCGTCCACGCCGGCCAGTCGCCCGATCCAACCACCGGCGCGCGGGCCGTACCCATTTACCAGACCACTTCCTATCTCTTCCAGGACGCGGACCACGCCGGCCGCCTGTTCGCGCTGAAGGAGTTCGGCAACATCTACACGCGCATCATGAACCCCACCACCGACGTCTTTGAAAAGCGCGTGGCGGCGCTCGAAGGCGGCGCGGCGGGGCTGGCCACGGCCTCAGGCCAGGCAGCGGAAACGCTGGCAATCACTACCCTCGCCGCGGCCGGCGACGAGATCGTCTCCACCACCTCGCTCTACGGCGGCACCTACAACCTCTTCCACTACACTCTGCCCAAGCTCGGCATCAATGTGAAGTTCGTCGATGGCGACGATTTCGACGGGCTGCGCGCCGCCATCAACTCGAAGACCCGCGCCGTCTACACTGAAACGCTGGGCAATCCCAAGCTCGACGTCGCCGATATCGAAACTCTCGCCTCGATCGCTCACGAGCACAAGCTGCCGTTCATCATCGACAACACCTGCGCCTCGCCGGCGCTGACGCGGCCTATCGAGTGGGGCGCGGACATCGTGGTGAACTCGGCCACCAAGTTTCTCGGCGGCCACGGCACGGCCATCGGCGGCGTGATTGTGGACGCCGGCAAGTTCGACTGGGCCGCCTCGGGCCGCTTCAAGGACTTCACCGAGCCCGATCCGTCGTATCACGGCCTTCGCTACACTGAGGCCTTCGGCCCGCTGGCCTTCATCCTGAAGGCGCGCGTGCAAGGGCTGCGCGACACCGGCGCGGCGCTCTCGCCATTCAACGCCTTCCTGCTTCTGCAGGGCATCGAAACCCTGCACCTGCGCATGGAGCGCCACTCGCAGAACGCGCTGGCCGTGGCCAGGCACCTGGAGCAGCATCCCGGCGTGGAGTGGGTCAACTATCCCGGCCTTGCCTCCAGCCGCTACTACGCGCGGGCAAAGAAGTATATGCCTGTCGGCCAGTCGTCGCTGGTCACCTTCGGCATCAAGGGCGGCTACGAGGCGGGCAAGAAGCTCATCGACACCCTCGAGCTGTTCTCGCTGCTGGCCAACATCGGCGACGCCAAGTCGCTGGTGATCCATCCCGCATCGACCACCCATCAGCAGCTTTCCGTCGAGGAACAGGCATCCACGGGCGTAACGCCGGAACTGGTGCGGCTTTCCGTCGGCATCGAGGACATCCGCGACATTCTGGCCGACCTCGATCAGGCAATTGAAGTTGCCAACGGGCAGAAATTCGCTGGATCGGCCACGGTGGCGGCGCGATAAGGCAAAATAAACAAGATGACCGATACTTACAATCGCAGCGGCGCCTCGCCGCCGGAATCGAAAACGGGGGCCCCCGTGGGCGGGTCTTCGTCCGCTGGGTCGAAGATCGTGGAGCCCACCTACGAAGGCGATTTTGTGCTGGACGGCTCCCTTCCGCTGGAGTGCGGCCACTCGCTAGTCTGTCCCACGCTGCATTACGCCGTCTACGGCCGGCTGAATGCGGCGCGGGACAATGCCGTACTGATTTGCCATGCACTATCGGGATCGGCGCTGGTGGGCTCGTGGTGGCCCGAGATCTTCGCTCCCGGCGCGGTTCTCTCGCTGGAGCACGACTTCGTCATCTGCATCAACATGCTGGGCTCCTGTTACGGTTCCACGGGGCCTGGCGCCGTCAATCCCGAGACGGGCCAATCGTATGGGCCCGATTTTCCTCTGGTCAGCGTCCGCGACAATGTGAGGGCGCAGGCCCGGCTGTTGGATTCCCTCGGCATCCGCCGTCTGCGGCTGGTGTTGGGCGCATCGATCGGCGGCATGCAGGCGCTGGATTGGACCATCCTCTATCCCGATCGCATGGAGCGTGCTCTGGTCATCGGTGTAACGCCGCTCTCCGCCATGGGATTGGCGCTCAACCACCTGCAGCGGGAGGCCATACTGCAAGATCCGGAGTGGTCCGGCGGACGCTATCTGCCGCAACGCCCGCCGCGCCGCGGGCTGGCGCTGGCCCGCCAGATCGGCATGATCAGCTACAAGTCCGCGCCGCTGTTCGACGAGCGATTCGGCCGCAATCCCAACCGCACGGGTGAAGATCCCTGGGCAGCGGACGGCAAATGCGGCGGACTGACCGGCGGGCGCTTTGACATCGCCGGTTATCTCGATTACCAGGGCCAGCGGTTCATCGAGCGCTTCGACGCCAACGCTTACCTGGCCATCCTGCGCGCCATGGACACCTGGGATCCGTTGCGCGGCTACGCTTCGCCCCAGGAAGCCTTCGGGCGAATCAAGGCCCGCCTGAGCTTCGTCGGCATCAGCTCCGACTGGCTCTTTCCCGCCGAGGAGGTGCGGCGCTTTGCCGAGGCCATCCTGCAGGCGGGCGCCCGGGTGGACTACCGCGAGATGAAAAGCGACCACGGCCACGATGCTTTCCTGGCCGAACAGGCAGAGCTGGTGCGGCTACTGCAGTAGGGTCTGCCCTGCAATTTGGAGCTGCCGTGCCCGGATGGATCGAAACCGCCCGTGCCCTCTCGCCTTATCGGGTTGCGGAACCGCCGGCGACGGTTCCGTGGTTTTGCTTGTCAGCGGCGCGATAGCTTCTTATAATCCTCCTACAAAGCATTGGGAGGCGTGGTATCGTATATCCGTTGCCGCGGCTCTCGTCCGCCTTGAAGGATGGTTGTGTCTTCATGGGCGAAAGAGTCAATCTTGATTTCTATTTCGGCATTTCCCAGGAGCATTGCATGAAGAAGTTAGTCTTTGCATCTGCGATGGCACTGGCAAGCATGAGCCTTGCTATAGCGCCGCCACTGCGGGCTCAGGACTCCAGCCAGATCAGCCTTCCGGCGGAACAGTACAACGCGTACCAAAACGCCATCACGCAAACCGATCCGGCAGCCAAGGCCTCAGCCCTCGAGAGTTTTCTGCAATCGTACCCTCAAACCCAGGTAAAGACCGGCGTCCTTACCCAGTTGATTCAAACCTACCAGCAATTGAACCAGCCGGCGCAGGTTTTGAACGCCGCCACACGGTTGCTGCAGGTGGATCCCACGAATTTCCAGGCCATCTTCGCTTCTGTCTACTACAAGAAGCAACAGTGCAGCCAGAGCCTCGATGCGTCGGGATCGAGCACCGATC
The DNA here is from genome assembly GCA_963808805.1 of uncultured Acidobacteriaceae bacterium. GTDB lineage: Bacteria > Acidobacteriota > Terriglobia > Terriglobales > Acidobacteriaceae > Telmatobacter. The sequence continues at coordinate 130,511 of CAWEGN010000001.1, read as the reverse complement.
CGCAAACCTGCGACGATGCCGCGGCCATGGCTCTGAAGGGGCTCACGGTTCCCAAGTCGGCCGACATGTCAGACAGCGACTGGAAGAATCTGACGGCTACTGCGTATCCCATCTTCCACTCGGCGATCGCGTTCGATGACGCGGTCTCGAAGAAGGACTTTGCGGGCGCCATCAAGGAATACACCGCCGACTTGATGCTCTATCCACCCGATGCCTGCAAGTCGGGCCCCTGTCTTGTGGATACGCTGCAACTGGCCCAGGCCTATGCCAAGCCGGGTCCAGACAAAGATGCAGTGAAGGCTGTTTGGTTCTTTGCTCGCGCCTGGGACTTCGCGCCGCCGGCCTACCAGGCCCAAATCGAGCCGCAACTCGATTACTGGTACAAGCGCTATCACGGCACGCTGGACGGCGATGCCGCCATCAAGCAGCAGATCGACGCGATCAAGGCGAAGGCCCAGGCCACGCTTTTCCCGCCGGCGGACTTCACCATCGCACCGGCTCCAACGCCGGCGGAACTGGCCCATCACGCCTATACCAGCGGCGATCCGAAAATGTTGGGTCTCGAAGACAAGGAGTACATTCTGTCCAATGGATCTGACGCCGATGCCACCGGCCTTTGGGCTCTCTTGAAAGGCCAGGCGACTCCGGTTCCGGGTATCGTTATCGCCGATCCGGCAACGGTATTGAAGGTTACCGTCACCACCACCGCATCGGTCAAGCCCAACGGCTTTGTGGTCAAGCTCAGCAATCCAGCAGCTTGCAGCGCCGTTCCCGTGCCGCCCACCGAGCTCAAAATCAAGGACGCGCAGGCTTACATTCTGGCCAACGGCGTCAAGGCCGATACGGATGCCATGGGAGACGTGTTGACCGAAACGCCTGTGCACATCCGCAGGATCCTCATCGAGCCAGCGATTTCCACGGTCAACGTGGCCGTCACGCAGGATGCCAAGGACAATCACGTAGCGGACTTCATCGTCAACTTGAAGGAGCCGGCCTCTTGCAAGGACGCTCCGGCGGCCGGGTCCGCGCTCGGATTCCAGCCAGCCACCGAGTTGGACGGCACCTACGATACCTACACGCATACCGCGGCGGCGGGAACGACGGCCGCATCCGCACAAATCGTCCTGAGTGGCGGATTTATCCAGGAGGAGAAGAAAGCCCCGGTGCATCACCCCGTCAAGCCTTCACCCGCGCACCACGCACAATAACCGGCGGGCCCTCCTTCACCGTGTCGCATCGGAGATCGCGGGCCGCGCAACACCATGCTTCTGGGATCATCAAGGGCAGTCCGCTTCGGCGGGCTGCCCTTTTTGTTTGCTATCGCTCAGTCTGATTGTGGGCGCTGGTGGCGCGAGCGCGTCCCTCGTCCAAAGGGCTGCCGCACGCAGTGCCTACTCGCCCAGCATGATCCGCTGGATCGTAGACGCTCGCCCCGTCGCGGGATCGCACGTGACCAGCGCCGCGCACATCTTGGGATTTCCTTTGGCGGCCTCGAACTTGCCCGGCATCCCGCTGAGGAACTTGTGCAGGACCAACTCCTTCTCAACGCCGATGATGCTGTCGTACGGCCCGCTCATGCCCACGTCGGTCTGGTAGGCCGTTCCATGCGGCAAAATACGCTCGTCGGCGGTCGGCACATGGGTGTGCGTGCCCAGAACCGCCGTCACGCGTCCATCCAGGTACCACCCCATCGCTACCTTCTCGCTGGTGGCTTCGGCGTGGAAATCGACCACGATCACCTTGGCCCGGAGCGCGGCCAGCAGGCCGTCGGCGGTGCGGAACGGATCGTCGATCGCCGTCATGAAGACGCGCCCCTGCAGTTGCAGCACCGCGTAGTCCACGCCTGCGGCGGTTTTTCCTTCATAGAAGCCGTAGCCCGGCGACCCGGGAGGAAAATTCGCCGGCCGCAGCACTCTCCGCGCGGGCACATGCGTGTACGGAGCAGCCGAGTTCAGATAGTCGAGCAGTTCCTTCTTGTCCCACACGTGGTTGCCTGTGGTCAGAACGTCCGCGCCCAGTTCGAAGATCTCCTCGGCCAGCGTGGGCGTCACGCCGAAGCCTCCCGCGGCGTTTTCCACGTTCACAATCGTCAGATCGACCTTATGCGCCTCGCGCACATGGCCGATGTGCTCGCGCACAATTCTGCGCCCCGCGCTGCCGAAGATGTCGCCGATAAAAAGGATGTTCAAGAACAGCTCCTAGCTTCTAGCTACTAGCTCCTAGCCAAATCGGCGAGGCTAGCGGAGTTAGCGTTGCTGGCGGTGTTGGCGGGGCTAGCTCTCCGTCTTTTGATCTCTGATCTCTGATCTCTGATCTCTCTCTTCCGACCCCTGATCCCTGCTTCTCATTAATGGAAACAGAATCACGTCGCGGATCGACTTCGATCCGGTCAGCAGCATCACCAGCCGATCGATGCCGATGCCTTCACCGCGCGGTCGGAGGCAGCCCGTATGCCAGCGCCCGAACGTAGTCCTCGTCCATCTGGTGCGCTTCATCGTCGCCGGCCGGCGCGCTGCGCTAATTGATCGTCGAATCTCTTCTTCTGTTCCACCGGATCGTTCAGCTCGCTGAAGGCGTTGCCGATTTCAAACCCGCCGATGTAGACCTCGAAGCGCTCCACCCAATCCGGCTCGTCCGGCTTCTGCTTGGAGAGCGGCGAAACGGCGGTGGGGAACTCGTAAATGATGGTCGGCTGGATCAGGCGTTCTTCGGCAACGGCCTCGAAAATGGCAGCGACAAACGCACCCCAAGGGCTCCGAGAGGCTGGAGGTTTTGCTAAGTGCATTCTGATCGCCGAATGGAAGTCGTACGTCATTGCAGTGATAGGAGGAATAGCAGCGAATGCGCTGACACCATTCGAGGAAACCGGCCTCGCTTCCAAGGTCGTCGTATGTGGGCGCACCTGCGGTGTCTGGGGACCAGTACTTAATGATCGCCTCCCGCATCGTCAGCCGCTGCCAATTCTTCTTCGCCAGGTCGATCTCCACATCGTTGAACGTCGTGGTCGTCTTTCCGTTCACTTCCGTCGCAACGATACTCGACCAGCTCCTCGGTCAGGTCCATCAGGTCGTGGTAGTTCGCGTACGCCTGGTAGAACTCGAGCATGGTGAACTCGGGATTGTGCTGCGTGCTCACGCCCTCGTTGCGGAAGTTGCGGTTGATCTCGTACACGCGGTCGATCCCGCCCACCACCAGCCGCTTCAAATACAGCTCCGGCGCGATGCGCAGGAACAAATCCATGTCCAGCGCGTTGTGGTGCGTCTTGAACGGCCGCGCCGCCGCCCCGCCGGCGATGGGCTGCATCATCGGCGTTTCCACTTCAAGATAGCCGCGGTCATCGAAGAACTTCCTGCAGCGCTTTCAGAACCTTCGCCCGCTTCACAAACACTTCGCGGGCGTCGAGGTTCGCGAACAGGTCCACGTACCGCTGCCGGTAGCGCAGCTCCACGTCGGCCAGCCCGTGATACTTCTCCGGCAGCGTGAGCATGGCCTTGGCCAGAAAGGTCAGAGTCTCCACGTGCACCGTCAGCTCGCCGGTGCGGGTACGAAACAGATAGCCGGTGACGCCGATGTGGTCGCCCAGGTCGAGCAGCTTGTAGAGCGCGAATCCCTGCTCGCCCACCGCGTCCAGCCGCACGTAGATCTGCAGCCGCGCGCCCTCCTGCTGCAGCGTTGCAAAGCCGGCCTTGCCCTGCTGGCGGATGGCCATGATGCGCCCCGCCACGGCCACCGTCTCGCGCTTGGCCTCAAGCTCCTCGCCCGTCGCCTTGTCCCACTTGGCGCGCACCTCGGCCAGCGTAATCGCCGATTGGTCCTGCCGCGCCGGGAACCGGTTGGGATACGCCGCCTGCCCCAGCTTCTCAATCTCTTTGAGCTTTTCCTTGCGCAGCTCGAAGAGATTCCGTTCAAACTCCGAGTCGAACACGTGGTTTTTCCTTCGCCGCCGATGGCTGATTCGATCGTTTCAGGGTCCAACCGCCAGTATAGCGGCTGGTGTCTGCTGGGGGATGCCAGCCGCGCCCCGTGACCGCGGTCACGCATCGTTGTGACGGCCCAACCAAACCCTTGCGCCTAGAATCAAATCAACCCAGGAGATCCCACATGAAGCAAGCGTTCGGTGCATTCTTCTTTTGTGTTTGCCTCGCAATCGTGATCCAGGCGCGCTGCACCACTCTGCCGGATGCCTGCGGCAACGACAAGGTCCAATTCGACGTGAAAACCGCAAAGAACCAGCCCCCGCCCTCGCCGCCCGCGTCGGGGATGGCGCAGGTTGTCTTTCTGGAAAATGAAAACGAAGCCGTCGGCCCGTTCCTGTACGCAACCGTGCGATTCGGCATGGATGGAGCCTGGGTAGGCGCCGACAACGGCAACTCGTACTTCGCGCTGGATGTTGCGCCAGGGGTACATCACCTATGCGCAAATTGGCAATCTGCCTTGGGCGCTTTTAATAAGGATGTCGATCTGACCTCCTTCACCGCCGAGCCAGGTAAAGTCTACTATTTCGAGGCCGATGTCGCGGCGGAGTCCCAACACGTTGTGAACTTTAGACTTGCGCAATTGAACGACGACGAGGGCAAGTACCGTGTCGGGCTTTCGAAACTGAGTACCTCGAAACCCAAGAGGTGAGCCGCCGCCCTTTCGCGCGGATGAGCGTTTCTCGTGTATAACCACGATGGATGCCCTACCACCGCCCCATTCCCGGCGCGAAACAGACCGGCAAACCCGTTGGCATCATCGGCGCCTGGATTCAGGCCGAAAAACTGATGCAGATCGCGCTCATGCTGCCCTGCTCGGTGTTCATCGGCTGGCTGGCCGGCGCTTGGCTCGACCATCGCCTGCATCAATCCTGGATCGCGATTGCCGGGCTTGTCTTTGGCGGCATCTCGGGGATGGTCTATGTCGTCCGCCTGGTCTTCGCCGTGAATAAGGATCCCGCCATGCAAGACGAGGACAGCGATGAATCGGCGGACAACAATAAAGCCGGGAAGGGAAGCGCGGGCTCCGGTTCATGAGTGAAAACACCCATTCTCTGTCGAGCCTGACCGACGAGGGGCTGCAGGCCCTGCTCATGCGCGCCATCCGCATCACGGTGGTTGTGGGGTTGCTGTCCGCGCTTGTGCTTTGGAAGGCCTCCGGCTGGCGCGATGCCGCAATGATGGCCGCGGGCGCTGCCATCTCCGCCGCCAGCATTCATGAGTGGCGCCGGTTGATTCGCCTGCTCAATTCCAAATTGGACCACCGGCAGGCGCCTCGGGGCGCGGTGATCTCGGCTGTTTTCTTTGTGCTCAGACTCGGCGTCTTTGGCGCGGCCATTTATGGTAGCCTGAAATGTTTCCGGGGTTCAGTGGTGGCGCTTCTCTCGGGCCTTGGCTTGGCGGTTTTGGCTATGGTCTGGGAGGCGGTTCGCTTGCTTCGCGACTAAGGGATGGGTGGCCTTGGGGCCCCAGCGGCTCCCTGAAGTGGAAAGACCCAAGATCTTGTGGTGGAGGCTTTTCAAAGTTGACTCACTTTTTGGACCTTGTCGTGGGAGGTGTTTTGCTCAAGCTTTACCACGCAATCGGCATTGGTTCCGCTGACGCCGCTGGGAAAGTTACCGAGATTAACAACGCGTTTGCGCTGGAGCTGCTTGTTGCGGCGGTGCTCGTCGCATTCTTCCTGGTCGTGCGCTTCACCCTGTCGGTCGAGCGCCCGAATCCGGCGCAGCAGATCGCCGAAATGATCCATGAAGGCGTGGGAGACCTGGCAGATCAGGTCATAGGCCACGGCTACCAGCGCTTCCAGTCGTTTGTGACTTGCGTGGGTCTCTTCATCCTGCTCAACAACATGTTCGGGCTGGTGATCGGTTTTTCTCCCAAGGTGATCACACCGACCGGCGTGCCTGAGGTGCCGCTGGGCATTGCCGTGCTGACCTTCCTCTATTACAACTTCCACGGCATACGCGCGAACGGCCCGCGGTATATCAAGCAATTTCTGGGACCGCTTCCGTGGTGGATCATTCCGATGACTTTGCTGATGTTCGCAATTGAGGTCATCTCTCACCTCGCCCGTATGTTGTCGCTCACGGTTCGTCTTTACGCCAACATGTTCGCCAGCGACATGCTTACGCTGGTTTGGTTTTCGCTGATTCCGATCGCGGTGCCGTCGATCTTTCTCGGACTGCACGCGGCGGTTGCAGTCATTCAGGCATTCGTTTTCATGCTGCTGGCCATGATTTATCTTTCGATGGCGGTAGCGCACGAGCACTAAAAGCAGCCCCTAGCTGCTAGCTTCTAGCCGCTAGCTCGTTTCTGGCGCGCGAACCGTTTCGGCCGGTGCAAAAGAAGCTAGGAGCTAGAAGCTAGAAGCTGAAAACAAGGTTTCCGCCGGAGCCGCTTCCGCTCCGGATCAACGGACGGCCGCAAGCGTGAGGGGGCCAGCACGGTGAGCCTCAACCACCCACTGGCGGCCAATCTCAAGGAAGCAGGAGAACTATGCGCAAACTTCAATTCGTGTTCATGACGCTGGCGGCTCTGTGTTTCGCCATGCCGGTCTTCGCGGATACCGGGACGGCCGCAGCCAGCCTGGTTCCGATCGGCGCCGGCCTCGGCATGGGCCTGGCCGCCGGACTGTGCGGCATGGGACAGGGACGCGCCGTTGCCTCGGCAACCGAGGCGCTGGCCCGCAATCCTGGGACCCGTGGCGGCATCATGCTGTTCCTGGTGCTTGGCCTGGCCTTCATCGAGTCGCTCACCCTCTTCACCCTGGTCATCGTCTTCGCCAAGATGTAGTGGACGCGCAGCAAAGAATTGGCGGTCCCGCGCTCATGCTCGGAACCGCCATTCTGTCTGACTCAAACCTGCTCTCAGAAGCTACGGGTCGGCGCGGAGCATCGCGATCGCCTGCTGGTAGCCCAGGCCTGACGGCACCGGCTTGTACCCCGTCTCGTCCTCCGTGGTATCGAACACTCGCGTCTTCCACACCACGCGCGCTCTCATCGCCATTTGGAAGTGCACCGTTCGCCACTGGCCTCCGCCCACGTCCGCCTGCTCGATCACGATCCATCCGCCCTTGTTCAGCCGCCCCAGAATGCCCCATCCGAAGTCCACGTCCTGCTGCATGTGGCCCTCCAGCCGGACCACGCGCTGGCGAACGGGATCGATCCAGATTTCGCCGGCTATAGCGGTCAGGGCCTCCGTCTCCAGATCCGGAGGGTGAAAGGCCGGATTGGGCCGGAAGGTAAATTTTTCCACCTTTCCAGTGGGACCCTCGCCGGCGCCCGCATCCTGGTACAGAAAGGCGGTCGGCAGCGCGCGCAGCACCTTCAGTGCGCGTCCGGCGTCTTCGTTTTCAGCCTGCATGCGGCGTCGCTGTCTCCCAGGGTCGCTGAGCAGGGCGTTCAGGCGCGTCTGCTCCTTCTGCTCGTCGGCCGGGCTTAGCGGTTCGCCGTTCAGGCCGATCAGCCGCGCCACATCGCCGTCCTGGGTCTCGCAGATTTTCTTGGTTGTCGTCAGCCTCGGGCTGGATTTGCGCAGCTCGTAGCGCATAGGATGGTTTGCATCCTGGGCCGCGTTGTACTCGTTGGCGAGCGCCCGATCCACGAGCGCCTGGCCTTGCAGGAGCGGAAGACTGTTCGCGGCGCTCGGAGCTGGCTGCCCGGGTGCGGCCGCCGTCAAGGCGAACAGGAGCAGGAAAGAAAAGGGCCGGTACACATGGCTAGTTTAGCCGGGAGGGCCCAGGGCTTTCTTTCGCCCTGTCTGGCCGCATGCATTCCCCGGCGCCATGGCAGCCGCCAAAGGAACCCCTTTCTGCGTTCGTGAAAGCATCGTGGCCGGGTGATATATTGCGGGCAGGGCCCATAGGGCAATTCGAGAAGGACTGAAATCATGGCAGCAGATAATTCTCCCGCGCGCATCGGCAAGACCATCGTGATTTGCGGTGAAGTGAAGGGGAGCGAGGACTTGATCGTGGATGGGCGGGTCGAAGGGACCGTCAGCCTGTCAGACAACCGGCTGACCGTCGGTCCCAACGCCAACGTTGCCGCCGACCTCAGCGCCAAAGATGTGCTCATTATGGGCCGGGTGCAGGGCAACGTCGTGGCCACGGGCCGCGTGGAATTGCGCGCCGGGTGTAACCTCGAGGGCGATATTCGAGCCCTGCGCCTCGCCGTCGAAGACAATGCCGTCTTCCGCGGCAAGGTGGACCTGACGCAGGCGGTTTCCAGAGTGCCCGATAGCGCACCCGCTCCGCAGACCGGCAGCATCTTCTGAGCGCGGAAGTGAAGAGAAAGACCTTGGCCGGGCAACTCCACGTGGGTCTGTCCGGCTGCGAGAGGGATTGAAGGTGCTGCACCATTGGTTCGACAAGAAACCGGAGGCCGGGCCAACCGCTTCGGCTTCGGGGCTAGTTGGTCCCCGCGTTCCGCGCCACTCCGGCGCGTGGGCTACGCTGCGCAAGCGCCTTCAGTCCGAGCCCGGGCTGCGCATCCTCGACACCGGCTACACCTCGCCGGCCAACATCAACTACCTCACCACCTTGGGCCATAGCGTCTTTCTTGCCGATCTCGTCCACGATGCCTACGCGGAAAACTGGCAAACAGGCGCCGACGAAGACGGCAATCCGGTCTGGAATGTGGAAGGCTACCTCAATCAGACCCTCAACTTCTCCGGGCGCACCTTCGATGTGGTGCTGCTATGGACCGCGCTCGACTATCTGCCGGAGCATTTGGTGGCTCCCGTGGTTGCGCATCTCTTTGCGGCCATGAATCCCGGCGGGCAGGTGCTGGCTTTCTTTCATACCCGGCTGCAAGGCGAGGAGGCGGCGTACTGCCGCTTTCATGTCACTCCTGGCGACGACGTGGAGATGCAATTAACCCAGCAATTTCCCATCCAGCGAGCCTCCACCAACCGCAGCATTGAGCGTCTCTTTGCCGGCTGGTCGGGCCATCGCCAGTTCCTCGCCAAAGACAGCGTATCGGAGGTCATCATCACGCGCTGATGCCGAACCACGACGGCCAGCCATCCGGAGGAACGTTTCGGTCAGGCTTCCTCGGCCCGGGGCTTTCCCGTGAGACCGGAAACTGGAGACAAAGAGCTGAGAGCGAAGGAGACACCATGAGCAAACCACTCGAAACGCGCATCACCTGGCTTGGCCACGCCACCGTGCTGATTCAAACCGCCCAGGGCACCAACATCCTGATCGATCCCTTCGTCGCGCACAACCCCAAATATCCGCAGAATTTTGTGTTGCCGTCAAAGATTCACTACATTCTTTTAACCCATGGGCACGGAGACCATATCTCCGATGCCGTGCCCATCGCGAAAAAGCATGGATCAACGGTGGTCGCGATCTATGAACTGGCCGATTACATCGCGGGTAAAGGCGTCAGCGAAACAATGGGCATGAATCTGGGCGGCTCCGTCGATCTCGGCGGCGTCGCCGTCACCATGGTCGAAGCCAAGCACTCCGCGGCCGCTGCCGACGACAAGGGCACGCACTACGTTGGCATCGCCACCGGCTTCGTGCTGGCCGTCTCTGGAGGGTCCGTCCTCTACCACGCGGGAGACACCGCCGTCTTCGGCGATATGCAACTGATTCGCGAGCTATACCGGCCTCGCGTTGCCATGCTGCCCATTGGCGGCTACTACACCATGGACCCGCAACAAGCTGCTCTCGCCTGCCGCCTCCTGGCTCCCGAGATCGTCCTTCCCATTCACTTCGGCACGTTTCCTCCGCTCAAGGGCACGCCGGAAGAGCTGGCGGCTCTCGTTGGGCCCGCCGTCAACGTCGTGCATTGGAAGCCGGGAGACGAAATCTCAGTGTAGCGATCAGAGATCAGACAGCAAACGGCAGACAGCAAACGGCAGACAGCAGACAGCGGACAGCAGGGAACTGATAACTGAGAATTGATAACTGTTCTACTGGTCGCGCGTTTGCTTGATCGCGCGAGGCGATTGCACGACTTCCCCCTGTCCGTGTGAATCCTGCATGCCCAGGCGCATCGCCGCAGGCGATTTGCCGGCGCTACAGTTGCGCAGGTCGCGCAGGATCTCCTGCTTCTCGCGCGCATATTGGCCGGCCAGCCGCGTCAGGGCGTAGGTGATGATGTCGCTGTGATGCAGATCCCCCGCTAAAGGATCGCGCCGCATATTCAGCCACAGCCGGTGAACAAGTTCCACGTCCTCGGGCCCCAGCGCGGGCGCGTGCGGACCGATATAGAACACCTTGGTATCGCCGGAAGCGCCGATCACGTAGAAATTGAACTGCCTCTTGGGCTCGGGCAGCGCCTCCCAGGCCTGTCCCATGTGGAATGCCTGATCTTCAGCGGTCATCGAGTTCGATTGGCCTGAGACCACAGATTCGACCTCGAGCGAATTTGCCGTCTGCACCAACGCGGCAAACACGTCGCCCGCCGGCACTACCAGCAGAGAAATCCTCTTGCCAAAGCTCTCGGCCACTGAAACCGCCTTGGTAAAGACCAGTTGCTCGTGCTCGCTGAAGCTCTGTTGCTCGGCGCTCAGATACTCCGGGCCGCCTACGCCCATCAGGCGCACGCTCACGACGACCACGTCCCGCTCCACCGTGCTGGTGCGCCCCAGGGTCCACTTCAAGGCCAGCGGATTGGCGGCGTCGCGCATGGTCACGATCACGCCGCCGGGCCGGATGGCCGTCGACTCGCGGCTGATCGTCTCCTGGTGCTCGAGCTGGAAGTGGTCCCTCATCTGCCGCGCGGTCTGCTCGTGCCGGCGCAGGTTGATGCGCTCCGAGATGGTGAACACGATGAAAAACGCGATGGAAAACACCACGCCGCTGACGGTGGCCACCGACTTGGTGAACAGGTTTACCGTGGCCACCGCCAGCAGCGCCATGAAAACCGACATCAGGCCCAGCGGAATCTCGGTCTTGCCGATGCGGATATTCGGCGGAACCTTCCACCCGCGCTCGCCGTGATACTTCCAGCGCAGCACCAGCATCGACAGGCCATTAAAGGTGAACGACCAGATGACGCCGAAGGCGTACGCCTCGCCCAGCATGATGATGTTGCCCCGGCTGGCGATGATGGTGAACATCTGCAGAATGAAGACCAGGTTGACGATGCGGTAGCTGGTGCCGAAGCGCGCGTGCGGCTTGCGGAACCAGTCCGTCAGGACGCCGTCTTCGGCCACCCGCATCAGCACGCCGGTCGAGCCGATGATCGACGTGTTGATGGCGCCGGAGAGAATCAGGAATCCCACCACCACCACGAAGATGCGGAAGGCAATGCGCCACACCAGCGGTCCCGCCATATACATGGCCAGGCCGGCAATCAGGTTGTTTTGATAGACATGAATGCGCGGGCCGGTGGGAATCAGCATCGAAGCCAGCAGCGTGCCGCCGCCGGTGAAAATCAGGCTGTAGATGGCGATGACGATCGCCGCCCGCTTCAGATTCTTCAGTTTGGGATGCGCGATCTCACGGTTGACCTGCGCCAGGCTCTCCTCGCCGCTCATCGCCAGAATCGAGTGGCCGAAGGCCATCAGGATGCCGAAAAACCCGAAAATCGGCAATCCTCTTCCGCGCAGGAAGCCGAGCGAATCCTCACTGAAGTGGAGATGAGACGGGATGGGCGACGGAGGCAATTGCGCGCCGCGCAGCCACACCGTGTAAGTGCCCCAGATGAACAGAACCACCACCATCACCGTGGTAACCTGCATCACCCGCAATGCCTTGTCGCTCGACTCCTCGATTCCCTTGATGTTTTGCCACCAGTAGTAGATCGTCACCAGCGCGCCCAGCAGCGCCGAGGTGTAGTCCATGTTGAACTGGATGGGTTGGCCGGATGCATTCATCAGCGCCGGCGGCAGCCAGTGCGCCTGGTTGGCCACATTCATCAGCTCGTTGACCAGACCGGTGATGTACTGGCCGGCAGACACGCCCGAGATCGGCCCGGTAAGAATGTAATCGAACATCAGCGCCGACACGCTGAGCTTGGCGAATCCGCCTCCCAGGGCCTCCTTCACCACGCGGTAAACGCCGCCGCGCGTGAACATCGAGCAGCTCTCGACGTACACCGCGCGCACCGCGAAGCTGAACAGCATGATGCCGAGGATGAACCAGGGAGCAGCGGCTCCTACCGCCTGCTCGGCGATGCCGCCAGCGTAGAAAGCCGAGGAACCCAGGTCATTGAGAACGATAGCCGCCGCGCGCCAGAAGGAGATGAAGGTGAGCATCACCGAGGAGGCGACGATCAGCCGCACGCGGTCATTTGGGGGAGCTACGGTCGTTCGGGTAGAGGCCATCGCGAGGGGTCCGGCGAGGCGCAGCCGGTGGTCGAAATCGTATGAGCGAAACCACCGCTCTGCGATGAGTCTAATTTTCAATCAACGCAGTGTCAACGGGGAATGAACATTTCCTCATTGTTGTCGCCCGTCTGCACGCACTTCCTCACGCCCCGGCAAACGCAGGCCGGGTATCAACTCTATGATTTCAAGTGCTTAAGCCCGTCGTGAGCGATTCGATGCTAGAGCGTTCACGGTTTGGCGCCAAGGGACTCATTTGGCGGGCGAACATCGGCGTCCACGGCACTCCGGACGAGAATCTAGTCTTTGCCGAAAAGCTCTTTCCCGTCCTCGAAGAAGCTGATCAGCACCACCACCGCCGACCCGATCATCCCGAAGAAGAACATCGCTTCCAGCAGCCGAATTGCGACTACGGCGAGGATCATGTTGTCGATTCTACCGCACCCCGATGTTTTACACTCGCCCCTGTATGCAATCTTCCTGGAAACCATGGGTCGCTGCAGTCCTTTCCGCCGGCCTGCTCGAGTTGCCGTTCCCGCTCGCCGGGCCGCTGCCCGCTTGGCGCACGATCTTTGCCTGGGTTGGCTTGGTTCCGCTCCTCTGGGCTGTTCTCTCCGTTCAACGCTCCGGCCGGCCCCATTCTTTTCGCCGCGCTTTTTTCATCGCCTACCTCTGCGGCTTCCTGTGGTACATGGGCAACTGCTACTGGGTTCGCAACACGATGTCGCACTACGGCGACATGCCGCCGCTCGCGCCTACGCTGTTGCTCGTCGGCTTCAGCCTGGTGCTGGGACTTTACTTCGGTCTCTTCGGTCTCGGCCTCCTGCTCGTCCGCCGCGCCACCGGCTCCACGCGCCTGGCCCTGGCCTTCGCGCCCTTCCTCTGGACGGGCCTGGACCTCGCCGCCGCGCGCATTACCAGCGTTCCCTGGGATCAGCTTGGCTACTCGCAGGTGGATAACGCACTGATCAACCAGCTCGCGCCCTTCACAGGCGTCTACGGCATCACGTTTGTTCTCGTTGCCGCGAATGCGCTCCTCGCCGGCGGCCTGCTGCTGGGGCGCGAAGGCAAGAATCCGCTCGCCGGCCGCTGGGCCTGGGCCGCCTGCGGCGCAATCCTGGCGATCTCAGGTTTTGCCGGAGTCTTTGTTCCGCCTTCTATGCCCGATCCCACAGCCACCGCCGTCCTCATCCAACCCAATCTCGACGTGGGCGACACAAACAACTGGCGCGGGCCAGAGTGGGACCGCCATATCGCCGAATTCACGCGCCTGGCCGGGGAGCAGTGCAAGTCCTACATCGCCGGAATCCCGCAAACCGGCGCGCCCACGGCTGAGATCATCTGCCCGCCCTATCCCACCCATCCCGACCTCGTCGTCTGGCCCGAATCGCCCGCGCCTTTCATCGAAGATGATCCCAGCTTCAAGCAGGCCATGCGCTCCGTCGCCCTCGCCACGCAGTCGCCGCTTGTGGCCGGCGGCATCGGCGTTGATTTCTCGCAGCAGGAGCAGGCCTGGCGCGACTACAACTCCGCGTTCATTGTCAGCGCGGACGGGCAGATGGCCGGCCGCTACGACAAAATCCATCTCGTCCCCTTCGGCGAGTACATTCCCTTCCAGAATCTGCTCACCTTCGCCCGCAAGCTCACCGGCCGCGTCTCCTCGTTCACGCGCGGCACTGAGCACAAAGTCTTTCTCCTCGATACGCAGAATGGCGGGCGTCATCGCTACGGCGTCTTCATCTGCTACGAGGCTGTCTTCGCCGACGAAGTGCGCCAGCTCGCGCGCAACGGCGCCGAAGTCCTCGTCAACATCAGCGACGATGGATGGTACGGCGACACCAGCGCCCCCTGGCAGCACCTGAACATGGCTCGCATGAGGGCCATCGAAAACCGCCGTTGGCTCCTGCGCGACACCAACACCGGAATCACCGCGGTCGTCGATCCCTACGGCCGCGTGCGCCAGAGCATTCCCCGCCACCAGGCGGACGCGCTGTCCGCCGAGTTCGGCTTCCGCGACGGCATCACCTTCTACACTGCCCACGGCGACGTGTTTGCCTGGCTCTGTGCCATATTGAGCCTGGGATTTGTGGTCTGGGCTGGAGGGCGATCTATGCACCAGCAGCACACTTGCAAAAAATAACCAAGTAGGTTAATATCTTTATGGAGAAGCGGTCTCCGCACTACAAGCTGCATCTGGTCAAAGAATTGGTCGAGGCAGGTACGGTGAGGCCTACGCATACCGCGCGTACATCCGCCGCTCTCCTCGGTTTCGATTTCGAGGGAATGATAGCCGTGGTTGCTTCATTGACTATGAAGGATTTTTACAAGTCCATGACCACGTATGCCGATCACCGAATCTGGCAGGATGTGTACCATCCCCGGACAAGTGCCGGCTCCATCTACCTCAAGTTGACCGTCATCGAAGAAGTGTTAATCGTCTCGTTCAAGGAGTTATGACCATGAAATGCCCTATTTGCGGAGCGGCCGACTTGATCCATGATACCCGTGACATCTCTTTTACCTACAAGGGCGAGAACACCATTTTGAAAACGACAGGCGATTTCTGCCCGGCTTGTGGCGAATCGATCCACGATAGGGAAGATTCCGAGCGCGTTATGCGCGAGATGCGGGCTTTTGCCCGGCAGGTGAACGCCGCCATCGTCGACCCGGCATTTATCGTCAAAGTGCGTAAGAAACTGGCGCTCGACCAGCGCCAGGCAGCCGAAATCTTCGGCGGCGGCGTGAATGCCTTCTCGCGTTATGAGAACGGCAAGACCAAGCCGCCTTTAGCCCTTGTCAAGCTGCTCAAAGTGCTGGATCGCCACCCCGACCTGCTGGATGAGATCAAGGTAGCGTAATTGGAGACCGGGCCACCCGCCGTTCAAATTCCTCCTCAATGTCGTGGGACAAATATCTTGCTTTGCGTGCGTACTCGTGGTCCAGTACAGCGTCTAATTCCAGGAAGCTTTTCGAGAGAATATTATCCAAGGCACGAACAGAGGCCAACCGCGCTTGTTCACTTCCCTGGCCGGTTTTGGCCCAGCAGAACAACCAGAGCACACTCTGGGCGGGAGCGGTTCGATCCTCATTGATCTTCCACCTGGTAGTCATGCCCTGCAGACATCTCCGGTGTGGTATCGACCGAAGCTGCTTCTCTGCCTCATCCGTTGAAACTTTCAGGTAAATCGGGCTCTTCGGCATGGTGTTCTCCTTGAAACACTTCCTGTTCATCCAAATTGACGCAGAACATTCCCATTAGGGGCGGCGCGGACGATTCAGCAGGCGTTGTTCAATTCTTCCCAGACCATCTTTACTTGTGCCCATGTGGATGACTTCTTCCATGAGGAAATCGGGCAATCGGTCCCCTGGAATAGGAAGTCCATTGCCGCCTCTGCGGCGGGCTTCCAGTTGGGGTTCTTGAGGAGGCGTTCAATCCGTGGGTCGGCGATGAGTGAGGCTTTTGTGATTTTCATGATTGCATTATCACATAAGAGAAAGAGAGAAAGCAAGAGAAAAAGAAAGACAACTATGGCGTGCTTCCTGGAGGCCGAAATTTCTACAACCGCCCCGCATTCAAGACGTGAAAGGCATTATTATGCAGGAGATCAGATAAGGAAGGCGAGAGAGGCAATGAAAGCCATCTTAGTGACGGTGCTCTTATTCATCGTCATGTCGGCAGCGCCGGGACAAACCCCCGTGGCTCAAGGGCCAGCGAAGGACATCGACTGGGCACAACTGGATCCAAAGGTGCTCGATTTGGCGTTCGACTGGTTCGATGCCGTAAAACTACAGATAGAGGCAATCAGGGCAGACGACGCCGTGTGGGCACCGCGAGAAGCCGATTCGGTGAAACTCGAGAGCAAGGTGTCGAGGCTAAAGGAGTCCGCAGCTGACGAAGAGGTCTACAGCACTGTAGCGAAAGTCTACCAAGATGTAATGACCACACGTAGAACCTTTGGGCGAGACGGAGATACGATTTTCGACATACTTTTATCCGGCGATGAAAAGGGCGCCGCGCAGAGGCTGCATGAAATAAAGCTGCTGTACGGTGCCGCATTGAAGAAGAGACAAGAGGCGCCGGCGCCAAGATAAGCAATGGTATTCTGGGAAGAGTCAAGGTAATGCAGCAAAGCCCAAACCAAAGTCAGGTCCCCCGAGCCCATGTCACTGAACGATCTCGAATTCGCCTACGCTCCGGTGCGCAATCAGGTGCGCGACCTGCGGGAGTATCTTTGACCCTGCCCGCCTGCGCAGGGAACTCTCCGAAATAGAAACCAAGCTCGCCAATCCGGCGTTGTGGTCCGATCCTGCCGCAAGCCAGCCTCTGATGCGCGATCGCAAGCGGCTTGAAGGGCTCATCCGCGACGACGAAGAGCTCGTCCGCCGCACCGGCGACATCGAGGCCTACTTCGACTTGGCGCGCGAAGGCGAAGACGTGCTTGCCGATCTGGAGCGTGAGGTCAAAGCGCTCGCCTCATTTGCCGAGGAGCTAGAGGCCCGCACCATGCTCTCCGGCGAGGCCGACGCACTCAACGCCATCGTCACCGTGCACCCCGGAGCCGGCGGCACCGAAAGCCAGGACTGGGCCGAGATGCTGCTCCGCATGTACCTGCGCTGGGCCGAGCAGCAGGGCTTCAAAACCGAGATGAACGACTATCAGGACGGCGAAGAGGCCGGCATCAAGTCCGCCACCTTCACCATCATTGGCGAGTATGCCTTCGGCCAGCTCGCCGGTGAGAGCGGCGTGCACCGTCTCGTTCGCATCTCGCCCTTCGACTCCGCCAAGCGCCGCCATACCTCGTTCGCTTCGGTGTACGTCTCGCCGGAAATCGACGAAACCATTCACGTCAACATCAAGCTCGAAGACCTCCGCATCGACACCTATCGCTCCGGCGGCAAGGGCGGTCAGCACGTCAACACCACCGACTCCGCCGTGCGCATGACGCACATACCCACGGGCATCGTAGTGCAGTGCCAGAACGAGCGCTCGCAGCATAAGAACCGCGACAAGGCCATGAAGATGATGCGCTCGCGGTTGTACGAATTCGAGCTCGAAAAGAAGCGCGCGGAATCAAAAAAGCTCGAAGATTCCAAGCTCGACATCAACTTTGGTTCGCAGATTCGCTCCTATGTCTTGCAGCCCTACCGCATGGCCAAGGATCACCGCACCAAAGTCGAGGTTGGCGACGTGGACAAGGTCCTCGACGGCTACCTTGAGCCGTTTCTGCGCGGCTATCTGCTCGCCAAGCGCCGCGGCACGGCGGTTTCCACCGGCGCCGGCGACGACTTGGACGTGTAGTCCGCTGAACGGCGCACCGAGAACAACGAACTGAGAACCGATCACTAACCACTAACCACTGACCACTGATGAACGACCCTGCCATTATCGACGAGATGCTTCACAACGCGAAGAACATCGCCGTCGTGGGCATGAGCGACAAGCCGCACCGCGCCAGTTACAACATCGGCCGCTACCTGGCCGAAAACGGCTATCGCGTCTTCCCGGTCAATCCCGCGCTCAAGGAAGTGCTCGGCGGGCCGTGCTACGCGGACCTCGACGCAGCGAACTCCGCAGCCCTTAAAGAAACGAGTTCCGCCCAAACGGGGCATGGAATCGACCTGGTCAACGTCTTTCGCGCCTCCGAGCACGTGCCGCCCATCGTCGACGACGTGATTCGCCTTGGCATTCCCTATCTCTGGCTTCAGGACGAAGTCGTCCACGACGAAGCCATTGCCCGTGCGCGCGCCGCCGGCGTTAAATGCGTGCAGAACGACTGCATCTTCCGCCGCCACGCCGCCATGTTCGATCACGATAACCGGCACTGAGAAAGCGCGCCTTCTGCAACCCCCGTCCATTACACTGAGTCCAATCGTCAGGAGCCTGAATCCCACTCCAGCCATGCGCAGTTTCTGGCCCATCTTCGCGCTCGTCGCCGTCCTCGGCGCAGGCTTACCCGCATCGGCAGCCTCGAACTCAGCGAACGCCGCGCACCTGCACGTGCAGCTTGTATTTCCAAGCGCCAACCTTTATCCGGACGGTGCGAACGCGGCGGGCCTCTATTTCAAACTTGAGACCGGCTGGCACGTCTATTGGCAAAACGCGGGCGATTCCGGCGAGCCGCCGCATATTCATTGGACTTTGCCCGGCGGAGTCACCGCCGGTCCGATGCAATTTCCAGCGCCAAGCCGTCTGCCCCTTGGCCCGCTCATGGACTTTGGCTACGAAAACGAAGTTCTCTTTCCGTCTACGTTACAAGTCGGTGACAACCTAAGAACCGGCCCTGCCGTTCTGCACGCCAAGGTCGATTGGCTTGTCTGCCGCGAGGTCTGCATTCCCGGCAAAGCCGAGCTGGATGAGAACGTCCAGTTGCTGCGCGCCGCGCCCATGGCGGCAGCGATTTCCGGACCCGATCAAGCTCTGTGGGACCGGCTTGCCAACACGCTTCCCCAACCGCTTCCATCTTCCGACAACGCGATCTTCCAACCCACGCCCACCGGCTTTCGACTTGCCGTCTCCACTGGCCAACGCGAAACGCAGGCCGCGTTTTTTCCTGAAGACCAAAACATTCTCGACAACCCCTCGCCGCAAACCGTTACACCCACGGCCACAGGGCTGGTATTCGACCTGAAGAAAGACCCGAACCTTACCGCAAGCCCCACCAAGTTGCGTGGCGTTCTAGAACTTTCAGGCGGCCGCAACTACGAGATCGCCGCGCCGCGTGAAGTGTTCTTCGGTGTGGCGAGGATAGAGTCTATGCCGGCTGCTGCGCCCGCATTCTCGCTCGCAGGGCTTGCCCGCATCGCCGCCCTCGCTTTCCTCGGCGGCCTGCTCCTCAACCTCATGCCCTGCGTCTTTCCTGTGCTCTTCCTCAAAGGCCTCGCGCTCTGTCAGTCCTGCACCGAGGAACGCCACAAGCTGCGTGCCCACGGCTTGGTCTACACCGCCGGAATTCTCGTCTCCTTCTGGGCGCTCGTCGCCCTGTTACTCGTTCTGCGCGCCGCCGGAGCCACCCTCGGCTGGGGATTCCAGTTCCAATCGCCGGTTTTCCTCTCGCTTATGGCCGGACTGCTCTTCTTCCTCGGCCTCTCGCTCGCCGGCCAATTCGAAATCGGCCTCACGCTCACCAGCGCCGGAGGTTCGCTCGCCGCCAAACAGGGCTACGCGGGCAGCTTCTTCACCGGCGTGCTGGCGGTCGTTGTCGCCACACCCTGCACCGCGCCGTTTATGGGAGCGGCTATTGGCTACGCGCTCGCTCAATCCGCAGCCGTCACCTTCGCTGTCTTCACCGCGCTCGCCCTCGGCCTCGCCGCGCCGTACTTTGCGCTCACGCTCCAGCCCGCCTGGACTCGCCTGTTGCCCAGGCCCGGCGCGTGGATGGACATTCTCAAGCAAGCCGTCTCCGTCCCCATCTTTGTAACCGTCATCTGGCTGGCGTGGGTCGTCGCGCAGGCTTACGGCGCGGCGTTGCTGGCCGCGCTCCTTGCCAGCTTCCTTTTGCTCGCCATCGCCGGATGGTTTCTCGGCCGCTGGCCTGCCCAACGCTGGGCGACCACGGTTGCCGCGTTCTTTTTGGTCGTCGTGGCCGGCGTCTGCGTGACGGCGCCAAAAGAGTTGGCCACCGCGCCGAAACCGCCGGGCTCAACCACCGGGCAAGCTTCCGCCTCTGCCGCTTGGCAACCCTGGTCCGCGGACGCCGTCAACCGCGCCCTCGCCGCGGGCCAGCCCGTCTTTGTCGACTTCACCGCGAGCTGGTGCCTCACCTGCCAGGTCAACGAGCGCGTGGCTCTCGGCCAGCCCGAAGTCATGCAAGCCTTCACCGCGCACAATGTCGCGCTCTTCCGCGCCGACTGGACCCGCCAGGACCCCGCCATCACGCAGGCGCTCACTGAACTCGGCCGCAGCGGAGTGCCTGTCTACGCGCTTTACACTCCGGGACAAACCGACCCGCAGATCCTCCCGCAGGTGCTCACTCCCGGCATCGTTCTCGACACTGTGGCCAAATTGCCCACCTCTGCAACTCAGGCCACAGATGGATCGTCCAAGCAAAAGTAAGCTCGAAACCTGCTCGCCGGAAGCCTGTTCGCTGGAAGCCAAATCAGGCTCGCTTATCCCAATTCCCCTTAGGAGGTTGACTCTCATGAAATCTCTGCCGGTTCTCGCCGGAATTGCTTCCCTCGTCGTCGCGCTCGTGCCCATCTCCGCTGCTGCGCAGGCCGTGGTCGGCTCGCCCGCGCCGGACTTCGCCGCCACCGACTCGCACGGCCAAACCCACACTCTGAGCGAGTATCGCGGCAAGTACGTCGTCCTAGAGTGGCACAACCGGGACTGCCCTTACACCCACAAGCACTACGTCTCCGGCAACATGGAGGCTTTGCAAAAAGAGTGGACCGCAAAGGACGTGGTCTGGTTCACGGTCATCTCTTCGGCGCCCGGCAAGCAAGGCTACGTCACTGACGCCGAGGAGAACGAGTACCTCCAGCAGATGCACGCCGATCCCACGGCGGTGCTCATGGATCCGGAGGGTAAGCTCGGCCACCTCTACGACGCCAAGACCACCCCCGAGATGTACGTCATCGATCCCGAGGGTAAGCTGATCTACGAAGGCGCCATCGACAACCGTCCCACGACCGACGTGAGCGACATCAAGGGCGCGGACAACTACCTGAACGACGCGCTGATGGAAGCCATGGCCGGTAAGCCGGTGGTGCATTCCTACACGCGGTCGTATGGTTGCTCGGTGAAGTACGCTGACTGAAAGAACCGGGAACAAAGGAGTAAGGAGCAGACGCCCGGTATGCGTCGCTCCTCTCTCCTAGAACCCGGGAAAATCGGCTCCCAGCGCCGCACACCCGTATATGGCGATACAACC
The DNA here is from genome assembly GCA_963808805.1 of uncultured Acidobacteriaceae bacterium. Taxonomy (GTDB): domain Bacteria; phylum Acidobacteriota; class Terriglobia; order Terriglobales; family Acidobacteriaceae; genus Telmatobacter. The sequence goes on along the minus strand of CAWEGN010000001.1, from coordinate 109,387 downwards.
TAGGTCTCTTCCGCCGCGGCGGAAGACCTGGATCACCCATTTATAGCGGGCCTTCTGCGGGTGTAGACCAAGGCACAATCGCTAAGTGGCTTTTTCATCGAGAAAAAGCCGCCTTGAATACGGTCCGAAATGGCTCATGGTTGCAGGAGAACCGCCGTAGTTACGCTCGAACGCGGGCCATCCGGCCCGGCATGTTTCATTTTCTGCCCTGTTCAACCGATTTGCTTTTCATCCGGGCTTGAGCCATATCGAGATTTTTTCTTGCGTAGGCATGAGACGGATCGATCCGCAACGCTTCGCTGAACTGCGCGGCCGCTTTTGCGTAGTCCCCCAGTTGAAACCATGCCGAGCCCAGGTCATTATGCGCATTGGCGTTTGCGGGGTCGAGGCGTAGTACCTGGATAAACTCCTCAATCGCTTCGGGGAACCGATGCGCCTGCGCAAGGGCATTACCCATTTGGGAATGGGCCATTGTCTGATCGGGTTTGATGGCCAGAGAAAGCCGGAATTCCTTCAGCGCTTCCTCCGTCAATCCCTGCCGGGCAAAAATCATGCCTAAATTGTTATGCGCCTCATAATTATTCGGATCGCTGGCAAGGGCCTTACGGTACTCCTGAGCATACTGGTCGAGCTTACTCTGCTCCTGGAGAGCAATGGCAAGATAAGGCTGCGTCACTACAGAATCGGGGCGCAGGGCAAGCACCTTTCTGCTGTATATTTCCTCATCCTTCGGTCTGCCCATCAAAGCCGACCATAGCGCCATATTGGATAGGAAATCGGGGTCGTTGGGAGCAACACGCAATGCCGTTTCCAGGCGTTGTCCCGCAAGCGAAAGATTGCGCTGATCGTGGGTTTGCATCATGACTTGCATCATGGCAAGGGCGGAATAGGAAAGAAGCATAGGGCCGGAGGGATGATAGACCAACGCTCGTTCTATATATGCTTGAGCCTCGACATATCTTCCCTGCTGCAAGTAGACCTGGCCAATGAAAAAATTGGGAAATTCCCCGCGCGGGTCAACTTCGAGCACGTGGCCGAACAGCGTCTACCGAATCTTTCCATACCTTGACCTGTGCATCGGTCTTTACGGCGCAAGCTACAATGATCGCCACCGCAAACAGTTGAGTTACAACCTTGATCTTTGGGGAGTTGGCCACGGCATCGCCGGCCAGCCAGACAACAGCGATGAAAAGGCCGATATAAGGAATATAGGTGTAACGCTCGGCCAGGGCCTGTCCTCCGACCTGCACGATGCCGATCACCGGAACCAGAGTTCCCAGGAACCACAGCCAGCCGATAAGGCAATAAGGCCGTTCCTTGCGGATACGCCAGCAGACAACAGTTACCAGGATGAGCGCAATGGCCGATAACACCGCCGCCAAAACATTGATGTTAAGCGAGTCATAGTAATAGTAGGCCCTGAGCGGATCGGGCCATACCATGATCCACACGTAGCGGCAATAACTAATCGCCACGTTGCAGAGTCTCCCCCACAAGGGAAAGGCTTCGAAGATTGCCCACCGCGCCACCGGCCCGCTGCGCGAGAAAGGTGATGACGCACGAAAAAACCGCCATGAGGAAAAGCGGCCACTTTTCAACGCATAACTTACCCAGGGAAGAGAACCAGCGCGCGCTGTTTCCATCGCCAATGCGATTCTGCGCAACGGCCAAAAATCGAGCAACAGCAAGGTAAAAGGAAGCGTGACGGCCATGGGCTTCGACATCAGCGCGCAGGCAAAGCCGAGACAACCAATAGATACCGCTTCCAGGATGGCCTGCGCGCATACCATGCATAAGCCAGCAATGTGGCGAAGAAGAAAAACGCGCACAAAACATCCTTGCGCTCGGAGATCCAGGCAACCGATTCGACGTGCGCGGGATGCAGCGCGAAAAGAAATGCGACCATCGCGGAACGGCCCAAGAAACCGGTCATGTACAAGAGCAGAAGAAAAAGCAGAACGGAACTGGCGGCGTGCCAACACACATTGGTCATATGGTGGCCGGACGGGATTGCTGCCATATAGCTTCCAGTCCACCATATGCGAAATCCACGTCAGCGGGTGCCAGTTTGCGGAATGGAAGGTTGTAAATGCCCACTCGATGCTCTGCGCGGTCACCCCTTGCTGCACCTGCCGGTTCTGCACGACATAGTCGTAATCGTCGAAGAGGAGGAAATCGTTGTTGCGCACGCCCCGGTAAGAAAAAACAGTGACCACCACGAGGACGATGCAGACGGCGGCAATTTGCCACGGCTTATGGGTTGCCGGAGCCAGGGCAACAGTCTCCCCGGCCGGTGCCCCAGGCGGGCGCTTGGCCTCGAATTTACGCGGTCGCGATTTCTTTGCCACGATTGGCAACCTCCGAGCATCCTCAAAACGGCTGGGTGGGATATATCGGAATTGTAGCGGAGAAAGGGAAAAGCCATCGCAGGTTCTGGGGCAGCTCAAGCTGTGGAAGAGCAAAATCGGAGCACATCAGCATCCGCCGCGTTTGCCGGCCCTGATTCTCCGTATCTCCTCCATCCGCACCGCCAACTGCTTCTCCCGTCCCTCCTGCGTAGGGTGGTAGTAGCGTCGGCCCTTTAGCGAATCCGGCAGGCAGTCCATGTCGGCCACCTTGCCTTCTTCGTTGTGCGCGTAGCGGTAGTCTTTGCCGTAGCCGAGATCCTTCATCAGTCGCGTGGGCGCGTTGCGCAGGTGCAGCGGAACCGGCTCCTGCCGCGTGTTTTCGATGTCTACTTGCACCGTTCCATAGGCCGTGTACACCGCATTCGACTTGGGCGCGAGCGCGAGGTAGACTACGGCCTCGGCCAGCGCCAGCTCGCCCTCCGGCGAGCCGAGAAAGTCGTACGTGTCTTTCGCGGAAAGACATAGATGCAATGCTTCCGGCGCGGCCAGCCCGATGTCCTCGACCGCCATGCGCACGATGCGGCGCGCAAGATAGAGCGGGTCCTCGCCACCCGCGAGCATGCGGCCCAGCCAGTAGAGCGCGGCGTCGGGATCGCTGTTGCGCACGCTCTTGTGCAGCGCCGAGATCAGGTTATAGTGCTCTTCGCCTGCTTTGTCGTACATCAATACGCGCTTCTGCGCGGCTTCAGTCGAGACGGATTTGGTAATGTGCTTGCTGCCGTCGGCCTGCGCCAACTGCGCCGCCACTTCCAGCGTGTTATATGCGTTGCGGCAGTCGCCGCTTGAGTAGCCGGCGATCAGCTCCAGCGCTTCATCGTCCGCGGCGAGTTCAAGCGCGCCCAAGCCGCGTTCCCTGTCGGCAAGAGCACGCTTGAGCAGCGTTACAATTTGCTCTTCCTTCAAAGGCTCCAGCACATAGACGCGGCAGCGCGAAAGCAGCGCGGAGATGATCTCGAACGATGGATTCTCCGTCGTCGCGCCAATCAGCCGGATCGTGCCCCGCTCCACGTAGGGCAGAAACGCGTCCTGCTGCGCCTTGTTGAAGCGGTGAATCTCATCGATGAAGAGAATCGTGCGCGAGTGCAGTTGGGCCGCCTTGGCCGCCTCGACCATCACCTGCTTGATCTCCTTGATGCCGCTGGTCACTGCGGAGAACTCGATGAAGCTGGCCTTCGTCGTCTCGGCAATGATCTTGGCCAGCGTCGTCTTGCCCACGCCCGGCGGACCCCAGAAGATCATCGAGCTCGCGTCGTCGCGCTCGATCTGAACGCGCAGCGGCTTGCCCGGCCCGGCCAGGTGCTCCTGCCCGAGCAACTCGTCCAGGCTGCGCGGCCGCATCCGCTCGGCCAACGGAGCCCCTCCTGCGGCCATTGCATGGAGCGGCCCTTTGGACGAATGAAGTGGCTGGTCTGGCAGGTTCTCGAACAAGCTCATCGCCGCGCTCCCCGATGATCCGATGGTCCGCCGCTGCCCGCGGACCGCTGCCGCGACGCTTCATACAACAGCACGCTGGCCGCTACGGCTGCGTTCAGGCTCTCCACCGTGCCAGGGCAGGGAATCGTGATCGCCTCATCGGCCATCCGCGCGATCTTTTCCGGCACGCCGTTTCCCTCGTTTCCGATCACCAGGGCAACCGGACCAGCCATGTCCACCAGATCGGCGGGCTGTGCAGCGCGCACCGTGGTGGCAAGGACCCGCACTCCTGCCTCGTGCAGTTGCGCAAAGCACTCTCGTTCGCTTGCGGCAAGCAGCGGAACGCGGAAGACGCTGCCCGCCGACGCGCGCACCGCCTTCGCATTCCACGCGCTCACCGTTCCCGGCAGGCTCACGACGCCCGTCGCGCCAAATGCCTCCGCCGAGCGCAGAATTGTCCCCAGATTGCCGGGATCCTGAATGGCGGCAAGCACGATGACCAGCGCCGCTCCGCTCCGATGCGAGCTGAAGAGGTGCGCCCAGGTCCAATCGGGCGGCTCAACCAGAGCGGCAATCGGCTGAGGCGCTTCGGTGGCCAGAGCGGAGTCGAGCAGCTTCTTCGGCAGGCGCAGAATCTCTGTCTCCACCGGCAAGGGCAACGCGTCCAGCAGCCGCCCCGCGCCATCGGCCACAAAGACCGTGACCACGCGCACGCCCGCGCGCAGAGCCTCCTCGATCAGGTTGGGTCCTTCGATGCCCACTCGCCCCCGCCCCTCGCGCCCGGATGCGGTGAGCGCCTTCCGTAGCTCCTTCAAGCGCGCATTCTGCCTGCTTTCCACCACGCGGACCGGCATCGCTCGGCAACCTCTGAGTGCTGTGCCGATTGTAAGATCAGCTTCTGGCTTCTAGCTACTACAGCGTGTTTAATAAATTGGGTTTTGAAAGGGCACGAGTTTACTCGTGCCGAAAAGAGCAGTAATGGCGCGGGCTTTAGCCCCTGAGGGATGCTCCTCAAACATTTTCGGAGCATTTATGAAACACGCTGTAGCCTCAGGTTTTTCGTGCCGATCGGGCTACCGTTGATCGTGGCCGCGATTTACGGCAAGAAGCGGCCAAATTCTTATAGGTCGAAGCGAGAGCCCGCGGCTCAACTTGCCCGCCGCGGCGGGCTGTGATAGCTTCCGAGTTTGTAGCCTCTTCTTTTATTCGGGAACCGAGGTAGGCCTCCTTGTCCGCGGAGATATTGCGCGTCCATCCCGATGAACCCCAACCGGACCGGATCGATTACGTCGTCTCCTGCCTGCGCAAAGGCGGTGTCGTTGCACTGCCCACCGATACCTTCTACGGCTTGGCCGTGGACCCGGTGAACCTCTACGCCGTCGAGCAGATTTACCAGATCAAGACCCGCCAGAAGCACAAGCCTCTCTCGCTGCTCATCTCCAGCTTGGCCCAGGCCTACGAGTTGGCGCGCGACACCGATACGCTTCTCGATAAGCTGGCTGATCGCTTCTGGCCCGGCCCGCTGACGATCATCGTCCGCGCCGGAACGAAATTGCCGCTGCGCTCCACGGCTAACACGGGCAATATGGCCCTGCGCGTGCCCGATGCCGCTATTCCGCGCGCGGTTGTTGAGCGCTTCGGACTGCCCATCACGGCCACCTCGGCCAATCTGCAGGGCGCGCCGGAGTGCACCAACGCCGCCAGTGTCCGCGATCAGATCGGCGACCGCATTCCGCTCATCATCGACGGCGGACCCACCGGTCGCGCGCTACCCACCACCATTGTCGATCTCTCCCTTGGCTCCGGGCGCTGGGAGATTTTGCGCGAAGGCGCCATCCCAACACACGAAATTGTCATGACGTTACAACGGTAAGATGGTGCGCATGAGACGCGATCTCAAGACGAAGAGCCGCAACGGGGTCCTGCGCGCTGTTCTCGTGCTGGTCTTCGTGCTTTTGGCCGGTATTTGGGGCTGGTGCAGTTGGGTTTACGCCCAGATCGAGAGCTACGCCCACCAGGATCAGGCTGCGCCCGCCGATGCCATCGGCGTTCTGGGCGCGGCGGAGTACGACGGACGGCCCTCCCCGGTCTACCGCGCCCGCCTGGACCATGCCCTCGAGCTCTATCGTCGCGGCATCGCCCCGTTGATCGTCACCCTGGGAGGATCGGGCGGGGATCAGTACAGCGAGGGATCCGTGGGCGCCGGGTACTTGATCAGCAAGGGCGTCCCCGAAGAGGACATCATCGCCGAGACGGAGAGCCGCAACACCGAGGAATCGGCCCGCCGCATTGCCGTGATTGCCCGCGTCAACGGCCTGCACCGCCTGGTGGTGGTCAGCGACGACACCCACATGTTCCGCATTCATGCCATCTGTGCTTCCGAAGGTTTGGATGTGCTCACTTCGCCGCGGCCTCGCCCCCCTGCAGAGGATGAGACGCTTCAGGCCGAGCGCATCGTCCACGAGATTCTCAGCTACACCTTCTGGCGGCTGCACCTGCATTGAAGCGAGTCATGTGTATCTAATTCGACACGTGCGCTAAGTTCGAGCGGTCATGGAGTACTACAGTGATGGATACGGCGATCGTTTAAACTACGCCCAAAATCCAACCCTCGATTTCTGCTGCAAACCGATCTCGTTCTTCCATCTGAAACCTGAAATAGCCGGGGAGTGAGCCGTCAGAGTCGGCGCGTCGCAACCATGCCGTAATGGAGTAGGCATCGTGTTGATGCCCGTCGCGTTCCTCCTGTGGGAATGACCTGTTCCAAAGCGCCGGGTAAACTTCCGCTACTGCGGACCGCCCAGTCGGGACCAACCAGCCATCGAAAGGCCAGAAGTGGATATTTCCGCCCCTCCGCAACCGGAGATAACGCAGCCATGGAAGCCCACAGTGTGTCAACTTCGCTACCGAGCCCGGGACGTCAAAATGGAAGACTGATTTTGCGCCTCGGGCGCGTATCTCTGTTATTCGCCGCCAGTTTGTTTCCCCTGTTCGCGCTGCTCCATCGCCGCAAATGCCGTCGCGAACAAAATCAACGTAGATGTTTTCGTCGGTAGGCCAGTGGCGTTGGAAATCTTCCAGGAATGTCGCCCAATCCAGCGGCAGCCCGTACTTCTCGAAGTATCGGAGAGGGAATGAGAAGCCGTGATCGATGCCGACTAGTGTCGGAATGTCTTCGGCAAACAGCTCTGCTAGCCACTCCGCGATTCCACAACGACTCCAGTACCTTCTATGTCCGGCCGGCGGAGGGACTCCCGAGGGCTTCAACAACCTGTCGGCGATGTACACCCGCAACCCCTTGAGACTTGAGGTGGGTGTCTCTGCACCGGAATAATCGATGCCGACATAGCGATCGAACAATGGGATGATATCCATGGCCGAATCTCCTTTCACAGTATCCAGGAATGCGGAAGCAAGGCCAGTACACCCAGAGCAAACGCCGGCGCGCTCGCTGTTGAACAGAAAGTTCACCGCGTCGTTGTTGAGCCAGCCGTGCTCCTCCAGCGTGGCGCCCAGCAGACTGTCGAAGAACAGCCCGAAGATAGCGCCCGCGCAGCTCAGCTCGAAGAGATTCCAACCGCCCCGCAGCGCCCAGCTACCGGCGCCTGCGACGACTGCCGCCGCAACCGCTCCGGCCAGCGTCCCGGCCACGCTCACTGCGCCATCCCTGCCCGGCTCGACCGCCCGCAGCGTAGTAATCATGCGTGGCCGGCCGCCCAGAACCTGCCCGATCTCCGACGAAACCGTGTCTGCCGCCGCTTCAGCCAGCGCCGCGAGCGCCAGCACAAACCCCAGCCCTGGCGTGCGGGCTGCGCGCGCAAACCACCCGCTATCCATCAGCCAGAACTGCACTGGCCCACTGGCAACCAGCGCGGCCATGCCTAGATTCGCCGCTACCTGCGAGGCCGATCGTCCCCGCCGCGCCTCCGCTGTGCCCAACCGCTCCTTTTGTCTGCGGCCCGCGCGCGTGGCGGCAAAGGCCAGCAAGGAAACCGCCAGCGTGGGAACCATGGCTGAATGCCACGGTTGGTAGGGGAATATAACCGTGGAAAACATGAGACTGGCAGTGATCAGGGCGCCCGCTGCAGCCCCTGCAGGCGTGGCCGCCCGCAGCTTCCACGTCACCAGTCCCAGCAACCCGCTCAGCCCTGCGGTCCAGATCGCCACGGCCGCCGATCGGGCCGCCCACCCGTAACAGGCAAGCAGCACGTCCGTGCCCGCGAATGGTAGCACCGCAAGCAACACCAGCTTCGATTGCCAGGCTGTATTCTCTTGAGCCACGCTTCATCGTAACCGCTGCCTGCTCCGGGAGAAAGTGCGGTCGGCCCCGGCTCGCCATGACAAATCCTTGTCCCCTGCATCGCACACTGCTGGAGTCTCGGGCGCGGCTTCTCCCCGTCCGCGTGATTTACAATCACCAAGGAAGCAGGACAAATTCGCAATGAAGCTTTTTCCCATGAAGTCGGGGCAGGAGCGCGTGCTCATCGCGCAGGCGGGCGCGGCCCTTGCAGTAGCTGTTCTGATGAGCGGTTGCGGCGATAACTACAGGCCGGTGGTTTTGCCGATCGCCACCAATGGCCCGGCCCCGCAGCCCACCTCGTATGCGGTTGTAGTTTCGTCCACGGGTCCCGCCACACCCGGAGTCGTCACCATTATCGATTACTCGGGCGACTCGGTGATGACCGAGGCGCCGATTGGTCCGGGGCCCAGAGATTTCACATTGAACTCGGTTGGTGTCCTCGGCTACACCGTCAACAGTGACGGCACCATATCCAACTTCGGCATCACCACCGCCCTGCAGGCCAAGAACGTCTCCTTCTCCACGCTGCCGTCCACGGCGGAACCGGTCAACTTTATGGCGCCATCGGTTGGCCTCTGGGCTGCGGACCGGTACGGCGACTTTGTCGATCTCTTTTCTGGATCGCCTGAGGCATTCAATCTCGCCATTCCCGTGTCCACTTCGGTCAGTCCGGCAACGATGCCCGTCTTTATCGCAGGGTCTCCGGGCGTGCCCGCCCAGCGGGAATACGTTCTTAGCCAGAACGTCCCAGACAGTGCGCCCATGTCCTGCAACCTTTCGCCCACCACGGCGCCCACCGGTGTCGCTGTCCCTATTGAGATCCGCAACAGTACGGCCGATTCTGCTATCGCGGTCGGCAAGTGTCCCGTCTACGCCGTACAGACCACCGACCTGCAGCGCTTGTTCGTGTTGAACCGGGGAGACGATACCGTCACGGTCATCAATAGCAACAAGAACGCGCTCGATCAGTGCCCTGTGCCACTGACGACAGTGCCGCCCTCGAGCGTACCAACCTGCCCGCCGCCGTACAACACAAACCAGAACGGCCAACCGATCACCTACCATCCGGTCTTGCCGCTTTCCACGGCCGCGCTTACGGCCGCCAACGCGCCGCCGAACTGCAACATGACCACGAACCCAAGCTGTGGCATGGGCGCGATCGCCGGTCCGGTTTATGCCGAATACAACGCGGCCACACAACAACTCGTCGTGGCCAACTACGACGGCGGCACCATCAGCGTGATTGATGTCAGCCTGGATGAATACGGTAACGATAGCGCCAACTTTGGAACCACCTACACCATTCCGGTAGGCAATACCGCGACTCCCAACCCGGCTAGCGTGACGGTTCTCTTTGACGGCAGCAAGGCTTACACGGCCAATCAGAACGATGACAGCGGCACAGGGAACGGCACTGTGACGGTGGTGAACCTCTCAACCCATACGGTAGAAAAGACGCTAACCGTCGTTGGCCATCCCCGCCAGGTTGTCTCGACGCAGAACTCCGAGTTTAGTAAGGTCTACGTGGCCTCGCCCGACAGCCCCTATATCACCATCATTGAGTTGACGCCGACGGAAACGGACGTGATTGACACCACGGTTCTGGTGGAGGGCACCGTCGTGGATGTGCGCACCACCACGCAGGACGGTTACTCCCGCAGCACGAATAACTACAGCAGCCGTGCTCCTGGCTACGGCCAGCCCTGCAGCCTGTCGCCGTCGGAAATGGTAGCGAAATACAACACCGCAAACTACACGCTCGACGACTGCCAGGCTGTTCCCTAGGGCCTGTTCACACTATTGGGATGGCGGCGACGGAAGCCAGTTTTTCCGAGTTCTAGAAGCGAGGAGCGTGCTGTGGTAGACCACTGGAGCGACGAGCGACAACGAAATCGGGAAAACTGGCTCCGTCCCTTCGGGTTGCGGCGAAAATTCGGCCATACTTCGTTGCCGGCCTCGACGGTGGGGCCTGCCACAGCCTTCGGCCGTCGCCTCGTCTGGCCGAATTTTCGCTCGCAACGCCATCCACCCCAATAGTGTGAACAGGCCCTAGCGCATAGCGCAACACAGCCATCCTGAAGGGCCATTCCTCGCTGCGGAATGGCCCTTTTGACTGCCGGGCGTCGCTTTGCCGCCGCCTGCCCTTTGGAGCAACCGTTCGGTCAATCGGCGCATGATGGCGCATCCCGTGGAGCCATGGAGCAGATTCGCCTCCCCGGGTGTAGAGTGGATGGCGAGGAATTTTTCCGATGCCATCGAGGTGGAATGCCCCAGGCATTACGCGGCGGCAGCTCGTAGCTGTTGGCGCCTTGGGAAGCGCGGCTATCGCCGTCGGCTGCAAAAGCCGTGGGCACGGAGACTGGGAGTTTCTCACCGAAGAGCAAGCCGGAACTCTGACCGCAATCTGTGACCAGATCGTTCCCGCCGATGAGTTTCCCAGCGCCTCCGAGGCCGGCGTGCTCACCTTCATTGATCGCCAGCTTGTGCGGCATTTTCGCCGCTATCGCAGCGCCTACCTCGAGGGCCTCGAGCGCGCGGACGCGCTGAGTAGGCGCCGTTTTGGCCGCGAGCTTGCGGGGCTCTCCTCATCGCAGCAACTTGAGGTTGTCAGCGCCATCGAGCAGCAGGATCGAACGTTCTTCGAGCTCGTGCGCGGCCACACCCTCGATGGTTACTATGGTCCGCCGCGTCACGGGGGTAATCGCGATGCCGTCAGTTGGCGCATGTTGGGCCTGGAGGAGCCGCAAGTACTCGGCCGTGCCCAGGACAATCCGAGAAAGGGCTCGCCCTCATGAAGCCGGTGAACGCGGTCGTGATCGGCGCGGGCGCCGCGGGCGGCATCGTGGCCAAGGAGTTGTCCACTGCCGGCCTGAGCGTTGTCCTTCTCGAACGCGGCCCTTGGTACACCGCCAGCGTTTGCCGCAAGGATGATCTGCGCAACCAGCGCACCACCGTGCTGGGCAACGCCTTTGGGCCGGAAGATGACGGCAATCCGCGGGTCGTGGTCGACCCGGCAGGCGGGGTTCATACGTTTTTGCCCAGTGAAAGCGGCTACCAGAACAACGCCGCTTGTGTGGGCGGCGGAACGCTCAGCTACGGAGCCCAGGCTTGGCGCTATTTGCCGCAGGACTTTCGCATGCGCTCCACCTATGGCGTGCCGCCCGGCAGCTCGCTCGAGGACTGGCCCATCTCGTACGACGATCTCGAGCCCTTCTACGACAAAGCCGAATACGAGATTGGTGTTTCAGGCGACTACTCGGGCACCCCGTTTCATGGTCCACGCCGCCGCCCTTTGCCCATGCCGCCCCTGCCTCCCAATCGCGAGTTTGAAATCCTCTGGCCGGCAGCCAAGCGCCTCGGCCTGCACCCCTTCCACATTCCCATGGCCCGCAACAGTGTTCCCTATAACGGCCGCGGACCCTGCATGCGTTGCCGCTGGTGCGTCGGCTTCGCCTGCGAGGTGGATGCAAAAAACGGCTCTCAAAATACCGTGATCCCCATCGCGCTGTCGACCGGCAACTGCGAACTCCGCACCGAATGCATGGCCAGGGAAATCCTCACCGGCGATCGTGGCCGCGCGCGCGCTGTGACCTACTTCGACAGCCGCGGCCATCTCCAGGAGCAGCCTTGCGATTTCGTGGTGGTGTCTGCCTGCGCCATTGAATCGGCGCGCCTGTTACTGAATTCGAAGAGCCGGCTTTTCCCCAATGGGATCGGGAATCGCTACGACCAGGTCGGCCGGAACCTGCAGGGCCATCACTACACCGGAGCGATCGGATTCTTCGACTTCGACACCTACGACGATGTGGGCCCCGGAGCCAGCATCGCCATCACCGACTACAACCACGGCACTCCCGGCCTTTGCGGCGGGGGCCTGTTGGCCAATGAATTCATTCGCTTGCCCGTTCAGATGATCGGTAGTATGCCCCCGGGCACGCCGCGATGGGGATTGGGGCATAAGAAGGCCATGCGTACCTTTTTCAAACGCAACGTCATGATTTTCGGGCCAACCCAGCAGATTCCCACGGCCGATGCCCGGGTCACTCTCGATCCATCGGTGAAAGACAAGTGGGGAATGCCCGTGGCGCGCATCTCCGGCAACGTGCATCCGGACACCTTTGAGGTTGGCGAGGTGCAGGCCCTGCGCGCCGAGGCCTGGCTCAAGGAGGCCGGAGCCGAAAGCACGGCTCACTTCGCCGGGAAGCCCACGATCGTTTCCTCGGGCCAGCATCAGGCCGGAACCTGCCGGATGGGCAACGATCCGAAGACCTCGGTTGTGGACCGCGATTGCCGTATCCACGACATGGAGAACGTCTTCGTGATCGATTCCAGCGTGCACGTGAACAATGGAGGCTTCAATCCGGCGCTGACCATCATGGCCATCGCGTACATGGCCTCTGCTGCGTTGGTTCGCAACTGGAATGGCACGGGTCTCCGGTCATGAAGCGAGTGTTCAAGTGGGTCGCGATCGCCGCCAGCTCCGTGGTCCTGCTGGCGTTCGGCAGCATTTTTGGCGCATCGGCCTACTACTCCTCGGAACACGGTCAGGGTTGCGCAAGCTGCCATGAGATGAAGTCCTACGTGATCCAGGCGCACGATTCGCCGCACCGCGCGATGGGCTGCATGGAGTGCCATGACGCCGGCTTGCCAACCAAGCTGCGGCATACGTGGGTGCACCTCACGCGCACCTGGCCTGAGAGTATCCGGCTGCGCGAGGTCGATGTTCTGGCCATGACTGCGAACTGCCGCAACTGCCACCAACAGGAGTACGCGGCATGGCACGCGGGTCCGCACAGCGCCACCTATACGCAGATCTTTACCCATCCCACGCAAAACTCGCCGCGCCCCTTGATGGAAGACTGCCTTCGCTGCCACGGCATGTACTTTGGCGGATCGATTCGCGATCTGGTGCAGCCGCAGAACACAGTCGGCCCGTGGCGCCTGGTCCACGCCGGCCTCTCCGATCAACCCACCATGCCCTGCGAGACCTGCCACTGGATTCATCGTGAAGGCGTAGTTGAGACGAAGCCAGCCGAGCGCATTTCGGTGGCCGGCGCGGCCGTCCCTGTTTCGCTTGCCTTCTACGACAGGCGCGAGAGATTGCACTTTGCCGCGGCCAACCTTGCCATTCCGCAGCTCTACGACGGTCCTCGCGCGCTTCACGTGAGCCAGGATCCGCGGCAGGGAGTCTGCTACCAATGCCATGCCCCGCGAGTGCCCGATGCGGGGTCTGTCGCGGCGGCAAATTCCTGGGGAACGCAGGCTGGCTCGGGCGACGATCGCACGCCGATGGGCGTCCACGAGGGCCTGAGCTGTTTCTCCTGCCATAACGGCCACAACGAGAATGCGCGCGCCTCCTGCAAGACCTGTCACCCGCAGATGTCCCATTGCGGCATCGACGTCGAGAAGATGGATACGACCTTCTTGAGCGCCGCGAGCAAGCACAACATTCACTGGGTCAAATGCACTGACTGCCATGAGCACGGCATTCCCAGGAAGAAGGCCGCTTCTCCGGCTCCTGCGCACAGGCAACCCGTCTCCGCAAGCAGCGGATAGCGCCGCCGCAACGGCACATGCTGCGGGTTCCCGCGCTGTCCCGCGCTGCGGCAGCCGTTCCTTGTACATTCAATGCCAGAGGTGCTTTCACGTGGCCGCGGCGAACGAAGATTCGAACCCGGAAAAAATGCGCCCCGAAAAATCGCGGCCTTGGAAAACGCGACTCGACCTGCTGCTCGTCGCGCGGGGCCTTGCCGCTAGCCGCGAACGTGCTCGCGCGCTCATCCTTGCCGGGCGGGTTCTGGTGCGGGAACAGAAGATCGACAAGCCGGGAACTGCGGTTCCGGACGATTCCGCTGTTCGCCTGCTGGGCGAGGACCAGCCTTACGTCAGCCGCGGCGGATTGAAGCTGGCGGCGGCGCTGGAGCACTGGCAAATTCAGGTCGCAGGCCGCGCCTGCCTCGATGTAGGCGCCTCCACCGGCGGATTCACCGACTGCCTGCTGCAGCACGGCGCCGCGCTGGTCACAGCCATTGACACCGGCTTCGGGCAAATCGCACTCGGGCTGCGCAACGATGCGCGCGTACGCCTGCTGGAACGCACCAACGCGCGTCTGCTCAAGCCGGGCTCGCTCCAGCAGCCGGACCAGGGCCAGGAAAAAACGCTGCTCGTCATGGACGTCTCGTTTATCTCGGCTACGCTCGTGCTCCCCGCCGTTCTGGCTGCGGCGCCCGCGTTGGCCGAGGCCGTCGTCCTGGTCAAGCCGCAATTCGAGTCCGGGCGCGAGCACGTGGGCAAGGGCGGCATTGTGCGCGACCCGGCCGCGCACGAGCTGGCGATCGGCAGGGTCGCGCAGTGCGTGCGCTCGCTGGGTTGGCAGGTCGTGGGGACCATCCCATCGCCCATCACCGGCGCCGAGGGCAACCGGGAGTTCCTGCTCTACGCGAGGCGGAGCTAGTGGAGTGGGGTCCCGGCCGGATCCATTACACTTGGACCCATGGCCTGCGTTGCCATCGTTTGCAAACCGCACCGGGAGGAGCTGAAGCGGCTTTTGCCGGAACTGATCGTCTGGTTGCGCCAGCACGGCTATGATCCGGTGCTGGATCGCGAAGGCGGCAGCTATACTTCGGCTGCGCCCTCCGTGGCTCGCGCGGATCTGCCATCGCAATCGCCAGGACTGGTCATTGTTCTGGGCGGTGATGGCACGTTGCTGGCCGCCGCGCGCATCTTTGCCACCGTTGGCACCCCCATCCTCAGCGTGAATCTTGGTTTCCTAGGCTTCCTCACGGAAGTCCGCCTCGCCGATCTCTACGCCACCCTGGAGAACTGGTGCACCGGCTGCCACAGCCTCGACGAGCGGTCCATGCTTCACGCTGCGCTGTGGCGGCAGGACGCACAGGCCGCGAGCGCCGAAATCGCGAGTTTTGACGCGCTGAACGAGATCGTGGTTTCCAAAGGCGACATCGCCCGCATGGGGGAGTTTGCCGTGGAGCTGGACGGCAAGAGCGTCGCGCGCTTCCGCGCCGACGGCGTCATCGTATCCACACCCACGGGCTCAACCGCCTATACCCTCGCCGCCAACGGCCCCATCCTCACTCCCGATGTCGATGCCATGGTGGTCACGCCCATCTGTCCTCACCTGCTTACGCTCAGGCCCATCGTAGTGCCGGGCGGCGCATCGCTCACCGTCCGCGTCGAGGGTGTCCCCAATCTCGCGCTGCTCACCATCGACGGCCAGCAGGGTGTCGAACTTCGCCGCGGCGACGAGGTGCGCTGCTGCCGCTCCAGCCGCACCGTCAAGCTCATCCGCCTCGGCGGTACGGGATTCTTTGATGCCTTACGCAGCAAGCTCAGTTGGGGTGAGTTGTAGGAACAAATCGGCAGAGCGCGAATCTATTTGGTCAGTCCGTCCAGCAGAACCTTGGCCTTGGCAGCCAGCGTCTGCGCTCCGTCCACGTCGCCTGAGGCGAGCGCCGCCCTGGCCTGCTTCAGGAATTCCCGTATCTGGCCGATGGTCTTCTGCTCGGCATCGCCCAAAGTGTAGTTGATGTTGTTGAGCCCCCTCTCAATGGCGGCTATCGAGTCCTCCGTCTGGCGGCGAAGGCTGCCGGGGTCGCCCGAGGAAAGCTCGCCAATGGCGCTTACGGCCGTGTTCGGACTTGCGGCCACCTCCGGCGTACTGGGAGCTTCCTGCGGATTCGCCGGCCTCCTGTGCTTGGCAGACTGCTTGATCGACTCAGCGTGCTCCCTCATGTTGTAGATCGGTTTGCCGGGAATCAGGAGATCGGAAGGCGGCAACTCGATGGAAGCAACTTGGAGCGGCTGCGAAGTCTCAACCGGGGGCGCGAGGGTCACGGGCGGCGGCGATGTCTTGTGAAAGGGCAGGTGAAGGTGAAAGCAGCCGGTGAGCAAAAGCGGCAGCAGCCACGCGGCGCACTTGGCAGGCGACCTCATTCCCCCATCCCCTTTTCGCGTTCGACCATCGCCGGCTGCAGGTTCCGGCGTCCCCGGTCCGCGGCGGCGAGTGGAATTCGCAGCCGGAATTCCGTGCCGCGGCCTTGCCTCGATTGTACTTCGACGCTCCCGTGGTGTAACTGTAAGATGCGATAGGTCATCGCCAAGCCGATGCCGCTGCCGCCGGCCTTTGTGGTGAAGTACAAATCGAAGATTCTCTCGCGGAGTTCATCGGGAATGCCGGGCCCCTCATCGGCGATGCGCAACACAGCCGCGTGCGCAGCCGGATGCCCCCATCCGCCGCCGTCCGGCCGCGCCGACGGGCGGTTTTCTTCGCCGCTCCGTTCTTCTTCGAGTGTTACCTCCAACCGCCCGCCTTCCGGCATGGCCTGCGCGCCGTTCTGGATCACGTTGAGCGCCGCCTGCTTCAGCAAATCCGCATCGACATTGGCGATCAGCGGCTCCTTCGGCAGGCGGGCGATCAGCGTTACCCGCCGCATCGTCAGCTCCTCTCGAGCCAAAGCCAGCACGTCGCCGATCACCGGGCGAAGGTCCTGCTCGCGCAGTTGCAGCTCCACCGGCCGGGAGAAGTCCACCAGCGTCTGCACTACGCGGTCCAGCCGGCGGATTTCCGCCTCGATCACATCCAGGTGTCTGGACGCGGGGCCTTCCGATCCGCCCAGCTTCGCTTTCAGCAGCTCCAGGTGCACTACGATCGCGTTGATGGGGTTCTTTACCTCGTGACCTACGCCCGAGGTTAGCCTGCCGATCGCCGCCATGCGCCGGGATAGCTCCAGCTCCGATTCGATCTCCGCCGCCGACTCCAGGTCGTGCAGCGTCACCAGCGCGCCCAGCCCCCGGTGCGTTTCGTCGTCGTAGATAAAATCCACCGAGGCCTCGATCCGCCGCCCGTTTTCCGTGCGAATCTCCTCTTTCACCATGTTCGCGCCGGCATCGATCGTTTCCCGCAGCGACCGGCCCAGCACCGTGGAGCTGTCGAAGATCTCGCTCGCGTGCCGCCCCAAAGTGCTGTCGCGATCCACCTGGAGAAACCTTCGCGCCGCCTCCGACACCAGCACCGCGCGCTTGTCTTCGGTGAACAGCAGGATTCCGTCCTGCAGGTTGCCCAGTATCTGGTCCAGATTCTCCCGCAGCGCTGAGTACACCTCCTCCACATTGCGCATGCGCTGCCCGATCTTCTCGATCTTGGTGGAGACCTGCGCCGCCACGTCCTGATTCTTCGCCGCTGCCTCCTCAACCGGCCCTCCTCCGGCCGCGGTCAGGCGGTCGAGTTGGCGGCTGATCTCCGTCATGGGCCGCAGCGCGAGGTTGCTCAACAGAAAAGCCGCCAGCAGCGCCGTAACCAGCGCAAACCCCATGAGCCAGAACGCCTTTCTCAGCAGCGGCTCGTAGACGGCGCGCAGCAGCGACGTGTGAACTCCTACGTGAACCGAAGCGAAGAGCTTGCCATTGTTTTCAAGCGGCGCCACCACGTCGAAAACCTTGGGCTTGCCGAAGACTTGCACCATCATCCCAACGGGACCGGCTTTGAGCAGTTGCGTATAGTTGGGGCGCGAGAGCAGCGGCTTACCTTCATTGTCGGGATTCGTACTCAACAGCACGGATCCCTGGCTATCGCCTATGTTCACGTCGTACACGGTTGACGAATAGCGGATCACCGAGACCAGCGCTGCTTGCAGTGTCGGATCGTTTTGCACGGTTTCGGCCACCAGCGCGCGCAACTCGCCTGGATCGTTAGGATCCACCGTGCGGTCCTTGAGTCCGGCCTCCAGCGCATTCTGCAGCGCATACCGCACCTGGTTGGCCACCATCTGGTCGGTGCCATAGGTTTCCAGCACTGCCGCTTTCACCAGTTGGTGGACGTACACCAGCGAAACCGTCCCGGCGATGAGGAACACCAGGGCGGTGATCGCCAGCACGAGTTTAGTCTTCAGGTGCATAGTTCGCCGATTCTTCGTCCCATGCCGTGTCAGGGCACGAACTGAGTCGCGTGCTCACGCGGACAGGGTCTGGGCATCGTGCAGTTAGGTCCCCGCGCTTTGCTGCTCCCGGCTGTACTCCTTGAGCTTGTTGTGCAGGGTCTTCAGGCTTACGCCCAGAATCTCCGCAGCGCGTGTCTTGTTTTGCCCGGTGACCTCCAGCGTGCGCAGGATGAGCAGCCGTTCGGCCTCGTCCACCGTTGCTCCCACGCGCACTGTAATCGCGTTGCCGTCCGAAGCCAGCGCGCCAGACGCCTGATCTTTGCCGAATCCCTGCGGCAGGTGTCCCGCATCCAACGGCGTGCCATCGGGACACAGAATCACCGCCCGCTCAATCGTGTTGCGCAGTTCGCGCGCGTTCCCCGGCCAACTGTGGGCCATCAGCCGATCCAGCATCGACGGCGCCACGCCCGAGACTTTGCGGCCGTGCCTCTGGTTCATCTCGCTCACCATGGCCTCCACCATGGGCGGCAGGTCGTCCATATGCTCGCGCAGCGGCGGCATGTGGATTTGAAACACGTTGAGCCGGTAGTAGAGGTCGGAGCGTAGACGGCCTTCGGCGCTGGCGCTTCGCGGGTCCCGGTTCGTCGCCGCCAGCACGCGCACGTCCGTGTCCAGTTCGTTGCGCGCGCCCAGCCGCCGGAACTTTCGCTCTTCCAGCACGCGCAGCAGCTTGGCCTGCGTCCCCGACGGCATCTCGGCAATCTCGTCCAGCAGCAGCGTTCCGCCCGACGCCAGCTCGAAGCAGCCGGCCCTCCGCTCCACCGCGCCCGTGAAAGAGCCCTTCTCGTGCCCGAAGATCTCGCTCTCGATCAGCGTCTCCGGAATCGCCGCGCAGTTCACCGCCACAAACGGCCGCGCCTTGCGCGGGCTCAGGTCGTGAAGTGTGCGCGCCACCAACTCCTTGCCCGTCCCGCTCTCGCCGGTGATCAGTACCGGCACGTTCGACGGAGCAATCTGCTCGATCAGCGTGAAGATCTCGCGCATCTGCCGCGAGCTGCCCACCAGCGAGCCCAGTACGCCCGACTCCCGCAGCCGCCGCCGCGCCACCTCCAGCTCGATCGCCGTCTCCCGCTGCCGCGCTGCATTGGTCAGGATGGTCTTCAGCCGCGTGGCGTCCACCGGCTTTTGCAGAAAATCGTAGGCCCCCAGCTTCATGGCGTCCACGGCCAGTTGAACCGAGCCCATGGCGGTCAGCACCACCACGGCCATGTTCGCGCTCAGGCCCTCGCCGCCTTCGGCCAGCTTGGCCAGCAGCCCCATGCCGTCCAGCCGCGGCATTTTCAGGTCCGTCACCACAATGGC
The DNA here is from genome assembly GCA_963808805.1 of uncultured Acidobacteriaceae bacterium. Classification (GTDB taxonomy): domain Bacteria; phylum Acidobacteriota; class Terriglobia; order Terriglobales; family Acidobacteriaceae; genus Telmatobacter. The sequence goes on along the minus strand of CAWEGN010000001.1, from coordinate 90,011 downwards.
CGGATCCCACTTGAGCGCCTTTTCCCACGCTTCCACGCCATCGCGCGCCGTTTCCGTCCTGTATCCCCACCCGGAGATCAACTCCGCCAACCCGGCCAGCGCATTCGGCTCGTCTTCGGCGATCAGCACCTTTACGGCGTTCTGCATGAAGGCTTTCCGTTCTCCCCTTTAGCTTACCTTCTTGCATGGGTCCACCATTTTTGACTCCTCGTTTTGACCGCGGTGTACGCGGGTACCCTTCCGGCCGCGCTGGCATCTAAATTGAATCCACGCTGGGACCTTGCCTGGAGCGCGGGCCTTTGAGCCGGCTCGCTGGGCTGAATCCGGACTCTTCGGGCGAATTCGGATCGCAGTTTAACCAGTTGCAGCAGCCGGGTTGGCGGCGACCCGGAACTAGAGGTCAGATGTTGGTAAATCGCCAATGCGCTCATACATTGGAAAAATTGTCTTCATTCGTCACAAATGCATAAAAAACAATCCATCGAGGAACATATTTGCAAGACACTGCGTACCGTCTGAAAGGTGTACCTCGCCTGTTCCTATCCTTACGTAGCCCGGAGGATCGACCGTGAGTTCCTTCCTTAGCCAGCTCAGGCAAATCGTGCGCAGGCTCTGGCGCGCACCCGTCTTCACCGTGATCACGCTGATTACGCTTGCCGCAGGTGTAGGCGCCAACATCGCAGTATTCAGCGTTGTGGAGGGCGTCCTGCTGAAACCTTTGCCCTACTCACATCCGGAGTCGCTGGTGGGAGTCTGGCACACGGCCCCAGGACTGAATATCGATGACCTGAATATGGCGCCGTCAAACTACTTTATCTATCGCGAGCAGAATCGGTGTTTGATGATATAGGCATCTATCACGGGAGGCTCGGTGAGCGTTACGGGGCAGGGAAACCCCGAGCAGGTGCAGGCGCTCAATGTGACCGATGGCGTTCTTCCGATTCTTGGACTCACTCCTGTACTGGGACGCTGGTTTAACCGAGCCGATGACAACCCGAGCGGACCCGACACGGTGATGCTCAGCTATGACTATTGGCAGAGCCGTTTCGGCTCGAATCGGTCCATCGTTGGGCAAACCATCCAGGTGGACGGCAAAGCGCGCCAAGTCATCGGGGTGATGCCGAAGGAATTTCGCTTCCTGGATTGGGAGCAGCCCGCGCTGTTCCTGCCTCTTCGTCTGGATCAAAACAAGACTGTGCTCGGCAACTTCAGCTTTGAAGGTGTTGCCCGATTGCGGCCTGGGGTCACAATGCAGGCAGCGAATGCCGATGTGGCGCGGATGTTGCCCATCGTGCTCAACAGTTTCCCCGTCCCGCCGGGATTCAGCATCGACCTCTTCAACAAAGCGCGGCTGGGACCCAAGGTTCGGCCGCTTAGCCAGGACGTGATCGGGGATGTGGGCAAACTCCTTTGGGTGCTGATGGGCGGCATCGGAGTGGTATTGCTGATTGCCTGCGCCAACGTCGCGAATCTGCTGCTGGTGCGTGCCGAAGGACGCCACCAGGAACTGGCAATATGCGCAGCTCTCGGGGCAAGCCCGTGGCGGATCGCCAAGCAGTTCCTGCTGGAGAGCGCGGTATTGGGAGTGCTGGGCAGCGCGCTGGGGCTCCTGCTCGCCTGGGGCGCGCTGCGTTTGCTCATCGCGCTTGGTCCCGCTGGCCTGCCGCGCCTGCACGACATCGGAATCGACCTGAACGTGCTTGTCTTCACGCTGGGGGTGGCACTGTTTTGCAGTCTGCTTTTCGGCTCCATTCCCGCACTAAGATATGCCGGCGCGCGAGTGGGAACGGGACTGCGCGAGAGCCGGACGACCAGCCAGGGCCGGGAACGCCATCGCACGCGCAACACGCTGGTGGTGATCCAGGTAAGCCTCGCGTTCGTGCTGCTGATCTGCTCAGGGCTGATGATCCGGACCTTTCGCGCACTGATCCATGTCGATGCCGGATACGATACGGCAGCAAAGATCCAAACAGTACGGCTGGGCATCCCTGAAGCCGACGTGCCCAAAGCCGACGATGTTCTTCGCATGCAGCAGGCCATCGCACAAAAGATCGCAGCAGTTCCAGGAGTAGAATCCGTGAGCTTCGGTGGTTCTGTGCCCATGGATGGAAACGAGTGGCATGACCCGGTGTATGCGCAGGACCGAAGCTATGCGGGCGGCGCAATGCCGCCATTGCGCGAATTCGTCTCTGGCGCTCCGGGTTTTCTCAAGACGCTCGGCATTCCCTTGGTTGCGGGGCGGGATTTCACGTGGGACGAGGTCTTCCAGAAGCTGCCCGTAGGTATGGTGAGTGAGAACTTTGCGCGCGAGTACTGGGGTAGTCCAATGAATGCGCTCGGCAAGCGCATCCGCGTGAGCACGAAGGATGATTGGCGGGAAATCGTCGGAGTCATCGGCGATGTGCATAACGATGGAATGAGTAAGGATGCACCAACTATCGCCTACTGGCCGACATTACTGTCTCACTTTGAGAGCAATCAGGTCAGCGTCAGACGCTTCGTTGTGTTTGCTATCCGGACTCCGCGAGCAGGTTCCGAAAGCCTGATGAAGGATGTGCGTCAGGCGGTTTGGTCGGTCGATGCCAACCTTCCTCTCACCGGCATACACACCCAGGACTACTACTACCAGAAGTCGATTTCGCGAACGTCGTTTACCCTCGTGATGCTTGGCATTGCGGCCGCCATCGCCCTGCTGCTCGGGATCGTGGGGCTTTACGGCGTGATTGCCTATTCAGCATCACAGCGCACGCGCGAGATCGGCATTCGCATTGCTCTGGGAGCGCAGCGCAATAGCATCACCACGATGTTTGTTCGGCAAGGCCTGGTGTTGGCCGGGTGCGGCGTCGGATGCGGGTTGCTTCTGGCTTTGGCGCAACCCAGTTGCTAAAGTCATTGCTTTTCCATGTCAGTCCGGTGGATCCGGCTACGTATGTGCTGGCGTGCATTGCTCTTGTGCGCGGCAGCCTCACTGGCCAGCTACATTCCGTCGAGACGGACAGTAGCGGTAAATCCGGTGGACGCATTGCGGGCGGAATAAGGAATGTGCGAACGGGACCTGCGCGTGGCTGAGGACAGGTATGAATCGGCTGCGAGTGCATTCCTAGTCTTTTATCAGACTGCGCGGATGTTTGGGTACTGGATCGCCTCGATGAGTGTGTCATCGCCAAAGTACTTTCCGACGTCAGTTCACACGAAACCGCGAGTTCTGGACGTATCACCAGTAAACCGAAAGCCACTCGAAACGAACCGTGGACTCCCCACTCAGCGAATATCTTTGGCGGTGCTTCGCGCCTGCATTCATAACGTCCCACGCCCCCTCATGGTCTATACTCTGTTCCGTCTGTTTTCTTCGAAGGGAGCGAATTCATGCCATCTTCCGCCGTTGCTTACGCCCGCCAAAACCATCCCCGTTTTCTCGAAGAGTTGAAATCCCTGCTGCGCATCCCCTCGGTCTCCACCTTGCCCGAACACAAAGGCGATTGCCTCAAGGCCGCCGAAACGCTCGCCGCCGAGCTGAAGCGCATCGGCATGGAGCACGTGCGCCTGATCGAGACCGTGGTCCATCCGCTGGTCTATGCCGACTGGCTGCACGCCGCGGGATCGAAGCCCACCGTGCTCATCTACGGCCATTACGATGTCCAGCCGGCCGATCCGCTCGACGAGTGGCTCTCGCCGCCCTTCGAACCGGTCGAGCGCAACGGCAATCTCTACGCGCGTGGGTCGGCCGACGATAAGGGGCAGGTATGGGCGCAGGTCAAGGCCATCGAGTCCCTCATGGCCGCCAATCACTCTCTGCCTCTGAACGTCCGCGTCCTTTTTGAAGGCGATGAAGAGGTGGGCGGAGAAGGTATTGAAAGCTACGTCGCCTCAAAGCCGCCGGAGCTCAAGACCGATTTTGCCCTGATCTCCGACACCGAGCTCTTCGCGCCCGGCCTGCCCACTCTCTGCGTCGGCCTCCGCGGCATGATCTACACCGAGATCGAAGTTCGCGGCGCCAAAACCGATCTCCACTCCGGCATGTATGGCGGCGCGGCGCCCAACCCCTTCGTTGCGCTGGCGTGGATCATCGCCGGGCTCAAAGACGAGGACGGCCGCATTCTCATTCCCGGCTTCTATGACGGCGTCATTCCTCCCAGCGCCGAAGAGCTCGCCGCCTGGCGCAGCCTGCCCTTTGACGAAGAGGAGTACCGCAAGTCCGAAGTTGGCTCAAAGCAACTGGTCGGCGAGGCCGGCTACAGCGTACTTGAGCGCACCTGGGCGCGCCCCACGCTCGACGTGCACGGCATGCCCGGTGGTTTTACCGGCGCCGGCGCCAAAACCGTCATCCCTGCCAAGGCATCGGCCAAGGTCTCCATGCGCCTGGTTCCCGGCATGACCCCGGCCAGGACCTTTGCTCTCTACAAAAGCTACGTCGAAAAGATCGCTCCCGCCGGCGTCGATGTCGAGGTGCGCCTGATCCACTCCGGCGATCCCAGCCTGATCCGCGTTGACAACCCTTATATCGAAGCCGCCACCCGCGCCCTGCGCGAGGTTTGGGGTAAGAACACGGTCTTCATCCGTTCCGGCGGCTCCATTCCCATCGTCGGTGACTTCGACCGTCACCTGGGCGCGCCCAGCGTCATGATGGGTTTCGGCCTGCCCGACGACAATATTCATGCTCCCAACGAGAAGTTCCACCTAAAGAATTTTGAGTTGGGCATTCAATCGCTCATCCGCTTCCTCGAGGAAGTGGGCGGATAAGCAACTCGGAAGGGGTGCAGGAGTGTTCTGTGCGTCACGATCCGTGGCCCCCATCTTCTCGCATCCGCTTGCCGGTCTTGAACGCGCCAGGGCGCTGCCGGCGCACGGCATCGCGTAAGCTGGTTGCATGGCGATGTTCGATTCCCCAGCCGCTCCGGGACCTTTGGAACCGCTGCAAGCGGAACTCGAAGCACTGGCCGGCGGCGGCATTGAGCCCGAACCGGCCCCGGCTCAAGCCCCTGGCTCCGCGGAGCCCCTTATCGTTTTCGACAATGTTTCGATTGGCTTCGATGGCCATTCCGTACTCGAGAATGTGAGTTTTTCGGTGGGCCGCGGCGAGACCCTCTGCATTCTCGGCCGCAGCGGCGTCGGAAAGTCCGTCTCGCTGCGCCTGCTCATGGGCTTTCTCAAGCCCGACTCTGGATCGATTCGCGTCGAGGGACAGCAGATCGACGGCCTCGACGAAGAGGGTCTGCGCGCCATTCGCAAACGTGTCACCATGGTCTTTCAGAACGGCGCCTTGTTCGACTCGCTCAGCGTGCGCGAGAATGTAGCCTTCCCGCTGCGCGAGCGCGGCGGCTTGGCCGACGATCAGGTGGATCGGATCGTCAACCGTTTGATCGGCCTCGTCGGCGCCGAAGATGTAGTGGATGCCTTGCCGGCCAGCCTCTCCACCGGACGCAAGCGTGCTGTGGCCATGGCACGCGCGCTGGCTGCGCAGCCTGAGATCGTGCTCTATGACGAGCCCACTACCATGGTCGATCCCATCATTGCCCGCCGTCTCGGCGGGCTGATTCAGAGGCTCAAGCGCCAGCTCGGTTTCACCAGCATTGTGGTCACGCACGATACGCGTTTTGCACAGATGCTCGCCGACACAGTGCTCTTCTTGCACCAGGGCAGGGCGCTATTCTTCGGTCCGCTCAACGGTTTTCTCGCATCCGCCGACCCGGAAATTCAGCTGTTTCTTGCCCTTGATGCCTGCGTAAAGCCCCAGGAATAAGCAGGTTATAATCCCTTAAAGATTCCACCGTAAAATGGACTCACCAACCGGTTGCGCGCCAGTGACCGATTTGGTGCATACTCCCGATTCATTCGTCGTCAGCATGATTTCTCTTGCTAACTATGCCTTCCCTGCGCGAAGCTGAAGTGGATCGACGCGTTTGAAACTACATCGAAATCGGCGAGAGAAACGATGCGCGGATTCCTATGGGGTTCCGCCTGCAGCGCATAGTAGTCGTTACCGTGATTTTGAAGGTTTTTGTTGCCTGAAACTTGTTTACCGGGGCGCTGCGGGCTCTTCCTTCAAGGCCATGTTCTCGCGGGCTTTCGTTTCGTCGCTTTCACGAGCGGCCCGCCGCCGCAGCCGTTGTGCTTTCCCACTTGCCGGGCGGTGTAACCCGATACGAATGCGGTGCCGCTCCTGCAAAATAGGAAACCCTGCCAGCTCAAGTCCTGCAACTCCTTGCGTTGCCCGGTGTCAATCCCTGAAACACTGGAAGCGGAGATTCCAGTTCGGGTACCGCGTGCAGCATCTCGTGCCTTTCCTGTCACTTATTTCACTTTCGTTGCAAATTTGCCCCGGCACTCTCTATTGCGAAACCAAAGAAGGTGTGTCATGGAGCCGATGCAGATCGATCGGCGCCACCCCAGCGAGCGGCGGCACTCTACGCCATCTCGCTGCACGCCCGATCTATGGTTTCGCCGGAACTGAGGCGCTTCAGAAACTTTGAGGTCCGCGCATTTCTTATGGCAAGTTCGGATTTCTGGCAAAAGCTTTCCTCATCCTTGGCTTCCTCGGCCGAGCCGGAGGTGGCTGTCGCGGCCGGCCACACACGGCCTACGCGGGGCACGGCCAAGATGTGGATGGCGATCGATGCCGTCACCGTCTGCGTGGCCGCGGTGGTGGCCACGCTGTATAAGCTGCATACCACCCCCATGGCAGGCGCGAGAAGCTTTTGGCACGGCACGCTCATTCATGGCCGTTCGACGGGTATTTTGCTGGCACTGCTCTGCGGATTCATCTTTGCGCTTATCGTCACCAGCCGGCGGTTGCATTTGTACACGCCCACGCACATGACCAACTTCCTGCACGAGCAGAGAATGAGCGCTCAGGCCTGTCTTACCTCCGGTCTGCTGCTCACCGGTGCGCTCTACCTGGTGCAAGCCGAGGATATCCCCCGCGCCATCGTACTGGGCACCGTGCTTCTGGTCACCATCGCGGCCGGCTTGCGGCGCCTGATCTACCGCATTCTGCTCTACCGGCGATTCGATCGCGGCCTGGATACACGGAACGTGCTCATCGTCGGCACTGGACCTGAGGCACAAGCCCTGCGTCATCACTTGGAGAAAATCCGTCACTTGGGTTACACCTTCAAGGGTTTCATCGAGCTTCCCGGCTCCCAGCCCCGGCAGGGGGTTGCCTCAGACGGCATCGTCGGCAACCTGGATACGCTCTTTCAGAACGCCCGCAAGCAGTTTATCGATGAGATCTTTTTCACCACCCCCGGCGAGCGCGGCATCGTCCAGGATGTTCTCGATCAAGCGCGCGTCCACGGCGTAGACCTGCGCGTTGTTCCCGATCTTTACGACGGCCTGGCCTGGAGCAGCCCCATTGAATACATCGGCCAGTTTCCCACCATCCCGCTGCACCGCGGCGCTGTTCCGGAAGTAGGACTCATCTTTAAGCGCGTCTTCGACACCGTCTTCTCCGCGCTGGCGCTGGTGGCGCTTTCGCCCTTTCTTTTGGCCATCGCCCTTGCCATCAAGCTGGATTCGCCCGGCGCCGTTTTCTACTCCTCGGAACGCATCGGCAAGAAAGGCGTAGTCTTCCGCTGCATCAAGTTCCGCACCATGGTCCGCGACGCTGACAAGCACCGCGCCGAGCTCATGCATATGAACGAGCGCGACAGCGTGCTATTCAAAGTCTCCAATGACCCGCGCATCACACGCCTGGGCCGTTTTCTGCGCAAGTATTCGCTCGATGAACTGCCCCAGTTCTTTAATGTCCTGCGCGGCGATATGAGCATTGTCGGCCCGCGTCCGCCGCTGGCCGGCGAGGTGAGCAAGTACGACCTCGACCACCTGCGCCGCCTCGACGTTACCCCTGGCATCACCGGCCTGTGGCAGGTGCAGGGCCGCCAGGACCCGTCCTTCGCCAGCTACGTCTCGCTCGACGTCACCTACATCGAAAACTGGAGCGTCTGGCTGGACTTCAAGATCATCATGCGCACCATCGCCGTGGTCTTTTCCGGCACTGGTACCTAGTGTCCTGTCCCCGAAGTTCGCATCAAAAACAAAGCAGTCATCCTGAGCGGAGTTTGGCCGGTTCTCGGCCAAACGGAGTCGAAGGACCTGCATTTGGGATGCACGATTTATGTGACAAACTTTAGGGACACCACACTAGTCTCGGCTGTCGGCTCGCCGATTTTTGAGGGTTGAATACTGGCCGTATACGTCTACGTCCGCCGGCTCTCTCGCGGCAGACGGAATTTCTCGTGCATCCGGCCGCACCGTGCGTTCCGTGCGCGGTTCCGGATTGCGCTTGACGCGCAGATTGTCGATCGCATACTCGATATATGGCGACTTGAGCCCAGGGTCCTCTCCCAGGAAGCGGCATGTCGCCACGACCTGGTCAATGAGGAAGATAGGTTGGAATCCGGCCAGTTCCAGGCCCTTTTCTTTTGTGATCATGTACACGATGAAATCGAAGGTCTCATCGCTCAGAGTCAGCCCGTGCCGCTCGCATTCGAGATCGAAGATGCGGCGGAACTGCTCCAGCTTCGGCGCCCCAATCTCGATCTTGTATGGTATCCGGCGCAGAAAAGCCGCATCCATCAGGTCTTCCGGATCCATATTTGTCGCAAAGATCACGATTTCCTCGAAAGGAATGCTGAAGCTGGCCCCCGTGCGCAATTTCAGGTAGTCGACCCGGCTCTCCATAGGCACGATCCACCGGTTCAGAAGGTCTTTCGGGGCCACGAACTGCCGGCCGAAGTTGTCGATCAGGAAGCATCCGCCCAGCGCCTTCATGTGCAGCGGCGCTTCGTAGTATTGCCCGGTTGCGTCGTAGCGCAGGTCCAGCATGTCCAGCGTCAGTTCGCCGCCGGCCATCACGAAGGGTCTTCGGCACGAGACCCAACGCCTGTCGTGCGTCTCGCGGCGAAAGCTCTCAAGCTCGGGGTTCTCAGCTTTTCTCGCCTCGGGAATGGCCTGAATATGGACTCGTGGATCGTAAAAGCGGATAATCTGGCCCTCCACGGTGATCGCGTATGGCACGTGGATCGACTCGTGGAAAACGCTCGCAAAACTCACGGCTACCGAGGTCTTACCGTTTCCCGGCGGTCCGTAGAGCAAAATCGCCCGCCCGGAGTTTAATGCCGGCCCCGCCTGCTCCACGATGGTCTCGTCGATCGTCAACGCCTTGATCGCTTCATGCACACGCTCTATCGACACGCGCTCATTGGTCGGCTTCTGCATGTTTACACGGTCGATAAACTCCGCAAGCGTCACCGGCGCGGGGCCGATGTATCCCGACCTCTGCAGAGCGTCGATGGTCCATCGTTTGCCCTCTTCCGTCAGCGCATACCGCATGTCCATCATGCTGTCCGAGTTCTGCGTGCCCAGCGTGTAGATCAGTTGCCGCTCCGTCGCCATGCGCGCCAGGTCCATCACGATATGCTGTGGGAGTTTGATGGCATCCGCGATCTCCCCGATCTTCTCCAGCCGGCCGGAAAATACCAGCTTCATGAAGAGGGTCAGTAGATCGATGTCGCTGATGCCCGTCGCCGCTATGTCCGCGGGTTCCTGCGGGATGCGGTGAATGAACCGTTCAATCTTACGCGCGTCGGTCGCCCCAATTGCTATCAGATTGTCGCCCAGGGTACCGCCCTGCAATACCTGCCGCTCCAGGGCCGCACGTACGTCCCTCTCCGTCACCAGGTTGGCGCGGATCAGCAGGTCGCCCAATCTCAATTGCGGTTCGATGGTGTTCCCCCGAAAAACGATCTGTTCAACAGAATTCGTCGGCCGCCCTGGGCATCTCTTCAGGGATGGGTCAATTAGGTACGATCTTGATTCTAGGCAGTTACTTTCGTGCAAAGAAATCCCACGTTTGGGGGGCCTGCCGCATAACGCCAAAGTTCTCCAATAACCTAGCCTTCAAGGCTTTTTGCTCACCGGGCCTGCAAGAAGGACCGGCCTTGCTCTGCGCAGAGCGAGACGGCAGCCCCATACCGCTTCGCGTTGGTTCTCTCCCGCGTGCTTTCCAAGCCTCTGTAGCAGAAAGAGATCGCCCCGCCAAGGCCGTCTCGCGCCCGCCCTGCCATTTACACTTGGTTTGTGAAGATCGCGCTCGCCCAGATCGATCCCACGGTCGGAGATTTCACCGGAAATCTTGAGAAGATCGTCGCCGTGAGCCGCCGCGCCGCGGATCTGGGCGCGCGTCTCACCGTCTTCTCCGAGCTCGCCATCTGCGGCTATCCCCCCGCCGACTTCCTTGAAAAACCCAGCTTCCTCGCCCGCTGCCGTTCCGCGGTCGGCGAGCTGGCTGCCGCCACGCGCCGGCTCCCCACCGCCGTCCTGGCCGGCGTGGCGTTACCCAGCGGCGGCGAAGATGGCAAACCGGCCTTCAACGCCGCGGTCCTCCTCGACCGCGGCCAGTTACTCCTCGAGCAATACAAGCGCCTCCTGCCGTTTTACGATGTCTTCGATGAGCAGCGCTACTTCTCGCCCTCCCCGCCGCAGAAGGTGATCGACTTCGAAGGCGTCCGCCTTGCCGTCACCATCTGCGAGGACGCATGGAACGACAAGAACTTCTGGCCGCGCCGCCTCTACACGGTCGATCCCATGGAAGAGCTCATGCGCCAGAATCCGTCGCTGCACATCAACCTCTCTTCCTCTCCCTTTTGGCACAACAAACGCGCCATCCGCCGCGAAATGCTGGCCGCCATCGCCCGCCGCGACGCCATCCCCGTGCTCATGTGCAACCAGGCCGGCGGCAACGATACCCTCATCTTCGACGGTTCCTCGCTGGCTCTCGATGCGCGCGGTGAACTCATTGCGCAGGCCGCCTCGTTTCAGGAAGACCTGGTCGTCCTCGACCCCTTCAGCGCTTCGCCTGTGCCCCTGCCCGAGGACGATGAGACCGAGGCCGCCTATCGCGCTCTCGTGCTGGGCACTCGCGGCTACGTGCGTAAGTGTGGTTTTCGCAAGGCCATCGTCGGCCTTAGCGGCGGCATCGACTCCGCTCTGGTGGCGGCCATCGCCGCGGAGGCTCTCGGCGCGGAGAACGTCATCGGCGTCGGCATGCCCAGTCCCTATTCTTCCTCGGGTTCCATCGACGATAGCCGCCGGTTGGCCTCGAACCTTGGCATTCGCTTTGAGACCATCGGCATCAGCTCCCTCTTCGCCGAGTTCAACCGCGCGCTCGAGCCGCTCTTCGCCGGATTGCCGGCCGGCATCACCGAGGAAAACATCCAGCCGCGCATTCGCGGCGCCATCCTCATGGCGCTTTCCAACCAGTTCGGCGCCCTGGTCCTCACCACTGGCAATAAATCCGAGATGGCCGTGGGTTACTGCACCCTCTACGGCGACATGGTTGGCGCCCTGGCCGTCATCGGCGATCTCGTCAAGACGCGCGTCTATGCCGTCTGCCGCTGGCTGAACCGCGAGCGCGAAGTGATCCCCGCGCCCATCCTCGCCAAGCCGCCTTCGGCCGAGCTTCGTCCCGGCCAGATGGACACCGATTCCCTGCCGCCCTACGACATCCTCGACCCCATCGTTGAAGCCTACGTCGAGCGCTACGAGACGCCGGAGCGCATCGCCCGGGAGCACGGCTTTCCCCTCGATCTCGTCCAACAAACGGTGCGCCTCATCGAGCGCTCCGAGTACAAGCGCCAGCAGGCGGCTCCGGTCCTGAAGGTGACCTCCAAGTCGTTCGGCATGGGCCGCAGATTCCCCATTGCCGTCAAAGTCCAGGTGTAACGGGAACCGCGTCAGTCCCGGAATGCCTGTTAAAAGGGCGCGGCTTGAGTCGTGCCAATAACAGCCAAATGAAGCGAGGGTTTTCGCCCTGATGGATAGCCAGCGCTGAAATCGAGATACCGTCATTCCGCCGCCGGAGCCCAAGTTCTGGCCTCGGCCCCGGTATAAGCTAAAAGAAGGGGATTTTCCCGCCTTTGAAGGAGAGCCGCTTGATCCGTCCGTCCATGCGTTTTCTCAGCGTCGTTGCGCTGATTGCCCTCTTCGCGCCCGCTCTTCGTATCGTTGCCCAGCAGCAAGTGCCGCCGGCGCCCGATTCCACAACCGCCCAACCCGCGCCGCCCGCTCAGGAGCAGCCCGCCAATACGCCTTCGGCGCCGGCCCCGTCTGCGGCGCCGGTGTTCCCCAAGCCCGATCCAGGCAACTTTACCGCTACCTCGCCCACCAAGGAGGTCGTGAACGCTTTTCTTCTGGCCAACTTCGGCTGGGACGAAAACCGCATGTGGCAGGTGCAGGCCATTCTCAAGACGCCTGTCAACGGTTACAGCAAGGTGATCGTGCTGATCGGTGACAAGACCGGCAAAGTGAAGCAGCCGCAGGTTCTTTCGTTTTTTGCTCTTCCCGACGGCAAGCACATCATTGCCGGCGACGAAATCCTCGCCTTCGGTGAACAACCCTTTGCCGGTGCCCGCCAGCAATTGCAGGAGCGCGCCAACGGTCCCTATCGCGGCTCGGCCTCGAAGGATCTGGAACTTGTCGAGTTTGCTGACTTCCAGTGTCCGCACTGCAAAGAGGCGCAGGCCAACATGGAAAAGCTCGCCGTCGATTTCCCCAAAGCGCGCATTGTGTTTCAGGTCTTTCCCCTTCCGGAGATTCATCCGGAATCCGTTATTGCGGCGAAATACGGAGCCTGTGTGACCCAAATGGCTGGCAGCTCGGCCTTCTTCCAGTACGCATCGGCCGTTTTCGACGGTCAGGACGGGCTTACCACTCCCGATGGCGCCACGCTCACCCTCAATAGCGCTGTCGTCAAGGCGGGCCTCGATCCGGCCAAGGTCTCGGCCTGCGCCGCTACGCCGGAGAGCAAGGCAACCGTCGATGCTTCCATGGACCTGGGGAAGGATCTCGGCGTCAACGAGGTGCCCACCCTTTTCGTAAACGGCCGTGCGATTCCCGCCAACGCGCCCTACGACATTCTGAAGAAGATCATCGACTACCAGATCAAGGTCGACGGCATCTCGGGTCAATAACGAACCCGCCCTGGAATTGGAGCGTCCCAGGTCCCGCTTGCGGGATCTGGGGTAGTTTGCCGCCTTTCTACTACGGGCCTCTCTCCACGCGCATCATCGCCGTGTGACCCGCCGCCTGCGTGCCGCGAATCACGTGCGGCGTTATCAGGATCATGAGCGTCGCATAGTTTTTCTGCAAGTCCTTGCTTGTCACATCGTTCAGCCCCGGAATCTCGCTGATCCCCGGCGTTCCGCTCACGGCCAGGCTCTGCGATTTGTCCACCTCGGCCGCCACCACTGCCGCACTGCCCTCTTTGATCGTCACCACGCCCGAGTACGCCCGGCTGTTGAGCACCGGATTTCCATCGACCGACTGGCCCGACAGTGCGTCGAGCTTCATATCGATGCTCAGTGCAACGTCGCCGTTGCGCAGCACCCTGGGCGTCGCCTTCAAAGTCAGCCCCAGATCCTGGTACTGCACCATGGGAATGGTTACAGCCGAACGGGTCAGCGAAGAGAGCAGGGAAGTGAGGCTGCTCGACGTTCCCGCCGAAGTCAACCCGGCAATCGCCGCGGAGTTCGGTGACGAGCTTGAATACTGGGAAGTCTGTATGGGATACTTCTCGCCCTCTTTGATCGTCCCTTCCTCGCCGTCCTGCAACTGGAGCCGAATCTGATCCAGTTCGCGCGAGTCCGACGTGTTCAGGTCGAGCTTGAACGCGGCGCTGCCCGGTGCCAGCGCCGACTCCCCGATCCCGCCGCCAAACACCGCGAATCCGCCCGAGAGCAGAGAACTCGAAACCTGCCCCGAGGCGATCAAGACGGCAAGGATCGCCAGCGGATCGTTCGGCGACGCCAGCCCCGAGGAGATAATCTCCTGCACCAGGCTCTGGTTCGCGTTCAGAATCGATTGCTCCTCGGCATAGACATTGAAGGCCGACATGCTCTGCGGTAACTGGGCTCCGGTGTTGCGGGTGCTCGTGTGCGCCACCTGGATCATGCGCACGTCGAGCAGCACCTGGCTGCGCCCGTCCAACAGCCCCCGAAGCGTAGCGTTGAATACATCCAGATCTCTGGCCGGCGCTCTCACTGCGATAGTCCGCTCCGTTAGCGACATCTCGGCCTGGTGCATCGTAAACACGTCCTTGGCCACGTACAGTGCTTCATTCAGTTCATCGTCGTTCAGCCCGGCCAGGTATATCGTCTCCGCCTGCTGGGGCGTCAGCCGCTGGCGGTTTTCCCGCGTGTCGTCTGCCACCAGCGCGTGATGCGCGTCGAGAGGAACAAAAAACGTGTGCGTCGCCATGCCCAGGATGCGCGCGCATTCCTCGAAGCTGACGTCATCCACCTCCAGCCGCGCCACGTTCGGCCGCACGCTGTCGTCCAGCATGGCCACCAGCCCGTAGGCCTTGAACACCTGCTCGATCAACTGCCGCTGGTCGGCGCGCAGGTGGAAGCTGTGCGCCGCCGGCGCCGGCAGAAGCGGCTCTTCGCCGGCCATTTGGTCCGCGCCTTGCGCGTTGGGCGATTTCGGCTGGCTGCGCGCCACGTCATCGGCTAGCTCGTCCAGGTGCTGGGTGGCCTCGAAGTTCGTGGGATCGAGCGCCAGAGCGCGTGTCAATGCGGCGCGTGCGGCCGATTCGTCGCCCAGCATCCGGTCCTTGGCCTCTGCCTGTATCAGCGCCGTCACCGCATGACTGCGGGCCACCTGCGCTGCCAGCGGGTAGTCGGCGTTCGTGGGATCCAGCGCTGCCGCCTTCTCAAAACCACGCATCGCCTCTTCAAACTGGCGGTCCATAAACAGCTTGCTCGACTCAAGGTAAAGCTTCACCGCTCGCCGCTGGTCGCTGCTGCGCGGCGCTCTGGTTTCTTTTTGGGGAGCGGGGATCTCGCTTGCCGCCGGCGCCGTTTGGCTGGTTGCCTCGCCATGGCCGGCAGGTGCGCTCTGGCTCGCTCGTGCGCTTCCGCCGCCGGCCGCGCTTTGATCGCCGGCCGCAGCCGCGCTTGCTGTCTGCGCCGGCAGCCCGCATGGAACGGCCGTCAGAAGCAATCCTGCCAGCCACAGCCTCGCCCGCGCCCATGCCCGCTTGCGCGCCTCTCCACCCCGTTTTGCCATCCGTGTTCTCATGCTGCGCTCGGGGCCATCGCCATCAGATCGGCCAGCGAGGACACACAGGCCTCCGGATGGCACTTCAGCAACTCGTCGAAACTGTACTTTCCGGTGGCCACGGCAACGATGGGGAGAAAGTTGGCATGTGCGGCCTCAATGTCGCGCGGTGTGTCCCCCACCACGCAAATCCTGGCATCGGGGCCCCTTCCGGGGCCGGTCAGCTCGCGTGCCTTCCGCGCTGCGTGCCCAATCAACTCCGCGCGGACAGGAAAGCGATCGCTGAAGCCGCCGAAGCGGAACCACTCGCGCAGTCCCGCCTTCTCGATCTTGATCCAGCCGATGGCCTCCAGATTGCCCGATGCCACTCCCAGTAGCGCGCCGCGGCGGGCCAGGTGGCGCAGCGCCTCCTCCACTCCAGGCATCAGCTCCGGATCCAGTTCCTGGCGCCGCTCGGCCACGCAATCCCGCATCGCTTCCAGAATCGCGTCGTATTGCTCTTCCAGAACCTTGGCCGGAACCCCCGCCTGGCGGCACGCCTCGCGCAGAATCGCCGTGTCGGTGCTGCCGTGCACCAGGATTCCCGACAGCGTGACCTCGAATCCCGTCACCCGCTGCACGCTCGCAGCCACCGACTCGAAGTGTACGCGGTCCCGGCTCCGCAACAGCGTGCCGTCAATGTCGAACAGATAGGCGTCTTGCCCGTCCCAGGCGAAATCCGGCTCGATCGCGAGATGGGCTTCGATGTTCTGTTGTGCTTTTTGCATCGTTGCGGGCAGCGCTGTCAGCCCTGGCGGTAGCCTTGGCGAAACGCGCTATATACAGGACGCTCGCTCCGCGGCGGACGCTTGAGCCCGGCGCGCACTTCGGCCAGGTCCAGCCCCAGATCCGCCATGGCCCGGCTCAGCGTATTGCGGTGCATGCCCAGCTCCTCCGCCGCCTTGCACTGGTTTCCCCGGTGTGCCAGCAATACCTCGCGCAGATACTGCTTCTTAAATTCGCGCACGGCCTCTTCGTAGCGGATGCCGCTGGAGTGCATTTGCGTCACCAGGCTGTCCAGTTCTCGTCTCACGCTTTCCTCTTGCCCTTCTCGGTCAATCTAGTCGAAACCGCCCCGCGCGGTCTTGCGGCACATCCCATCAAGATACACCACCGGGGTGCATCCACTGCGGCGATTCGTGTTCCAGCAATCTTAAACCCTCGCGCACACGGTTGCCGAGTTCGCCCGGCGTCACGTGCGTGCTCAGGTGGCAAGCCCCGATAAACATCTTTGGCAGCTGTGCCTCGGCCAGCCAGCGCTGCCCTGGGAAGAAGGCCACCGTCGCCAGGATGCAAATCATCACCAGCACGGCTCCCTGAGCAAATCCGAGAAGCGCTCCTAACAAACTATCCAGGCACCCCAGACCCAGCCAGCGGAAGGTCTTCGTCAGCAAGCCGCCAACCACGTTCGCAATCATCATGACGACGACTGCGATCACTATGAACCCTATGGCGTTGGCGAGCGCCTCCACCTTCACCATCTGCATGAATATCGAACCCACGCGCGCGTAGTTCCATGACGCCAGCGTCAAGCCGAAAATCAGTCCGATCAGCGAGCAGGCGGTGCGGAAAAACCCTTGGGCAATGCCGCCCACCGTCGTTGCCGCCAGCAAAGCCAGGATGATCCAATCCGCCCAGGTCATAATCGGCTCCGTGCCCGCCCTTGAATCCGCTCAACTGCTTAAAGCGCCATCTCCCGACCCGTCAAGCGCCGGTAGACTTCCAGATACTTGGCCCGCGTGCGTTCCACAACTTCGTCCGGCAACCCCGGCGCCGGCGCTTGCTTGTTCCAGTGGATCCCTTCCAGGTAATCGCGTACGTATTGCTTGTCGAACGAAGGCTGCGCGCCTCCGGGCTTCCACGACTTCCCATCCCAGAAGCGCGACGAGTCCGGCGTCAATACCTCATCGGCAAGGATAATCCCTTCCGCTGTCTTGCCAAACTCGAATTTCGTGTCTGCCAAAATCAATCCGCACGACTCGGCGTGCTCGGTCGCCCGCCGGTAGATGGCCAGCGTCAGGCGCCGCAATTCCGCGGCATCGTCCGCCCCCACAATCTTCTCCACCGCCGCGTACGGAATATTCTCGTCGTGCTCGCCGCCCTCGGCCTTCGTGGCCGGCGTGAACACCGGCTCCGGCAGCCGCGATCCGTCCAGCAACCCCGCCGGCAGCCCGATCCCGCACACCGTTCCCGATGCCCGATACTCCTTCCACCCCGACCCTGTCAGGTAGCCCCGCGCCACGCACTCCACCGGAAACATCCCCGCCCGCTTCACCAGCATCGAGCGGCCCTTCAGTTGATCGGCATACGGCTGCAACCCGGCAGGGAACTCGCCCACCTCCGCCGTGATCAGGTGATTTGGAACCACATTCTTCAGCAGCTCGAACCAGAAAAGCGAAATCTGCGTCAGGATCTTGCCTTTGTCTGGAATTCCCGTCGCCAGCACGTGGTCGAACGCTGAGATTCGGTCCGTGGCCACCAGCAACAAAGCGCCGTCCACGGCGTACAAGTCGCGCACCTTGCCCCGCCCGAGCAGGGGCGTGCTGCCAAGATGGGTTGTGAGCAATGCTGCCATGGGAAGCTTTCCTCGGGGGGTAACTGAATCTCCGATTGTCGGGCGGCCAACTTGCTTTGTCAATATCCTTCGCAGTCTCGTCCTGGAGCCGGATTGGCCAGCCTGAGGAGCTTATAATTGGGCACGCATACGCAGGAATCGGCGCATATTCCGCGCTGCGGTAGGAATACAAGCTCCTGTGATGGCCGTCACGGAATGGCCCCTCCGCTTCGGAGACACTACTATCGTCAACATGGTTCGGGGAGCATGTAAGATAAGCTCTCTTTGAGCCGGGCGACACGAGGCAGCAGTGGAAAGGGGAAGCCGCGGCTAGTCTCGTTTAATGCAGGGATCACCAGTAGCTGCGCGCTACCGACCTCCAGTGCCGGCTACTGGTCCCCGTTTTTATCTTGTATAAGAGAAACTACAAGCGCCTCCGATGCGAAGTATTCCGTCGGGGGCGATTTTTTGTTCGTAATGCGCTCTTTCAACATTCTTGCTTCTGCGCCACGCGATCTGACTTTGTGGGAACATCCTTCGCGCTCCCTCTGTTCGAGGAGCTGCCCGTGCCGCAGTCCGTTATCCTACCGCAATGCGGGAACACCGATGCCCCGCCCGGCGCCCCAGGCCTCGTTTCTGAGACCGGGGATACCGCAACGGCCAAACCGGCCGCCGTTTAGGCTGAAAGCTGATAGCTGAAAGCTACGCCGTTGCTCTCCTCTGCTCCCGGCGCCCCAGCCTCACGCTCACGACCTTCGACACGCCCGGTTCCTGCATCGTTACGCCGTAGATCATATCGGCCGCCTGCATCATGCGCTTGGAGTGCGTCACGATCAGGAACTGCGTGTCGCGGCTGAGCGAGTGCAGCAGGTCGGCAAAGCGGCCCACGTTGGTCTCGTCCAGCGGAGCGTCCACCTCGTCGAGCACGCAGAACGGGCTGGGCCGGAACTGAAAGACGCCGATCAGCAGCGCCAGCGCCGCCAGCGCCTTCTCGCCGCCCGACAGCAGCAAAATATTCTGCAGCTTCTTGCCCGGCGGCGAAACCACGATATCCAGTCCGCTCTCGTCCTGGTTCTCTTCGTCGCTCACGCGCAGAAACGCCTGCCCGCCCTGGAAAAGCTGCACGAACACCTTGCCGAAATTTTCATTGATGCGGGTCAGCGCCTCGTCGAACTTGGTGCGCGAGATGGCTTCGATCTCTTTGATCGTTTCCTGTGTGTTCTCGATGGACTCGACCAGATCCTGGCGCTGTATCGTGAGGAATCCGTGCCGCTCCGCTGTTTCCTTGTATTCGTCGAGCGCCATCATGTTCACCGGTCCCATCTGGTCGAGCCGCTGGCGCAGCGCGCGGCAGGTTTCCTCCTCGGCAGCAAGTTCTTCGCCTGCCAACCGCCCCATCTCCGCATCGGCGCGCAGTACCTGCGCTTCCACGTTTACCTCGGCCAGGCAGCTTGCCTCCAGATACTCCAGATCGGAGCGCAGTTTGGCCAGCTCGCTGGAAAAACCCGCGCGGTCCTCGCGCAACTGGTCCAGCGCCGTCCGCCCCGTCTTGAGTTGCGTCTCCAGCTCGGCCAACTGCAGGCGCAGCGTCTGCGCCTGCCCGCCGATCGACTGCGCCTTGGCCAGCGCCTCGGCCCGCGCCGCTGAAAGCTCCGTCTGCCGCTGTACCAGCTCCGCGTTCTCGCTCAGGCGCTGTTCGCGCTCCGTTGTCGCTGCCGCGCGCTGCTGCTCCATCGCCTGCACGCGGCGTTCGAGATCGGCAAACAGCCGGTCGATGCGCTGGAACGCCGCGTCCGCGCCGCGCCGCCGTTCTTCCAGCCCGGCCAGCTCTGCCGTCATCCGCGCCGCTTCCTGTTGTAGCGTCTCGCGTTTCTGGCGCAGAACCTCCAGTTGCGCTTGTTGCGCGTTCAGGCTGTTTTCTGCCTGCGTATGCTCGGCCTCAAGTCGTGCCGCCTCCTCGCGCTTCTCGGCAATCGTCTGCCGCTTGGTTTCGCGTGCATCCTTGTTCCGTGCCGCCTGCGCCTGCCAGTCCTGCAATCGCCTCTCGATGCGTTGCGCCTCGGCTTCCATCTGCTTCAGCGCCGCCCCCAGGTTGGCCGCCTCGCTCTCGGCCCCCCGCCGCTCCTCGCCGCGCGTCTCCACCTGCGCCGTCAACGCCTCGATCGCCCGCGTGAGCGCCTCGGCCTCTTTCTCCGCCTGCGCCAGCTCCGTCTCCAGCCTCGACAACCGTCCTTCGATCTCGCGCAGCTCGCGTTTCAGAGCCAGTGGTCCTTCGCTGGCCGGCTTGCCGCCTGTCACCGTCGAGCTGTGAAAGCACTCGCCCTCCGGCGTGAGGAAGTAGGCATAGGTATAGCGCAACGCCAGCCGCTGCGCCTCGATGGCATTCTCGACAAGGTAGCCGTGCCGCAGCTTGGGCAGAACCGCTTCCAGCGACCTTCCAAACCCGTTCAGCACCTTGATGGCCTCGCGCAGCGGCGTCAACCCCGGCTCCTTCACCGGCCCCGCGCTGGTCTCGAACAGCTCGCCCTGCGCGTCGGAGTGAATCAGGAACGTCGCCCGGCCATCGCTGGTCTTCAGTACGCGCACACCCTCTTCCGCCGCGCCCCAGCTCTCCACCACCACGTAATTCAGCTCTTCGCGCAGAAACTCGTCCACCACGCCTTCGTGCTCTCCGCTCACCTCCAGGAAGTCCGCCAGCGTGCCCACCGGCGCCACTGCCGGCCCCAGCGCTCCCGGCTTCAGCAGTTTCCGCACCGTGTCGGTGGCGTAGCCATGGTTGCGAATAAGCGCGTTGAGCGAGTCGCGCCGTCCCGCCACGGACGCCTGCTCGCTGCGCAGTTGGTTGGCAAGGGCGCGCCGCGCGCCTTCCTCCTGCCGCTTGGCCTGCAGGGTCTCGCGCAGCGCGGCAATCTCTTCCTCCAGCCGTTTCAAAGCCGCATCCGCCGTCTCAAAGCGCTGCCGCGACTCGCCCATTTGACTACCGAGATTTTCCTGCTCGCTGTGCGCTTGGCCCATCTCGACGTCGAGCCGCTCCGCTTCGCGCTCCAGCGCGGCCAGGCTCTCTTCGCCCTGCGCGGTGGAATTGCGCGCGTTGCCTGCCAGCGTCAGCAGATGCATGGTGTGGCGGCGGCCGGCTTCCATCTCGCGCTCCGCCGTGTAGACTTCTTCGGCCGTGGCGCGGGCCTCCTCCTGGCGCGCCTCCACTTTCTCATGGAACTCGCGCGCCTCTCCGGCTGCCGTCTCCAGGAAACTGCGCTGTTGCGCGCGCTCCTCTTCGATTCCGGCCATTTGCGTCCGCGTCTGTTCGAGCTCCGCCGCCGACGCTGCAATCCGCGTATCCAGCTCGCTCACGCGTTCCGTATTGCTCCGCTCGCGCACCGTGGCCCGTTCCAGCTCCACGGCGGCTTCGCTGGCCCTGGTTCGCGTGGCCTCGCCCTCGCGGTCCAGCTCATATCCGCGCTCGGTCAGCGCGTGTTGCGTCGCTTCCTGTTGCCCAATCGCTTCCACCGATAGCTTGACGCGCTCCGTGAGCGCCGCAATCTCCCGTTCCAGCCGCGCCGATCCCAAGTCCATCGTGGCCATGCGGCTGGCCAGCACCACGCGCAGCCGTCCGCGCAGCTCCTCGCGCACGGCGGCAAATCGCTCCGCCTTGGCTGCCTGCCGCTTCAGGCTGTTCATCTGCCGCGTTACTTCTTCAAAAATGTCGTCCACGCGCGCCAGGTTCTGCTTCGCGCTCTCCAGCCGCAACTCCGCCAGCCGCTTCTTGTTCTTGAAGCGCGTCACGCCGGCTGCCTCTTCGATGATGGCCCGCCGCTCGTAAGGCTTCGAGCTGAGCAGTTGCCCGATGCGCTCCTGCCCGATGATGGCGTAGCTCTCCGGCCCAAGACCCGTGCCCATGAAGATGTCCTGAATGTCGCGCAGGCGGCACAGCTTGCCGTTCAGCAGATACTCGCTTTCGCCGCTGCGGAACAGACGCCGTGTGATCACCACCTCGCCTTTTTGCGGCGCACTCTGGAACTTGCGGCGGCGAATCTTCAGCACAACTCCCTGCGGCGCGGCCGAGCCCTGCTCCGCGCCTTCGCTTTGCGCCTGCGCGCCGGCCGGCTTCTCGTCGGGCTCTTCTTCCATCGCTTGTCCCGGCTGCTCGTTGGCGGCGATTTCCTCGGCCTCAGCCGCGCCCTGGCGGCGCACTTCCTCCTCGTCCCAGTCCGCGGGCCCTTCATGATCGACCACCACCTCCGGCTCCACCGGAACGGGCCCCTCGTAGGCCTCGGGATCGATCATGGTCAGCGTCACCTCCGCCATGCCCAGCGGTTTCCGGTCGCGGGTTCCGGCAAAGATCAGGTCCTGCATGTGCGAGCCGCGCAGGCTCTTCGCGCTCTGCTCGCCCAGCACCCAGCTCACCCCATCCAGAATGTTCGACTTTCCGCAGCCGTTCGGCCCCACCACCACGGCAATCCCCGCGCCCGCCACCGTCACTTCCGTGCGATCGCAAAAGCTCTTGAAGCCGAGGATGTGAATCTTCTTTAGTCTCAGCATGTCCACTCCGGGTCGATGGGCCAGCGCGCAAAGATCGGCCAGCGTCCGGCGGAGGCTTGGCGCAACCCCGCCCCCGCGGGCAACCTGACCGCTTCATTAAAGACTCTACGGATGCGGAATCGCAGGGTCAACGTCGATAAAAGGCGCCTTTGTGGATAAGGGGTGCGGAATTTGACTGGCTCAAGAGATGCCGGGCATTCGCTTGGCTCGCTGGTTCTTCTGTCAACCTGCAGGGGAGGAAACTAAACTGATTCTTGCAATGCTCATTTGCCGCAGTCACCCGGTTCTGGAACCTCAAACGGGTCCGGGTTCCCTGGAATCCATCGCAGGCCCGGGACGAAGTGAATTTCGTTTGCCGGAAACTGTTGACGCCATCAAAATATCCACTCGTTCCAAGCGCCCTACCGCGCCTATACTGATCCGGCTGGACAGTTGCAGACGAAAGCAAGAGGAGGAATCATGTCTGACGAATCCAAGTGCCCATTCTCGGGTAACATGCTCAAGCACACCACGGCAGGAGCCAAGGGCAATAAAGACTGGTGGCCCGACCAGCTGAACCTGTCCATCCTGCACCAGCACTCTTCCCTCTCCAATCCCATGGGCAAGGACTTCAACTACGCCAAAGAGTTCAAGAGCCTTGACCTGGACGCTGCGATCGAGGACCTCCATGCCCTCATGACGGATTCCCAGGACTGGTGGCCTGCCGACTACGGCCATTACGGGCCGCTTTTCATCCGCATGGCCTGGCATTTAGCGGGCACATACCGCATCCACGATGGGCGCGGCGGCGCCGGAAGAGGCGCGCAGCGGTTCGCGCCGCTCAACAGTTGGCCCGACAACGTGAGCCTCGATAAGGCGCGCCGCCTGCTGTGGCCCATCAAGCAGAAGTACGGTCGCAGGATCTCCTGGGGCGACCTGATGATCCTGGCCGGCAACGTCGCGCTCGAGTCCATGGGCTTCAAGACCTTCGGCTTCGGCGGCGGCCGCGCGGACATCTGGGAACCCGAGCAGGACGTCGATTGGGGTCCGGAAACCACATGGCTCGGCGACCAGCGCTACAGCGGCGATCGCGACCTCGCCAAACCCCTGGCGGCCGTTCAAATGGGCCTGATCTACGTGAACCCCGAAGGCCCCAATGGCAATCCGGACCCCATCGCCGCCGCGCGCGACATCCGCGAGACCTTCGCCCGCATGGCCATGAACGACTACGAGACGGTGGCGCTGATCGCCGGCGGCCACACCTTCGGCAAGACCCACGGCGCGAACCCTCAGAGTTATGTCGGCCGGGAGCCCGAGGCCGCGCCCATTGAGGAGCAGGGGTTGGGCTGGAAGAATAGCTTCGGCTCCGGCAAGGGCGACGACACGTTTACCAGCGGCCTGGAGGGCGCATGGACGCCCACTCCAACCAGGTGGGACAACAGTTTCTTCGAGACTCTCTTCGGTTATGAGTGGGAGCTGACCAAGAGTCCCGCCGGGGCCCATCAGTGGAAGCCCAAAGGCCGCGCAGGCGCAGGCGCCGTTCCCGGTGCGCACGATCCCAAGAAGCGCCAGGCCCCCTTTATGTTGACCACCGACCTTTCCTTGCGCATGGACCCGGCTTACGAAAAAATCTCGCGGCGCTTTATGGCCAACCCTGACGAGTTCGCCGATGCTTTCGCGCGGGCTTGGTTCAAGCTCACGCATCGCGACATGGGTCCGCGCGCCCGCTACCTTGGCCCGCTCGTGCCCAAAGAAGAACTGATCTGGCAGGACCCGGTTCCAGCCGTCGGCCATCCGCTCATCAACAGCAAGGACGTCGAAGCCCTCAAGGCCAAAGTCCTCGCGTCCGGCCTGTCCATCCCCCAGCTCGTCACCACCGCGTGGGCGTCGGCCTCTACTTTCCGCGGCAGCGACAAGCGCGGCGGAGCCAACGGCGCGCGCATTCGCCTCGCCCCGCAGAAAAACTGGGAAGTCAACCAACCGGCCGGGCTGGCAAGGGTGCTCTCGAAGCTTGAAGCCATCCGGAAGGAATTTAATGCCGCGCAGGCCAAAGGCAGGAAAAACTCGAAGGGCAGCAAGAAAGTTTCGCTGGCTGACCTGATCGTGCTGGCCGGCTCGGCGGCCGTCGAAGCTGCTGCGAAGAAGGCCGGTCACAACGTGAAGGTGCCCTTCAAGCCGGGCCGCACCGACGCTTCCGAGGCGCAGACCGATGCCGCGTCGTTCGCCGTGCTCGAGCCCAAGGCGGACGGCTTCCGCAACTACGTTCGCAAGGGGCTCGAGAGCTGTGCCGCCGAGTTGCTGCTCGACAAGGCGCAACTGCTCACCCTCACCGCTCCTGAGATGACGGTCCTCATCGGCGGCATGAGAGCCCTGGGAGCGAACTTCGGCCATTCCAAACACGGGGTCTTCACCAGGCGGCCCGGGGCGCTGACCAATGATTTCTTCGTGAACCTGCTCGACATGAGCACGAAGTGGCAGAAGTCGGCAACGCAGGAAGGCGTGCTCGAAGGGCTCGATCGCAAGACGGGCCGGCTCAAGTGGACGGGCACCGTGGTCGATCTCGTCTTCGGTTCCAACTCCCAACTTCGCGCTCTCGCTGAGGTCTACGCAAGCAGCGATGCCGGGAAAATCTTCGTGAAGGACTTCGTCGCTGCCTGGACCAAGGTCATGAACCTCGATCGCTTCGATCTTCCTTGATCCTGCGAAAACCGAGTTACTCGCAGGCCAAGGATCGACCAATCGCTTCGCCTTCACTGCACTACGAAAAGCCCATCCAGCCGCTCGCTGGGTGGGCCTTTCCTTTCAGCATCAAGGCCACGCAGAGTGTTAAAATCAATCAGTGCCGGGTCCTACGCGACGTAATCCCGCCAACCCCGCCAGGTCCGGAAGGAAGCAACGGTAACGGGCTCGTACGGGCGCAGTAGGTAACCCGGTACTTTTTTCGCGCTTTCCTGTTTTTTTTGACGCTTGCATGCGGCCAGCCGGTTCCCCCGCCCGGCGTGCGCCGCAAGGAGAATTGCATTGAGCTTGATCGTTCGCCCCATCGTGGGCCGCCGCGCCAAGATCACGGCGCTTGGAACCTACGTTCCTCCCGACGTCATCACCAATCAAGACCTTGAAAAAATGGTGGAAACCAGCGACCAGTGGATCATGGAGCGCACGGGGATCCGCGAGCGCCACATACTGGCCAAGGGGCTCGGCATCAGCGACATCTGCACCGAGGCCGCCAAAAAATGCCTGGCCGCGCGCGGCATCTCGCCAAGCGATCTGGAAGTCATCATCGTGGGCACGGTCACGCCCGATATGATGTTCCCTTCCACGGCCTGTCTCGTGCAGCACAAGATCGGCGCCACCGGTGTGTGGGGCTTCGATGTTTCCGGCGGCTGTTCGGGCTTCGTCTACGCGCTCCAGGCAGGCGTCAAGATGGTCGAGAGCGGCGCGTACAGCAAGGTCCTGGTCTGCGGCGCCGACGCCAACACGCGCATGACCGACTACACCGACCGCACCACCTGCGTGCTCTTCGGCGATGGCGGCGGAGCGGTGCTGCTCGAGCCTGCGGAAGAGGGCGAGATCGGATTTATCGATGCCCTCAACGAGATCGACGGCGCCGGCGGCGTGAGCCTGAACCTGAAAGGCGGCGGCAGCCTGAATCCCTCCAGCCACGAAACCGTCGACAAAAAGTGGCATTACATCTACCAGGACGGCCCCGCGGTGTATAAATTCGCCGTGCGCAAGATGGCTGAGGCCACGCTCAAGCTCCTGGAGCGCAACGGCGTCACCGGCGCGGACCTGGGCTGTTTCATTCCCCATCAGGCCAACAAGCGCATCATCACGGCCACCGCGGAGCGCCTGGGCCTGAGCCCCGATCGTGTGATCATTAATATCGAAAAGTACGGCAATACTTCGGCCGGGACCATCCCGCTGGCCATGGAAACGGCTATCGAAGAAGGTAAGCTGAGTAAGGGCGATCTCGTCCTGCTGGCCGCCGTTGGCGCCGGCTTTACGGTAGGCACCATCCTTCTCCGCTGGGAGATCTGAGGAACAGCCTTTAGCTGCGAGGTCTCTGACCGCATGGTTTTGAACCATCCTGGTGTGCCGCAGGTCCCGATTTTGGGACCTGGAAACCAGCTGCCCCGGCCAAGACAGCTCCATCGAAATCCCGAAACGGGGCCACCGTCCGGAGACTCGGAGTCTAACATCGAAGCGAACAGCGAATTTGGATAAGATTGGCTTGAAGCGGAAGGATGGTCTTGGTAATGAGTTGTTTGACGGGGCGGATCCGGATTGCTCTTTATTTCCTATGTTCGGTTTTATGGATAGCTCCCCAAAGCTGCCAGGCGGCTGCGACGCCGATTTTTCGTACAGTCACGATCGGAAATACTGAGCCCAGGCGCGATCAACACGGCCAAATTATCGATGCGCACGATGGGTGTCTGCAGTTTTTCCAGGGGAGATATTACCTCTATGGAACGGCATACGGAAAAAGCGCCGGGTACAGCATTCACAACAGGTTCCGGGTATACAGCTCTCCGGACCTTGAGCACTGGAGATTCGAGGGAGAGCTGCTCAAATCGCCGCCCGACGGCGTGTACTACCGTCCCTACGTAGCGTTCAACCCCAGAACCCGTAAGTATGTGCTCTATTACAACTGGTTTCCGCGGTTGTTTGCTGGACAAACCGGAGTCGCGGTGAGCGATACGCCGGTGGGTCCATTCACAATCGTGCATACGAAAGTAAATCTTTCACGGGCGGCAGACCGGCCAAGCGGCAGTTTTCGGGGGTTGCCGATTTCCGGCGTGGGGGACGGCAGTCTTTTCGTAGACGATGACGGCACTGGATACTTCATATACTCCGCTGGAGCGGATCACGCAGTGGGGATCGATCGGTTGACTCCCGGCTTTCTCGGTTCGACAGGGGAATCGAGTGGCGTTTTCGCTAGGGGGTGTGAGGCGCCGGCGATGTTTCGGCGTGGTAGCCGCTACTACGTCCTGTTCGACTCAACTTGCTGCTTCTGTGCTGCCGGCAGCGGGGCACGAGTGTACGTTGCGTCCAAGCCTCTTGGTCCTTACACGGAGCTGCAAAACATGAACCGCGATGCCAGTGGCCGGCCTATCGTAGCCGCTCAGCAAACTTTCGTAGCCAAAGTCCCAAGTTCCGAAGGTACGAGTTATATCTGGATGGCGGATCGTTGGGGATCCAGGCCAGACGGCGCGAAAGGTCACGATCTTCAATACTGGAGCCCTCCCCTGCAGTTCGCCCCCGATGGGGGCATCCTGCCAATTCAGAATGTTGCGGAATGGAAGATTTCGATTCCATTGGGCCAACCAACCCCAGAGCGCAAAAACCTCTATCGATGGCCTCAAAAGAAAGATCCACATCCGCTGAAAATTGATCCTTGCACCGGCGCCGCGCTCCCGCCGGAAAATTGAACGGAGCTAATTCCCAAAGCTGGAAGTACCTGAATACCCAAAAGCTAGAAGCTCGGGGCTGCTTCGTCATATACTGTGCTCCACAAATGCCAGTCTCGAGAAACGGCCCAACGGCACGAAACGGAGGCGACTATGGATGTGGCAATCACCGCTAGGAACGGAAGGATCACGAAGGTGCTGCGCACGCAGGCCGAGGAGGGCATGGAACGCATTGGCCGGATTCTGGGCCGGAACGCGCGCGCCAGCATCACCTTTAGCGCGCAAAGGCATGTCCACATCGTCGAGCTGACCGTGCAGGCGCGTCTGCAGAGGTTCGCTGCTACTGGCAAGGCGAATACGCCGGCCGCCGCCCTCCGCGAGGCCATCGAGCACGCCGAGCACCAGGCTTACCGTTACCGGGACCGCCGTCTGGTGAGCAAGCGCCTGCCCAAGGGCGGCAAGGTGCTCACGGCTCCGCCGGTTGTCCGGCCCAAGGCACGTGTCGAGCCCACTACCGATGCCGAAGAAGCAAAACCAGTTCGCCTCGCGGGCAGGGCGCGGGCCTCCATCGCGGTTCACTCTTTTCCCGCCCGCGCCACCGTCGTCGAGCCGCACATCGTCCAGAGCGGCGAAGCTCTCGCCCTCAAGCCGATGACCATTGAGGAGGCAGTCAAGGACGCCGAGTTCCGCGACCGCGATCTGCTCATCTTCCGCACGCCGTCGGCAGAAATGTATGTGCTGCACCGCCGGCGTGATGGTCAAATGGAGTTGGTGGAGATCCCGTAGAAACCAACCCGGCCCATCGCTGGCGCCTGGCGCTCCCGCGCCTGCGCCATTCTCATCGGCGCGCCGCGGCAGGCTCCGGTCCCGCGTTCGCTTTTCGTTGGAAAAGAGCGGGCACGCAAGAAGTGTGGAAATCTTGCACGAACTTCGCGCTGCGCCGTACTTTGGTTGCATCCGCTGACCGATTTTGGGGATGGTGAACGGCCATTGCGCGCCATACGATTGAACCTATGGCGACATCTCCATTCGGTGCCGGGCTTATGCCGGAAAGCAAGCAATCTGAGGCGGGAGACGCGGCGGACCCTGGGGAGGTCATTGGCTTGAGTCTTTACGAAAACGCGAACCCCGACGCCCAGCGGAGGGTTCTCGACGCCCTGCCGGTCCTGGTGTTTCTGGAACGCGCGGGGAAGATCGTCTTTGCCAATGCCGAAGCGCGCCAAATACTGGACCTGAACGATGGAGAGTGGACTCCCCGCCCTGTCGAGGATGTTCTCTGGGGGCTTTTCCCAGGCACGGCTGAGCCGCAGACGAAGTTGACCGGCACGCCGCGCGGCAACCCCTTTCATGCAACCCTGCCGGGCAAGGGCGGTCGGCTCATCCCCGTCGAAGGCACCTACAGCGTTCTGAATGCGGAACTGCGCGAGGCCGTCATCGTTGCCCATCCTGGCGAGCGCGATCGCGCCCCCAAATCGCGCCTCATGGAAGACGTGCTCGCCAGCCTTCCCGAGGCCGTCGCCATCGATCACCAGAATCATGTCCTCTACACCAACCCCGCCTTTACTCGCATGTTTGGTTACACCGCTGAAGAGGCCGGCGGCGGCAACCTGCGCGAGCTCATTGTGCCCGAGACGCGCTTCAACGAGAATGCGGCGCTGCTCAAGGCCGTCGAAGCCCATGGTTCCGCCGTCGTGGAAACGGTGCGCAGGAACAAGGCCGGCGAGCTCGTGGATGTGAGCCTGCAGATCGCGCCTCTGCTTGTGAACGGCGCCCAGGTGGGCAACGTCTTCACCTTCCGCGACATCGGCGAGCACAAGCAGACGGAAGAAAAGCTGCAGCATGACGCCATGCACGACCTGCTCACCGGCTTGCCCAATCGCGCGCTGTTTCTTGACCGCGTGAATCTCACCCTCAGCCGGCGCCTGCGTAATCCCGAGCACGGCTGTGGCGTTCTCTATCTTGACCTTGACCGTTTCAAAGAGGTCAACGACGGGCTGGGCCATGCAGCGGGCGACCTTCTGCTGGCCGCGGTCGCCGCACGTCTCCGCGCTTCGCTCCGTCCCCAGGACTCGGCCGCGCGGCTGGGCGGGGACGAGTTTGCTGTTTTGGTCGAAAACATTCTCACCGCATTCGATCTTGAGATCGTGGCCGGCCGCATCCTGCGGGAGATGGAGCGGCCCTTCGATGTCTTCGGGCACGCGGTTCACGTCGGCGCCAGCATCGGCGCGGCCATGGCGGGGCCGGACCATACCGCGCCCGATCTGCTCCTGCGCGATGCCGATCTTGCCATGTACCGCGCCAAGCAGGCCGGCGGCGGCCGCTGCGAAATCTTCGACACGCACCTCGAGGTCGCTGTTACTACCCAGCAGGAGCGGGAGCGCGAACTCCGCGCCGCCGTGGATAAGCGGCAATTCTTCTTCCGGTATCAGCCTATCTACCGCCTCGCCAACGGCAAGCTGGAGGGATTCGAGTCCATTCTTAGCCTGTGCCGCGCCGACGGGACGGTGGACAATTTTCAGAACCTGCCCGTTATTGCCGAAGATAACAACCTCTCCATCCTGCTGGCGCGGGAGGCGCTGGACGCCGGGTGCGCGCAGTTGCGTAATTGGGCAGATCGCTTGCCGGGTCAGGCGCTGACGCTGGCTGTCAACCTGACGCGCCGCCAGCTCTACCACCCCGACCTGATCGCATATTTGATGAAGGTTTTTGCGGCGAGCGGCGTTGACCCCTCCCGGCTTTTGCTCGAGGCGCCGGAAAGCGCATTCAACGAAGATCCCGACGCCGCGGTCGCCATTCTGCAGCGTCTGGCGGATTGGCAGGTGCGCGTCGCCATCGACGACTTCGGGAGCAGCCTTGCGCCTTTGAATCATCTGGTCCGCCTGCCGGTCGCGATGGTGAAACTTGACCCCAGGTTGACGGCGGCCGTGCTTTCGCCGGGCCGGCAACTGGCCGTTCTTGAATCGCTGCTCCGCCTTGGCAATGCTCTCGGCGTGCAGATCGTCGCCCAGGGAATCGAAACCCGGGAACAACTTGCGGCGCTCACCCGCATGAGCTGCGCCTTGGGCCAGGGACCGCTGTTTTCACCTGCGCTGGATTCCGAACTCGCGCTCAAGCTCGCCGAAAGGGGCTACTGGCCGCCTGCGCAGGAAACCTGAGTTTGGCCGGGCCTCGACAGAATAGAAAAGCATTGGCGCAAACGGGCCTCGCCCTTCGGTGTAGCATGAAACCCATGACGCCCCCCAAAACCCTGCGCCGAGCGGTCAAATCGCGATCCGCAACCCGCGGGAAGAAACCGGCCGCCAAACCAGCCAAGGAGCTGATCATCCTCACCGGAATCTCCGGCGCGGGCAAAGCGTCGGCGCTCAAGGCGTTTGAGGACCTGGGGTATCACTGTGTCGACAATCTGCCCCTCGAATTGCTGCCTCATTTTGCCGGCCTCGTCGGCAAGTCGACTGAGGTAGAACGAGCCGCCATCGTGATCGATGTCCGCGAGGGCGCCACGCTCGACCGCCTGCCCGAGATCCTGAAAAGCATCGGGAAGCTGCTGCGCACGCGCGTGGTCTATCTTGACGCGCAGGATGCGGTTCTTGTCCAGCGCTACTCCGAGACGCGGCGTCCGCACCCGCTCGGCCGCTCGGAAACGGTCTGGCGCTCCATCGTCGAGGAGCGGCAACTGCTCGATCCCATCCGCAACGTCGCCGACACGCTCATCGACACATCGAACTTTAATGTGCACGAACTGCGCGCCGACATTCTGGCCCGCTTTAGCCGCGAAGGCGAAACCAAGCGCCTGCTGGTTTCCTGTCTCAGCTTCGGCTTCAAAAACGGCGTGCCCCTGGACGCGGACATGGTCTTCGATGTCCGCTTCCTGCCCAATCCGCACTTCGTGCCGGAGTTCCGCAAGAAAACCGGGCTCGATCCCAAGGTCGCCGCCTACGTGCGCGGCTTTCCGCAAACCAGGGAGTTTCTCGATCGCGTGACCAGGCTGATGCTCTATCTGCTTCCGCACTACGTGGAGGAAGGCAAAAGCTACCTCACCGTGGCCTTTGGCTGCACCGGCGGTCAGCACCGCAGTGTGATGATGGCCGAAGAGATCGGCGAACGGCTGCGCAAGGCCGGCTACCAGGTAAAAGCTCTCCACCGCGACATCGTGCGCTAGTGGTGTCCGCCACACAGATGGTCATTTATGTTTTGAAAGGGCACGACTTCAGTCGTGCCGTGGAAGGCGCATAAACATTGGGCTTTAGCCCCGAGGGATGGTTTCTACGGTATGTACGCCAGTTTGGGTCTGTCTGAAAAAGGACTCTATTTCCGGCGGACTACACCAGGGGAATACAATCGGTTCGCCGGAAAAACGTCTCTGCGCCCGGATCCCGGCTCCACTGCGCGATTCCGGCCATCGGGCAATCCAGGAAGAACAGAAAGGGAAAGACCATGAAAGGTTGTCGCCGGCTCACGCCCATTTTGGCATTTGCAATCACATCCGTGGCATTTGCGCAGCAGACCGCGCCGCCGCCCGCGCAAAGCGCTCAGTTGCTCGCCGCGGCAATGCAAGTTATCGAGAAGGAACTCAACTCCGTGGGCAAGCTCAGCTTTGTGGTTGATGTGTCGAATGCGGATGAGAAAGGATCGTCTCAGCTCAGCGAACAGGCGAGCAAAGTGATTGCCGATCCTGCTACCTGCACGATCCGGTATCACTGGTGGGAATCGGTATCTGGCAGCGTGGTGGACGATGAAGACATGTCGATCAGCCTGCGCGATGTGCTGGGCGTCTCGACGATGTCAGCCGAAGAGTCTTGGAAGAAAGAGGCTGAGAAGGAGGGGGCGACCCCAGACGAATTGAAAGTTTATTACGAAAAATTCGATCCGCCTATGTATATCGTTGCCATGCGAATGGCTGGAGACAACGGGGAAGGATTCACGTTCACCGATCAAAATCAGGCAGGCCGTGTTGGCCAGGCCGTGGCTCAGGCCGTCTTGTTGTGCGGAGGCAAGTCGGATCCATTTTGACCGGTCGGTCAATCCGGCAAGCAGGCAAATCAGCGGGCCGGTAGCTCATCCAGCCAGCGCGCCAGCGCATCCTTTTCCTGTTTATCCGCGTCCCCTGGCGAACTCAGCCAAACCAGCATCTTTTTCACCGCGACCCTCTCATACGCCTCCGGGTCGTGCTGCGAACCGCCGCTTGCCGGTGGAGCGGCCCGCTCCAACCACAGCAGCGGAATACGTAGCGCCGCGGCGGGCACGTTCAGATCGTAGCGGTCGCCGACCAGCAGATGCGCCGGAACCAACCGCGCCCGGGGGTCATTGAAGATCGGATTCAGCGGTTCCGCGGTGGGCGACTCGACAACCACACCGGCCAGCTCCGGGTGTGCCGCCGCAACTTCGAGCGCCAGATTCGCGCCCAGGCCCGTGCCATCCAGCACAATCGTTGCGGGATCGATGTGCCGGGTTTCCTCCAGGTATTCGAGCGCCCATTCGGCATCCTGGCGCCAGTGCGCTTCGCTGGGCCGCGCGAATTGGCTCTGCCCGTAGCCGCGATAGTCAAAAACCAGCACGTTGACGCCCACGGCGTGCAGCCGGGCCAGCGCGTCCACCGTGTCTCCCAGATTTCCGTTCTGCCCGTGCAGAAAAAGCACGGTGAAGCGGCTCGAAGCAGCGCCGGGCGCGGCGGGAATCCACCAGCCCCTGAGCAGCGGCTCACCTGCGTCGGTTGAGGCAATACCAACCGGATCGAAGGTCAATCCCACGCCGGCCGGCGTGCGCTCGACCGCCGCCGCCGGATGATAGAGCAACTGCCAGCTCCCTTGCCAGAAAAGCAGGCACAAGGCACACCATCCGCACAACGCCGCCGCCCCGATCGTCAAAGCCACGGCGCTCACCAGCCACCGGCCCGAAACACGCGGCGCTCCCGCCGCTTCCGCGACCGGTTGTTTCCCCGCGCGGCCGCCCTTGGCGCTCGCCGGAACCCTCCGCGCTACGATCTCCAGCCGTGTCTTTTTGTCCGGCATCAGGCCTGTTCCCCGCCATCTGCTCCAAGGAGCGGAATCAACTCCATCCTACCTGTGGCCGTTGCCGGACGCACCTGCGCTCTGGTGTATATTTCTCTTGGGTGATAACGATTACATCGGTGGGAGGCAATCATTATGGGAACGGGAAATCGGGAAGCAGCAAAACCGGCGGCAAATGAGGTGTTGCTGGTTACCAGCGGCGATCTGCGCCTCTCGGCCAACCAGGTATGCTGGCCCGCGCAGCGCGACATGGAAGAAAAGCTCACCGCTGCGTTCGCGCGCAAAGGCTGCTCCCTCGTCCGCGCCCATCCCTATAACGAAGAGGAAAAGCACGGCTTCATCTCGTCGCAGCGCATGGGCATGGATGTCTTCATGAATATCCATCCTCAGGCCCGGCTCGTCTTCGCCACCGCGGCCTGGCAGTACTCGCATCACGTCCTTCCCGGTCTGCGCAGCCACCAGGGCCCGATCCTCACCGTCGCCAACTGGTCCGGCCAATGGCCGGGACTTGTCGGCCTGCTCAATCTCAACGGCTCTCTGGTCAAGGCCGGCAAACCGTTCTCCTCCATCTGGAGCAAGGACTTCACCGACGCATACTTCCTCAATGCGCTCGACCAGTGGCTGCGCGACGGCCGCATCGCTCACGACCTCTCCCACGTCCACGCGCTCGACCGCGGCAAGCTGCCCGCCGCAAGCGCGCAGTTGGGCGCCCAACTCGCCTCCGCTCTCAGGCGCCGCAAGGCCATCATGGGCATCTTCGATGAGGGCTGCATGGGCATGTACAACGCCATCGTCGACGACGAGCTGCTCAATCCCGCGGGCGTTTTCAAGGAGCGGCTGAGCCAGTCGGCTCTGGTCGCCAGAATGCGCACGGTCAGCGGCGCCGAGGCGCACGGCGTCTACGAATGGCTTGTGACCAGGGGCGTCAAGTTCGACTTCGGCAAAGACCCCGCTACCGAGCTCACGCTCGATCAGGTCCTCGATCAGTGCAAAATGTACATCGCGGCGGTTCGCATCGCCTGCGATTTCGGCTGCGACCTCATCGGCATCCAGTATCAGCAGGGACTCAAGGACATGGCGTCCGCGTCCGACCTCGCCGAAGGCATTTTGAACAACGCCGATCGCCCGCCGGTCTTCGCCGAGGGAAGCAGCAAGGAGCTGTATCCCGGCGGACCGCTCCCCCACTTCAATGAAGTTGACGAGTGCGCCGGCGTCGATGCGCTCGTCACCAACCGCTGCTGGAACGCCCTCGGCCTCGATCCCTCAACCACTCTTCACGATGTCCGCTGGGGCGAGCACTACAAGGGGCGCGAAGGCAACGGCTCTGGCCAGATCGACGACTTTGTATGGCTCCTGCAGATCTCCGGCGCTGCCCCCGCCAATCATTTCATCGGCGGCTACGCGGGCGCGGCCTGCGAACGCCAGCCCGCCATGTACTTCCCGCTCGGCGGCGGATCGCTCAAAGGCGTAGGCAAGCCGGGCGAGATCGTCTGGAGCCGCGCCTTCGTCGAAGGCGGCGCGCTGCATTGCGACATCGGCCGCGGAACGGTCGTCGAGCTGCCTGCCGCTGAAACCGAACGCCGCTGGCGCGAGACCACCATCCAGTGGCCCATCGTCCACGCCATCCTGCACGGCGTCAGCCAAAATCAGTTCATGGCTCGCCATCGCGCCAACCACATCAATGTCGCCTATGCGCCCACAGCCGAGATTGCGGACAAAGCCCTCGCCACCAAGGCCGCCATGCTCGCCGAGCTCGGGGTGATTGTCCATCTTTGCGGGGTCACGCAGTAGATGCGCAACCCCGTCTTTCCATTCGCGTTCCTATCCTTGCGGCGCTCTTTGCCGCAAGGATGAGAACGCGTAAAGCACAACGTGGGTTCAGCCTGAAATCGAGAGCTGGAGGAAACCTCTATTTCGGCTGGCCATCATCGTCAAAACCAAGGAACGGATGGAGGATTGGATGGAAGACGATGGACGCAAAGGTACCGGCCAATTCGCTGGTGCCAATCCCCTGACCCACAGTGACGAACAGTTGGTTTGTCGCCCCATTGTTTGTGGTTCCGCCGCCGAAGGCGATTCCCCAGAGGTTGTTGAGGATAATCGGCCTCCTGAACTCGTCTCGTATCGTACCCATGAACCTGCCGGTGTTAGGGTCGAATCCGTTGATGGTGCCGTCGACTGAGTTGTTTGAAACCAGCAGCGTATTGCTCAGCGGCCCAAAATTGCTGGGAGCGAGGGCAATGCCCCAGGCCTGATTGAGCGGCAGTCCCCGGACCAGTGTCTTCACGAAAGTGCCATCCTCCTTGAAGACGTCGACGTAGCCGCCGGCGCCGACGTTTGGTACGGAATACGTGACGTAAACCATGCCATTGATGTCCTGGACGCCAAATACCGAGAAGGTCGATGGGATCGCCGGGTCTCCAAACGACATCACCCAGTTGAAGTTGCCGTCGAACATATCGATGTGATTGTTGGTGTTGTCCGCCGCGTAGAGGAAATTTCCCGAGGGGTTACTGGTGATGGCCAAGCCTGTGTAGCTCGCCTTGCCGGCCGAGTTATCGACCATGAGAGTTGCCAGGTTCTTGTTCAGGCCCGGCCAGGCGCTGATCGTGCCATCCAGCGTGGCAAAGATGAAAGACGAGGCCACGCCTGAAACCTGGAAATCCGTCTTCGATCCGTTGTAAACGATTCCCGTCGGTGTGCCAGGGCCGTTTGTGCCTGTCGCCTCGACCGGTCCGTTTCCGGCGGTGGGAATCACAACCTTGAGTGCCTCTTGAGTTCCGGCTGCATTGTAGAGAGTCGACCAGCCGGTGTCGTTATCGGCGATCCACCAAGGAGAACCGGCGCTCCGAGCCAGTCCCCAGGCATTGGCCAGCAGTGGATCGATGGTCGGGGCATGTGAATCGACCTGGTTCGAAACCAGGTTGGTTAGTTGATATTGTGCCTGGGCCAAGGCCGGAACCATGAGAAGAACGAGGCCGAGGCAAAGGGCGACTGCGATTCCGCGAATCTGCATACTCATTTCCTGCATCGTAATTTCTCCTTGAGGGGAATTCTGGAGTTGGGGGAGGCCGGACCATCTGTCTGTGCAATTGGGCACAGATACACCTCTGACTCGCTAGCCATGTGATCGTTAGCAGAGCAACGACTCAGACTTGTAATGTAATTG
Organism: uncultured Acidobacteriaceae bacterium; assembly: GCA_963808805.1. GTDB lineage: Bacteria > Acidobacteriota > Terriglobia > Terriglobales > Acidobacteriaceae > Telmatobacter. Next base: position 53,261 of record CAWEGN010000001.1, on the reverse strand, counting down.
TCACCGGTTTGCAAATTTCTCGTGACTGGAATTGCCCCGCGACATCCTATTCCGCTGGCGAATTTGAAGTTTGCGAGCAAGAAGAGGCGGCAGGAAATGGCCGCCCGGCTGAAATGGTTGGCCCATACTTGCAGCGGTCGCCTCGGCGGCCAGCAAGAGAGGGAACGCTTGCAGCGTCAAGCGAGAAGCTGAAAGCCAAAAGCTACTGGCTACATGCTCCCGGCTCTTTTCACTGCCGCATCTCTTCTGCCGTAATTTCCGCCGCCATCTCCTGCGCCGCCGGAATAATTCCCATCTCCTCGTAGATCGGCCGCACCACACGCCGCAGCCCCGGCAGTCGCGTAAAGAACCACGCCGCGCCCAGCACCACCACCAGCCCGTTGATCGTCACCGTCCATTGCGCGCCGGTCAACACCATTCCCGCCGCCATCCACATCGGCGTCGGCGGAATGGCGTGCGCCATGGCTCCTGCCAGCAGGCTGCCGAAGGGCGCCATACCCATGAAGGCCATGGTGTAGTAGCTCATCACACGCCCGCGCTTGTCTTCATCTACCAGCGTCTGGATGATCGTGTTGCTCGCGGCCATGCCTTGCATCATGCCCATGCCCGCCACCAGCACCATCAGCATCGAAAGCCAGTAGACATGCGATAACCCAAAGCCAACCAACCCCATTCCAAAGACGGCTGCGGCAATCGGAATCATGCGGATCAACCCGCGCACGCTTTTGCGCGCCGCCAGCGACAGCGCGGAGATGAGCGCGCCCACCCCCATCGCCCCCATCAGGAAGCCCAGCGTGTGCGGGCCGCCGTGCAGCACCTGTGCCGCAAAAATCGGCATCAGCACCACAAACGGCATGCCCATCAGGCTGACAACTGCAAAAAGCGTAAGAATCGTGCGGATGGGCAGGAACCCTGAAACATAGCTCCAACCCTCCTTCAGCTCATGGAAGGTCGACGTGGCCGCCCGGCGCACAGCGACAACATCCAACCGCATCATCGCGAGCGATGCAATCACCGCAATGTAGCTGATGCCGTCGATCAGAAAGCACCAGCCTTCGTTGGTCGCCGCAATCACCAGCCCGGCCAGCGACGGCCCGATCAGCCGCGCCAAGTTCACCATGGACGAATTGATTGCGATGGCGTTGCCCAGATCGGCGCGGTCGCCCACCATCTCCACCATGAAGGCCTGCCGTCCCGGCATGTCGAAGGCGTTGATGATGCCCTGCATGACACTCAAAACCAGAATCAGTGGGACGGTAATGTGGCCGGAGAGCGTAAGCGCTGCCAGCAGGAACGATTGCATCATGGCTAGCGTCTGAGTCCACACCAGCACCTTCCTGCGGTCGAGCCGGTCCACCCATACGCCTGCCAATGGCGCGAATAGAAACGAAGGGATCTGCCCCGCGAAGCTCACCGTGCCCAGCAGCAGCGCCGACTTCGTCAACCGGTACACCAGCCACGCCGTCGCTATGCGCGTCATCCACGTGCCGATCAGTGAAATCGTCTGCCCGCCGAAAAAGAGCCGGAAGTTGCGATGCCGCAGCGCTCGCCATGTATGCGACGCGCCGCTCAACGCGCGTTTCCTCCCCTGCGCATCCGGGCCTTCCGCCGGCGCGCCCCATTGAGGGCTTCGCCGCGTCTCTCCCCGTCCCGCATCTCGCCCCGCATCGCTCACTTTTCCGCTGCTTTTGCTGCCAGCGCTTCCACCACCGCGATGTTTTGCATCAGTTCCCCGGGAACATTGTGACGGCTGCCGAGATAATCCGCGGAGTTATAAGAAATCCAGGCATTCCCATCCGCATCTTCCCACACAAGAATCTTGAGCGGCAGATCGATGGCGATGCTCGGCGCCGCCAGCATTACCGGAGTGCCCGCCTTCGGACTTCCGAAGATCAGCAGCTTGGTGGGCCGCATCTTCATGCCCGCCTTCTCCGCTTCTCCGCTGTGATCCACAAGCGCAAAGAGAGTCACGCCCTTCGCTTCAAGAATGCTGCGCAGCTTCTCCACGGTCTCAACAACCGGGCGCTGGCTCCGGATGTCAACAATTCCTGGTGCGCTCATGTTCGACATGATACGTGAGTTGCTCGTCCCACTATCGCACGCCTTGTGAAAGGCCCGCGGCCGCCGGCCCTCGAACGCAAGTGCCTCATTCAGGCCACGCGCTCGATCGTCACCGACTCCAGCACCACCGCCTTGTGCGGCTTGTCCTGCGCGTTGCGCGGAACCTTCGAAATGGCCACCACAATCTCCTGCCCCTCGACCACTTCGCCGAAGATGGTGTGATTGCCGGTGAGCCACGGCGTAGCCGCCACCGTCAGGAAGAACTGGCTGCCATTCGTATTCGGTCCCGCGTTGGCCATGGCCAGCTTTCCCGCTTTGTCGAAACCGTGCGGCGAGCCCTTGGTCTCGTCCTCAAACCGGTAGCCAGGCCCGCCCATGCCGTTTCCGGCCGGATCGCCGCCTTGAATCATGAAGTCGGGAATCACGCGATGAAAGATGGTGCCGTCGTAGAGTTTGTTCTTCGACTTCGCGCGCGTCACCGGATGCGACCACTCCTTCGCGCCTTCGGCCAGCTCGATAAAGTTCTTCACGGTGATGGGCGCGTCGACCTCGAAAAGCCGCACAGTAATCTTGCCTTCGGTGGTCGTAAAGACGGCGTAAGTTCCTGCTGCTAGTGCCATGTACTCTCCTGAGATTTCCTGATTCTGATTCGTGATCTCTGATCCCTGACCCCTGATCCCTGACCCCTGTTTTTCTACGGCACCGGCTGCCCTTCGCGCACAATCGTCACTCGCTTCAGCACCACCGGCGTCAGCGGCTTGTCGTTCGAGTCGCGCTCGACCCGCGCAATTGCCTTTACCACCTCCACGCTCGCGTCGTCGCACTGTCCAAAGATCGTATAGTGCTGGTCGCCTGAGTCGTACGTCTGCTCGGTGATAAAAAACTGGCTGCCGTTCGTGTTCGGCCCGCTGTTGGCCATCGCCAGCCGCCCCGGCCTGTCGAAGTTCAGCCCCGGATCGAACTCGTCGTTGAAGCTGTACCCCGGATCGCCCATCCCCGTGCCCATCGGATCGCCGCCCTGAATCATGAACTCGGGAATCACGCGGTGAAAGATCGTGCCGTCGTAGTACCGCTTGCGATGCTGCGCCTTCTTGGTCGCGGGATCGGTCCAGTCCTTCGTGCCCTCCGCCAGTCCGATGAAGTTGGCCACCGCGTTCGGCGCCTGCTTCTGGTAGAACTGGCAGGTAATGCGGCCCATCGACGTGTCCATCACCACGAACGGCCCGTTTGGCGCCGTTGTGGCCTCGGCAGTCGCCTGGGGCGCGTCGGGAACCTCCTGGCTCGCGGGTGCGCTTGATTGTCGAGCAAAGACAGCAAAGGCCGCGCCGGCAACAGTGGCTGCGGCCAGGGCAGAGAAGAGAAGCGTACGCTGAATCTTCATACTGTCTTCGAGGTTAAATCATGCGCCGCGCCGCCTGCTAGCCGTCTCGTTCCCCTGTTCCCTTGCCTGCTACACAGTAACCTCCCCATTGCCGGCAGTAGGCCCTGTGAAAAGTGGAGTGCCCGGCAAATTCTGTACCAGGAGGAATGAGACAAACTGGTATGGGAGGAGCACGGAATGGGGAAGGCAAAGAAGCACAGTCCTGAGCAGATCGTGAACATACTTCGGCAGATTGAAGTGGCGAGCGCGAACGGCAAAACGCACCCGCTGGCCTGCCGGGAAGCTGGGATTACCGAACAGACATTCTACCGCTGGCGCAAGGAATACGGCGGGATGAAGACTGACCAGGCCAAGCGGCTGAAGGAACTGGAGCAGGAGAACGGAAAGCTGAAGCGTCTGGTGGCCGAGCTGAGCCTTGACAAGCAAATCCTTCAGGACATCGCAAGGGGAAACTTCTAAGCCCGGATCGGCGTCGTTGCGCGGTGGAGCATGCCGAAGAGCTGGGAGCGAGTGAACGTCATGCGTGCCGGTTAGTTTATCAGCCACGCGGCACGCAGCGCTATCAGTCGAACTCAGCGCAACGACGAAGACGCACTGACTCGGGCGATCATCGCGCTGGCCAGCCAATATGGCCGCTATGGATATCGACGCATCACCATCAAGTTGCAGGAAGCGGGATGGCAAACGGGCAAGGACCGCGTGGAGAGAATCTGGCGCCGCGAAGGGCTGAAGGTTCCGCAGAAGCAGAAATCCCGCGGCCGGCTGTGGCTTAACGACGGGTCGTGCGTGCGGCTGCGGCCGGAGCACCGCAATCACGTCTGGGCATACGATTTCGTAAGCACATTCACGCATGATGGCAGGACGGTGCGGATGCTGAATTTGATTGATGAATACACGCGGGAGTGCCTGGCGATCTACGTGAGCCGCCGGATCAATAGCAACCAGGTGATCGAAGTGCTGGCCGCAGCCATGATCGAGCACGGCATTCCGGAGTACATTCGCAGCGACAACGGGCCCGAGTTCGTGGCCAGGGAACTGCGCAAGTGGCTAGCGCGGACCGGAGCCAAAACTCTATACATCGAGCCCGGCTCTCCCTGGGAGAACGGCTACTGCGAATCATTCAACAGCAAGCTGCGCGATGAGTTTCTGAACGGGGAGATCTTTTACTCACTCAAGGAGGTGAAAGTTTTGGCTGAACGATGGCGCGTCTACTACAACACCAAAAGGCCGCATTCCTCGCTGGGCTACAGACCACCAGCGCCGGCTGCATGGAAGAGCGATAGCGAAACGGGGTATGGAAAAGTGGAAAGCAAAGAACGCTTCCCACTTTCCCACACCCCCGGCTACTGCGACGGGCAGATATCTATCTCTCCCGCCGCGCTACACTAACACTCACGCTGGTACAAATTACCGGGCAGGCCACAACCGCCGGTACCGCAACGGCCCGCGATCACAGTCCATCAGCGCACGGGAATGGTATGATGGCGTGTTGTTTCGGTTGAACGGGGAGGATGACTTGAGAAAGACCATCGTACTGGTGATCGCAGGATTGGCGTTTTTGGCGGGGTGCGGGCCCCAGGGGAGCAACTCCGGCATTCCTGTTAAGCCCAGGTTCACGGGGCCCCCTTACCTTCTCGCCTTGGCCGCGCCGCCGGCCAAGCCCAGCAAAGCGGGCATCACCATTCCGCTCATCAAGTACACGGCGGATCCAAACGCGCCTCCTGGCGCGCTCGCTAAAAGAGCCATACTCGTCGTGCGTATCGACACTTCGGGCCTCACGACTAAAGAGCCGATGGCGGTGAACCAGATCATCATGGGCGCGGTCGATATCCCCGGCACGGAAGGCGCTCTTCCCTCGGGTTACATGGATGCCACCGACCAGAGTCTGGCCACGCTTCTTGAGGAGTACTGCGCCAATGGAAAAGTAAAAATCGCCGTGGCGCTCACCCAGTCGTCGCTCTCCAGCACTGCCGAAGACTCTGAAATCAATGACAAGCTCCTTACCGCCTGGCTGCCGATCGAGCTCGTCTTCAAGAACCCCCTTCCGCATTGCTAGCTGCCGGCCGCTCGCGGACGATACTGTGCAGAGGCGCCCCATCCAGGCTCCGCTTGGGTGGGGTTCATGTAAGTCCATCGAATCCAGCCTGCCACCCGTTCACTCGGTCCCCCGCTCCTACGCCCTCCTGCTCGTGCGCCCCTGCCGTTGTCAATCCCCCGCGGCCAAAATAAATCCTCCCGGTTCCACCGTAAGTCGTTCTTTTTCTGATCTCTGACCCCTGATCTCTGATCTCTGTCAACTTTGCAGATAATTTCCCCTCCTTGTCGCATAATCATTCCATAAGCGTTCAACCAGGTCTCCTCACCGGCCACCGGCTATTGGCTACTGGCTATTGGCTACTGGCTGTTCCCTGATCCCTGTTCCCCGCTGCTAACTCCTTTGCTGTCTAATCTCTGCAAGGAAGTAGCTTTAGAATCAAGACTTTAGAGCGCCATACATGCGCCAAAGGCAGCAATATATCTGGTTCATCAAGACTGATTCTAAAGACGTTGCGGCTTTGGGCGAAAATTCCTATTGCAATGCCGTCCTAAATGTGCAGAGAATCAGTAACATTGGAGATTTACCAATGGCTGTTTCGCTAACCGTGACCACTGAGGATGCAGCTTTAGAAGACCTGCTGCGGTATCTGGACACACACGGCAATCATCCACACACGTCAAGCAAACTATTGCTGATAGAAAAAGCAGCCAAGTGGCTGAAAGCCTCACTCCATGTGCATTACGATAGGCCGAGTGATGAAATCACTATCAGGCTCTCTCCGGGGGGAGAGTCTTCCGGTACATCTTCAATCCCTCGTTAAAGGCTTCCTCAATAGCGTAATAGTCCTTTTCCTGCCCGAGTAACTTGCAGATCGCAAAGATTACCGCATAAACCGTCTCATTCTCCATGACAGAATCCCTCCGCGATCACTATACCTGCCGACGCTTTCCTCTGCCTTGTCGCTTAGAACGGCTCTGCTTCGTCTTGCCTCGCTGCGGTTTTGCCAGTCAGTTCGTTGTACGTCAGTCGGCGTCCAAGAATCTGCGAAACCGCTAGTGCGAAGCGGTCTCCGTCGTCTAACGGATTGTCCTTGGTTGCACGGTTGTTGTACCGAAATGCCTGTTCGTCCAAGTAGCGGTCAAGGTGGAACGGCTCTACGGCGATGTACGTTCCCCTGAGAGTCCGCTTCAGCAGGCTCCAGTAGTTGTCGATCCCCTGAGTGTGGACTTGGCCCTTCACGTACTCCTGCATGTGGTTGACGACCTTGTGGACGAAGTTCTTGTCCAGTTTGTCGTACTGAACGGCCTCGTCCGTGTAGACCTTGGCGAACGGCGTCACGTTATCGAGGATCGTGTTCTGCAATGTCTCCCGCTTCACATCGGGCAGTACCTTGGTCCGAACCTGCCGGTAATAGCGGTCTAAGACACCTTGAACGGCGGTTTTGCCCACATAGGAGTCGGTGCGTAAGCCTAGCGTCTGTTCGGTTTGCAGCTTCGCCTTGCGGTCCCGGTGCATCTTGTCAGGCTTCGGTCCAATGAAACATTCGTCCACTTCCACAGGCCCACCAAAGCCGAATTTGTGATCGCGTTCGTCCTTCATTACCAGCCTGACTCGATGCAGCATGAACCATGCGGTTTTCTGCGTGACCTTGAGGGCGCGGTGAATCTCCCAAGAGCTAATGCCGTTCTTGCAATTAGCGATCAGCCACATCGCCATAAGCCACTTGTCTAGGCCGATTGGCGAATCCTCGAAGATGGTTCCTACCTTGATGCTGAATTGCGCCTTGGGATGGCGGCTCTTGCACTGCCACACGCGGCGCTTTGCCACATAGGACACGTCTGTGCGGCCACAGGTGGGACACACTACCACGCCATCCGGCCAACGGCTGCCCGCTAGGTACGCGATGCAGCGGTCAGGATCGGCAAAGTAGAGAATGGCCTCTTGGAGTGTCTTTGGCTCCTTCATATTTCGATTATGAAGGCGATTGAATTGAAGTCAATGGGGCGGGAACGATGCGGGATCGGCAAGAGGCTTTCTAAGACTACTGGCTGGAAGCCACGCGGGAAGCGCCCTGTATAGTGAGAGCAAACCTGCGCGGAGGGTTTCCTGTTATGTCTATGGCTGAGAGGCGTTATGTTTGCCAGTTTCTATGTCATGGGGTGGAGCACACGCTTGTACTCCCGCGTCGAAGCCCATTAGGAACATTCGACGATCCACAAAATCAACCCAAGGGAAAATGGCCGATAACCTTTCTATGCCTTCTCCACAGGCACGTGTGCGAGGTGACTCTCGATACGATCCGTCCGGACATCGTTCAAACAGTGCCCCTAGGGTTAAATGCGGTGTCTCTTTGGCAGATTGAATACGAATGTGACCGGCAAAACTGCGGGCAGCACCAGACCATATACACCAGATATTTAACAGACGCAGAGCCGCAGACCTTGATAGAGACTTTACAAGACGCCTGCCCGTTAATCTTCTGCGAGAGAGGACACCCCGTAGGACTTCGGAAGGATTTGATAACAGTTGAGCGTCTTGATTAGTTCGGGAGATTATTATGGACACGCCAACACTCCTGCGCCTAGAATAGGCACGGCGAGTCGTGCGCGAGGGTTACGCTTCAATCAAATCTCAAAGAACTAGAAACCCCGTTGCGAGCGGGGTTTTCTATTTGGCCTCAATGATACAGAAAAACCGACTTCTTAGCGACCAATAAATTTGAGGATTCCCCTATATGCCGCATAGAAAGCCGCGATAAGAGGGACGTAGAGAAAGGAAAAATTGACGACTCCAGAGCAGAAACGGCTAGAAAATGCCTCAATGCACCGCCAACGGTTCCAATAATTCCAAAGGGTGATGGCAAGTGGAAGGCCAATCACGATTGCACCGGGCGGTTTCAGGCGGGGGAACTGATCCTCGATCCATGCCTCTGCGATGAACAAGAGTAGAACGGAGAAGAGAACCGAAATGCCTACATGTAGCCAAGCGCCGTAGCTCCCTCGCTTCATGTAGAGATATTCCTCTTGGGAGTCTCCTATCGGCCTTTTGGCATCGGCTTTCATTCGCAGAAGAACTTCATTTTGAAGCGGCCTTCGGCTTGGGACCGCGCCTCTTGGGGTTTGCCTTGGATTGCTCTTGATACTCTTTTTCGCGCTGATCCACCACAGCCTTGGGGACTGACAAGACTTTGCCCACGAGCGCATTGAACCTGTCGAATTCGGGCGAAGTTCGCGGTTCGGACTTCATGTTCTAATCGTACTGCGTTATGGAGTCTTCAGAGAACTCATAATGCGAGCAATTTCGTTCAAGACTTGCGTAATTGCACTGAATCCGATCCCCGCCAACACAAATGCTTCCTCCGGTTGCACGTTCACGGTTGGGTGCATGACAGGGTTCCGGTATTCAGCCCGAATGTGATCCAAGTTCCCCGTAATCTTGGTGTCCGCACCTGCGTCATTGAGAGCCTTGATATACGCACCCCAATTGCGCGCAATCTTGTCTGTTTCAAAGGAATTTCCCGTAAGCGAAATGACCTTGCCCTCAGAATGCGTACCCCTTAGCCGGCCGGTTTTGGGGAAAGTATATTCATCCCCGTCGTAGTCGTGGCGGTGGGAATGTGGGAATCGCGGTAGCGATTTCCAGGGGCTGTGGGAAGGGTGGGAAAACAGTTTCATCGTTTTCCCAGGCTTTCCACAGACCGTCATTTCCACGGCCTGCTTCGATCCCCGCGAAAAATTCATGCGGCGATCTTCACCGTAGCCTCCATCCAGTCTTGCTCGAACTGCACCGGGCTTACGTAGTTCAGTGTCGAGTGCATTCGTGTTCGGTTATACCAGAGCAGCCATGCGATGACTTCATCCTTGGCCTCGCGGATGGTTTCAAAACGCTGGCCGTGCAGCCGTTCCACCTTCAACGAGCCAAACAACGACTCCGAGCAGGCGTTATCCCAGCAGTTGCCCTTGCGGCTCATCGACGGCGTAATGCCATGCTCTTTGAGTACCTCACTGAAGTCGTCGCTGGCGTACTGACTGCCACGATCGCTATGAAAGATCAACTCTGTATTCTGGCCTGGATTGCGCTTGAACCAGGCCATCTCCAGGGCATCGATGACCAGGCTGCGATGCATGTCCGGCCGCATCGACCAGCCCACCACCTTGCGGCTGAACAGATCGATCACCACGGCCAGGAACAACCAGCCCTCTTCGGTGGGGATGTAGGTGATGTCGCCGGTCCACGCCTGGTTGGGCGCAGCCGGGCTGAAGTCGCGGTTCAACAGATTCGGCACTACCGGCAGTTCGTGCCGGCTATCGGTGGTCATCACGCGGAAGCGCCGCTTGCCGCGGGCGCGAATGCCGTGCTGCTGCATCAGCCGCTGCACCCGCTGTTTGCCCACGCGGATGTCGCGCTTGCGCAACTCCCGCCAGATGCGCGGCCATCCATAGGCGCCGCGATGTTCCGCGTACACCGCGCTGATGTGCGCCAGCAGCGCGGCGTCGCTCAGGTGACGGCGCTGACTGATCCGGCGCCGCCGCGCCCGATGTTGATAAAAGCCGGACACGCTTACCCGCAGCACCCGGCACTGCACACAGATCGGCCAGAGGCGCCGATGGCGTTCGATAAAGGCATACTTCACTTCTGGCCCTTTGCAAAGTATGCCGTCGCTTTTCCCAGGATGTCGCGCTCCATCGTCACCCGCGCCAACTCCGCGCGCAAGCGGCTGATCTCCATCTGCTCGGCGGTTACCCCGGTCTTGCCGCCGACCTCCTTCAGCTTGCCCTCTCGCTTCGCCTTCACCCAGTTGGATAGGGTCTGCTCGACCACTCCCAGACTGCGTGCTGCCTCTGCGATGCTCTGGCCCGACTCAACCAGACGGACCGCCTCCTGCTTGAACTCCAGCGTGTACCTGCCTCGTTTCCCATTTCGCATCTTCGTATCCCTTTCGCCATTAAAGCAGCTCGCTATGGGATACGTTTTGCGCGGGCAAGGTCAAAACGTAATACTCACCGAAGGTGACTTCCAGTGCTCTCCACACATGAAACGCTGTTGCAGTTGGGAGATTGAACGCCAAGCAACGGCCAGCGGCTCTCAGGTCAACCTTTGCCTGAGACGAAAGATAGTTGCTAACAGAATCAGGTAGATGCATCTCCGCGTGGTCGATCAAATCATCCGTGCGGTAGATACCTTTCTGTTGAACCCAAAATACTGCCATGCTCGGCGTATCGTTCTTAAAGACCGTCTCAAAATCGGTAACAGCAGCCAAGATCAACCGCGCCTTGCCTCTTAGTTTCTCGTCTGATTTAGGGTTCCAAAAGACAGGCAAACCGTCTTGGATACCATCCCCGAAGTGCTCAATCAGGACGCGCACTAGGGACTCAGCCGCTCTCCGCGTTCCAGAGAGAAAAACTGAGTCCTTCCTGGTCACCTCCTTCAACTGTCCACACGCTGCCATAGCATCAAATCCGGCATCGTTGACCAGCGATTTTTCTTTCACCTGGAAAAGCGGTTCTATGGCCTTCCCAAGTACGTAGTAGTCGAAAAGCTGAAGCTGTTTCATGGTGCCTTCATTTATAGAACGCACCACCCAGATGTGGTTGAAATTCTGAGTAAGGGTGCTATTCATCGATCAGCACCCCCACTGTTGAGGCTTGATGAGCTAAGATGCAACTTCCGCAAACGCTTTACAATGAACGGCGCGAGGGCTGGCGGGTCCGTCCAGACCGGGGGGGTGATCGTGATTGGCTTTGATGAGGCTTTCTTGGTCTTTGGCAAGTGGTTAGAAGACGGCTCACGCATACGGGTCGATTCGGAACTCCCGCCCTGCCGCTTCTCTTGTGAAGGCCGACTGGAACCACGGCCTTTCCCTATGATCCGATTGCGCTTAGATTCCTTGGGTTTCATTGATATCCACCTTCCTGAAAACACTGGCTTTGAGTATTGGGACCCCGACTCAATGCGGCTAGATCCAGCCGACAGGATCGGAGAAAGACACTCAGGCGAACCCGTCCGTCATGGCGCAGTAATTCGCGCCGTTACGGAGACCGGAGGGTTTTTCACGTTTGTGGAAGTGATAGAGAAGGCTTGATGAGCCAAGTATATTTTTGCCGCGCCAAACTGCTGAATCTAGGGAACTTATTTTCAGAGATAGGGGGAGGGGGGACCCCGTTATCAACTGGTAAAAGTTAAAGGTCAGCCGCAATGCCCGCGCTTTGGGCCGGGTAAACCCAATGCTGCTGGGAGTGCCTGTCACCAGGTGTGGGAGTACGGTTCAGTTTCGGTAGGCAGGGATAAACCGGGAGGATTTCAGCGCGCCTTCTTGCATCGCTCCGCGATCGCTGCGTGCAGTCTCTCGCTAACGTCCGTCGGCAGTTCGTAAATCTCGTGGCAGCGGTAAATCTCGATGGTCTTGCGCGTGGTGTTCAGCACCACCTCGCAGTGCCCGCACTTGCGCAGGTGCGTCTCGATCTCGGCGCGCGTCTCTGCGGCCATCGATTCGTCGATCACGTCATCGAGAATCTGCAGAAACTCAGTGCAGGTCATTGCTCAACCCCGTTTCCCCGTGGCGGCTCTTGCGCCTGCGAAGCGGCCGGAGTGTTCCTGCGGAAGTAGCGGGTGAGCCGCTCGCGCAATTGCAGCCGCGCCCGCAGCAAACGCGACTTCACCGCCGGGACGCTCAAGCCCAGCGCCTCGGCCGTCTCTTCGGTCGATAGTCCATCCACGTCGCGCAGAACGAAAACCACGCGAAAACCGTGCGGCAAGCCCTGGATGGTCTTGCGCAGAATCTCGGCCAGCTCGGCCTGGTTGTAGTTTTGTTCCGGGTTGGGCGCCCAGTCGGCAAAGTCCCGCGGCACGCTGCCCTCGTCGGTCTTCAGCTCTTCGTCGATCGAGTACATTTTGCCTGTGCGACGCTTGCGCAGCCGCATCAGGCTCTCGTTCACCGCGATTCGCACCAGCCATGTGTAAAACTTCGAATTCCCCTGGAACTGATCGAGCTTCTCGTATGCCTTCAGGAACGCGTCCTGCATCACGTCTTCTGCGTCCTCGCGGTTTTGCGTAATGTGCTGCGCAATCCGGAAGATTTGACGCTCGTACTTGCGCACCAGCGTTTCGTAGGCCGAGACGTCGCCGCCGCGTACCCGTTCCACCAGGGCCACGTCGGGGTGCTGCTCGTCTTGTCCTGCTATCGATTGGATGGTTGACATGGGACTTGGTTCCAGAAAAATGCTGCGAAAGTCGCAGGTTGAGTCGCTGCAATCGGACTGCCCAACTGTTCAGGGCAATGCGAATGATCCGCCAATAGATGAGTGTAATGGACGCGGTGGCCGCAGACCAAACCGCCTGCGGGCGTGCAACTCAGGTTACGCCACTGATTCCCCGCCTGCTCCGGTTGCGTCCAATTCGGCATAGAGTGGAATTATGCTTGGTTCTTACTCCCCGTTGCCCCTTTCGCGAGCCTTGGCAGTTTTGCTTTCGTCGCTGATGGTGGCTTTGCCAGTCGCGCCGCAGGCCCCCTCCGCGTCCAATACGGGCAAATCCAGCTCCTCAGCCTCCAGGCCGAAGACGGCCAGCCAGGCGAAAACAGCGAAAAAGAAGCCCGCGAAACGCAAGCCGGCCCACCGCATGAGCCGTGCGGCAAGAGTGGCGCGCACGGCACGGATCAAGAAGGCATTCGTCGCCTCCAAAGAATTGCAACCCATGGCCCAGCAACTGGCCACGATGCGCACGTCCCAGGCTTATGCGGGAGTCACCGCTTATGCGCGCAGCCACGCCGGCGATGCAGCCGCCGCCGCGTACCTCGCGCTGGGCCATGCCTACCTCCTCGACAAGCGCTATGCCGAGGCTGAATCGGCTCTGGCACAGGCCCGGCATGACGACGGGGAACTGGCCGACTACGCTGACTTTCTCGACGCCCAGGCAAGCCACGAGGCCGGCGACGATCCCGCTGCCGAGACCATCCTGCACGGCTTTGCCGATCGCTATCCTGAGAGCATCTTTGTCGAACCGGGCGCCCGAACTCGAGGCCAGCGTCCTGCTGGCGATGGACAAACTCGCTGCCGCGCGCCAGGTGCTTGCCGAAGCCGCGAACACTGAGGCGGCAGACCGCCCCGGCTTTCAACTGGTAGAAGGTGAGGTAGAGCAGGCGCTCGGTCTGCAGCAGGCCGCGGAAACCACCTTCAAGCAACTCTTGATCGGGCAACCTCTGAGCCCGGAGGCGCAGACGGCGCGCGCCAGGCTGACGCAGATGGGCGCTGAGGCAACGCTGACCGTCGCCGATCTGCGCTCCCTGGGTGACGCCTTCTACAACGCCGGTCGCTACGTCGAGGCATCCGAACAGTACCGCGTTCTGGCGCTTGAACCGGGACTCGACGCCTACACCCGCAACGGCTTTGCCGTAGCCAGGGCCGCCTGCCTACTGAAGCTGAAGAGTCTGACCGTGACAGAGGCCCGCGCCTTGCCTGATACAGCCGATGAGAACGGCGCCCGCCGCCTCGAACTCCTGATGGAACTGGCCCGCGGCCGCGACGATACCGCCGATCAGAAGCAGATCGTCTCTGAAATGGAAACCCGGTTCCCGCGCAGCCCTTGGCTGGCCGACGCCTTGTTTTCCAGTGGCAACATGTACCTGCTGAAGCGCGATTACTCAACGGCAATTCAGTACTACAGCGATCTCGCCGCGCGTTTCCCCGGCGACAAGAACGCCGCGGCCGCGCACTGGCGCGCAGGCTGGCTCAGCTACCGGCTGGGACTCTACGCCGATGCTGCGCGGCTCTTCGACGAACAGATCCGGCTCTATCCCGGCGCAACTGAAACGGTCTCGGCGCTCTACTGGCGCGGGCGCCTCTATGAGACCGAGGGCCATAACCCCTCGCTGGCCGCGGCCAACTACCGCACCATTCTTCGCGTTTACCAGCACTACTTTTATGCCCAGCTCGCGCGGCAGCGGCTGGCGGCCTTGGGCGCTGCACAGTCCGCGCCCGAGCCGCAACTAGATCGCATTCAACCCCTGCCGGAGCCGCAACTGGTGGACACCTTTCCCGAAGACAGTCCGCATCTGGCCAGGGCGCGTCTGCTGGCCAATGCGGGCTTGAATGAGTACGTCGCCCAGGAGATCAAGGCCGATCCCAATTCCTCGTCTTGGAGCGCGCTGGCCGAAGCGCAGATCTACTCTTCGTATGGAGAAACGTTCCGCGCCGTTCGTTCGCTTAAGCGGGCTTTGCCCGGCTCAGCATCGGCCTCCATTGAGTCCATTCCTCTTGTCTATTGGCGGATCCTGTTTCCCGAGCCGTGGTGGGACACCATCCAGGTCGAGTCTGCGAAGAACAATCTCGATCCCTATCTCGTGGCCTCGCTGATTCGCCAGGAGTCGGAGTTTGATCCCTCTGCGATCTCCTACGCCAACGCGTACGGCCTGATGCAATTGCTGCCCTCAGTGGGGAAAAAGATGGCTCGCGAAGAGGGAATCGCTTCGTTCCAAGCCTTTCAATTGCTTGACCCGGCCATGAACATCCGCCTGGGAACGCGCTATCTGCGCCAGATGCTTGATCGCTTCGGCGGCGTCGAGGAGTACGCGCTGGCCGCCTACAATGCCGGTGACAATCGCGTGGCCGATTGGCAGGCCGCCGGCCCCTATTCGGGCATCGACGAATTTGTCGAATCCATTCCCTTTACCCAAACCCGCGAGTATGTCCAGGCCATCTTGCGCAATGAGGAGACCTACAAGGCGATCGACGATTTTGCCCGCTCCCACGGTGGCGCTGCCACGGCGGCCTCGCGGTAGCCCAAGTCTTTCCGTTCCGGTCCAACCGGATCCCGGGGAATCCCACTTGCCACTCCCCGGATTCGATTCAAATTGACTTCCGCGCCCGCGTCTGGCAACACTGAGCTTGACCGGAGGCACTCCAATCCGGTAAGTTGTCGCAACCAGCTTTTCGAAGAAAAACGGAGCCGCGCATCGCTCAGTGACGGCTCGGTTACATCAGCTCCGGAGGGAACGATGTCAACCGATTTGAGTTTTCTGGAAGAGTGGATCCCTGAACGAATGGACCCAGGAACGGTTTTTGTGCTGGAGAATCAGGCTCAGCTTGGCCAGGCACAGAATCCCTATGTGGCCGTGATGTCGTGCCCGCGCTGCGGCACGTTGGGGCTGATCACTCGCCGCCAGCTCTGCGGCGGGGAGCCGATGATTTGCGGAGGCGACCTCTGCTCCGCCGAGTACCGGCTCGATGGCGACGATATCTGCTTCCGCCCCGCTCAATAAACGCTATTGCTGCTGCGTGTAGTCCGCCTTGGTCGTCTTCGCGCCGGCCTGCTCCGGCGTGGGAAGCTGCGTGCGGTCCCATCCGCCGCCCAAAGCCTGTACGAGCTGCACTGCCGATGTCATCTCCTCAACATCGAGAGCATTCAGGGTCTCCTGATTGCCAAGCAGCGTAGTCTGGGCTATTACTACGTTGACGTACGGATCGACGCCGGTGTTGTAGCGGACCAATTCCAGGTTGAGATAATCCTGAGCGTCTTTGACGGCATCCTGCTGGTGCAAAATCTGCTGGCTATAGGTTCGCGTCGCCGCCAGTGAGTCTTCCACCTGTTGGAACGCAGTCAGAGTGGTCTGGCGGTATGCGGCAAGGTCTGCGTTGTATACGGCAACGTATTGGTGCAATTCCGCGCGATACAACCACCCGTCGAAGACCGTCTCGGCCACGGAAGGACCGACCGACCAGATGCGGCTCGGCCAATTGAACAGGCTGGTTAAAGTGGAGCTCTGAAATCCACCGGTTGCGCTGATCGTCACTTGCGGGAAAAACGCGCCGTAGCCGATCCCAATGACGGCGTTCTCCTCGGCGAGTGTGCGCTCCGCCGCCGCGATGTCGGGCCGGCGTTCTGCAAGCTGAGAGGGCACCCCGGTGGGAATGGAAGGCGGCTTGTAGAGCATCGGCTTCACGGGAACGGAAAAATCGCTCGGCGGCTTGCCCAGCAGCACTGCGATGGAGTGTTCGTATTGCGCGCGCAACAGGCCCACGTTCGTCGCCGCCGCCTCCGCGGACTCCAGCGTCGTCTTGGCCTCGACGACCGAGATGTAGCCGCCGACTCCGGTGTCGTATTGAGCCTGATTGTAGTCCAACGATTTTTGATCCGCGGCGACCGTCTGATTCAGAATCTGCTGCAGCATGTCCTGGCCGCGAATCTCGAAGAAATACTCCGCGAGGCTGGCCTGTTCGGTGAGCTTCTCGGTTTGAAGATCGGCGGCGCTCACTTGCGAGGCGTATTCCGCTTCGTGCACCTCGTTGCGGATCTTCCCCCAGAAATCCGGCGTCCATGAAACGTCAATCGGCGCATTCCAAAGCGTTGACTGCTTGCCGACGTTGGCTTGGGCGGAGTTGTTCAGAGTTCCGGAACTCTTCGAACGGTTCCACGACGGATTCGCAGTGATCGTCGGCCAGTATTGCGAGCGCGCCTCGGCAATCACGGCTCGGGCGGCCATGTAATTCTCAAAGTACTCCTTGAGATTCTGGTTGTTGATATTGAGCTGTTCTTCGAGTGCGTTCAGCTCGGGATCGCCGAAAACCTCCCACCAGTTGCCGCGGATCATAGCATCCTGTGGACTTGCCACCTTCCATCCTTCGGTGTCGTGGAAGTTGACAGTGGACTCCTTGTAATTCGGCGCCGCGATCGCCGGCGGCGCAGGCGCATGATAGGGTGGGCCGACGCGGCAGCCGGCAAGCAGCGCCAACAATCCCAGCGCACTCGCGGCGAATGAAATCGGAATTCGCTTTCTTGGCTCAAACATGGTCAACATCCTTCATCGATTACAAGGCCGTTCCTTCTGCCGTTGCGGGAAGCACATCGTGAGTGCGGCCGAGCGCGCGCAGGCGAAGCCGGTCCATCATCAGGTAAATCACGGGAGTGGTGTAAAGCGTGAGCGCTTGGCTCAAAAGCAGGCCGCCCACGATGGTGATGCCCAGCGGCCGGCGCAGTTCCGAACCCATGCCGGTGCCAAATGCCAGCGGCAATGCTCCGCAAATGGCGGACATGGTCGTCATCATAATGGGACGGAAGCGTAGCATGCAGGCTTCAAAGATCGCATCGCGTGTGGTTTTGCCATCAATGCGCTCGGCTTGCAGCGCGAAGTCGATCATCATGATCGCATTCTTCTTCACAATGCCGATCAGCAGGATGATCCCGATAATCGAGATCACATTGAGATCGATGTGGAAGAGCATGAGCGCCAGCATGGCGCCAACGCTGGCCGAGGGCAGCGTGGAGATGATCGTCAGAGGGTGAATCAGGCTCTCGTAAAGAATACCCAGGACAATAAAAACCGCCAGCAATGCGGTGACCACAAGATATTTCTCGCTGGACAGGGAGTCCTGGTAAGCTTGCGCAGTTCCGGCAAAGAATCCGCGCACCGTGCCGGGCATCCCCAGCTTCTGCTCCATCTGCGACACTTCCCGCGTCGCATCGCTCAGCGAAACTCCATTCTTCAGGTTGAAGGAGACAGTCGTGGAAGGGAACAGTCCCGTGTGGGCGACCTGCAGCGGGGTCGTGTTGGTGCTTGCCTTCACCACGGTGCCCAACGGCGAAACTGCATTGAGGCCGGCGGTGGACGATTTTGCCGGGGTGAAATAGATGTTCTTCAATTCCGACGGATCCTGCCAGTATGGCGGCGCCACTTCCATCACCACGTAGTACTGGTTGAGCTGTGTATAAATCACCGAGACTTCAGACTGACCAAACGCGCTGTACAGGGAGCTATCGAGCGATTGCGGCGTTTGGCCCAACCGCGCCGCGGTCACTCGGTCGTAACTGAGCATCTCCTGCAGCCCCCCATTTTGCTGGTCGGTGTTCACATCCTGCAGGTCGGGAAGCTTCTGCATGTTTTCATAAAGAATCGGCCCCCAGTGCGCCAGATCGTCGATGTCATCGGATTGGATGGTGTATTGGTACAAGGCGCTGCTGGAACGTCCGCCGATGCGCAGGTCCTGAACGGGCTGCAAAAACGCCGAAGCGACGGGCAAGCGGTTCATCTTCGGCCGTAGGCGGTTGATCACGTCCATCGCCGAAGTCTGGCGCTCATCGCATGAACGGCTTTCTTTGCATTTGTTGCCCAGGGGTTTGAGCGTAATGTACATGAAGCCGCCGTTGCCGCCCCCGGTATAAGCGTTGACATGCGCTATCGCTGGATCGGCTTTCACAACGTTGACCAGCGACAAAGTGGAAAAGTTCATGAAAGGGAAGGAGGCATCCTGCGGCCCCTGTATGCCGCCCACCAGCGCCCCTGTGTCCTGCTGCGGGAAGAACCCCGTTGGAATCCTATAGATGACAAGGCCGTTCAGAACGATGATGAGAATGAGCACGACCAGGGTCAGGCCCGGATTCTCCAGCACCCACGTCAGCGAATGCCGGTAGATCGATACCATGCCGTTGAAGGTTTTCTCGCTGCCCCGGTAGAGCCAGTTGTGCTTCTCCCCGGCCTGGTGCGCCTTCAGCACGTGCGCGCACATGCAGGGCGTCGTGGTCAGAGAAATAACCATCGAGATGAGGATCGCCGTGGAAAGCGTAACCGCAAATTCGCGGAATAAACGCCCGATGATGCCTCCCATCATCAGAATGGGAATGAAGACGGCGATCAGCGACATGCTGATGGAAAAGACGGTGAAACCGATCTCCCGTGCGCCCTTGAGCGCCGCGGCAACGGGCTCCATGCCGCTCTCCAGATGCCGTGTGATGTTTTCCATGACCACGATCGCATCGTCCACCACGAATCCCGTAGCGATGGTCAGCGCCATCAGCGACAGGTTGTCCAGCGAGTAGCCGAGCAGGTACATCACGGCAAAAGTTCCAATAAGCGAAGCCGGAACGGCGACGCTCGGAATCAGCGTGGCGCGCGGACTGCGCAGAAACAGGAAAACCACCAGTACGACCAGG
The DNA here is from genome assembly GCA_963808805.1 of uncultured Acidobacteriaceae bacterium. Taxonomy (GTDB): domain Bacteria; phylum Acidobacteriota; class Terriglobia; order Terriglobales; family Acidobacteriaceae; genus Telmatobacter. The sequence goes on along the minus strand of CAWEGN010000001.1, from coordinate 33,861 downwards.
CAAATGGAAACAATCAGTGTTCGCTCCACGGTATCGACGGAGGCGCGTATCGTCGTGGTGCGATCCAGCACGACCGTGGTGTTGATTCCCTGCGGAAGCACCGCCTCGAGGAAGGGCAGTTGCGCCTTGACACGGTCTACGGTCTGAATGATGTTAGCGCCGGGCTGACGGAAAATGATGACAAAAATTGCCCTGGTTCCGTCGGCGTAGCCGGCGGTACGCAAGTTTTGCGTCGAGTCCACCACGTCGGCCACATCCGAGAGCCGCACGGCCTGGCCGTTGTGATAGCCGACGATCAGGGGTTGATAGTCGGCAGCCGTGGAGATCTGATCGTTGGTAAGAATGTCTTCGCTGATGCCGTTGTTGGAGAGCTGACCACGCGGCTCATGAGAGTTTTGCAGACTCAGCAACGATCGCACGCTGCTGAGAGTCAGGCCAAAGCTTTCCAGCTTGGTGGGATTCACCTCAACCCGTACCGACGGCGTCGCTCCTCCGCCCACACCCACCTGGCCAACACCCTGAATCTGCGAGAGCTTCTGCTCCAGGATCGTGGAGGCAAGGTCGTAGATTTTCGTTACCTCGTATTTGTTCGAGGTCAGACTGAGGATCATGATCGGCGCGTCGGCGGGATTCACCTTGCGGTAGGAGGGGTTGGAGGGCAGATTCGCCGGCAAATACGTGCGCGCCGCGTTGATGGCGGCCTGTACGTCGCGCGCCGCGCCGTCGATGTTCCGGCTCAGGTCGAACTGCATGGTTACGTTCGTCGAACCCAGCGAACTCGACGAGGTCATCTCCGTGATGCCTGCGATGTGGCTGAACTGGCGCTCCAGCGGGGTCGCCACCGAGGCCGCCATAATCTGCGCGCTGGCTCCGGGCAGGCCTGCCGAGACGCTGATCGTAGGGAAATCCACCTGCGGCAGCGGTGCCACCGGCAACACCACGAACGCGATGGCGCCGGCAATGACCACGGCGATCGTGAGCAGCGTGGTGCCCACCGGCCGCCGGATGAATGGGGCCGAAAGGTTCATGCGCTCTCCGCGCCCGTCTGTGATCCGCCGCCGGCGGTGCGGGAGATGTGGCGGCCGGTGATGCGCTGACCGAGGCGGTCAAAGAAGATGTAAATCACCGGCGTGGTGTAAAGCGTGAGCAACTGGCTCAGTATCAGCCCGCCGACCATGGCAATGCCCAGCGGCCGGCGCAACTCCGAACCCAGCCCGGTTCCGGCCGCCAGCGGAACGCCTGCCAGTAACGCGGCCAGGGTGGTCATCATGATAGGCCGGAAACGCAGCAGGCTGGCTTCGTAGATCGCTTCCGTCGAGTCCTTGCCGCGCTGCCGCTCGGCCTCCAGGGCAAAGTCCACGATCAAAATGCCGTTCTTGTTCACAATGCCGATCAGCAGAATGATGCCGATGATGCCCACCGCGTTCAGGTCCTGACGGAAAATGATGAGCGCCAGAAGTGCGCCCACGCCCGCCGAGGGCAGCGTGGAAAGAATGGTGATCGGATGGATGAAGCTCTCATAGAGAACGCCAAGAACGATGTAGACCGTGACCAGTGCGGCAAGAATCAGCAGCGCTTCGTTGGAGAGCGAATTGTGGAACGATGCTGCTGTTCCCTGGAAATCGGACTGCAAGCTGGCAGGGAAGTGAAGGTTCTTGACCGTTTTTTCGATGTCGCTGATCGCGGTTCCCAGAGAAGCGTTTTGCGCCAAGATTGAACGAAACCGTGACCGAAGGGAACTGTCCCTGATGGTTGATCGAAAGGGCCTCGGTGGTCTGGCGCTCTTGCGTGAAGGCGCTGAGCGGAATGGCGTTGGCGCCCGCCGAGGAACTCGCTGTGTTGGGCGCGCCGATCCCCGTCGCGCTGCCCGCTAGAACCGAGGCCGGGGAACTAAGAACTTGCGACGACGGCGTATAGCGCACTGAAGTCGTCAGCGCGTTCGATCCGGCCGACGCCGAGGCCGACGAGGAATACGATGTTGCTGCGCCGGCGCCGGTTGCGCCCGACGATGCGTTCGACTGAATGTAGAGATCGTCCAGGTTCTTGGGATTCTGCTGCCACTCCGGCGCGGTCTCAAGCACTACGTGATATTGATTCAGTTGCGTGTACAGCGTGCTGATCTCCCGCTGTCCGTAGGCGTCGTAAAGCGTGTTGTCGATCGTGGTTGGCGCAATGCCGAGCCGCGACGCGGTCACGCGGTCGATCGCAAGTTGAATTGCCTTTGCGCCCGTCTGCTGGTCCGTCGCCACGTCTTCCAGCTCCGGCAGCTTGTCCAACTGCGTCACAAATTTACCGGTCCACTCGTTCAGCTCGTCCGTGTCGGGGTCTTCCAGCGTGTATTGGTACTGGGTTCGGCTCACGCGGTCGTCCACCGTGATGTCCTGCACCGGCTGCATATAAAGATGCATGCCGTGCACCTGGCTCAAACTGGTTTGCAGGCGGCGGATTACGTCCGAGGCGCCGATGCGTTGATTGATCGGTTTCAGGTTGATCGAGATGCGGCCGCTGTTCAGGGTGGTATTGATGCCATCGGCGCCGATAAACGAAGAAAGGCTCTCGACTGCCGGATCCTGAAGGATAACCTTGGCCAATTCCTGCTGCTTTTCGCTCATGGCAGCGAACGAAATGGACTGCGACGCCTGCGAGATGCCCTGAATCACGCCGGTGTCCTGCACCGGGAAGAACCCCTTGGGAATCTCAATATAGAGAACGATGGTCAGCACCAGCGTGGCCACCGCCACGAGCAGGGTGATGGGCTGGTAACGCAGCACCACACTGAGCGTGCGTCCGTAGAATGCGATGCAGCCCGTTCACCGCTCGTTCCGACGCGCGGTAGAAGCGGGTTTCTTTCTTCTGTGGGTTGTGGCGCAGGATGCGCGAACACATCATCGGTGTCAGGGTGAGCGAAACCACCGCCGAAATGACGATGGTGACGGCCAGTGTGACGGCAAACTCGCGGAACAGGCGGCCCACCACATCGCCCATGAAAAGCAGAGGAATGAGCACAGCGATGAGTGAAACCGTCAGCGACATGATGGTGAAGCCGATCTGTCCCGCCCCGGTCAGCGCGGCCTCAAGAGGTGGCATGCCGGCTTCAAGAAAGCGGCTGATGTTCTCGATCATCACGATGGCGTCGTCCACTACGAATCCGGTCGAGATCGTGAGCGCCATCAGCGACAGGTTATCCAGCGAGTAGCCGAGCAGATACATCACCGCAAAAGTGCCGACAAGCGAAAGCGGAACGGCGACACTGGGGATAATCGTGGCCCGCAGGCTGCGCAGAAAGAGAAAGATGACCATCACCACTAGCCCGATCGTCAGCATCAATTCAAACTCCACGTCGTGAACTGAAGCTTGAATGCTGGTGGTCATGTCGGTCAGCGTTGTCACTTTCATCCCCGCGGGAAGGTTCGCCTCCAGTTGCGGCAGCACCTTCTGGATTTCGTTGACAACGCTGATGGTGTTCGCTCCGGGTTGCCTCTGGATATTGAGAATCACCGCCGGCGTCAGATTCATCCACGCGGCCTGCTTGGTGTTCTCCACGCCATTGATCACGTTGGCGACGTTCTTGACGAAAACCGGCGCGCCATTGCTGTACGCGACCGCCACATTTTTGTAGTCGTCGGCGCTGGTGATCTGGTCATTGGCGTCGATCTGGTAGTCCTGGCGCGGGCCGTCGAAGTTGCCCTTGGCGGAGTTCACGCTGGCTTGGGTCAGGGCCGTGCGCATGTCCTCCATGTTTAAGCCATAGGCCGACAGAGCCACCGGATTGACCTGAATGCGGACCGCGGGCTTCTGGCCGCCGCTGATGCTGACCAGCCCCACTCCGTTCAGCTGCGAGAGCTTTGGCGCCAGGCGCGTATCGACCATGTCCTCCACCTGCGAAAGCGGCATGGTGTCGGAGGTGATTCCCAGCGTCAGGATGGGCGCGTCGGCGGGGTTCGTCTTGGTGTACACGGGTGGGACAGGCAGGTCGGATGGGAGAAACGTCTGTCCCCCATTGATCGCCGACTGAACCTCTTCCTCGCCCACGTCGAGCGAGAGCGAGAGGCTGAACTGAAGAACGATGACCGACACGCCGCCGGCGCTGGTCGAGGTCATCTGGCTCAAACCCTGCATCTCGCCAAACTGGCGCTCCAGCGGCGCCGTGATGGTCGTTGCCACCACGTCCGGGCTGGCTCCGGGATAGAAGGTGACCACCTGTATCGTCGGGTAGTCCACCTCCGGCAGGGCCGACACGGGCAGTTGGAAAAAAGCGACCAAGCCCGCCAGCAGTATGGCGGCCATCAGCAGCGACGTGGCGACCGGCCGCAGAATAAATGGTCGCGACGGACTCATGGAGCGGCCTCGGTGGATTCGGAGGATGTGGCCGGAATGGTAACTTTCGAAAGGACAATGCTCGATCCGTTGACCAGCTTTTGAAAGCTGCTGTTGGCCACCAGGTCTCCGGGATTGATGCCCGTCACCGCGGTGTTACCTTGATCCGAGATTCCCGACTTTACAGTTTTCATCACGGCCTTGTTGTTTTGGATGAGAAATACAAAGTCGGTCGCGCCGTTGTGCTGGATTGCCGAGGAGGGAATGAGCGTCTGATTATCGAGCGTCTTCACCAGCAGGCGGGTGTTGACAAACTGGTTGGGAAAAAGAGCCTCGTCCCGGTTGTCGAACTGCGCGCGCAGCTTGACGGTGCCGGTAACGGTATCGATCTGATTGTCGATAATTATCCGCCTGCTCGTAGCCAGCATCTTCGTATTGAAACTGTCCCAGACTTCGACCTTAAGCTGCTTGCCGGCATGCATCTGTTCGAGAACTTGGGGCAGGCTGTCCTCGGCCAAGATAAAGACCACGGTGATCGGCTGGATCTGCGTAACCACAACAAGCGGAGTCGTGGAGTTGGCCGTCACCAGATTTCCAGGATCGACGAGGCGCAAACTCACCCGCCCGTCAATGGGTGAGGTGATGTGGCAGAAGCCCACCTGCACCTGGTCGTATTGAACGGTTCCCTGGTCGTTCTGCACCGTTCCCTGATCCTGGAGGACTAACTTTTCCTGGTCCTCCAGTGTCTGGCGCGGGATGGCGTTTTTGGCCCATGCATCCTGATAGCGTTTCTCATCCATCTGCGCCTCGGCCAGCAGATTCTGGTCGCGGTCCAGCGCTCCCTGCGCCTGGGCAAGTTGCGCCGCATACGGGCGGGAGTCAATATCGATCAACGGATCGCCTTTGTGAACCGTCTGCCCCTCGCGGTAGTGCACCGCCGCGATCACCCCGGTGACCTGCGAAGTGATGGAATCGGTGTAGGTCGGTGTAACCGTGCCGAGGTTATCGATATACAGGCCGATGCTGCCCTTCGTTGCCGTGGCTGCGGTAATCGCCACGGGCCCACCCATCGCGCCGCCGCGTCCGCCTCCCGCAGGCGCCGTGGCGCTTACGCTGTGCTGCCTCCACACCCACAGAAACAGCAGGGCGAAGAGCAGGAGAATGACCGCCCAAATCCAGCGGTGACGGCGTTTTTTTGTTGAACCGCTGGGCGGTTGCCCAGGAGCAGAGTGCGAAACAGACAAAGGCTGGTCCATCGTCTTCTTCTTTTCGTAGGTCTCGTTACGAACACTTGATTTGATAGGGACATTTTCTCATATTCGAAATCGTGCCCGGGATGTGCAAACGATTATGTCGGTACCAGGTGCGCTGAAATGCCCAAAAGTGCATGCGCCTGCATGGTTTTCGCTCAAGTGCGGTGCAGGCGACAACGACCTAAGCACCCCAGTCCACAACTCACCCAGCCGCGCGCAGGCACGTTATTGGGTGGACGAGGAAGAACGGCAAATAGTTGCAGGATTGTGCCTTCGCATAGTTTTCCCCCCAGTTGATCGCCGCGCAAAGAAAAGCGTGCGACGAATGCGGAAGTCAAGCCTTGACTTCGGTCTGCGCGCCCTGCCCTGTCCCCGGCTGGTCAGCCAGATGCCGGCCGTCTGACCACTTCAGAAGCGTGTCCACCATCTTCGGCAGATTCGACTCGTGGAACACATTCACGTGGTCAAATGCCGTCCACTGTTCTTCGATGCCGCTGAGAGCCACCGCTCTCCAGCCCAAGCGGGAATCGCGGCCGATTACATTGGGCTCATGCGCGCAAAGGAAGTGAAGGATTGGGGCCTCGATGGGACGGGCCTTGTAAAGAGGGAGATTTCCTTCTTGCGCCCAGCGAAGAAACCACTGGACGATGGCAGCGCGCTGCACAGGAGTAAGGAGCCGGCGGAGAGGGACCATCGCCAGCCAAGCCATGCGCTTGATAACGAAACCAGGATCCAGGGCATAGTTTTCGTTGTCGGCTTTGCCGCGCGCGCGCCACTGGCAGCGGGCGCTTTCTGCCCACGTGCGCCAGCCGCGCAACGGAGAAGGGAAGCCCGGCACGTAGGTGTCAAACAGAACCAACCGGACATTCTGACCTTCGCGGATGAGTTGCCGAGCCGCTTCGACGGCGACAACCCCGCCGGAACAATAGCCGCCCACAAGATACGGCCCTTCCGGTTGCAACCGGCGGATCAGCCTGGCTGTGGTTGCGCCGGCCTGCTCGAAGGTGAAAAGCGACTGGCTGAACCACGTATTGGCCGGGCGAATCATGCATAGATCCATCCGTCCGCGCAGATGCGTCGCCAGCCGCCGGAAGTAAAGGCCCTCGTCTCCGTCGGCGGGAATGCAGAAGAGCCGTAGCGCGGACCCTTCTTCGCGGACGGGAAAAACGAGGATATCGCTCGTGGCAATCTCGCTGGGCCGCGGGATCGGGGCTCTGCCAACCAATTCCACCAGGTGCGCGAGCGTGGGCTCGTCAAGAAAGCTCGCCGCCAGGGCGCTGGCCTGGCTGCCGAAACGCTGGTCCACTTCGGCGAGCATGGTGATCGCGCCCAGCGAGTCTCCTCCCGCGTCGAAGAAGTTCTCCTCGAAACCGAGGTCGTCGCGCTCCAGAATCCGTGTCCAGATCTCGTAGGCCCTGTAAAAAATCTCGTCGCTTTTGCGGTTCGACATCTCGGCCGGCGAGGGCGGAACGCCCCGCTTGCCGCCCAGCCGCTCCGCCAGCACCCATCGCTGCGGCTTGCCGAGTTCGCCGCGCGGAATCTCATCCACAAAATAGATGCGGCTGGGAACCTTGAACCTGGCTAACTGCGTTGCCGCAAAGCGGCGAAGCTCTCCAGCGCGAAGAGGCGATTCGGTTGCAGGGCGCAAAACCACGGCGCAGGCCACGTCTTCCCCCAGCGTGGGATGCGGCACGGCAAACGCCGCGGCCTCAAGCACTGCCGGATGAGACGCCATCACCGCGTCCACCTCGCTGGGCACAACCTTCTCGCCGCCGCGGTTGATCATCTCTTTGAGCCGGCCCGTCACAAACAGGTTGCCATCTGCATCCAGGCGGCCCAAATCGCCCGTCCGGAACCAGCCATCCTGAAAGGCGGCGCGGTTTGCTTCGGGATCGTCGAGGTATCCAGAAAAAACGGCGGGCCCGCGTACCATGATCTCCCCCTCGACTCCAGGCGCGGTCAGCTGACCTCCAGGCCCCATAATGCGAATTTCCAGTCCGCAGGATTTCCCGGCAGAATTCGGAACACTGCCGCCGGGGAGGAATGCGTCGACCGCGATCGGGCAGGCCTCGGTCATGCCGTAGTCGTTGAATACGGGGATTCGCAGAATCTCTTCCAACCCTTGCCGCACTTTGCCTGGGAGCGGTGCTCCGGCGGATTGGATAAATCGCAGCGATACCGGTGTCTCCGGAGGGTCGTGCATCAGTTGCACAAGCGTGGCCTGATGCACCGTCGGCGCGCAAGCGTACCAGGTGGGTTGCAATTCACGCAGCCAGCCCAGGTAAGCTGCCGGTTCGAACCCGCCTGTTGCAATCACCGTGCCGCCACATTGGAATTGAGCAAGAGCATTCTCCGCTCCGGTAATGTGACTGAGCGAAGTCATCAGAAGCAGACGGTCCGAAGCAGTCAAACGCAGTGAGCTTCTCCTCGACGCGGTTCCTGCCTCCACATTGCCTTCCGACAGGGGCGCCAGCTTGGGCGTGCTCGTAGTTGCAGAAGTGGCAAAGATCAGCTTCGCATCGGAACGCGCGCTTCTACGCTCCACCGGCGAGGCTGTGCGGCGAACTTGCCATTCCCTCGGAGACACTTCAGCACGAGCCAGCAGAACCGTCATGCCCAACGCTTCGGCGGCTCGGGATTCCGCCTCAAACTCTGGAGACGCGATAAGGGCGGATGCAGAAAGTCTGCGCAGAAGGGAGGTTACCTCGGCAACGGCCGTTCTTGGCTGCAAAGGAGCGCAGGCGCAGTAGCTCATCACGCCGGTAACGGCGATCAGTTGCAGCGCGCCTTGAGGCACAAGCACAGCGACGATTTCTTCAGGCGAGATCCCGGCTTCTTCAAGCCGCTCGCGGCACGCCTCAATCTGCCACCAAAGCTCCTGATAATCCAGGGCCACGCCGTTCGCAGCCACGAGCGCAGGGGCGTGAGGGTTGAGCTCAGCGTAATGTGCAATGGGCGTGAGTACCGCCGATACAGAACGATGCATTCACTGCGCTCCAGAATCACAAAGGTGAGCAGGGTGGTTCAGCCCCGTCACCCGTTCAACAGATCTCTCCGTATTGAATGCGTTCAAGCATATTCGATTCAGCCTGCGGGGAACTCTCCAGGCCCAGCATCGCGTTCCGCGGCCACGCCATGGCCGGAAACCACGGCCGCCATTACCGGCCTCCGGGCTTTTCCTCGCTGTGCGCGGGATGCTTGCCTCCGGCATCCATATTGATATCACAGAGGTTGATTCTTGCGCTGGGCTCCGCCGGGTTCTATTCCCTTCATTTCCAGGAACTCGTCCATGGCCTTTCTGAAGGCGCGAATATGCTCCGGCGTGCTGCCGCAGCAGGCGCCCACGATGTTCGCGCCCGCCTCGAGCAGCGGCATTACGCCTTTCCCCATCTGCTCGGGTGTTTCGTCGTACACAATGTTGTTGTTCACCAGCCGTGGTTTTCCGGCGTTCGGCTGCACCATCACCGGCAGGCTGCTCGCGCTCTTGTATTGCTTCACGGCCATAAGCGCGTGCGGCATGTCCATTCCGGCGCCGCAGTTCAGGGCCACGATGTGTGCTCCGTGCTCCTCCATGAACCTCGCGGCGCGTTCCGGTCCCACGCCCATCATCGTGCGGAAGTTGGATCCGTCGAGACTCACGTTGTAGGCCATCGATCCGATAATGCACTTCGCGCCCGCTCTCTGGGCGGCTTCCATGCCAAGCAATAGCTCTTCCAGCGCGGTTTGCGTCTCCACGATGATGGCGTCCGCCCCGCCCTCGACCAGAGCTGCGGCCTGCTCTTCAAACGCGCTGCGAACCTGAGCTTCGGTGAATTCGCCGAAAGGCTCAAGCAAGCCGCCAAAGGGGCCGATGTCTCCCAGCACATACCCTTCTCTGCCGTCGAAGGCCTGGCGTGCGATCTCCACTCCCGCCTTGTTGATGGCGGCTGTGTTCTCCGCTTCGCCGTGGCGGTTGAGCGCGATGCGCGATCCGCCGAAGGTGTTGGTGATGATGCACTCCGAGCCGGCTTCGGCATAACGGCGCTGAATGGCGAGCACTCGCTCCGGATGCGTCAGATTCCATGCTTCGCCGCAGTTGTCCTGCCCCAATCCGGCGAGCATCAACTGCGTTCCCATCGCCCCGTCGCCGAGCAGGGGCCGCTCCAGGATTGCCTCGTGCAAGAGCTTCTTCATGATGGCTTAACCTTCCGCCCACTTCCTTTGTACCAGAGCATCGAGTGTGGTCGCGAAAGACCGGCCCCGCTTGTGGTTGCGGTTTGCATCTCCGCGAGAACCGCCCGCGGCGATGCCTTCGCCCCGCCACGACAAGACGGTATTCCGGTGTTGTTTGTGCAGCGGGTTGTCCTCGTCAAAGCGTTTCAAGGCTGCTTCTTTTTGCCGAAGAGGTTCGAGATGCCGCTAATAGCGCCCGGTTTTGATGTCGGGCCTAGCCCTGAAGCCACTTTCCCGATGCAACCGGCTTGAGATTTAATCATCCCTGCGGCTAGTCCGCCCACATCGGGCACAAATCTGGGTTCCGACATAGTTCCCTGAATCATAAAAGGTACGGTGGTTCCGCTGTTGCATCCACTCTTGGCGCCGGTAGCTTTTCCCAAAACCCCGGCTATGCCCGATACGGGCGCGGCCAGAGTGCCCAAAACATTGGTAAGTGTGGCCGCCATTTTGAAATCGAGTTGATTCTTCGCATCAACAGTTCCGGCGCCTGCGAGGTTTCCAAGGGAGGGAACAACCGCAAGAAAATTGTCGACTCGCAAGCCGTCCGGAGCCACGCGCAGATTGGTGGTCATCTTGTCTATGTCAAGGTCTTTTCCTGTCTTGACGCTGCTGAGCGCCGAGATCGCGGTCATCTTCGATCCCAAATCGAAGCCCGCCAGCTTTGCCGAAAAGAGGCCGACATTTCCAGCGGTGACCAGATCGTTTGTCGGCCCTGAAATATTCAGGTCCGCATCGATCGTACCTGTCTGAAGCGACGCGCCTTTCGGCAGGTTAATGCCCAGCGCAGGCAGGAACGCTTCCAAATCCGTTGCCGGCATACCCTTGGCGTCCAGCTTTACGCTCAACACCGTTCGATCGGCGGCCGTTTGATAAGTGCCATTGAGGTTAGCCACTGCATTCCCGATCTTCACGGTTGAAGGGTTCAAAACGCCGGAGCTCTTGGTCAGATCGTATTTTGTGTGGAAATCCAGCGTCACGGGCACAGACGCTGCTGAACCTCCGGCGACAAGCAATGCCTTAGCGAGCTTCGCTGTTCCATTCGTTTCCGCTATCCCGTTCTGCGAAGAAATATCGGCCGAGAGGTCAACAACCCCACCGAGCCCGGCAGAGGGGTCAAGAAAACCTGTGGAAGCAAGATTCAGGCCGTTCACCTCAAGTTTGGCATCGAGGGGAGTTAAGGTAGCATCTCCTAAATCCACAGGGCCCACACTGCCCGTCAACCGGAATGTGCCTCCACCGGGTAGAGACACCGTGACTGTAAGCGGGAACTTCGAAGTCATGGATACATTCGATGTCTCCACGTTCACATGATCGTAAGTGCTGCGCTTCTGCGAATTGGTGGAACCTATGTTGACGCGTCCCTCTCGAAGGGTGAATTGATGAATAAGGAACGATCCGGGAGAGGCGTTATTCGTCTGTTGCGCTTCACTTCCAGCCGGCGCAACAGCAGGTGCTCCGCTGGCTTGCTGCGATCCGCCCAGGGAAGAGTAGTTCCACTTCCCCTGTGAATTCCGTAGCAGAGTCACCTCCGGATTCTCGATCGTCACGCCAGTGACCTCGAGCGATTTTGAGAAGATCAACGGCAAGATCCTGACTCCAATCTTCACCGTCTTTGCTTGTAGAAACGCCGACTCGCTGAAATTTGGATCATCGGCAATCGAGAGATTCTGTGCAGTGACCGATCCACTCAGCAACGACAGGCTGAGGTCGCTAACCTGCACCTTGCGGCCGAGAGCCTGTGAAGCTCGTTCCTCAATGATCGGACGAAATCGGCTGACGGGAATAAAGAATGGAGCCACCAGCAGCACTGCGATCAGTGCAGCCACGCCAATAGCGGAAATTTTCAGGATTCGTTTCATTGGGCCTCCCTCGCACGCAGTTGCCAATTTTACATCCAAGAAGCCCTCGCATTCTTGTGCTTTAGCTGCGAAGTTTCAACAGGTTGTCCATTCGGTCTGAACGAGAGAAGCTGGTTGTGACAAGCAAGCAGATTTTTCAGGAGGAGATCGAATGGACTATCACCAGAATGCCCGGCTTGTCGTCTACAGTCGAGAGCAAATGGCCAAAATGGTCGTGCAACAGGGTAGCACGCTTAAGGTTACAGCCGCGGCCTACATCGACAACGCTTTGAAGCGCGGCGCCAATGAGGCTGTTGCTTAGGCAAGGCTCATCACGACTGATCATGAAGCTGGTGAAGGCGGCGAATGTTGACGAGGTTACGCGGTACGCTGGTCCCAAGACTCCGGGCCCACCAGCGCAAACCGGTCAGGCACAGGGGTTTTCATACAGACGGGGGGCGAATTGTGAGGTAGACTTTGAATTTTGCCGATGTTGAGGAGTGTGTTCCCACACTCTGCACGGCGGGAAGGACGAATATGAAGACTTTGCCAGCCACGATGTCGAAACAGCAGTTCGACCAGCTTTTCCGGAAAGTAAGCAACTGGGGGGTGTGGGGCGCCGAGGATGAGCGGGGGACACTGAACTACATTACGCCGCAGACGATTCACCGGGCTGCTTCGCTGGTGAAGACCGGGCGGTCAGTATCGATGGCGGTACCGATTAACAAGGTCGCTGGGCCGGACAATCCACGGCCGGCGGCGCACTACATGTCGATGCTTTTTGAGGTCGACAAGAGCTTCGGGGAACCGGGAATTTCCCTCGACTATTTCGGCAGCGAGATTCACGGTGACTGCCACACGCACATCGACGCACTTTGTCACATTGCTTACGAGGGGAAGCTGTATAACGGCAGGCCGACTTCGATGGTGACGTCGCGAGGGCCGAAGGGCCTGGATATTACGACTTACGCCAACGGGATCATTGGGCGAGGAGTGCTGTTCGATATTCCGCGCTTCCGCGGCGTCAAGTGGCTTGAGCCCGGCGAGGCTGTGTACGCGGGAAGAACTGGAGGAGTGCGAGCGGGCGCAGGGCGTCTCGATGGGAGAGGGAGACATCTTCGTTTTCAGGACCGGACACCACCGGCGCCGGCTTGAACTCGGGCCCTGGAACAACGGATACGACGGTGAAGGGAAAGCCGGCCTGCACACCGATACGATGCCGCTGTTGCACGAGCGGAAAGTGGCGGCCTTCTTTCCGGACGGAGACGGCGAGACGGTGCCCAGCAACGTCGAAGGCGTCGCCTATCCGATTCATGCTCTGCAGATCGGCGCCATGGGCATGATCTGCGCCGACAGCCTGAATCTCGAGGACGTCTCCGCGGCCTGCAGCGAGGAGCATCGATGGGAGTTTTTAACGGTTGCGGCGCCGCTGCGTCTTCCCGGTGGGACAGGCTCGTTGTTCAATCCGCTAGCGATTTTCTGAGTGCTGAGCGGGAGATTACGGCGGTTCTCCTGCAACTATGAGCCATTTCGGACAGAATTCAAGGCGGTTTTTTCCTGATGAAAAAGCCACTTAGCGATTGTGCCCTGGTTTACACCTGCGGGAGACCCGCTATAGGATTCGGTTTGCGCCGAGTCTCAGAAAATCAAGCAGGTTTTTTGTTGGACCCTTACGGTGCACGATGAGCGCGCCCATGGGAGCCGGGTTTTTGCAAGATTCATTCATGGGTTTCTTATAGCCTTCTACAATATGCTTGTAAGAGTATGGGTCCATTCCAGCCTGTTGCGCCGCATTCCCCTACGACATCGGAGGTACTTATGAAGCTTCAAAACCGTATTGCGCTGGTGACCGGGGCCGCCTCGGGAATTGGACAGGCCGTAGCGGTACGGTTTGCGGCAGAAGGCGCAGCCGTGATGGCTGCCGACACAGATGACAAGAATGGCCGGGAGACGGTGGAGAGGATTCGCGCCGCCGGCGGGCGAGCCGAGTTTTTTCACTTCGATGTGTCGAGTGCGGATCAGGCGAGGCGGGCCGTCCAACAGACGATTGACAGTCTGGGCGGACTGCATATCCTCTTTAATGGAGCGGGGATTCTCGCCTATGGGACGGCGGTCGAGACCTCAGAAGAGATCTGGAACAGGATCATGGCCGTGAACCTGACCGGAACATTCCTCTGCGCGCAGGCGTGTTTGCCCCATATGATTGCACAAGGCAAGGGATCGGTGATCAATGTTGCGTCGACGACAGGAGCGCACGATGCCTGCGCCCACGCCGTGGCTTATGTGAGCTCGAAGGGCGGCGTGACGCTGCTGACTCGAGCCATGGCGGTAGATCACGCCAGGCAGGGAGTTCGCGTGAATGCGATTTGCCCGGGACCGACGGACACGCCGATGCTGCGCAATGCGCTGACGCCGGAGCAACTGGAGGCGTTTGCGAAGACGTTTCCAATGGGCAGGCTGGGACGGCCGGAAGAGCTTGCAGGGGCGGCGGTGTTTCTGGCGTCGGACGATGCCTCGTTCGTGACCGGAGCCTTATTGTATGTCGACGGCGGGCAGACGGCGGAGGTTTGAGCCGCATCCCGCGGATCGGGAGAATCTGCAGCGAGATTGGTGTGGAGTGGAAAGGATTTCGATTTAGGGACGGGCGCAACGGAGCAGGCCGGGGAGGCAGTGGGAGTCGGGCGCGATGCAAATGAAGAAGTTTCTCAATGACCCAAAGAACGTGGTGCGGGAGCTGCTCGAAGGCTACGTGCTCGCGTATCCAGACAAGGTTAAGCTGAGCGGCGCGGGGACGGTAGTGCGCGTGGCGCCGAAGGCCTCGGGCAAGGTGCGGCTGGTGACCATCGGCGGCAGCGGGCACGAGCCGGGGCTGAGCGGATTCGTCGGCAAGGGTATGCTGGACGTGAGCGTGGCGGGCGAGATTTTTGCCGCACCGGGCGCGCCAAAGTGCGTGGACGCGCTGCGCGATGCGTGCAAGGAAGGCTCGAGCGCGCTGCTGATTGTGCTCAATCACGCGGGCGACGTGCTTTCGGCGGACATTTCAATGGAAATGGCGCAGCGGGAGAAGCTGCCGGTGAAGATGGTGCTGACCGAGGAGGATATCTCGGGGCCGGTTGGCGACCGCCGTGGGCTGGTAGGCTGCGTGGCGGTATACAAGGTGGCAGGGGCGGCGGCGGAGCTGGGCGCCTCCCTGGACGAGTGCGCGGAGATTGCGCAGCGCATGGCGGGCAACATGCGCACCCTGGCCGTGGCGGTGCGGACAGCGACACATCCGGCGACGGGCCACCCGATCTTCGAGCTCGGCGACGACGAAATGGAAATCGGCATGGGCCAGCACGGCGAGGCCGGTACGGGGAGAATGAAGCTGAAGGGAGCCGACGAGACCGCGGAGATCATGCTGGAGAAGCTGCTCGAGGACCTGGGCGCGAAGGAAGGTGACGAACTGCTCGTTCTGCTGAATGGGGCGGGCGCGACTACACTGATGGAGCTCTTTCTGATATTCCGGCGAGTGGCGCAACTGCTGGAGATAAAGAAGATCAAACTGGTACGGAGCGCGGTCGGCGAATTCATTACCACGCAGGAGCAGGCAGGATTCCAGATGATGATTGCGCGCATGGATACGGAACTGATCCGGTTGTGGGATGAGCCCGCGGACGCGCCGTTTTTTGCCCGGCCATGAAGGAATGCGTTTCCAGGACGGAACTGGGGAGAATGTTCGCCGAGGCGGCGCAACTGATCCGCAGCCAGAACGAGGTTTTGTCTCGACTGGACTCACAGTGCGGCGATGGAGACCATGGAACGACCATGATGCGAGCCATGGAAATCCTGGAGGGCGCCACCGGGCCGTCGCCAAATGAGCGGAGCCTGAGCGAAACGCTCCACCAGGCCGGGTGGAGCGTAATGGGCGTGGATGGAGGGGCGTCAAGCGCGCTGCTGGGGAGCTTCATCAGTGGCATGGGCGACACGGAATTGGGCGGCGCGGCCGATTGTGCAGCACTGGCGAAAAGCCTGGAGGCGGGACTGCAGTCGGTGCAAAAACGGACCAAGGCCAGGCCGGGAGACAAGACGATGATGGATGCGCTCGTTCCCGCGGTCGAGGCATTTGGCGCGGCGGCGGCGAGCGGCAAAAGCATGAGCGAGGCAATGAACGACGCGGCCGCGGCTGCCGAGGCAGGCGCGGAGTCGACGAGGGATCTGGTTGCCCGGTATGGCCGGGCCAAGTACCTGGGCGACAAGACACTGGGATGCCCCGACGCGGGAGCAACGTCGATGGCGCTGCTGTTTCGAGGCTTCAGCGTGGCGCTGGCGACATCAAAGGAGAGTTGAAGATGCCCGATGCGGACGACATTTTAGAACGGAAAAACTTCTATCTCGAAGTGCCCCAGACCAGCAAGGCGTTTGCGCTGAAGGGCAGCAACGCTCTGGACTGGGGCATGAAAAACCGGCTGGCGCGGGTTTTTTCGCCTGACGATTGCCGGACCGTGATGCTTGCGGTCGATCACGGGTATTTTCAGGGGCCGACGACGGGGCTGGAGCGCATCGATGTGACGATCTGCCCGTTGATTCCTTATGCCGACGCGCTGATGATCACGCGGGGCGCGCTGCGCAGCACGATTCCTCCGGAGATCACCAAGCCGGTGGTGTTGCGGTCGAGCGGAGGGCAGAGCATTCTCAAGGAGCTTTCGAACGAGCGTATCGCTGTGAATATCGAGGATGCGGTGCGGGTCAACGCATCCGCGCTCGCGGTGCAGGTGTATATCGGCGGTGTTCACGAGCACGAATCGATCGGCAACCTGGTCGAGATCGTGAATGCAGGGAACCGGCACGGGATTCCAACCATGGCCGTGACGGGAGTGGGCAAAGAGTTGGCGCGGGACGCGAAGTACCTGGGGCTGGCAACGCGCATCTGCGCCGAACTGGGCGCGAACTTCGTGAAGACGTACTACTGCGAGAAGGGATTCGCGGCGGTGGCTGCGGGATGCCCGGTGCCGCTGGTGATCGCCGGCGGCAAAAAGCTGCCGGAGATCGACGCATTGCGGATGGCGTACCGGGCGGTGAGTGAGGGCGCGGCCGGCGTCGATATGGGTCGCAACATCTTCCAGTGCGACGCGCCCAAGGCCATGATCCAGGCGGTTCGCGCGGTGGTCCATGAAAACGAGACGCCGGAGAGGGCGTACGACCTTTATCTTTCACTGAAATCAGCAGGCGAGGGAAGTGAGTTATGCACAGCAAAAACACAGCTCAGGTAGTGTGTGTGGCGGAGTTCCGGGCCTTCGAGGGCAAGACCGAGGAGCTGATCGAGGCGCTGCACGTTCTGATAAAGCCTACGCTCGCGGAACAGGGATGCATCCGCTACGAGTTGAATCAGCGCGTGGACGACGAGCGGAGAATCACGTTCATCGAGAAGTGGAATGACAAGGAAGTGTTTGACCGGCACTGCGCGACCAGCTACGTCAAGCATTATTTCGACGTAGCGCGGCCGCAATTGGTGGAGTGGTTCGAAGTGAAGCTGTACCAGGAAATACTGCCTTAGCTCGACTTCTCATCGCTCGCTTTTCTTGCGGCGCCGGTACGGGCGCCGCGGGCGATGAGCCGGCCCGTTGGACTACAGAGAATTTCACTGAGATCGCCGCAGGAGATTGACCTATCCGCGGGGAGAGCCGGGCGGGGCCTATTCGCAGTACACGGAGTTCAAGTTGAAGAAAGAAGAGATCAAAACGCCGGCGCTGGTCGTGGACCTCGACGCGATGGAGTCGAATCTTGAGAGCATGGCTGCGTTCTTTCGCGACAAGCCGTGTAAGCTGCGTCCGCATTTCAAGAATCACAAAACGCCGCTGCTGGCCCGGGAGCAGATTCGCGCCGGTGCGATTGGCCTGACCTGCGCGACGCTGCGCGAAGCCGAGATCCTGGTCAGCCACGGCGTGGACAACATCCTGATTGCGAACGAAATCTGCGGGGATGAAAAGGCCGCGGGTTTGGCGGACATTTCCCGGCACGCGACAGTGATTGTGGCAGTGGACAGCCGCGCAGCGGTAAATGATTTTGCGCGAGCGCAGCGGAACAAGAAGGTGCGGATTCAGGTTGTGCCCGATATCGATATCGGCCTGAACCGCTGCGGCGTGCGGGACGCCGAAGCTGCGCTCGAGCTGGCAAAGTATGCGCAGAGCCAGGGGCTGAAGGTGTGTGGCGTCATGGGCTACGACGGGCACCTGCAGGCGATACCGAAGAGCCCGGAACGCGACGAGGCGGTGCGGCAGGGTAGCAAGACGCTGGTGGATGCGTCGGCGATGCTGAAGAGCGAAGGCATCCCGGCGCAGGTGGTGTCGACGGGCGGAACGGGAACGTATTCGGTTTCTGGCGAATATCCCGGCATCACCGACATCCAGGCGGGTTCGTATCTGCTGATGGACACGATTTACGTGAACCGCGGCGCGCCGTTTAATCGCTCGCTTACGGTGTTGGCAACGGTGATCAGCATGCGGGGAGCGGAACACGCAGTGCTGGATTGCGGAGTGAAGGCGATCAGCGGGGAGCGCGGATTTTCGGCATTGAAAGATCTGCCCGGAACCGAAATGAGGGCTCTGCACGCCGAGCATGCGTTGATCGCGATCGAGCCGGGCGCCGCAACAAAGCTTGAGGTGGGACAGAAAGTCGAAGTCTGGGTCCAATACAGCGATGCGACGGTAAATCTCCATTCCTGTTTCTACGGAGTGCGAAATGGCGAGGTCGAAGAAGTCTACCGGATCGAGCACTAAGTCGCGCAAGGGCGGCGTCACGAAGGCAGGGCGGCTGCCGGCCGCGCCGCTGGACCTGTCGCGCGGAATCCACCTGCCCAAGCGGTCATGCAAAGACCACTTCGAACTTGTGGAGCCGGGAATCAACGCGGAGGGCGTGCACACCTGGCCCTTCGACCCATCCTGTCCGGTCGACGTGCTCTTCCTCACGGTGGATGACCGCCGCCGCGTCCGCATGAATCGCCATAGCTACTTCGAGGTCCTCTATCTATGCTCCGGCTCGGCCAACTGTCACATCCAAGACCGGCTTTTGCCCTTCAACGAGGGCGATCTTGCCATCATCGGCAGCACCTTGTATCACCGCATCGAGTGCCAATCATCGTCTCCGCTGACCATAGCCGCGATGTTCTTCGACCCCGACATCATCCGCTGCGACGGGACCAGCGACAGCACCGAATACCTGACGCCGTTCCTGCTGCAGGACGCGGACTTTCCGCATATCGTGCCGGCGGAGACGGGCGTTCCGCGGCAGGTGCTGGATATGATGCTGCGTATCCGGTCGGAGCAGCCGGCATCGTCTCCCCGTTCACGCCTGGCCTTGAAGACTTATCTGAAGATGCTTCTCCTACACCTTGTCAACCGATATGCGCAGTACGCCGGCACGGTAGAGACATTCCAGCGGCAGCAGCAAGCCCTCGACCGTCTGCGGCCACTCTTCCGATATCTCGGCGAGAACTGCAGCAACTGCATTCAGGTCGGGCAGGCCGCGCGCATCTGCGGAATGAGCAATTCGCATTTCATGAGCGTTTTCAAGCGAGTGACCGGCCTGTCCTTTGTCACTTACATCAACCATTACCGCATTGAGCGTGCCCAGGCGCTGCTGGCTAAGACGGATCAATCGATCGCAGATATCAGTCAGCAGGTTGGCTTCTGCGATCAGAGTTACTTCGGCGTGATTTTCCGGCGAACTGTGGGAATGACGCCGGTAACCTATCGCCGGCGTATCTGGACATCGAATGATTCGGACCGGGCGCAGCACGACCACATGCCGCCGATCAGCCTTGGAGGGTTGCCGGCGCCTGCAATCCCAAAACGTAACGTGGCCGAGAACAGCGGTATTCAGCTTGCCGGACGGAATCCGGATCTGGTTGCGAAACGAACTGGGACCTGGGACCGGTTTGCAGCTCCAGCCAGGAATAGCGATTGGAGATAGGCCGCGTTTGCGGAAGCATCTCGCAACGCGGGCTCCTGCTTCCGGGCTCGCGCAGTGCAAAGCCCTTTACGCCTGCGTGAAAGCCTTTGCGCACGGCGTTGCGAGACCGATTTGCGCCCGTGAACCAGGGCCGAGAGCGTTTCTTCGCGATGATGCAGACGTAGTTCCCCTTAGTGAAGAGCGGAATGAAGGCGCGCTTCGATACGCCGTTCCTTGCCGGCGGCGCTTTACCTCGATCGCATCTGAGCGCCTGGCCTATACCGGCCGCACCAGGATTTTCACGTGCCGGTCTTTCTCGTGGAGAAGGCCGTGATAGCCCTTCGCGACGAGATCGTCGAGGCCTATCCGATCGCTGATGAGCAAGTCACCGCGAAAGCGCGGATCGCTCATGATCCGGATGGTCTCGTTGTAGAGGCCGTATCCGCTCATGCTGCCCGAGACTATTTTCTCGCGGAAGACGAGGTCGAAGAGGTCGAGCGCGGCAGGTTTCTCGAATACTCCCATGATGATGAGGCGGCCGCGGGTGCGCGTGATCTTGCCGGCCATGAGGACGGATGCGGGTTGACCGGCGCACTCGAGCACCACATCGAAGCC
Source organism: uncultured Acidobacteriaceae bacterium (assembly GCA_963808805.1). GTDB lineage: Bacteria > Acidobacteriota > Terriglobia > Terriglobales > Acidobacteriaceae > Telmatobacter. Next base: position 13,697 of record CAWEGN010000001.1, on the reverse strand, counting down.
GTCGCCGCCAGTCATCTCACGGGCCTGGGCCTCGGGATCGGAGTGCCGCGGATTGATGACGGCGTCGGCGCCGCACTCGAGCGCAGCCTGGATGCGCCGCTCGTCCACTTCGACGGCGACGACGCGCTTTGCGCCCTGGATGCGCGCGGCCATCAGCGCCATGAGGCCGATCGGTCCCGCGCCGACGATGGCGACGTTGTCGTTCGCGCCGGCGCCGCTCTGCGCGACGGCGCGGACTGTTGAGGAGAAGGGCTCGACGAGGGCGCCGATCTCGTCGCTGATCGCATCCGTCAGCTTGTAGCACTGGTAGGCATTCAGGTTGAGCCGCTCGGCCAACGCGCCGCCGGTCCAGGATGTGCCGAGGAAAGCGACCTTGTCGCATTGCGCCATGGAGCCCGAGCGGCACCAGCGGCATTCCATGCAGCCAACGATAGGACAGGCGGCGATGCGGTCGCCCGCCTTGAACTGATCGACGCCTTCGCCGACGGCAATTACCGTGCCGGACATCTCGTGGCCGATCTGTACGGGCGCCTGGACGCCGGTCAACGGATGGGGATGTTCGACTGGGATGTAGACAGGGCCGCCAACATATTCATGCAGATCGGTGCCGCAAATGCCGCACCACGCCACTTGAACCTGGACCTGCCCGCGCGGGGGAACGGGAGGCTCGCGCACTTGTTCGGTGCGCACATCTTCACGACCGTGCCAGACTGCTGCTTTCATAGTCCCTCTCCCATCCCGATGAGCTTGCGCCCGGACTTACTCACTCGTAAATCGACGGGTCGGGCAGCCTGAGCGGCTTGCGATACCACTCTGTACGCCAGCCGACGACGATGATCCCGACCACCAGCCAGGCGCTGCCGGCGATCTTCGCGGGGCTGGCAAGTCCCCACCAGATGACTCCGCAGAAGACGAAGCCGAGGAAGGGTAGAACCATGTCGAAGATTGGATTTCTGCGATGGCCGGCAGGACTGCGGATGCCGTATTGCCAGAAGACCGCCGCGTTGACTCCCATGAAGCCGAGGAAGGCGCCGAAGTTGAGGACCTCGGCCGTGAGCTCGTAGCTCATGAACTGCGCGCCCAGGAAAGCCACGATGCCGATCAGGATCACGTTGAGATCGGGCGTGTTGTGGACCGGGTGAAGACGCGCGAAGATGCGCGGGAGTACCTTTTCGCGGCCCATGCCGAAGAGCAGGCGCGCAGCGCCCACCTGCGATGTGAGGCCGGCGCCTATGTTGGCAACCACGAGCATCATGGCCATTGCCTGCAGCAGCAGCGGCCCGCCGACGCGGCCGCTGACGTCGATGAACGCCGTATCCGGATTGCGGAACGAATTGTAGTCGGGCCAGGCGAGCTGGCCGAAGTAGACGAGCAGGCCGCCGAAGAGGCCGGTGAAAAGGCAGACGCCGACCGCGGCCAGCAGAACGTTGCGGCGCGGGTTCTTGACTTCTTCGGCGAGGGTGGTTACAGAGTCGAAGCCCAGGTAGGTGAGCGCGGCGAACGACGTTGTCTGGGCGATGCGGCGGACGCTGAAAGTGGCCGGGTTGTAGAACGGCGCAGACGAAAAGAGGCCTGCGAAACCTTGGCGCATCCAGAGATAGCGCACGGCGAAGATGAGGAACGCGCCGAGCACCGTGAACATGAGGGAAAGGAGAATCTGGTTGTTGCGGGCGGTGGCGCGGATGCCGCGGAGGTTCAGCATTGTGATGCCGCCGGCAAAGAGGGCACTGCCGGCGAAGAACGGCAGCCAGGGCAGTGCGCGCTGCAGTGAGAGGGTGCCATAGATGACGCAGAAGAGCGGGATGACGATGTAGTCGAGCAGCATTGCCCATCCGGCTGCAAATCCAATATAAGGATGAATGCCGCGGCTCACATAGGTGTAAGCCGAACCGGCCGAGGGGTAGAGCGACGCCATTCTGCCGTAGCTGATGGCAGTGAGAACCATCGCCACCATGCCGGCAAGGATGGTGAGGACCACATGACCGCGCGACTCCGTATCCGCAAGGCCAAAGACCGTTGCCGGAGCGCTCGGCGTGACCGCGACAATACCATACCAGAAAAGGTCCCCGAGCGAGAGCACCCGTTGTAGATGCGGGCCGGACTGCTGGCCGGGCGGTTTCGCTGCTTCGCTCATAGGGGGAAGAACCGTTCCTTACAGTGAATTGGCGATACGGTCGTGACATTCGATCAGACGGGCGATCCTGCCGGCGCCAGGCTCAGTGTTGTCTCATAGTCGTGCAAAGCGCGAACGCTGCCTATAAGAGAATGATAAAAGTCTATTGCATTCCTCCTTAGGTTCAACGGACGAGCTTACCCTGCGAAGCTCATGGCGCCAAAGCGCCGATGCCTTGTTCGGCGAATTGAGAAGCCCGGATGTACCGGATCGATCTGAAGAATCGCCATGCTGTGGTGGCGGAGCGCACACGGGTTTGGATTGGCCATTGCATCGCGGCTGCCGGTCTCCGGCGCCACCAATGCAATATGGGATTGCGATCAAACCGCGGAAGTGCCTCCGTCGTACCTGAAGACGCTGCCGGTGCAATACGCCGCTTCTCCCGAGGCCAGAAAAACGGCGCGATCGACCCTGCGCGAGACACCGAAGATGTAGCCGGTTCTTGCTCAGATATTCGTCAAGCCGCCGTCGCACATGTAGGTGCTGCCGGTGCAATAGGCCGATTCGTCCGATGCAAGAAACACCGCGATTCCTTCGATATCCTCCGGTTTTCCAAGCCTGCGCAGGGGTACAGCCTGTCTGTACGCTTCCCGCGTTTGAGCATTGTCCAGAACGTACCGGTTCATGGGCGTATCCATCGTGCCTGGAACAATGGAATTCACACGAATGTTATGGGGCCCATAGGCCGCAGCCATCACCAGAGTCAGTGCGGCGATTCCGCCCTTGCTGACACTATAGGCTGTGAGTTTTGGAGCACATCCCGTGAGCCCGGTCGGCGACCCAGTGTGAATGATCGAACCACCGCCAATCTTCAGCATGGAAGGGATGGCGTGTTTTGAGCAGTAGAACGGTCCGGAAAGATTGATTCCCAGCACATAATTCCAGGTCTCCGCACTCAACTCGTGCACGGGCCCTTCTCGCTCGTAACTGAGCACAGCGGCATTGTTATAGAGAATGTTGATGTGCCCGTATTTCTCGGTGGCCGTGCGCATCAGCCCTTTGACCGAATTCTCATCGGATATGTCCGTCGCAACGAAGCAAGCCTCCAACCCCTCCTGCTTCAAGCTCTGAACAACGGCAGCGCCTTCCCGCTCGTCGATATCCGCTGCGACAACGGCCGCGCCTTCCCGGGCATATCTTAGTGCGACAGCCCGCCCAAGTCCTTTGGCAGAACCCGTCACAACTGCAACTTTGTCCCGAAGTCTCATGTTTCCTCCGTCTGCAACTCCGACCGCAGTTGCTCCTTGCGTCGGTTAACCTGTAAAAATTGTATTCAGGCCGGCTACAACCGGTCTGTGAAGATCGGTGCTGCTTTTTGTTGAAAGAATACGGATCGCACCGCGGCCGGTCAAAATTCATTGCCGGGCTCCTTTGATTTGCCGATCCCGGTGGTGGATTCAGCGGTTTACCATTTGTTGTGACGGATGTGTTCCAGTACCCGGATGCGTTGGAGCGGGGGACCGGGGGTGCGTTTCTCTCGAAACGCGTACTGAACGCCAGGAGCGATTGCGGATTTGTTCCTTCACTGCTCCTCAGGTTTCTGAACTGCCAAACGGAAATGCGAAACAGAGCCCGCAGAGTGGCAAGTGGGCCTGGACCAAATGCTCCTGACGCAGACTGAGCAAGACCGATCTCAGTATTGCCAGTAATGCGCCAGGACACTCGCGCTGAAGGCCTTAGCCTGCATCTGCACCAGGTTCTCATGGCCGTCCTCCGAGTCAGTCCCTTACCGTGCCGCCGTTGCCATCAGAAGCAATTCCTCGCCCGTGAGCTGAAGCGGGTTGGCCTGCATGCTACTGGCGCGCGCTGCTTTCTCGACTACTCCGGGTAAATCGGCTTCGGTGATCCCCCAGGCGCGCAGTGGCGGGACGTTGAGCTCGACACAAAGCGCGCGTACCCAGTCGATGCCATCCTCCGCGCTTGCTTCATTCAGACCGGTAAGCAGGCGTGCGATGGCGGTGTAGCGTTCCAGGGCGGGATGCTGCGGCGCGCGCGCCCGCAACGCGGCTACATTGGCCGCCATGCCGTGCGGCAATAGCGCCGCGCAGAGCGCACCGTGCGGCGCCTTCCACGAGCCTCCGAGCGGCGCCGCAAAGCCATGCACAACGCCCAGTCCGGCATTCGCTAGCGCCAAGCCGCCGAACAGGCTTGCCAGCGCCATGTCGCATCGCGCATCCTGATCCGTGCCGTTATGGTAGGCACGGCGCAGCGCACCGGCAACGCGCCTGATTCCATCCACGCAGATAGCGTCCACCAGTGGATTGGCGCGCGCGCTCACATAGGGCTCGATGAGTTGCGTCAGGGCATCGAGGCCAGTGTATGCAGTGACCGCAGGCGGCAGCCCGTACGTCAGCTCGGGATCGACCAGCGCCACCCGAGGCGCCATCATGGGACTTCGCAAGCTCGCTTTGACGCCGTGCTCCGTCGCTCCGAGCACTGCGTTGCGCGTGACTTCGCTGCCGGTTCCGGCCGTGGTTGGCGCCGCAAGAAACGGCAACGGCGGGGCTTCAATGACGCGGCCCTTTCCTACCACCTCGAGAAAGTCCAGCGGCTCACCGCCGTTGGTGGCAACGGCGGCAATCGCTTTGCCGGCGTCAATTACGCTGCCCCCGCCAATCGAGACGACGACATCGCAGGCGGCATTCTGCACGCGCCGTGCGCCCTCGCGGACCAGGTTGACCGTCGGCTCGCCGGGCACAGCGAAGGTCTCCGCCGAGAGCGCCGAAACCAGCGACGCCGAACGATCTGGCGATGCGCCGGTCACCACCAGCGGGCGGGTGCCAAACCTGCGAGTCAGTTCGGGAAGGGTCGCAGCCGCGCCCTCGCCGAAGATCACGCGCGTCGCGGTCGCAAACTCGAAGCGCATGGCTTTACCAGCCTTGTGGATCGGGGAAGGCGGCGTTGTACTTCACGCTATGACGCGGCTCTGCCATCATAGGCGCAACCGCATCGCGCCACTTCGCGTAGTGAGCGGTCTCTTTATGCGCGGCTGCTGCTTCCGGCGTGCGGTAGACCTCGATCAGCACGAACCGCGTCGCATCGTCCTGCTGCTCGATCACTTCGAAGCGCGCAATCCCGGGTTCCTGAACGCTGCAGCGGGCGTTTTCGATGGTAGCCTGCCTGAAGCCGGCAACCGACTCGGGTTTGACCCGCACATGCACGTGAACGACAAGCATCGGACCTACTCCCCGTTCCTTATCCTAACGCCACACCGTCTCTCATCAGTCGCCCACTCGGGATAAGCGTTAGCGTAAGAGAGGTCATTTTGGTAGCTTTTTTTAGCTCTGTTCCTGAAGGTGCTTGCATGTCGACCCTGAACGAAGTTCTCGATCGGCGCGGCTGATGCAACAGGTTCGGGGAGTCTTGAATAGCAAGGTGCAGGATGGAAATCGGCGGGTTCGCAGGCGCAGCCGCCACGGGAAACAATGCGCGGCGCAACGGCCAGGCGGCAGAAGAGGGACAGACGGGCTGCGCCGATTCCGCTTCCCTGCAAGCGGCTTCCAAAGCTGCCTGCACCGACAAGCCCAGGGTCAAACTCGACAGGTCGGCGCGACTCTGTGAGAGCCTACAGCCTGGCACGGTCATCTGGGGGCCCCTGAGCACTCAGAGTCTGAACCAGTTTGCCGAGAAAGTGTCCAGGGCGGACGCCTTATGTGCCGAAATCGCATGCACCCATAGAAACTTAGGGGGTATTGCTCCCTATGCAGTCCCGGTGAGGGCGGACTCGATGGTCCAGAGTCCACCTGTTGGCAAGACCCGGAAAAGGCGGCATTTATATACCCCAGCCAGAATATGAACCTCGTGAGGTGGGGAGCTGTTGTCCCTCTCACCGGATCGTGTATATCGCTGGCCCGGACAATCTGAAGCCGCTGCACACAAATGTGCTGACAGAATGTTGATGGCTAGGCAAAAAAGAGCGCCAAGCAAAGCTCTCGGCGTAATGAGTTGATTTTACATTACTTGCGTGGCTAGACCGGAAGTGACTTGAACACCTGGCCTACCGATTCGTGGTCGCTATAGCTATCTAATCTTGCTGATCGCAAGAGAACTATAATCGCTCGGCTGGAGAAACGGCGCGCCCGGAATGACTAATAACACTATAGTAACGCATAATTATGGTTATCTAAGTTCCGTATCAGACTAAAAATGGTTACCATCTTTCCACGGCAGCTTGTGTGGCAGGCAGTCTTAGATTGGCGCTCGCATTGGAGGTTCTCCCCAGAATTGCACCACACTTGTTCGTTATGGGCAGAAGAAGCCCGTGAGTTCGGCTCCCCGACAGCATGTCGATTTGAGATTTGAGCGGAAAAGGAGCTGGTACCTCAAGGAGCACTTCATACCGTGAATTCAGCAGACGTGTCACCAAATTTTGGCGCCAAACATACCGACATCATAGCGGCCGAGTTCTTGTCGGTTGCAGTGATCGGCCCAGACGAGGAGAGACGCTCGGCAGTGGCCAAGGCTCTTGATGAAACTCGTCGGGTCAATGTCCGCGAGCTCGATTCCTACCCCCCGGAACTTGGTCACTTGCAAAGATTGCTGGCTTCGTTCGACGCTGTCATCCTCGACTTGGATAGTGACCCAGATGTCGCTCTGGAACTAGTAGAAAGAGCGAGTGCCACCAACGCGGGAACGATCATGGTCTATTCGGAGAATACCGATCCGAAATTTGCGGTCCGCTTCATGCATGCAGGCGCTCGTGAGTACCTCCTTTTACCCCTCGAGCAAGGCGCTATCGACGAGGCTCTTGTTCGGACCAATACCACCCTTCGTGAGAAAGTTCTCCCAGCAGAGAAGGCTGTGGGAAAGTTGCTCGTCTTTGCCGGTTCCAAAGGAGGATCCGGCGTTACGACGGTCGCCTGCAATGTTGCCATCGCCCTGGCCCAGGAATCCGACCAAAGGATCCTGCTGATCGACCTCGCTCTCCCCATTGGAGACGCGGCACTGTGCCTGGGGATTTCCGCGGGTTACTCGACGATGGATGCCCTCCGGAATATCGATCGGCTGGATGCGAGTCTTCTTCAAAATCTCCTGGTCAAGCATCGGTCAGGAGTATTCGTGCTGGCGGCTCCCACCAAAGTCCCCGAGGGTGAGGTCTCCAAAGGCGCCATCGAAAAGCTGATCGCAATCGCGCGGCGCGAATTCGATCATGTGATCGTAGATGTGGGATCGAGGATCGATGTGGCAGCTAAGGTTCTCTTCGAAGATGCCTCTACCATTTACCTGGTCAGCCAGACCGGCATCTCCGAGCTGCGCAATTCAAATCGCCTTATCTCACAGTTCTTCACCGAAGGAAGTCCAAACCTGGAAATCGTGATCAACCGGTTTGACTCCCGTTTTCACGAAACGGTGAATGAAGACGTTGTCACCAAGGCGCTTTGCAGGCCGGTGCGATGGAAGATTCCCAATGATCAGGACGCGGCGCGTGCACTGCAGTCCGGCGACACCGGGCACGCCGAAACACGTATTTCGCGGATCAGCAAGGAGATGGCCAGCTCGATTACCGGACGCCCTATTCCACGAGGAAGGAATCTGGATTCTGGCTTTCGAAATGTCGAAAGAAGCATTGCGCAAGCGAATTCCAGCGGTCTTGAACCGCCGAGCGCCCCGGTTTTGTCTCCGGCCGATGCGCGCGAGACTGCGATCATCACGTGGCCGACACCCGACCTGATTACTTACGGGGACAAGCTCACCTTCGCCCAGCTCAATGCCACAGCATCTGTAGAAGGAACCCTTGTTTACACGCCCGGCCCAGGCTACGTGCTTCCGGCGGGAATGCACACGCTGTGGGTCACATTCACTCCGTCGGACTCCGGCACCTACGCTCCGCTGCAAGCCGCAATTTCAATTATTGTGGCCAAGGCAACGCCGGCCCTCTCTTGGCCAACACCTGCCGGGATCATCTACGGCGCCGCATTGGACAATGCTCAGCTCAATGCCTCGGCGCCGGTACCTGGAAGACTCGATTACTCTCCCGCGCCGGGCGAGGTTCTCCCCCCGGGAATGCACAAGCTCTCGGTAACCTTCACCCCCACGGACACTGCCAACTACGCCACAGCAACGGCCACCGTGCCGCTCACTGTGGCCAAAGCAACGTCTGCCATCCAGTGGCCGAAACCGGATCCAATCACATACGGCACACAGCTGAGCGCCAAGCAACTGTGTGCCGCGGCGTCGGTTCCTGGAATATTCAAATACAACCCTGGGTTAGGGGCTGTGCTTGCGGCTGGGGAGCACAAACTCTCGGCCGCTTTCACTCCCGCGGATACTGTGGGCTACACAACTTCGCAAACTGCCACGACGCTGAGTGTGGCCAAGGCAGCTCCTGCCATCACTTGGCCGGCGCCGGATCCGATTGCCTACGGCGCGGCCATCGGCGCTACTCAGCTCAACGCCACAGCAACGGTGCCGGGATCTTTTGCCTATACACCTGCTGCGGGCGAGATACTTGCGCCGGGAGTGCATGAGCTCTCAGTAACCTTCACTCCGACCGACACACTGAATTACACAACGGCGTCTGCCGTCGTGCCGCTCACGATTACCGAGAAGTTACCCACCCAAATCATCTGGCTGGCCCCCTCTACTATTTCCTACGGCGCCGCGTTGAGCGCCACTCAGTTGAACGCTACGGCATCAGTTCCGGGAACATTTGTCTACACTCCTTCCGCGGGCCACGTACTCGCGCCGGGGACATATAACCTCTCCGTATCGTTCACTCCATCGGATACTGAAAAACACGCGACGGCGCAAGCCGCGGTCGTGCTTGAGGTGAAAGGATCGCCTGACACTGCTTCGCAACCAACCGCAGCCACTGATACGCCGTTCACGCGGACTTTCACAGCAACCAACGCTGCCCCTGCAGATTCGGCGCCGGCGGAAGTAACAGGCGAGCGCACTGCCGCCAAGACAAACTCGCGCGAAACGCGCACGTACAAAGGTGCTGTCTATCAGAAAGGTGAGGACGGTCAATGGCATCTCCAGAAAAAATAGCTCCGTGGCTACCTGAAACGCTTCCCGCGGATTTCAGCGAATGGGATAGCGAAGGTTCTCCTACGGCTAAGCCTGCCAACCCTCGTGAAGAATGGGAAGCATGGCTGGACTCTCATTCCTTCACCGAGACTCCAAAGGGGCTTGGGCAATCCATTGACCGCGATGCAACCGTGGCATCTTTGGTGGACAGGCCGCGTGTTTCAGGTTCAACTTCGTCTGCGCCAGTCTTTGTTAAGCAGCGACAAGATTTCAGCGATGGGGATAGCGGAGCATCTCCTACGGCTAAGCCTGTCAACTCTGGTGACGAATGGGGAGCGTGGATAGCCGCTCATTCCCTCGGCAAGACTCCAAAGCCGCCTGGGCAATCCGTTGACCGCGATGCAACCCTAGCATCTTTGGTGGACAAACCGCGTATTTCGGGTTCAGCTTCGTCCGCACCAGCCCTTGTTAAGCAGCAAGAGTTGACCAGCGAGCCGGCGGATGGATCGTCCAGCCGCGCTTCGCAAGGGCTGGAGGCTAGCTATACCACCGATGAGGTTCCCGTGGCGCCCGGTTTGCCAAACGTCGCTATGGTGGATGGAATGAGTAACTCACCCGAACCCACGGCCCCATTGAGAATCAAAGCTGACGAGGGCCTCTTCCAATCGTTTCAATCGAATTCCGGAGTTGAGGAAGGGCGGAAGACAGCGAGGAAGAAGTGGATAATCGTTGCGCCTGTCAGCGCCTGTTCGATTCTGCTTCTGCTCATCTTCGCGGCTCCGCTGTTCCATCATGGAACGAAGTCCGCGGCGAAACAACCTGTTCAGCCACTTCCAGAAGCAACCGCTACTCAGCTGGAGACACACGCTCCGAATCCGCCGGCTAGTAAATCGCTAACTCAGGAAAAGCCGTCGGCAGCGGCCGAAAAGCAACAGGCAACGGATAACCAGCCGGCCAATGCAGAGGACAGAGTGAAGTCGCCGCAGGCGCCGACGAAAATGCAGGCGAAAATGATGGACGATCAACTCACTGCGCCAACGCAGATTCCGCAAGGCATTGGGAAGCAAACCGCGGAAAATGCGCCTCCCCCCGTGAGCTTTGGCACGAACGGTGCGGATGGTCTTGGCGGTAGCAGCGCGAATGTCAGCGCCTTCAGTGGGCACGCACAGACCGCCGTTAAAGTTGTACCTTCCAAACCGCTTTCCATTTCATCTGGCGTCGCGGCCGGAATGCTGATTCACGAGACGCAGCCCGTTTATCCGCCCATCGCTAAGGCAGCCCAGGTGTCAGGCACTGTGGTGCTGCACGCCACGATTTCAAAGGACGGAACGATTAAGGATTTGCACGTTGTGGACGGACCGGCCATGTTGCAGCAGGCCGCCATCGATGCCGTGCGGAGTTGGCGCTACAAGCCGTACAGGCTCAGCAACGAGCCATTAGAAGTTGAAACAACGATCAACGTCGTTTTCAACTTGAAGTAGATGATCTACTAAAGCGCAACGTTGCTCGATCCCCGAGTGTTTCCACCGGGAATCCCTGGAAACGGCCCACGCAGGCTCCGCCGAGAAGGCCCTCAGTCGCATCGTGAAACTTGTAAATTCGCAGTCACGCTCACACCTTCCGGCAAAGAAACCAAGAGCGGAGAGTCAATCGATTCGTGGTGGACGTGGCAGGCAATCGCCAATTCTGGCCAGGCGGGAATCGCAAAAGTCGTCTATTTTCTATGACTTGCTAATGGAATGAATAGGATATGGTAACACATGGCGGAGAGAGTGGGATTCGAACCCACGGTACTCGTTAAAGTACACACGCTTTCCAAGCGTGCGCCTTAAACCGCTCGGCCATCTCTCCGCGGAGCGGCGTGACAGTTTGAATGTAGCACACTTGCAGATCGTCAAATCCGGTGCGGCGTGACCGGAACCTGGGCTGAGGGGCAATGCCGGGAAGGCATGAAAGCGTATACAGCGAGGCGCGGGCTGATTTATAGTGCCTTGTTGCCGCCGCTTTACGATGGGCTTTGATCCGGGGCGAATCTTCCATGCGAAAGAGGTCTTCTATGTCTCCAATCACCCGCCGCGATCTGCTTTGTTCCGGTGTGGCGCTCTCCGCATCCTCGCTCATCGCTCAGCCGGCATGGGCGCGCGCCGCCGCTCTGCTCGCCGCATCTCCTCAGGCTGCAAGAGTTGGCGCATTGGCGGTCGTGGCCCCGCGCGAGCAACTCCTTTTCGACTTTGGCTGGAAGTTCCAATTCGGCAACGGATGCGACCCGTACAAGGATATGGATTTCGCGATCAACCAGGATGCCTTCGCCAAGACGGGCGACTTCAAGTTCGCGCGCGTGGGTTACGACGACTCGAAATGGCGCTCGCTGAACCTGCCCCACGACTGGGCCGTGGAGCTGCCCTTCGTTCACGACGACGAGCTGCAATCGCATGGGTACAAGCCGCTGGGCCGGCGCTATCCGGAGACCAGCGTGGGCTGGTACCGGCGCGAGTTCTTGATCCCAGCCAGCGACGCCGGCCGCCGCATCGCCGTCGAGTTCGACGGCGCCTTTCGCGACATCCTCCTCTTTGTCAACGGGTGCTTCATCGGGCGCAACGACAACGCCTACGCCCCCTTCCGCTTCGACATCACCGACTTCCTTGCCATCGGCGCCAAAAACTGCATCGTCGCCCGCGTGGACGCGAGCTATGGCGCCGGCTGGTTCTACGAGGGCGCCGGGGTCTACCGCCACGTGTGGCTGACGAAAACGGATGCGCTGCACCTGGGCAGGTGGGAGAGCACCATCCGCGCCGAGGTCAACGGCAGTGCCGCGGCGCTTTCGCTCGGCGCCGGCGTCGTCAATGAAGGCAAGTCCTCCGAAGCAGCCGCGGTGAGCTGGCAGATTCTGGATGCCGCCGGAAATACCGTGGCAACGGCCGATGCGCCTGCGCAGCAGATCGCCGTGGACGGGGCTGCAACCTTCCAGGCAACCGCTAGCATCGGCCAGCCGGCCCTCTGGTCCGTCGACACTCCCAACCTCTACACCGCCATCGTTACCGTCAAATCGGGAGACAAGGTCCGCGATGCCGAGCGCGTCACCTTCGGCGTGCGCACTGCCCGCTTCGACGCCGACCATGGCTTCTCGCTGAATGGCCAGTCGCATGAAGATCCAGGGCACCTGCAACCACCAGGACCACGCCGGAGTCGGCGTGGCGCTGCCCGACCGCCTGCAGGCCTTCCGCGTCGGCGTGCTCCAGGGAATGGGCTGCAACGCCATTCGCACCTCGCACAACATGCCCACGCCGGAGTTGGTGGCCGCATGCGACCGCATGGGCATGATGGTGATGTGCGAAACGCGCCAGATGAACTCCAGCCCCGAGGGCCTGGCGCAGCTTGAAGCGATGGTCAAGCGCTACCGCAACTCGCCGTCGATCATCCTATGGTCGATCGGTAACGAGGAGGATCGGCTGCAAGGCCCGATGGCCGAAGAGGGCGCGAAGATTGCCGCCACTATGGTGCGGCGCTGCCACGAGCTCGACCCCACGCGCGTCGTCTCCGCGGCCGTCGATGGCGACAACGAAACAGGCGACTCCACCGCGCTCGACATCGCCGGCTTCAACTATCACCTGCAATTTCCTGACGGCTTCCACTTGAAACATCCCGGCAAGCCCATCTACGGTTCCGAGACCGCCAGCGCGATTTCGACGCGCGGCTGCTATCAAACCGACCCCCTGCGCAACACGCTGAGCGCATACGACGTGAATCAGCCGGGCTGGGGCGAGCTCGCCGAGGAGTGGTGGACCTTCTACGCCACGCGCCAGTGGGAGGCGGGCGGCTTTGCCTGGACCGGCTTCGACTATCGCGGCGAGCCCACGCCTTATGGATGGCCCTCGATCAACTCGCAGTTCGGCATCGTAGACACCTGCGGATTTCCCAAGGACAGCTTCTTCTACTACAAGGCGTGGTGGACCAAGGAGCCTGTGCTGCATCTCTTCCCGCACTGGACATGGGAAGGAAGGGAAGGCGACGAGATTCCCGTGTGGGTACACTCCAACCTCGACGAAGTGGAGCTGATCGTCAACGGCAAGAGCGCCGGCCGGCAAAAGGTTCCGCGCCTCGGGCACGTGGAGTGGAAGGTGCGCTACGAGCCGGGCGTCATCGAGGCGCACGGATGGAAGAACGGCTGGCTCCTGCTCACGGAGAAGCGCGAGACAACGGGACCGATTGCAGCGCTGCGGCTCACCGCCGATCGCACGGCCATCGACGCCGACGGCGAAGATGTCGCCGTTCTCACCGTCGAGGCGCTCGACAGCGCGGGCCGCGCCATTCCCACGGCGTCGAATCTCGTTCACTTCAAGATCGCCGGCGAGGGCGCGCTCATTGGAGTGGGCAACGGCGATCCCAACTGCCAGGAGAGCGACAAGGAGCCGCGCCGCTCGCTCTTCAACGGCCTCGCGCAGGCCATCGTGCAATCCACCAAAACGGCGGGCGCCATCGCCATTGAAGCTGGCGCCACCGTGCGCGGCAGCACGGTCGCTCCGGCAAAAATCGAAATCGCGACCAGGCAGGTGGA